>NZ_JAOWFV010000016.1:0-206 GCF_030333505.1 Citrobacter sp. CK189 | reverse complement strand
GAATATGCTTATGGCATCGACACGTTCTTACTATGTGTCGATGAAATTCGCTTTTTTAAACATGTCTTCTGGATATGTTTGCCGCATCGACACATTCCGGCCATATGTCGATAAAGCCTTATTTTTTAAACATGTTGCCGGAATATGCTTATGGCATCGACACGTTCTTACTATGTGTCGATGAAATTCGCTTTTTTAAACATGTC
>NZ_JAOWFV010000015.1:0-240 GCF_030333505.1 Citrobacter sp. CK189 | reverse complement strand
TACTGCCAATATTGATACCGCTACAAAAGCCGTATCAAATAAGAGATGGTGCATCCGGGAGGATTACTCGGCTGCGCCTCGCCCTACGGGCCGTTGCTGAAGCAACGTTATCCTCCCTGGTGCTTGCGATAGCTTCGCAGACCATGAAACAACAGCGTAGCTGTTATATCGGGGAAGATGGTGCATCCGGGAGGATTCGAACCTCCGACCGCTCGGTTCGTAGCCGAGTACTCTATCCAG
>NZ_JAOWFV010000014.1:0-201 GCF_030333505.1 Citrobacter sp. CK189 | reverse complement strand
TGAAGGACGTGCTAATCTGCGAAAAGCGCCGGCGAGGTGATATGAACCCTTGACCCGGCGATGTCCGAATGGGGAAACCCGGTGCACTACGGTGCATCATCGTTTGATGAATACATAGTCAAACGAGGCGAACCGGGGGAACTGAAACATCTAAGTACCCCGAGGAAAAGAAATCAACCGAGATTCCCCCAGTAGCGGCGA
>NZ_JAOWFV010000013.1:0-206 GCF_030333505.1 Citrobacter sp. CK189 | reverse complement strand
GGGAGGATTCGAACCTCCGACCGCTCGGTTCGTAGCCGAGTACTCTATCCAGCTGAGCTACGGATGCATCGGGAAACTTACTTTATTGCAGATTTTGATACCGCTACTAAAGCCATATCAAGTAAGAGATGGTGCATCCGGGAGGATTCGAACCTCCGACCGCTCGGTTCGTAGCCGAGTACTCTATCCAGCTGAGCTACGGATGC
>NZ_JAOWFV010000012.1:0-220 GCF_030333505.1 Citrobacter sp. CK189 | reverse complement strand
AGGCCGGGTGTGTAAGCGCAGCGATGCGTTGAGCTAACCGGTACTAATGAACCGTGAGGCTTAACCTTACAACGCCGAAGGTGTTTTGGCGGACTGAGAGACGATTTTCAGCCTGATTACAGATTATTGTTTAATGCGACAGGCATTAGACGAACAGAATTTGCCTGGCGGCCGTAGCGCGGTGGTCCCACCTGACCCCATGCCGAACTCAGAAGTGAAA
>NZ_JAOWFV010000011.1:0-262 GCF_030333505.1 Citrobacter sp. CK189 | reverse complement strand
CAGTGTCCCCTTCGTCTAGAGGCCCAGGACACCGCCCTTTCACGGCGGTAACAGGGGTTCGAATCCCCTAGGGGACGCCAGCGTTCAACTGATGAGGTCAGACCTCCCAGGGGACGCCACTTGCTGGTTTGTGTGAGTGAAAGTCGCCGGCCTTAATATCTCAAAACTCATCTTCGGGTGATGTTTGAGATATTTGCTCTTTAAAAATCTGGATCAAGCTGAAAATTGAAACGACACACGTAAAGTGTGTATGAGTCTCTCA
>NZ_JAOWFV010000010.1:0-557 GCF_030333505.1 Citrobacter sp. CK189 | reverse complement strand
ATAGGGGAGCCGAAGGGAAACCGAGTCTTAACTGGGCGTTAAGTTGCAGGGTATAGACCCGAAACCCGGTGATCTAGCCATGGGCAGGTTGAAGGTTGGGTAACACTAACTGGAGGACCGAACCGACTAATGTTGAAAAATTAGCGGATGACCTGTGGCTGGGGGTGAAAGGCCAATCAAACCGGGAGATAGCTGGTTCTCCCCGAAAGCTATTTAGGTAGCGCCTCGTGAATTCATCTCCGGGGGTAGAGCACTGTTTCGGCTAGGGGGCCATCCCGGCTTACCAACCCGATGCAAACTGCGAATACCGGAGAATGTTATCACGGGAGACACACGGCGGGTGCTAACGTCCGTCGTGAAGAGGGAAACAACCCAGACCGCCAGCTAAGGTCCCAAAGTCATGGTTAAGTGGGAAACGATGTGGGAAGGCCCAGACAGCCAGGATGTTGGCTTAGAAGCAGCCATCATTTAAAGAAAGCGTAATAGCTCACTGGTCGAGTCGGCCTGCGCGGAAGATGTAACGGGGCTAAACCATGCACCGAAGCTGCGGCAGCGAC
>NZ_JAOWFV010000009.1:0-3977 GCF_030333505.1 Citrobacter sp. CK189 | reverse complement strand
GTGGTGCTGATACCCAGAGTCGAACTGGGGACCTCACCCTTACCAAGGGTGCGCTCTACCAACTGAGCCATATCAGCACGTCTGGAGCGGGCAGCGGGAATCGAACCCGCATCATCAGCTTGGAAGGCTGAGGTAATAGCCATTATACGATGCCCGCATCCTGGAACTCGGCTACCCAGTTCTTTCTGTAACAAAAAAAGAGACATATCTCTTTTCTTATTCGAACCGGTTAATTTTTTCAACCAGTTCAGACAGCAAACACGCTGCCAGAAAGTGGTGGTGGGGGAAGGATTCGAACCTTCGAAGTCTGTGACGGCAGATTTACAGTCTGCTCCCTTTGGCCGCTCGGGAACCCCACCGGACTTGATGGTGCCGACTACCGGAATCGAACTGGTGACCTACTGATTACAAGTCAGTTGCTCTACCTACTGAGCTAAGTCGGCATCAAGTAGCGCGCATTCTATGGAGACCTGCGACCTCATGCAACTAAAAAATTGCATAAAATGTTCTATCGCTCACATTTTGCACGACAAGACTGCTAAATGGCCTATTTTTAGTCAGGTCAGTGCGATTTTTCGACACCAGGATGCTAACGGCTTAACGGAGAGCATCATCATATCTGTGTTTGAAAGAGAAAAATTCTTCTTTTACATATGGTATATCCGTCACATTGCGTTTCAGGGATAACTTATCAGGAGAGATTTTTTCTTATTATTCCCTCCCATCTGGTGTTACCCTCCTGCCCATTGTCCAAATTAACTGAAATGTGTCGTGCCATTGCATGCCGGGGATGATTCGCTTTTTTATCGCTGACCTGATGTAGCAATGACAGCCAGAAACATGCTTATGAGTAAAGAGCAAACGTTAATGACGCCTTACCTACAATTTGATCGCAACCAGTGGGCTGCGCTTCGTGATTCCGTGCCGATGACCCTGACCGAGGGCGAAATCGCACGACTCAAAGGCATTAATGAAGATTTATCACTGGAAGAAGTTGCCGAGATTTATTTGCCCCTGTCGCGTTTGCTAAATTTCTATATCAGTTCAAACCTGCGCCGTCAGGCTGTTCTGGAGCAATTTTTAGGCACTAACGGCCAGCGTATTCCTTATATCATCAGCATCGCCGGTAGCGTTGCCGTGGGCAAAAGCACCACCGCGCGCGTACTGCAAGCGCTGCTGAGCCGCTGGCCGGAACATCGTCGCGTCGAATTGATCACCACTGACGGTTTTCTACACCCTAACCAGGTGCTGAAAGATCGCGGGCTGATGAAGAAGAAAGGCTTCCCTGAGTCTTACGATATGCACCGTCTGGTGAAATTCGTATCCGATCTCAAATCAGGGGTGCCAAATGTTACCGCACCAGTCTATTCACACCTGATTTATGATGTGATTCCAGACGGAGATAAAACCGTCGCACAGCCCGATATATTAATTCTTGAAGGCTTAAATGTACTACAGAGTGGAATGGATTATCCTCACGATCCACATCATGTATTTGTTTCTGACTTCGTTGATTTTTCTATTTATGTTGATGCGCCTGAAGATTTACTCCAGACGTGGTACATCAACCGCTTCCTGAAATTCCGTGAAGGGGCGTTCACCGACCCAGATTCTTATTTCCATAATTACGCAAAATTATCGAAAGATGAAGCGATCAATACCGCCGCATCATTATGGAAAGAAATCAACTGGTTGAACTTAAAGCAAAATATTTTGCCCACTCGTGAGCGGGCCAGTCTGATTATGACCAAAAGCGCCAATCATGCGGTCGAACAAGTCAGGTTGAGAAAATAATGTAAAAAGGGAGCCTTAGCTCCCTTTTTATTATTCTGCGCTGCGTAAAGATATTTCTCCGCCCATCCACGGCTTAATTACGCCATCCTGTTCAAGCAACAACGCGCCTTGCGCATCTATCCCACGGGAAATACCAAATATTTCTTTATCACCAATAATCAGTTTAACCGGTCGGTTAATAAAATTATCCAGTTTTTCCCAGCGAGACAGGTAAGGTGCCAGACCTTCCTGCTCAAAGAGTTCCAGCGCCGCACGCAACTCTTTGATTAGCGTCGCCGCCAGCATGTTGCGATCAAGCGTAATGCCCGCTTCCTGGAGATTGATCCACCCCTGATTCACGACGCCTTCTTCCACACGGCGCATGGCCATATTGATACCTGCGCCGATAACGATTTGTGCAGCGTCGCCCGTTTTACCCGTAAGCTCAACCAGAATGCCTGCCAGCTTGCGATCGAGTAAATAGAGATCATTAGGCCACTTAACCCGAACCTTCTCTGCACCCAGATCGCGCAGAACCTCAGCCATCACAATGCCGATCACCAGACTCAGCCCGATCGCGGCTGCCGGCCCCTGCTCCAGACGCCAGTACATAGAAAGATACAGGTTCGCACCAAATGGAGAGAACCATTTCCGCCCACGACGACCACGCCCAGCCTGCTGGTATTCCGCTACACAGGCATCACCCGACGTCAACTGGCCGATACGATCCAGCAGATACTGGTTCGTCGAATCGATAACCGGAAGTACCGTGACATTCCCGCTGTCCAGTTGTGCATGGATGACAGAAGCATCTAATAATTGGATAGGTTCTGGCAGGCTATATCCTTTGCCAGGTACGGTAAACACATCAACTCCCCAGTCACGCAGCGTCTGGACATGCTTGTTGATGGCTGCGCGGCTCATTCCCAGTGTTTCACCCAGATGTTCACCCGAATGAAACTCACCATCGGCCAGCAAAGAGATCAGCGTCAGGGGAACGGTATTATCCTTCATGCAATGATCTCCACAGCATTCACTTCACCAGTCTGCCCGATAAACCGAACCTCCGGTTCCAGCCAGACATTAAATTTCTCACCCACGTTCTGACGCACATGATGCGCGAGTTTCACCACATCCTCGCTTGTCGCATTATGTGCGTTAATCAGCACCAGGGCCTGCTGACGATGTACCGCAGCGCCCCCGATACTGACGCCTTTTAGCTGGCACTGATCGATCAACCAGCCGGCAGCCAGCTTCACTGAACCATCGGCCTGCGGGTAATGTGGCGCACCGGGAAATTGCGCCAGTAATGTGTGCGCAATCTCTGCTGCAACAACAGGATTTTTAAAGAAGCTACCTGCATTACCATTTACTTTTGGATCGGGCAGTTTCGTGGTGCGCATATGGCATACGGCATCAAACACCTGCTGCGGCGTGACCGTTTCAGGTTCAAGGCGAACCAGGTCGCCATAAGTCAGTACGGGCTGCCACTGTTTTGGTAAACGCAGGCCGACAGCCACAATGGCGTAACGATCCTGATATTCATGCTTGAAGATACTATCACGATAACCAAAGCGGCACTCTGTGGCACTCACCCGTAGAGACTTTCCGGTTGCCAGCTCGACACAATCCACATAGTCACAGACCCGCTGTAGTTCTACACCATAGGCGCCAATGTTCTGGATAGGAGAAGAACCGACGCACCCCGGAATAAGCGCCAGATTTTCCAGCCCCGGCATACCTTGCTGGAGTGTGTATCGTACCAGGTTATGCCAGTTTTCCCCCGCCCCTACGTGCAAGTGCCATGCCTCGGGTTGCTCTGTCACCTCAATACCTTTGATACGGTTGATAATCACCGTTCCATGAAAGGTATCAAGAAACAGAACGTTACTCCCTTCGCCCAGTATCAGTACCGGATGATTTGATGCTTTAGCCGATTGCCAGGCATCCAATAGTTGTTGTTCATTTTCGGCACAGACAATCTCGTTAGCGCGTTGATCGATACCGAAGGTATTCCAGGGTTTGAGGGAGTGATTCATAGACGCTTTCCTGATGCAAAATCGCGTCTAGTTTACCGCATATGCAACAGTATGGCTTGTGGTTATGTAGGTGGGATAAGGCGCAGCCGACATCCGGCTGCACCCGGGCGCATGAACGCAAAAAGGCCATCCCTCAGGATGGCCTCTTCACTTTAATTAATGCCT
>NZ_JAOWFV010000007.1:0-325 GCF_030333505.1 Citrobacter sp. CK189 | reverse complement strand
ATCGGCGCTACGGCGTTTCACTTCTGAGTTCGGCATGGGGTCAGGTGGGACCACCGCGCTACGGCCGCCAGGCAAATTCTTTGTGCCCTTAAAACGAATCTTTTACCCTGATACTGCGTTGGCTTCGCTCGTAAACTCAGTCACATACCTGTGTATGCTCCTTCCTTTCCTTCGCTTGCCGCCTTGTCTCAGCGTAAAATCTTTCGTTTTCGCAAAATCTGTAATCAAAGCTGAATATTGTTTGTGTCTCTCAGTCCGCCAAAACATCTTCGGCGTTGTAAGGTTAAGCCTCACGGTTCATTAGTACCGGTTAGCTCAACGCATC
>NZ_JAOWFV010000006.1:0-304 GCF_030333505.1 Citrobacter sp. CK189 | reverse complement strand
GGCGGAATTGGTAGACGCGCTAGCTTCAGGTGTTAGTGTCCTTACGGACGTGGGGGTTCAAGTCCCCCCCCTCGCACCAAAACCACGTTGATATTGCTCGCACTGGGCGAAGGTGGCGGAATTGGTAGACGCGCTAGCTTCAGGTGTTAGTGTTCTTACGGACGTGGGGGTTCAAGTCCCCCCCCTCGCACCAACGAGGCGATATCAAAAAAGTAAGATGACTGTGCGAAGGTGGCGGAATTGGTAGACGCGCTAGCTTCAGGTGTTAGTGTCCTTACGGACGTGGGGGTTCAAGTCCCCCCCC
>NZ_JAOWFV010000005.1:0-312 GCF_030333505.1 Citrobacter sp. CK189 | reverse complement strand
TCCCCCAGTAGCGGCGAGCGAACGGGGAGGAGCCCAGAGCCTGAATCAGCTTGTGTGTTAGTGGAAGCGTCTGGAAAGTCGCACGGTACAGGGTGAAAGTCCCGTACACGAAAATGCACAGGCTGTGAGCTCGATGAGTAGGGCGGGACACGTGGTATCCTGTCTGAATATGGGGGGACCATCCTCCAAGGCTAAATACTCCTGACTGACCGATAGTGAACCAGTACCGTGAGGGAAAGGCGAAAAGAACCCCGGCGAGGGGAGTGAAAAAGAACCTGAAACCGTGTACGTACAAGCAGTGGGAGCCTCTTT
>NZ_JAOWFV010000004.1:0-239 GCF_030333505.1 Citrobacter sp. CK189 | reverse complement strand
ACGCGGGGTGGAGCAGCCTGGTAGCTCGTCGGGCTCATAACCCGAAGGTCGTCGGTTCAAATCCGGCCCCCGCAACCAATTGAAATATGATGTAATATTTTGCAAAGTAGTTCGAATCACAACAAGGCGGCGACGCAGTGAATCCTTAGGAGCTTACTCCAGTAAGTGACTGAGGTGAACGAGGAAAGCCAACGCAGATGTGGTTTGAAATACGAAGCAGAAAGACGGACGCGGGGTGG
>NZ_JAOWFV010000003.1:0-203 GCF_030333505.1 Citrobacter sp. CK189 | reverse complement strand
TGTTACCTGATGCTTAGAGGCTTTTCCTGGAAGCAGGGCATTTGTCACTTCAGCACCGTAGTGCCTCGTCATCACGCCTCAGTGTTAAAGTGCACCGGATTTGCCTGGAGCACACACCTACACGCTTAAACCGGGACAACCGTCGCCCGGCCGACATAGCCTTCTCCGTCCCCCCTTCGCAGTAACACCAAGTACAGGAATAT
>NZ_JAOWFV010000002.1:0-705 GCF_030333505.1 Citrobacter sp. CK189 | reverse complement strand
ATCCGGGTTGCGGACAGTGTCTGGTGGGTAGTTTGACTGGGGCGGTCTCCTCCTAAAGAGTAACGGAGGAGCACGAAGGTCAGCTAATCCTGGTCGGACATCAGGAGGTTAGTGCAATGGCATAAGCTGGCTTGACTGCGAGCGTGACGGCGCGAGCAGGTGCGAAAGCAGGTCATAGTGATCCGGTGGTTCTGAATGGAAGGGCCATCGCTCAACGGATAAAAGGTACTCCGGGGATAACAGGCTGATACCGCCCAAGAGTTCATATCGACGGCGGTGTTTGGCACCTCGATGTCGGCTCATCACATCCTGGGGCTGAAGTAGGTCCCAAGGGTATGGCTGTTCGCCATTTAAAGTGGTACGCGAGCTGGGTTTAGAACGTCGTGAGACAGTTCGGTCCCTATCTGCCGTGGGCGCTGGAGAACTGAGGGGGGCTGCTCCTAGTACGAGAGGACCGGAGTGGACGCATCACTGGTGTTCGGGTTGTCATGCCAATGGCACTGCCCGGTAGCTAAATGCGGAAGAGATAAGTGCTGAAAGCATCTAAGCACGAAACTTGCCCCGAGATGAGTTCTCCCTGACCCTTTAAGGGTCCTGAAGGAACGTTGAAGACGACGACGTTGATAGGCCGGGTGTGTAAGCGCAGCGATGCGTTGAGCTAACCGGTACTAATGAACCGTGAGGCTTAACCTTACAACGCCGAAG
>NZ_JAOWFV010000040.1:439562-700605 GCF_030333505.1 Citrobacter sp. CK189 | reverse complement strand
CAGGATTTTTCTCTTTAATCAACTGGCTGTTTGTGTGAAGTGATTCACATCCGCCGTGTCGATGGAGGCGCATTATAGGGGGTCGTCTCAGGAAGACAAGCGGAAAAATGCATTTTTATCTCAACCGTTCATCTTTTAATCATAACGCTTATTTTTGCTGCTTTCTTATCGCCGATGGCAGGTCAGCAAGGCTATTTAACACCCAATCTGCCGCATTTTCTGCTTCGGGCGTAACGGGCTTACCAGTGCGTACCAATACTTTCGTACCAACATTTGCAGCTGCCGCCGCCTGCATATCTTCTATTTTGTCACCCACCATATAAGACGCGGCCATATCAATGTGCAGAAAATCACGCGCAGAGATAAGCATCCCGGGATGCGGTTTACGACAATCACACGCCTGACGGAACTCTTCTACGCTGCCCTGCGGATGATGCGGACAATAATAGATGCCATCCAGATCGACATCGCGGTCCGCCAGCGACCAGTCCATCCATTCGGTCAGCGTCTCGAACTGCGCTTCCGTAAATTTACCGCGCGCAATACCAGACTGGTTGGTAACAACGACAAGCGCAAAGCCCATCTTTTTCAGTTCACGCATCGCGTCAATGACGCCTTCAATAAACTCGAACTCATCGATTTCATGTACGTAACCATGATCCACATTAATAGTGCCATCACGGTCGAGGAAAATTGCGGGTACGGACTTTGCCACCTTTTATAGCTCCTGAATAAGGCATGTGCCGTTAGTATCGCATGTTTCAGCGAGCAAGAAAGTGCTCATCATCGAAAGCCTGATTGATTTAGACGTCTGGATGCCTTAACATCCATTTTGTTGACGGCTTCGACCGTATCAGGCAGAAGAAAATGCCACGGCTAACTTAATTACGATAATAAATAATCAATGATTAAACTTTCGAATATCACCAAAGTGTTCCAACAGGGGACTCGCACCATTCAGGCGCTGAACAACGTCAGCCTGCATGTCCCTGCCGGACAAATTTATGGCGTTATTGGCGCCTCCGGCGCCGGTAAAAGCACACTCATTCGCTGTGTGAATCTGCTGGAACGTCCCACGGAAGGGAGCGTATTGGTTGGCGGCCAGGAGCTGACCACCCTTTCTGAATCTGAGTTGACGAAAGCCCGTCGCCAGATTGGCATGATTTTCCAGCATTTTAACCTGTTAGCTTCACGTACCGTTTTTGGCAACGTGGCGTTGCCGCTGGAACTGGACAATACGCCGAAAGACGAGATTAAACGCCGCGTCACAGAGCTGTTGGATCTGGTAGGGCTCGGCGATAAGCACGACAGCTACCCGGCCAACCTTTCCGGCGGTCAGAAACAGCGTGTGGCGATTGCTCGCGCATTAGCCAGCAATCCCAAAGTCCTGCTGTGCGACGAGGCCACCAGCGCACTCGATCCGGCAACGACCCGTTCGATTCTGGAACTGTTGAAAGATATTAACCGTCGCCTTGGCCTGACCATTCTTCTTATTACTCATGAGATGGATGTGGTTAAGCGCATTTGCGATTGTGTCGCAGTTATCAGTAACGGAGAACTGATTGAGCAGGATACGGTCAGCGAAGTGTTCTCCCATCCAAAAACGCCGCTGGCGCAGAAGTTTATCCAGTCCACGTTGCATCTGGATATCCCGGAAGATTATCTGGAACGTTTAAAAGCGGAGCCGTATGCGGACAGCGTCCCCATGCTGCGTATGGAATTTACCGGACAATCCGTAGACGCCCCGCTGCTGTCTGAGACGGCCCGCCGCTTCAATGTGAACAACAACATTATTAGCGCGCAGATGGATTACGCAGGCGGCGTGAAGTTCGGCATTATGCTGACGGAAATGCACGGCACGCAAGAAGAGACGCAAGCCGCAATTGCCTGGTTGCAGGAACACCATGTGAAAGTAGAGGTACTGGGTTATGTCTGAGGCGATGATGTGGTTACTGGCGCGCGGCGTCTGGGAAACGCTGGCAATGACTTTTGTATCCGGCTTTTTTGGTTTTGTTATTGGTCTGCCGGTTGGCGTACTGCTGTACGTTACGCGTCCAGGGCAAATTATTGAAAACGCGAAGCTCTACCGCACACTCTCTGCGGTCGTCAATATCTTCCGTTCTATCCCGTTCATTATCTTACTGGTATGGATGATTCCGTTTACCCGTGTGATTGTCGGCACCTCCATCGGTTTGCAGGCGGCGATTGTGCCGTTAACCGTCGGCGCCGCGCCGTTTATCGCCCGCATGGTGGAAAACGCATTGCTGGAAATCCCAACCGGATTGATCGAAGCCTCCCGTGCGATGGGAGCCACGCCGCTGCAAATCGTGCGTAAGGTGCTGCTGCCGGAAGCATTACCGGGTCTGGTCAATGCCGCAACCATTACCCTGATTACTCTGGTGGGCTACTCTGCTATGGGCGGCGCCGTTGGCGCTGGCGGACTCGGTCAGATTGGCTATCAGTATGGTTACATTGGCTACAATGCTACCGTGATGAATACGGTGCTGGTATTACTGGTCGTTCTGGTTTATTTAATTCAGTTATCCGGCGATCGCATCGTTCGGGCAGTGACGCACAAGTAACATTAAACACAACACAAATGACTCATTAAGGAAATAAGCATGGCGTTCAAATTTAAAACCTTTGCGGCAGTGGGAGCCCTGATTGGTTCTCTGGCACTTGTGGGTTGCGGCCAGGATGAAAAAGATCCGAACCACATCAAAGTGGGCGTGATTGTCGGCGCTGAACAGCAGGTTGCGGAAGTCGCGCAAAAAGTAGCGAAAGAAAAATACGGTCTGGATGTTGAGCTGGTGACGTTCAACGACTACGTATTACCGAACGAAGCGTTAAGCAAAGGCGATATCGACGCGAACGCTTTCCAGCACAAGCCGTACCTGGATCAGCAGATCAAAGATCGCGGTTACAAGCTGGTTGCTGTTGGCAATACCTTTGTTTATCCGATCGCCGGTTATTCCAAAAAAATCAAATCACTTGATGAGCTACAGGATGGTTCTCAGGTAGCCGTACCAAACGATCCGACTAACCTTGGTCGTTCACTGCTGCTGTTGCAGAAAGTAGGGTTAATCAAACTGAAAGATGGCGTTGGCCTGCTGCCGACCGTTCTGGACGTGACCGAAAACCCGAAGAACCTGAAAATTGTTGAGCTGGAAGCACCGCAACTGCCGCGCTCTCTGGACGATGCGCAAATTGCCCTGGCCGTGATTAACACCACTTACGCCAGCCAGATTGACCTGACTCCGGCAAAAGACGGTATCTTCGTGGAAGATAAAGATTCCCCGTACGTTAACCTGATCGTAACGCGTGAAGACAATAAAGACGCAGAGAACGTGAAGAAATTCGTTCAGGCTTATCAGTCTGACGAAGTCTACGAAGCCGCGAATAAAGTCTTCAACGGCGGTGCTGTTAAAGGCTGGTAATTTTTAGGCGGTTTCCACAATCTGTAATATCATTCAGGACGGGCGCTTGCCCGTCTTGTCATTTATGCAAGCTCCTGATTCAATATCTGACGATTAGATCATTCATTGAGGAAATATTATGCGTGCTTTACCGATCTGTTTATTGGCACTCATGCTGGGCGGTTGTTCCATGCTAAGCAGATCCCCTGTTGAACCCGTTCAAAGCACCGCAACCCCGCCAAAAGCGGAGTCGGAAAAACCGAAAGCGCCGCGTGCCGCACCGGTCCGAATTTACACCAACGCCGAAGAGTTAGTGGGTAAACCGTTCCGCGATCTTGGCGAAGTCAGCGGTGACTCCTGCCAGGCATCTAATCAGGATTCCCCGCCGAGCATCCCGACGGCACGTAAACGCATGCAGATTAACGCCTCTAAAATGAAGGCGAATGCTGTACTGCTGCACAGCTGCGAAGTCACCAGTGGAACGCCAGGCTGCTACCGTCAGGCTGTTTGCATCGGTTCCGCCCTTAACATCTCGGCTAAATGAGCAGTTTTCAGTTCGAGCAAATAGGCGTTATTCGCTCCCCCTATAAAGAAAAGTTCGCCGTCCCGCGCCAGCCAGGTCTGGTAAAAAGCGCCGACGGCGAACTGCATCTTGTTGCGCCCTATAATCAGGCCGATGCCGTTCGCGGTCTGGAAGCGTTCAGCCATTTGTGGGTGATCTTCGTCTTTCATCAGACGATGGCTGGCGGATGGCGCCCGACGGTTCGCCCTCCCCGTCTCGGCGGCAATGCCCGGATGGGCGTCTTCGCGACCCGCTCCACCTTTCGCCCTAACCCTGTCGGCATGTCGCTGGTTGAGTTGAAAGAGATTGTCTGTCAGAAAGAGAAAGTCATCCTGACGCTGGGCAGTCTGGATCTGGTTGATGGTACGCCGGTTATTGATATCAAACCCTACCTGCCGTTTGCCGAGTCATTACCGGACGCAACGGCCAGCTACGCGCAACAGGCGCCTGTGGCAGAGATGCACGTCAGCTTCACGGCCGACATTGACCAACAGCTTTCACGGCTTGAACAACGTTACCCGCAACTGAAAACATTTATCGGCGAAGTGCTGGCGCAAGATCCGCGTCCTGCCTATCGTAAAGGTGAAGAGACCGGTAAAACGTACGCCGTCTGGCTGCACGATTTCAACGTGCGCTGGCGCGTCACCGAAGAGGGTTTTGAAGTCTTTGCGCTGGAACCCCGCTAATTTCACGCCCTTCTCTTTTGACATCCCTTTCTCGCTGGTAAACTAAATCACTTTTTTTGTGTCAGGCTCGCGTTGAGCCTGTTCGATCGTCCAACTGGAACCGTAACAACATGCGTACTAGCCAATATCTGCTCTCCACTCTGAAGGAGACACCTGCCGACGCCGAGGTTATCAGCCATCAGCTGATGCTGCGCGCCGGGATGATCCGCAAGCTCGCCTCCGGGTTATATACCTGGCTGCCGACTGGCCTGCGCGTCCTGAAAAAAGTCGAAAACATCGTGCGTGAAGAGATGAATAACGCCGGTGCCATCGAGGTGTCAATGCCAGTGGTTCAGCCTGCTGACCTGTGGCAAGAGAGTGGTCGTTGGGAACAGTACGGCCCGGAACTGCTGCGTTTTGTTGACCGTGGCGAGCGTCCGTTCGTACTCGGCCCGACTCACGAAGAAGTTATCACCGACCTGATTCGTAACGAACTCAGCTCTTACAAACAGCTGCCGCTGAACTTCTTCCAGATCCAGACCAAATTCCGTGACGAAGTACGTCCGCGTTTCGGCGTAATGCGTTCCCGCGAGTTCCTGATGAAAGACGCCTACTCTTTCCATACCTCTCAGGAATCGCTACAGGAAACTTACGACGCGATGTATGCCGCTTACAGCAAAATCTTCAGCCGTATGGGCCTGGATTTCCGCGCAGTACAGGCAGACACGGGGTCTATCGGCGGTAACGCATCCCACGAGTTCCAGGTACTGGCGCAAAGCGGTGAAGATGATGTGATCTTCTCTGATTCTTCTGACTACGCGGCTAACATTGAGTTCGCCGAAGCCGTTGCGCCGAAAGCGCCGCGCGCGGCTGCCAGCCAGGAGATGACGCTGGTTGATACGCCAAACGCGAAAACCATCGCGGAGCTGGTTGAGCAGTTCAATCTGCCGATTGAGAAAACCGTCAAAACGCTGCTGGTGAAAGCAGTTGAAGGAAGCAGCTACCCGCTGGTTGCTCTGCTGGTACGTGGCGATCACGAACTGAACGAAGTGAAAGCGGAAAAACTGCCGCAGGTTGCCAGCCCGCTGACCTTCGCCACAGAAGAAGAGATTCGTGCGCTGGTGAAAGCCGGCCCGGGTTCTCTCGGCCCGGTAAATATGCCGGTTCCGGTGGTGATCGACCGTACCGTTGCAGTAATGAGCGATTTCGCGGCAGGCGCCAACATCGACGGTAAACACTACTTCGGCATCAACTGGGATCGCGATGTCGCGACGCCAGAAGTCGCCGATATCCGTAACGTCGTGGCAGGCGATCCAAGCCCGGACGGCCAGGGCACGCTGCTGATTAAACGCGGCATCGAAGTGGGTCATATCTTCCAGCTGGGCACCAAGTATTCCGAAGCGCTGAAAGCCTCCGTACAGGGTGAAGATGGTCGTAACCAGATCCTGACGATGGGTTGCTACGGTATCGGGGTAACGCGCGTGGTGGCGGCGGCGATTGAGCAGAACTACGACGAACGCGGTATTGTATGGCCTGACGCCATTGCGCCATTCCAGGTTGCCATTCTGCCGATGAACATGCACAAGTCCTTCCGGGTGCAGGAACTGGCGGAAAAACTGTACGGTGAACTGCGCGCGCAAGGCATCGAAGTGCTGATGGATGACCGTAAAGAGCGTCCGGGCGTCATGTTCGCGGATATGGAACTGATCGGCATCCCGCACACTATCGTGCTGGGCGACCGTAACCTGGACAACGACGATATTGAATACAAATACCGTCGTAACGGCGAGAAGCAGTTGATTAAAACTGGCGAGATCGTCGATTTCCTGGTGAAAGCCATCAAAGGCTAAACACAAAAAACCCCGCATTAGCGGGGTTTTTTAATGTCCAGACGGGGTCGATACCGCAATTACTTGCTGGAACAATCCTGTCCAGGAACGAATTTAATCTCTTTATCGGCCACCAGCGTTTTTACCTGCGCGCCCGTATCCGGGTTGGCTTCCTGCGTAAAGTGGCCTTCCACCGTTAATAATACCGGTTTTTCCGCAGCGCCTCGTGCCGCCAGATAATCACGTTCCAGCTGAGCATTGTTCGCCACCGGCATGCGTTTCCCGGTAGCGCAATCGGTAAAGGTCGCCGCATCCGCCATATAGAAATACATGCCGCGCACCGGCATTGGCGTTACGGGCAAACTGGCAGACACCGACTCAAGCGTGTAATTAAACTGCGACTCAATCGGATTACCTTCACGATCAAGCATTTCCAGAGCGTCGCCTTTCGCACGATAGTAAGACTTCTCGCCTTTGCTGTCGGTCAATACCAGTTTATCGGCTGTACGCGCCCAGGTGCCATACGAGGCAAACGAAGAGGGTTCTTCACGAACGCCCTGATAACGTTCATTCATCACCCATGTTCCATCTTTTTCCAGGAACAAAGAGGTTTCGATCCCTTCACAGTCTGCGCAAGGCAATACGCCACGCCAGCTTTGCTGCATCGGTTTTAATTCTGCCGTCTGCGTCGGCTGTAGCGCCTCCACTTCAGTACGATTATTACATCCAATCAAGGCAAAGAGCGTGCATGCTGCCGCTACTGACAATATCGCTGTTTTCACCATAAATTCCTTATGAAATGTTATCCCCGCTCGTCACTCCTGAGGACGACGAACTCTACCGCGAAGCGCCTTCACTGTGGATTTTTGTGCCTTCGATGACAACCTGCGTTCTTTCGACGCGCGCGTAGGGCGGGTTGCCCGTCGGCTTTTTTGCACTGCGGTTAATTCTTTGATGACTGCCACCAGCCGGGCGATAGCCGCCTCCCGGTTGAGCTCCTGGCTGCGATACTCCTGCGCCTTAATAATAATGACGCCATCGCTGCTAATAAGGTGATGGCTGGCAGCCAACAAACGTTCCTTATAATACTCTGGCAGGCCAGAGGCCCGAATGTCAAAGCGCAAATGGATAGCCGTTGAGGTCTTATTAACGTGCTGTCCACCCGCTCCCTGCGCACGAATGGCTGTGATTTCCAGCTCATTGTCGGGAATCGAGACATTTCGGGAGATGACAATCATGAAGGCTGTTGCCATGCAGTCAGATGAATTTCCAGATTATTCTGAGAATCCGACAGCCAGATGGCGCCATCCTGAATCGTTGCCTGCAACGTCATGGTTCGGCCGGCAAAATCACTCAGTTTCGCCAGTTGCTCATCATCCAGATACCACACGGACAGGTTAGCGTACTGCGCGCATTTACTCTGGTTCTGCTGCCACCAGATTTGCGCGGCACGACTATTATAGGCAAACAGCGCAACCTCCGCAGCCTGGGTACAGGCTTTCTTAATGCGGCGCTCATCCGGCAGCCCCAGCTCAACCCATAAATCAATCCCCAGATGGTCGTTACGCAGCCATGCCTCAGGCTCATCTTCTGCGCTCAGACCACGCGTGAACTGTAGGCGCTCATCGGCATATTTAATCCAGGCCAGCAGGCGCAGCATCATGCGCTCCTGCGTTTCAGAAGGGTGACGCGCCAGCGTCAATGCCGCGTCAAGAAACTGGTTGCGGTCAAGATCCGCCACATTGACTACGGCTTTATAAATCGTCGCTTTAAGCGCCATGAGAGAACTCCTTTCGAATCAGGGACACATTGTAGCGAAATCTGCGTCAAAAGGCTGTTAACGGATGTCGTATACCTGCGCCGTCAACCTGCTGATATTGCCTGGATGGGTATGTTATAGTCACCTTGCTAAACAGAGTTTATCTTCGTAGGCTTAGACTTGCATCCACGGTTAAGTCAGAGTGCTGACAGGAGGGCATGTGGAAAAATATTGTGAGTTAATACGCAAGCGGTATGCGGAAATCGCCAGCGGAGACTTAGGGTATGTCCCGGATGCGCTGGGTTGTGTATTGAAAGTGCTTAATGAAGTGGCAACAGACGATGCCCTTTCAGAGTCGGTCAGGGAAAAGGCGGCATATGCTGCCGCGAACTTACTGGTGAGCGATTATGTCAATGAATGAAACGTATCAACCCATCAACTGCGATGATTACGACAATCTTGAGCTCGCCTGCCAGCATCATCTGTTACTGACGCTGGAACTTAAGGATGGAGAAGTTTTACAGGCAAAAGCCAACGATCTGGTGTCGCGCAAAAACGTGGAATATCTGATCGCGGATGTCGCCGGTGAAACACGCGAGCTGCGTCTGGACAAAATTACCAGCTTCAGTCATCCACAAATCGGTACTGTAATCGTCAGCGAATCCTGATTCTTTTGTTGCCGGATGGCGGTGCAAGCACCTTATCCGGCCTACTTTCCATGCGATACGTAGGCCTGATAAGCGCAGCGCCATCAGGCATTACGCGATGACGACGTCTCTTCCTTCCATTCCAGCCTGACGCCTGCTCCCTCCTCCGCCAGACCATCACAGGTAACAAAAATACCTGCGGCAGCAATCAACGTCTCGCCATAAAACAGCAGCGGCGTGGTATCCCGCCGCCAGGGCGGTACGCCCAGCTCCTGCCAGATTTTCTTTAGCTTACGCCCGCCATTGCGCCCGATAATATGCAGTAACCCAGATGCCTTAAAGCGTATGCTAACTGGCTCGTCGGCACGCGGCATGCGCAGGTCGCCTCCTGGAACAAGCCGCACCGTCCCAAGTCCAACGGGCAGCGATAACGGTGTTTGCCACGATGACCACGGGATCACCGTCGCGCTTTGGCCGGTAACGGATTTTATCCACCATAGCTGTGACTGATAACGGCGAATGTCGTACTCGCCAAAGCGCAAACAGGGAGCGGCGTCCTCACGCGCCAGCGCCACCTCCTGCCAGATACGTTCCAGCCCGTCGCGGGAAGGCATCGGCGCATGCTTCGCGGCCAGCCAACGGCGCAATAGCGCAGCACGTCGCGGGCCGCTCATCGCCATTAACGGCGCTAACTGCAATGCTCCATCAGCGGTGATACAGCCCGCTAAATCCTCTGCCAGAAGCTCATCCAGCAGGCGCTCCTGTTCTGCGCAAAGCGCGGCGCTGCGGGCTGTCGCTTCAGCAAAATGCGGCCAGCGTTGTTGCAGCAGCGGCAGCACCCTAAGGCGCAGGAAATTACGATCGTAGGCATCATCCTGATTGCTTTCATCCTCAATCCAGCGCAGCGCATAGCGTTTTGCCCACTGCTCCAGCGCCGCACGGGTTTCCCCAAGTAACGGGCGGATCAGCTGCGTTCCGGCAAACGACGAGCGTTCCCCCATAGCGGACAATCCCGCCGGGCCGCTGCCGCGCTTCAACGCCAGCAGAAACGTTTCACATTGATCGTCAAGATGCTGGGCCGTGACCAGGACTTCACCGGGATGCAGCGCCTGCGCAAAGGCTGCGTATCGCGCCTGGCGCGCCTGAGCCTCAATCCCCAGCCCCTCATCCTGAAGCTGCACTCGTCGGACAACCAGCGGCACCTGCCACTGCTGGCACACAGCCTCGCAATGCGTCACCCAGCTATCGGCATGAGAGCTTAACCCATGATGAATATGGATGGCGCGCAGCGTGACATCAGGCTGCTGTTCTCGCCATTGCACCAGTTGATGCAGCAGTACGGTAGAATCCAGCCCGCCGCTAAAGGCCACCAGAATCTGGCGGTATGGCAGGAGTGAGGCGTTCAGGGTGAGTGTTGTCATGATCATTGCTTAACTGTGGCACTGCCCGGCACGTTACCGGGCAGAAACCGTGATGACAAGCTTTACTGCTCATACAGTTCGAGCGGCAGTCCGTCTGGATCGTTGAAAAAGGTAAAACGTTTATTCGTAAACGGGTCAACGCGAACCGGCTCGCATTTAACGTTGTTCGCCTCCAGATGCGCTACCGCTTTGTCTACGTCTTCCACGCTGAACGCCAGATGCCGCAGACCGCAGGCCTCCGGTCGGCTCGGTCGCGCAGGCGGGAAGGGAAAAGAAAAAAGCTCAATCACATATTGCCCGTTTAACGCCAGGTCGCCTTTCCAGGAATCACGTTCTTCCCGGTACGCTTCACTCAACAGCGTGAAGCCCAGTACGTCACAATAAAACGTTTTGCTCGCCGCATAATTCGTCGCAATAATCGCAATATGGTGAACCTGTTTTAATCCCAGCATAGCGTCTCCTTAATGTGTTATCAGCACGTTACCCGCCTTGCCGTCGCGAGGGCAAGCCATCATGCCGTTTTTAAGACTCTCACTCGGTAAACGCCATCCTCATCCTGTTTTGCGCCATGAATATCGGTCTCAAAGCCAGGGTAATGGTGGCCGATGGAACACAGCATCAGCAGAAAATCGAGTACCGCACGGCTCGCTTCGGTGATCATCTCCCCCGGCATCAGCAACGGCACGCCAGGCGGATACGGCAGCACCATACTGGCGGAAATACGCCCCACCAGTTGATCAATCGCGATGGTCTCCACTTCGCCTTTTATCTGCCTCTGCCAGGCCTGATGCGGCGTCATTTTCATTTCGGGCAATGTGTCGAACGCCCGTAGCATCAACCCGGAAAGATCGTGCTGGCGGATCAGTTTATGGATACCCTGCGCCAGATCCTGAATCCGCATATTACGATAAAAATCTGGATCTTCGGCGTACAGATCCGGCAGCATATTTTTAACGCGCAGATTAAGATCGTAAGCGCGTTTAAACTCCGTCAGGCCGCGCAGCAACCCCATCGCCCGGGTTTTATCAATACCAATACTGAACAGGAACAGCAGGTTATAAGGCCCGGTTTTTTCTACCACCACGCCGCGCTCATCAAGGAACTTCGCCACCAGCGCGGCGGGAATCCCCTCCTCGCTCATGTTGCCCTGCTCATCCATACCGGGCGTCAAAATGGTGACTTTCACCGGATCGAGAAACATATGGTCGGCATCCGCATCGGTAAAACCGTGCCACTCCTCGCCGGGCGCAACGGGCCAGCATTCCGCTTCATCCACCTCTTCCGGTTGCCAGATATCAAAGAACCAGCCTTCTGACTCTTCGCGCAGCCGCTGTACCTCTTTGCGAAAATGAAGCGCCCGCTCCACGGAGCGATTGATCAATCGTTTACCCGGATTGCCACGCAGCATTGCCGCAGCCGTCTCAATCGACGCCACAATGGGGTAGCTTGGCGATGTTGAGGTGTGCATCATAAACGCTTCATTAAAGGTATCTTCATCGTAATCCCCTTTAATGTGAATAAGCGATGCCTGAGACAGCGCCGCCAGCATTTTATGCGTCGACTGCGTTTCGAAGATGACTTTTCCCGGCACCCGCTCGCCGCTCATCCCGCTTTTCCCCTGATAAATCGGGTGAAAATGGGTATAGGGCACCCAGGCCGAGTCGAAATGGATCGAAGGGACATCCAGCGTTTGTTTAATCCAGTTGGTGTTGTACAGCAGGCCGTCATAGGTCGAGTTGGTGATAACCGCATGTACCGGCCACTGCGCCTGCGCCGTCTCCGAAACCTTATGTTCAATACTCTCACGCGTAAATTCACGCTTAGGAATGCCCCCCAGAATACCGAGTGCGTTGCGCGTGGGTTTCAGCCAGATGGGCACCACATCGCTCATCATCAACAGGTGCGCGAGAGATTTATGGCAGTTACGGTCAATCAGCAGCGTGCTGCCCGACGGCGCCGCGTACATGCCGACAATTTTGTTCGATGTGGAGGTGCCGTTGGTCACCATATAACTCTGCTCGGCGCCGAAGGTGCGGGCAATATACTCTTCCGCCTCCAGGTGCGGCCCGGTATGGTCCAGCAGCGACCCCAGTTCGGTCACGGAAATAGACACATCCGCTTTTAGCGTATTCCCCCCGAAGAAGTCATAAAACAGACAGCCAATCGGGCTTTTCTGGTAAGCGGTTCCCGCCATATGCCCCGGCGTGCAAAAGGTGTATTTTCCCTCTTTCACATAGGTAAACAGCGCCCGGGTGAACGGCGGCGTGATGTTATCAAGGTATTCATTCGTATACTGGCGGATGCGCGTCGCAATATCTTCTGACTGGCCGAGCGCGTATTCAAAAAACCACAGTGCCATACGCATATCATGCACGCTGACATCCATCGTCGAATGCGTATTGATAAACGCATACAACGGCAGGTATTCATTTAGCTGGTTGATATCGCTACACAAATCGAGGCTGTACTCATCCCAGTCAAAAATGACGCCACAGATTCGCGGATTGTGTTCAATGAATTTCAGCAGGTCGACGCTATTTTGCGGCCAGATAATCTGAAACCCCTGCGACTGTAGGGCAAGCTCAAGTTCCTTGATGGGTTCGTCTTTATAAAAAACGCCATGCGGCCCCATGATGGCAATGATATTCATGCGTTCCTCCTGGAAAAACCTTAGCTAATCATAGCCTGGTCAAACCGCAGGTAAAAAAAAGGGCCACAAAATGTGACCCTTTTTACTCCATGTCCGATAAGCGCAAGCGCCATCGGGCATTGATGATGTTTACGCGTAGCCGTAGCTCATCAGGCGCTGATAACGACGGTTTTTCAAATCGTCTTTGCTCAACACATCGAGATCGGCCAGGTCGGCCAGCAGTTGCGCTTTCAGAGAAGCCGCCATCGCTTCCGGGTTACGGTGCGCGCCACCCAGCGGTTCCTGAATGATGGAATCAATCAGCTTCAGCTCTTTCAGGCGCGGCGCGATAATACCCATCGCTTCTGCGGCCAGCGGCGCTTTGTCCGCGCTTTTCCACAGAATGGACGCACAGCCTTCCGGGGAGATAACGGAATAGGTGCTGTACTGCAACATATTCACTTTATCGCCCACGCCAATCGCCAGCGCGCCGCCGGAACCCCCTTCGCCGATAACGGTACAAATCACCGGTACGCTCAGGCGTGACATTTCACGCAGGTTACGTGCGATCGCTTCAGACTGACCGCGTTCTTCCGCGCCCACGCCAGGGTAAGCGCCAGGGGTGTCGATAAAGGTAATGATCGGCATGTTGAAACGCTCAGCCATTTCCATCAGACGCAGCGCTTTGCGATACCCTTCAGGTGCCGGCATGCCGAAGTTACGACGGATTTTCTCTTTCGTTTCACGGCCTTTCTGATGACCAATAATCATCACTGGACGACCATCCAGACGCGCGATGCCGCCGACGATAGCTTTATCATCCGCATAGGCGCGATCGCCCGCCAGTTCGTCAAATTCATCAAACGCCAGGCGAACATAATCCAGGGTGTATGGACGTTGCGGATGGCGCGCCAGTTGAGCAACCTGCCATGCGCCAAGATCGGCAAAGATTTTGCGCGTCAGTTCTACGCTTTTTTCACGCAGACGATGCACTTCTTCATCGATATTAATATCCAGTTTCTCGTCCTGGCGGCTTACCGCTGTCAGAGAATCGATTTTCGCTTCCAGCTCTGCAATCGGCTGTTCAAAATCAAGGAAATTCAGACTCATAGTATTCCTGTATTAGTCAAACTCCAGTTCCACCTGCTCCGAACCAATGAGGCCACGGAGATCGTTTAGCAAACGATCGCTCGGAGAGACACGCCACGTCGCGCCAAAACGCAACCGCGCGCGTGCATCCGCCCTCTGATAGTAGAGATGTACTGGAATTGTCCCCGAGCGGTGGGGTTCCAGAGACTGACGGAGTCGGTTTAAAAGCTGGTCATCAATTTGCCTGTCCGTCAGCGAGATAGCAAGCCCGCGAGCATATTTTTCCCGGGCTTCGTCAATATCCATGACTTCACGGGCCATCATTTTAAGCCCGCCGCTGAAGTCATCAAAGCTGACCTGTCCGCTGACGATAAGTATGCGGTCTTTTTCCAGCAATTGCTGATATTTATCCAGAGCGTCGGTAAACAGCATAACTTCCAGACGTCCAGAGCGGTCATCCAGCGTACAGATGCCGATACGATTGCCGCGCTTGGTGACCATAACCCTTGCAGCAATCACGAGCCCCGCAGCCGTGGTGACTTTACCACGTTCTGTCGGATGCATGTCTTTCAGCCGGTAGCCTCCGACATAGCGCTCAATTTCTTTTAAATACTGATTGATAGGGTGTCCCGTCAGGTAAAGCCCCAACGTTTCACGTTCCCCGTCCAGCACCACCTGTTCCGGCCACGGCTGGCAGCTGGCATAGGATTGTTCAATTTGTTCCGGCTCTTCCGCCAGTACGCCAAACATATCCGCCTGTCCGATCGCTTCCGCTTTGGCATGCTGATCGGCGGCTTTCAGCGCGTCGCCCAGCGAGTTCATCAGCGCGGCGCGGTGCGGCCCAAGGCGGTCAAACGCCCCGGACATAATCAGTTTTTCCAGTACCCGGCGGTTGAGCTTTTTCGTGTCCGTGCGGGCACATAAATCAAACAGCTCGCGGAAGTAACCGTCTTTATTGCGCGCCTCGATGATAGCTTCAATCGGGCCTTCACCCACGCCTTTGATCGCGCCGATGCCGTAAACAATTTCGCCGTCGTCGTTAACGTGGAAGTGATACAGTCCTGAGTTGATATCCGGCGGCAGGATTTTAAGTCCCATGCGCCAGCATTCATCCACCAGACCGACCACTTTTTCGGTGTTGTCCATATCGGCGGTCATTACCGCCGCCATAAACTCTGCCGGGTAGTGCGCTTTCAGCCACAGCGTCTGGTAAGACACCAGCGCATAGGCGGCGGAGTGCGATTTGTTAAACCCGTACCCGGCGAACTTTTCCACCAGGTCGAAGATTTTTATCGCCAGCTCGCCGTCGATGCCGTTCTTTCTGGCGCCCTCTTCAAAGACGGAACGTTGTTTCGCCATCTCTTCCGGCTTTTTCTTACCCATCGCACGACGCAGCATATCCGCGCCGCCAAGGGTGTAACCGGAAAGCACCTGGGCAATCTGCATAACCTGTTCCTGGTACAGGATGATGCCGTAGGTCGGCTCCAGTACGGGTTTCAGGCTTTCATGCTGCCATTGCACGTCTGGATAGGAAATCTCTTCACGGCCATGCTTACGGTCGATGAAGTTATCCACCATGCCCGACTGCAACGGGCCGGGGCGGAACAACGCCACCAGCGCGATCATATCTTCGAAGCAGTCAGGTTGCAGACGCTTAATCAGATCTTTCATGCCGCGGGATTCAAGCTGGAAGACCGCCGTGGTTTCCGAGCGTTGCAGCATGTCGAAACTTTTCTTGTCATCCAGCGGGATCGCCGCGATATCCAACGGCGGTTCGCCATTCTTCTCGCGGCGGGCGTTGATCATCTCCAGCGCCCAGTTAATGATGGTGAGCGTGCGCAGCCCCAGGAAGTCGAATTTGACCAGCCCGGCGTATTCCACGTCGTTTTTATCAAACTGCGTTACCGGGTGCTGACCAGCCTCATCACAGTACAGCGGCGCAAAATCGGTGATTTTGGTCGGCGCGATAACCACGCCACCGGCGTGCTTACCGGCGTTACGCGTGACGCCTTCCAGCTTGCGCGCCATATCGATCAGCGCTTTAACTTCCTCATCCGCCTCGTAAATTTCCGGCAGTTGCGGTTCCGCCTCAAACGCTTTCGCCAGCGTCATGCCCGGGTCAGGCGGCACCAGCTTCGAGATACGATCCACGAAACCATATGGGTGCCCCAGCACGCGCCCCACGTCGCGGATAACCGCTTTCGCCGCCATCGTACCGAAGGTAATAATCTGAGATACCGCATCGCGACCGTACATGTCCGCGACGTGTTCGATAACCTGGTCGCGTTTCTCCATACAGAAGTCAACGTCGAAGTCAGGCATGGAGACACGTTCCGGGTTAAGGAAACGTTCGAACAGCAGGTCGAATTCCAGCGGATCAAGGTCGGTAATTTTCAGCGCATAGGCCACCAGCGACCCCGCACCGGAACCGCGCCCCGGCCCTACCGGTACGCCGTTATCTTTCGACCACTGGATAAACTCCATCACGATGAGGAAGTAGCCTGGGAACCCCATCTGGTTAATAACCTGAAGTTCAATGTCCAGACGTTCGTCATAGGGGGGACGCTTCTCTTTACGCACCGCTTCGTCAGGGAACAGGAATTCGAGACGTTCTTCCAGACCCTCTTTCGATTTCTTGACCAGGAAGTCTTCGGTGGTCATGTCGCCCGTCGGAAACTGCGGCAGGAAGTATTCGCCCAGACGGACGGTCACGTTACAGCGTTTGGCAATCTCAACGCTGTTTTCCAGCGCTTCCGGGATGTCGGAGAACAGTTCGCACATCTCGTCTTCGCTACGCATATATTGCTGTGGCGAATAGTTACGCGGGCGTTTAGGATCATCGAGCGTAAAACCATCGTGAATAGCCACGCGGATTTCGTGCGCGTCAAAGTCCTCGCTGTTAATAAAGCGGACATCATTCGTTGCGACAACCGGCAAGCCACGCGTTTCCGCCAGTTCAACCGCCGCATGCAGATACGTTTCCTCATCCTGCCGACCCGTGCGGATCAGCTCCAGATAGTAGCGGTCGGAGAAATGTTCTTCATAGAAGGCGACGCATTCGTCCACTAGCGCACTGTTGCCGCGCAACAAACTGCGGCCCACATCGCCCATCCGGCCACCGGAAAGCAAAATCAGACCGTCTTTTAATTCAGTCAGCCATTCCCTGTCGATCACCGGCCCTTCTGCGCCGTAGCCACGCTGATAGGCTTTTGAGATCAACAGAGTAAGATTCTGATAGCCCGTATTATTTGCCGCCAGCACGGTCAACTGGCAGAGTTCATCTCCCAGCGGAGTGCCGCGAACATGGAAATCAGCGCCGACAATGGGCTTAATCCCTGCGCCGTGGCCCGTTCCGTAGAACTTCACCAGACCGCAAAGGTTAGTAAAATCGGTGATCGCCAGCGCAGGCATGCCTAACGCGGCCGCCTTTTTTACCAGCGGCCCGGTTTTCGCCAGCCCATCGATCATGGAGTAGTCGCTGTGCACCCGCAGGTGGACGAAACGTGGTTCAGACATCTTCAGATTCCCGTTTACTTAATCTCGACACAAGAATCAGGACGCAAGTCCCAGGGCGCGTTTGACAGGAGCAAAACTACGTCGATGATGCTCCGTCGCACCATGTTCAGCAAGCGCCGCCAGATGAAAAGCGGTCGGATACCCTTTGTGCTGGGCAAAACCATACTGTGGGAAAATACCGTCCAGCGCCGCCATTTCGGCATCGCGCGTCACTTTCGCAATAATAGATGCCGCGCTGATCTCCGCCACACGGCTGTCGCCTTTCACCACCGCCATAGAGGGCACGGGCAGTGCCGGACAGCGGTTGCCGTCAATCAGCACATATTCCGGCGCAATATTCAAACCGGCAACGGCGCGCTGCATCGCCAGCATCGTGGCGTGCAAAATATTTAGTTCATCAATTTCATGAGGTTCCGCGCGTCCCAGACTCCAGCTTAACGCTTTTTCTTTGATTTCATCATACAGCGCCAGACGGCGCTTTTCTGAGAGCTTCTTGGAATCATTGAGACCCACGATTGGGCGAGCCGGATCGAGGATCACAGCGGCCGTCACCACCGCGCCGACCAGCGGGCCGCGTCCAACTTCATCCACACCCGCGACCAACTGCGTATGCGGATAAACAAATTCGATCATTGTGCTAACTCCAGGACAGCGTCCGCCGCTTGCTCATCGGCATTGCAACGGATTTGCTGGTGCAACTCGCGGAAGGTATCATGCATCGCATGGCTGGTTTTGCCATTCGCCAGCAGCGGCAGCAAGGCTTCTGCAAGCGCATACGGCTCACACTCGTCCTGCAACAGCTCTTTGACTAATTCTCTTCCCGCCAGCAGATTAGGCAGCGAAACATAATCGGTCTTTACCAGGCGCTTCGCCAGCCAGAAGGTAAAGGGTTTCATCCGATACCCCACCACCATCGGGCATTTCGCCAGCATACACTCCAGCGCCGCCGTACCAGACGCCAGCAATGCGGCGTCGCTGGCCACCATCGCTTCACGCCCCATTCCGTCGAGCAGATGCACGGAAAGCTCCGGCGCAACCTCAGCTTTAATGCGCTCGAACTGCTCGCGGCGTTTGGCGTTCACCAGCGGTACGACAACTTCAAGGTCAGGATAGGTCTGACGCAGCAGCTGCGCGGTTTTCAGGAAGTCCGCGCTGAGCATCTCCACTTCCGCGCCACGGCTACCGGGCAGTAGCGCCAGGCAGTGTGCATCATGCGAGATTCCCAGCACATTACGCGCGGCGTTTTTATCCGGATCCAGCGGCATAGCGTCCGCCATCGTATGCCCGATAAAACGGCATGGCACGTTAAACTTGTCGTAAAACGCTTTTTCGAAAGGCAGAAAAGCCAGCACCATATTGGTGGATCTGCCTATTTTGAAAACGCGTTTCTGTCGCCACGCCCAGACGGACGGACTGACATAATGGATGGTTTTTATACCCTGCTTTTTCAGGTTGCCTTCAAGGGTAATATTGAAGTCCGGCGCATCAATGCCGACAAAAACATCCGGCTGAAGCTCAGTAAAGCGGCGGGTCAAATCGGCACGAATATGCAATAAGCGACGCAGACGACCAAGCACTTCAACAATGCCCATTACCGCCAGCTCTTCCATCTCATACCAGGCTTCGCAGCCCTCAGCCTGCATACGCGGCCCCGCCACGCCGACGAAACGCGCGTTGGGCACACGCGTCTTCAGCGCGCGAATTAAGCCTGCACCAAGAATATCGCCGGAGGTTTCTCCGGCGACCAGGGCTATCGTTAAGGGACGCTGTTCCGCCATTAACGAATCAGACCGCGCGTTGAGCGGGCAAAGAAATCGCTAAAGAGTTGCACTTCCGGGTACTGCTTCGCCAGTTCGGCAATTTCCGGTTTAGCTTCATCCAGCGTTTTGCCGCTGCGGTACAACGCTTTGTAAGCGTTGCGGATCGCGGTGATCGCTTCGCGGGTGAAACCGCGACGCTTCAGCCCTTCGATGTTGACGCCAAACGGCGTCGCGTGATTGCCCTGAGCAATAACGTACGGCGGAACGTCCTGAGCAACGCCAGAACAGCCGCCAACCATCACATGCGCGCCAATGGTGCAGAACTGGTGCACTGCGGTCATGCCGCCGATGATGACAAAATCATCCAACGAAACGTGGCCCGCAAGCGTAGCGTTATTGGCCAGAATACAGCGGTTGCCTACTGTACAATCGTGCGCCACATGGGCATTGATCATCAGTAAGTTATCGCTGCCCACCTTCGTCAACCCACCACCCTGCACTGTGCCACGATGAATGGTGACGCTTTCGCGAATGCGGTTACGATCGCCAATTTCCACACGGGTCGGTTCGCCAGCATATTTCAGATCCTGGTTTACTTCACCGATGGAGGCGAACTGATAAATCTCGTTATCGCGACCAATTTTTGTATGGCCATTCACGACAACGTGAGACTTCAGTACGGTACCCTCACCAATTTCGACATGGGGTCCAACAATACAAAAAGGACCAATATGAACATTAGCGCTAATACAGGCGCCATCTTCCACAATGGCAGTTGGATGAATAAAGGCGGATTTATCAATCACGTATCAGGCCTCCCGGCTACGAGCACACATCATGGTTGCTTCGCACACAACTTTGCCATCGACCAGAGCAACCCCTTTAAAGCGGGTCAGGCCACGGCGCGTTTTCTCGAAAGTCACTTCCATGATCATCTGATCGCCAGGCACGACAGGACGCTTAAAGCGCGCTTCGTCAATACCCGCGAAGTAATACAGTTCACCCGGCTCCAGTTTTCCAACGCTTTTAAACGCCAGAATCCCTGTTGCCTGCGCCATCGCTTCCAGAATCAGCACACCCGGAAAAATCGGTTTACCCGGGAAATGGCCCTGGAAGAAAGGCTCATTTACGGAGACATTCTTCACTGCGCGCAGAAAACGACCTTCTTCAAAGTCCAGCACACGGTCAACCAGCAAAAACGGAAAACGGTGCGGCAGAAGTTCTAAAATCTCTTCAATATGCAGAGTATGAGTGTTAGTAGTCAAAATACTCTTCCTGTCCAAATATACTAAAAGGCAATAATAACACGGCCTGCCGCAATCATATGAATGTGACAGGCCGTAAAAGGATGGCACTACAGGTGGAACGCTAGTCTTGTTGATTAACCTTGCGCTCAATCGCTTTGAGACGCTTGCTCATATCATCAATGTTCATCACCAGTGCAGCGGTTTTACGCCATACTTTGTTAGGCTGCAACGGAATGCCTGAAGAATAGACGCCAGGCTCAGTGATAGGACGCATGACCATCCCCATACCCGTCACCGTGACTTTATCGCATATTTCCATATGCCCGTTAATCACGCTGGCCCCGCCAATCATGCAGTAACGGCCAATCTTCAGGCTGCCCGCCATAATGACGCCACCGGCAACCGCCGTATTGTCGCCAATCACAACGTTATGTGCAATCTGGCACTGGTTATCAATGATAACGCCGTTGCCGATCACTGTGTCATCCAGCGCGCCACGGTCAATCGTCGTACAGGCGCCGATCTCAACACGATCGCCAATAATGACGCGACCAAGCTGCGGGATCTTCACCCAGTTACCCCGATCGTTAGCGTAACCAAAACCGTCTGCGCCGACGACAGTGCTCGACTGGATCAGGCAATTCTCACCGATCTGAATGTCGTGGTAAATCGTTACATTCGCCCACAGACGCGAACCTGCACCGATTTTTGTGTTTTTCCCGACGAAGCAACCTGCGCCGATAATCACGTTATCGCCCAGTTCTACGCCAGACTCAATTACCGCATTCGCGCCAACTGAAACATTGTTACCCAGCGTCGCTGTCGCATCGATCGCTGCACTCGGTGCAATATTCTGCGCAGGCTGCGGCGTGGTATCTAAAATTTGCGCCATTCGCGCATACGTCAGGTAGGGGTTCTTCACTACCAGCGCAGCACTCTTAGCAAAAGGAAGATCGTCCTGCGTCATGACAACGGCAGAAGCCTGGCATACGCCTAAGTGTTCACGGTATTTAGGATTCACCATGAACGTGATGTGGCCTGTTTGCGCAGATTGCATGGACGCAACGCCGGTGATGACGATATCGCCATCACCGTGTAATTCTGCATCCAACTGCTCTGCTAAATCAGCCAGTCGAATTGAAGGCATTACTTATTTAACCTGTTTCAGTACGTCAGCAGTGATGTCTTTCACGTCGCTGCTGTTATAAGCAACGGTGTTGGCATCAACGACCAGATCGATGCTCTGGCTGTTAGCAACGGATTTCACAGCAGTCTGGATACGGGTAACCAGTTTGCCACGCTCTTCGTTGGAACGACGCGCGCGATCCTGTTCAAAAGCCTGGGCTTTCTGAGAGAAAGTCTGGCGTTGAGCCATCACGTCTTTTTCCAGTTTAGTACGTTCGCTACCTGCTTTCATGGACTGCAAACGCTGCATTTTAGATTGCAGATCGGTTTCCATACGCTGCAATTCGCTGGCACGGCCTTTGAACTCGTTTTCCAGCGTGTTAGAAACACCCGTCTTCTGTGCGACCTGTTGGAACAGGCTACCCATATTAACGATCGCAATTTTGTCAGCAGCCTGTGCGGACGTTACCATCGCTAAACCGAGACCTGCAGCTAATAACCACTTTTTCACAATAAACTCCTTACCATCCCATTTGTGCCCGCAGGCACAGTTCTTTGCGTGGCCAGGCGATCTCAGACGAGATCGCCAAAAGTCATCGCTACACTACCATTACATTCCTTTGCACAGAACAATTACCAGGTCTTACCAATGTTAAACTGGAACTGTTCCGATTTGTCTCCATCGTACTTTTTGAACGGCTGGGCGTAGGAGAAGACCAACGGCCCCAATGGGGACATCCATTGTAATGCGATACCAGCAGACATACGGATATTACTCGGATCGCTGTAGTCCGGGTAACCGGCATACGCGTTCGAATCCCAGTTCGTATCCCAGACAGTACCTACGTCCCAGAAGAAGGAAGTACGAACCGAATTAGCGTACTTGTCGCTAATAAACGGCGTCGGGGTGATGAATTCGAGGCTGGCGACAGCCATAGCGTTACCGCCTACTGCGTCATCAGACTTACACGGCGCAGTTTCAGTGCTCTTACAATCGTTATCGTAGTCGTCATCGCCGTCATGACGGCTGCTCGCCGGGTAGTACACCGCTTTTGGACCGATAGTATTGGACTGGAAGCCACGCACGGTGCTTGAGCCACCGGCATAGAAGTTCTCATAGAACGGCATCTCTTTGCCGCCAATACCGTCACCATAACCCCAACGAGTACGACCCAGAACCACCCATTTGTGATCGTCATCGATCGGCACATAGGTCGCGGTATCCAGCGTCGCTTTGTAGTATTCGTTATCAGAGCCCGGGATGGTCACTTTACCATTCAGGTTGACACGCGTACCTTCCGTCGGGAAGAAGCCACGGTCCAGCTTGTTATAAGTCCAACCGTAGTTGAAGGTGAAGTCGTTAGCACTGAATGAGTTGCGGTCATTCGTATTGGACGGATATTCACCCATCGAGTTCAGGTAACGCCACATGGCAACCTGCGGCTGCATGTTGGACAAGGAGTTATGTACATAACCTAAACCTGCACGCAGCGTGTTGTACTCGTTAATCGGGAAGCCCAGCGTAACGTCTGTACCATAACTTTTGTTGGTATAGTCGGACAGATCCGCATCATCTGCCTGGAAGTCATTATAGAAGATACGGCCGCCGAGGCTGACGCCATCAACGGTGAAGTATGGGTTAGTGACAGACAGTTCAGTATAGGTCTGGTAGTCGTTTTTGGTCCCGTTAATACCCACGGAATAACCCGTACCTAACCAGTTATCCTGCTGAACGCCCGCCTGGAAGCTCACGCCGCTTTCTGTGCCGTAACCAATACCGAAGTTAAAGCTACCGGTGTTACGCTCTTTCACTTTATAGACGACGTCAACCTGGTCCGGGCTGCCCGGAACGCGCTGCGTGTCGGTATCGACGGTTTCAAAGTAACCCAGACGGTTCAGACGCTCTTTACCCTGATCGACCAGATCGCTGCCTAACCATGCCCCTTCCATCTGGCGCATTTCGCGGCGCAGGACGGAATCTTTCGAGGTGTCGTTGCCTTCAAAACGGATCTTACGCACGTAGAAACGGTTACCCGCATCAACGTTCACACGTAATTTAACGGTTTTGTCGGCATCGTTGATTTCAGGCTGCGACTGCACGCGCGGGTAGGCATAGCCATAACGACCAAGAAGTTTCTTGATGTCGTCTTCCATTTTGGTCACTTTGGTGCCGTTATAGAGTTCACCTGGTTCGATCTTCGTCAGGTTCTCAATCTCGGCGGAGTGTCCAGCCAGGTTACCGCTCACCTGCACACCGGAAAGCTTGTACTGATCGCCTTCGGTGATATTAACGGTGATGTAGATGCCTTTCTTATCCGGCGTCAGGCTGACCTGCGTCGAATCGATGTTGAAACGGGCATAACCGCGATCCAGATAGTAGCTGCGCAGCGTCTCAAGGTCGCCAGCCAGTTTCTGTTTCTGGTATTTACGATCGCCCACGACGTTCCACCACGGCACTTCGTCGCGCAGTTGGAAGTGAGAAATGAGTTCGTCAGTGCTGAAGGCATGGTTGCCGACGATATTGATCTGTTGGATCTTCGCCGATACACCCTCCTGGAACACCAGTTTGAGGTCCACACGGTTACGCGGCAACGGCGTGACGACCGCTTTTACGCTGGCGCTGTATTTACCAACGCTGTAGTAGAAGTCTTCCAGTCCTTTTTCGATATCAGAGAGCGTGGTGCGATCCAGTGATTCGCCAACACGCACGCCAGACGCCTCAAGGTTCTGCTTCAGCATGTCATCTTTCACCGATTTGTTACCGGAGAAAGTGATGCTGGCAATCGTCGGACGTTCTTTTACCTGAACCAGAAGCGTATCACCATCGCGCAGGACGCGGACATCCTCGAAGTTGCCAGTGGCGAACAGAGCACGAATGGTATTACTGATATCTTCATCATTAACCGTGTCGCCTGTGCGCACCGGCATACTGAGGAGGGCCGCACCAACGGCGACTCGCTGTAGGCCTTCGAAATGAATGTCCTTCACCACGAACCCTTCAGCACCGTATACGGTGGCGCTGCTAAACAGCAGCGACGCTATGAGCAACTTTTTCATCGCCATCGTTATTATGCGTTCTTCCTAACTAACTCTCTTACAACCGAGAGAAATCATTGAAAAGTGCAAGCCCCATTAACAACACCAGCAAAATCGCGCCAATGCGGTAACTAAAGTCTTGAACCCGCTCGGATACCGGCCCGCCCTTCAGCTTTTCAATCGCCAGGAACAGCAGATGCCCCCCGTCAAGAACGGGCAGCGGAAACAGGTTGATTATCCCTAAGTTCACGCTGATAAGCGCAAGAAACATCAGGTAATAAATGCCCCCAAATTCCGCTGACATCCCAGCCCCCTGAGCGATAGAAATCGGCCCACTGAGGTTGTTCAGTTTCACATCACCGGTTATCAATTTTCCCAGCATACTGACCGTCAGCTTCATCAACTGCCACGTCTTGTCCGTGGCTTCGAGGATGGCGCTGAATGGCCCATACTGGCGTACAGTCTTGTACTCATCCGGCAGAGGAATAATTTTAGGCACAACACCCGCAAAACCTTCTGCCTTTCCGTTAACCGGCTTTGTATCCGGGATTAACGTCAAAGACAAGGAACTCCCCTGCCTTTCAATTTCCAGCGCTAACGGCTTATCTGGATTGTTGCGCACAAGCGTCACAAACGTCATCCATTGCGTTAACGACTGACCATCGACTTTAACGATCCTGTCGCCTGCTTGCAAACCCGCCTTACTTGCAGCGGAGTTCGCTTGCACTTCTGACAGCACCGGTTCGATCTGTGGACCACGCGGCCGAATCCCTAAAGAAGATACAGGATCTTCTTTGTCTGGCTCAAATGCCCAGTGGCGCAAATCTAACGTTTTATCCTGGCGCTGATTACTGCCGAACGGCGCCACGCTGATTGTCGTACGCTCATCGCCGATTTTGGACACCAGCTGTAAGCGCACCGCATCCCAATCAGGGGTTTCGATGCCATCAATGGCTTTAAGTTCCGTACCAGGAAGAATTTGCGCCTGGGCGGCAATCGAGTTGGGTGTTATTTCACCAACTACCGGACGAACGCCAGGGACGCCGATGATAAAAACCAGCCAGTAGGCAAAAATAGCGAAAAGAAAATTTGCAATCGGACCTGCGGCGATAATCGCCGCCCGCTGTCCCACGGTTTTATTGTTGAAAGCGTGGTGGCGCAGTTCCGGCACAACCGGCTCAGCGCGCTCATCCAGCATTTTGACGTAACCGCCGAGGGGAATCATGGCGATCACATATTCCGTACCGTATCGATCGGTACGCCGCCAAAGCGCTTTCCCAAAACCGATAGAAAAGCGCTCGACACGAACACCGCAGCGCCGGGCAACCCAGAAATGACCAAATTCATGCACGGTGATAAGCACACCCAGTGCGACGATGAATGCAGCCAGATTCCAGAGAATACTCAGCATAAAACCTTCCGTTAGAGTGTCCTGAATACCAGTAACAACAGGCAAGCAAAGACCGGTACTGCCGCCGTCAGGCTATCAATACGATCCAGAATACCACCATGCCCTGGGATCAAGTGACCACTGTCCTTAATTCCTGCTTCACGCTTAAACATGCTCTCAGTCAGATCGCCCAGCACTGACGCCAGGGCCGCGATGACAGAACAAATCAGTAAGGTTGAAGGCGCAACATCCAGATTCGCCCACATGCCGTAACCCCATGAAATCACGGCGGCAGTCGCGAGTCCGCCAATAAAGCCCTGCCAGGTTTTACCAGGAGAAACCTTTGGCGCAAGTTTATGTTTGCCGAACAGTTTGCCAAACATATATGCCCCGGAGTCTGCCCCCCAGACGAGGATCATGACATAGAGCAGCCATATGGCGCCACTGTAATGATTCTCATCATAGTGCCAGGCACGCAGCGCCAGCATTCCCCAAAAAAAAGGAATGATGGTTAACACCCCGAAAATTACGCGTAATGTCTTTGAATTACGCCAGATCGCCGCCGAACCGGGATAAAATAACACCAGTAATAATGCAACGACCCACCAGCCCAACGACGCCCAAAGCGAAACCTCAACAAGCGGTTGATGAATGTTGCGGTGATATTCAGGCAGCAAAAACAGCATCAGCGCCAGCAATAACCCGCACAGCACCGCCAGCCAGACCCGCTGAGTACGCGTGGTAAAACCGCTTAACTGTCCCCATTCCCAGGCGGCCAGCATACAAACGACCAGCGTGACAATGGCGAACCCCACCGGCGGAAGTAAAAAAAGCGCCGCGATGACAACGGGTATTAAAACAAAAGCAGAAATCAGGCGATACTTCAGCAAAAGCGACCCCCATCAGGCTTTTTCATCACCGGGCTCGGTGCCGCCGAAACGACGCTCTCGATTAGCAAAGGCATGCAGCGCCCCTTCAAAGTCTTGTTCATCGAAATCGGGCCAAAGAACATCAGTAAAGTAAAGTTCGGCATAGGCAATTTGCCAAAGCAAAAAGTTACTAATGCGATGCTCTCCCCCAGTCCTAATTACTAAATCTACAGGAGCCAGTTCATGCATACAGATTTTCTGGTTTAGCATCTCTTCGTCAATCTGATCAGGGCGCAGCAGTCCTTCCTGCACCTGTTCTGCCAGTTGTCTGACTCCCTGGACAATATCCCAACGTCCGCCATAATTCGCCGCGATATTCAGCGTCAGCCCGGTATTCTGGGCGGTAAGCGCTTCAGACTTGCGAATACGGTCTTGCAAACGCGAGTTAAATCGACTGGTGTCGCCAATAATGCGCAGGCGAACGTTATGGCGATGCAGGCTTTTTACTTCGCTATCCAGCGCCCACACGAACAGCTCCATTAACGCACTCACTTCCTGCGCTGGTCGGTTCCAGTTCTCACTGCTAAAGGCATACAGCGTTAACGCATCAATACCGTTGTTGGCAGCGAAAGATACGGCCCGACGGACGGATTTTGCTCCGGCCTTATGCCCAAAGGCGCGAATCTTCCCTTGCTTTTTCGCCCAGCGGCCATTGCCATCCATAATGATTGCTACATGGCGACAGCCATGTGCTGGCAAATTTTCGCTTAGTGGTTGAGTTGCAGACAACATAACGCGTTTTTAGTCCCTGAAAGGATTTAACGGTACTCAGGAATACTGAAGCCTTTTGCGCTTCATCCTTCAGGCTGCCTCTTCGTTGGCTATGAATGATGCAACCTGAATGATTTTGTGCATCCACAAAAAAGCCGTGTCAAACCACGGCTTACCTGACCGCATAAAGCCAAATATCTGCGATCGGGTGGCGCAGACTATATCACTGAAGCCCAACGCTAACAAATAGCACGATCCTGTGTAGAGGGATTATCATCAGCTTGCGAGTCGCATCACCTGTTTTCTGGCGACGTCACGCGCGACGGCATCAACCCTGAGAACGTCGTCAACGCTTCCCGGTTCCTGCAAATCCATTTTCTCCAGCACAGATAAATTGAGCTCAGCAATATCTGTAAAGCGAATCTCTTCAGCCAGAAATGCGGCGACGGTGATTTCATTCGCCGCATTCAGCGCGGTTGTCGCGGCCTGACCTTGCTCAAACGCGTCCATCGCCAGTTTCAGGCACGGATAGCGCTGATAATCCGGCGCAGAGAACGTCAACGCACTGAGCTTGCAAAAATCGAGCGGCTTCACGCCAGAGTTCACGCGATTCGGCCACGCCATCGTATGCGCGATTGGCGTACGCATATCCGGCTCCCCCAGTTGCGCCAGAACGCTGCCGTCCTGATAACGCACCATTGAGTGAATAACCGACTGCGGGTGAATCAACACGTCCATCTGGCTTGCGCTGGCGTTAAACAACCAACGCGCTTCAATGTATTCCAGACCTTTATTCATCATGGTGGCGGAATCGACGGAAATTTTTCGTCCCATAGACCAGTTCGGATGACGACATGCCTGATCGGGCGTCATGGCCGCCAGATCGCACAATGGCGTTTCACGAAAAGGGCCACCAGACCCGGTAAGCAAAATCGACATCACGCCATTTTGCTCCAGCTCAGCGTATCCCAGATCGTTTTGAATAGGTTGGGGCATACTCTGAAAAATCGCGTTATGTTCGCTATCTACCGGTAAAAGCCGGGCTTTACTGCGTTTCACCTCGTCCATAAACAGACGCCCGCAGGTAATCAGCGACTCTTTATTGGCAAGCAGGATGGTTTTACCGGCGCGAATCGCCGCAAGCGTAGGCAGCAGACCTGCCGCGCCCACGATAGCCGCCATCACCTGATCGACCTCATCCAGCGCAGCCATATCGCAGGCGGCCTGTTGTCCGCTCAGGACGTCAGTGCGGCTTCCATGTTCCAGAAGCGCAGTTTTCAGCCGTTGAGCGCTCTGTTCATCGTCCATCACTGCATAACGCGGCGAAAACTCCAGGCACTGCTCTACCATACGGGTGACATTTTTACCCGCAACCAGCGCGACAACACGGAAACTTTCAGGATTATGGCGCACCACATCCAGCGTGCTGCAACCAATAGAGCCGGTCGAGCCCAGAATGGTTAGTTGCTTCATGAAACGTCCAGAAGAATTGAGACAGGATAGAAAGCAAAACGCCGCCCGGAAGACCCGTCAGGGCCAACCAGCGGCGTTTTAGTCGTACAGGAAAATCAGAACTGCATCAGTTCCGCTTCTTTTTCCGTCAGCGCCGCATCAACTTTCTTGATGGCAGCGTCAGTCAGTTTCTGTACTTCGTCCTGAGAACGGCGATCGTCATCTTCGCTGATCTCTTTATCTTTCAGCAGCGCTTTTACTTTGTCGTTCGCATCACGGCGTACGTTACGCACGGCAACACGCGCCTGCTCTGCTTCGCCACGAACGATTTTGGTCAGGTCTTTACGACGTTCTTCAGTCAGCGGCGGCAACGGAACACGGATATCGCTACCCGCAGAACTCGGGTTCAGGCCGAGGTCAGAAGCCATAATCGCTTTCTCAACCGCCGGGCTCATGGAGCGATCGAACACGTTGATTTTCAGCGTGCGGGAGTCTTCTACCGTTACGCTCGCCAGCTGACGCAGCGGAGTCGGCGTGCCGTAATATTCCACGACAATGCCATCCAGCAGGCTGGGAGAAGCACGACCCGTGCGAATTTTGCTGATTTGGTTTTTAAACGCTTCAACGCATTTTTCCATGCGTACTTCAGCATCTTTTCTGATATCGCTAATCACGTTACGAATCCTTGAAAACTAGTCTCAGTCGACCAGACAATCACACAATACACTTCATCCTTCAGGCTGCCTCTGCGTTGGCTGCGAACGTTCTTCCCTGTCACGTACCAGTGTACGGGCCTCGGGATTCATGCTCTTGCCGCCGTGATGCAGCATGAATGATTTCGTGTATACAGAGTATGCTCAGTATAGTCTCGTTTAATTCATGCCACAGGATATATAAATCCTGCCGGGTAAAGGCGAATCTTACCCGGAATTGGCCATCACGGGAATTATTCCGTGATTAAAGTCCCTTCTTTTTCGCCCATCACGACGCGACGCAGCGCGCCCGGCTTGTTCATATTGAAGACACGAATTGGCAATTTGTGGTCACGAGCCAGCGTGAACGCGGCCAGATCCATCACTTTCAGCTCTTTATCCAGCACTTCGCCGTAGGTGAGTTGCTCATACATCGTGGCGGACGGATCTTTGGCCGGGTCCGCAGTAAATACGCCATCGACTTTCGTGGCTTTCAGCACCACATCCGCTTCAATTTCGATACCGCGCAGGCAAGCCGCAGAGTCGGTGGTGAAGAAGGGGTTGCCGGTGCCCGCAGACAGGATAACCACACGGTTATTACGCAGCAGACTAATGGCTTCTGCCCAGCTGTAGTTGTCACACACGCCATTCAGCGGAATAGCGGACATCAGGCGGGCGTTCACATAGGCGCGGTGGAGCGCATCGCGCATCGCCAGACCGTTCATCACGGTGGCCAGCATGCCCATGTGGTCGCCCACAACGCGGTTCATACCCGCTTTCGCCAGACCAGCACCACGGAACAGGTTACCGCCACCAATCACCACACCAACCTGAATGCCCAGTTCCACCAGTTCTTTGATTTCCTGAGCCATACGATCCAGTATGCTTGCATCAATACCGAAGCCTTCCGAACCCTGCAAAGCTTCGCCACTCAATTTAAGCAGAATACGTTTATAGACGGGTTTTGCATTGGTAGCCATGTTTCTTTCCTGAGACTGTCAACGATTGAGATGAGTTAATTCCGGCGACATTGTATGTCGCTTTTCAGCGCAGCCACTATAGGGGTTGGCTGAATTTACAAGATGGACGCAAAAAGAAGCCGCCCTCAGGCGGCTCCTTTTCGACAATTAAGACTGCTTGGACATCGCAGCAACTTCTGCTGCAAAGTCAGTCTCAACTTTCTCGATGCCTTCGCCCACTTCAAAGCGGATGAAGCCAGTTACGTCGGCGTTGTGCTCTTTCAGCAGCTGACCAACAGATTTGCTCGGTTCCATAACGAAAGGCTGACCGGTCAGAGAAACTTCGCCGGTGAATTTCTTCATGCGGCCTTCAACCATTTTCTCTGCGATTTCTTTCGGCTTACCAGACTGCATCGCGATATCCAGCTGTACCTGGTATTCTTTCTCTACCACTTCAGCAGACACGTCTTCCGGCTTAACGAACTCAGGCTTGCTTGCAGCAACGTGCATTGCCAGCTGTTTAACCAGCTCTTCGTCAGCGCCTTTAGCCGCAACCAGAACACCGATGCGCGCACCGTGCTGGTAAGAACCCAGAACGTCGCCTTCCAGGGAAGCAACACGGCGAATGTTGATGTTTTCACCGATTTTTGCCACCAGAGCAACGCGCTCTTCTTCGAACTGTGCTTTCAGCACGTCAACGTCAGTGATTTTGCCAGCAACAGCGGCGTCCAGCACTTTGTCAGCAAATGCCTGGAAACCAGCATCTTTAGCAACGAAGTCAGTCTGGCAGTTAACTTCCAGAATGATGCCGTAGTTGCCGTCGATTTTGGTTTTGATCACGCCGTCAGCAGCAACGTTGCCTGCTTTTTTCGCTGCTTTGATCGCACCGGATTTACGCATGTTTTCGATTGCCAGCTCGATGTCGCCATTCGCTTCAGTCAGTGCTTTTTTGCAATCCATCATGCCTGCGCCAGTACGCTCACGCAGCTCTTTTACCAGGGATGCGGTAATTTCAGCCATTCTAAAATCCTCGGAAGATTTGATCTGCCCGGCATCAAACCGCACAGATTTAAAAGTGAAAAAGGGGCCTAAAGGGCCCCTAACCAAACGTGATACTACCTGGTTTATAAGGGGGCTCGAACGAGCGTGCCTTATTATTCAGCTTCTACGAAGCTTTCTTCCGCCTGAGAAGCCAGATCCTGAGAACGGCCTTCACGAACGGTTGCAGCTACAGCGCCCAGGTACAGGCTAACAGCACGGATTGCGTCGTCGTTACCCGGGATAACGAAGTCAACACCGTCCGGATCAGAGTTGGTATCAACGATAGCAAATACCGGGATACCCAGGTTGTTTGCTTCTTTGATAGCAATGTGCTCGTGGTCAGCATCGATAACGAACAGTGCGTCCGGCAGGCCGCCCATGTCTTTGATACCGCCCAGGCTGTTTTCCAGTTTCTCAAGCTCACGAGTGCGCATCAGCGCTTCTTTTTTGGTCAGCTTTTCGAAAGTACCGTCCTGAGACTGAGTTTCCAGGTCTTTCAGACGTTTGATGGACTGACGAACGGTTTTCCAGTTAGTCAGCATACCGCCCAGCCAGCGATGGTTCACGAAGAACTGGTCGCAGCTGTTAGCAGCGTCTTTCACCGCTTCGCTTGCAGCACGTTTAGTACCAACGAAAAGGATTTTACCTTTGCGAGAAGCAATCTTGTTCAGTTCAGCCAGCGCTTCGTTGAACATCGGTACCGTTTTCTCAAGGTTGATGATGTGAACTTTGTTACGCGCACCGAAGATGAACGGCTTCATTTTCGGGTTCCAGTAACGGGTCTGGTGACCGAAGTGAACACCAGCCTTGAGCATGTCGCGCATGGAAACAGTTGCCATGATTAAAACCTCTATATATAAAAGTTGGGGTTATGCCTCCACGTATCCCATATTACCGACCCCAAAGGGCACCCCGGAATATGTGCCGATACGTGTGTGTTGTTACACAAAGTGAGATTTGTCGCTTCAGTCCATCTTGTGTAGTCTTCGAATGGAACGGAAGTCCGGCGCGCTTTATACCACAAATACGCCGCAGACACCAATAATTGTTGGCTCGATGTGCTGTTAATGATTCTCAATTTGGCAGGCTACGCTTTGGACTGATACCATTGACAGCACTTACACAATTATTGTCGAAATAATCGACACCGATGGACAGAATTCATGGCTATCTCAATCAAGACCCCTGAAGAAATCGAAAAAATGCGCGTCGCTGGCCGCCTGGCCGCTGAAGTGCTGGAGATGATCGAACCGTATATCAAACCGGGCGTCAGCACCGGGGAACTGGATCGCATCTGCAACGACTACATCGTCAATGAACAACACGCGATCTCCGCTTGCCTCGGCTACCACGGTTATCCGAAATCCGTTTGCATCTCCATTAATGAAGTGGTGTGCCACGGTATCCCGGACGACGGCAAATTGCTGAAAGACGGCGATATCGTCAATATCGACGTAACCGTAATCAAAGATGAATACCACGGCGATACGTCGAAAATGTTTATCGTCGGCAAACCGACGATTCTGGGCGAGCGCCTGTGCCGTGTAACCCAGGAAAGCCTGTATCTGGCGCTGCGAATGGTCAAACCGGGCATCCGTCTGCGCACGCTGGGCGCGGCCATTCAGAAATACGCGGAAGGCGAAGGTTTCTCTGTCGTTCGCGAATATTGCGGTCACGGGATTGGTCGCGGCTTCCATGAAGAACCGCAGGTTCTGCACTACGATGCGGACGACGGCGGCGTGGTTCTGCAACCGGGAATGACGTTCACCGTTGAACCGATGCTGAACGCCGGTGATTACCGCATCCGCACCATGAAAGACGGCTGGACGGTAAAAACCAAAGACAGAAGCTTGTCTGCACAGTACGAGCATACTATTGTGGTAACCGAAAACGGCTGTGAAATTCTGACGTTACGCAAGGATGACACCATCCCGGCGATTATCACGCACGACGCATAAACTTTTGCCTGATGGCGCTACCGCTTATCAGGCCTACAATCAGCGTTTACCCGTAGGCCGGATAAGGCGTTAACGCCGCATCCGGCTTTTTAATGGGTGGCGCATAATGAATACTCTTCCTGAACAGCACGCGAATACGGCTCTCCCCACCCTACCCGGCCAACCGCAAAATCCGGGAGCCTGGTCGCGTGACGAGCTTACCGTCAGCGGAATTAAAGCCCACATTGATATTTTCCAGCAGTGGCTGGGAGACGCTTTTGACAGCGGGATTTCCGCAGAGCAATTGATTGAAGCCCGCACCGAATTTATCGACCAGTTGTTGCAACGACTGTGGATCGACGCCGGATTCGGGCAAATTGCCGATCTGGCCCTGGTGGCCGTCGGCGGCTATGGCCGGGGCGAGCTGCATCCGCTTTCCGACATTGACCTGCTCATCCTGAGCCGTAAAAAGCTGCCCGACGCTCAGGCGCAAAAAGTCGGGGAACTGCTGACCTTGCTGTGGGATGTGAAGCTGGAAGTTGGGCATAGCGTGCGCACACTGGAAGAGTGTCTGCTGGAAGGGCTGTCGGACTTAACCGTCGCCACCAATCTGATTGAAACACGTCTGCTGATCGGCGACGTGGCGCTTTTTCTGGAGCTGCAAAAGCATATTTTCAGTGAAGGTTTCTGGCCGTCGGAGAAATTTTTCGCCGCCAAAGTCGAAGAGCAAAACCAGCGCCACCAGCGCTATCACGGCACCAGCTATAACCTTGAACCCGATATTAAAAGCAGCCCCGGCGGCCTGCGTGACATCCACACCCTGCAATGGGTGGCTCGCCGTCACTTCGGCGCAACGTCTCTCAATGAGATGGTCGGCTTCGGCTTCTTAACCCAGGCAGAACGCGCCGAGCTAAACGAGTGCCTGCATATTTTGTGGCGCATTCGCTTCGCGCTGCACCTGGTGGTCAGCCGTTACGACAACCGCCTGCTGTTCGACAGGCAGCTCAGCGTTGCCCAGCGGCTCAACTACACTGGCGAAGGCAACGAGCCGGTTGAGCACATGATGAAAGACTATTTCCGGGTCACGCGTCGGGTCAGCGAACTGAACCAGATGCTATTGCAGCTGTTTGATGAAGCAATCCTCGCCCTACCCGCCGATGAAAAACCGCGCCCGATTGATGACGATTTTCAACTGCGCGGCACGCTGATCGACCTGCGCGATGACGATCTGTTTATCCGTTCGCCGGAAGCGATCCTGCGGATGTTTTATACGATGGTGCGCAATAGCACCATCACTGGCATCTATTCCACCACGCTGCGCCATCTGCGCCATGCCCGCCGCCACCTGACCCAGCCGCTGTGCTACATCCCGGAAGCGCGCTCTCTGTTTCTCAGTATGCTGCGTCATCCGGGCGCCGTCAGCCGCGGTTTGCTGCCAATGCATCGCCACAGCGTGCTTTGGGCTTACATGCCGCAATGGTCGCATATCGTCGGCCAAATGCAGTTCGACCTGTTCCATGCCTACACGGTGGATGAGCACACTATTCGCGTGATGCTGAAGCTGGAAAGTTTCGCCAAAGAAGAGACCCGCCAGCGCCATCCGCTGTGCGTCGATCTCTGGCCGCGCCTGCGGCAACCGGAACTGATCCTGATCGCGGCGCTGTTCCATGATATCGCCAAAGGGCGCGGCGGCGACCACTCGGTACTCGGCGCGCAGGACGTGCTCAAATTTGCCGAACTGCACGGCCTGAACTCACGCGAAACGCAACTGGTCGCCTGGCTGGTACGCCAGCACCTGCTGATGTCGGTTACCGCCCAGCGGCGCGATATCCAGGACCCTGAGGTCATCAAACAGTTCGCCGAAGAGGTGCAAACGGAACACCGTCTGCGCTTCCTGGTATGCCTGACGGTCGCTGACATTTGCGCCACTAACGAAACGCTGTGGAACAGCTGGAAGCAAAGCCTGTTGCGCGAACTGTACTTCGCCACCGAAAAACAGCTACGTCGCGGCATGCAAAACACGCCGGATATGCGCGAACGCGTGCGCCATCATCAGCTTCAGGCGCTGGCGCTGCTGCGAATGGACAATATAAACGAAGAGGCGCTGCATCAAATCTGGACACGCTGCCGCGCTAACTATTTCGTGCGCCATAGCCCGAATCAGCTGGCCTGGCATGCGCGTCATCTGTTACAGCACGATCTGACCCGACCGCTGATTCTGGTCAGCCCACAGGCCACGCGCGGCGGAACGGAGATCTTCATCTGGAGTCCTGACCGCCCTTATCTGTTTGCCGCCGTTTGCGCAGAACTGGACAGGCGCAATCTGAGCGTTCATGACGCGCAAATCTTCACCACCCGCGACGGCATGGCGATGGATACTTTTATTGTGCTGGAGCCGGACGGCAGCCCTCTCTCCGCCGACCGTCACGAAGCCATCCGTTTTGGACTGGAGCAGGCGATTACCCAGAGCAGCTGGCAGCCTCCGCAGCCGCGTCGCCAGCCGGCCAAACTGCGCCACTTTACCGTCGATACCGAGGTCACTTTTCTGCCTACTCACACCGACAGAAAATCGTTCCTTGAACTTATCGCTCTCGATCAGCCGGGCCTGCTGGCGCGGGTCGGGCAAATTTTTGCCGATCTGGGAATTTCGCTTCATGGCGCCCGAATTACAACCATTGGCGAGCGAGTAGAAGATTTATTCATAATCGCGACAGCCGACCGGCGTGCCCTTAATAATGAGCTACAGCAGGAAGTGCATCAACGGTTGACAGCGGCCCTCAATCCAAACGATAAAGGGTAGTGTGTTTATTCATATGGAAAGAGTTTAACAATGCAGCAGTTACAGAACGTTATTGAGTCCGCTTTCGAGCGCCGTGCCGACATCACTCCGGCGAATGTAGATACCGTGACCCGCGAAGCGGTTAACCAGGTCATTTCTCTGCTGGATTCCGGTGCGCTGCGTGTGGCAGAAAAGATTGATGGCCAGTGGGTGACTCACCAGTGGCTGAAGAAAGCGGTTCTGCTCTCTTTCCGTATTAACGATAACCAGGTTATCGACGGTGCGGAAAGCCGCTACTTCGATAAAGTACCGATGAAATTCGCCGACTATGACGAAGCGCGCTTCCAGAAAGAAGGCTTCCGCGTAGTGCCGCCTGCCGCTGTGCGTCAGGGCGCGTTTATCGCACGCAACACCGTGCTGATGCCATCCTACGTAAACATCGGCGCATTCGTTGATGAAGGCACGATGGTAGATACCTGGGCGACCGTAGGTTCCTGCGCGCAGATTGGTAAAAACGTACACCTGTCCGGCGGCGTCGGCATCGGCGGCGTACTGGAACCGCTACAGGCGAACCCGACAATCATCGAAGATAACTGCTTCATCGGCGCGCGTTCTGAAGTGGTTGAAGGGGTGATCGTTGAGGAAGGTTCCGTCATCTCTATGGGCGTGTACATCGGTCAAAGCACCCGTATTTACGATCGCGAAACGGGCGAAATCCATTATGGCCGCGTACCGGCAGGCTCCGTTGTGGTTTCCGGCAACCTGCCGTCGAAAGACGGTAAGTACAGCCTGTACTGTGCGGTCATCGTGAAAAAAGTCGACGCGAAGACGCGCGGCAAAGTCGGGATCAACGAGCTGTTACGTACCATCGACTAACAATGATTTGAAAAAGCGGGCTGAGCCCGCTTTTTTTACATCTGTGGCTGGCGGAAAGAGAACTTTTCGTTAATTATTCATAGGTTATGTTGAGATGAAGGGTACCGCTATGTATGACAATCTGAAAAGTCTGGGCATTACCAATCCTGAAGAAATCGATCGTTACAGCCTGCGGCAAGAAGCCAACAACGATATCCTGAAAATCTATTTCCAGAAGGATAGAGGCGAGTTCTTTGCCAAAAGCGTAAAGTTCAAATATCCCCGCCAGCGTAAAACCGTCGTCGCCGATGGTATCGGACAAGGTTACAAAGAGGTGCAGGAGATCAGTCCTAACCTGCGCTATGTGATCGATGAGCTGGATCAGATCTGCCAGCGTGATCGCACGGAAGTCGATCTCAAACGTAAGATCCTGGATGATTTACGTCATCTGGAAAGCGTGGTCGCCAACAAGATCAACGAAATCGAAGCGGATCTGGAAAAACTAACGCGTAAGTAATCTGTGTGTTGCCGGATGGCGGCGTGTTACGCCTTATCCGGCCTACAGGTAACTCCCGGTAGGCCTGATAAGCGTCGCGCCATCAGGCAATCAATGCTGCTCGTCCAGTTGCAACGCGACATACAGCAACAGCCGATCGTCAAAATTGCCCAAATCCAGCCCCGTCAACTCAGAGATGCGGTTCAGACGGTATTCCAGCGTATTACGGTGAATAAAGAGCGCCTTCGACGTTGCCAGCGGCTGCACGTTATGGCGAAACCACGCGGCCAGCGTCCGGCGTAACAGCCCGTTATTATCCATCGCTTTCAGCTTTGAGAGCGGGCGCGCCAGCTCATTGGCCTGCCAGCCACCACGCAGGCTGTCCAGCAGCACTGGCAGCATCAAATCCTGGTAAAAGTAGCTGCGTTGCTCCGGCATACGCTGCTTGCCCACCATCATGGTAGTACGCGCAGTGCGCCAGGAACGGGCGATACTGCCCGGGCCGGTAAAATAGTTCCCCAGCGCGACCCGAAAGCGCAATTGCCCGTTCTCTTTCATCCGGGCAATCAACTGCTCAATACGCTTGCGATGGTCGTCCGCATCCCAGCGCCCAAACTGATTCAGCGCCGGTTTCAGCACAACCATTTCCGTCAAAGAAACGATAGCAATCAAATTGTTGCGTTCAGGCGTCGTTAACGCATTTTGCAACTGCTGCAACTCCTCCATCGCGCTGTCAACGCCAAGCTGCCCGCTGTCCACTTCAACCACGGCAGCCACACGCGGTTGGTTCAGGTCGATACCCAGCCGCTGCGCCCACTCCGTCAACGCTGGCGTATTTTCCTCAGCCTGAATCAGGTTCATCACCAGTTCTTCACGCAGACGGCTATCCTGGGCCAGCAGATGCATCAGCCGCGACTGCTCCAGCATCATTTCGGCAGTCATACAGACCAGCTCACCGTATTTTCGCAGGTGTTGCGGCTCACCGGTTAAACCAATAACGCCGACGATCTCCCCTTCCAGGCGCAACGGCAGGTTGATCCCCTGGCGCACGCCGTGAAGATGCCGCGCCACCGCATCATCAATATCGACCACGCGCCCCTGCGACAGCACCAACAGCGCGCCTTCGTGCAATTCACCAATGCGCTCCCGATCGCCGCTACCAATAATACGCCCACGGGCATCCATTACGTTGATATTGGTATCGATGATGCGCATTGTGCGCGCCACAATATCCTGTGCCATTTTGGTATCAAGATGCCAGCCAGCCATAATCCCCTCCTGTGAGCAGAGCTCAAGCATAGGGAAGATGCTAACCTGCATCATTGTGCATCTGCACAAACTAAAGCAGAGAAGTATGGAGTTGTGGGGGGCCTCACAGAATGTGAGAAATGCCCTTTTCCCGGACAGGAAAAGGGCAAGAGAGGAATTACTGCATCAGCAGATAGATGGTGCTATCGCCGCGCTGAATATTCAGCGCCAGAACAGAAGGTTTGCTGTCGAGGATTTTACGCAGCTCAGCGATGTTCTTAATCGCCTGCTGGTTGGCCCCCACAATCACATCCCCTTTCTTCAGGCCAATCTGCGCAGCCGGCGTATTCGGCTTCACGTTGCTGACAACAACGCCTTTATCCTGGCCTTTGTTGCTCATTTCCGCGCCTTCAATACCATTGAAGATGGAGCTGGAATCAACCTGATTCTGGCTGCTCTGTTGCAGTTCCAGGTTGACAGTCACCGGCTTGCCATCACGCAGCAGACCAAGGCTGATTTTGCTGCCTACCGGCATCGTACCCACCTGGGCGCGCAGCGCGGCAAAGCTGCTGATCGGCTTACCATTCAGGGACGTGATCACATCCCCGGCTTTAATACCGGCTTTCGCCGCAGAAGAGTTCGCCATCACCTGGCTGACAAACGCGCCGCGCTGGGCATCGACTTTCATCGCCTTCGCCAGTTCCGAGTTTAGCTCCGTCCCCATGATACCCAGCTCACCGCGTTTAACCTGGCCATACTCCACCATCTGGGAGGTCAGGTTTTTCACCATGTTGCTGGGGATAGCAAAACCAATACCGATGTTGCCGCCGTCCGGCGCAAGAATCGCGGTGTTAATCCCGATCAGTTCGCCGTTCAGGTTCACCAGCGCGCCACCGGAGTTACCACGGTTGATGGCGGCATCCGTCTGGATAAAGTTTTCGTAGTTTTCCGCGTTCAGACCGCTACGGCCCAGTGCGGAGACGATACCGGAAGTCACCGTTTCGCCCAGACCAAACGGGTTGCCGATAGCGACGGTATAATCCCCCACGCGCAGCGCGTCGGAATCCGCCAGCTTAATGGCCGTCAGATTTTTCGGGTCCTGAATTTGAACCAGCGCGATATCAGAGCGCGGATCTTTACCGACGACCTTGGCGTCAAATTTACGGCCATCGCTCAGTTGAACTTTGATGACCGTCGCGTTATCCACCACATGGTTGTTGGTGACGACATAACCTTTTGCGGCATCAATAATGACGCCGGAGCCCAGCGCCATAAATTTCTGTTGCTGACCGCCGCCCTGACCCCCGCCCTGGCAGAACGGAGAACTCTGGAACGGCGAACCGTCCTGGCAGAATGGCGAATCATCGCCAAAGAACTGCTGGAAATTACGCGGCATGCGCGGCGTGTTGACGGTTGTGCTACCTTCCACGTTGATACTCACCACCGATGGCATCACTTTTTCGAGCATCGGTGCCAGACTTGGCATCTGCTGGGCAGTCGTTGCCGAAGACGCCGTCTCAGCCGCCGTTGCAGACAGGGGGGACAGCGCCAAACCTAAACTCAGAGCCAGTGCACTCATTGCTAATGTGGTTTTTTTCATGTGTTTCAATCTCGATTAACAGATAACGCAAAATTGCTGTGTACGTCAGATTCGTTTTATAGCGCGAAGTTCCAGAATAAAGTTTCTGGAAAAAGTAAAAATTTATTGTCCATCTTTACAAAAGCGTATTTATTATTCAACCGCCATCAGACGCCGGTATTCATCCCAGGCGTACAGATCCGTCATCCCGCTGATATAATCCTGGATCAAACGGCAGCGATAATAATATTCCAGCGTGGGATACTCCGGCGCCTCCGGCGATAATTTACTGACGGCCTCCACGTAAGCCAGGCGATGGCGCGTAGAGAGCTTCTGGAATAAACGAGATTCTATTGGAAAACGCTTCACCCGCTCTTTTTCAACCAGTTCCCTGAAATCGACCAGGGACATACGTAATAACGGTTGGTAAATTTCTAATAACCCGCTGATGACGCGGTAGCCCTGTAATTCCAGTTGTTCAACATCCGGGTGGCTAAACACATGTTTTATCGCCACATTTTTATATAACTCAAGCAACTGGCTGAAGCTGCTGGCGTCTTCCAGCAGCGCATGATTGAAACTGCCGTCAAAGATTTGCGGCAGATTATCAATAAAACGCTGAGCGGCGTAGGGCACCAGTTTATTTAGCGTATTCACGCGCAAATACATAAAGAACTGATCTTCCGTACTGCGACTTAGCGAATTTGAGCGAGATTTTTCCCAGGCATTCTCAACAACCTGAGTAAACAGCGATCCTTTTTCATGGTGGCCCCATGCTTCGTAAAGATGGTGATATAACTGCTCAACGCTGAAGATTCTTTTCTCGACGGCATCTTCCAGATCGGCCACGCAATAAGAGATATCATCGGCGGCCTCCATAATCCATGTTAATGGGAAGCGGCTGTAAGGCGCTAACGCAAGTTCTTTACGTAACCTCTCAATATACGGCGCTTCAGAGAGATAATACCCCGGCTTCTTCATTAAATAACGGTGCGTCGCGGGCGTTTCTCCTCGCCACCATGCCGGGCGAGTGTATTTTAAAATGCCGCCCACCTGCGCCCAGGTCAGATTCATGCGCATTAATGTATGCACCAGGCGGATGCCCTGCGCGTTGCCCTCGAAATGACATAAATCCTGGCGCACCTTGCGACGAATATCATTCAAAGACTCCTCGCCTTCACGCAGACGCAGCGCCGCCACCGCGCAGCGGTCGTCGCTAAGCGGCTGGCTTTCCGCATCCGCCGGGTGCAGGCGCTGGCGAAACCAGTCATTGATCGCCGCCTCGCCGAAATGACCAAACGGCGGATTGCCAATGTCATGCATCAGACAGGACATTTCCACAATGCTCTCAAAGGGGCCGGTCAGTTCATCCAGACCGTATTGTTCCAGCAGCTTTAACTCTTTTAACCGGCTCAGGATCTCTTTCGCGATATAACGCCCGACCTGCTGCACTTCCATAGAATGCGTCAACCGCGTCCGAACGGCGGCGTTACGCTCCAGTGGAAAGACCTGCGTTTTTTGCTGAAGCCGACGGATCGCCGGGGAATTGATGATGCGTCCACGATCGCTTTCAAAGATCCGCAGGATCTCATGTTCGGTCTTCACACCCTGCGGTGAACGATAACGACGATGCCAGTTAATTTTATTTCGGAAATCGATCTGTGCCATGTCCTCTCCCGCCTGAGAAATGCGCTTCCCCTTAAGCGCATGATAGACTATGCCCTCAAATCTGGCTTATCGCGAGTAAATCTATGAAAATCGGCATCATTGGTGCAATGGAAGAAGAAGTTACGCTGCTGCGTGACAAAATCGAAAACCGTCAGACGATCACCCTGGGCGGTTGTGAAATTTACACCGGCCAACTGAACGGGACCGAGATTGCGCTGCTGAAATCCGGCATCGGTAAAGTCGCGGCGGCGCTGGGCGCAACGTTGCTGCTGGAACGTTGCAAGCCGGATGTCATTATTAATACCGGTTCCGCTGGCGGTCTGGCCCCGACGCTGACAGTCGGCGATATCGTCGTTTCCGATGAAGCGCGTTATCACGACGCCGACGTTACCGCGTTTGGTTATGAATTTGGTCAACTCCCTGGCTGCCCGGCAGGTTTTAAAGCCGACGACGCGCTGATCGCGGCGGCGGAATCCTGCATCGCAAAACTCAACCTGAATGCGGTTCGCGGACTGATCGTCAGCGGCGACGCTTTCATTAACGGCTCCGTGGGCCTGGCGAAAATCCGCCACAATTTCCCGCAGGCGATTGCCGTGGAAATGGAAGCGACTGCGATCGCGCATGTCTGCCATAACTTCAACGTGCCTTTCGTGGTAGTTCGCGCCATCTCTGATGTGGCCGATCAGCAATCCCACCTCAGCTTTGACGAATTCCTGGCCGTAGCCGCGAAGCAGTCCAGTCTGATGGTTGAAACACTGGTGCAGAAACTGGCACATGGCTAAATTATTCTCCAGGGCGCTGGCCGCCCTGCTTTTAGCCCTTCCGCTGTGGCTTTGCGCCGCACCGCGCGTCGTTTCCCTCTCCCCTTCCAACACCGAACTTGCCTTTGCCGCAGGGATCACGCCCGTTGGCGTCAGCAGTTATTCCGACTATCCCCCGCAAGCGAAAAACATCGAAGAAGTCTCCACCTGGCAAGGGATGAATCTGGAACGTATTGTGGCGCTCAAACCCGACCTGGTCATCGCCTGGCGAGGGGGCAATGCTGAACGGCAGGTTAACCAGCTGGCGTCCCTGGGCATTAAAATCATGTGGGTGGATGCCGTAACCATTGAGCAGGTCGCCGACGCACTGCGCCAGCTTGCCGCATGGAGTCCTGAGCCAGAAAAAGCCAGACGCGCGGCGCAAACGCTGCTGGACGAGTATGCTGCGCTAAAGTCGCAGTACGCTGATAAACCGAAAAAACGCGTTTTTCTCCAGTTTGGCGCGAATCCGTTATTCACCAGCGGAAAAGGCTCCATCCAGCACCAGGTTCTTGAGGTCTGCGGCGGAGAAAATATTTTTGCGGGCAGTCGCGTCCCCTGGCCGCAGGTCAGCCGCGAGCAGGTGCTGGCCCGACATCCGCAGGCGATTGTCGTTACCGGCGATGCGGGCGAAATTCCTAAAATCGAACAATACTGGCAAAACCAGCTAAAAATCCCGGTTATACCGCTGAATGGTGACTGGTTTGAACGCGCGAGCCCGCGTATCATCCTCGCCGCAAAACAACTCTGTAATGCGCTTTCACAAGTAGAATAGAACCTGCGCAGTCAGGTTCTCAGTGGGGATTCGATAATGCTCGTCTATTGGCTGGATATTGTAGGCACAGCTGTCTTTGCTATCTCTGGCGTATTGCTGGCCGGAAAGTTGCGTATGGACCCGTTTGGCGTACTGGTGTTGGGCGTCGTGACCGCAGTGGGCGGCGGGACGATCCGCGATATGGCGCTGGATAACGGGCCCGTCTTTTGGGTCAAAGATCCGACCGACCTGGTGGTGGCGATGGTCACCAGCATGCTCACCATTTTGCTGGTGCGCCAGCCGAGACGATTGCCTAAATGGATGCTTCCCGTGCTGGATGCCGTCGGCCTCGCGGTGTTCGTCGGTATCGGCGTCAATAAGGCGTTCCTTGCTGAAACAGGCCCGCTGGTCGCCATCTGTATGGGCGTGATTACCGGCGTCGGCGGCGGGATTATCCGCGACGTGCTGGCGCGTGAAGTGCCGATGATCTTGCGCACGGAGATTTATGCCACGGCCTGTATTATCGGCGGCATCGTGCATGCGACGGCGTTTTATACCTTTTCCGTGCCGCTGGAAAGCGCCAGTATGATGGGGATGGTTGTGACGTTAATGATTCGTCTGGCCGCAATTCGTTGGCATTTAAAATTACCGACGTTTGCTCTGGATGAGAACGGGCGTTGATTTCACTGCCCGATGGCGCTGACGCTTATCGGGCCTACATTCAGGAACGCAGCAACACGCACCGTAGGCCGGATAAGACGCCCTGCGTCGCCATCCGGCAATACATCAGATACTAAAGGACGAACCACACCCGCAGGTGCTTTTCGCATTCGGGTTGGTGACCACAAAGCGGGAACCTTCCAGACCTTCGGTGTAATCGACAGCGCCGCCTACCAGATATTGCAGGCTCATCGGGTCAACCACCAGGCCAACACCCTGCTTCTCGATGGTCATATCACCTTCGTTCACCTGATCATCAAAGGTAAAACCGTACTGGAAACCGCTGCAACCACCGCCGGTGATATACACGCGCAGTTTCAGATTCGGGTTATCTTCGTCAGCGATCAGGCTTTTTACTTTCTTGGCTGCTGCTTCAGTAAATTGCAGTGGCAGCGCTACGTCATCACTCATTTTTTGCTCCAAACGACATTGGCAATTGGGCAAATTATAACCCAATCGTTATGGCATTATCTAATACCCTGGTATTTCATTCAAGTATTCTCACCAGCGGCCGACCGCTGGCTTTTTGCCGCCTGCTCCGCATCCTGTTTCGCCAGCGTGCGCGCAAGGATGGTGGAGTATAGCGGTTTTCCGCCCATAAATTGTGCTAATAGTGTTGCGCCAAGACAGGTAATAATCATTGGCAAAATGAGCTGATAGTTATCGGTCATCTCCAGCACTAACACGATTCCCGTTAAAGGCGCACGCACCGACGCCGCCAGCAACGCGCCCATTCCGGCAATCGCAAATGTTCCGGCCTCCAGATGGTACTGCGGAAAACACGCCGCAGCCGCCATACCAAATGCGGTGCCGAGCAACGTCCCCAGCGCTAGCATTGGCGCAAAAATTCCGCCGGGCGCACCGGATGAGAAACAAAGCAGCGTGGTAAGGACGCGGGCGATAAAAATAAACAGCAGCAGGCCTACGCTGTAATTCCCCGCCGCCGCAATGGGGATCAAATTAAATCCACCGCCCGCCGCTTCCGGCTCAATTAAGCCGAGAATGCCGCACAGGCCGCCGATCGCGCCGCCCATCAGAACCCACTTTTTGATTTCACCGCCGTGAAAACGCTGGAACATATCCTGAGTGCGCAATACCAGGTGATTGAACAGCGGCCCGACGCAGCCAAAAATCATACCGAGGATTAAATATAACCATAGCGTATTAACCGGTGCGTTTGAGAGCTTCCCGACCTCAATAATCGGCGCTTCACCGTTAAAAATACGAAACACAATGCTCGACATGATCACGCCCGTAAACACGGCTTTGATCGAAATTAAATTGTAGCGAAACTGCGGGCGCATCTCTTCGATGATAAATAAGATCCCCGCCAGCGGCGCGTTAAAGGCTGCCGATAACCCTGCGGCCGCACCGGTTGCCAGTAAGGTGTGACGCGCCTCGGCGCTACGCATACGGAAGAGGTCCAGCACCATCCGCCCGATATTGCCCCCGATTTGTACCGTCGGCCCTTCCCGCCCCAGCACCATGCCAGCGCCCAGCGTTCCCATACCGCCCACAAATTTCACCGGCAGCACGCGCCACCAGCGAACAGGACGCAACTCTTCCAGCGCGCCTTCTATTTCCGGGATGCCCGACCCACCGGCTTCTGGCGCAAACTTACGCACCAGAAAATAACCGACCATCGCCAGCAGCGCAGAGAGGATAAAGGCCAGCGGCCAGACCAGAATCGCGTAATCGGCCGTCTGAACGAGCGCGCCGATACGTAAGTTCTGCACCCAGGTCACGGCTTTCTCAAACGCAACGCCAATAAGACCCGTGACGGTGCCGACCACCGCCGCCGTTAATAAGATGGCCAGCGGCGTTTTATCCCGCTGAAGTAGTCTGCGGATCAGATCCCCGCGCCGTAAGCGCACAACTTGCTGTGCTTCGAAAGTGGGAGTGTCTGTGTTCATCAGATGATCATTAATTGGTAATACAAATACAGAAGCGGCATTGTACCCGCCTGTTTCGGGAAAATCCCCTGTAAATCGTCATGTTTCAAATGCGCAAAATGTTCATAACCTTCTGTGAATAACTTAGAATAAAGGGCATTCACTTTTTCTACGAACCAGGAACCCCATCCATGAGCAAGTCTGAAAACCTCTACAGCGCAGCGCGCGAGCTTATCCCCGGCGGCGTCAACTCCCCTGTTCGCGCCTTCACTGGCGTGGGCGGCACCCCGCTGTTTATCGAAAAAGCAGACGGCGCGTATCTGTATGATGTCGATGGCAAAGCGTACATCGATTACGTCGGCTCCTGGGGTCCGATGGTGCTGGGCCATAACCACCCCGCCATCCGTAATGCAGTGATTGAAGCCGCTGCGCGCGGGCTGAGCTTCGGCGCGCCGACCGAGATGGAAGTTAAAATGGCGGAGCTGGTCACCGAACTGGTGCCGACTATGGACATGGTGCGGATGGTGAACTCCGGCACCGAAGCCACAATGAGTGCGATTCGCCTGGCGCGCGGCTTCACCGGTCGCGACAAGATCATCAAATTTGAAGGCTGCTACCACGGCCACGCCGACTGCCTGCTGGTGAAAGCGGGTTCCGGCGCACTGACGCTGGGCCAGCCGAACTCACCGGGCGTTCCGGCTGATTTCGCCAGACATACCCTGACCTGCACCTATAACGATCTGGCTTCTGTACGCGCGGCGTTCGAACAATATCCGCAAGAGATTGCCTGTATTATCGTCGAGCCGGTGGCGGGCAATATGAACTGCATCCCTCCGCTGCCGGAATTCCTGCCGGGCCTGCGCGCCCTGTGCGACGAATTCGGCGCGCTGCTGATCATCGACGAAGTGATGACCGGTTTCCGCGTGGCGCTGGCGGGCGCACAGGATTATTACGGCGTAGTGCCGGATCTGACCTGTCTGGGCAAAATCATCGGCGGCGGTATGCCGGTAGGCGCATTTGGCGGACGCCGCGATGTGATGGACGCACTGGCGCCGACTGGCCCGGTTTACCAGGCGGGAACGCTTTCCGGCAACCCGATTGCCATGGCGGCGGGTTTCGCCTGCCTGACCGAAGTCGCCCAGCCGGGGATTCACGAGACGCTGGACGAACTGACGACCCGACTGGCAGAAGGCCTGCTGGATGCCGCGCAGGAAGCCAATATTCCACTGGTGGTGAATCACGTCGGCGGTATGTTCGGCATCTTCTTTACCGACGCGGAATCCGTAAACTGCTATCAGGATGTAATGGCATGCGACGTTGAGCGCTTCAAACGTTTCTTCCACATGATGCTGGATGAAGGCGTTTACCTGGCGCCGTCCGCCTTCGAGGCAGGTTTTATGTCCGTGGCGCACAGCATGGACGATATCAACAACACCATCGATGCCGCGCGTCGGGTATTTGCGAAGCTGTAAATCATCATTGCCGGGTGGCGCTTACGCTTACCCGGCCTACATATGGCGCCGTAGGCCGGATAAGGCACCATTACCGGCTCTGCTTGCGTAACAGATAAATAAAATACGGCGCGCCGATAAACGTCGAGAGCAATCCCGCCGGGATTTGATACGGGAACAACACCATTCTGCCGCACCAGTCAGCGAAAACCAGCAGTATTCCCCCCGCCAGCGCCGACATAATCATATGCGGCATCGTGCGGCGAAAACCGAGCATCCGCGCGATATGCGGCGCCATCAGCCCAACGAAGCTCAGCGGCCCAATGGTCATCGTCGCGGTCGCCGTCAGACAGGCCGCCAGCAACAACAGCCCAACACGCGATGGCGTCAACGCGATACCCACCGCCCGCGCCGTCTCGCCGCCCAGCGGTAAAATGGTTAACCAGCGACGACACAGCGGCGTAATCGCCAGCAGAATCACCATCACAATGCCGGTGCGTACCACCTGTTCTTCCGACGCGTTGTAGGTCGAACCGGAGATCCAGGTCAGCACTCCCGCCATGCGCGGATCGCCGCTCGCCTGTAACATCATCAACAGCATCGTAAACGCCGTACTGAGCGCCATCCCCGCCAGCAGCATACGGTGCGGAGAAAAGCCCCCGCGTCCTGCCGCGACCATGATGATCAGCAACGTCGTCGCCGCGCCGATGCTCCCGGCAGGCAGCAGCCAGCCAAAGGCGTTACCCGGCACCAGGAACAGCATCAGCACCACGCCGAACGCCGCGCCGGAGCTGATCCCCAGCACTTCCGGGCTGGCCATCGGGTTTCCGGTCAGGCGTTGAATAATGCACCCCGCCACCGCCAGCATCACGCCCGCAATCAATGCCGCCAGAATACGCGGCCAGCGCCAGGGCATCAGTTCATCCAGCAGCGCGCCGCTCGCCCAGTTCCAGCCGTGCGCGTCACGGCCAAAAGAGAGCGCCACGAACACCGCTAACAGCAGCACGACACCGCCTGCCAGCGCAAAACTCAGCACATGCTGGCGTTCCGCCGCTACGCGGTCATTGGCGTTCATTGCCGGCGCGCTCATGCTGCGCAGACGCGGCAGCAGCCACAGCAACAGCGGCGCGCCAATCAGCGCTGTCACGGAACCCGTGGAGACCTCCATCCAGACGCGGGTCAGCCACAAAATGGTCTGATCGGAAAGCCAGAGGATCAGCGCGCCAATCAACGGCGCCAGCATCAGGCGCGCCAGTAAGCGACGCGCGCCAAGCATTTTCGCCAGCAGTGGGGCGAACAGGCCGATAAAGCCGATAATCCCAACGGCGTTAACCAGCATCGCGCTGAGCACGATCGCCAGCGATAAAGCCGCCAGACGCGCCAGCGACAAGGCCAGCCCCAGATTGCGCGCCACGCCGTCATCCAGCCCCATCAGGGTCATCGGACGCAGCAATAGCAAAGTGAGCATCACACCGCCCAGCAGCTGCGGCCACAGCCTCTGCACCCCGCTCCAGTCGGTTTGCGTCAGCGTTCCGGTGCTCCACAGGAACATGCTTTGCAACTGGTCGTGGTGGAAAATCACCATCAGCTGGTTAATCGCCCCGCAATACAGGCTCACCACCAGACCGGCGAGAATCAGCGTAACCGGTGACAGGCGTTTTCCCCAGGCGACGCCAAACACCAGCGCCCCCACCACGCACGCGCCTGCCAGCGCCGCAAATTGCGTGGCCATCGCGCCGGGAATCGCCCATAGCGTCGTTACAGTAATCCCGAGCTGCGCCCCTGTCGCCACGCCGAGCGTCGTTGGCTCCGCCAGCGGGTTACGCAGCACCTGCTGGAACAATACGCCCACCAGCCCAAGTCCGGCCCCGACCAGCAAGGCGATCGCCAGGCGTGGTAGCAGGCTATAGTGGAAAATCATTTGCTCAATGCTGTCGATATCCGGCGACCAGAACGCTTGCTGCCACTGGCTGCGCGGCAATGCGATGGAGAAGTTAAACCAGGTCAGCCAGGCAGCGGCGATAAATAACACCGCCAGCAGCAACGCCGGAAATAGCGCAATACGTCGGCTCACGCTTTACCTCCCAGCGCATTATCCAGAATGCGCACGAAACGCATGCTCGACAGCGTCGCGCCATAAAACCAGACGGCAGGCACGCGCTGAAAACGTCCGGCGCGCACAAACGGCATCGCCTGCCACAGCGGCGTCGCCATCAGCGCAGCCATATCCGGGTTATTGCCGTGATCAAAACAGAGGACGTCAGCGTCTTTATAGGCCGCCAGCCGGTCGATACCAACCGCAGTGCTGCCCCAGAAATTGGTTTCCCCCTGCCAGGCATTGCGAATGCCGAACGCGTCCAGCGTCTCCTGGAATAAGCAGTTCGGGCCGAAAACCAGCATATGGCGCGGATCGAGCAACGTCATCAGCAGCAGAGGCCGGTCGCCACGCCGGGCAAAGCGCGGTTTCTGGCTGTCGATAAAGCTATCGTATTCCGCCAGATGGCGGCTGGCCGCAGACTCAAGATTAAGCAGTTGCGCCATTTCAATTAACGACTGACGCGCTACCGCTAACGGTTTTTTGCCGTCGCTGAAGCTAAAACCGCGCCCCGGCGCGATACGCGCCAGCTTTTCAGGCGAAGGGCCATAGCCTGCCGACCAGACCATAAATGAGGGCTTCATTTCGGTCAGCAGTTCCAGATTAGGTTCGGTACGCAGCCCAACGTCAATGACCGACTCCGGCAATGCGGGCTCGTTAACCCACAGGCGATAATTGGGAATATCCGCCACACCGTAAGGCATGATGCCGAGCGCTAACAGCAACTCTACCGGCAACCATTCCAGGGCGACAATACGATGAGGATCGACGGTTGCGGCCCGGGCTTGCCCCATTTGCCAGAGCAGAGGAGAAAGCGCCATCGCCGTTAACAATCGACGTCGGGTAATAGAATGTAAGCCGCTCATTAATAGACAAAACTCACGGGTGCGGCGCCAGCCGGATGCGGCAAAATGCCCATCGGGATGCCATAAATCAGCTCCAGCGTTTCACCACGCATCAACTCTGCTGGCGTTCCCTGGGCAATCATTTCGCCACCGCGCAGCGCCACCAGATAATCACAGTAGCGGGCCGCCATGTTGATATCGTGCAAAACGGCAATCACCGTCAGCCCACGCTGCTGGCTTAAGCGGTGCACCAGCGCCAGCACATCAACCTGATGCGCGATATCCAGCGCGGAGGTGGGTTCATCGAGTAGCAGACAGCGGCTATCCTGAGCCACCAGCATGGCGATCCACGCCCGCTGACGTTCCCCACCGGAGAGGCTGTCCACCAGACGGTGCGCCAGTGGTTTTAGTCCCACCAGCGTAATCGCCTCTTCCACTTTTTCTCTGTCGGTTACGCCAAAACGACCCAGCGCGCCGTGCCACGGATAACGCCCAATCGCCACTAGCTCGCGCACCGTCATCCCTTCCGCCTGCGGAAGCTGCTGCGGCAGATAGGCGACCTTGCGGGCAAACGCTTTACTGTTCCAGCTGTTCAACGGCTGATCGTCGAGCAACACGTCGCCTTCCGACGGCGGTTGATGCCGCCCCAGCATTTTCAGTAAGGTTGATTTACCTGAACCGTTGTGACCAATAAGCCCGGTAACTTTACCCACCGGAAAGGTCAGCGAAAGAGGATGCAGAAGCGTGCGGCCAGGCACACGAAAGGAGACATTACGTAGGGCGAAAGTCGTGTCGGGACGGGTTATGTTTTCCTGCATAGCGGCCAACTTGTAAAGCGGGCACGGCGAACCGTGCCCAGAGAGAAATTAGAAACGGAAGGTTGCGGTTGCAACGACCTGACGCTCCGCGCCCCAGAAGCAGCCATAGGTAGCAAAACAGCTGGAGACATATTCACGATCAAGCAAGTTTGTTACATTTACTGCAACACTGGAACCCGCCATCCCCAAACGAGCCAGATCGTATTTCACAACTGCATCCATCACAGTTGAACTACCGACCTTAAAGGAGTTCTCCGGATCGCCATAGCTGGAGCCAACTAAACGGCCACCAGTCCCCAGCGTTAAGCCAGAAAGGTAACCTTCGTAAAAGGTATAGTCGCCCCAAAGCGAAGCCATATGTTTCGGCACCTGAACAGGGGTTTTGCCTTTCAGCGTTGTGTCTTCCGTATATTCAGCATCCGTATACGTATAAGACGCTGTCATATTAATGTTCGCATTAACTGCCGCTTTCGCTTCTAACTCAACGCCACGTGAACGCACTTCACCTGCCGGAACCTGAGCAAACGGATTACTTGGATCAGAAGTCAGATTGTTCGTTTTGGTCAGTTCATAGACAGCAGCAGTGACTACAACAGGCAGATCTTTCGGCACATATTTCACACCAGCTTCATATTGCTTACCTTTAGAGGGAGCATAAGCAACGTTGTCCGCAGGTGTAGCAGCCCAGGCTTTAGACGGGTTCGGTTCGAAAGACTCGCTGTAACTGAAATATGGCGTAATGCCATTATCGAAGAGATAATTTATCCCGGCACGCCAGGTAAATTGCTCATCGTTACGTTCAACTTTCTGGTTGCTGGAACGAATTGTTGTTGCCTGCTCAGACCAATCATAACGCCCTCCCAGAGTTGCAACCCATTTATCCCATTCCAGTTGATCCTGAACATACAGGCCAGTCTGATGTTGAGTATTTAACTGGAAAGGTTTCGCATCCGGGAACACGACATCCTCATATACAGGATTATTCATATCTAACGGAGGCGCTGTACCATAAGCGTTGTCGATATCGTTACGCAGACGAGAATAGTCAACACCCGTCAGCAGAGTATGCGCCACATCACCTGTAGCAAACTTGCTTTCCAACTGTGTATCTACGCCAAAATCATTATAGTTTTCATTCGCGACAATACTCTGTCGGGTCAGTTGGTTGCCAACAGCACCAAAACCGTACACTGTTTGCTGAGATGTCTTAATTTGGCTATAACGTAAATTTTGGCGCACGGTAAATGTGTCATCGAAACTGTGCTCAAAGCTATACCCGACCATTCTTTGGTAGCGAGAATAGGTATTGTTAGGAGCAGCATCGGTAAAACTTACTGGAATACGAGAACCGTCAGGTAAGGGTTCTACCGTCCCCTCTTTCGGCAACCAGCCATAAAAACCCGTTGAAGGTTCATTCTGGATATTTGCACGCAGTGTCAGGTTTGTTTTCTCATCCGGTTTCCAGCTAAACACGGGAGCAATGGCATAACGCTTCTGCTTCGCAAAATCCTGTTGCTCATCGTTTGAGCGAGCAAGCCCTGTTAAGCGATAAGAATAGACGCCATCATCATCCAGAGAATCGCTGAAATCAAAACCAGTCTGGAACAGATTGTCTGTTCCCATTTTAAATTGAATTTCTTTTAAAGGCTCTGACGTCGGGCTTTTGCTTACCATAGAGATCAAGCCGCCCGGATTACTTTTTCCATAAAGAACGGACGTCGGTCCACGCATCAATTCCACACGTTCAAGCATATAGGGATCAACAACAGCAGAACTGTAGTAGTCACCCTGTAATTTGATGCCATCCAGGTAATTGTTCGGGGTTGGGCCTGGCGTGTAAAAACCACGAATAATAACAAAATCATAGGTGGTAGAAGCGCCGCGTGTTGAAGCGGCAGCCCCTGGAGTATATGCCAAAGCCTCTTTTACTGAGCCTGGCTGATGAATATCCATCTCTTCACGAGTCACCACCGAAACAGACTGTGGTGTTTTCTCAATCGGGGTATCGGTCTTGGTGGTGGTTGCGGATCGTTTGGCCGCAATCGTTGGTGATGGTCCCCAGGCACTTTCCTGCTGGGCAGGTGCAGCGGTTACGGTGATAGTTTCTTCTTTCGGTTCAACCGCCGCCTGTGCATAGACAGACATGCCGCTAACCGCTGTGGCTACTACGACTGCGATTTTACGCAGCGAAGAGTTTGGCTGAGCAGTTTTAAGACGCGCCATTGGTATATCTCTAATGAAAAGTGAATGATAACGTAAACGAGAATTATTCTTATGACCGCAGCATAATATTCGAAACGTTGGCGCGATAGCAAGCAATACGCGCCCCTATCAAAACTAAGGGGTTAAGAAATAACCAGATGAAAAGGAAGGGTTAATGATTTAGGCTGGAATGTTATTCTGCGGAAATTTGCCGGATGGCGGCGCTAGCGCGCCTTATCCGGCCTACGGTTCGCGCCTGTTTTTGCCATCTTGCCGGATGGCGACGCTGGCGCGTCTTATCCGGCCTACAAGATCCAATGCGTTTATTGGTTCTGTAGGCCTGATAAGCGCAGCGCCATCAGGCGCAACGGTTAGTTACTACCAAACATATCCTTGATCCACCCCGCCACGCCGTCGCTGTCTTTCTTCTCCTGCTGCGCCGGTTGCTGCTGTTGAGGCTGCTGTTGCTGCGAAGAAGACTGATCGAACGGATTCCCGGTCGGCTGCTGCTGTTGCATCATTTCGCCCTGCTGGCACAGCGCGTCCGGGTCGGTCGTCCAGACCGGCAGCGCACGCATTCCACCGCTACAGACGAAATTACCGTCGTAATCGACGCCCATATCCACCACATCTTCCGGCGGCGTCAGCGTCAGCGGCGTTGGCGTTTGGTTCGCCAGATAACGCTGATAAATCGACATCGCGCCGCTGGCGCCGTACAGTTTCGTCGGCTGGTTATTATCGCGCCCCACCCAGGTAATCGTCACCTGACTGCCATCAATCCCTGCAAACCAGGTATCGACATTGTTGTTGGTGGTCCCGGTTTTACCCGCCAGATGCAGACCCGGATATTTCGCGCCCAGCTGACGCCCGGTGCCGCGCTGCACAACCTGCTGCATCGTCCACAACGTCATATACGCCGCCTGCGCCGGAACCGCGCGCTCAGCCTGCGGGAAGCTCTGATACAGCACCGTACCATCTTCCGCAATCACCGAACGCAATGCTGACAACGGCGCCCGGTTGCCGCCGCTGGCGATGGTCTGGAACGCTTGCGCCACTTCGATTGGCGTCAGGTTCAGCGCCCCCAGCAGCATGGCCGGAACCGGATGCAGCTGATCTTTCGGCACGCCCAGCTTCATCCAGGTATCGGTGACGGCAGGAAGCCCCAGCGCCATCCCCAGATTCACCGTCGGTACGTTCATGGAGCGCGTCAGCGCGTCCACCAGCATCACTTTGCCACTTTCGCTGTAACGACGGTCATCGTTCTGCGGAGACCAGACCTGCCCGTTCGGCTGACGAAGCGCGATCGGCGCGTCGGCAATCCAGGTGTTCAGGCGATACAGCTTCGGCTGGCTTAACGCCGTCAGATAGGTCGCCGGTTTTGCCAGAGAGCCGATAGAACGGCGCGCCTGCATCGCACGGTTGTACCCGGCGAACTGCGGCTCCGCCCCGCCGACCATCGCACGCACCTCGCCGCTGAAGCGGTCTACCACCACAATCGCGGTTTCCAGATCGCTCAGATTGCGCTGTTTCTTCAGCGCCGGAATGCCCTCAACGGCCGCTTTTTCAGCCGCATCCTGCGCCACGGAATCGAAGGTGGTGAAGATCTTCACGCCAGAAAGGTCTTTCACTTTGTCGCCGAGCTTCGCCTGCAACTCCTGACGCACCATCTGCATAAAGGCTGGCTGTGGCGAGATCACCCCGCCGCGCGGCTGCACGCCCAGCGGACGCGCGCTCAGCATGTCGTACAGCTCCTGGTCGATCACCTGCTGTTGTTGCAGCAGACGCAGCACCAGATTACGACGCTCCAGCGCCAGTTTCGGGTTACGCCACGGGTTGTAGATTGACGCCCCTTTCACCATCCCCACCAGCAGCGCCTGCTGATCGAGACTCAACTCTTCAACCGGGCGGCCAAAGTAGTACAGGCTCGCCAGCGGGAAGCCGCGAATCTCGTTATCGCCGCTCTGGCCGAGATAGACTTCGTTCATGTACAGCTCAAGGATCCTGTCCTTGCTGTAGCGCGCATCCATCAGCAGCGCCATGTAAGCTTCGTTCGCTTTACGCCAGTAGGAGCGTTCGCTGGTGAGGAACAGGTTTTTCACCAGCTGTTGCGTCAGCGTACTCGCCCCCTGAACCGTGCGCCCGGCGGTAAGGTTCGCCAGCACCGCACGACCGATGGAATACAGGCTAACGCCATCGTGCTCATAGAAATGACGGTCTTCCGTCGCCAGCAGCGTATCCACCAGCAGATCCGGGAAACCGCTGCGCGGCACGAACAGGCGCTGTTCGCCGTTCGGCGAAGAGAGCATGGTGATCAGGCGCGGATCGAGACGGAAGAAACCAAACTGGCGGTTGTTATCCATATTCACGATCGTATCCAGGTGGCCACCGTCAAAGGTCAGACGCGCACGCACCTGCCCTTCTTTGCTGTCCGGGAAGTCAAACGGACGGCGGATCATCTCGATGCTGTTCGCCTGCACGGTAAACTCGCCGGGACGCGTCATTTTCGTCACCTGACGGTACTGGGTGGCCTCCAGCAATTTCACCATTTCATTCTTGCTGACGGGCATTTCCGGCTCAAGGTTAACCATCCGGCCATATACCGCCGCAGGAAGCTGCCAGACTTTGCCATCAATACGGCTACGGATTTTTTGATCCAGATAGACGCCGTAGATCGCAATCAGCACGACAAAAACAATCGACAGTTTTAGCAGTAGCCAGAGCCAGCCACGCTTGCCACGAGGCTTACGCCCTTTGCCCTTACCGTTACGCGGCATCGGTTCTTCATCCTCATAGTCATCATCATAATCGTCGTCGTACTCTTCATCTCTGAGTCGACGACGGCTTACCTTTTGTTTCACCGGACGCGGTGGTTTCCCTTTGCGTCCAATTGGCTCGCGGTCATTCCCGGCCATGCTTTTTCTCCGCAACATACAGGCGCAAAGGCCCGATTCTCTGTTCTTCCGTCAGTCGACAGAAGAAGAAATCTCTCAATTTTCTGCCATGTTTATGCCGGATGGCGGCTTCGCCTTATCCGGCCTACATTTGAGCGAGCAGGCCTGATAAGCACAGCGCCATCCGGCAGTCATGAATACTTCTTCGTGCGCCGCGTCGGCGCGGTATTCGCCGGATCGTCCGGCCAGACATGTTTGGGATAACGCCCTTTCATCTCTTTTTGTACCTCGCGGTACGCTCCCTGCCAGAACGCACTTAAATCGCGCGTAATCTGTAGCGGGCGTTGAGCCGGTGAGAGCAACTCCAGCACCAGCGGCACGCGCCCCTGCGCGATAGCAGGCGTATTTGCTTCGCCAAACATCTCCTGCATTCTGACCGCCAGAGCTGGCGGGTTATCTTCGTGATAACGAATGGCTATCCGGCTTCCCGTCGGCACAGTGTAATGCGCGGGCAGCTCACTATCCAGACGTTGCAGCATAGACCAGTCCAGCAGGCCGCGTAACGCCTGGGTAATATTCAGGGCTTTCAGGGCGCGCAGCGTATGAACGCCCGTCATGTGCGGCAGCAGCCAGCTTTCCAGCGTCGCCAGAAGAGAAGCGTCATCAACGGCGGGCCAGTCGTATTCCGGCAACCATTGCGCCGCGCGCAGCAGACGCAGGCGGAACTGTTCAGCCTCCGGCGTCCAGTTGAGCACACTTAGCCCTTTATCGCGAATGCCATTGAGCATCGCCTGGTGCAGTTCCTCTTCCGAAGGCTTAGCCAGCGGCTGAACTTTTACCGTCAGTTGCCCGATACGCATTCGGCGCAGCGCCTTTAATGTTCCCTGCGCGTCGTCCCACTCTACCGTGTCGGACTGCTGCAACAGCGCCGGACATGCCTGAATAAGCGCCTCGATATCCAGCGGTAAAGCCAGCAGAATACGGGCATCCGGCGACGCACTCCCCTGCAACAGCAACGGTGCGATAAGCCACTCATGGCGACCCAGCGCGTCATCGGCGTCGAGCACCGCGCCCATGCCATTCGCCAGTTGATAGCGCCCTTCCTGACCGCGTCGACGCGCGATACGATCGGCAAACGCCTGCGCAAGCAGCGGCGCCAGCATCGTGCCGTCCACTTCGCCGCCTCGCCCGTTGAGCCGTTTCAGGAGCTGCTGGCTACGCTGCTGCCAGCCCGGTTGCTGGCGCGAAAACGCCACGCTGAGGTCGGTATTGCCCGCGCGCGGCGGTTCCTCCAGAATCGCCGCCAGTTTCGCCGCTGTCGCCTTTTCGCTGTCATTACCGGCGCTGACCAGCATCGCCGCCAGACGGGGGTCGTTGCCAAGCCGCGCCATTTTCTGCCCCGTCGCGCTCAGCCGCTCGCCATCCAGCGCATTCAGCATCTGCAACAGCCGCCGGGCTGCCTGCACGTTGGCAGACGGGGGAAGGTCCAGCCAGTTGAGCTGCGCGGGATCGCTGCATCCCCATTGCAACAGCTCCAGCAATAAACCGGACAGATCGCTTTGTAAAATCTCCGGCTCGCTTTGCGCCGCCGCCCTTTCCGCCTGCTCTTTCGCCAGCAGGTGAACACACACGCCCGGTTCCAGACGCCCGGCGCGTCCGGCTCGCTGCGTCATGGAGGCCTGACTGACGCGCTGGGTAATCAGCCGCGTCAGGCCGGTTCGCACGTCATAGCGCGCCACGCGCTCCTGCGCGCTGTCCACCACCAGACGGATACCCTCGATGGTTAAACTGGTTTCGGCAATATTGGTCGCCAGCACGACTTTGCGCATCCCGCGCGGCGCAGGCAGTATCGCTTTACGCTGCGCCTCCAGAGACAACGCGCCATACAGCGGGCATAACAGCACATCATCCGCCACGCGCGCGGCCAGGTATTCCTGTACGCGCAGAATTTCCCCAACGCCCGGTAAAAACAGCAGCAGAGAGCCGGTTTCGTGACGCAGCAAATCTGCCGTGGCGATGGCCACCGCCTCATCAAAACGCAGTTGGGCCGGAAGTGACTGGTAGCGACGCTCAACGGGCCAGGCACGCCCCTCAGACACCACCTGCGGCGCATCAGGAAGCCGCTGTTGCAGCTTCCCGTTGTCCAGCGTCGCAGACATGATCAGCAGTTTCAGATCGTCACGCAGCCCTTGCTGCACGTCCAGCAGCAGGGCCAGCGCCAGATCCGCCTGCACACTACGCTCATGAAATTCATCGAGGATCACCAGCCCGACGCCGCTCAGCTCGGGATCGCGCTGGATCATTCTTGTCAACACCCCTTCCGTCACCACTTCAAGCCGCGTCTGCGGGCCAACACAGCTTTGCGCGCGCATCCGATAACCGACCGTTTCGCCAGGCTTCTCGTTCAGGAGTTCCGCCAGCCGCTGCGCCACATTGCGTGCCGCCAGGCGGCGCGGCTCCAGCAGGATAATTCGCCCCTGAATGCCTTTATGCGTCAGAAACTGCAACGGCAGCCAGGTCGATTTCCCCGCGCCGGTTGGGGCGGTGAGCAAAACCTGGGGCGCGCTTTCAAGCGCGGCAAGTAATTCGGGCAGTACGGCGGCAACGGGCAACGACGTCACAAATGGCTCCAGAGGGTTAACATTCTTCGCGCTGCATTGTAGCATCGCGTTAATTCATAACCGAGTACCCATCATGTCTGAGCCGAAAAGGCTGTTCTTTGCCATTGAATTGCCCGACGAGGTTCGTGAGCAGATCATCGCCTGGCGCGCCGGTCATTTTTCCCCGGACGACGGCAGGCCGGTCGCCGCAGCGAATTTGCACCTGACGCTGGCGTTTTTAGGCGAGGTGAGCGCGAGCAAGCAACAGGCGTTATCACAGCTTGCCGGACGCATCCGTCAGCCGAGCTTTACGCTCAGGCTGGATGACGCGGGCCAGTGGCTACGTTCGCGGGTCGTCTGGCTGGGGATGCGACAGCCGCCGCGCGGGCTGCTGCAACTGGCGAACATGTTACGTGCCCAGGCGGCGCGTAGCGGTTGTTATCAAAGCCCGCAGCCTTTTCATCCGCATATTACGCTGCTGCGCGACGCCAGCCATGCGGTCGCCATTCCAGCGCCGGGTTTTTGCTGGTCGTTTCCGGTCAATGAATTTGCGCTTTATGCCTCGTCGTTCGAACGCGGCCGCACACGTTACACACAACTACAGCGCTGGACGCTTGCCGAATAAAATAGTCTGCAAAGCAGGCTTTAAGGAAATCACATGCAGTTCTCTCCGCCATTGCAGCGCGCCACCTTAATTCAGCGCTACAAACGTTTTTTAGCCGATGTCATTACGCCGGACGGCACGGAATTAACGTTACACTGCCCAAATACCGGTGCGATGACCGGATGCGCCACGCCGGGCGATACCGTCTGGTATTCGACATCAGAAAATACTAAACGCAAATATCCGCACACCTGGGAATTAACGCAAACCCGGACAGGCGCACTTATCTGCGTTAACACCCTGTGGGCAAACAGATTAACGAAGGAAGCGATTCAGAATGAGCAGCTTTCAGAACTTTCAGGCTACAGCCTGTTAAAAAGCGAAGTAAAATACGGCGCGGAACGCAGCCGTATTGATTTCATGTTACAGGCAGATTCCCGACCCGACTGCTATATTGAAGTGAAATCGGTCACATTAGCGGAACAAGAGTATGGTTATTTTCCCGATGCCGTCACCTTACGGGGACAAAAACACCTTCGGGAACTGATGAGCGTAGCGGCTGAAGGCCATCGCGCCGTGGTGTTATTCGCGGTGCTGCATTCAGCCATTACACGGTTTTCACCCGCGCGGCATATCGATGCAAAATATGCGCAACTATTGATTGAAGCACAGCTAAAGGGGGTAGAAATTCTGGTTTATAAAGCCGAACTTTCTGCCGAAGGTATGACTCTAAAAGAACCGTTACCCATGACTTTATAATGGCGTAAACAATCGGTTAATTAGTATTCTGGTCGCGTACGCAAATACGCTTTTCCTCACAGGGTTGTCAAGTGTTACGTTTAGATAATTGCTATCCTGAAAAGCATCTGCTATTTATAGCGACCTGATTTTTCCCCCGACAATGGGGATCGATAGTGCGTGTTAAGGAGAAGCAACATGCAAGAAGGGCAAAACCGTAAAACATCGTCCCTGAGTATTCTCGCCATCGCTGGGGTGGAGCCGTACCAGGAGAAACCGGGCGAAGAGTATATGAACGAAGCCCAGCTGTCGCACTTCAAGCGTATTCTTGAAGCATGGCGTAATCAACTCAGGGATGAAGTCGATCGCACTGTGACTCATATGCAGGACGAAGCGGCTAACTTCCCTGATCCGGTTGACCGTGCCGCGCAGGAAGAAGAATTTAGCCTTGAGCTGCGTAACCGCGACCGTGAGCGCAAACTGATCAAAAAGATCGAGAAAACGCTGAAGAAAGTGGAAGACGAAGATTTTGGCTACTGCGAATCCTGCGGTGTCGAAATTGGTATTCGCCGTCTGGAAGCGCGTCCAACAGCCGATCTGTGCATCGACTGCAAAACGCTGGCTGAGATCCGCGAAAAACAAATGGCGGGCTAATCCCGTCAGACCGTAGAACGCCGGATGGCGCTACGCTTATCCTGCCTGGCAACAATTCGTAGGCCGGATGAAGGGTTTGCGCCGCCATCCGGCAAAATCCGGGCGGGGTTATCTCCCGCCTTATTCTTTTATATTGTCCACCGGTATGACCAACGCACACTATATTGGCCGCTTCGCCCCGTCCCCCTCTGGCGAGCTGCACTTTGGTTCACTGATCGCCGCCCTCGGTAGTTACCTGCGAGCCCGCTCTCAGCATGGGATCTGGCGAGTACGCATTGAAGATATCGATCCCCCTCGTGAAGTTCCCGGTGCCGCAGAGACAATTCTGCGTCAGCTGGAACATTACGGCCTGCACTGGGATGGCGATATATTGTGGCAGTCCCAACGCCATGACGCCTACCGCGACGCGCTCGCCTGGCTGCGCCAGCAGAATTTAAGCTATTACTGCACCTGCCCACGCGCGCGTATTCAACGCATCGGCGGCGTTTACGACGGCCATTGCCGAACCTTGCAGCATGGGCCGGAAAATGCCGCCGTGCGGATTAAACAGTTCAGTCCGGTGATGCAATTTCATGACGTGCTGCGCGGCGATATCCAGGCCGACCCGCTGCTGGCGCGCGAGGATTTTATTATTCATCGCCGCGATGGTCTGTTCGCCTATAACCTGGCGGTGGTCGTGGACGATCATTTTCAGGGCGTCACGGAAATCGTGCGCGGCGCGGATTTAATCGAACCCACGGTACGGCAAATTTCGTTGTACCAGCAGTTCGGCTGGCGCGCGCCGGACTATATTCATCTGCCGTTGGCGCTCAACGAACAAGGCGCTAAACTTTCCAAACAGAATCATGCCCCAGCCTTGCCGGAGGGCGATCCACGCCCCGTACTCATTGCCGCGCTGCGCTTTCTGGGCCAGAACGCCACGGCACAATGGCAGGATATGCATACCGACGAATTATTGCAGTATGCGGTGGATAACTGGACGCTTACGACGGTGCCGGAATCGGCAAGTGTAAATCCAGCATTCTCAAATGCGTCTTGCTGAGCTATGATTAGCCGCTATTTTTACGCAGTAACTTGTCCTGATTGATGTTTGACACTACCGAGGTGCACTATTTTTACCCGAGTCGCTAATTTTTGCCGCAAGGTGCTAAACCGCGAGGAGAGCGAGGCTGAGCTGGCCGTCGCCCGTCCACATATGACGGTAATCCCGCGTGAGCAGCACGCTATTTCCCGCAAAGATATCAGTGAAAATGCTCTGAAAGTAATGTACAGGCTCAATAAAGCGGGATATGAGGCCTGGCTGGTTGGCGGCGGCGTGCGCGATCTTCTGCTCGGCAAAAAACCGAAAGATTTCGATGTCACCACCAATGCAACGCCGGATCAGGTGCGGAAGTTGTTCCGTAACTGTCGTCTGGTGGGTCGCCGTTTCCGTCTGGCGCACGTCATGTTCGGCCCGGAGATTATCGAAGTGGCGACATTCCGTGGTCACCATGAAGGCAACGACAGCGACCGCGCCACCTCCCAGCGCGGGCAAAACGGCATGCTGCTGCGCGATAACATCTTCGGCTCCATTGAAGAGGACGCCCAGCGTCGCGACTTCACCATTAACAGCCTCTATTACAGCGTGGCGGATTTCACCGTGCGCGATTACGTCGGCGGTATGCAGGATCTGAAAGACGGCGTGATTCGCCTGATCGGCAACCCTGAAACGCGTTACCGCGAAGATCCGGTGCGAATGCTGCGTGCAGTCCGTTTCGCCGCAAAACTCGATATGCGCATCAGCCCGGAAACCGCAGAGCCGATTCCGCGCCTGGCGACCTTACTCAACGATATTCCGCCCGCGCGTCTGTTTGAAGAGTCTCTGAAACTTCTGCAAGCGGGCTATGGTTTCGAAACCTACAAAAAGCTGCGTGAATACAGCCTGTTCCAGCCCCTGTTCCCCACCATTACGCGTTATTTCACCGAAAACGGCGACAGCGCGATGGAGCGCATCATTGCGCAGGTGCTGAAAAATACCGATAACCGCATTCATAACGACATGCGCGTTAACCCGGCGTTCTTGTTTGCCGCCATGTTCTGGTATCCGTTGCTGGAAATGGCGCAGAAAATCGCTCAGGAGAGCGGCCTGGCCTATTACGACGCCTTTGCGCTGGCCATGAACGAGGTGCTGGACGAAGCGTGCCGTTCGCTGGCGATCCCGAAACGCCTCACCACGTTAACCCGTGATATCTGGCAACTCCAGTTGCGGATGTCCCGCCGCCAGGGCAAACGCGCCTGGAAGCTGCTGGAGCACCCGAAATTCCGCGCCGCATACGATCTGCTGGCGTTGCGCGCCGAGGTGGAAAACAACGCTGAACTGCAACGTCTGGCGCAGTGGTGGGGCGAGTTCCAGGTTTCAGCGCCGCCCGATCAGAAAGGCATGCTGAATGAGCTGGATGAAGACCCCGCGCCGCGCCGCCGCCATCGTCGTCCGCGTAAACGCGCGCCACGCCGCGAGGGAACCGCGTGACGGTTGCCTATATCGCGCTCGGCAGCAACTTAGCCTCTCCGCTGGAGCAGGTTAATGCTGCCGTGAAGGCTATCGGCGACATCCCGGACAGCCGCATTGTTGCCGTTTCCTCGTTTTACCGCACTCCCCCGCTAGGCCCGCAGGATCAGCCCGACTACCTGAACGCCGCCGTTGCGCTGGAAACCCAACTGGCGCCGGAAGAACTGCTCAACCACACGCAGCGTATTGAGTTACAACAGGGTCGCGTTCGCAAAGCCGAACGCTGGGGGCCGCGCACGCTCGATCTCGACATCATGCTGTTTGGTGATGACGTAATAAACACGCCCCGCCTGACGATACCGCACTACGACATGAAAAATCGCGGTTTTATGCTGTGGCCGCTCTTTGAAATCGCCCCCGACCTGGTGTTCCCGGGCAGCGTCACGCTGCATCATTACCTCACGCGTCTCGCAGCAGAAAAACCTGCCCACTGGTAAATTGCCCGCCCCTCTTTAGCGTTTACTGCTTTCGGGTTAATCGATTGCTTAAATCCATTGCCCCCATCAATGCTGCTGTTAAAATGCCGGTTAATATGACCTCCACCATCAGGAAACGTTATGAAACCGACGACTATCGCCTTGCTGCAAAAATGTAAGCAAGAGAAAAAGCGCTTCGCGACTATCACCGCCTACGATTACAGCTTTGCCAGACTCTTCGCTGACGAGGGTATCAACGTGATGCTGGTAGGCGACTCGCTGGGCATGACGGTTCAGGGACACGATTCCACCCTGCCTGTTACCGTAGAAGATATCGCTTACCACACGCGTGCGGTGCGCCGTGGCGCGCCTAACTGTCTCCTGCTCTCCGACCTGCCGTTTATGGCCTATGCCACCCCGGAGCAGGCGTTTGAAAACGCCGCCGTGGTGATGCGCGCGGGGGCGAATATGGTCAAAATCGAAGGCGGCGCCTGGCTGGTCGATACGGTAAAAATGCTCACCGAACGCGCGGTGCCGGTGTGCGGCCATCTGGGACTGACGCCGCAATCCGTCAACATCTTTGGCGGCTATAAGATCCAGGGACGCGGCGATGCGGGGCAGGTACTGCTGGATGATGCGCTGGCGCTGGAAGCGGCAGGCGCGCAGTTGCTGGTGCTGGAATGCGTACCGGTTGAGCTTGCTAAACGCGTCACCGAAGCGCTCTCCATTCCAGTCATCGGCATTGGCGCAGGCAACGTAACCGACGGTCAGATCCTGGTGATGCACGACGCCTTCGGCATTACCGGCGGCCACATTCCGAAATTTGCTAAAAATTTCCTGGCGGAAGCAGGCGACATGCGCGCCGCCGTGCGGCAGTATATTGCCGAGGTTGAGTCCAGCGTCTATCCGGGCGAAGAACACAGCTTCCATTAATGGGGTGCTTGTAGGCCGGATAAAACGCCCTGTGTCGCCATCCGGCAAAATGCCTGATGGCGCTACGCTTATCAGGCCTACAAACCACGGTCCATCAGGCAACTTAAGGAGTCTTGTTGTGCTAATTATTGAAACCCTGCCGCTGCTGCGACAGCATATTCGCCGCCTGCGCCAGGACGGTAAACGCATTGCGCTGGTGCCAACGATGGGCAACCTGCACGATGGTCATATAAAACTGGTTGAGGAAGCGAAAGCGCGCGCTGACGTCGTGGTGGTCAGTATTTTCGTGAACCCAATGCAGTTTGACCGCCCGGACGATCTGGTACGCTACCCACGAACGTTGCAGGAAGATTGCGAAAAGCTGAACAAACGCAAAGTGGATTTCGTGTTCGCGCCGGCGCCAGCGGAAATTTACCCGCAAGGCACCGACGGCCAGACTTACGTTGATGTTCCCGGGCTGTCCACCATGCTGGAAGGCGCCAGCCGTCCGGGCCATTTCCGTGGTGTTTCCACCATCGTCAGCAAACTCTTCAATCTCGTCCAGCCGGACATCGCCTGCTTTGGCGAAAAGGACTTCCAGCAACTGGCTTTAATCCGCAAGATGGTGGCCGATATGGGCTACGACATCGAGATCGTCGGCGTACCGATTATTCGCGCCAAAGATGGTTTAGCGCTGAGTTCGCGTAACGGTTACCTGACCGCCGAACAGCGCAAAATTGCTCCCGGCTTAAATAAGGTGATGAACAGCGTCGCCGAGAAATTGCTGGCGGGTAATCGCGATCTGGAAGAGATGATCGCCGTCGCCGAGCAGGAGCTGAATGAAAAAGGCTTCCGCGCCGATGACATTCAGATTCGCGACGCGGACACGCTGCTGGAACTCACCGATAGCAGCAAACGCGCGGTGATCCTGATGGCAGCATGGCTGGGTCAGGCTCGCCTGATCGACAATCAGTCCGTTACATTAACCCAGTAGACAGGGGCTAAAAATCAGGCAATACTGCCTGAGAATTTCCTCAAAGCAGGCGACGCCTGCTTCGTTATCGCTAAGATTTAAAGGTAGAAGTTATGATTCGCACTATGTTGCAGGGCAAACTCCACCGCGTGAAAGTGACTCAGGCGGACCTGCACTACGAAGGTTCCTGCGCCATTGATCAAGATTTTCTGGACGCAGCCGGTATTCTTGAAAACGAAGCCATTGATATCTGGAACGTGACTAACGGCAAGCGCTTCTCAACCTATGCGATTGCCGCCGAACGTGGTTCCAGAATCATCTCCGTGAACGGCGCAGCGGCGCACTGCGCTGCGGTGGGCGATATCGTGATCATCGCAAGTTTCGTTACCATGTCAGATGAAGAAGCGCGTCGCTGGCAGCCCAACGTCGCCTATTTTGAAGGCGATAATGAAATGAAGCGCACCGCGAAAGCGATCCCGGTACAGGTTGCCTGATATTTCCAAAATATATTATTATATTAATAAAAGGAGCCGAAAAACTTCAGCTCCTTTTATTTTAAATAATTCCAGCCTTTCTTATCAGGACAACTAATAATATTAGTTGAGGCGTTATCAGAAAATTTAAACAAACGTCCAACAATCCATCGTTATATTTATTTATATCATTAAATTCTTTTCCTCACAAATTCATCAGATGAATAACCAAAAATAAAAACACTTACCTTTCAACGAAATAACCATCAGTTAAGTTTACTTAAACACCATTTAAGTAAAGATAATTACAATTATCAATAAATATTTTCCTATACTCCGCAAAGTTAATGTAATTCCCGGCCGGCCTTTACGCTTAACAGACGAAGTACTTTTTCTAAAAACGTAAAGTACACTTATTATCTAATACGGATGTTTACCAAAATGGCATTGAAAAAATACGCATTAGCTGCGGCAGTTCTGGCAACTATTTCCAGTTCAGCATTCGCAGCAGACGCGGATCGTGGCACCATCACCTTCCACGGCCTGGTCACCCCGAATACCTGTAACATCACGCTGAAAGATGATCCACTGAGCTCCCAGACAACTAAAGACTTCAACGTCACTCTGCCGACCGTGTCAGTAGAAGACTTCACCCCAGGTACTGCTGCCGACGTTAACAGCACCCTGGGCCAGGCTAAGTTCGCGCTGTCTATTTCCTGTGCGGATACTGAGTTGCAGTCTGCTGATGCGCAGTTTGATTCCTGGGGCGGTTCTTCCGCAAACAACGAAGGCGCACTGGTTCCACCAACTGGCCTGCAAGGTTCAGCAACCAACGTAAGCCTGGTTCTGCACAACGATGGCAACACGAAGACCGATCTGATCAAAATCGATCATCCTAACAACACTCAGTCAACCACGCTGACTGATGGCAAAGGCGAACTGAACTACACCGTCGCTTATATGGGCCCGGCTACTGGCGTAACCAGCGGTTCCGTGCAGGCACAGGTTGCCTTCACCATGAACTACCAATAAGCAACAGGACTGTTGTTCTTCATCCTCTGGCTTAAGCCAGAGGATGTTTTCGTTACATCCAACAGGGAGTGGGTAGCATTATGTTCAGCCTGACGTTAAAAACCGGATTAAAAACCCTCACCGCCGCCATGATCGGCATCGCCTCTTTTCAGGCATGCGCCGACGTGGTTATCTCCGGCACACGCATCGTATATCAACAATCCATGAAAGATGTGATTGTGAACCTGGATAACCGAGGCAAAAACCCGCTGTTACTTCAGATCTGGCTGGATGACGGGAGCCCGAACGTTAACCCGCAGGAATTAAAACTGCCTTTTGTCATTACCCCGCCCATTTCACGCATCGATCCAGGGAAAGGCCAGTCTGTGCGTGTGACATATTTACAGCAGCCGCTGCCGCAGGATCGGGAATCCTTATTCTGGTTTAACGTGCTGGAAATTCCCAAAAAAGCAACGGCGAAAGACGGCGAAAGCCAGAACCAACTGCAACTCGCTTTCCGTACCCGTATTAAGCTATTTTTCCGCCCGGACGGCTTAAAAGGCACCCCAGGTGAGGCGATGAAGCAGGTTAAATGGTCGCAAACGCGCCAGGGCAACACCCTGTCTTTAGTTGGCCGTAACGACTCGCCCTATAACGTTTCACTCTCCAGCGCAACGTTTAAGGTCGGCGCCAAAGAGTATGAAATTGACAGTAAGTCGATTAAGCCATTCTCCAGCGAAACCATGACGGTTAAAGGATTAACGAATAGCGCCAGCGGAGAAGTGGTGTATATCGCTATCAATGATTTTGGCGGAACGGAAAAACTCACCGCCAACGTTAATTAATAAATTAAAAATATATTTTTTCTTCTTATATAACGGCAACCCGCTTTAATCGACTGGACTTGTTATGATTTTTCGACGATCTCTATTATGTCTCGCCATTAGTGCGGCATTGCCGTTCTCTGTTCATGCGACGGGAAATACGCCTGCACAGTCCTCTGCTCCCGACTCAGAGGAAATGGTAGAGTTTAACGATCAATTCCTGCTGAATATGGGGAGTACAGTCGATGTAAGCCGTTATGCTCAGGGTAATCCAATATTACCGGGAACCTACCGGGCGAAAATAAGCCTGAACGGTGAAAATAAATCGACGCAAAACATCGAATTTAAAGATAACGGAACGCCACGCGCCACGCCGTGTATTACCGCATTGTTGCTGAAACAAGCGGGCGTTGATAGTAGCGTGCTGGGGAATACTATTTCTGACGATGATACAACCTGTATTGATATCAAAAAATATTATCCCCACTCGTCGGTGAATTTCGATACCTCAAAACTCACCCTGGAATTGACGATGCCGCAGCTTTACGTTCTCAAGCGCCCGGCGGGATATGTCGATCCATCATTATGGGATGCAGGTATTCCGGCGGCGTTGCTGTCGTACAACCTCAACGCCTGGCATAGCGAAAGCGATGGCAATAATTCCGACACGGCTTATGCCGGTCTGCAATATGGGCTGAATTTGGGCGCATGGCGGCTGCGCTCCCGTGGCACCTACAACTGGGATAAAGACAACGGTTCGGATTACTCCAGCCAGGACATTTACCTCCAGCGCGACATTCCGGCGTTAACCGCGCAGGTTGTGGCGGGCGAAACCTACACCAACGGCGATACCTTCGACTCCGTCAGCCTGCGCGGGATGCGCCTGTACAGCGACGATCGCATGCGCCCGGAAGGCCGTACCAACTACTCACCGGTCATTCGTGGCGTCGCTAACAGCAACGCCAAAGTCACCGTCATGCAAAGCGGCAGCAAAATTTATGAAACCACCGTACCGCCAGGCCCGTTTGAACTGAGCGATCTCAGCACCACCGGCTACGGTAACGATCTACAGGTGACTGTAGAAGAGTCTGACGGCAGCAAGAGAACCTTCACGGTTCCTTTTTCCTCGGTTACGCAGATGATGCGTCCGGGAACCTCACGCTGGGAGTTTGGCGCGGGCGAACTGAACGACGATTCGCTGCATGACAGACCGAACATTGGTTACGCCACCTGGTATTACGGTCTCAACAACACCTTTACCGGCTACGCGGGCGTACAGTACAGCGACATGGATTTTTACGCCGGTTTGCTTGGCGTGGCGATGAACACCGCGATCGGCGCCTTCGCGTTAGACGTCACGCAGTCACATGCACAAATTGACGAGCTGGGGACGCTGACCGGCCAAAGCTATCGCCTGACGTACAGCAAAGTCATCGAAACCACCGACACCTCATTCAATGTGGCGGCATACCGTTTCTCGACGGAAGACTACCTCAGCTTACGGGACGCCGCCGCGCTGCACGACGACGTGAAATACGGCAGCTATAAGAATCAGTCATATGAGTCCAGCGACGAACTCTATTCTGACTATCAGCGTATGAAAAACCAGTTTCAGATTAGCGTCAGTCAACCGCTGGCGTTCAATGGTGAAAACTACGGCTCGCTCTATGTCACCGGCACCTGGGAAGACTACTGGAATGAGAGTGGTTCCACCTCAAACTACAGCGCAGGTTACAGCAATGACTTCCGCTATGGCAGCTACAGCATCTCGCTCCAGCGTACCTATGATGAAGATGGCGAAAAAGATGACAGCGTTTATCTCAACGTCAGCATTCCGTTAAGCACGTTCTCCAGTGAACGTAAAAATATTGCCGGTTTTAACAACGTCAATATGAGCGCACGTACGGATATGGAAGGCAGCGCCAACTTTAACAACACCGCCAGCGGTAATACTGAAGACGGTAAGATTAACTACTCCATCAGTACGGCAAGCAATACCGGTGATTATGGCGATTTGAATCAGATCAGCGGTTACGGCTCGTGGAGCAGTCCGTATGGCCCCCTGTCAGTCTCTACCTCTTTTAGCGATGACAGCAGCAAACAATATTCCGCCAACTATAGCGGCGGCATGGTGGTTCACACTGGCGGCCTGACGATGGCGCCAGGAACGTTAAGTGACACCGGCCCCATCATTCTGGTTCATGCCAGCGGCGCAAAAGGCGCGCAGCTCGGTTACGGCAAAGGTGAAATAGGTCGTTCAGGATACGCGATTATGCCGTATGCCTCGGCTTACCGTGAGAACCGCGTTGGGCTGAATATCAGTTCTCTGGACGCCGACGTCGAGGTCAAAAACACCAGTGAAACCATCGTCCCGCGTGATGGCGCCGTGGTGCTGGTCAACTTCGAAACCGACGAAGGTCGTTCTCTCATCCTTGAACTTCTACGCAACGATAAAGGCTTTATTCCACTCGGCGCAGACGTCCTGACCGATAAAGGCGAGCTGGTCGGCGCCGTCGGTCAGGCCGGGCAGGCTTATGTGCGCGGCGTAGAAGATCAGGGCACCCTGCGAGTTGTCTGGGGTAAAGAAGCAGGTAGCGCCTGTACGGTGAATTATCACATTACCGACAGCGCACAAAAGGCAGGATTAACCACAATCCTGAACAATCAACTCTGTTATATGCAATAAGTTATTTTTCTACAGGGAGTTCCCTTAATGACTTTAAAAAGTAATAAATATCTCCGCAGTTTACCTGTCGCTATGTTAGCGCTGGCGGTGTGTTCATCCGTTCATGCAGACAACGGCGACAGCATCGACATTACCTTCCGAGCCAATATCCGGGACACAACCTGTGATATGACGATTAATGACTCGGACAGTAGCTCCACCATCATCATCGGCGCCGACGGCAAAGTGTCGCTGGGCGATATCATTAAATACCAGACCAGCGAGGCAGCGTCAGGGCCAACGATGGCGCAATTCGCCCTGAAAATTAAAAACTGCCCGGAATCCGTAACCGGAATTAAAGCCTCCATCAGCGGCACGACCTCCGGTTACGACAGCGGTACGCCGAAAACCATCCTCCTCCCCGGTACGGGTGAGACAGGCCCCACCGGGGTTGGCCTGAAATTCTCTCGTGTCAGTGCGCCAACCAGCTATTTTGCTATTTTTGCCAACGAAACGGAGACCTCAGATAACGATGCCGAGGTGATTAAATGGAGTCCTGCTGAAATAGACAGCAAACAGGTCGACCTTGTGGCGCGTCTGGTGACGACAAGGATCTCCGGTACAACCCCGGCGGTTGGCGCCTTCCAGGCAACAGCAACCTTTAACTTTAGCTATGAATAATTCCTGCGATATAACGGAGCATCATAATGAAATCTAATTCTCTTTTTCTCGCGCTGGCAGTAGCTGGTGGATTATTCAGCGGCCTGACCCATGCCGCCCCGGTGACAGGCACCAATCAGTTGCAGGCTATCTTTACCACTGAGATCCTCCCCGGCACCTGTAACACCCAGGTGACGGATGCAGATGGCCCGACCAGCACGATTGACTTCGGCGATCTGTATAAGAACGAAGTCGGTACGCGTACCGAATCCTTTAATATCGCACTGACCGAATGCGCGGGCGTGTTAACCACAACCGTGGCGGCTCAGCCAGGGGCGGGCAATACCTGTTCCGGCGACTCCTACGCGACAACAGGCGCCACGAATACCGCCGTTGAGATCTGGGAAACCGCCGCAGACTCAGGCACCCAGTTAGCCTGCCAGACGGGCAACCCTTCGAATGTACTGACGCATTCGTTTGGTTCGAAGAATATGAACCAAAGCTACACCTATCCTCTGGTGGCTCGCTGGGTCGTTGCGAATGGTAAAACAGCCGCTGATATCACAACAGGTGAAGCGACGTCGCTTATCACCTTTTTAGTCACCTACCAGTAATGTAGCCAGCGGGCAACTATGCGACAGACACTATTTTTTATGCGATTTACTTTCGCCCTGCTGGTGGGCCTGGCAGGACTGTGGCCTGTCGTCAGTCAGGCTGACGACAGCGGAATGGACGTCAATTTTAAGGCGAAGATTCTGGCCAATACCTGCCAAGTAAGCCTGGAAAATGGCGGTAATGTCGAGTTGCCAACCGTCACGCGCAGTTGGTTTTACAATACGGACAACAGCGATCGCCTGCGGCCGGAAACGGACGCTGGCGGTACAACGTTTACCATTCAGGTTGTCAACTGCGACGTGCCGCCAGCAGGAAGCGAAGGAAGCCAGCAGCTTCATTTTCGATTTGAACCGCAATTCGGTATAAACCCCGACAACAGCCAGGTATTTATCAATAACGCGGTCAGCGATCAGGCCAGAAATGTCGGTGTGGTTGTTTTTTCCGCCACACACCACACGAACGTATTGAATAGCGATGGCAGTTCCGACGTAGCGTATGACCTTAGCGGGCAAGCGGCACCGCTCTTTCCAGCAGATTATGTGTTTTACGCCCGCTACCAGAACACGGGCGATGTCGGCAACGGACTGGTGACCAGCAATGTGGTGGTCAATGTAACCTATCAGTAAAGGGATTTATGATGAAATTACGCTATTTACTGCCGCTATTATTTTGCGTGCTCTCCATTTTCGCCAGGCAAGCGTTAGCAGACACCGCATGTCATTTTACGACACAGCAGGCCAGTATCCCTGCTTTCTGGACTGCCAGAACGCTCATTGGCCCCATCGGAGGCATCGATACGCCGCTCATCATTATGAACCCTCAGTCTATGGAGGGTGATTTCCCTTTATTCCAGGGAGCGGCGCCCATCACATGCGGAGGTAATGGGAGCAATGCCGTAACGTTGACCGGCCCTACCGACGCCAATTTGTGGGATCAATATACCACTCAGGGGTCAGATGGCCCTACCGGGCTGCTCAAAACCTCGATTCCCGGCATTGTTTACACCTATTCCGTGAGGTGTATCGGGAACTGCCACAACGGCAACAACACTAACGATCTGGATTTAAACCTGCCGCTGCCCGGAGGAACGTCAACCTTCCCAAGCCATGGCGATGCCCCCTGGACGGGGCCGAGCGCAACACGCAACTGGGATATCTTCGTCACGATGTATCAGACGCCAGACTACCACCCCCGAAATGGTCAGACGGACGGGAACGCGCTGCCAGGGAAAATAGGTACTCTGCACATAGGAGATGCCGGGCAAAACGATCTCGACCTTATGATGAGTGGAGCATCGATGGCGTTTTCCGTCATGGAGCCGACCTGCCAGGGGATGGGGATAAATAATGACGAATACGATCGGGACGTGGATTTTGGCGACTTTTACCGTTCCGATTTCGAAAAAACGGGCGAGTCGGTAGAAAAGCCGTTTACGTTTAACTTATTCCGCTGCTCATTGACGACCGTTACCGTCACCCTGACCGGCAATCATGGCGCAGACAATACGATTCTCACCAACTCTTCAGGGAGCGCCGAGGGCGTGGGCGTAAAAATTCGTTCCATTATCAATAACAACACACAAACAATGAAGGTAGACGGTTCGGAGCATGTCGGTATCACCTACAGCGGAAATCGTGAGTGGTATCATGAATCTATTGGTCTGGATTTCACCGGGCAGTTAATCAAAATCGGTACAATTAAAGCCGGCACTTTTGAAACCGTCGGTACTTTCACCCTCAGCTACGAATAACGTTCCCTGCGGCTGACTGCCTGTCAGCCGCATCATCGCTTCCACGAATTGACCGTCAGTACGCGTACAAATCATGCTTCAGCACAAAAGGCGGATTTTTTTGCTGTTGATGCCAGAGACTGGTGACATCGGGCGCGCCGAGGGAAACAATGGTGTCACGGAACGCCGCGCTGCTCATGGATTCCCGCGCGGTAAGCATTTCTTCAAGCAATGAATACGTCACACCAGCAATCACTTCGCAGCCGGAATGTTTATGGCTCATCAGCGACGCCACACGATAAGGCGCGGCGCCGGACGTGTCCGTTAAAAAGATCACCCCATCGCCGGAATCCGCCTGGTGTAATGCTTCACACATCATACGGCTGAGCATATTGGTACTCAGACCGCGCCAGAAGTTCACCGCCCGGCACTGCGCCAGCGGGCCATGTTTTTCTTCCAGACGATCCTGTAGCTCCTGCGCGCGATCGTCATGACAGGTAATCACCCAACCCAACATAGCCTACCTCCTTAGCAAGCAAGTAGTTTATCAGTGTGATAAATGAGTAAGGGTGATAAACGTCAAAGTCTGCCTCTCCCCCCGGCGGAGGAGAGGAAAAACATTACGTGCGCAAGCCACGTCCGCGCTGAATTAAGTACCAGCACAGCAGGTAAAACGCCAGGATAAACACGGCCAGCACGCCGAACGTAGTGACCAGCGGTACGTCGTGAATGCCCAGGAAACCATAGCGGAAGCCGCTGATCATGTAGACAATCGGGTTCAGATGCGACAATCCTTGCCAGAACGGCGGTAGCAGCGTCAGGGAATAAAACACCCCACCCAGGTAGGTGAGCGGCGTCAGCACGAACGTCGGGATCAGGCTGATATCATCAAAGGTTTTCGCAAAGACCGAGTTCAGCAGCCCTGCCAGCGAAAACAGCACCGCCGTCAGCACCAGCGTTAACGCCACGAACACCCAGGAGTGTACCTGGAACGGCACAAAGAACAGCGAAATCACCGTAACCAAAACCCCTACGCACAGCCCGCGCGCCACGCCGCCACCAATATATCCGACGATAATGACGTGCGTCGGGACAGGCGCCACCAGCAGTTCTTCAATGTTGCGCTGGAATTTGGCGCTAAAGAAGGATGAGGCCACATTGGCATATGCGTTGGTGATCACCGCCATCATGATTAAGCCCGGCACGATAAACTGCATATAGCTAAAACCGTGCATCTCGCCAATGCGTGAGCCAATCAGATTACCGAAGATAATAAAATAGAGCGTCATGGTGATGACCGGCGGCACCAGCGTCTGCACCCAGATACGCATAAAGCGGTTAATCTCTTTCGCCCAGATGCTTTTCAGCGCGACCCAATACAGCTGCATCATCCGCGATCTCCTTTTTTATCATGCACCAGAGAGACAAACAGTTCTTCCAGGCGGTTTGCCTTGTTACGCATACTGAGAACCTGAACGCCCTGGCTGCTCAGTTGCGAAAAGACGCTATTGATGCCCTGTTCCCGCAATACTTCGACCTCCAGCGTCGAGGTATCCACCAGACGGTACTGATAGCCTTCCAGCCTCGGCAGCGGGCTTTTCGCCGCCAGATCGAGAATAAACGTCTCGGATTTCAGCTTAGAGAGCAGATTTTTCATCGAGGTGTTTTCCACCAGCGCGCCGTGCTGAATGATACCGATGTTACGACACAGCATTTCCGCTTCTTCAAGATAGTGCGTCGTCAGGATAATCGTGGTGCCTTTGTCGTTTAAATCCTTCAAAAAGCCCCACATTGAGCGGCGAAGTTCAATATCCACCCCTGCGGTGGGTTCATCCAGAATCAACAGTTTCGGCTCATGCATCAGCGCCCTGGCGATCATCAAACGACGCTTCATCCCGCCGGAGAGCATACGCGCGCGTTCGTTACGTTTTTCCCACAGATCGAGTTGTTTCAGGTACTTTTCGCTGCGCGCAACGGCTTCTTTACGCTCAACGCCGTAGTACCCCGCCTGATTGACGACGATCTGCTGGACGGTTTCAAACGGGTTGAAGTTAAATTCCTGCGGCACCAGGCCAAGCTGGCGTTTGGCGTTGACCACATCTTTTTCAAGGTCGTAACCAAAGACGCAGACGCGCCCGGAGGTTTTGTTAACCAGCGAGCTGATAATGCCAATGGTGGTTGATTTCCCCGCCCCGTTTGGCCCCAGAAGCGCATAAAAATCACCCGCCTCAACCTGCAAATCGATCCCACGGAGCGCCTGAACGCCGCCCGGATACGTTTTTTTAAGTTGCTGAAGTTCCAGTGCAATGGTCATGAATTTTTACTTACCTTACGTTCTTACACTTTATTTACACTCTAAATAATTCGAGTTGCAGGAAGGCGGCAACGCAGTGAATCCCCGGAAGCTTACACCAGTAAGTGACCGGGGTGAGCGAGGAAGCCAACGCACCTGCAACGTGAAGAATGACGAGTATATGGTTTAAATAATCCCGGAGTTGCCCTATATTAGCCCAACGCACTTATTTGGTTACAGGTCGTTAACCTCCATGAAAGACATAGATACACTCATCAGCAACAATGCACTATGGTCAAAAATGCTGGTGGAAGAGGATCCCGGATTTTTTGAGAAACTGGCGCAAGCGCAGAAACCGCGCTTTCTATGGATTGGATGTTCCGACAGCCGCGTTCCCGCAGAACGTTTAACCGGCCTTGAGCCGGGCGAATTATTTGTTCACCGCAATGTTGCCAACCTGGTCATTCACACCGATCTCAACTGCCTCTCCGTGGTGCAGTATGCCGTCGATGTACTGGAAGTTGAACACATTATTATTTGTGGTCACTACGGTTGTGGCGGCGTCCAGGCGGCTGTTGAAAACCCGGAACTGGGGTTAATTAACAACTGGTTGCTGCACATTCGCGATATCTGGTTCAAACATAGCTCATTACTCGGAGAAATGCCGCAGGAGCGTCGAATCGATACCCTGTGCGAGCTGAACGTGATGGAACAGGTATATAACCTGGGCCACTCAACCATCATGCAGTCCGCGTGGAAACGCGGTCAGAAAGTGACGATTCACGGCTGGGCCTACGGTATTCACGACGGCCTGCTGCGCGATCTGGAAGTCACGGCGACCAACCGTGAAACGCTGGAACAGCGCTATCGTCGGGGGGTTTCAAACCTCAGCAAAAAGCATATTAACCACAAGTAAACGTGTATTGCCGGGTGGCGGCTACGCCTTACCCGGCCTACATTTCTACGGACATAGCACCTGTAGCGCCATCCGGCACAACGTTCTTACTCGTCCAGCAGCACCACTTTACCAACATACGGCAGATGGCGATAACGCTGAGCATAGTCAATGCCGTAACCCACAACGAACTCATCCGGGATCGAGAAACCGATAAACTCAACCGGGACGTCAACCTCACGGCGAGACGGCTTATCCAGCAGCGTACAAATCGCCAGAGACTTTGGCTCACGCAGGCTCAGGATTTCCCGTACTTTCGACAGCGTATTCCCGGAATCGATAATATCTTCGACAATCAGCACATCCTTGCCACGGATATCTTCATCCAGGTCCTTGAGAATTTTCACATCGCGAGTGGTGGACATGCCGCTACCGTAGCTGGAGGCGGTCATAAAATCGACTTCATGAGACACCTGTACCTCGCGGCACAGATCCGCCATAAACATAAATGAGCCACGCAGCAGACCTACCAGCACCATGTCACTGCCGCTGTCTTTATAACGTTCAGTAATCTGACGACCCAGTTCGGCAATGCGCGCTTTGATCTCCGCTTCGGGGATCATTACTTCTACAGTATGTTTCATATCTCTAACCATATGATTTAAAAACAAATCACTTCATGCCTGCTCTTGATAAGACAGCATCGAAGCGCAAGGCACGCAGTATACCAGCAAAAGTATTTATTCGCGGCATCTGTTAATAAAGCTCATTTTGTGATGACGGTCACACTTGTTAAATCCTATAATTAATTGCTACTAAAAAATTAACAAATTGAGATGGTATCTTTTTATGGCAAATAACAACGCAAAAGCGCCACGGCTTCTCGTGACGCTGACAGCCCTCTTCGCTGCACTCTGCGGGCTGTATCTGCTGATCGGCGGCGGCTGGCTGGTCGCCATCGGCGGCTCCTGGTACTACCCGATTGCGGGCATCGTCATGCTTGGCGTCGCCGGGCTATTGTGGCGCAGCAAGCGTTCCGCGCTGTGGCTGTATGCCGCCCTGCTCCTCGCCACTATGATCTGGGGCGTATGGGAAGTCGGCTTCGACTTCTGGGCGCTGACCCCGCGTAGCGACATTCTGGTCTTCTTCGGCATCTGGCTGATTTTACCGTTTGTCTGGCATCGCCTGAGCGTCCCTTCCAGCGGCGCTGTCAGCGCGCTGGTGGTTGCCCTGCTGATAAGCGGCGGCATCCTCACCTGGGCTGGCTTCAACGACCCGCAAGAGATCAACGGTACGCTAAGCGCGGACGCGGTGCCTGCCGAACCGATCTCTCCGGTAGCGGACCAGGACTGGCCTGCCTATGGCCGCAATCAGGAAGGACAGCGCTACTCCCCGCTGAAGCAGATCACTGCTGATAACGTCCACAACCTGAAAGAGGCATGGGTGTTCCGTACCGGCGATCTGAAGCAGCCGAACGATCCGGGTGAAATCACCAACGAAGTGACCCCGATTAAAGTCGGCGATACGCTGTATCTGTGTACCGCCCACCAGCGTCTGTTTGCGCTGGACGCGGCGAGCGGGAAAGAGAAGTGGCATTTCGACCCGCAGCTCAATACCGATCCCAGCTTCCAGCATGTCACCTGTCGTGGCGTCTCCTATCATGAAGCCACGACCGATAATGCCTCGCCGGATGTCGTTTCAGACTGCCCACGCCGCATTATTCTGCCGGTGAACGATGGCCGTATTTTCGCCCTCAACGCGGACAACGGCAAGCTGTGCGAATCCTTTGCCAACAACGGCATTCTGAACCTGCAAACCAATATGCCGGTCACTACGCCGGGCATGTATGAACCCACATCACCGCCGGTCGTGACCGACAAGGTGATCGTCATTGCAGGCGCCGTCACCGATAACTTCTCTACCCGCGAGCCGTCCGGGGTTATTCGCGGCTTTGACGTGAACAGCGGTAAACTGCTGTGGGCATTCGATCCCGGTGCGAAAGACCCGAACGCGATCCCGTCGGATGAGCACCACTTCACGCCAAACTCGCCAAACTCCTGGGCGCCAGCCGCGTATGACGCGAAGCTGGATTTGGTCTATCTGCCGATGGGCGTCACCACCCCGGATATCTGGGGCGGCAACCGTACGCCGGAGCAGGAGCGCTATGCCAGCTCGATCCTGGCGCTCAATGCAACGACCGGTAAACTGGCCTGGAGCTATCAGACCGTTCATCACGATCTGTGGGATATGGATATGCCGTCCCAGCCGACGCTGGCGGATATCACTGTGAAAGGGCAAACCGTTCCGGTCATCTACGCTCCGGCAAAAACCGGTAATATTTTCGTGCTGGACCGTCGCAATGGTCAGCTTGTGGTGCCTGCCCCGGAAAAACCGGTGCCGCAGGGCGCGGCCAAAGGGGATTACGTCACCAAAACGCAGCCGTTCTCTGATTTGAGCTTCCGTCCGACGAAAGACCTGACCGGTGCGGATATGTGGGGCGCCACCATGTTCGATCAGCTGGTGTGCCGCGTGATGTTCCATCAGATGCGTTATGAAGGGATCTTTACTCCGCCATCAGAGAAAGGCACGCTGGTCTTCCCGGGCAACCTTGGTATGTTCGAATGGGGCGGCATTTCCGTCGATCCGAACCGTCAGGTGGCGATTGCCAACCCGATGGCGCTGCCGTTTGTCTCTAAACTGATCCCACGCGGCCCGGGTAATCCGATGGAGCCGCCGGAAGATGCCAAAGGCACCGGTTCGGAATCGGGTATTCAGCCGCAGTATGGCGTACCGTATGGCGTGACGCTGAATCCGTTCCTGTCGCCGTTTGGTCTACCGTGTAAACAGCCTGCCTGGGGTTACATCTCCGCGCTGGATCTGAAAACCAACGAAGTTGTCTGGAAAAAACGTATTGGTACGCCGCAGGACAGCATGCCGTTCCCGATGCCGTTTAAAGTGCCGTTCAATATGGGGATGCCAATGCTGGGCGGCCCAATCTCTACCGCTGGCAACGTGCTGTTTATTGCCGCGACCGCAGATAACTACCTGCGCGCTTACAACATGAGCAATGGTGAAAAACTGTGGGAAGGCCGTCTGCCCGCAGGCGGTCAGGCAACGCCGATGACGTATGAAGTCAACGGTAAGCAGTACGTCGTGATTTCCGCCGGGGGTCACGGTTCGTTCGGGACGAAGATGGGCGACTATATTGTCGCGTACGCTCTGCCTGACGACGCGCAGTAACGTTTATGCCGGATGGCGGCTTCGCCTTATCCGGCCTACAGGATGCTCATTTTACTGTAGGCCGGATAAGCGTCAGTGCCATCCGGCATGTTTATACCGTAAAACCGAAACTGTAGGCCGGATAAGCGTCAGCGCTATCCGGCATGTTTATACCGTAAAACCGAGACTGTAGGCCGGATAAGCGCCAGCGCCATCCGGCATGTTTATACCGTAAAGCCAAGCATCATGCCTGTATCTTCATGCTCCAGCAGATGGCAGTGCGCCATGTAAGCATGTTCTTGCGATGCCTCGTGATCAAACTTCACCAGCACCTCGCTGATCCCGCCTTCAACCCGCACCGTATCCTTCCAGCCTGCGCGATGCGCCGCCGGAGCGCTGCCGTTTTCCGACAGGATGCGGAACTGCGTACCATGAATATGGAACGGATGCAGCATCATGTCGCCTTCGCCGGAAATAACCCAGCGCTCATACTGCTCTTTGGCGGCGGCAAACATCGGTGTCGTCATATCAAACGCCTGGCCGTTGATCTTATTGGCATTGTGGAAATCGAACTTCCCGCCGTGGTTCATATGCCCACCACTACCGTGATTCATATGCCCCATCATCTGCCCATGATCCATTCCCGCCATCGCCCGATCGCCATACTTTTGCATCAGCATCTGCATACCCATCATGTCGAGCATCGGGTCCATCGACAGTTGCAGTTTTCGCTGCGTCAGGCCATCAAGAGAAGGCAATGCAGGCATCGTGGTCAGCGTATCCGGCAAAGTGCCGGAGGCCGTGACCGCCAGCGGCTGAATATGCATAACCGGGTGCGGTTTATCAAACGGCGCGATCGTCATCCCCATCTGGCTGACGGGCAGCGTCATCAACTCAAACGCTTTGCCGTCGCTGATGTCGATAAGCACTTCGAAACGCTCCCCCATTAACATGGGCAGTGCGTTTACCTTCACCGGCTCCGCCAGCAGGCCGCCATCGCTGGCGATAACATACAGCGGGCGGTTGTCGCTGGTGGCGATGTTCAGTGAACGCGCGTTGCAGCCATTCAGCAGGCGCAGACGCAGCCAGCCTTTTGGCGCAGCATGTTGCGGATAAATCGCCCCGTTGGTCAGCAGCGTGTCGCCAAACCACCCGACGGCGGCGGTCATCATATCCAGCTGATAATTGATTTGTCCGTCAGGGGAAAACTGTTTGTCCTGAATAATCACCGGCACATCGTCTATCCCCCACTGTTTCGGCAGGAGCAGTTTGCCAATGTCTTCATCTTCAATCAGTACCAGGCCCGCCAGTCCCATCGCCACCTGACGACCGGTTTTCCCATGCTGATGAGGGTGGAACCAGCAGGTTGCCGCACGCTGTTCAGGCGTGAAGGTGACGGAGCGCTTGCCGCCCGCCGCAATCACCCCCTGCGGGCCGCCGTCCACCTCGCCGGGAACTTCCAGCCCATGCCAGTGCAGCGTCGTCTCCTCGGCAAGCTGGTTATGAATATCCACGGTAATACGCTGACCTTTGCGCAGCTTAAGCGCCGGCCCGAGTAGCGTGCCGTTGTAACCCCAGGTCGTTGCCGTTTTACCCGCGAAGGTCGACTGTCCGGCTTTGACAATCAGCGAAATGTGATTGCGTGCGTCGGCGGTTAAAAGATCGGGAATGGGTAACGCGGGACGTTCCGCAGCAAACACGGCGCGGCTCCACAACGGCAGTGCCGATGCGACCCCAAGCGCCACAGAATATTTTAAGAAATCACGACGTTGCATAATCACTTCCTTATTTTCAACCGGCGGGACGCAGTCTGACCTTTGAGCATAGACCCTCCCCTTACGGGAAGGTCAAGTCACAGACGCCCGTCGGATACAATAATAAATGTCGTCGCCTCGCCCGCAGTGTGCTAACGTTTAATTTCCGTGATGCAGTGGTAGAAGCAATGAAGACGTTTTTCAGAACAGTGTTGTTCGGCAGCCTGATGGCCGTATGCGCAAACAGCTATGCGCTCAGTGAATCCGAAGCCGAAGATATGGCAGATTTAACGGCGGTGTTCGTCTTTCTGAAAAATGACTGCGGCTACCAGAATCTCCCGAACGGTCAGATTCGTCGCGCACTGGTCTTTTTTGCCCAGCAAAACCAGTGGGACCTCAGCAATTACGACTCCTTCGACATGAAATCCCTCGGTGAAGACAGCTACCGCGATCTGAGCGGCATCGGTATTCCCGTCGCCAAAAAATGCAAAGCGCTGGCGCGCGATTCCCTGAGTTTGCTGGCCTACGTAAAATAACTCGCGTTATACCCAACGGATACCTTATTGCTGAAATAATGACCGTGCATCATCGGTCATTGTTAGCTATTATGTTGCGCCCATTTTTTACGGGTGTTAACAATGGAGGTATCAGCCAATGGCCGAAAATACGAAGTGGCATGAAACGCTACACGACCAGTTTGGTCAGTACTTTGCCGTGGACAACGTGCTGTATCACGAGAAAACCGATCACCAGGATCTGATTATTTTCGAGAACGCCGCGTTTGGCCGCGTAATGGCGCTGGACGGCGTGGTGCAAACCACCGAGCGCGATGAGTTTATCTATCACGAGATGATGACCCACGTTCCGCTGCTGGCGCACGGCCACGCGAAACATGTGCTGATCATCGGCGGCGGCGACGGCGCAATGCTGCGTGAAGTGACACGGCATAAAAATGTCGAAACCATCACGATGGTGGAGATCGACGCAGGCGTGGTCTCTTTCTGCCGTCAGTATCTGCCGAATCACAACGCAGGCAGCTATGACGATCCGCGTTTTAATCTGGTGATCGACGATGGCGTTAACTTCGTGAATCAGACCAGCCAGACCTTTGATGTGATCATCTCCGACTGTACCGATCCGATCGGCCCCGGCGAGAGTCTGTTCACCTCAACCTTCTATGAAGGTTGCAAGCGCTGTCTGAATCCTGGCGGGATCTTTGTCGCACAGAACGGCGTCTGCTTCCTGCAACAGGATGAAGCCATTGACAGCCACCGCAAGCTCAGCCATTACTTTGGCGATGTCAGCTTCTACCAGGCAGCCATTCCGACCTACTACGGCGGCATTATGACCTTCGCGTGGGCGACGGACAATGACGCGCTGCGCCACCTGTCGACCGAGATTATTCAGGCGCGTTTCCATACCTCCGGCCTGAAATGCCGTTACTACAATCCGTCTGTTCACACGGCAGCTTTTGCCTTACCTCAGTATTTGCAAGACGCGCTCGCAACACCGTCGTCCTAAGGAGAAGATAAGAAATTGAAAAAACTGAAACTGCATGGCTTTAATAATCTGACCAAAAGTCTGAGTTTTTGTATTTACGATATCTGCTACGCCAAAACCGCAGAAGAGCGCGATGGTTACATTGCCTATATCGATGAACTCTATAACGCCAATCGCCTGACGGAAATTCTGTCAGAGACGTGCTCCATCATCGGCGCGAATATCCTGAATATCGCCCGCCAGGATTATGAACCCCAGGGCGCCAGCGTCACTATTCTGGTAAGCGAAGAGCCGGTCGACCCGCAGCTTATCGACAAAACAGAGCATCCCGGCCCGCTGCCCGAGGCCGTCGTCGCCCATCTGGATAAGAGCCATATCTGCGTGCATACCTACCCGGAAAGCCACCCGGAAGGCGGATTGTGCACCTTCCGCGCCGACATTGAAGTTTCGACCTGCGGCGTGATTTCCCCGCTGAAGGCGCTGAATTACCTGATCCACCAGTTAGAGTCCGATATCGTCACCATCGACTACCGCGTGCGTGGGTTTACCCGCGACGTCAACGGCATGAAACACTTTATCGATCATGAGATTAATTCCATTCAGAACTTTATGTCCGACGACATGAAGTCGCTGTATGACATGGTGGATGTGAACGTGTATCAGGAAAATATCTTCCATACCAAGATGCTGCTTAAAGAGTTCGATCTTAAGCACTACATGTTCCACACTAAACCGGAAGATCTGACGGAAACCGAGCGCAAAGAGATTACCGCTGCGCTGTGGAAAGAGATGCGCGAGATTTACTACGGCCGCAATATCCCTGCGGTATAAGCGTAACGGCGGAGCACGGAGGCTCCACCGTATTTAGCGTTGTTGAATGAAATGACGGTAAGCCGCAACAACCTGAAGAAAGTCCTCCACGCCGCAGAGCGATAAGCTCTCTTCGTCGTAGTAGTTCATCCCCTCTTCCATTTCGTCGCCGGTAAACTCCAGTTGATTAGCGCGAACCATCACCTCTTCGCCATCCATCCAGAGCGTATATTCATGTCCCGCCCGTTGCCAGGAACGCTCACTGCCCTTTAGCGCACGCGCCGCTTGTTCCACTTCATCAAGCAAGGCCAGGTTCTCTTTCACTTCTTCGTTAAACCAGTGCCCCACCACCTCGTGGCCCATGGACATTCGCACTTTTACCACTCCGGTAATATCGCGCAGAAATTCGTAATCCATAATGTGTTCCTCTGCTCCCGGCAATGCGCCATTACCGCATTGCGCCCATGCTGTAATTATCGCAGCACAACGGAAGAAAAAAAGCGGAACGGGCGGAAGGAATAGAAATAAAAATGCCCGGTGACGCAAGGTTCACCGGGCATTGATGCGTTTTTACGCAGAACAGGTCGGAGCCGTTACACCGCGGTCTGGAAAATCACGCCGTCGGCTTTCTCGGTGTACTGGGAAAGCTGATCGAAGTTCAGATAACGGTAGGTATCCACGGCGGTTTTATCCACCTGCGCAACGTAGGTCTGGTACTCTTCCGGCGTCGGCAGTTTGCCGATCAGCGCCGCAACCGCCGCCAGTTCCGCAGAAGCCAGATAGACGTTCGCCCCGGTTCCCAGACGGTTCGGGAAGTTACGGGTTGAGGTAGAAACAACCGTCGCCCCGTCAGCCACACGCGCCTGGTTCCCCATGCACAGTGAACAGCCTGGAATTTCAATCCGCGCGCCGCTCTTACCAAAGACGCTATAGTAGCCCTCTTCGGTCAACTGCGCGGCATCCATACGGGTTGGCGGCGCCACCCACAGGCGGGTCGGCAGCTGGCCTTTGTGCGCATCCAGCAGTTTACCTGCCGCACGGAAGTGACCGATGTTGGTCATACAGGAACCGATAAAGACTTCGTCAATCTTCTCGCCCTGCACATCAGACAGCAGACGCGCATCGTCAGGATCGTTCGGCGCGCAGAGGATCGGCTCTTTGATATCAGCCAGATCGATCTCGATCACCGCCGCATAATCGGCATCCGCGTCCGCTTCCAGCAACTGCGGGTCCGCCAGCCATTTTTCCATGCCCTGAATACGGCGCTCCAGGGTGCGGCGATCGCCGTAACCTTCCGCGATCATCCACTTCAGCAGAACGATGTTGGAGTTCAGGTACTCGATGATCGGCTCTTTGTTGAGCTTAATGGTACAGCCTGCCGCAGAACGCTCCGCAGAGGCATCGGTCAGCTCAAACGCCTGTTCCACTTTCAGGTCCGGCAACCCTTCGATTTCCAGAATGCGGCCAGAGAAGATGTTTTTCTTACCTTTCTTCTCAACGGTCAGCAGACCCTGTTTGATCGCGTACAGCGGGATCGCGTGTACCAGATCGCGCAGGGTGATACCCGGCTGCATTTTGCCTTTGAAGCGCACCAGCACTGATTCCGGCATATCCAGCGGCATGACGCCGGTCGCCGCCGCAAATGCCACCAGGCCAGAACCCGCCGGGAAGGAGATGCCAATCGGGAAACGGGTATGGGAGTCGCCGCCGGTACCAACGGTATCCGGCAGCAGCATACGGTTCAGCCAGGAGTGGATTACGCCATCGCCCGGACGCAGAGAGACGCCGCCACGGTTCATGATGAAATCCGGCAGCGTGTGGTGCGTAGTTACGTCAACCGGCTTCGGATACGCCGCAGTATGGCAGAAAGACTGCATCACCAGGTCAGACGAGAAGCCCAGGCACGCCAGGTCTTTCAGTTCGTCACGGGTCATTGGGCCAGTGGTATCCTGAGAGCCTACGGAGGTCATTTTCGGTTCGCAGTAAGCGCCCGGACGGATACCGGCAACGCCGCAGGCGCGGCCCACCATCTTCTGCGCCAGCGAGTAGCCGCGAGCGCTTTCCGCCACGTCTTTCGCCTGACGGAACACATCGCTGTGCGGCAGACCCAGCGCTTCACGCGCTTTGGTGGTCAGGCCGCGACCGATGATCAACGGAATACGACCGCCCGCGCGCACTTCGTCGATCAGCACGTCGGTTTTCAGTTCAAAGCTCGCCAGCAGTTCGCCGGTTTCGTGATGGCGGACTTCACCTTTGTACGGGTAAACGTCAATCACATCGCCCATGTTCAGGTTATTCACGTCCACTTCAATGGGCAGCGCGCCCGCATCTTCCATCGTGTTAAAGAAGATAGGCGCAATTTTGCCGCCAAGACACAGACCGCCGCCGCGTTTGTTCGGCACATTCGGGATGTCATCGCCCATGAACCACAACACGGAGTTGGTAGCGGATTTACGCGAAGAACCGGTGCCGACAACGTCGCCCACGTAGGCTAACGGATAGCCTTTTTGCTGCAACGCTTCGATCTGTTTGATCGGCCCCACCACGCCAGGCTGATCCGGCTCAATGCCTTCACGGGCGTTTTTCAGCATCGCCAGCGCGTGCAGCGGAATGTCCGGGCGAGACCAGGCATCTGGCGCCGGAGAGAGGTCGTCGGTGTTGGTTTCACCGGTCACTTTAAAGACGGTAACGGTGATTTTTTCAGCCAGAGCAGGACGGTTCAGGAACCATTCGGCATCGGCCCAGGACTGCATCACCTGCTTCGCATATTCGTTGCCCGCTTTGGCTTTTTCTTCTACATCGTAGAAGTTGTCGAACATCAGCAGAGTATGAGACAGCGCTTTGGCGGCAATCGGCGCCAGTTTGGCATCGTCCAGCGCGTCAATCAGCGGATGAATGTTGTAACCACCCTGCATGGTGCCCAGCAGTTCAATGGCTTTTTCTGGAGTAACCAGCGGGGAGGTGGTGTCGCCTTTCGCGACGGCAGCGAGAAAGCCCGCTTTTACATAGGCGGCTTCATCGACGCCAGGGGGAACGCGGTTGATTAACAGGTCTAACAGGAATTCTTCTTCGCCCACAGGCGGGGTCTTCAGCAGCTCGACAAGTGCGGCCATTTGGGTTGCATCTAAGGGTTTGGGCACAATCCCAAGGGCGGCACGCTCAGCTACGTGCTTACGGTATTCTTCTAGCACGACGGTTCTCCTCGCTCTCATTGTCATAGTGCGGCGCTTTTGTATATGGGCGATTCTCTTCACGCTCCTGTGAGACAGCAGTTTGTAGGGTAAATGCCCGATACCGCAACGGGCAGAATAGCAGGATTTTAGTGGGGTGTTAATCTGTTTACAAAAAAGCAACATAAAAAAGTGGCTGAATCGTTACGCATGGTCTATTGCCCTTCGCCTTTTCAGGAAAGAGACATTTTCCCCTGTAACGTTTGCTCACATTATTTCGAACGCTAATCATCACCTGACGGTAGCGATCCCAATATTAGTCAAAAATTAAACTCCCGCCGCCCTATACTCACGCAACACCGCACCCGCTGGCGGCAGGCATAATGACCATGACGATTCTTCAGGAATCGGGAGAGATAAAATGACGTTGCCCTTTAAGCCCCATGTAATTGCGCTGGTATGCAGCGCAGGGTTATTTGCCGCTTCGGGTGTGTTGTATGTAAAAAGCCGCACGCCCGAAGCCCCGCTTCAACCCGCGCCCGTTGCCGTGCAGCCGCAGCCGACCGCCGCCGCGGAACCTGAAACAAAAGCCGCGTTTACCGCAGCGCAAATCGATCAATGGGTCGCCCCGATAGCGCTCTACCCTGACTCACTGCTTTCTCAGGTGCTGATGGCCGCCACCTATCCGGCGAACGTGGTTCAGGCGGTGCAGTGGTCGCATGACAACCCAACCCTGCAAGGCGACGCGGCGATACAGGCCGTCTCCGGTCAGCCCTGGGACCCGAGCGTGAAATCACTGGTGGCGTTTCCCCAGTTGATGGCGCTGATGGGCGAAAACCCAACGTGGGTGCAAAACCTTGGCGACGCTTTTCTGGCCCAGCCGCAGGACGTCATGGACGCGGTGCAACGGCTGCGTTTACTGGCGCAGCAAACCGGCTCGCTGAAATCCACGCCGCAGCAAACGGTCAGCAGCACGCCGAAGCAGAGCGCCGCCGCTAACGTACAGAGCACGACGCCGACGGTGATCAAAATTGAGCCCGCCGATCCACAGGTCGTCTATGTTCCCAACTATAATCCCGCGACCGTTTACGGCGCCTGGCCGAACACCGCTTACCCGCCCGTGTATCTGCCGCCGCCTCCCGGACAGCAATTCGCCGACAGTTTCGTGAAAGGCTTTGGTTATAGCCTCGGCGTTGCCACCACCTACGCGTTGTTCAGCAGCATCGACTGGGACGACGATCATCATCACCACGACGATGACCATCACCACCACGATGATAACGACCATCACGGCGGCAATGGCTACCAGCACAACGGGGATAACATCAATATCAATGTGAATAACTTCAATCACATTACCGGGCAAAATCTCAAAGGGCAGACAATGGCCTGGCAGCACAACCCGGCGTATCGCAACGGCGTGCCCTATCAGAACAACGCGGTGTCCCAACGTTTTCATCAAACCGATGTCAGCGGCGGGTTAAGCGCTACTCAACAGACGCCAGCCTCCCGCGACGGCCAGCGTCAGGCGGCGATGGCGCAATTCCAGCAGCATAGCCACGCGTCTCCCGCCACGCGAACCCAACCACCTGGCGCGACGTCCCGCGATGCTCAGCGCAAAGCGGCCTCGCAGCAGCTAAACCAGATTGCCCAGCGGAATAACTATCGCGGCTACGACACCCGGCAAGACAGCGTTCGCAGGGAGTCAGCTCAGTCACATTCACTGTCACAGCAGCAACGGGAGAGCGTTCACCAGCGCGTCGCATCCGCCACGCCGCAGCAGCGTCAGACCTTCCGGCAGAACCATGCCAATGTGTTCAGCGGTAACGACAGCCGTTCGCCCTCCTGGCAATCTCAGCAGCAGCGCGGCCAGCAGAGTCGTCACGTCGGCAATCTCAATACTGAACAGCGTGCCGCTGCGCGTGAACACCTTTCCGAGCGCCATGAATTTCGCCGTCGTTAACCGGAGTCGATGATGAAAAAAATCCTGTTAAGCACCCTGCTGCTGTCGCTGCCATTGTTGAGCTACGCGCAACAACGCTTCCCTTCGCCTGACGACGCGGCAACGGCGTTCGCGACCGCAGTCGCCACGCAAAACGAGGCGCAGTTGACGGCGCTATTGGGCGATAACTGGCGACAGTTTCTGCCGCAGGAAGGCGCCGACCCCGAAGCCGTTGCTCGCTTTAACCGCGACTGGAAAATCAGCCACCGTATCGTGCAGCAAGGCGATACCGCGCACCTGAACGTCGGGCGCGACGAGTGGCAACTGCCTGTACCGATGATGAAAGATGCTGATGGCTGGCATTTTGATATGGCGGCCGCACAGGACGAGATCCTCACCCGCGCCATCGGCCGCAATGAACTGTCGGCGATAGAAGCGATGCGCGCCTATGTGGATGCCCAATACGATTACTGGCAACGCAAACAGAGGTTCGCGACAAAACTCATCAGTAGCAAAGGTCAGCAGGATGGACTGTACTGGCCGGCACAACCCGGCGAGATGCCCAGCCCGTTAGGCCCGGCATTCAGTCCTTCGGCACCCGGTGAGGGTTATCACGGCTACCATTTCCGCATTATTCCCGATAGCGAAAAGGACGGTTTCGCCCTGCTGGCCTGGCCGGTAATTTGGGGGAAGACGGGCGTCATGAGCTTTATGGTGAATCAGGACGATAAGGTGTATCAGGCGAACCTGGGAAGAGAGACGGAGAAGAACGTCGCGAAAATCAATAAATTCAATGCCGATGCCCACTGGCAGACCGTTGAGTAAAAGCGGTTATCAAAGATTACAGGCCGGATAAGGCGTTGATGCCGCCATCCGGCAAAACCCGGGGCAGGATTTGACCCAATAAAAAAGCGGCCGCTAAGCCGCTTTTTCTTTATCCACTCAGAAGATTATTTCTTCTTCGCTTTCGGGTTCGGCAGGTCGGTGATGCTGCCTTCGAACACTTCGGCTGCCAGGCCAACGGACTCGTGCAGAGTCGGGTGAGCGTGGATAGTCAGCGCGATGTCTTCAGCATCACAGCCCATCTCGATCGCCAGACCGATTTCGCCCAGCAGCTCGCCGCCGTTGGTGCCGACAATCGCACCACCGATAACACGGTGAGACTCTTTGTCGAAAATCAGCTTGGTCATACCGTCTGCGCAGTCAGAAGCGATAGCACGGCCAGATGCAGCCCACGGGAAGGTGGCGGTTTCGTAGCTGATGCCTTTCTCTTTCGCTTCTTTCTCCGTCAGACCTACCCATGCAACTTCTGGCTCAGTGTAGGCGATGGACGGAATAACTTTCGGATCGAAGTAGTGTTTCTTACCGGCGATAACTTCAGCGGCAACGTGACCTTCGTGAACACCTTTGTGCGCCAGCATCGGCTGACCGACGATATCGCCGATAGCAAAGATGTGCGGTACGTTAGTGCGCAGCTGTTTGTCTACGCGGATGAAGCCACGGTCGTCAACTTCTACGCCAGCCTTGCCAGCATCGAGGTTTTTACCGTTCGGCACACGGCCGATAGCCACCAGCACCGCATCGTAACGCTGTGCTTCTGCTGGTGCTTTTTTGCCTTCCATGGAAACGTAAATACCGTCTTCTTTCGCTTCAACGGCAGTCACTTTGGTTTCCAGCATCAGGTTGAATTTCTTGCCGATGCGTTTGGTGAAGACTTTAACGATGTCTTTGTCAGCCGCCGGGATAACCTGGTCGAACATTTCAACCACGTCGATCTCTGAACCCAGCGCATGGTACACCGTACCCATTTCCAGACCAATGATACCGCCGCCCATAACCAGCAGACGTTTCGGTACGGATTTCAGTTCCAGTGCGTCGGTGGAGTCCCAGACGCGCGGATCTTCGTGCGGAATAAACGGCAGTTGGATCGGACGGGAACCTGCTGCAATAATCGCGTTGTCGAAGTTGATCACGGTTTTGCCGTTCTCGCCTTCCACTTCCAGGGTGTTGGCCCCGGTGAATTTACCCAGACCGTTTACCACTTTCACTTTACGGCCTTTCGCCATGCCAGCCAGACCGCCGGTCAGCTGAGTGATAACTTTCTCTTTCCAGGTACGAATTTTGTCGATATCGGTTTTCGGCTCGCCAAAAACGATACCGTGTTCAGCCAGTGCTTTGGCTTCTTCGATAACTTTTGCTACGTGCAGAAGAGCTTTAGAAGGGATACAGCCGACGTTCAGACAAACACCGCCGAGGGTGTTGTAACGTTCTACGATTACGGTTTCCAGACCTAAATCAGCGCAACGGAAGGCAGCAGAGTAACCTGCCGGGCCTGCCCCAAGTACCACGACCTGAGTTTTGATTTCAGTACTCATCATGACCTCTTAATTTATTCCCGGCGATCCCTGGTCTTGTCGCCCATCATCCACCGGGTCGTTCTATCCGCCCGTATTTTACAAAATTGTTAACAATTTTGAAACAACAAACGGCAACCGATTTGTCTTTCGCACGATAACCTCACTCACTTCATGAGATTACCAGAAAAAAGCCGGCCGTCAGGCCGACTTTTTTGCTTGCTTACATCACCAGACGGCGAATGTCAGACAGCGTGTTGTTGATGATGGTGATAAAGCGAGCACCATCAGCACCGTCAATCACGCGGTGGTCGAAGGAGAGAGAAATCGGCATCATCAGACGCGGAGTAAACTCTTTACCATTCCACACCGGTTCCATTGCGGACTTAGAAACGCCGAGGATAGCCACTTCCGGCGCGTTCACAATCGGCGCGAAGTGGGTGGTGCCCAGGCCGCCGATGCTGGAGATAGTGAAGCAACCGCCCTGCATTTCGCCAGCGGTCAGCTTACCATCACGCGCTTTCTTAGAGATGGTCGTCAGTTCACGGGACAGCTCAGTAATGCTCTTCTTGTTCACATCTTTGAACACCGGAACAACCAGACCGTTCGGCGTGTCAACCGCAACACCAATGTTGATGTACTTCTTCAACGTCAGGCGCTGACCGTCTTCAGACAGAGAGCTGTTGAAGCGCGGCATCTGTTCCAGAGCAGCGGCAACGGCTTTCATGATGAAGACCACTGGCGTGAATTTCACGTCCAGCTTACGTTTTTCAGCTTCCGCATTCTGCTGCTTACGGAACGCTTCCAGATCGGTGATATCCGTTTTGTCGAAGTGCGTAACGTGCGGGATCATCACCCAGTTACGGCTCAGGTTAGCACCAGAGATTTTCTGGATGCGGCCCAGTTCAACTTCTTCCACTTCACCAAACTTGCTGAAGTCCACTTTCGGCCACGGCAGCAGACCTGGCAGAGAACCGCCGGTTGCGCCCGCTGGCGCGGATTCAGCGCGCTTGATAGCGTCTTTCACGTAAGCCTGAACGTCTTCGCGCAGGATACGACCTTTACGGCCAGTACCCTTCACTTTCGCCAGGTTAACGCCGAACTCGCGCGCCAGGCGGCGAATCAGCGGGGTCGCGTGAACGTAAGCGTCATTTTCAGCAAACTCAGATTTGCCTTCCGCTTTTGCCGCAGGCGCAGCGGCCGGTTTAGCGGCCTGAGCAGGTGCAGCGGCAGGTGCCGGAGCAGCAGCCGGAGCCGCGGCAGGGGCAGCGCCTTCCACTTCGAAGACCATAATCAGAGAGCCGGTAGACACTTTGTCGCCAACGTTAACTTTCAGCTCTTTAACCACGCCCGCGAACGGTGCCGGCACTTCCATAGAGGCTTTGTCGCCTTCTACGGTGATCAGCGACTGTTCAGCTTCCACTTTATCGCCGACTTTAACCATCACTTCGGTGACTTCAACTTCGTCGCCGCCGATGTCCGGTACGTTAACGTCTTTCGCGCCAGCCGCTGCTGCCGGAGCCGCCGCTGCTGGTGCTGCCGCCTGAGCAGGCGCAGCAGCAGGCGCAGCGCCCGCCACTTCGAAGACCATGATCAGAGAGCCGGTAGACACTTTATCGCCAGCGTTGACTTTGATCTCTTTAACCGTACCCGCGAACGGTGCCGGCACTTCCATAGAAGCTTTGTCGCCTTCTACGGTGATCAGCGACTGCTCAGCCGCAACGGTGTCGCCCACTTTCACCAGGATCTCGGTGACTTCAACTTCGTCGCCGCCGATATCCGGTACGTGTACGTCTTTCGCTGCCGCAGCAGCAGGAGCGGCTGCCGGAGCGGCTTCTTTCTTCTCTTCTGCCGGAGCAGGCGCAGCGTCAGCTGCACCGTCGGCGGAATCGAAAATCATGATAAGTGCGCCCGTCGCGGTTTTGTCGCCAACAGAGACTTTAATCTCTTTAACGACGCCCGCCTGCGGCGATGGAACTTCCATAGAGGCCTTGTCGCCTTCTACGGTGATCAGCGACTGTTCAGCTTCAACTTTGTCGCCCACTTTGACCAGGATCTCGGTGATTTCAACTTCATCAGCCCCGATGTCCGGTACGTTGATTTCGATAGCCATTATTCTTTTACCTCTTACGCCAGACGCGGGTTAACTTTATCTGCATCGATGTTGAATTTGGTGATGGCTTCCGCTACCACTTTCTTATCGATTTCGCCACGTTTAGCCAGCTCGCCCAGAGCCGCAACAACCACATAAGATGCATCCACTTCGAAGTGGTGACGCAGGTTCTCACGGCTGTCAGAGCGGCCGAAACCGTCAGTACCCAGTACGCGGTAATCATCAGCCGGTACATAAGTACGAACCTGCTCGGCGAACAGTTTCATATAGTCAGTCGATGCCACTGCCGGCGCGTCGTTCATTACCTGAGCAATGTACGGAACGCGTGGAGTTTCCAGCGGGTGCAGCATGTTCCAGCGCTCACAATCCTGGCCATCACGCGCCAGTTCAGTGAAGGAGGTGACGCTGTAAACGTCAGAACCTACGCCGTAGTCTTTCGCCAGGATCTCTGCTGCTTCGCGAACGTGACGCAGGATAGAACCGGAGCCCAGCAGCTGAACTTTACCTTTCTTACCTTCGAGGGTTTCGAGTTTGTAGATACCTTTACGGATACCTTCCTCAGCACCTTCCGGCATGGCTGGCATGTGGTAGTTTTCGTTCAGCGTGGTGATGTAGTAGTAAACGTTCTCTTGTTTCTCACCGTACATACGCTCCAGACCATCGTGCATGATGACCGCAACTTCGTACGCGTAAGACGGATCGTAAGAGATACAGTTCGGGATAGTCAGAGACTGAATGTGGCTGTGGCCATCTTCGTGCTGCAAACCTTCGCCGTTCAGCGTCGTACGACCGGAAGTACCACCGATCAGGAAGCCGCGCGCCTGTTGGTCACCTGCTGCCCAGCACAGGTCGCCGATACGCTGGAACCCGAACATGGAGTAGTAGATGTAGAACGGGATCATCGGCAGGTTGTTGGTGCTGTAAGAGGTCGCAGCGGCCAGCCAGGAAGAACCTGCGCCCAGCTCGTTGATGCCTTCCTGCAAAATCTGACCTTTCTCGTCTTCTTTGTAGTAAGCAACCTGCTCACGGTCCTGCGGGGTGTACTGCTGGCCGTTCGGGCTGTAAATACCGATCTGACGGAACAGACCTTCCATACCGAAAGTACGCGCTTCGTCAGCGATGATCGGAACCAGACGATCTTTGATCGACTTGTTTTTCAGCATCACGTTCAGGGCACGAACGAAAGCGATAGTGGTGGAGATCTCTTTGTTCTGCTCTTCCAGCAGCGCGCCGAAGTCTTCCAGGGTCGGCAGTTCCAGCTTCTCAGTGAAGTTCGGCTGGCGGCTCGGCAGGTAGCCGTGCAGTTTCTGACGCTGTGCGTGCAGATAAGTGTGCTCTTCAGAACCTTCCGGGAAGGTAATGTACGGCAGTTTTTCGATGTCAGCATCGGATACCGGCACGTTGAAACGATCGCGGACGTAACGAACGCCGTCCATGTTCATTTTCTTAACCTGGTGCGCGATGTTTTTACCTTCGGCAGTGTCACCCATGCCATAACCTTTGATGGTATGGGCCAGGATTACTGTTGCTTTGCCTTTGGTTTCCTGCGCTTTTTTCAGTGCAGCGTAGACTTTCTTCGGATCGTGACCACCACGGTTCAGTGCCCAGATCTGCTCATCAGTCCAGTCAGCAACCAGGGCTGCGGTTTCTGGATATTTACCGAAGAAGTGCTCACGTACGTAAGCGCCATCTTTGGATTTGAAGGTCTGGTAGTCGCCGTCAACGGTTTCGTTCATCAGCTGGATCAGTTTACCGCTGGTGTCTTTACGCAGCAGCTCATCCCAACGACCGCCCCACATCACTTTGATCACGTTCCAGCCAGCGCCGTCAAAGATGCCTTCCAGTTCGTTAACGATCTTGCCGTTACCAGTTACCGGGCCGTCCAGACGTTGCAGGTTACAGTTGATGATGAAGACCAGGTTGTCCAGTTTCTCACGGGTGGCGATGGTGATAGCCCCTTTGGATTCCGGCTCGTCCATCTCGCCGTCGCCCAGGAAAGCGTAAACGGTCTGTTTGGACGTGTCTTTCAGACCACGGTGTTCCAGATATTTCAGGAATTTAGCCTGGTAGATCGCGCCGATTGGGCCCAGCCCCATAGATACGGTCGGGAACTGCCAGAATTCCGGCATCAGTTTCGGGTGCGGGTAGGAAGAGAGGCCTTTGCCATGAACTTCCTGACGGAAGTTGTCCATCTGCTCTTCAGTCAGACGGCCTTCCAGGAATGCGCGTGCATACACGCCCGGGGAGATGTGGCCCTGGAAGTATACCAGGTCGCCGCCATCCTGCTCATTGCGTGCGCGGAAGAAGTGGTTGAAGCAAACATCATAAACGGTTGCGGAAGACTGGAAGGAAGCCATGTGGCCACCCAGTTCGAGGTCTTTTTTAGACGCACGCAGTACGGTCATGATGGCGTTCCAGCGGATAGCTGAACGGATACGACGCTCCAGTTCCAGATTGCCCGGGTATTCCGGTTCATCTTCAACGGCAATAGTGTTTACATAGTTGCTAGCCCCTGCACCTGCCGCTACTTTCACGCCGCCTTTGCGGGCTTCAGAAAGAAGCTGGTCAATCAGATACTGAGCACGCTCAACACCTTCTTCACGGATGACCGATTCGATCGCCTGTAGCCAGTCGCGAGTTTCGATCGGATCCACGTCATTTGGGAAACGTTCTGACATGGGGGTATTCCTTATCTATCTAATACGTTGATTTGTCTGGAACCTGTCCCATTGAGCTTTCGCCAGAAAGCGCAATAAGACAGGTTCTGCGTTTAGTTGCCGCGCGCTATAATTTGCGCTTGATTTACAACATCTTCTGGTTAACGTTCTGCCAGAAAAATCATTAATTCTTTCGTTGCTCCAGACGGCGTAAGGCGCGTTCACGACGGCTTTCCTCACGGCTTCTGTCCAGGAGAATCTCTTCGATAAACGCCAGGTGACGATGCGACGCTTCACGCGCATCGATCGGGTTACCGGCGATGATCGCTTCAAAAATACGGGTGCGATGACTGCTCACCAGCGGAAGCATCTCCCGGCGCGCATACAGCAATTCAAAGTTCTGACGAACGTTTTGCGCCAGCATCGGCTCCATACACCTTAGCAGATGGAGCAGCACCACATTGTGCGCCGCTTCGGTGACAGCGATTTGATACTGGAGAACCGCGTCGGATTCGGCATCCAGATCGCCGGACTGTTGAGCAAGCTCGATAGCATGATGGAGTTCACGAATGCGGGTTTTGTCTTCATCCGTGCTACGCAATGCCGCGTAATAAGCGGCAATGCCTTCCAGCGCATGGCGCGTCTCAAGCAGGTCAAATTGGGATTCAGGATGATCGGAGAGCAGTTCTACCAGTGGGTCGCTAAAGCTCTGCCACAGACTGCTCTGCACAAAAGTTCCGCCGCCCTGGCGACGAAGCAGCAAACCCTTCGCTTCGAGACGTTGGATCGCCTCGCGTAAAGAGGGGCGGGAGACGTCGAACTGTTTAGCCAGTTCACGTTCCGGTGGGAGTTTTTCGCCGGGGCGCAAAGTCCCCTCAAGAATTAAAAACTCCAGCTGCTGCTCAATCACATCGGATAGTTTTGGTTGGCGGATTTTGCTGTAGGCCATGATTTCCTGTCTTAAGCCATTTGCCCGGAGTCAATTGGTCTTACCAATTTCACGTTCGTGACGCTAAAGTAACAAAGTATTCACCTTCTGTCCATACAGGTTTTGATTGAAATCAGTAAACCACGCACATTTTAACAAGATTACAGAAATAACGTTTCAAAGATGTAACTATGCACAAATGTTAAATTTACTCCCCTGGGAGTAGATTTAACGTAATTGAAACGAGGAAAAATTTTATCTGAACCGATTCAACCGCTTATTTAATGCTTTTATATTCACAAATAATGAATAAATATTTATCAGCTAAAGTTTGAGGTGGGAGAGGTGGTATTTACAAATGGTTTCTTTTTATTCAACTCGTCATCGTCCCTTCATAAAGCAGGTGCATTAACGCCCGCATACCATTATTCTTTAGCCGACGAAAGACTTTCGGTAACAATTAAGATTTCATCAGCGTAAACATATTAATACAACAAATGGAATTGCAAACTTACACACGCGTCACTGCGTAGTTCAAAAATAACCACACACGAGGTTTCATGATGGAAGGTCAACAGCATGGCGAGCAGCTAAAGCGCGGTCTTAAAAACCGCCATATCCAGCTAATCGCCCTGGGGGGCGCAATCGGTACCGGGCTGTTTCTGGGCAGCGCATCCGTTATCCAGTCAGCAGGGCCAGGGATTATTCTGGGTTATGCCATCGCGGGCTTTATCGCTTTTCTGATCATGCGTCAGTTAGGTGAAATGGTGGTTGAAGAGCCGGTTGCCGGTTCGTTCAGCCACTTCGCCTATAAATACTGGGGCGGATTTGCAGGCTTCGCTTCCGGCTGGAACTATTGGGTGCTGTATGTGCTGGTTGCGATGGCGGAACTGACGGCGGTCGGGAAATACATTCAGTTCTGGTGGCCTGAAATCCCCACCTGGGTCTCCGCTGCGGCCTTCTTTGTGCTCATCAACGCCATCAACCTGACCAACGTGAAAGTGTTTGGTGAGATGGAGTTCTGGTTTGCCATCATTAAAGTTATCGCAGTGGTGGCGATGATCCTCTTCGGCGGCTGGCTGCTGTTTAGCGGCAACGGCGGCCCGCAGGCGACCGTGCGTAACCTGTGGGAACAGGGCGGCTTTCTGCCGCATGGTTTCACCGGGCTGGTCATGATGATGGCGATTATCATGTTTTCCTTCGGTGGACTGGAGCTGGTCGGGATCACGGCGGCGGAAGCGGACAACCCGGAACAAAGCATTCCGAAAGCGACGAACCAGGTTATCTACCGTATTTTGATTTTCTATATTGGTTCGCTGGCGGTGCTGCTTTCTCTGCTGCCGTGGACGCGCGTAACGGCTGATACCAGCCCGTTCGTCCTGATCTTCCACGAACTGGGTGATACCCTCGTAGCCAACGCGCTGAATATCGTGGTACTGACCGCGGCGCTGTCCGTCTATAACAGCTGCGTATACTGCAACAGCCGTATGCTGTTCGGCCTGGCTCAGCAGGGCAACGCGCCGAAAGTGTTTTTAAGCGTGGATAAACGCGGCGTACCGGTGAACACCATTCTGGTTTCCGCACTGGTTACCGCGCTCTGCGTGCTGATTAACTATATGGCGCCGGACTCGGCATTCGGCTTGCTGATGGCGCTAGTGGTCTCTGCTCTGGTGATCAACTGGGCAATGATCAGCCTCGCGCACATAAAGTTCCGTCGCGCCAAACAGCAGCAGGGAGTGAAAACTCGCTTCCCGGCGCTGTTCTACCCGCTGGGTAACTGGGTCTGCCTGCTGTTTATGGCGGCGGTGCTGGTCATTATGCTGATGACGCCAGGCATGGCCATCTCGGTCTACCTGATTCCGGTGTGGATTGTCATTCTGGGCGTAGGCTATCTGTGTAAACAGAAAACCGCAAAAACCGTTAAAGCGCATTAATCCCCACAGCCCTCACTCGCAAGAGTGAGGGTTGCAACCTGCCTCACATTTTCCTCTGTATAGCCATTTTATCCATATCAGCGGCGTTATCCTGCAACGCAATTACTTCGCTTGCGCAGAATAATTCTCTACATCATCTGATGGGAGACGTTTCAATGGAAAAGGGTAAGCTGTCGATAAAAGAAAAAATCGGCTATGGCATGGGTGACGCCGGATGCAACATCATCTTTGGCGCCATAATGCTGTTTGTTAACTATTTTTATACAGATATTTTTGGGCTGGCTCCCGCTCTGGTCGGCGTATTACTCCTCTCCGTTCGCGTGATTGATGCCGTTACCGACCCGATTATGGGCGCAATCGCCGATCGTACCCAAAGCAAATACGGGCGATTTCGTCCCTGGCTGCTGTGGATTGCCTTCCCTTATGCGCTGTTCAGCATCCTGATGTTCACCACCCCGGAATGGACATATAACAGCAAGGTTATCTATGCGTTTGTCACCTATTTCCTGCTGTCGATTACCTACACCGCCATCAATATTCCCTACTGCTCATTAGGCGGCGTCATCACCAACGATCCGCAAGAGCGCGTGGCCTGCCAGTCATACCGCTTTGTGCTGGTCGGGATTGCCACTCTGCTGTTGTCATTAACGCTGCTGCCGATGGTGGAGTGGTTTGGCGGCGACAATAAAGCCAAAGGCTACCAGATGGCGATGACCGTACTGGCGATTATCGGCATGTGCATGTTCCTGTTCTGCTTCGCCACCGTTCGTGAGCGCATTCATCCTGCCGTTCCTACCCATGATGACATGAAGAACGATTTCAAAGACGTATGGAAAAACGATCAATGGGTGCGCATCCTGCTGCTGACATTGTGCAACGTCTGTCCGGGGTTTATCCGCATGGCGGCAACCATGTATTACGTGACCTGGGTAATGGGGCAAAGCACTCACTTCGCCACCCTTTTCATTAGCCTTGGCGTGGTGGGAATGATGATCGGCAGTATGCTGGCGAAAGTGCTGACCGACCGCTGGTGCAAACTGAAGGTCTTCTTCTGGACCAATATCGCGCTGGCGCTGTTCTCCTGCGCCTTTTACTTCTTCGATCCAAAAGCCACTACGCTTATCGTGGTGCTCTACTTCCTGCTTAACATCCTGCATCAGATCCCTTCCCCGCTGCACTGGTCGCTGATGGCAGACGTCGATGACTACGGCGAATGGAAAACCGGCAAGCGCATCACCGGCATCAGCTTTTCCGGCAACCTGTTCTTCCTGAAACTGGGCCTGGCGATTGCCGGAGCAATGGTCGGTTTCCTGTTATCCTGGTATGGCTACGACGCTGGCGCCAAAGCGCAGAGCGATACGGCAATCGGCGGTATTGTTCTGCTCTTCACGGTGATCCCCGGCGTCGGCTATCTGATCACCGCCGGCGTGGTTCGCCTGCTGAAAGTGGATCGCGAACTGATGAAACAGATTCAGAAGGACCTGGAAAAACGCCGCGCCAGCTACCGCGAGCTCAACGATGACCCGCAATTTAACGTCGCTGAAACAGTAAGGAAAGCCTGATGCAAAACTGGCCCAACCCGTTTATTGAACAACGCGCCGATCCGTTTATTCTTCGCGACGGCAACCATTATTACTTTATCGCCTCGGTGCCGGAGTATGACCGACTGGAGATCCGTCGGGCAAACTCGTTGGAAAACTTACGCACCGCCTCCCCTGTCGTTGTCTGGCGTAAACCTGAAAGCGGCCCGATGTGCGAGCTTATCTGGGCGCCAGAGATTCACCGCATCGACGGCAAGTGGTACATCTATTTCGCCGCCGCGCATACCCAGGCGCTCGACAAACTGGGAATGTTCCAGCACCGCATGTTTGTCCTGGAGTGTACAGATGCCGACCCACTCAGCGGCGTCTGGGAAGAAAAAGGTCAGATCAAAACACCATTTGATACCTTCGCGCTGGATGCCACGACTTTTAGCCATCAGGGAAAACAGTGGTATTTGTGGGCGCAGAAAGCGCCGGATATCGCCGGAAACTCCAATATCTATCTTGCCGGGCTGGAAAATCCGTGGACGATCAAAGGCGCGCCGGTGATGCTCAGCAAGCCGGAATATGACTGGGAGTGTCGGGGTTTTCGCGTCAATGAAGGGCCTGCGGTTATAACGCACGACGATAAGCTGTTTATCAGCTATTCCGCCAGCGCCACCGACGAAAACTACTGTATGGGTCTGCTGTGGATTGATATACATGCCGATCCGCAAAATCCGGCAAACTGGCACAAATCACCGCGTCCGGTCTTTACCACCAGCAATGAAAACCGCCAGTATGGGCCAGGGCACAACAGCTTTACCCAAACGCCGGAAGGCGATGATGTACTGGTCTACCATGCGCGAAATTATACGGAGATTGAAGGCGATCCGCTGTACGATCCGAACCGTCATACCCGCCTGAAGCTGATTCGCTGGGACGAAAACGGGATGCCAGATTTTGGCATCCCGCCTGCGGATACAGTCTGAGCACGTTGCCCGGCGGCGCTGCGCTTGCCGGGCCTACAGTCCGTGCAAACGTAGGCCGGATAAGCACAACGCCATCCGGCGAAACGACATTACACCAGCGCTCCGTAAATGGTCAGAAATGCGATCGCCACCACCACCGCCAGAGACGTTTTCTTCGCCATTGAGACAGCGGCTTTCGGCGTTTCGACCTTATCCGTGTGCGGCTCGCGGGCCAGTGAAAACTGTGCCAGACGCGTCAACACCTGGTACTGAGACGTGCGCAGATCCGCCAGCGAAACAAACCAGGCGGGCAGCGCCTTCTCGCCATGCCCCAGCAGCGCATAAACCACGCCAGCCAGACGCACCGGAATCCAGTCCAGAACATGAAGAATCGCGTCGATGCCGGACTGCAAACGTTGATGCGGCGTTTGATAACGCGCCAGCCAGGACTGCCAGGCGCGCAGAAACGCATAGCCGACCAGCGTCACCGGCCCCCACGGGCCGCCGACAATAAACCAGAACAGCGGCGCCAGATAGAAGCGGAAATTTATCCAGAGCAGCGCATTTTGCAGCTCGCGCAAAAACTCCCGTTCATTGCAGTCTGGCGGCACGCCGTGGATCAGCGTCAGTTCGTTAGCCATCGCTTCACGGGCATGGGCATCATTACGGGAAGCCGCGTTCAGGTACGCGTGATAATGCAGACGAACCTTCCCTGCGCCAATACACAACACACCAATCAGTATCCAGACCACCAGCGTGGGAGCGTTAAACAGTAAACCTTCCAGCGCACGCAGCAGCAGGAACGTCACCGCCATCGCAACAATCGTCATCCCCAGCGTACGCACCATCGAAAAATGCGTCGTCCGGCGGAACAGGACCTCCAGTCGGTGGTCGAGGTGCCAGTGCTCACCCAGCTTGAACAGGCGCTCAACAATCAGCACCAGTAATGTCGTAAACAGCGTCATGTCATCTCCTTGTGTGACGAGGCGGTGACCAGCGCGCGAAACTTCGCCCAGTCGAAAGACGGACCGGGATCGGTTTTACGCTCAGGCGCAATATTGCAGTGTCCGGTCATGTTGTCGGCTATCGCCGGGTAAAGCGCAATCAGCGTGCGCGTCACGGCGGCCAGTTGCTGATACTGCGCATCGGTATAAGCCAGCGTGTCCGTTCCCTCCAGCTCGATACCAATGGAAAAATCATTACAGCGCTCACGCCCCTGATAGTTCGACACGCCCGCATGCCAGGCACGCTTATCGAAAGGGACATACTGCACAATTTCGCCATCACGGCGAATCAGACAATGTGCCGAAACGCGCAAATGGGCAATCTCGGCAAAAAAAGGATGGGCAGCGGGATCGAGTGTTCCGGTGAATAGCGCATCAATCCACGGACCGCCAAACTCGCCTGGCGGCAGGCTGATATTGTGCACCACCAGCAAAGAAGGGGTTTCGTCATCCGGGCGGCAGTCAAAATGGGGAGAGGGGACGCGTCGCGCCTCCGCCAGCCAGCCCTTGTCTAACAGCATACAGAACCTCCTTTTATATGGTGCAGTTATCCGGTTCAGAGTAGCATGTTTCTACCTTATGATTCGTTACCAATTTGGAGTTTTATCATGCCGCCTCGCCGCTACAACCCCGACTACCGACGTGACGCGCTGTTGGAACGCATAAATCTGGATATCCCCACCGCTGTCGCCCAGGCGCTGCGTGAAGATTTAGGCGGAGAAGTTGACGCAAATAACGATATTACCGCGCAGCTTTTACCGGAGAACACCCGTTCTCACGCCACGGTGATTACCCGTGAAGATGGCGTATTCTGCGGAAAACGTTGGGTAGAAGAGGTCTTTATTCAACTGGCCGGCGATGATGTCAGCATCACCTGGCGCGTACAGGACGGCGACAGCATTAAAGCCAACCAGCCGCTGTTTGAACTGGACGGCCCGTCTCGCATCCTGCTGACCGGCGAGCGCACCGCGTTGAACTTTGTTCAGACGCTTTCCGGCGTCGCAAGCGAAGTCCGTAAATACGTTGATTTACTGGCGGGGACAAAAACGCAACTGCTGGACACCCGCAAAACCCTGCCGGGTCTGCGAACCGCATTAAAATACGCCGTATTGTGCGGCGGCGGCGCGAATCACCGCCTGGGGCTTTCCGACGCCTTTCTGATTAAAGAGAACCACATCATCGCTTCCGGCTCAGTGCGCCAGGCGGTCGAGAAAGCCTTCTGGTTGCATCCTGATGTGCCGGTTGAAGTTGAAGTTGAGAATCTGGATGAGCTGGACGACGCGCTGAAAGCGGGCGCAGACATCATCATGCTGGATAACTTCGAAACGGATCAGATGCGTGAAGCGGTGAAACGCACCAACGGACAGGCGCGGCTGGAAGTTTCCGGCAATGTCACTGATGAAACCCTGCGCGAATTTGCCGAAACCGGTGTGGATTTTATCTCCGTTGGCGCGCTGACCAAACATGTGAGAGCGCTCGATCTCTCCATGCGTTTTCGCTAACGCCGAATTGTCATGCCCGATGGCGCTTTGCTTATCGGGCCGACAAATGATGCAAATCCGTAGGCCGGATAAGGCGTTTACGCCGCCATCCGGCACATTTTTTCGGGCTGCCTCGCAAACCTGTTGCCTTGCTATGCAACCCGCCAACAATCTTCTGAATCCCCTTTCCCGTTTCGATTTTTGCCGCTCGCGAATTATCCCCTACGTTTGCCAAAGTAGCGCCTGTTAACTCAAGGAGCAGACAATGGACAAACAACGCGGATTTACGCTTATCGAACTGATGGTGGTGATCGGCATTATCGCCATCCTGAGCGCCATCGGCATTCCGGCCTACCAGAACTACCTGCGCAAAGCCGCACTGACGGATATGTTGCAGACATTCGTTCCTTACCGTACCGCCGTCGAACTCTGCGCGCTGGAACACGGCGGCATTGCAACCTGCGACGCCAGCAGCAACGGCATCCCCTCTCCGACCACCACCCGCTACGTCTCTGGCATGAGCATAGAAAAAGGCGTGGTAATGCTCACCGGGCAGGAGAGCCTCAACGGCCTGAGCATCACCATGACGCCCAACTGGGATAACGCCAACGGCATCACCGGCTGGACACGCAGTTGCAACATCCAGAGCGACAGCGCGCTGCAACAGGCTTGTGAAGATGTTTTCCGCTTTGACGCCAGCTAAGGAGAACGCGATGAACATCACACAACTTACGGCGCTGTGCCTGCGTCATCAGGGAATATTGCTTGATGCCGATAACGAGGTGGTTCACGTCGCTGTCGTGGATTCACCGTCCCATGAACTGCTGGACGCCCTGCACTTTGCCACAACAAAGCGGATTGACATTGTCTGCTGGACTCGTCAACAAATGGAAGGCCATATGCATAAGCCCCGGAAAATGCTCCCGGTCGTCATCGCCGACGATAGCCGCACGGCGGCGGAACTTTTGCAGCAGACGCTGGAATCCGCGCTGGCAAAACGCGCTTCCGACATCCACATTGAACCTGCGGAAAACCACTACCGAATCAGGCTGCGCGTGGATGGCGTACTTCATGCCTTGCCCGGCGTTTCATCCGTCACCGGCGCGGCACTGACGGCAAGGTTAAAGGTACTGGGCAATCTGGATATTGCCGAACATCGACTCCCGCAAGACGGGCAATTTACCGTGACGCTTGCGGGCAATGCGGTTTCATTTCGTGTCGCGGTCCTCCCCTGCCGGGACGGTGAGAAAGTGGTACTGCGGTTACTTCACCAGGTCGAGCAGGCGCTTGTTCTCAACGCGTTAGGCATGCCTGATACGCAACTCGCCCTGTTCATGCAGGCGCTACGGCAACCGCAGGGACTGGTTCTGGTGACTGGCCCTACCGGCAGTGGAAAAACCGTAACGCTCTACAGCGCGCTACAGGCGCGCAACACCCAGGATGTGAATCTCTGTAGCGTAGAAGACCCGGTCGAAATCCCTGTCGAGGGCCTTAATCAGACACAAATTCATCCGCGCGCCGGACTTACCTTTCAGAGCGTATTACGCGCGCTGCTGCGTCAGGACCCCGACATTATAATGGTGGGCGAAATCCGTGATGGCGAAACGGCAGAAATTGCGATTAAAGCCGCGCAAACCGGCCACCTGGTGCTGTCCACGCTGCACACCAACTCCACCAGTGAAACGCTGATACGTTTACAACAGATGGGCGTCGCGCGTTGGATGATCTCATCCGCCCTGACGCTGGTCGTCGCCCAGCGACTGGTCAGAAAATTATGTCCGTACTGCCGTCATCTTGCCGCAGAGCCTGTCTCGCTTCCCGCCGCGCTATGGCCTACCACGCTTCCCCGCTGGCAAGCGCCCGGTTGCGAACGTTGCTACCACGGATTTTATGGGCGTACCGCACTCTTCGAGGTTTTGCCTGTTACGCCCGCATTGCGACAGTTGCTAATCAACAATGCAACCGTTGAGGCGCTGGAGTCCTGCGCCCGACAGGAAGGGATGAGTACGCTTTTTGAGAACGGCTGTCATGCGGTTGAACAAGGATTGACGACCTTTGAAGAACTCCTGCGCGTTCTGGGGCTACCCCATGTCAGCTAAACAGCTTTGGCGCTGGCAAGGGATTAACGCCACGGGCCATTCGGAAGAGGGGGCCTTATGGGCTGACGATCGTGCCGCACTGCTCGTTGCTCTGGAGCATCAGCACATCATGCCGATACGCGCAAAACGCTTGAGCATTAAAGCGGCACACTGGCGCGCAGAGCAAAGCGCGGAGATCGTCCACCAACTGGCGACGCTTCTCAAAGCGGGGCTTACGCTTTCCGAAGGACTGACATTGCTTGCCGGGCAGCACCCCAGTCGACAATGGCAGGCGCTGCTGCAAACGCTGGCCCATAACCTGGAGCAAGGCGCCCCGCTTTCTTCCGCGCTGGCGCAATGGCCGCAGGTCTTTCCTCCACTCTATCAGGCGATGATCCGTACCGGGGAACTTACCGGAAAACTCGATGAATGCTGCTTTGAGCTGGCGCGTCAGCAAAATGCCCAAAAACAGCTTGCTGACAAAGTCAAAAAAGCGCTGCGTTATCCCATCATAATTCTGACGATGGCCGTGATGGTTGTTTTCGCCATGCTGCACTTTGTCCTGCCAGAGTTTGCCGCTATCTACCGGACATTCAATACGCCGTTACCGGCACTGACGCAGGGCATCATCACACTGGCGCAGTGGAGTGCCCAATGGGGCTGGCTGATGGCGCTGCCCGGTATCGCAACGGGGGTAATCTACGGTTTGATAATAAAAAAACCGTACTGGCAGATTCAACGCCAGCGTCTTCTGCTGCGCTGTCCCGTTATTGCACGCCTGGTCAGAGGCCAAAAACTCACGCAGATTTTCACCATCCTGGCATTAACGCAACGCGCCGGAATCCCCTTTTCACAAGGGCTGGAAAGTGTCGCAGAAACCCTGAATTGCCCTTACTGGTCTCAGCGTTTAGCTCAGGTTCATCGCGATATTCATGCCGGAAAACCGGTCTGGCAGGCGCTTAAAAATGCCGGTGAGTTCAGCCCATTGTGCATACAGTTGGTCATGACCGGTGAAACTTCCGGCGCGCTGGATGCAATGTTGCATAACCTTGCCCGGCACCACGGTGAGAATACGCTATCGCTGGCGGATAACCTGGCGGCGCTACTGGAACCCGCCTTGCTTGTTATCACAGGGGTCATTATTGGTACGTTGGTCGTGGCAATGTATTTGCCCGTTTTCCATCTGGGGGATGCAATGAGCGGTATGGGATAATGCTGGCGCATTGTGCTGCGCCAGCGCAGGGGATTACAGGCTATTGAAAACGCGGTTTTCTTGTTCCTGTACCCGAATAAACGTCGTGCGTTTCGTCAGCTCTTTCAGACGGGAGGCGCCAACGTAGGTACAGGCTGAACGCAGACCGCCGAGGATATCACGCGCGGTGTATTCCACCGGGCCACGCAGCGGCAGCTTAACGGTTTTCCCTTCTGCTGCACGATATTGCGCAACGCCGCCAACGTGACGGGTCATAGCGGATTCAGAACTCATGCCATAGAACAGCATAAATTTCTCGCCATTCTCTTCAACAATTTTACCGCCGCTTTCTTCATGGCCTGCCAGCATACCGCCCAGCATCACGAAATCCGCGCCGCCGCCGAACGCTTTTGCGACATCGCCAGGCATGGTGCAACCGCCATCGCTGACAATCATACCGCCCAGACCATGCGCGGCATCGGCGCATTCAATCACCGCAGAAAGCTGCGGATAGCCCACGCCGGTTTTCACACGCGTGGTACATACGGAGCCAGGACCAATCCCGACTTTTACAATATCCGCGCCGGAGAGAACCAACTCTTCACACATTTCACCGGTCACCACGTTACCGGCACAAATGGTTTTTCTCGGCCATGCTTCACGCGCCTTTGAAACAAACTGCACGAAGTGTTCGGAGTAACCATTTGCCACATCAATACAAACAAAGTTCAGTGCCGGGCTCTGCGCCAGAATCTGTTTGGTTTTTTCGAAATCAGCATCGGAGGTGCCTGTTGAAACCATCACATGCCTGAGAACATCCTCAGAGGCGGTACTGGTGAAGGCGTTCCAGTCCTCAACGGAATAGTGCTTATGTACGGCAGTCAGAATGTCGAACGATGCCAGAGCGCTTGCCATCTCGAAAGTCCCGACGGTGTCCATATTGGCCGCGATAATCGGCACGCCGGACCAGGTCTGACCTGAATGTTTAAAGGTGAATTGACGTTCCAGTTCAACATCAGAACGACTTTTGAGAGTAGAGCGTTTAGGGCGGATAAGAACGTCTTTGAAACCTAATTTCAGATCTTCTTCGATACGCATGTGCGGATTCCTGGGGTTAATGGCAAAAAAGCGAAACTCACAACTCCAGTGACGTTATCATACGCACTAATCAGGCTTGCGCAAGACTGCGAAATTCTCTTTTTTTACGCTACAATCCCATAAATTTACCTGGCGAATAGTAGATAATGCCTACAGTAATATCGCCTTCGTGCGCTCAACTTTTAACCATTTGATTATCAAACCTAAATCCCAGGATCTGGACTTATGAGGTATACAGTAGCCTTAACCGGCGGCATTGGCAGTGGTAAAAGCACCGTTGCGAATGCATTCGCTGACCTCGGAATAAACGTTATCGACGCCGATATTATTGCGCGTCAGGTGGTTGAACCCGGTCAACCCGCCCTTATGGCGATCGCTGAACATTTTGGTTCTGCACTTATCGCGCCAGACGGTTCGCTACAACGCCGGATGTTGCGCGAACGTATCTTTGCCAGTCCTGAAGAGAAGTCCTGGCTGAATGCCCTGCTCCATCCGTTAATTCAGCAGGAAACCCGGCGTCAGTTTCAGCAGGCAACGTCCCCTTACGTGCTATGGGTTGTGCCCCTGCTCGTCGAAAATGCGCTGTATAAACAAGCCAATCGCGTTCTGGTGGTCGACGTGACGCCCGAAACGCAGCTCTTGCGAACCATGCAGCGCGATGATGTGACGCGTGAACATGTTGAACAAATTCTGGCTGCCCAGGCAACGCGTGAAGCACGCCTTGCCGTGGCAGATGATGTTATTGATAATAATGGCGCACCGGACGCTATCGCGTCGGATGTCGCCCGCCTGCACGCGCGCTATTTACAGCTTGCGTCGCAGTTTGTCTCACAGGAAAAACCGTAATGCACACCCAGGTCCTTTTTGAACACCCTCTCAATGAGAAGATGCGTACATGGCTGCGCATTGAGTTTCTGATTCAGCAACTCTCCGTCAATTTGCCCCTCGCAGATCATGCGGACGCCCTGCATTTTTTCCGTAACATCGGGGATTTGCTGGATGTGTTCGAACGTGGCGAAGTGCGGACCGAGTTGCTAAAAGAGCTTGAACGTCAGCAGCGCAAACTTCAGGCCTGGGTTGAAGTGCCGGGGGTTGACCAGAGTCGAATTGAGGCTCTGCGCCAGCAATTGAAGACGGCGGGCAGCATTCTGATTTCTGCTCCGCGTATCGGGCAGCAACTACGTGAAGATCGCCTGATTGCTCTGGTTCGTCAGCGCCTGAGTATTCCTGGCGGTTGTTGTAGTTTTGATTTACCGACCCTGCATATCTGGCTGCATTTGCCGCAGGAACAGCGTGATGCGCAGGTTGAAACCTGGATCGCCAGCCTGAATCCGCTCAATCAGGCATTAACGCTGATCCTGGATTTGATTCGTAATTCCTCGCCGTTCCGTAAGCAAACCAGCCTGAATGGTTTTTATCAGGACAATGGCGATGATGCCGACCTGTTGCGTTTGCAACTGGCGCTTGATTCACAGCTCTATCCGCAAATTTCCGGGCATAAGAGCCGCTTTGCGATTCGCTTTATGCCGCTGGATAGCGAAAATGGGCTGGTGCCTGAGCGCCTCGATTTCGAACTGGCATGTTGTTAAGGAGTAAAGATGTCAGAAACTATCACCGTTAGCTGCCCAACCTGCGGGAAAACCGTTGTCTGGGGCGAAGTGAGTCCGTTCCGTCCATTTTGTTCTAAACGCTGCCAGTTGATCGATCTCGGCGAGTGGGCCGCTGAAGAGAAGCGTATTCCAAGCTCTGGCGACTTGTCAGAAAGCGACGACTGGAGTGAAGAGCAGAAGTAATTCAACTAAAACGTAGGGCGGGCAAGCGTAGCGCCCCCGCCATAATTTGCCGGATGGCGGCGTTGCCTTATCCGGCCTACAAACACCATTAGCCAGCAATCAGCTTTTCAATTACTGGCGCATTCGCGGGCGGGAAATCTTCCGCATTCAGAGCATTTTGCGCAATCCACCGCCCCGGTTGCCCCTCTTTTCCCCACGGTTCCCCTTCCCAGTGATCAACTAACCAGAACCACAGTGTGATGTGCCTGTCCGGGAACTGATATTCCAGCTTTTCAAATAGCGTCGCTTCACGCGGGGTGATCCCCACTTCTTCCTGCAACTCCCGGATCAGCGCCTGCTCCGGCGTTTCGCCCGCTTCGATTTTCCCGCCGGGAAACTCCAGTTTGTTGGCCATATGAGCATCGACCGCACGTTGGGTAATAAAAATTTCGTGGTTCGGGTTGCGAATAATCCCGACAGCGATTTGCAGTTTTTTCATACAGTTACATCCATAAAAAAGGCGCAGTCACCTGCGCCTCATTGTCTTTATTCAGACCTTAGCTCAGACGGCCGTGGCACTGTTTGTATTTTTTACCGGAACCGCAAGGGCAAGGATCGTTACGACCCACTTTACGATCGCCCGTTTGCGCTGCCAGAGCGGCGGCCGCTGCGCTGTCGTCATCCTGATGACTGAGCTGCTGCATCTGCGCTAAACGCTCGGCTTCTTCGCGGCGCTGTTGTTCCATCGCTTCCACTTCTTCAGGCATACGAACCTGAACTTTGCTCAGCGTACTGACCACTTCATACTTCAGCGATTCCAGCATTGCTGCAAACATGGAGAAGGACTCGCGTTTGTATTCCTGCTTCGGATCTTTCTGCGCATAGCCACGCAGGTGGATACCCTGACGCAGGTAATCCATCGCCGCCAGGTGCTCTTTCCACAGCGAATCGAGAGTTTGCAGCATGACGCCTTTTTCGAAGTGACGCATCATCTCTGCGCCAACCACTTCTTCTTTACGCTGATACACTTCGATTGAGTGCGCCAGAATACGCTCACGCAGCGTCTCTTCATGCAGCTCCGGCTCTTTATCCAGCCACTCGGCAATTGGCATATCCAGATCGAAGTCGTTTTTCAGACGTTCCTGCAAACCCGGAATATCCCACATCTCTTCCAGCGACTGCGGCGGAATGTACGCATCGATCGTCACTTTAAAGACGTCTTCACGAATGCTGTTGATGGTTTCGCTGACATCGCTGACATCCAGCAGTTCGTTACGCTGGGTGTAAATGGCGCGACGCTGATCGTTCGCGACATCGTCGTATTCCAGCAGCTGCTTACGAATATCGAAGTTGCGGCTTTCAACTTTACGCTGCGCATTGGCAATCGCTTTAGTCACCCACGGGTGCTCAATGGCTTCACCTGGTTTCATACCCAGTTTACGCATCATGCCCGACACACGGTCAGAGGCAAAAATACGCATCAGCGCATCTTCCATTGACAGGTAGAAACGGGAAGAGCCCGCATCGCCCTGACGACCGGAACGACCACGCAACTGGTTGTCGATACGGCGAGATTCGTGACGCTCAGTGCCGATGATGTGCAGACCGCCAGACGCCAGCACCGCTTCATGACGAACCTGCCAGTCCGCTTTGATCTGCGCGATCTGCTCTGGCGTTGGGTTTTCCAGCTCCGCCACTTCAGCCTGCCAGCTACCGCCCAGCACGATGTCCGTACCACGACCGGCCATGTTGGTGGCGATAGTGACCGCAGCCGGGTAGCCCGCCTGTGCGACAATCGCCGCTTCGTTGGCGTGGAATTTGGCGTTCAGAACGTTATGCTTGATGCCCGCTTTGGTCAGCTCATTAGAGACCACTTCAGACTTCTCGATCGAGATCGTACCCACCAGCACCGGCTGGCCGTTCGCGGTACGCTCTTTGATGTCTTCAATGATCGCCTGAATTTTTTCCGCTTCGGTCATGTAGACCAGATCCGGCATATCCTTACGGATCATCGGACGGTTGGTCGGAACCACAACGGTATCCAGCTTATAGATGGAGCTGAATTCGAACGCTTCGGTATCCGCTGTACCGGTCATACCGGCCAGTTTCTCATACAGACGGAAGTAGTTCTGGAAGGTGATGGATGCCAGCGTCTGGTTCTCGTTCTGGATTTCCACGCCTTCTTTCGCTTCCACAGCCTGGTGCAGACCGTCGGACCAGCGGCGACCCTGCATGGTACGACCGGTGTGTTCGTCAACGATGATCACTTCGCCATCTTTAACGATGTAATCCACGTCGCGGGTAAACAGCGCGTGCGCGCGCAGCGCGGCGGTTACGTGATGCATCAGCATGATGTTGCCCGGAGAGTACAGGGACTCGCCTTCATCCATAATGCCTTCTTTCACCAGCAGTTCTTCGATCAGCACCAGACCGCGTTCCGTCAGGTTGACCTGACGCGCTTTCTCATCAACGGAGAAGTGGCCTTCGCCCTGGAAGGTATCAGAGTCTTCTTTCTCCTGGCGAATCAGATGCGGGATGATCTTGTTTACTTTCTTGTACATTTCCGAGCTGTCTTCAGCCGGGCCGGAAATGATCAGCGGCGTACGCGCTTCATCGATCAGGATGGAGTCGACCTCATCCACCAGCGCATAGTGCAGCTTACGCTGTACGCGCTCTTCCGGGCTGAACGCCATGTTATCGCGCAGGTAGTCAAAGCCGTATTCGTTGTTGGTGCCGTAAGTGATGTCGGCGGCGTAAGCTTCACGTTTTGCTGGGGCAGGCATGCCCGGCAGGTTAATACCGACGCTCATCCCGAGGAATTCAAACAGCGGGCGGTTGTTTTCAGCATCACGTTGCGCCAGATAGTCGTTCACTGTGACGACGTGTACGCCCTTACCGCTTAATGCGTTCAGGTAAGCAGGCAGCGTTGCGGTCAGGGTTTTACCTTCACCGGTACGCATTTCCGCGATACAGCGATCGTTCAGCACCATACCGCCCAGCAACTGGACGTCAAAGTGACGCATGCCGAATACGCGCTTACTCGCTTCACGAACCACAGCGAACGCTTCCGGGATCAGGCTTTCAACGCTTTCGCCTTTCTCCAGACGCGCGCGAAACTCTGCCGTTTTCCCTTTCAGTTCGTCATCGGAGAGTTTTTCCATCTCCGGTTCCATGGCATTGATGATGCCGACCGCTTTACGCATACGACGCAAGGTACGATCGTTACGACTACCGAATACTTTGGTTAACAATTTGATTAGCATAATAAAATCTCAAACGCCCCGCGATGCGGAGTCTCTATAATTAATTGAAGGTTTTTTGTTTTTAGCTGAGGCGTTGAGGGCCAGCGCGGATTCCCTGCGCCTGACTTATCCAGGCGGGAACGCTAAATGAGGCCTGAGGCGTAAAGTGCGCACGGGCGACGCGACGTACAATCGTTGGCGGTGTGCCTTCCTGCGTCAGCATCGCGCTGAGCGTGTTCAGTAACGCAATATGGTGCGCCTGAAGTGGCGAAGACTCTTCAGCAACCGGCAGCGTTTGCGGCGCCATGGCAAAAGAGAGATGGCGGATAACCGTGCGAATCGCATGCTGATGCCAGTAGTCGACGGTAAAATTCGGGCGGCGGTTACTCGCCTCCAGCAGCGCGAGCTGGCTGAAGTTAACCTTAGCGGATTGATCGTGATTACTGGCGGTCGCTTTCGCCGGCGTATTAGGCTCGGCTGCGTTACTGAGAGCGGGCAGACCAAAGCTAGCCGCGACCATCCCCAATAAGAGATGCGGCCAGAAGTACCGTCTACCTAACTGTCGCCAGCGCGTCAGTATTCCACTCACGTCATTGCCACCCTGATATGCCCGGCATGTGGGCTTACGAATTCAAAACGTTTTTTGCGCACAAATATTACCATTAAAGCGTACGCTCTACAGCAGTAATGACATGGCGCTGAGGATAAAAATGCTTAAGAAAGCAGCGAACGCACTGTATTTCGGTTCAGCGGCAGAGAAAAAGGCGAAGGCAAACGCCGGACGGAAGAGATAAAAAAACGACTGGCTTACCTGGCCGGAGAGGGTGCCAGATTAACCAGTCGAATTTATGCGACAGGTATACACTTCATCCTTCAAGCTGCCTCTTTGTTGGCTGCCTTCTCTCACCCCAGTCACGTACTGGTCGTACGTTCCTGGGAATTCGCTCAGTTGCCGTCTTGATGCAACTTGAGTGATTTTGTGTATAGCTATTATGCCAGTACAGTCGAAGGCGCTTTGAAAGCCAACGGCAGTTCTGCGTCGTCCTGGAAGGTCACATATTCCCAGGCTTCCTGTTTCGCCAGGACAGCCTGCAACAGTTTGTTATTCAATGCGTGACCGGACTTATACGCGGTAAACGCACCAATAATGTTGTGACCGCACATGAACAAGTCACCGATCGCGTCGAGCATTTTGTGACGAACAAATTCGTCTTCAAAACGCAGACCGTCTTCGTTCAGTACGCGATAATCGTCAACAACGATGGCACAATCGAAGCTGCCGCCCAGGCACAGGCCACGGGACTGCAAATATTCGATATCACGCATGAAACCGAAGGTACGCGCACGGCTGATCTGGCGCATGAATGCATCCGCAGAGAAGTTCATCGCATAGCGCTGGCTGCTGGAATCAATCGCCGGATGGTTAAAGTCGATGGTGAAATCCAACGTAAAACCATTGTACGGCTTAAATTCAGCCCACTTGTCGCCATCTTCGACGCGAACCGTCTCTTTGATGCGTACAAATTTTTTGGCGCAGTTCAGCTCATCAATCCCCGCATCAAGCAACAGGTAGACAAACGGAGCAGCACTGCCATCCATGATCGGGATTTCCGGCGCATCGACTTCGATAACGATGTTATCGATACCCAGACCCGCCAGAGCAGCGTTAAGGTGCTCTACGGTTGAAATCCGTACATCATGCTCGTTGACCAGACACGTACAGAGCATGGTATCACGCACAGATTTGGCATCGGCCGGGAAATCTACCGGTGGATTCAAGTCGGTGCGACGATAGATGACCCCGGTGTTGGCCGGCGCAGGGCGTAAGGTCAGGGTGACTTTCTTGCCGGTATGTAAACCGACACCTGTCGCCTGAACGATACGTTTAAGTGTCCTTTGTTTGATCATCGTATAATCTCGCCAAATTACCTATCCAACCGAAGTGTACTATACATTCGGTGGGCCAGTTTAGCACAAAGAGCCGTGAATCCCAAATTCCAGCCAATTCTTAATCGGCTTGCTTACGCAGGAACGCAGGGATATCCAGATAATCCGGTTCTTTTGCCGTTTGCGGCGTATTGTCGTTCACCACTTTTGCGACCGGCTTCTGCTCTTGCGTCAGCGGCGCCATGCCGTGCTGCTGGTAACGATCCATCACCGGCTGCTGTACCTGTTTGTTGGTCACCAGGGTGATTTCAGGACGCTTGTCCATACCAATACCGGTTGCCACAACGGTGACGCGCAGTTCGTCGTTCATATCCGGGTCCAGAGAAGTACCGATAACCACGGTCGCGTTATCCGACGCAAAAGCACGGATGGTGTTACCAACGGTTTCGAACTCATCCAGACGCAGGTCGAAGCCCGCAGTGATGTTAACCAGCACGCCGCGCGCGCCAGACAGATCGATATCTTCCAGCAGCGGAGAAGAGATCGCCATTTCTGCCGCTTCTTCCGCACGGTCTTCACCGCTTGCCACGCCGGAGCCCATCATCGCGTAGCCCATTTCGGACATCACGGTGCGCACGTCTGCAAAGTCGACGTTCATCAGACCCGGGCGGGTAATCAGCTCAGCGATACCCTGCACCGCGCCTTTCAGCACGTCGTTCGCCGCGCCAAACGCATCCAGCAGGGAGATACCGCGTCCCAGCACTTTCAGCAGCTTGTCGTTCGGGATGGTGATCAGCGAGTCCACATGTTTGGACAGCTCAGTAATACCCTGCTCCGCGAATGCCATGCGCTTCTTGCCTTCGAAGTTGAAAGGCTTCGTCACCACGGCAACGGTCAGGATACCTAAATCTTTTGCCACTTCCGCAACCACTGGCGCTGCACCGGTACCGGTACCGCCGCCCATGCCTGCTGCGATAAACACCATGTCTGCGCCGTCAAGCGCTGCACGCAGTGCTTCACGATCTTCGTCCGCCGCATTGCGACCGACTTCCGGGTTTGCACCCGCGCCCAGACCTTTGGTGATGCCGCTACCAATCTGAATGGTCTGCCCAACCGCAGTCTTACGCAACGCCTGAGCGTCGGTATTCACCGCGAAGAATTCAACACCTTCGATGCGCTCGCGCACCATGTGTTCAACGGCATTACCGCCGCCGCCACCGACGCCGATGACTTTAATCACCGCGTCGTTGGTCAGTTCCATAGGTTCAAACATAGTTTCTCTCCGTTTTGTGCCTGTCGCCTGAGACCGTTAATAGTCGCCGGTCTCATAAAAATTAAAACTCTTTTCGCAGCCAGCTATTAAGTCGCTTGATCCACGAGCCAACTGATGCCGTAACACGTTTTTCCACTTCCGCTTCGCCACTTAAGTGAGACTCTTTCCCGTAGTGAAGCAGCCCCACCGCCGTTGAGTAGTACGGCTCCTGGGCATAATCCGTCAGTCCGGTAATATTCAGCGGCGCGCCAATACGCACTTGCGTATGGAACACGCGCTGAGCACAGGCAGCAAGACCTTCAATTTGCGCCGCGCCGCCGGTTAATACAATCCCCGCCGCCAGATGATGTTTCACACCCTGCTGGCGAAGCTGTTCCTGTAATTGCAAAATCTCTTCGTTGACCAGGTTGAGCAGCTCGGTGTAACGCGGCTCAATCACCTCCGCAAGCGTCTGACGTTGCAGACTACGCGGCGGACGACCGCCCACGCTCGGCACTTCAACGCTTTCGTCTTTGCCGACGATAGAGCCCAGCGCGCAGCCGTGACGCACTTTGATGGCTTCAGCATCGCTCGGCGGCGTACCGAAGGCATACGCGATATCGCTGGTCACGACATTCCCTGCGTAAGGGATTACCTTGGTATGGCGCAACGCCCCGCCAGTATAAACGGCGATATCCATTGTACCACCACCGATATCAACCACGCAGACGCCCAGTTCACGTTCATCTTCCGTTAAAACGGAGTAACTGGCCGCTAACCCGGCAAATATGAGTTGGTCAACTTTCAGGCCACAACGTTCCACCGCTTTAACGATGTTTTTCGCCATGTCGTTGTGGCATGTGATCAAGTGCACCTTTGCCTGCATACGCACACCGGAAAGGCCAACCGGATTCTTAATGCCTTCCTGGTAATCGATCGCATATTCCTGCGGAATGACATGCAGCACACGATGCTCATCACGCACGCGCACCGACTTCGCGGTATGCACGACGTTTTCCACATCTTCCTGCGTCACTTCTTCTTCGGAGATCGGCACCATACCAATTTCATTCTGACAGCTAATGTGCTTGCCAGAAAGCGCCAGATACACCGAGGAGATCTGGCAATCCGCCATCAGCTCCGCCTGGTCAATGGCGCGCTGTACGCACTTCACCACTGACTCGAGGTCATTCACCCCGCCTTTATCCATACCTCGCGACGGGCAACTGCCCACGCCAATGATATTGACCATACCGTCGGGCAGAACTTCCCCTACTAAAGCGGCAACCTTCGCGGTGCCAATCTCCAGTCCTACTACCAGTTTTCTGTCCGTCGCCTTGATCATTGTTGTTCTGCCTGTGCCTGATTCTGTTGCTGATTAGATTCCTCTGGAGGTAAGGGTGCCCACCCTACTGCCGCCCCCGAGTCATAACGCAAATCAACGTAGCTTATCCGTTTGCCATCGGTTTGCGCCTGCTGCTGTAAAACCGGATAAAGTTCTACAAAGCGAGCCAAACGTTTCATCGTATCGCCCCTGCCGAGGTTGAGCTTAATATCGTTATTCAGCGTCAACTGCCAGGAACGACGCGCGGTCATTGCCGCTTCCTTCAGGGTGAATCTGTCCTTAGCCAGCACCTGCCCCATATCGCGATACCCCTGCAACACTTCACTCGCGCTGCCTTCCGGGCCATACAACATGGGTAATACCTGTTTACTGGTTCGCTCTGCCGGTACGCTGAAGGTATTGCCTTCGGCATCAACCATATGCTGATCATTCCAACGCGCAATCGGCACATATTCAACCAGATGAATCTTCAATTCATCAGGCCATTGCTTTCTGACGCTGGCCTGTTTAATCCACGGTAAACGCTCTATCTGGCTCTGGATAATGTTCACATCCTGAGTCATAAACGTACCCGGCGCGCCCAACGCCAGAATCGACTGGCGGATGTCATCATTGCGCGTGTAATGCCGCTCGCCGGTCAACACCAGTTTCGACAACGGCAAACGCTGCGCGTCTTCCATCCAGCCCAACACAACCCAGCCGCTGACAAACACGGTGCAGAGCACCGTCAGCAGGAACAGTATTCCTGCAAGACGCGTTCCATTATTGCGGCGTGAAGAAGACACCTCTTCATCACTGTTTCGCGTGTTCAGCGCAGCCTGCGACATATCAGTCCGCCAACTCCAGAATTCGTACCACCAACTGCGAGAAGCTCATGCCCGCCTGACGCGCCGCCATCGGCACCAGACTGTGGCTGGTCATACCCGGCGAGGTATTCGCTTCCAGCAGATAAAACTGGCCATCGCTGTCCAGCATGACGTCGATGCGGCCCCATCCTTTGCAACCCAACGCGGTCCACGCTTTCAGGACCAATGTCTGCAAAATAGCCTCCTGTTCCTCTTCCAGACCTGCCGGGCAGAAATATTGTGTCTCATCAGAGAGATACTTCGCCTCATAATCATAGAAGGTTCCGGCGGGTTGGATACGAATTGACGGTAAAATTTCTTCACCGAGTATCGCAACCGTAAATTCCGGGCCACTGAGCCATTTCTCAATCAGTACTTCTTCATCATGCTGAAAAGCCAATGCTAATGCTGCCTGCAAAGCATTTTCTTCTACCACTTTCGACATGCCGACGCTGGAACCTTCACGGCTCGGCTTCACAATCAGCGGCAAACCCAGCGCAGAAATTCGCGTTAGCGCGTCGTCGCTAAGCCCTTTTTCAAACTCAGCGCGCGTCAATGCCACCCACGGCGCAACCGGTAATCCGGCGCCCTGCCACAACAATTTGCTGCGCAGTTTATCCATTGAGATTGCTGAAGCCATCACCCCGCTGCCGGTATAGGGCAGGCCAATCAGATCCAGCATCCCTTGCAGCGTGCCATCTTCACCGCCGCGACCATGCAACGCAATAAACACCTTCTGAAAACCCATTGATTTCAGCAGGGTGACATCGACCTCTTTCGGGTCGATCGGATGCGCATCCACGCCGCCTTCGCGTAACCCGGCCAGCACCGCCGCGCCGGAATTCAGCGAAACATCACGTTCGGCGGAGGTTCCACCCAACAGGACCGCGATTTTATCAGCCATGTTGCTCCTCCTCCTGGGTTTGCGGCTTCAGTTTAATTTCAGCTAAGGTGCGCGCAATTTTGCCGATATTTCCCGCGCCTTGCACCAAAATCAAATCATTACCGGTTAATACCGGCGCCAGCATTTGCGCAACCTGCGCCGGATCGGAGACCAGAATCGGGTCAATTTTACCGCGACCGCGAATCGTACGGCACAGCGAACGGCTGTCCGCTCCCGGAATTGGCGCTTCGCCTGCGGCGTAAACATCCAGCATTAACAGCGCGTCAACCTGCGTCAGCACGTTGGCGAAATCGTCGTACAGATCGCGCGTACGCGTGAAGCGGTGCGGCTGGAAAACCATCACCAGATTTTTATCCGGCCAGCCTGCACGCGCGGCCTTAATGGTGGCGTCGACTTCCGTTGGATGATGGCCGTAATCATCGACCAGCATCGCCGTCCCTGCTTTACCGTTTACCGGTTCAAGCGGGAATTCGCCGAGGAAATCGAAGCGACGCCCGGTACCCTGGAAGCTTTCCAGCGCGCGCAGAATCGCCTCGTCGTCAATTCCTTCTTCGGTCGCCACCGCCACGGCAGCCGCCGCGTTCAGCGCATTGTGGCGGCCCGGCGCATTCAGCGTCACCTGCATTGCAGGTTTATCCTGACGCAGCAGCGTAAAATGCCCCTGCGGCCCAACCTGCTGGTACTCTTCCACACGCACGTCAGCGTCGTCGCTAAAACCATACGTTGTGGTCTGACGGCCCACGCGCGGCAGCAGCTCGCGGATCACCGGATCGTCAACACACATCACTGCACGACCATAAAACGGCAAATTGTGCAGGAAATTAATAAAGGTCTGCTTCAAATTTTCGAAGTCGCCCTGGTAAGTATCCATATGGTCGGCTTCAATATTGGTGACAATCGCCACCATCGGTTGCAGATGCAGGAACGACGCATCGCTCTCATCCGCTTCCGCAATCAGATAACGGCTGTGGCCTAAACGCGCATGCACGCCAGCCGCTTTCACCAGCCCACCGTTGACGAAGGTCGGGTCCAGCCCCGCTTCCGCGTAAATGCTGGAGACCATCGCGGTGGTCGTTGTTTTACCGTGCGTCCCGGCAATGGCGATGCCGTGACGAAAACGCATTAACTCCGCCAGCATCTCCGCGCGGCGGATCACCGGAATACGCGCTTCATGCGCCGCGACAATCTCCGGGTTATCCGCAGAGATCGCGCTGGAAACCACCACCACGCTCGCATCGCGCACGTTTTCCGGGCGATGATTGAAGAAAATGGTGGCGCCGAGGTTCGCCAGTTGCTGCGTAACCGGATTCGGCGCTAAATCAGAACCACTGATCTGATACCCTTCATTGGCCAGAACTTCGGCAATACCGCCCATACCGGCACCACCGATGCCGACAAAGTGGATGTGCCGAACGCGACGCATTTCGGGCACGATAGAACGCAGTTTTGCCAGTTGTTGTGTATTCATTCTTTACGCCATTCACTTCTCAATTCATGCGGTGCAAAAGGCACCGCCACAATTACGCCCGGGCAGCCCGGCTCACTTCATTTGCAACACGCTCGGTGGCATCTGGAATAGATGCAGCGCGGGCACGTTCTGCCATGGTTAATAACGTTTCTCGCGACCACCCGGACAGGGTGCTGGCGACGGCATCCACAGTAAACTGCGGCTGCTCAAAAATTTTGGCGGCCCCCGCTTTCTCCAGCGGCAGGGCATTCCAGTACTGCTGCCGGTCTTTATGCTGAAACGGCACAAACAGCGCGGGCAAACCGGCGGCGGCGATTTCACTCACCGTTAACGCGCCAGAGCGGCAAACGACAACATCCGCCCACGCATAGGCTGCGGCCATGTCATCAATAAATTCCGTCACCTTATGCTGCGGTTGCCCCGCCCCGGCATAAGCCTGCTCTACGGTCTGCTGCGCGCCTTTACCGCTTTGATGCCAGATAGTGACCGTATCGCCCAGTTTTGCCGCAACCTGCGGCAGCGTCTGGTTCAATACCCGCGCCCCCTGAGAGCCGCCCACCACCAGCACGCGAATCGGCCCTTCACGTCCGGCCAAGCGTTCTTGCGGCAAGGGGAGCGCCAGTACGTCAGTACGTACCGGGTTTCCGACCACGTCCGCTTTCGGAAACGCGCCGGGAAAAGCCTGCATCACCGTCGTGGCGATTTTCGCCAGCCACTTATTGGTCAACCCTGCAATGCCGTTTTGCTCATGCAGCACAACCGGAATACCCAGCGACCACGCCGCCAGACCGCCGGGGCCAGAGACATAGCCGCCCATGCCGAGCACCACATCAGGCTTAAACTGCTTCATGATCGCCCGCGCCTGGCGCCAGGCGTTAAAAATACGCAGCGGTGCCGCCAGCAGCGCTTTCACGCCTTTTCCGCGCAAACCGGAAATGCGAATGAAATCAATCTCAATGCCATGCTTCGGCACTAAATCCGCTTCCATACGATCGGCGGTTCCGAGCCAGCGTACTTGCCAGCCCTGGTCCATTAAATGGTGCGCGACGGCCAGTCCCGGGAACACATGTCCGCCAGTACCGCCCGCCATCACCATTAACCGCTTCGGTTGACCACTCATCGTGAACCTCGTGTAAACGCCTGCGCTTTTTCCAGACGCGTTTCATAATCAATACGTAACAAAAACATGATGGCCGTCGACATGATCAGCAAACTGGAACCACCATAACTGATCAGCGGCAGCGTCAGACCCTTCGTTGGCAGCATGCCTGCCGCCGCGCCGACGTTGACCAGCGCCTGGAAGCTGAACCAGATTCCAATCGAGCAGGCCAGGAATCCTGAAAAACGGTGATCAATCTCCAGCGCCTTACGGCCAATCGACATCGCGCGAAAAGCGACGAAGAATACCATTAAAAGCGCCAGTACCACACCGATATAACCCAGTTCTTCCCCAATAATGGCGAAGATGAAGTCAGTATGCGCTTCCGGCAGATACTCCAGTTTTTGTACCGAGTTCCCCAGCCCCTGCCCCCACATCTCACCACGGCCAAATGCCATCAGGGATTGCGTCAGCTGGTAGCCGCTGCCAAACGGATCTTCCCAGGGGTTCCAGAAAGAGGTCACACGACGAATACGATACGGTTCGGCGAGGATCAGCAGGATCACCGCCGATATCCCCATGCCGATGATGGCAATGAACTGCCATAACTTCGCCCCGGCGAGAAACAGCATCGCCAGCGTGGTAACGAACAGCACCACCACCGTCCCGAGATCGGGCTGCGCCAGCAGCAAAATCGCCAGTACCAGAATCACGCCCATCGGTTTTAAGAAGCCGCGCAGGTTATTACGCACTTCATCAACTTTGCGCACCAGATAGTTGGCGAGGTAGCAGAACAGCGACAGTTTGGTAAATTCCGCAGGCTGAATACGCAGCGGCCCCAGCGCAATCCAACGCGATGCCCCGTTAACTGAGCTACCCACCACCAGCACGATCAACAACATGATGATCGACGCGATCAGCATCGTGGTGCTGTACTTTTGCCAGAACTCCATCGGTAAACGCAGCGTGATCATCGCCAGGCAAAACGCCAGGAGTATGTACAGCGCGTCACGCTTGGCAAACAGGAAAGGATCGTTCGCCAGACGTTGTCCGACAGGCATTGACGCCGACGTCACCATGATGAAACCGATCGCCGCCAGGCCAAATGTCAGCCAGAGCAACGTGCGGTCGTACATGATCAGGCTATCGTCGTCTTTATCGCGCGACGCCATCACCCAGCCTTTAAGCGCCGTAAAGACCCATACCAGGATTCCAAATCCCGGCAGGCGCGGCATTCTCAGGCGAGGGAGAGATAAACGCATCAACCTAACTCCTTCGCCAGACGGGTAAAGACATCGCCCCGTTGCTCAAAATTCTTAAACTGATCGAGGCTGGCGCAGGCCGGAGACAGCAGGACCATATCGCCCGGTTGCAAACGCGGCGCCAGCAGACGCATCGCCTCTTCCATCGTCTCAGTTTGTTCTGCGATTTCCGGGCGCAGTGCCGCCAGCTGCGCGCCATCACGACCAAAGCAGTACAGGCGAACGCGATCGCCGCCCAGGTAACGGGTGAGCGAAGAGAAATCCGCCGATTTACCATCACCGCCGAGCAGCAGGTGCAGCGTACCATCTACGTGCAGGCCATTCAGCGCCGCTTCCGTGCTGCCTACGTTGGTGGCTTTGGAGTCGTTAATCCAGCGCACGCCGTTATGCTCCAGCGCCAGCTGGAAGCGATGCGCCAGGCCGGTAAAGGTCGTCAACGCTTTCAGGCTGCTGGCGCGCGGTAAACCCGCCGCATCGGCCAGCGCCAGCGCCGCCAGCGCATTGGTGTAGTTGTGCTGGCCGGAAAGCTTCATCTCTTTCACGTTCAACACTTTTTCACCCTTCACCCGCAGCCAGGTCTCGCCCTGCTGGCGATTGAGGTGATAATCCCCCATGTTGACGCCAAAACTGACGCAACGCGCATCCGCGCCGCGTACCGGCATGGTCAGCGCGTCATCGGCATTCACCACGCAAACTTTCGCATTCTCATACACGCGCAGTTTTGCCGCTCGATACTGTTGCAGACCAAACGGATATCGATCCATATGGTCTTCGGTAACGTTCAGGATGGTTGCGGCAACGGCCTGTAGGCTGGATGTCGTTTCCAGCTGGAAGCTGGAAAGCTCTAGTACGTACAGCTCGCGAGCGGCGTCCAGCAGCATCAACGCAGGCAGACCGATGTTACCGCCAACGCCCACGTTCACGCCCGCCGCTTTCGCCATCTCGCCTACCAGCGTGGTCACGGTGCTTTTACCGTTCGATCCGGTGATCGCCACGATCGGCGCCTGCGCTTCACGACAGAACAGTTCGATATCGCCGACAATCTCAATACCCGCATCGGCGGCAGCGCTCAGTGAAGGATGCGCCAGAGCAATACCAGGGCTGGCGACAATCAGATCCGCCGCCAGTAGCCAGTCATCATTCAGGCTGCCGACGTGACGCTCTACCGCTTCCGGTAATTTGTCCAGACCCGGCGGCGTCGCACGGGTATCCATTACGCGCGGCGTTACGCCGCGCGCCAGGAAAAAGTCCACGCAGGAAAGTCCGGTCAATCCCAGACCAATAATGACGACTTTTTTACCCTGGTAATCAGCCATGATTAACGTACCTTCAGCGTTGCCAGGCCAATCAGGACCAGCATCAGCGAAATAATCCAGAAGCGCACGATAACGCGCGGTTCCGGCCAGCCTTTCAGTTCATAGTGATGGTGAATCGGCGCCATGCGGAAGATGCGCTGCCCGCGCAATTTAAAGGAACCGACCTGCAAAATGACTGACAGGGTTTCCACGACAAACACGCCGCCCATAATCACCAGCAAAAACTCCTGACGCAGCAGCACCGCGATGATGCCCAGCGCGCCGCCCAGCGCCAGCGACCCGACGTCTCCCATAAAGACCTGCGCCGGATAGGTGTTAAACCACAGGAAGCCTAAGCCCGCGCCGACAATCGCCGTACAGACAATCACCAGTTCACCGGCATGACGTAAGTACGGAATATGCAGGTAGTTGGCGAAATTCATGTTGCCGGTTGCCCACGCCACCAGCGCAAAACCGGCGGCGACGAATACGGTCGGCATAATCGCCAGGCCGTCCAGGCCATCGGTCAGGTTAACCGCGTTGCCCGTTCCGACGATCACGAAGTACGCCAGCAGCACGTAGAACAGACCCAGTTGCGGCATCACGTCTTTAAAGAACGGCACCACCAGTTCGGTGGCCGGCGTGTCTTTCCCCGCCAGATACAGCGCGAACGCCACGCCCAGCGCAATCACCGACATCCAGAAATATTTCCAGCGAGCGATCAGCCCTTTGGTGTCTTTACGCACCACTTTGCGGTAATCATCGACAAAACCAATAATGCCGTAGCCCACCAGCACCACCAGCACGCACCAGACGTACGGGTTAGACGGGTAAGCCCACAGCAGGACGGAGACCACAATCGCCGTCAGAATCATAATGCCGCCCATTGTCGGCGTACCGCGCTTGCTAAAGTGCGATTCCGGGCCGTCATTACGCACGACCTGGCCAAAAGACAATTTTTGTAAGCGGGCAATCATACGTGGGCCCATCCACAAGGAGATGAACAGCGCGGTCAGCAGGCTGACGATGGCGCGAAACGTCAGATAGGAAAAGACGTTAAAGCCGGAATAATATTTGACCAAATGTTCGGCCAGCCAAACTAACATGTTCCATTCTCCTGTAATGCGCGTACTACCTCTTCCATGGCGGCACTACGTGAACCCTTCACTAAAATGGTAATAATCTGATGCTCCGCAATCAGCGTGTTAAGACGCGCGACCAGAGCCGATTTATCCGCAAAATGCTCGCCAACGCCGCTGGCATTGCCGATCGCCTGACTCAGTTTTCCTGTACTCAGCACGCTGTCGATACCCGCTGCTTTTGCCGCTTCACCGACCTGAACATGGCATGCTTCGCTTTCCGCGCCCAGCTCCGCCATATCGCCGACCACCAGCACCCGGTAGCCCGGCATTTCAGACAGCACCTGCACAGCGGCGGTCATCGAACCGACGTTGGCGTTATAGGAGTCATCAAGTAACAGCTGGTTGTCATTCAACTGGATGGGGAACAGGCGCCCCGGCACGGCTTTCAGGTTCGCCAGACCGGTTTTAATGGCGTCAAGGGTCGCCCCTACCGCCATCGACAGCGCAGCCGCCGCCAGCGCGTTTGCAATATTGTGGCGACCAGGCAGCGGCAGCAGGACGTCAATGTCGCCCGTCGGCGTTTGCAGCGTGAATTCCGTACCGTGCGAGGTCACATGGATATTGGTCGCGGTAAAATCGCTGTTGGCGGCATTCGGTGAAAAACGCCACACTTTGCGATCGCCAATAATGCCCTGCCAGTTCAGCCAGTCGTTGTTATCGGCGTTCATAATGGCGATCCCATTCACCGGCAAGCCGGTATAGATTTCGCCTTTCGCTTTCGCCACGCCCGCCAGCGAACCGAATCCTTCCAGGTGCGCTGCCGCCAGATTATTAACCAGTGCCGCTTCAGGACGCGTCAGGCCGACGGTCCAGGCAATTTCGCCCTGGTGATTGGCGCCTAACTCAATGACGGCATAGTCATAATCGTTGTTTAACCGCAGCAACGTCATCGGTACGCCGATATCGTTATTCAGGTTGCCCGCGGTGTATAAGGTGTTGCCACACTGACTCAGAATGGCGGCGGTCATCTCTTTAACGGACGTTTTGCCGGAGGAGCCGGTTAACGCCACGACGTGGGCGGGAACCTGCGCCCGAACCCATGCGGCCAGTTCGCCGAAGGCCAGCCGCGTATCTTTGACGATCAGCTGCGGCAGATCGCAATCCAGCGGGCGACTCACCAGCAGCGCACCGGCGCCGCCCTCTTTCGCGTTATCCGCAAAATCGTGGGCGTCGAAACGCTCGCCTTTCAGCGCCACAAACAGGCAGCCCGGCGTCACCTTACGCGTATCAGTCGTGACCGCGTCAATCGTCAGGTCGGCGCCCTGTAATTCGCCGTGCAGAATACCGGCCAGTTGGCTGAGCGTTACGCTAATCATGCGATCACCCCCAGCAGACGCGCAGCCGTCACGCGGTCGGAGTAATCAAGGCGCTGAGTACCGACAATCTGGTAATCCTCATGCCCTTTACCCGCGACCAGAACCACGTCGTTTTCTTTCGCCTGCATAATGGCGCAGGTCACCGCCTCCGCGCGGCCTTCCATCACTTTCGCGTGCCCGGCATCCAGCATACCCGCCAGAATGTCGTTAATGATCGCGCGCGGCTCTTCGGTACGTGGGTTATCGTCCGTCACGACCACCACGTCCGCGAACTCTTCGGCAATCGCCCCCATTAGCGGACGTTTACCTTTATCGCGATCGCCGCCGCAGCCAAAGACGCACCACAGTTGACCAGTACAGTGCAACCGCGCAGCCTGCAACGCTTTTTCCAGCGCATCCGGCGTGTGGGCGTAATCGACCACCACCGTAGTTTTGCCCGGCGCACTGAACACCTCCATCCGCCCGCAAACCGGTTGCAGTCGAGGGGCGGTTTTCAGCAGATCCGCCAGGGGGTAGCCAAGCGCCAACAACGTTGCCAGCGCCAGCAGCAGGTTGCTGACGTTAAACGCGCCCATCAGACGGCTTTCAATCTCGCCTTCGCCCCAACTGGAGTCGAAACGGATCGTCGCGCCTCTATCGTGGTACTTCACCTCAACCGCTTTCAGCCAACGTCCGTGGCAGTTCGGGTTGATATGATCCTCCATCGAGACCGCAACGGCATCCGGCAACCTCACCAGCCATCGGCGTCCGACTTCATCATCGGCATTGACGATAGCCTCGCCGTAATGGTGCGTTGAATAGAGCATCCATTTCGCCGCTTCGTAATGTTCCATGTCACCGTGATAATCAAGGTGATCGCGGCTTAAATTCGTGAAAACAGAGGCGGCAAATTTCAGCGCGGCGACCCGGTGCTGCACCAGGCCGTGGGAAGAGACTTCCATTGCGCCAAATGTTGCGCCCTGCTCAACCAGACCGGCCAGCACATGCTGTACGTCAACGGCGGAACCGGTTGTGTTCTCCGTCGGGATCACTTTGCCCAACAGGCCATTACCCACCGTTCCCATTACCGCGCTGGTTTCGCCAAGCAGTTGGCTCCACTGCGCCAGCAGTTGCGTGGTGGTGGTTTTTCCGTTCGTTCCGGTCACGCCGACCAGACGCATATGTTCAGATGGCTCGTGGTAGAAGCGGCCCGCCAGTGCAGATAAACGCTCGTTGAGCTGGCTCAGATAGATAACCGGCACACCGTGCATTTCACGGATTTCCCCGTCGGTCGCCTCATCTTTGGCCTCTGCAATAATGGCAGCCACACCTTGCGCTATCGCCTGCGGGATATATCGACGCCCGTCCGCCTGATGACCCACCACTGCCACAAAGAGATCGCCCGATGCAGCCACACGGCTGTCGAGCGTCATCTCCCGCAGTGCTCGCTCCGGTGCGCCAGGCACCCACGGAGCGAGAAGGTCGCGCAAATTACGATCTGCCACCTGTTCCCTCGCCTTGGTTAATTACAAATTCACTTTTTTCGCCCGTTGCCAGCGCATCCGGTTCGATGTTCATGGTGCGCAGTACGCCGCCCATAATGGCACCGAATACCGGCGCGGAAACGGCGCCGCCGTAGTATTTACCCGCCTGCGGATCGTTGATAACAACCACCAGCGCGAAGCGCGGCTGACTCGCAGGCGCAACGCCTGCGGTATAAGCAATGTATTTGTTGATGTAGCGGCCATCCGGCCCCACTTTTTTCGCCGTACCGGTTTTAATGGCGATGCGATAACCTTTGATCGCCGCCTTCACGCCGCCGCCGCCCGGCAGCGCCACGCTTTCCATCATGTGGACGACGGTACGAACGGTCGCTTCCGGGAAGACGCGCTCGCCCGGTACAGGAGGATCAACTTTGGTAATCGACAGCGGACGATAAACGCCGTAGCTGCCAATCGTTGCGTAGACTCGCGCTAACTGTAACGGGGTTACCATTAGCCCATAGCCGAAAGAGAAGGTGGCCCTCTCTATGTCAGACCACCGTTGTTTTTGAGGATATAAGCCACTGCGTTCTCCGACCAACCCCAAATTGGTCGCCTTTCCTAGCCCAAAACGTGAGTAAGTATCTACTAACGCTGAGGACGGCATCGCTAACGCCAGCTTAGAAACGCCGACGTTACTCGACTTCTGTAAAACCCCGGTCAGGGTCAATTCGCTGTAACGCGCCACGTCTTTGATTTCGTGACCATTAATTCGATATGGCACCGTGTTCAGCACGGTGTTTTCACGCACGACCCCGCGCTGTAACGCGGTCATCACCACCATCGGTTTGACGGTTGAACCGGGTTCAAACACGTCCGTGATGGTACGGTTACGCATAGCGTCTTTCGGCGTACCGGTCAGATTATTCGGGTTGTAGGACGGGCTGTTCGCCATTGCCAGCACTTCGCCAGTATTAACATCCACCAGCACGGCGCTGCCTGACTCCGCTTTGTTGAAGGCCACGGCGTTGTTCAGTTCGCGATAGACCAACGCTTGCAGGCGCTCATCAATGCTCAGCGCCAGATTGTGCGCGGCCTGGCTGTCGGTAGAAGAGATATCTTCAATAACCCGGCCATAGCGGTCTTTACGTACAATACGTTCGCCAGGCTGGCCGGTCAGCCATTTATCAAAGCTCTTCTCGACCCCTTCGATCCCCTGGCTGTCAACGTTGGTAAAACCGATAAGGTGAGCGGTCACTTCCCCGGAAGGATAGTAACGGCGGGACTCTTCGCGCAGATGAATGCCTGGCAGCTTCAGTTTTTTGATGTAGTCGCCGAGATCCGGGTTAACCTGACGCGCCAGATAGATAAAGCGGCCTTTCGGGTTCGCATTAACGCGAGCCGCCAGTTGGTCGAGCGGCATTTTCAGCGCGTCCGCCAGCGCCTTCCAGCGGTTGTCCAGCGTGATCCCGCCTGCATCATGCAGCTCTTTCGGGTCCGCCCAGATGGCTTTTACCGGCACGCTCACCGCCAGTGGGCGACCAGAGCGGTCGGTGATCATGCCGCGAGAGGTGGAGACTTCCTGTACACGCAGAGAGCGCATGTCGCCCTGACGCACTAACATGTCAGGCGCAATAATTTGCAGCCAGGCCACACGCCCCAGCAGGAAACCCAGCGCCAGCAGAATGCAGCCGCACAGCAACGCAAAACGCCAACTGACAAAGTTGGCTTGTTCTTCCTGGCGTTTTGGTTTGAGCGTCTTTGCCGCTGCTTTCATGCGTCGCGTTTATCCTTATTTTTGCACTACGATATTTTCTTGTGAGGGATCGACATGCTGCATCTGCAACTTTTCCGTTGCGATCCGTTCTACCCGGCTATGATCGCCGAGCGCGTTTTCTTCAAGAATCAGGTTGCGCCATTCGATATCCAGCGCATCACGCTCCAGCACCAGTTGCTCGCGCTGCGCGGTTAACAGGCGCGTATGGTGCGCCGTTGTCACGACGGTGACCGCCGTTAAAATGATGCAAATGAACAGGCAGAGTGGCAGCTTCCCAAATCGCAAAAGATCGTCACCGATCACGCCAGGCAAAGCATGGCGATTGGTGATTCCCGTCGATCCCTTCACTTTGCTCAGGGCTTCTGTCACTCTGCTGATCATGCGTTCGTCCTCTCTGCAATACGCAGAACTGAACTACGGGCGCGTGGATTTTCCGCCACTTCTTCTTCGCCCGGCATCAACTTGCCTAATGCTCTTAGCTCACGACCGCCCAGTTTTTTGAGCTGCTCTTCCGTCATCGGCAACCCTGCTGGAACCTGTGGACCGCGGCTTTGCTCACGCATAAAGCGCTTCACAATACGGTCTTCCAGCGAGTGGAAACTGATAATGGAAAGCCGCCCACCCGGGGCCAGCACGCTGAGCGAGCTTTTTAGCGCCTGCTCTATCTCCTCCAGTTCACTGTTCACCCAAATGCGCACCGCCTGGAAGGTACGGGTCGCGGGATGTTTGAATTTGTCCTTCACCGGCGTCGCCGCTGCGACCACTTCCGCCAGTTCTTTGGTGCGGGTCATGGGCTGTTCGCGGTTGCGCTCCACAATGGCGCGGGCAATACGTTTCGCAAAACGCTCTTCGCCAAAGGTTTTCAGCACCCAGGCAATATCGGCTTCTTCCGCGGTTTGCAGCCATTCTGCGGCAGACTGACCGCGCGTTGGGTCCATACGCATATCCAGCGGGCCATCGCGCATAAAAGAAAAACCACGTTCGGCATCATCGAGCTGCGGTGAAGATACGCCAAGATCAAGGAGAATCCCGTCGATCTTGCCGATAAGTTCGCGCTCACTTACATAATCAGCAAGCGCAGAGAAAGGTCCATGAATGATGGAGAAGCGAGGATCATTGATGGCCTGGGCTTCGGCAATAGCCTGCGGATCGCGATCGATCGCCAGCAAACGTCCCTCTTCGCCAAGCCGGGAGAGGATCAGACGTGAGTGGCCGCCGCGACCAAATGTCCCATCAATGTAGATGCCGTCAGGGCGAATGTTCAGACCGTTTACGGCCTCGTCCAACAGCACCGTAGTGTGTTTAAAATTTTCCATCATCATTATAGAGACAAGTCCTGCAGTCGTTCCGACAAGGTTTCGGTTACTGACTGCTCAGCGTCGATATCTTCCTTGACCTGTTGATACCAGGTCGTTTCATCCCACAGTTCAAACTTATTGAACTGTCCAACCAGCATCACTTCTTTCGTCAGCCCGGCATGTTGCCGCAGAATCGGCGCGATCAATAAGCGACCCGCGCTATCCATCTGACATTCGCTGGCATGCCCCAACAGTAAACGCTGCACGCGGCGCTCAACCGGGTTCATGCTCGACAGACGCGATAATTTTTGCTCGATAATTTCCCATTCAGGCAGGGGGTAAAGCAGCAGGCACGGGTGATGGATGTCAATGGTACAAACCATTTGACCGGTAGCGTTCTCGATCAGTTGATCCCGGTAACGGGTGGGCACAGATAAGCGCCCCTTACTGTCGAGATTGACTAACGTTGCTCCCCGGAACATGCCAGCCTCACCCCTTATTACCACTTTGCCCCACAAATTCCCACTTAAAGGAGTTTACGGAGCGGAGGAAAAGCTTGTCAAGCAAGTCAGGACGCTTACCGGAGTAAAAAACCCAATGTATACGGCTAATATCAGCGTTGATTAAATTCCGTCCAACGAGCGAAGCAAATTAACGTCATGAATATTTGTAAGAAAAAAGATCCAAAAACTCATCACCGTTTAAAACGACTCAATATCATCTGATAAAAATATAAAGTGTCAGTTTGCGACGCGAGCGGCATTTTAGGACAATATGCAACGAGATAACAGTACCTGTTTATCGCTCTCTACGCCCCGCACCGACAAGCCAGCCGCGACGTGAAGGCCACATCGAAAAAAAGTGTTTGTTAATTCGGCAATTCGTCGCCCGCATGTAACAAAATAATACAAAACGGGTTCAATACGACGTCTCAATAAACCTGAAGTCGGTATCGACAGGTTTAAAATCAGCATATTTGAAAGATAAGTCGGATAATTCTAAGGAATAATCTTAATTATGGTGTGAGTATTGTTGGCAGGTGAATATTTGCCCGGTCAGCGACAACGCGCCGGGCGATTTGCCGGATGGCGGCATAACCGCCTTATCCGGCATACAGAAATGGACTAACTGCGGCTAAGAATACCGCGACGGTACAAATTACGTTTGATTCGCGTTAAACCTGGCTTCGGTTTACGCGGCTCATCCAGGCTGGCCAGGACGATCTCCAGGACGCGTTCAGCAACATCACGATGACGCTGTGCGACCGCCAGAACCGGACACTGCAAGAAGTCGAGCAGTTCATTATCGCCAAAGGTGGCGATCGCCAGGTTGGAAGGCAGCTTCCCGTCACGACGTAACGTTACATCCATCACGCCCTGCAAGAGCGCAAACGATGTGGTAAACAGCGCCTGTGGCATCGGGTGAGTTTCCAGCCATTTTTCGAACAGCTGCGCCGCCGCTTCCCGCTCGTAGCTGTTGGCATACAGATAGTGTACTTCGCGCGGATCGTCTTTCCATGCGGTACGGAACCCCTGCTCGCGCAGGAAACTGACGGACAGCTCCGGCAACGCGCCCAGGTAAAGCACCGTTTCCGCCGGGAATTTACGTAACTCTGCCGCCAGCATTTCCGCATCATCCTGATCCGCCCCGACAACGCTGGTGAAATGTTCGCGATCCAGCGCGCGATCCAGCGCCACGATGGGGAATGAACCATTGGCCCAGCGCTGGTAGAACGGATGCTCCGGCGGTAACGAGGTTGATACAATGATCGCATCCACCTGGCGTTGTAGAAGATGCTCGATACACCGCATTTCGTTATCCGGCTGATCTTCTGAGCAGGCAATCAGCAGTTGATAACCGCGCTGGCGCGCCTGGCGCTCCAGGTAGTTTGCGATACGGGTATAACTCGTGTTCTCCAGATCGGGAATGACCAGTCCGATAGAACGTGTGCGTCCAGCACGCAGCCCGGCGGCCACAGCATTCGGGTGGTAATTATGCTCACGCACCACCGCCATGACTTTCTCGACGGTCTTGTCGCTCACGCGGTATTGCTTTGCTTTTCCGTTAATAACGTAGCTTGCAGTCGTTCGCGATACACCGGCCAGCCGAGCGATTTCATCCAGTTTCACAATTGCCCCTTGCGTAAAATGTACAAACCATAACCATTGTGACGGCATGGGTTAAATTTCTTAACATCTAAGCGCAGAATAGTGACTGCGGCAACCGCTTTTATTCCGGGTTACCACTGATTTCGCAAAAAAAAGCCAACGGGTAGCGTCGGCGGAGGTCGAGACGTCTCCTGTAGGCCGGATAAGCATTAGCGCCATCCGGCAGGGTATAATGCCTGATGGCGCTTCGCTTATCAGGCCTACAATTGAAAGACAACACAATGATTAACGCATGATCTTGTCGCCGCGCGAAAGCCCGACAACGCCGGAACGGGCAACTTCAACAATTTTCGCCACTTCACGCAGCGTCGCCAGAAACGCGTCCAGCTTATCGCTGGTGCCTGCCAGCTGGACGGTATAAATAGAAGGCGTGACATCAATAATCTGCCCACGGAAAATTTCCGTGTTGCGCTTCACCTCTTCCCTTCCGTATCCGCTGGCCTGAATCTTCACCAGCATGATTTCTCGCTCAACGTGCGCGCCCTGCCCAAGTTCGCTTACGCGCAGAACATCCACCAGCTTGTGCAGTTGCTTTTCAATTTGCTCCAGAACTTTCTCATCGCCAACCGTCTGGATGGTCATACGCGATAACGTCGGATCGTCGGTCGGCGCGACGGTAAGGCTTTCAATGTTGTATCCACGCTGGGCGAAGAGGCCAATCACACGCGACAATGCACCCGACTCGTTTTCCAGCAATACTGATAATATCCGGCGCATAATCAGGTCCTCTCCGTTTTGCTTAACCACATTTCATCCATCCCGCCCCCACGAATCTGCATCGGGTAGACATGCTCACTGCCATCGACAGTGACATCGACAAACACCAGACGATGGTTACGCACATGTTCCAGCGCTTCGCCCAGCTTGCTCTCCAGTTCATCTGGATGATTAATCTGGATACCGATATGCCCATAAGCCTCGGCAAGGCGTACAAAATCGGGCAGCGACTGCATGTAAGACTGGGAGTGGCGCCCGGAGTAGATCATGTCCTGCCATTGTTTGACCATGCCGAGATAGCGGTTGTTAAGGTTGAGCACCAGCACCGGCAGTTCATATTGCAGCGCCGTCGACAGCTCCTGGATGTTCATCTGAATGCTGCCATCTCCCGTGACGCACACCACCGTTTCATCCGGCAGCGCCATCTTCACGCCCAGAGCCGCTGGCAGGCCAAAGCCCATCGTGCCGAGACCGCCGGAGTTAATCCAGCGACGCGGCTTATCAAAGGGGTAGTAGAGCGCGGCGAACATCTGGTGCTGGCCGACATCAGAAGTGACATACGCATCGCCTTTCGTCAGACGCCAGATAGCCTCGATCACCGCCTGCGGTTTAATGCTCTCGCTTTGGGTGTCATATTTCAGGCACTGACGGGCGCGCCAGCGTTCAATGTGTTGCCACCAGTCGCGAATATCATCCAGCGGCTGCTGCGCGACTTCCTGCGGCAGTAATTCCAGCATTTGCTCCAGAACCAGGCGCGCATCGCCCACAATGGGAATATCCGCCGTCACGGTTTTAGAGATAGAGGTCGGATCGATATCGATATGCAGCACGGTCGCATTCGGGCAGTATTTCGCCAGATTATTGGTCGTGCGATCGTCAAAACGCACCCCGACGGCAAAAATCACATCGGAATGATGCATGGTCATATTGGCTTCATAGGTGCCGTGCATCCCCAGCATCCCTAACGACTGACGATGCGTAGCCGGGAATGCGCCCAGCCCCATCAGCGACGAGACGACTGGCAGGTTGAGCGCTTCAATGGTTTGCCGCAGTTGTTCATGACAACCCGCATTCACTGCACCGCCGCCGACGTAGACCACCGGTTTTTTTGCCGCCGCCAGCGTTTGCAGCGCGCGCTTAATCTGCCCTTTATGCCCTGTCGTGGTCGGGTTATAAGAGCGCATACTGACCGACTCCGGCCAGACGTAAGGCAACTTTTTCGCCGGATTCAAAATATCTTTCGGGAGGTCCACGACCACGGGTCCAGGACGCCCGCTTGCCGCCAGCCAGAACGCTTTTTTCAGCACCTGCGGGATGTCTTCCGTCTGTTTAACGAGGAAGCTGTGTTTCACCACCGGACGTGATATCCCCACCATGTCGCATTCCTGAAAGGCGTCATAGCCAATCAACGACGTCGCCACTTGCCCGGAAAGGATGACCAGAGGAATGGAGTCCATATAGGCCGTAGCAATACCGGTAATCGCATTCGTAGCGCCTGGCCCGGAAGTGACCAGAACGACCCCGACTTCACCTGTTGCCCGCGCCAGACCATCCGCCATATGCACAGCCGCTTGTTCATGACGGACAAGCACATGATCGATACCACCGACCGTGTGCAGCGCATCATAAATATCGAGGACCGCGCCCCCGGGATAACCGAATACCTGCTTCACGCCCTGATCGATGAGCGATCGGACGACCATCTCGGCTCCAGACAACATCTCCATGGCTTGCTCCACTATTATGATGATTTACCTTTTGCTAACACATTAACTGCTCACCATGACGCAGGCAATTCAGGCTGATGTCGTCGTTCGAAGATAAATAAGAATAAATGAGATGAAAGCGCAGAAGAAACGGCGAATTACACCAGGATAAGCAGATGTGATGATAAATAATCGCTTAAAAATGGGGACTTACAGCAATATCGCCATTTTTTGCGATATGCGTAAAGCGCCTGGATGCACAATTCAGTATAAAATTTCACACACAGACGAAAAAGCAGAATAAACCAGATATTTCACTCTGATTTATTCCGCCCGTATTCACTTTTGACAGACAGAAACCAATAACTCTTCCATCCATTGATGACCCTTATCCCGACCCGCGGCATCATGCCAGGAAAGATAACAGGTCCGGCTATTCAGTTTTAAAGGCAACGGTAATATCTGTAACGCTAATGACTCGGCAAATTCATCGGCTAACCAACGCGGCGCAACTGCCACCAGTTGCGTTTGAGAGACAACATTAAGCACGCTGATCAACGCCATTCCCTGATAAGCAATGCAGCTTTGTCTGTCTGGCGTGTCATACCACGGCTGGCTAAATGAGGCATAACGATCGAGTGAAACGACCGCATGTTGTTCATTATAAACATCGCTCTCCAGCAACGGACCGCTGATACGCGGATGTTTTCTGCTGGCGACCAGCACCATTTCATCTTTAAATAACGATACGCTGGTAAACTCAGGACGGCGGAACTCTTCATACCCAATAACAAATTCCGTTTCCTGATAACGCAGCTGATGTTCCGTATTTTGATTTAACGATGATTTAAAAACGACATGAATATTCGGCGCAATCTTTTCAACGCGATTATAAATAAGCGACGTCAGAATATTATCCAGCGGGCTGCACACGCAAAGATGGAATACACGCTCGCTGCTGGCGGGTTCAAAACCTGAACCGGGCAACTCATTTTGCACCAACTGTAACGCCTGGCGAACAGAACCAAATAGCTGATAAGCGCGCGCCGTTGGCTGGATACCGCGTCCGTACCGGACAAACAGCTCGTCATTAAACATGACTTTCAGACGCGCCACCGCATTACTGACGGCAGGCTGCGACATCCCCAGGGAGTGGGCAGCCCGCGTGATATTCTGCTCTTGCATCACGGCGTCAAAGACGGTCAGTAAATTCAGATCAACCATACGAAGCTGAGGCTTAACCATTTCTATCGGATGCGGTTTATCTATTTCTATCTCTGGCATAGTTAACTCCACTGTCACACTAAACTCCCTTTTTCTTGACGAAATGCAGAAATAATCTCAGGAAATATGATTTATCATGCATATAAAATAAGAAAAAGAGAAAACATAAAAATTAGGAAAACATAAAGGCATCGTTCAGGAAAAGGCGAAAGCCCATGCCAGTACAATACGGCAGAGGCCACAGCACGATGATTCATAATGTTTAAATTACAAAAGCAATATAAACATAAGCGTGGCGAATACACAATCATGCTTTTGGTGAATAATAAATTAAGTTTTAATTAATTGTTTATATTAGTTGTGCTTTTACTCTTAACAATAATTTATCAATAACGTGTGCAACGGATTCATTAATTTATTCACGAAAGATATAAAAATAAATAAAATCAAAAAGATAAGTACGACCTTTGCAATACCTTTACCCCCCTTTCAGCTTGCTGTAGTTGCAAATAAACATGCTCAAATATGTCAAACAGTGAAAAGTATGTACGCACCTCCTGTCGATTTATTTTGCATTCGCCTGAAAGTTCAGCACAATTAGCTAAAGTACAGAACGCAAGATCCCCTCTGCATGGGAGGGTTTATCTGCAACAGGGTTGACATCGCGCAGCGTATCCAGTACCACTAAAAGCATATCGCATTCATCTGGAGTTGATTTAATGATTCGTATCGCTCGCTTTAACGGTCTACTACTACTAAACGCATCTTCGTTGCGCGGTAGACTGGTGAGCGACATTCAGCATTAAGTCAGCATCAGTAAGATTAAAAACCCGCGCCGTTGCGCGGGTTTTTTTATGCTCGAAGCAAGGCGCCCTAAAGAGACAAGGACCTAAACCATGAGCCAGCAAGTCATTATTTTCGATACCACTTTACGCGACGGTGAACAGGCGTTACAGGCTAGCCTGAGTGTGAAAGAAAAGCTGCAAATTGCCCTGGCCCTTGAACGTATGGGCGTCGATGTGATGGAAGTGGGTTTTCCCGTCTCTTCACCTGGCGATTTTGAGTCAGTACAGACTATCGCCCGCCAGGTCAAAAACAGCCGCGTTTGCGCGTTAGCCCGCTGCGTGGAAAAAGACATCGACGTCGCGGCAGAATCACTGAAGGTCGCGGACGCTTTCCGCATCCATACCTTTATCGCCACCTCGCCGATGCATATCGCCACCAAGCTGCGCAGCACGCTGGATGAAGTGATTGAGCGTGCTATCTATATGGTTAAGCGTGCGCGTAATTACACTGATGACGTGGAGTTCTCATGCGAAGACGCAGGCCGTACCCCGATTGACGATCTCGCTCGCGTCGTGGAAGCGGCGATCAATGCGGGCGCGAAAACAATCAACATTCCCGATACCGTGGGCTACACCATGCCCTTCGAGTTCGGCGGTATTATTTCCGGGCTGTATGAGCGCGTACCGAATATCGACAAGGCCATCATCTCCGTACATACCCATGATGATTTAGGTCTGGGCGTCGGCAACGCGCTGGCGGCCGTCCACGCGGGCGCACGTCAGGTTGAAGGCGCCATGAACGGTATCGGCGAACGTGCCGGTAACTGCTCGCTGGAAGAAGTCATCATGGCGATCAAGGTACGCCAGGACATTCTGAATGTGCATACCCGCATCAATCACCAGGAGATCTGGCGCACCAGCCAGTTGGTCAGTCAGATCTGCAACATGCCGATCCCGGCGAACAAAGCGATTGTCGGCAGCGGCGCGTTCGCCCACTCCTCCGGCATTCACCAGGACGGCGTGCTGAAAAACCGTGAAAACTACGAAATCATGACGCCAGAGTCTATCGGCCTAAACCAGATCCAGTTGAACCTGACCTCTCGCTCCGGGCGTGCTGCCGTAAAACACCGTATGGACGAGATGGGCTATAAAGAGAGTGAATACAATCTGGATAACCTGTACGACGCTTTCCTGAAGCTGGCGGATAAAAAAGGTCAGGTATTCGATTACGACCTGGAGGCGCTGGCCTTCATCAATAAACAACAGGAAGAACCAGAGCATTTCCGTCTGGACTATTTCAGCGTGCAGTCCGGCTCTAACGATATCGCCACGGCCTCCGTCAAACTGGCCTGCGGCGACGACATCAAAGCGGAAGCCGCGAACGGCAACGGCCCGGTCGATGCCATTTACCAGGCCATCAACCGCATCACCGATTACAACATTGAACTGGTGAAATACAGCCTGTCGGCGAAAGGCCACGGCAAAGATGCGCTGGGCCAGGTGGATATCGTCGCCAACTATAACGGCCGTCGCTTCCACGGGGTCGGTCTGGCGACCGATATCGTCGAATCCTCCGCGAAAGCGATGGTGCATGTCCTGAACAACATCTGGCGCGCCGCCGAAGTCGAAAAAGAATTGCAACGCAAAGCTCAGAATAAAGAGAACAATAAGGAAACCGTGTGATGTCGAAGAATTACCATATTGCTGTTTTGCCGGGTGACGGTATTGGCCCGGAAGTGATGGCGCAAGCCCTGAAAGTCCTGGAAGCCGTTCGCAGTCGTTTTGCTATGCGCATTACCACCAGCCATTACGATGTCGGCGGCGCCGCTATCGACAACCACGGTCAACCGCTGCCGAAAGCGACCGTTGAAGGCTGTGAACAAGCGGATGCCATTCTGTTTGGCTCCGTCGGCGGCCCGAAATGGGAAAATCTGCCACCGGACAGCCAACCGGAACGCGGCGCATTGCTGCCGCTGCGTAAACACTTCAAATTGTTTAGCAACCTGCGTCCGGCAAAGCTGTACCAGGGGCTGGAAGCCTTCTGCCCGCTGCGCGCCGACATCGCGGCCAACGGTTTCGACATCCTGTGCGTGCGTGAATTAACCGGCGGGATCTATTTTGGTCAGCCGAAAGGCCGCGAAGGTAGTGGGCAACATGAAAAAGCCTTCGATACCGAGGTGTATCACCGTTTTGAAATCGAACGTATTGCGCGCATCGCCTTCGAATCGGCGCGTAAACGTCGCCGTAAGGTTACGTCAATCGACAAAGCCAACGTCCTGCAAACGTCCATTTTGTGGCGCGAGATCGTCAATGAGGTCGCCAAAGCGTACCCGGATGTCGAACTGGCGCACATGTACATCGACAATGCCACGATGCAGTTGATTAAAGATCCCTCTCAGTTTGACGTGCTGCTGTGCTCCAACCTGTTTGGCGACATTTTGTCTGACGAATGCGCGATGATCACCGGCTCAATGGGGATGTTGCCTTCCGCCAGCCTGAACGAACAGGGTTTCGGCCTGTATGAACCGGCGGGCGGTTCTGCGCCGGATATCGCCGGGAAAAACATCGCCAACCCGATCGCGCAGATCCTGTCGCTGGCGTTGCTGCTGCGTTACAGCCTGGATGCTGACGATGCGGCAACGGCCATTGAAAGCGCCATTAACCGCGCATTAGAAGAAGGTATTCGCACCGGTGATTTAGCCCGTGGCGCTGCCGCTGTCAGTACTGATGAGATGGGCGACATCATTGCCCGTTATGTCGCCGAAGGGGTGTAATCATGGCTAAAACGTTGTATGAAAAATTGTTCGATGCGCATGTGGTCTATGAGGCGCAGAACGAAACCCCGCTGCTGTACATCGACAGGCATCTGGTGCATGAAGTGACCTCCCCGCAGGCGTTTGACGGCCTGCGCGCCCACGGTCGCCCGGTTCGCCAGCCGGGTAAAACCTTCGCGACGATGGACCATAACGTCTCTACGCAAACCAAAGACATCAACGCCTCTGGCGAGATGGCGCGGATTCAGATGCAGGAGTTGATCAAAAACTGCAAAGCGTTCGGCGTGGAGCTGTATGACCTGAACCACCCGTATCAGGGGATCGTCCACGTAATGGGGCCGGAACAGGGCGTGACCTTACCGGGGATGACCATTGTTTGCGGCGATTCCCATACCGCCACGCACGGCGCATTCGGCGCGCTGGCGTTTGGCATCGGCACCTCCGAAGTTGAACACGTTCTGGCGACGCAGACCCTGAAACAGGGCCGCGCAAAAACCATGAAGATTGAGGTGAAAGGCACGGCTGCGCCGGGCATTACGGCGAAAGATATCGTACTGGCGATTATCGGTAAAACCGGCAGCGCGGGCGGTACGGGCCATGTGGTCGAGTTCTGCGGCGAAGCAATTCGCAATCTGAGCATGGAAGGTCGTATGACCCTGTGCAACATGGCGATCGAGATGGGCGCCAAAGCCGGTCTGGTCGCGCCGGATGACACCACCTTCAACTACGTAAAAGGGCGTCTGCACGCCCCGAAAGGCAGCGATTTTGACGATGCCGTCGCATACTGGAAAACCCTGAAAACCGACGACGGCGCAACGTTCGATACCATCGTGACCCTGCAAGCGGAAGACATTGCGCCACAGGTTACCTGGGGAACCAACCCGGGTCAGGTTATCTCCGTCAACGACAACATCCCCGATCCGGCCTCGTTTGCCGATCCTGTCGAGCGCGCAAGCGCCGAAAAAGCGCTGGCCTATATGGGGCTGAAACCGGGCATTCCGTTAACCGACGTGGCGATCGACAAAGTGTTTATCGGTTCCTGCACCAACTCGCGTATTGAAGATTTACGCGCGGCGGCGGAAATCGCCAAAGGGCGTAAAGTTGCACCGGGCGTTCAGGCTCTGGTGGTTCCCGGCTCCGGCCCGGTAAAAGCGCAGGCAGAGGCGGAAGGTCTGGATAAGATCTTTATCGAAGCCGGTTTTGAATGGCGTTTACCAGGCTGTTCCATGTGTCTGGCGATGAACAACGACCGCCTGAATCCTGGCGAGCGCTGCGCCTCCACCAGCAACCGTAACTTTGAAGGTCGTCAGGGGCGCGGCGGACGCACGCATCTGGTTAGCCCGGCGATGGCTGCCGCTGCCGCCGTCACCGGTCATTTCGCCGATATTCGCAGCATCAAATAAGGAGCACACCATGGCAGAGAAATTTACCCAACACACCGGCCTGGTCGTCCCGCTGGATGCTGCTAACGTCGATACCGACGCGATTATACCGAAACAGTTTTTACAGAAAGTCACCCGCACCGGTTTTGGCGCGCATCTGTTCAATGACTGGCGTTTTCTGGATGAAAAAGGTCAGCAGCCGAACCCGGAGTTCGTGCTGAACTTCCCGGAATATAAAGGCGCGTCGATTCTGCTGGCGCGGGAAAACTTCGGCTGCGGTTCATCGCGCGAGCACGCGCCGTGGGCGCTGACCGATTACGGCTTTAAAGTGGTCATCGCGCCGAGCTTCGCGGATATCTTCTATGGCAACAGCTTTAACAACCAGCTGCTGCCGGTGAAACTGAGCGATGAAGAGGTCGATGAACTGTTCGCCCTGGTGAAAGCCAATCCGGGGATTAAATTTGAAGTGGATCTGGAAGCGCAGGTAGTAAAAGCGGGCGATAAGTCCTACAGCTTTAAAATCGACGACTTCCGCCGCCACTGCATGTTGAACGGTCTGGACAGCATCGGCCTGACGCTGCAACACGAAAGCGCAATTGCGGCATACGAAGAGAAACAACCGTCGTTTATGCGCTGATTCTCAGCATACCTGCCGGATAGCACTTCGTTTATCCGGCCTGCCACTCTGTGTAGGCCGGATAAGGCGAAGCCGTCATCCGGCATTTTTTACACATCCTTCACCCGCCCGGTCATCACCAGCGCCACCAGCGAAATCGCCGCTATCACCCAGTAAACAGCGAAATGCCCGTAGCTTTGCGCGACCGCGCCCTGAATCACCCCCGCCAGAATCACTCCCGTGGAGATACTGTTGGTAAACAGCGTGGTAGCTGAACCGGCGCGGCCAGGCATTAAATCCTGAAACCACAGCATACCAATCCCCGCCACAATGCCGATAAACACCGCGTTAAACAGTTGCAGGGTAAGCAACGCCGTCTGGCTGTGAAAGAAAATCAGGCCGAGATAAAACAGTACCCCCGCAGCCACGGCGATAACCATCATCCGCCGCTTACCGAAGCGCTTCACCGAGTAGCCAGCCAGAATCATCGCCGGGATCTCCAGACCTGCCGCAGTCCCCATCAATATTCCGGCCAGTTTATCCGGTAAACCCAGCTCAAGGCTTATCCATAGCGGCATATCAATGATGTACATGGTGTTGCAGGTCCACATCAGCGTGGAGGCGATAAACAGCATGCGGACGTTTTTATCCTGCCAGCCGCCCGCTTCCGTGACCGGAACATCGGCAGGCTGCTCAACGCGCGCCACCGAGGGCAGAATAAAAGCAATCAACGCCAGGCTGATGGCGAATATGCCGGCGGCAATGGAAAACATCGCCGTGAAGCCATAGTTCAGCGCCAGCATAAAAGCCAGCGGCGGGCCAATCACCCATGCCAGTGAAAGCTGCGCACGCATTACCGAGCTGAACATCACCACTTCACGCGCGGAGTTATCGGCATATTCCCGCGCCAACGCAAATAGCTGCGGCATGGCGGTATTGGCCAGCGACGCGAATAACACGCCGCAGGTGATCAGGGTGAGATAATGGCGATTGAAGGCGAACAGTAGCGCATTACCAATCGCCATCAGGCAGCAGAACATAATCAGCTTACGGCGATCGCCTTTACTGTCCGAGCGTTTTGCTAATGCAAGGCTGACCAGAATCCCGGCAATCGCGTTGACCGTGTAAAAAAGGCCGACCCAGAACGGCTGCGCACCGACTTCACGACTCAAAAACAGGCTCAGCGTCGGTGCCTGTAACGCTCCCGCCACGCCCATCATAAAGGCAACCAGCATAAAAGCGGCATAAACACCGTTGAGGCGCCGTCCCATCGTCATTAACCAGAGCATACTTTCCCTTTTTATGGATAAACGCAGCCGAAACGAAAAAAGCCAGCAGGAATTATCTGCTGGCGCGGCGATAAACACCAATACTCAGTCACACATGATGTCTGCAATTCGGAAATCCGAGGTCAGGCAGTCACCTCCCACTGCATCAGCTCTTCAAGCATCTTTAAGCGCTGCGGCGCGCTCGGACAAGCCAACCAGGACAACCCTTCTGTCGCGGTAAAGTACTTCAAATAAAACTGACGCATCGAAGACCTCTCCATATTGCTTCATCGGAATCCATTATTGACCTAATATGGGGATAGTAAAATTGCTGAGTTTTGCGCAGGAGTTCCCCTTTTATGTCTTCAGGTCGTCTGCAACAACAGTTCATCCGTCTGTGGCAATGCTGCGACGGCAAAACGCAAGACACCACGCTCAACGAGCTGGCGGACCTGCTGAGCTGCTCCCGCCGCCATATGCGTACGCTGCTGAATACCATGCAGGAACGTGGCTGGTTGACGTGGGAGGCGGAGGTCGGACGCGGGAAACGCTCCCGTCTGACCTTCCTCTATACCGGGCTGGCGCTACAGCAGCAGCGGGCGGAAGACCTGCTGGAGCAAGATCGCATCGACCAGTTGGTACAGCTGGTGGGCGACAAAACCGCCGTGCGGCAAATGCTGGTGTCCCACCTGGGGCGCAGCTTTCGCCAGGGGCGGCATATTCTGCGCGTGCTCTACTATCGTCCAATGCACAACCTGCTGCCTGGCACCGCATTGCGTCGTTCAGAAACCCATATCGCCCGGCAAATTTTCAGCGCACTGACGCGTGTAAATGAGGAAAATGGGGAACTGGAAGCCGACATTGCCCACCACTGGCAACAGATTTCCCCTTTGCAGTGGCGTTTTTTTCTTCGTCCGGGGATTCACTTCCATCACGGACGTGAGCTGGAGATGGAGGATGTCATTGCCTCACTGACGCGCATCAACGCCCTGCCGCTCTACTCGCACATTACCGAGATAGTCTCCCCCACCGCCTGGACGCTGGATATTCACCTGTCGCAGCCGGATCGCTGGCTGCCGTGGCTGCTGGGTCAGGTTCCGGCGATGATCCTGCCGCGGGAGTGGGAAACGCTGAATAATTTCTCCAGCCATCCGATCGGCACCGGCCCTTACGCGGTGATGCGTAATACGCGCAACCAGTTAAAAATCCACGCCTTTGATGATTTCTTCGGCTATCGGGCGCTGATTGATGAAGTGAACGTCTGGGTATTGCCGGACATTGGCGACGAACCGAACGGCGGTCTGACGTTAAAAGGGCCGACCGAAGATGAAAAAGCCATCGAAAGCCGACTGGAAGAGGGCTGCTACTATATGCTGTTCGACGCCCGGACGAATCGCGGCGCGAATCAGGAAGTCAGAGAGTGGATAAGCCGCGTGCTCTCTCCCAGCAATTTGCTCTTCTATGCCGACGAGCAATACCAGCGCCACTGGTTCCCGGCTTACGGATTACTGCCCCGCTGGCACCATGCCCGCCCGGGACACGGCGAAAAACCCGCCGGGCTGGAGACGATCACGCTGACCTACTACCACGACCACATCGAACATCGGGTGATCGCGCAGATCATGAGCCAGCTGCTGGCTGAACATCAGGTCCATCTGGATATCCATGAGATCGACTACGATCAATGGCATGCGGGGGAGGTCACAAGCGACATCTGGCTCAACAGCGCCAACTTTACGCTACCACTCGATTTTTCCCTGTTTGCGCACCTGTGCGAAGTCCCGCTGTTGCAGCATTGCATCCCGCTGGACTGGGAGGGCGACGCCGCGCAGTGGCGAAACGGCGAGATGAACCTGGCAGTGTGGTGCCAGCAATTGCTCGCCAGTAAAGCGATCGTCCCGCTGATCCACCACTGGCTGATCATCCAGGGGCAGCGCAGTATGCGCGGGCTACGTATGAACACCCTCGGCTGGTTTGACTTTAAATCGGCATGGTTTGCGCCACCCGACCCATGATTGCCGCTTAGCAACAAAATCACTACACTAACGCCGTCCTCAACGGGGTGCTGATAAACATACGCGAAACCATTCGTGAAGTGTATGGGCTGAGAAAATACCCGTCGAACCTGATCCGGATAACGCCGGCGAAGGGATTTGAGACTGCTTCTCAAGTCCTTTGCCACCCACTTTATGAGGTGCAAAGTGTTAAAAAAATGTCTTCCCTTGCTACTCCTGTGCGCAGCGCCTGCCTTCGCCAAACCTGTTCTGACCGTCTATACCTATGACTCCTTCGCTGCCGACTGGGGGCCTGGCCCGACAATCAAAAAAGCCTTTGAAGCTGACTGTGATTGCGAACTGAAGCTGGTGGCGCTGGAAGATGGCGTGTCGCTGCTCAACCGCCTGCGAATGGAAGGGAAAAACAGCAAAGCCGACGTGGTGCTTGGCCTGGACAACAACCTGCTGGAAGCCGCCACGCAAACCCGCCTGTTCGCGAAAAGCGGCATCGCGCCTGATGCGGTTAACGTGCCCGGCGGCTGGCATAACGACACATTCGTGCCGTTTGATTATGGCTACTTCGCCTTCATCTATGACAAAAACAAACTGAAAAACCCACCGAAAAGCCTGAAAGAACTGGTAGAGAGCGATCGGAAATGGCGCGTGATTTATCAGGACCCGCGCACCAGTACACCGGGGCTGGGTCTGCTGCTGTGGATGCAGAAAGTCTACGGCGATAACGCGCCGGAAGCCTGGCAAAAACTGGCGGCCAAAACGGTCACCGTCACCAAAGGCTGGAGCGAATCCTACGGCCTGTTCCTGAAAGGCGAAAGTGATCTGGTGCTGAGCTACACCACCTCTCCAGCGTATCACATCATCGAAGAGAAGAAAGATAACTACGCCGCCGCCAGCTTCAGCGAAGGTCATTACCTGCAAGTGGAAGTGGCTGCGCGCACTGCCGCCAGCAAACAGCCGGAACTGGCAGAAAAATTCCTCAAGTTTATGGTTTCACCAGCATTCCAGAACGCCATTCCTACCGGCAACTGGATGTATCCGGTCGCTGACGTCGCCCTGCCCGCAGGATTTGAACAACTGACGAAGCCATCCACCACGCTGGAATTTACGCCTGCGGAAGTGGCATCCCAGCGTCAGGCATGGATTAGCGAATGGCAACGCGCCGTCAGCCGCTAATTCCCGGCTGGCTGATACCCGGGCTTTCTGCCGCCGCGCTGATGGTGGCAGTGGCTCTGGCGGCATTTCTGGCGCTATGGCTTAACGCGCCGCAGGGTGAATGGTCGTCGCTGTGGCAGGACAGCTACCTGTGGCACGTCGTGCGTTTCTCGTTCTGGCAGGCGTTCCTGTCGGCGCTGCTCTCCGTCATCCCGGCGATTTTCCTCGCCAGAGCGCTCTATCGTCGCCGTTTTCCCGGACGTCTGGCGTTATTGCGCCTGTGCGCCATGACGCTGATTTTACCGGTGCTGGTCGCCGTTTTCGGTATCCTCAGCGTCTACGGTCGTCAGGGCTGGCTGGCCTCGCTGTGGCATACGCTGGGGCTGGAGTGGCATTTCTCGCCCTACGGCTTGCAGGGGATTTTACTGGCGCACGTCTTTTTTAACCTGCCGATGGCAAGCCGCCTGCTGCTTCAGGCGCTGGAAAACATTCCCGGCGAACAGCGACAGCTCGCCGCGCAGCTAGGTATGCGCGGCTGGCACTTCTTCCGCTTTGTTGAATGGCCGTGGCTGCGTCGTCAAATCCCGCCGGTGGCGGCGCTGATTTTTATGCTCTGTTTCGCCAGTTTCGCCACCGTGTTGTCACTTGGCGGCGGCCCGCAGGCTACCACTATCGAGCTGGCCATCTATCAGGCGCTGAGCTACGACTACGATCCTGCCCGTGCGGCCATGCTGGCGCTGATCCAGATGATATGTTGTCTGGCGCTGGTGCTGCTGAGCCAGCGGCTGAGTAAAGCCATTGCCCCCGGCGTCACGCTGGTGCAAGGCTGGCGCGACCCTGACGATCGGCTCCACAGCCGCCTGACGGACAGCCTGCTGATCGCCCTGGCGCTGCTGTTGCTTCTCCCGCCGCTGCTGGCGGTTATTATTGATGGCGTCAATCGCAGCCTGCTGGACGTGCTGGTGCAACCCATTTTGTGGCAGGCGCTGTGGACCTCTCTGCGCATTGCGCTGGCGGCGGGAGTGTTGTGCATCATCCTGACGATGATGCTTTTATGGAGCAGCCGCGAACTGCGCGCCCGCCAGCAGGTACTGGCAGGCCAGGCGCTGGAACTGAGCGGGATGTTGATCCTTGCTATGCCCGGCATCGTGCTGGCGACCGGCTTCTTTTTACTGCTCAACAACAGCGTTGGACTACCGGAGTCGGCTGACGGTATTGTGATTTTCACCAACGCGCTAATGGCGATTCCTTATGCGCTAAAAGTGCTGGAAAACCCCATGCGCGACGTGACCGCACGCTACAGTATGCTGTGTCAGTCATTGGGCATTGAGGGATGGTCGCGACTGAAGGTGGTGGAACTGCGCGCCCTGAAACGCCCTCTGGCGCAGGCGCTGGCCTTTGCCTGCGTGCTCTCCATCGGTGATTTTGGCGTGGTGGCACTGTTTGGCAACGACGATTTCCGCACGCTGCCGTTTTATCTGTATCAGCAAATTGGCTCCTATCGCAGCCAGGACGGCGCGGTTACCGCATTATTACTGCTGATGCTCTGCTTTATGCTGTTTACCGTTATCGAAAAATTACCGGGGCGAAATGTTAAAACTGACTGATATCACCTGGCTTTATCACCATTTGCCCATGCGCTTCACACTGTCGGTGGCGCGCGGTGAACAGGTGGCGGTTCTCGGGCCAAGCGGCGCCGGGAAAAGTACGTTGCTGAATTTAATCGCCGGGTTTCTGACACCGGCCAGCGGCACAATAATGATTGAAGGTCAGGATCACACCACGACACCGCCCTCCCGCCGTCCCGTTTCCATGCTGTTTCAGGAAAATAATCTGTTCAGCCACCTGAACGTGCAGCAGAACATCGGGCTGGGGTTAAACCCTGGGCTAAAGCTGAACGCGGCTCAGCGGGAGAAGCTGCATCATATTGCACGCCAGATGGGGATCGAAAATCTGCTGGAGCGCCTGCCGGGCGAGCTTTCCGGCGGGCAACGTCAACGCGTGGCGCTTGCGCGCTGCCTGGTGCGCGAGCAGCCGGTATTGCTGCTCGACGAGCCGTTTTCCGCTCTCGATCCCGCCCTGCGGCAGGAGATGCTGACGCTGGTCGGCGACGTCTGCCGCGACCAGCAATTAACCCTGCTGATGGTGTCGCATAGCGTGGAGGATGCCGCGCGCATTGCGTCACGCTCGATTGTCGTGGCCGACGGGCGTATCGCATGGCAGGGCAAAACGGATGAGTTATTAAGCGGTCAGGCCAGCGCTTCGGCATTACTGGGCATTAAAGCGTAATGGGATGCCCGGCGGCGTTACGCTTACCGGGCCTACGGACAGGCATCCGTTGTAGGCCGGATAAGCGTCAGCGCCATCCGGCAAAAGATTCCTCAGTAACCCACGACTTTACGCAGAATATCGATATACACCGGCATCAGCGGATGACGAAGCAGCATCACCAGCGCGACAATGCCCGCGCCGAGCATCACCGGCGCCAGCCATAACAGGCGGCCTCGCGGTAAAAACGGCGTTAAGCGATCGGCGGCGGCCTTACCGCTACGCCATAACCGCCAGCACAGCCAGGCCGCCAGCCACAGCAGCAGCGCCGTTGCCAACAACAGCCATTTGAAATAGCCGCTCTGCATATCGGCCGGAATGTCGATCGCAGCGCCCGCCAGAATCCCCGGCAAGAAATAGAACGGCGGCCACAGCACGCAGCCAATAATATTCGGCACGATAAATTTCGCGACGGGCAGATCCAGCATCCCCGCCACCATCGGCACCAGCGGCCGCGTCGGGCCGACAAAACGCCCGACCAGAATGGTGAACATGCTGTGTTGATGCAGCGCGTGTTCGGTTTTGTCCAGCAGCGCTTTGTTCTTTTTCATAAAAGACCAGCGGTGCAGCGGCTTTTTGAAGCGCCAGCCCAACCAGAAGGAGATCCAGTCCCCCAGCAGGCAACCGATAATGCCCGCCAGCCACGCATGCCAGAAATTCAGCTCACCGCTGCCGATAAGCGCCCCCAGCCCCGCCATCATCACCGTACCGGGCAGAATCAGACCGACCAACGCCAGCGACTCCAGAAAGGCCACCAGCGCCACCGCAATTAGCGAGTACAGAGCGGATTGGAGAATAAAGTGTTCCAGCAATGCTTGCATAATGTGTCCGTCAGATTTACGAAGCAGCGATTCTGCTAACCCTCACCCGCTTCGTCAAGTCGCCAATTGTCTGAATAGATTACGCGTTATGACATCTTTGCAGACACATCATTCACTTTTTATTCACAACCAGCGCGGAACTCGCTCGGGCTGGCCCCGGTACATTTTTTAAAGACGCGAGAGAAATAAAGCTGATCGTCAAACCCGACATTGCGCCCGACGGTGGCTATCGGCATCCGCGTCGTGCTGAGCAGCAGCTTCGCCTGGCTGATGCGCTGATCCTCGCGCCAGCTCAGTACGCTAATGCCTAACTGTTGGCGGAACAGGTGCGACAGGCGGGACGGCGACAGACAGACGTGCTGCGCCACGCTGGCAATATCAAACTGGCTGTCCGCCAGATGATCGCTGATGTACTGACAGGCGTCGCGCACCCGGCTGTCCATCGGCGGATGCAACGATTCATTGATCGCCTCCATACGTCGCAGCAGAAGCTGCTCCAGCAGGTTAATCGCCAGCAGTTCAGAGTAGCGCCCTTCTCCCTGCCCGGCATTGATGATTTGACCAAAAAGCTCATTAAAGCGCGGCTGGTGCGCTTCGTCAGGGCGGAAAAAACCGGTCTGCGCAAAAATCGTCGGCCAGGTGAGCCACTCCTGCCAGTAGGCGCGCGGTCGGAAGTACACCCACTGGTGATACCATTCGCTCGCATTGGGATGGCGACCGTAGTGGTGTACCTCGCCAGGCGGAAACAGCAAAATATCCCCCGGACGGCAGACAAACTGTTTGCCGTGGTTATTGATCACCCCTTCCCCGCGAATCGTAAGATTAAGGATATATCCCTTCATCCCCAGCGGGCGGTCGATAAAAAAATCCAGATAGCCGTTCGCCTCAATGGGCGTCAGCCCGGCAACCAGATGCGCATTAAACGAATAACCCGGCAGCAGGGGATCATTTTGCGTTTCAGCCATAAATTCAATACTCCCGGCGTTCTGAGAAGAAACCAATTGTCCATATTGAGTGAGACATCTTCACCTTCCCCTCTGCGCCCCGCCGTCATTGCGGTTACGGACCATCAACCCCGCTTGCGAAAAGAGATTTGTAACAAAGGCCGATTGCGAAGGCGATAAAAACGGGTAACAAAAGTGTCTATAACTACGACAGAAATGTCCACATTGAATATTTGCACAGCGTCACACTTTGCAATGCCATAGCATTTTAATCCATAAGATTAGCGGATCCTGCCTGACGGTTTTTATCCCCGCTATCTACTGTTTCTCCATACCTGTTTTTTTCGATGGAGTAAGACGATGGCGATTGCAATTGGCCTCGATTTTGGCAGTGATTCAGTTCGTGCTCTGGCGGTGGATTGCGCCACCGGGGAAGAGATCGCCACCTGCGTAGAGTGGTATCCCCGCTGGCAGGAAGGGCGCTATTGCGACGCCCCGAACAACCAGTTCCGCCATCATCCACGCGACTACATAGAGTCAATGGAAGCTGCGTTGAAAAACGTTCTCGCGACCCTGAGCGCGTCACAGCGTGGCGAGGTGGTCGGCATCGGCGTCGACAGCACCGGCTCCACCCCCGCCCCCATTGATGCCGACGGCCACGTACTGGCGCTGCGTCCTGAGTTCGCCGAAAACCCGAATGCGATGTTCGTCCTGTGGAAAGATCACACCTCGGTCGAAGAAGCGGAAGCCATCACCCGCCTGTGCCATACGCCGGGCAAAACCGATTATTCCCGCTACATCGGCGGTATTTACTCCAGCGAATGGTTTTGGGCGAAAATTCTGCACGTTACGCGTCAGGACAGCGCCGTCGCGCAGGCCGCCGCCTCCTGGATTGAGCTGTGCGACTGGGTGCCAGCCCTGCTCTCCGGCACCACGCGCCCGCAGGATATTCGCCGTGGTCGCTGTAGCGCCGGACATAAATCGCTGTGGCATGAGAGCTGGGGCGGTTTGCCGCCCGCCAGTTTCTTCGATGACCTCGATCCCATCATCAACCGCCACCTCGCCTGGCCGCTGTTTACCGATACCTTCACTGCCGATCTGCCGGTTGGCACGCTGTGCGCGGAGTGGGCGCAACGCCTCGGCCTGCCGGAAAGCGTGGTCATCTCTGGCGGCGCGTTTGACTGCCATATGGGCGCGGTTGGCGCGGGCGCGCAGCCGAATGCGCTGGTGAAAGTGATCGGCACATCGACCTGCGACATTCTGATTGCCGACAAGCAGAGCGTCGGCGACCGCGCGGTGAAAGGCATTTGCGGCCAGGTAGACGGCAGCGTCGTGCCTGATTTTATTGGTCTGGAAGCGGGACAGTCGGCATTCGGCGATATCTATGCCTGGTTTGGCCGCATTCTCGGCTGGCCGCTGGAGCAGCTTGCGGCGCAGCATCCTGAACTGAAAGACCAAATCGCCATCAGCCAAAAGCAGCTACTCCCGACGCTGACCGAGGCGTGGGCGAAGAATCCATCGCTGGATCATCTGCCCGTGGTGCTCGACTGGTTTAACGGTCGCCGCACGCCGAACGCTAATCAGCGTCTGAAAGGGGTGATTAGCGATCTGAATCTCGCCACCGATGCGCCAGCGCTGTTTGGCGGCCTGATCGCCGCCACTGCCTTCGGCGCACGCGCCATTCAGGAATGCTTTACCGAACAGGGCATTGCCGTCAACAACGTGATGGCGCTGGGCGGCATCGCCCGTAAGAATCAGGTGATCATGCAGGCCTGCTGCGACGTGCTCAACCGCCCGCTACAGATTGTCGCCTCAGACCAGTGCTGCGCGTTAGGCGCCGCCATTTTTGCCGCCGTCGCCGCAAAAACGCATGTCGATATCCCTGCCGCACAACAAAAAATGGCCAGCGCCGTAGAGAACACCCTGCAACCGCGCCCGGAACAGGCTCAACGCTTCGAACAGCTTTATCAGCGCTACCGGCAGTGGGCGGTCAGCGCTGAACAACACTATCTTCCGACTGCCGCCCCGGCGCCAAAAACCCCGGTCAGCCAGGCAACCCTGACCCATTAAGGACACGACAATGACGATTTTTGACAACTATGAAGTGTGGTTTGTGATTGGCAGCCAGCATTTGTATGGCTCTGAAACGCTGCGCCAGGTTACTCAGCATGCCGAACATGTGGTAAAGGCGCTGAATACCGAAGCGAAACTGCCCTGCAAACTGGTGCTGAAACCGCTGGGGACGTCACCTGACGAGATCACCGCGATTTGTCGTGACGCCAGTTATGACGATCGCTGTGCGGGCCTGGTGGTCTGGCTGCACACCTTCTCGCCCGCGAAAATGTGGATTAACGGGCTGAGTATTCTCAACAAGCCGCTGTTGCAGTTCCACACCCAGTTCAATGCCGCCCTGCCGTGGGACAGCATCGACATGGACTTTATGAACCTGAATCAGACCGCGCACGGCGGACGCGAGTTTGGTTTTATCGGCGCGCGTATGCGTCAGCAGCACGCGGTAGTGACCGGTCACTGGCAGGACAAACACGCGCACGCGCGTATCGGCTCATGGATGCGCCAGGCGGTCTCCAGGCAGGATACCCGCCACCTGAAAGTGTGCCGCTTTGGCGACAACATGCGTGAAGTGGCCGTGACCGACGGCGATAAAGTGGCGGCGCAGATCAAGTTCGGCTTCTCGGTGAATACCTGGGCGGTGGGCGACCTGGTGCAGGTCGTGAATGCGGTTAGCGACGGCGACATTAACGCGCTGGTGGATGAATACGAAAGCCGCTATACCCTGACGCCCGCGACGCAAATTCACGGCGACAAGCGGCAGAACGTGCTGGAAGCCGCGCGTATTGAACTGGGCATGAAGCGCTTTCTGGAACAGGGCGGCTTCCACGCGTTCACCACGACGTTTGAAGATTTGCACGGCCTGAAGCAGCTTCCAGGGCTGGCCGTACAGCGCCTGATGCAACAGGGCTACGGTTTCGCTGGCGAAGGCGACTGGAAAACCGCCGCGCTGCTTCGCATCATGAAAGTGATGTCTGGCGGTTTGCCGGGCGGCACCTCATTTATGGAGGATTACACCTACCACTTTGAGAAGGGCAACGATCTGGTGCTCGGCTCGCACATGCTGGAAGTATGCCCGTCTATCGCGGTGGAAGAAAAACCGATCCTCGACGTGCAGCACCTCGGCATCGGAGGTAAAGACGCGCCCGCACGTCTGATCTTCAACACCCAAACCGGCCCGGCGATCGTCGCCAGCCTGATCGACCTCGGCGATCGCTATCGTCTGCTGGTCAACTGCATCGACACCGTAAAAACGCCGCATGACCTGCCGAAGCTGCCGGTCGCCAACGCGCTGTGGAAAGCCCAGCCGGATCTGACCACCGCATCCGAAGCGTGGATTCTCGCCGGTGGCGCGCACCACACCGTCTTCAGCCATGCGCTGGATCTGAACGATATGCGCCAGTTCGCAGAGATGCACGATATTGAAATCACCGTCATCGATAACGATACCCGCCTGCCCGCCTTTAAAGACGCGCTGCGCTGGAACGAAGTTTATTACGGTTTCAAACGTTAACAGTTGCCGGATAGCGGCGTAAATGCCTTATCCGGCCTACAGGTCGCACCAACCTTGTAGGCCGGCTAAGCGCAGCGCCATCCGGCGTGGAGACAGCTATGTTAGAAGATCTCAAACGTCAGGTGCTGGAAGCCAATCTGGCGCTGCCAAAACACAATCTGGTGACTCTCACCTGGGGGAACGTCAGCGCCGTCGATCGCGAGCGCGGCGTCTTCATCATTAAACCTTCCGGCGTCGACTACAGCGTGATGAGCGCAGAGGATATGGTGGTGGTCAGCATTGCCACGGGTGAAGTGGTGGAAGGAACGAAAAAGCCCTCCTCCGATACGCCGACCCACCGTCTGTTGTATCAGTCTTTCCCGTCGATTGGCGGCATCGTCCACACCCATTCGCGCCACGCGACCATCTGGGCGCAGGCCGGGCAATCCATCCCGGCGACGGGGACGACCCATGCGGACTATTTTTACGGCACGATCCCCTGCACGCGCAAAATGACCGATGCGGAGATCAACGGCGAATATGAATGGGAAACGGGCAACGTCATCGTTGAAACCTTTGAAAAACAGGGTATCGATGCCGCGCAGATGCCTGGCGTGCTGGTGCATTCACACGGTCCGTTCACCTGGGGAAAAAACGCCGAAGACGCGGTGCATAACGCCATTGTGCTGGAGGAGGTCGCCTGTATGGGCATCTTCTGCCGCCAGCTTGCGCCACAGTTGCCGGATATGCAGCAAACGTTGCTGGATAAGCACTACCTGCGCAAACACGGGGCGAAGGCCTATTACGGGCAGTAACGGATAGCCCGACGGCGCAACCATACCTGTATAAAACCACAGCAAAACGTTCCGAACCAGGCTATAATCATGCCTGGTTTTTTAATGAGTACGCAGCGTGGCGCAGGCAGGTTTTATTTTAACCCGGCACTGGCGGGATACCCCGCAAGGAACGGAGGTCTCATTCTGGCTGGCAACGGACACCGGTCCTTTGCAGGTCACGCTCGCGCCGCAGGAGTCGGTCGCGTTTATCCCTACGCATCAGGCCGCCCGCGTCACCTCGCTGCTGCGCACAGAAAACGGCTATCGCCTGACGCCGCTCAATTTGCAGGATTTTCATCGCCAGCCCGTCTCGGGGTTGTACTGCCGCTCTCACCGACAGCTGATGCGTCTGGAAAAACAGCTGAAAGAACAGGGCGTAACGGTCTATGAAGCCGATGTGCGCCCGCCGGAACGTTACCTGATGGAGCGGTTTATCACCGCTCCCGTTTGGCTGGAGGGCGACACAAAAGACGGCGCGATCGTCAATGCTCGCCTGAAACCGCACCCAGACTACCGCCCCCCGCTGAAATGGGTATCGCTGGATATTGAAACCACCCGACACGGCGAGCTGTACTGCATTGGCCTGCAAGGCTGCGGGCAACGCGTCGTTTTTATGCTCGGCCCGGCGAATGGCGATGCCTCGGCGCTGGATTTCCAGCTTGAGTATGCGGCGAGCCGCCCGCTGCTGCTGGAAAAACTCAACGACTGGTTTGCCCGGCACGATCCCGATGTGATCATCGGCTGGAACGTGGTGCAGTTTGATTTACGCGTCCTGCAAAAACATGCCGAGCGCTATCGTATCCCTTTACGTCTGGGGCGCGACAACACCGAGCTGGAATGGCGCGAGCACGGTTTCAAGAACGGCGTGTTTTTCGCCCAGGCCAAAGGGCGGTTGATCATTGACGGCATTGAGGCGCTCAAATCCGCGTTCTGGAATTTCTCATCATTTTCACTGGAAACCGTGGCCCAGGAGCTGCTTGGCGAAGGGAAATCGATCGATAATCCCTGGGACAGAATGGACGAAATTGACCGCCGTTTCGCCGAAGATAAGCCCGCGCTCGCCACGTATAACCTCAAGGACTGCGAGCTGGTGACGCAGATTTTTCATAAGACGGAGATCATGCCGTTTTTACTGGAGCGCGCCACCGTTAACGGTCTGCCCGCTGACCGCCACGGCGGTTCTGTCGCTGCCTTCGGTCATCTCTATTTTCCCCGTATGCATCGCGCCGGTTACGTTGCGCCGAATCTCGGTGAAGTCCCGCCGCATGCCAGTCCTGGCGGTTACGTAATGGACTCGCGCCCTGGCCTGTATGACTCCGTACTGGTGCTGGATTATAAGAGCCTGTACCCGTCGATCATTCGCACGTTCCTGATCGACCCGGTTGGGCTGGTGGAAGGGATGGCGCAACCGGACCCGACACACAGCACCGAAGGCTTTCTTGACGCCTGGTTCTCGCGAGAAACGCACTGTCTCCCGGAGATCGTCACGCAGATCTGGCACGGGCGCGATGAGGCCAAACGCCACGGCAATAAACCGCTGTCCCAGGCGCTTAAGATCATCATGAATGCGTTTTACGGCGTGCTCGGGACGACGGCCTGCCGCTTTTTCGATCCCCGACTGGCCTCGTCGATCACCATGCGCGGCCACGCGATCATGCGTCAGACCAAAGCGCTGATCGAAGCGCAGGGTTATGACGTGATCTACGGCGATACGGATTCTACTTTCGTCTGGCTGAAAGGCGCGCATTCTGAAGACGAGGCGGCAAGGATTGGCCGCGAGCTGGTGCGTCATGTGAATGACTGGTGGACGCAATCCCTGCAACAGCAAAAGCTGACCAGCGCGCTGGAATTAGAGTTTGAAACCCACTTCCGCCGTTTTCTGATGCCGACCATTCGCGGGGCGGACACCGGCAGCAAAAAGCGCTATGCCGGGCTGATTCAGGAAGGCGAGAAGCAGCGAATGGTATTTAAAGGGCTGGAGACCGTGCGCACCGACTGGACGCCGCTGGCGCAGCGATTCCAGCAGGAGCTTTACCTGCGTATCTTCCGCCAGGAACCCTATCAGGAGTATGTCCGGGAAACCATCGATAACCTGATGACGGGCAAGCTGGATGAACAGCTGGTTTACCGCAAGCGACTGCGCCGCCCGTTGAGCGAATATCAGCGTAACGTTCCGCCGCACGTTCGCGCCGCCCGGCTCGCCGATGAACAAAACATCAAGCTGGGGCGCCCGGCGCAGTATCAGAACCGCGGCACGATCAAATACGTGTGGACGACTAACGGCCCTGAGCCGCTGGATTACCGGCATTCACCGCTGGATTACGAGCACTATTTAACCCGCCAGCTACAGCCGGTCGCAGAGGGAATACTTCCCTTCATCGATGATAATTTTGCTACACTACTCACAGGACAACTGGGGTTATTTTGACGCGTGACGAATGCGCCGCCATCCATTACCATAGCGCCCTTTCCATTCCTGGACCCAATTAACACTGCTGCCATTCTATTTTGGTAGCGGGTGATTATTGCCTGCAATTAAAGATATAGAGCCGAACATATATGCCTTTTACACTTGGTCAACGCTGGATCAGCGATACAGAAAGCGAACTGGGACTTGGAACCGTCGTCGCGATGGATGCGCGAACTGTCACCTTACTTTTCCCGGCGACAGGTGAAAACCGTCTGTATGCGCGCAGTGACTCCCCCGTGACCCGCGTGATGTTTAACCCTGGTGATACGATTACAAGCCATGAAGGCTGGCAGCTACAAATCGATGAAGTAAAAGAAGAAAACGGCCTGCTTGCCTATACTGGCACCCGCCTTGATACCGAAGAAACCGCCGTCACGCTGCGTGAAGTCCTGCTCGACAGCAAGCTGGTTTTCAGTAAACCGCAGGATCGCCTGTTCGCCGGGCAAATCGACCGGATGGACCGATTCGCTCTGCGCTACCGCGCACGTAAATTTCAGAGCGAGCAGTACCGCATGCCGTGGAGCGGCCTGCGCGGTCAGCGCACCAGCCTGATTCCCCACCAGCTCAACATTGCCCATGATGTCGGTCGCCGCCACGCGCCGCGCGTCCTGCTGGCGGATGAAGTGGGCTTAGGAAAAACCATCGAAGCCGGGATGATCCTGCACCAACAGCTGCTGTCTGGCGCGGCGGAACGCGTGCTGATCATCGTCCCGGAAACTTTGCAGCATCAGTGGCTGGTTGAAATGCTGCGCCGCTTCAACCTGCGCTTCGCGCTGTTCGACGACGAGCGTTACACCGAAGCCCAGCACGATGCCTACAACCCGTTTGAAACCGAGCAACTGGTTATCTGCTCGCTGGACTTCGCACGTCGCAACAAACAGCGTCTGGAACATCTGTGCGACGCACAATGGGACCTGCTGGTCGTCGATGAAGCTCACCACCTGGTGTGGAGCGAAGACGCGCCAAGCCGCGAATATATGGCGATTGAACAACTGGCGGAACGCGTGCCTGGCGTCCTGCTACTGACCGCAACGCCGGAACAGCTGGGAATGGAAAGCCACTTCGCCCGTCTGCGTCTGCTCGATCCGAGCCGTTTCCACGACTTCGAACAATTTGTCGAAGAGCAGAAAAATTATCGCCCGGTCGCCGACGCCGTCGCCATGCTGCTGGCAGGCAACAAGCTGAGCAACGAAGAGCTGAACATGCTCGGCGACCTGATTGGCGAGCAGGACATCGAACCGCTGCTGCAAACGGCGAACAGCGACCGCGATGGCGCGCAGAATGCCCGCCAGGAGCTGGTCTCCATGCTGATGGACAGACACGGCACCAGCCGCGTACTGTTCCGCAACACCCGTAACGGCGTCAAAGGCTTCCCGAAACGCGAGCTGCACACCATCAAGCTGCCGCTGCCAACGCAATATCAGACGGCGATTAAAGTCTCCGGCATTATGGGCGCGCGTAAAAGCGCGGAGGACAGAGCGCGCGATATGCTCTACCCGGAGCAGATTTATCAGGAATTCGAAGGGGATAGCGGCACCTGGTGGAACTTCGACCCGCGCGTGGAGTGGCTGATGGGGCATCTGACCAGCCACCGCTCGCAGAAAGTGCTGGTGATCTGCGCGAAAGCCGCCACCGCGCTGCAACTGGAGCAGGTGCTGCGCGAGCGCGAAGGCATCCGCGCCGCCGTATTCCATGAAGGCATGTCCATTATTGAACGCGACCGCGCCGCCGCGTGGTTTAGCGAAGAAGACAGCGGCGCGCAGGTTCTGCTGTGCTCGGAAATCGGTTCTGAAGGCCGTAACTTCCAGTTCGCCAGCAACCTGGTGATGTTTGACCTGCCGTTTAACCCGGATTTGCTGGAGCAGCGTATTGGCCGTCTGGACCGTATCGGCCAGGCGCACGATATTCAGATCCACGTTCCGTATCTGGAAAAAACCGCGCAGTCCGTGCTGGTTCGCTGGTATCACGAAGGGCTGGATGCCTTTGAGCACACCTGCCCGACCGGTCGCGCCATCTACGATACGGTGTATCACGATCTGATCGCTTACCTGGCGACGCCTGAAAACACCGACGGTTTTGACGCGCTGATCAAAACCTGCCGCGAGCAGCACGAAGCGCTGAAGGCGCAGTTGGAGCAAGGGCGCGACCGTCTGCTGGAGATCCACTCTAACGGCGGCGAGAAAGCGCAGGCGCTGGCAGAGAGCATTGAAGAACAGGATGACGACACCAGCCTGATCGCCTTCGCCATGAACCTGTTTGATATCGTCGGGATTAACCAGGATGACCGTGGTGAGAACCTGATTGTGCTGACGCCTTCCGATCATATGCTGGTGCCGGACTTCCCTGGCCTGCCGGAAGATGGCTGCACCATTACGTTCGAGCGTGATGTGGCGCTGTCGCGTGAAGATGCGCAGTTTGTTACCTGGGAACATCCGCTGATTCGCAACGGCCTGGATCTGATTCTGTCTGGCGATACCGGCAGCAGCACGATTTCGCTGTTGAAAAACAAAGCGTTGCCGGTGGGAACGCTGCTGGTGGAACTGGTGTATGTCGTTGAAGCGCAGGCGCCGAAACATTTACAGCTTAACCGTTTCCTGCCGCCGACGCCGGTGCGCATGCTGCTGGATAAAAACGGCAATAACCTGGCCGCGCAGGTGGAGTTTGAAACCTTCAACCGCCAGCTGAGCGCCGTTAACCGTCATACCGGCAGCAAGCTGGTCAACGCGGTTCAACAGGACGTACACGCGATTCTGCAACTGGGCGAAGCGCAGGCGGAGAAATCGGCCCGGGCGCTGATCGACGCCGCGCGTAGCGAAGCGGATGAAAAACTGTCTGCCGAACTGTCGCGTCTGGAAGCGCTGCGCGCCGTTAACCCGAACATCCGTGATGATGAACTTGCGGCGATCGACAGCAACCGTCAGCAGGTAATGGAAAGCCTGGATCAGGCCAACTGGCGTCTGGATGCCTTGCGTCTTATCGTCGTCACGCATCAGTAACGGAGCAAAAAATGGGGATGGAAAACTACAATCCGCCGCAGGAGCCCCGGCTGATTATCCTGTATCAGGATGAGCACATTATGGTGGTCAACAAGCCCAGCGGCTTGTTGTCCGTGCCGGGCCGCCTTGAGGAGCACAAAGATAGCGTGATGACGCGTATTCAACGCGATTATCCGCAGGCGGAGTCGGTGCATCGTCTGGATATGGCGACCAGCGGCGTGATTGTAGTGGCGCTGACCAAAGCGGCGGAACGGGAGCTGAAACGCCAGTTCCGCGAGCGTGAACCGAAAAAACAGTACGTTGCGCGCGTGTGGGGGCATCCAGCCCCTGCCGAAGGGCTGGTTGATTTACCGCTGATCTGCGACTGGCCGAACAGACCGAAACAGAAAGTGTGTTATGAGACGGGTAAGCCTGCGCAAACCGGGTATGAGGTGGTGGACTTCGCTGCGGATAACACCGCACGGGTGGTGCTTAAACCGATTACCGGGCGTTCTCATCAGCTGCGTGTGCATATGCTGGCGTTGGGGCACCCCATTCTCGGCGATCGCTTCTACGCGTCGCCAGAAGCGCTGGCGATGGCACCGCGTCTGTTGCTACATGCCGAAACGCTAACCATCACCCATCCCGCGTATGGCAACAGTATGACCTTTAAAGCCCCGGTAGATTTTTAAATTCTGTGCCCATTTGTGCCGGGGGCGCTTCGCTTACCCGGCCTACCGTTCTCAACGTAGGCCGGATAAGACGCTTTACGTCGCCATCCGGCAAAACCATTATTTAAAACCTTTCTGCTCTTTAATCATTTCATACGCTTTCTGAATTTCCTGCGCTTTTTGCTTCGCCATCTCCATCATCTCCGGCGGCAACCCTTTTGCGACCAGTTTGTCCGGGTGGTGCTCGCTCATCAGTCTGCGGTACGCGCGTTTAATGGTTGTCGCATCATCTGTCGGCTTAACCCCCAGCACGTTGCAGGCATCTTCCAGCGTAGGGCCACGCTGCGCCTGCTGCCAGCCGCCGCCGGACTGCTGTTGCTGATAACCGCCGCCAAACTGCGCCCCGCCCTGCATCATGCGTAAGAACTGATCGAACTGAGCGCGGGAAATCCCCAGCTCCTCGGCGATAACGTACAGCACTTCCCGCTCGTTCGGATGGAGCGTTCCATCCGCAAACGCCGCCTGAATCTGAATTTCCAGAAACATCCGTATCAGATCAAACCGCCCAAAGCAGACGCTGCGAAACTGGCGCATTTTTTCACGTAACGGGTAATTATCCGATTTTCCCACGCGAAACGCGTGTTGGGCGGCGGTACGTGATTCGCCGTGTAAGTTCATCCGGTCCATCAACTGGCTGGCAATATGGATATCCGCTTCCGTCACGCGCCCTTTCGATTTGGTTAAATGCCCCATGACCTCAAAAGTGGTGGCGAAAAACAGTGCCTGCCGTTCACGCTGATTGGCGAACCATGCCATTTTGCGGCTGCGGGCTTTGTCGAACATGTGGCCTATCAGCAGACCTAATACCACGCCCCAGAAGCCGCCTCCCATCATCAGCGCCACTGCGACACCTACAATCTTTCCCCAGTACTGCATAGACTCCCCAAATCTTTACGCTGACAGTGAGGCTATGTCCCACAATATAGAGTGCTTTTCCTGGAATGAAGGCTGCGGTCAATTGTGGGACATCGCCTATAATTTGCATTATCATACCTGTCATTCAATGCCGTGCCTAACACCACAGACACATACCCATTGGATTTCACGTTGCAGCAAGACCGCCGCACAGCCGCCAGACGCTTATCCAGGCAAGTCGCCGGGGGCATGCGAATAACGTCCACGAAAGCGCAACCTGAAAGACGACGGGTAGAAAAGGGACAGGATTAACACTAGCGTAGTGAAGATGAGTACGTTAGTCTCTGACCGTTTGTCACGCGCAACGCTACTGATGATGGAACAATAAATACAACGTATGAAAAAACGTATTCCCACTTTCCTGGCCACCATGATCGCCAGCGCCCTTTATAGTCAGCAGGGCCTGGCCGCCGACCTTGCCTCGCAGTGCATGTTGGGTGTGCCAAGCTACGACCGTCCTCTGGTGAAAGGCGAGACGAACGAATTACCCGTGACGATCAACGCCGATCACGCGAAAGGGAACTACCCGGACGACGCGGTATTCACCGGTAATGTCGATATCAACCAGGGTAACAGTCGCCTGCAAGCTGACGAGGTGCAACTCCATCAAAAAGAGGCGCCAGGCCAGCCGGAACCGGTGCGTACCGTCGATGCGCTCGGCAACGTCCATTATGACGACAATCAGGTTATTCTGAAGGGGCCGAAAGGCTGGGCGAACCTGAACACCAAAGACACAAACGTGTGGGAAGGCGACTACCAGATGGTCGGCCGTCAGGGGCGCGGGAAAGCGGATCTGATGAAGCAGCGTGGCGAAAACCGCTATACCATTCTGGAAAATGGCAGCTTTACCTCCTGTCTGCCAGGCTCCGATACCTGGAGCGTTGTGGGCAGCGAAGTGATTCACGATCGTGAAGAGCAGGTAGCGGAAATCTGGAACGCCCGTTTTAAACTGGGTCCGGTTCCCGTCTTTTACAGCCCTTATTTACAGTTGCCGGTCGGTGACAAACGCCGCTCCGGTTTCCTGATCCCGAACGCGAAGTACACCACCAAGAACTATTTTGAGTTCTACCTGCCGTATTACTGGAACATCGCGCCCAATATGGACGCCACCATTACGCCGCATTATATGCACCGTCGTGGCGGTGTCATGTGGGAGAATGAGTTCCGCTACCTCAGCCAGGCGGGCGCGGGTTTAATGGAGTTCGATTATCTGAATTCCGATCGCGTTTACGACGATGAGCATCCGAACGACAGCAACTCCCGTCGCTGGTTGTTCTACTGGCGTCATGGCGGCGTGATGGATCAGGTATGGCGCTTTAATGTCGACTATACCAAGGTCAGCGACTCCAGCTACTTCAATGACTTTGACAATAAGTACGGTTCCAGTACCGACGGTTACGCCACGCAGAAATTCAGCGTCGGCTATGCCGTGCAGAACTTTGATGCCACGGTGTCAACCAAACAGTTCCAGGTATTCAGCGATCAGAATACCAGCAGTTACTCCGCTGAGCCGCAGTTAGACGTTAACTTCTACCAGAATGACGTTGGTCCATTCGATACGCGTATTTACGGCCAGGCCGTGAAGTTTGTGAACACCCGAGACAACATGCCGGAAGCGACTCGCGTTCACCTGGAGCCAACCATCAATCTGCCGTTATCGAATCAGTGGGGCAGCATCAATACTGAAGCGAAGCTGCTGGCGACGCACTACCAGCAAACCAATCTGGACTCGTACAACAACAATTCGCGAAACGTCAATAAACTCGATGAGTCGGTTAACCGCGTAATGCCGCAGTTCAAAGTCGATGGCAGGATGGTGTTTGAACGCGATATGACGACGTTGGCGCCGGGTTACACCCAGACGCTGGAGCCGCGCGCGCAGTATCTGTACGTTCCCTATCGTAACCAGAGCAGCATCAATAACTACGACTCTTCATTATTGCAGTCCGACTACAGCGGCCTGTTCCGCGACCGCACATATGGCGGTCTGGACCGTATCGCCTCCGCAAACCAGGTCACGACCGGCGTCACATCGCGTATTTATGATGATGCCGCAATTGAACGTTTTAATGTTTCCGTGGGTCAAATCTACTATTTCACGGAGTCTCGCACCGGCGATGACAACATAACCTGGGAGAATGACGACAAAACGGGCTCACTGGTTTGGGCGGGCGACACCTACTGGCGTATCTCCGACCGCTGGGGACTGCGTAGCGGCATTCAGTACGACACGCGTCTGGACAGCGTCGCGACCAGCAGCAGTACGATCGAATACCGTCGCGATGAAAATCGTCTCTTGCAGTTGAACTACCGTTATGCCAGCGCGGAATATATTCAGGCTACGCTGCCGTCTTATTCCACTGCGGAGCAGTATAAAAACGGGATTTCCCAGGTCGGGGGCGTTGCCAGTTGGCCGATTGCCGATCGTTGGTCTATCGTAGGCGCTTACTACTTTGATACCAATGTGAATAAGCCTGCCGACCAGATGCTCGGCGTGCAGTACAACTCCTGCTGCTATGCGATTCGCTTCGGTTATGAGCGTAAGCTGAACGGTTGGGATAACGATAAAGAACACGCTGTTTATGACAACGTGATCGGCTTTAACATTGAATTGCGTGGTCTGAGCTCCAACTACGGTCTCGGCACCAAAGAGATGTTGCGTTCGAACATTTTGCCGTATCAAAGCTCTCTGTGATTTGATTGATTTACCACGTAATCCGCATTGCGGTTAATTGAAATGGAAAAAGTATGAAGAACTGGAAAACGCTGCTTCTCGGTATCGCCATGATCGCGAATACCAGTTTCGCTGCCCCGCAGGTGGTCGATAAAGTCGCAGCCGTCGTCAATAACGGCGTCGTGCTGGAAAGCGACGTTGATGGCTTAATGCAATCAGTAAAACTTAATGCGGGTCAGGCTGGTCAGCAGCTTCCTGATGATGCCACGCTACGTCATCAGATCCTGGAACGTTTGATCATGGATCAAATCGTTCTCCAGATGGGTCAGAAGATGGGGGTGAAAATCTCTGATGAACAGCTGGATCAGGCTATCGCCAATATCGCTAAACAGAACAACATGACGCTGGACCAGATGCGCAGCCGTCTGGCTTACGATGGTCTGAGCTACTCGACCTACCGTAGCCAGATCCGCAAAGAGATGATCATCTCCGAAGTGCGTAACAACGAAGTGCGTCGTCGCGTCACCATCCTGCCGCAGGAAGTGGATGCGCTGGCCCAACAGGTCGGTAACCAGAACGATGCCAGCACAGAGCTGAACCTGAGCCACATTCTGATCCCGCTGCCGGAAAACCCGACGTCGGATCAGGTAAGCGAAGCGGAAGCCCAGGCGCGTTCGATTGTTGATGAAGCGCGTAACGGCAGTGATTTCGGCAAACTGGCGATCACCTACTCCGCCGACCAACAGGCGCTGAAAGGCGGCCAGATGGGCTGGGGACGTATTCAGGAGCTGCCGGGCATTTTCGCGCAGGCGCTGAGCACGGCGAAAAAAGGCGACATCGTTGGCCCGATTCGTTCCGGCGTTGGCTTCCACATTCTGAAAGTGAACGATCTGCGCGGCCAGAGCCAGAGCATCTCCGTCACTGAAGTTCATGCCCGCCATATTCTGCTGAAACCCTCACCGATCATGACCGATCAACAGGCGCGCCTGAAACTGGAAGAGATCGCAGCAGACATTAAGAGCGGCAAAACGACCTTTGCTGCCGCAGCGAAAGAGTTTTCACAGGACCCAGGTTCTGCCAACCAGGGCGGCGATCTGGGCTGGGCGGCGGCGGATATTTTCGATCCTGCCTTCCGCGACGCGCTGACCCGCCTCAACAAAGGCCAGATGAGCGCCCCGGTGCACTCCTCCTTTGGCTGGCACCTGATCGAACTGCTGGATACGCGTAACGTTGATAAAACCGACGCAGCGCAGAAAGACAGAGCTTACCGTATGCTGATGAACCGTAAGTTCTCGGAAGAAGCGGCGACCTGGATGCAGGAACAACGCGCCAGCGCTTACGTTAAAATCCTGAGCAATTAATGGCTACGGTTCAACGCGTTGTTATCACTCCCGGCGAACCCGCCGGGATTGGTCCTGACTTAGTCGTTCAGCTCGCACAGCGTGAGTGGCCGGTCGAGCTCGTCGTCTGTGCAGATGCCCGTCTGTTAACCGACCGGGCCGCGTTGCTCGGTTTGCCCCTCTCGCTTCTTCCCTACTCGCCAAATCACCCTGCAAAACCGCAATCCGCCGGCACGCTGACCCTGTTGCCGACAGCGCTTCGCGCTCCTGTCACCCCAGGTCAACTCAGCGTTGAGAATGGGCAGTATGTGGTGGATACGCTGGCGCGCGCCTGCGACGGTTGTCTGCAAGAGGAATTTGCGGCGCTGATCACCGGGCCGGTTCACAAAGGCGTCATCAATGACGCTGGCGTACCGTTTACTGGACACACGGAGTTTTTTGAAGCGCGTTCGCAGGCGAAGAAAGTGGTGATGATGCTGGCCACCGAGGAGCTGCGGGTCGCGCTGGCGACAACGCACCTGCCGTTAAGAGCGGTTGCCGACGCCATTACGCCCGCTTTGCTGCATGAGGTGATCGGCATTCTGCATCATGATTTACGCACGAAATTCGGCCTTGCCGATCCGCATATTCTGGTGTGCGGGCTAAATCCCCATGCGGGTGAAGGCGGCCATATGGGAACCGAAGAGATCGACACGATCGTTCCGGTACTGGATGATCTGCGCGCTCAGGGGATGCGCTTAAGCGGCCCTTTGCCCGCCGACACGCTTTTCCAGCCTAAATATCTCGATCATGCCGATGCCGTGCTGGCGATGTACCACGATCAGGGTCTCCCCGTGCTAAAATACCAGGGATTTGGTCGCGGCGTGAATATCACGCTGGGCCTGCCTTTTATTCGAACATCCGTAGACCACGGTACCGCGCTTGAACTGGCGGGTCGGGGGCAAGCGGATGTCGGCAGTTTTATTACGGCGCTTAATCTCGCCATCAAAATGATTGTTAATACCCAATGAATAATCGAGTCCATCAGGGCCACTTAGCCCGTAAACGCTTCGGGCAAAACTTTCTCAACGATCAGTTTGTGATCGACAGTATTGTCTCCGCCATTAACCCGCAAAAGGGTCAGGCAATGGTCGAAATCGGCCCCGGTCTGGCAGCGCTGACGGAGCCTGTTGGCGAACGTCTGGACCAGCTCACGGTGATCGAACTTGACCGCGATCTGGCCGCGCGCCTGCAAACGCACCCGTTTTTGGGGCCGAAACTGACGATTTATCAGCAAGATGCCATGACCATGAACTTTGGCGAGCTGTCTGAGAAGATAGGTCAGCCGCTGCGCGTATTCGGCAACTTGCCCTACAACATCTCCACTCCGTTGATGTTCCACCTCTTTAGCTATACTGATGCCATTGCCGACATGCACTTTATGTTGCAAAAAGAAGTGGTCAATCGTCTGGTTGCAGGGCCGAACAGTAAGGCGTATGGTCGATTAAGCGTCATGGCGCAATATTATTGCCAGGTGATCCCGGTGCTGGAAGTGCCACCATCCGCCTTCACGCCGCCGCCTAAAGTCGATTCCGCCGTTGTGCGCCTGGTGCCTCACACGACGATGCCGTATCCGGTGAAAGACATACGCGTGTTGAGCCGCATCACCACCGAGGCGTTTAACCAGCGTCGTAAAACGATTCGCAACAGCCTCGGCAATCTGTTCAGCGTCGAGGTGCTGACGGAACTGGGCATTGACCCGGCATTGCGAGCGGAAAATATCTCTGTCGCGCAATATTGCCAGATGGCGAACTATCTGTCAGAAAACGCGCCTTCGAAGGAGAGTTAAGCATGATCAATTCGCCCCGAGTGTGTATTCAGGTTCAGAGCGTCTACATTGAAGCGCAATCTTCACCTGATGATGAACGTTACGTATTCGCATACACGGTAACCATCCGCAATTTGGGGCGAGCGCCAGTGCAGTTGTTGGGGCGTTATTGGCTGATAACCAATGGTCATGGCCGCGAAACCGAAGTACAGGGCGAAGGTGTGGTTGGCGTGCAGCCGCACATCGCGCCCGGAGAAGAGTACCAGTACACCAGCGGCGCCGTTATTGAAACGCCGCTGGGCACCATGCAGGGTCACTACGAAATGATCGATGAAAAAGGCGTCGCCTTTACTATCGATATTCCCGTGTTCCGACTCGCCGTTCCAACACTTATTCATTAAAACTCAAGCAATGGCAACATACCTCATTGGCGACGTTCACGGTTGCTACGACGAACTGATCGCATTGTTACACCAGGTGGAATTTACCCCCGGTTCAGATATCCTGTGGCTTACCGGCGATCTGGTCGCTCGCGGCCCTGGTTCTCTGGAAGTGCTCCGCTACGTGAAATCACTGGGCGACTGCGTGCGTCTGGTGCTTGGCAATCACGATTTACATCTGTTGGCCGTCTTTGCGGGCATTAGCCGCAATAAGCCGAAAGACAGGCTGACTCCGCTGCTGGAAGCGCCAGACGCCGACGAACTGCTCAACTGGCTGCGCCGTCAGCCGCTGTTGCAGGTCGACGAAGAGAAGAAGCTGGTGATGGCGCATGCGGGCATTACGCCGCAGTGGGATTTACAGACAGCGAAAGACTGCGCGCGCGATGTTGAAGCCGTGCTGTCGAGCGACTCCTACCCCTTCTTCCTCGACGCGATGTACGGCGATATGCCGAACAACTGGACGCCGGAGCTAACGGGTCTGGCGCGGCTGCGTTTTATCACGAATGCCTTCACCCGTATGCGTTACTGTTTCCCGAACGGCCAACTGGATATGTACAGCAAAGAGTCGCCGGAAAACGCCCCTGCGCCGCTGAAACCCTGGTTCGCCATTCCGGGACCGGTTAGCGAAGCATACAGCATTGTCTTTGGTCACTGGGCGTCGCTGGAAGGTAAAGGGACGCCGGAAGGCATTTATGGTCTGGATACCGGCTGCTGCTGGGGCGGGGATTTAACCTGTCTGCGTTGGGAAGATAAGCGCTACTTCGTGCAGCCGTCGAATCGTCATCTTGATTCAGGCAAAGGCGAGGCGGTAAACGCCTGAGCGTTATTTTGTAGGCCGGATAAGGCGTTTACGCCGCTATCCGGCATTCACTCCACATTATTGCCTGATGGCGCTTCGCTTATCAGGCCTACAAATCTGCATTACAACATGCCGGATTAACGACGCTCCAGAATCTCGAAGCAGTAGCTGTGAGAATTCTGCTCATCGGCGTCGTGGAACTCGCTGAAGACCGATTCCCAGTCATCCGGTTCGTAGTCCGGGAAATGGGTGTCCCCTTCCACTTCGGCATCAATATGCGTCAGATACAGTTTCTGCGCTTTCGGCAAGAACTGTTCGTACACGCGTCCGCCGCCAATCACCATAATCTCTGGCGCATCGCCGCAGGCGGCAATCGCTTCATCGACCGATTTCACCCACTGCACGCGATCGTCAGTGCCAGGCTGGCTGCTGATGACGATGTTTTTACGCCCCGGCAGCGGTCGCCCGATGGATTCCCAGGTATGGCGCCCCATAACCACAGGCTTGTTTAAGGTGTTACGTTTAAACCAGGCGAGATCGGCAGGCAGGTTCCACGGCATGGCGTTTTCCATGCCGATAACGCGATCTACCGCTAACGCCGCAATCAGACTGATCATTGAATATTTCCTGGATACAAAAAATTGTCGCCACTATACGGAAAGAGCAATCTTTCGTCGACTAACGAAAAGAGGAATAGCACGAAAATTTTCCGTTCTGCTGGCAACCCGACTTATTTAAAGCGGTGTCAGCTCGCAGGCCGCCATCAGGCAATCAGACGCGCCAACGCCGGATGGCGGCGTAAACGCCTTACCTGGCCTACGTTGACGGTTTCACTTCCGGCTCATCATCTGCATCACCCGTATGTTTACCTTCATCCGTGCCTTGCCAGCCGTGGCGTTGAATTAACGATAAATGTTCACGGTCTTCAGTAATAATCTCACTCAACATAGCGCTGGTGCGTTTATAGACAGCCGCGCGGGACGTTGGATCGTTTTCCCCTTTCGCCATCTCTTCCACCATCTGCGTATTAAAACGACGGAACAGATCGGCACGCTCGCGCGCCTCGTAGCGTCCCAGCCCTAATTTTTCCAGCGCCTGACGCCCTGTTTTTAACGCGCCTTCAAACGTTTCACGCTCCGGCATCTCAACACCGGCCTGTCGCAAACGAATGTAGTGATCGACATCGCGGGCGCGGACAATAATTTGCAGGTCGGGGAAATGGGCTTTTACCATTTCTGTCAGTTGTAAACTGGTTTGCGGATCGTCAATCGCGTTGATCAGCACTTCCGCTTTTGCCGCACCGGCGGACTCCAGCAGATCCATGCGCGTCGCGTCACCGTAAAAGACCTTCATGCCAAATTTGCGCAGCGTTTCAATATGATCCGGGTCATGGTCGAGAACCACCATTTTTACTCCGCTCGACAGCAGCAAACGCCCCGTAATCTGCCCAAAACGGCCAAATCCGGCGATGATCACGCGCGGTTGCTCCGCATCGATCTCATCCGCTTCACGCGCTTCGCCGATTGCGGATTTTTCCAGACGGCTCAGGAGCACCAGAAAAATGGGCGTCGCCGCCATTGAGAGCGCAACGGTGAGCGTCAAGGCCTTCGCCCATTCCGGGTCGAGTACATTGGCCATTTGCGCCGCGCCGAATACCACAAAGGCAAACTCACTCCCCTGCCCTAATAATACGGCAAACCAGAGACGTTGCTTATTCGGCACCCGTAGCGGCCTGGCGACCAGCCACAGCATTACCGTTTTAATTACCAGGAAACCGACCAGCAGGATAAGAATGCGTAACGGATTATCGATCAGCGTGCCAAAGTCGATAGACATGCCGACGCCGATAAAGAACAGCCCCAGCAGCAGCCCTTTAAACGGTTCTATGTCGCTTTCCAGCGCATGCCGGTATTCCGAGCTTGCCAGCAACACGCCCGCCAGAAACGCCCCCATCGCCATCGACAGCCCCACTTCTTCCAGCAGCAAGCCGAAGCCAAAGACCAGAAACAGAGCCACGGCGCTGAACACTTCACGCAAACCGGAACGCGCGACAAAACGCAGCGCCGGGCGCGTGACATAGCGCCCTAACAGCACCACCAGCGCCAGCGCTCCCGCCACTTTTAACGCAGACAGCGCAAAGACGCCCAGCGTCGTTGAGGCGCTGCTGGCGGCCAGCAAGGGGATCATCGCCACCAGTGGAATAGCGGCAATATCCTGAAACAGCAGCACGGCGAATGTGCTACGGCCCATTTGCGAGACGGTCAGGTTACGCTCATCCATCGCCTGCATCGCAATCGCCGTGGAAGAGAGCGCCAGCGTCATGCCGATCAGCTCCGCCACCTGCCAGCGCAGACCGAGGAACATACAGAACAGGCCAATCAACCCACCGCATACCACCATCTGCAACGCGCCGCCGCCAAAAACCGACGCACGCAGTTTCCACAAACGCTGCGGGTCCAGCTCCAGCCCAATCACAAACAGCATCAGCACCACGCCAATTTCGGCGAAATGGAGAATAGCTTCAGCGTCCGTCACCAGACGCAGCCCCCACGGGCCGATAATACACCCGGCAATGAGGTAGCCCAGCACCGACCCTAAGCCCAGCCGGACGGCAATCGGCACAATCAGCGCGGCCGACCCCAGGTAAATCAGCGCCTGTATCAGCGTATGGCTATCCATGATTTGCCTCCTGCCACGCCAGCAAACGTTGCTTGTAGTGGCGCGCCTGCGCCTGGAGCGTTTCGTCATCACAGACAAACGTACAGTGCATCGCAAAAGGCGGCAGCCAGTTGAGCCCACAATAGAGCGCGGTAGCCTGTAACGGCTGCGAGAGCACGTCAAAGCCCGGATAGGCGCCAATAGCGAAGTGGCTTTCGCCTCCTCCAGTCGTCACGGCCCACATCAGATCTTTGCCCCGGAGCGCCGTGCCGCCATGCCCGTAGGCCCAGCCATGCGCGAGGACTTTGTCCATCCAGAGTTTGAGTAAAGGGGGAACGCTGTACCACTGCATTGGATGCTGCCAGATGATAAGACGCGCGCGCGCCAGCGCCTGCTGCTCGGCGGCAACATCAATATTGAAGTCAGGGTAAAGTTGATAGAGCGAGCGAATTTCGACGCCATCCAGCGTCCTTGCCTGTTCCAGCATCCGTTTATTCGCATGCGAGTGCTGCGGATACGGATGGGCATAAATAATGAGGATCATGAAGTAGCCTGTTATTTTACATCTCTGTTTTATCACAGAGTGTAGTCAGTAATTTAACAGGCTAATAGTGAATATTATTGAGCAGCTAAATGGATAAAACTGAATTAATTATCCAGTTCGCTCATGTTCTTCACCTGATCGCGGTTGATCTGTTCCGTTTTACCGGTTTCTGCATTTTTGTAGGACACCAGTCCGGTATCATCATCGACCTGTGGTTTACCATCGGTGACGATCGTTTTGCCGTCGGTGGTTTTTATGGCCTGGTTTGATGAACAGCCCGCTACGGTAAATACCGTCGCAGCGGCAAAAAGAGACGCAATAAGAAGTTGTTTTTGCATGGTGTTCTCCCTGCTTTTCAGTCATTTTCAGTGGTATACCCATTAACTATAGACTAACTGACTGACCTTAAAAGAAAATACAGAACACTCTGAAGATATCCCCTAGCACAGAGGCTTGTTGCGAATCGTCATACTGCTCGTCTGGGCAAGCGTCAGTCCACGCGTCTCCGGCGCAAAAGCGATGGAAATAAGCAGACCGATAAGTGAAATTCCCGCCCCCATCAGCATGACGTAGCTGATCCCATATCTGGTGATGAAGATCGGCAGCGCCCACGTTGAAAGGATGGTGCCAATTCGGCTCAGAGACATAATGACGCCCACGGCAGACGCGCGAATATCCGTCGGGAACAGCTCATTCGGGTAGAGCCACTGAAGGTTCCCCGGGCCGCCGGAGAAAAAGGCGTACACCGCAAAGGCCGCAACCACCAGCCAGATCCCCATTTCTGGGATCAACCCCAGCACAGCCAGCGCCAGCGTCATCATAACAAAGCTGCCGATCAGCAATGGCCGTCGCCCTATGCTGTTCAGCCAGTACATCGGCGGAATACAGCCCAGCATAAAGAACAAACTGATCACCACATTGCCCAGCGCCGCGCTTTTCCCGACGCCCAGCCCCAGCAGGCCGACAATCTGCGGGCCAAAGGTATAGATGGCGAACATCGGGATGACCTGGCAGGTCCAGATGGCGGCGACAAACAAAACAAACGGGAAGTGACGGCGATTAAACAGCTGTAAGAAGCGCGTCTCCTGGGGCGGTTCTTCATCAAACGCCACCGGTTCGCCAAACAGTTTAATCATCATCTCCTCGCACTCTTTCACCCGCCCCTTACGCAACAGCCAGCGCGGTGATTCGGGAAGATCGAAGCGCCCGATCAGGATCATAATGCAGGGAATTGCCGCACTCCCCAGCATCCAGCGCCATCCGCCCGCCACATCGTACAACCAGTAGCCGACCAGATCGGCGCAGGTGGCGCCGACGTACCACATCGCGGCAATAAAACTGATCGAGAAGGCGCGCTGGCGGGTGTTGGAAAACTCGGTAATCATCGAGGTGGCGATAGGATAATCCGCGCCAATCACCACCCCAATCAGCACGCGCATAACGAGCAACTCCATCGGCGATGAGACAAACATCGTCGCTACCGATATCACCCCAATGGCGATGATATCGATGAGGAACATTTTACGTCGCCCCACTTTGTCTGAGATATAGCCGAACAGCGACGTACCGACAAACAGCCCGGCCAGCGTGCCTGCCCCCAGTAACCCCAGCCACTGCGCATCCAGCTTCAGCGCAGGCGTGAGCTGCTCCAGCGCCACGCCAATCATGACCAGTACGTAACCGTCCAGGAACGGCCCGCCGCTTCCCCACAGCATAATTCTGCGGTGAATAGAGGAGAATTTAATGTCGTCAAAGTTCCTGGGCTGCTGCATAGCCGCGTCCTGTTTTGTTTTCACTTGATGCCTGATGGCGCTACGCTTATCAGGCCTACGAATCACGTATTTTGTAGGCCGGATAAGACGCATCAGCGACGCCATCCGGCATCAACCTCAGCCGTAGCGAAATTCCACGCCAAAGGTGCCGCGCGGGTATTCCCATTTCTCCAGCGCCGTCCCCAACCCGAGAATTCGACAGGTGCCGCACTCCAGGCACCCGGCGTAATCAAAACGTACGCTGCCGTCGTCCTGCTGTTTATACAACCCGGCCGGACACGCCTTGATCAGCACCTCCAGCGCCTGCTTATCCGGTTCGGTTTTCAGGATGATGTGCGGATTGTCTTCATCCACATTGAATTTATTGACGCCCAGTTTGACGTCCACATTGACGGGAGAAGTCATAATACGGTCACTCCTTTGATGCCATCCTTCATCAGGTTGATGAAGCCCACTTTCTTCGCGTGGCGCAGGATTTTTTTACGCACAGGGACGGGAGCGCTGCCATCGACGGTAAACAGATCGCGGGCAATGCCCACCACCATTTCAGGGTAGCGTGTGAACATACGCGGGTTGTCCAGAAACGCCGGTAAGCGCTGGTACATACGCATATCCCGCATCGGCCCGTTGTCGAGATGCTGTCGATATTCCGCCAGCCCCTGTCGGCTGAAATCGTTGCTCTGCATGGCCGAAAGTACGGTCTTCGCCGCCGCTTCCCCTGCCGCGACGGCCAGGTCCATACCGCGAATCGTAAAACCGAGGTTCATACACATACCGGCGGCGTCACCGGCAATCAGCACGCCGTCGCCCACCAGCTCCGGCTGCATATTCATTCCCGCTTCCGGGACGACGTGCGCGGCGTACTCCAGCAGTTTTCCGCCCGCAATCAGCGGCGCCACCGCCGGATGCTGTTTAAAATCTTCCAGCATTTGTGGAACCGACTTTTTCGCCTCTTTCAGATGATGCAGACCGCAAACCAGCCCCAAAGAGAGGGTCGTTTTATTGGTATAGAGGAAGCCGCCGCCCATCAGACCGTCGGTCGGAGAACCGGCAAACAGACAGGCTGCGCCTTCATTTCCCTGTAATCCGAAGCGATCCACAATGACCGATTCAGGCAACTCAATTAACTCTTTTACGCCTACCGCGACATGGGCGGCATCTACACGTTTCGCCATTCCCAGTTTTTCCGCCAACAGCGAGTTCACGCCATCAGCGAGAATGACCGTTTTCGCTTCAATAACGTCGCCATCCGCCTCAACGCCCACCACTTTGCCGTCGCGCTGAACAAGATTATCCACGCGGATGCCGGTTATCAGCTGCGCGCCCGCCTCTTCAGCCTGTTCCATCAGCCAGGCGTCAAATTTGCTGCGTAAGACGGAATAAGAAACCTGCGAAGGCGCGGCATCCTCGCCATTGACGTAATCCACCGCCATCGCCCCTTTTTCGGTCATAAAAGCGAGTTTTTCATGGGTGATCACGCGTTCAACCGGGGCATGTTCAGCAAAACCGGGGATAATGCGCTCCAGACTGTGCGCGTAGATGCGCCCGCCGGTGACATTCTTCGCGCCAGCGGAATTGCCGCGCTCAATAACCAGCACCTGCGCCCCTTCGCGGGCGAGCACCAGCGCCGCGACGGAACCCGCCAGTCCGGCCCCCACGATGATGGCATCAAAGATATCTTCGGACATAAGAACTCCAGATTTACCTGTCAGCGGCAGGGCCGATACCCACAGGCCCTGCCCGAGTGGATCAGCGTGCTAAAGCGCTCGTAAGCGCAGGCAGAATCTTCATCACATCGCCGACAATGCCGTAATCAGCGTATTGAAATATCGGCGCATTTTTATCTTTGTTGATGGCGCAGATGGTTTGTGAACCGTTCGCGCCCACCATGTGCTGGATCTGCCCGGAAATGCCCACCGCGAGGTAAAGCTCTGGTTTAAGCATCAGGTTGGAGATGCCGACATAACGCTCGTGCTCCATCCATTTTTCGTTTTCCGCCACCGGACGAGAACACGCCAGTTCCGCGCCAATGGCCTGACACAGCGCCTGGGCCAGCGAGATATTCTCTTTGCTGCCGATGCCGCGCCCGACGCTAACCACCAGTCGCGCTTTATCAAGATCGACCGTGTTGCTCTGGCGCGCCTGCGTTGCGGTGCGCGTTACGACGACATCTGGCGACTGCCACTGCACGTCATGCGACTCGCCGTGGCGGGACGCGTCCGCCTGTTGCGCCTCGAACGTGCCGCTGCCGACGGTGATCACCGCATACGGTGATGTGATGGTCTCTTCGCCAATCGCCAGCCCGCCGTAGACCATATGCCGGACGGTCGCATGGCCCTCCTGCTGCGTTACCGCACTGGCGTCGTTAGAGACGGCCGCCGCGAGACGAAATCCCAGCTTTGCCGCCAGCAGTTTGCCACGGCGGGTATTAGGCAGCAGCACCAGACCCGAATCCCCCTGCTGGCGAATCGTCTGCGCCATCACCCCGGCGTAATCTTCCACCATGCAGTCGTCCGGTTTACCGCGTAAATGCCAGATGTGATTCGCCCCCAGCTGGCGTGCCGTCTCGCCCTCGGCGTCGTGCTGCACAAACGCATGAATCTGCTCGCCTGAAGCCAGTGCGCCGCTCATCAGTTCCGGCAGACGAGAAGGGGTATCGCTGAATACCCAGACATGAGAAAACGTGTTCATAATATCCCCCGGTAATTAAATGATTTTGCGCAGATGTTCGGCGAACGCGGCGATCTGTTCTTCACCATCGCCTTCAATAACGATGCGCTGACGCTCGCGTTGTTTCGGTGCGGCGACCTTCTGGACGGAGTACGCGTCTGGCGCACTGAAACCAATATCCGCCGCAGACCAGACCTGCACCGGTTTTTTTGCCGCGCCCAGAATCGCTTTCATCGACGGGATCTGCGGAGAGTTAATGTCTGTGGAGACCGCCACCACCGCAGGCAGGGGAATACTCAGGGTTTCAATTTCATCTTCCAGTTCACGCTCAACGGTAAGCGCACTTTCCGTCAGGGAGAGGATTTTGCTCACGCCGTTGATGGCCGGAATGTTCAGCGTTTCACCCACCAGCAGGCTGACCTGCTGGGCATAAAGGTCGGAGGAACCGTCGCCGCAAACGATCAGATCAAAGCCCGATTTTTGCGCGGCGGCGGCAAGCGCTGCGGCGGTGCGTTGCGGCAAAGCCTGTTCAAACTGGTCGTCTATCACCACGACCAGTTCATCTGGCCCACGGGAGAGCACATCTTTACGCCCTTTGGCGTTGGTCAGCGCCTTGCCGCCTACGCTCATGGCAATCACCTGGGCATCGCTTGCCTGCTGCTTTAACTGGCAGGCAGCTTCAATCGCATTCAGATCGTACTGACTGATTTTGGCATCCGCTTTGCTGATATCTAATGAACCATCGGCATTATTGATCGCAATATCCTGCTCATCAGGCACGCACTTGTAACAAGTAATTATCTTCATTGCATCTCCAGAAATCATGAAGGAAACGTCATCCATATCGGCGGTGTTAAATACAGATATCACGCTCTTTAATTCGGAAATAAAACTTTAATCACCAATATTGAAAATGTCACACGCTGATATTTACAACTTTCAATATTGTTAAGCACCTCACTAATATTGAACAGCCCCCGTAGAACATAAAAATTTTCAATATTGTTTGATGGATCACCAATATTGAATGAGAGATGCACGCAATTCGACCAAAACTCAACGCATCCAATTGTTTTGTATTAATTTTATTTGAAAATCAGGGTCAAAAACACCAGACAAAAAAGTGTGATAAACATAACAGATTACCGCAAAATGAATACCCATTATGAGTTACTCGCCAAAGCGACTCTGAGGTCTAACTGTCATCAGATTATTACTAAGAAAAATAAACAAAATATAACAAACGGGAACGTAACATAAATTTCGTTTTGACACTGGAATTGACTCATGAAAAATGAAAAGAGAAAGTCCGGGATTGAACCTAAGGTTTTTTTCCCGCCGTTAATAATTGTAGGGATACTTTGTTGGCTAACCGTCAGAGATCTCGACGCTGCGAATATTGTTATTAATGCCGTCTTCAGTTATGTCACAAATATCTGGGGTTGGGCATTTGAATGGTACATGGTGGTGATGCTTTTTGGCTGGTTCTGGCTGGTCTTCGGCCCTTACGCTAAAAAAAGATTAGGTGATGAGCCGCCGGAATTCAGCACCGCCAGCTGGATTTTCATGATGTTCGCCTCCTGCACTTCCGCCGCCGTGCTGTTCTGGGGCTCAATCGAAATTTATTATTACATCTCGACGCCGCCCTTTGCTCTGGCACCTGGCTCCAACGGCGCCAAAGAGATCGGCCTCGCCTACAGCCTGTTTCACTGGGGGCCGTTACCGTGGGCGACTTACAGCTTCCTCTCCGTCGCGTTCGCCTACTTCTTTTTTGTTCGCAAAATGGACGTGATTCGTCCCAGCTCGACGCTGGTACCTTTAGTGGGCGAGAAACACGCGAAAGGGTTATTCGGTACTATTGTCGATAACTTCTATCTGGTGGCGCTGATCTTCGCGATGGGCACCAGCCTCGGCCTGGCGACGCCGCTGGTGACAGAGTGTATGCAGTATCTGTTCGGCATCCCTCATACGCTGGAACTGGACGCCATCATCATTACCTGCTGGATCGTTCTGAACGCCATTTGCGTGGCCTGCGGCCTGCAAAAAGGGGTGAAAATCGCCAGTGACGTGCGTAGCTATCTCAGCTTCCTGATGCTCGGCTGGGTGTTTATCGTCAGCGGCGCCAGCTTCATCATGAACTACTTCACCGATTCCGTCGGTATGCTGTTGATGTATCTGCCACGCATGTTGTTCTACACCGATGCGATCGGCAAAGGCGGCTTCCCGCAGGGCTGGACCGTTTTCTACTGGGCATGGTGGGTCATTTACGCCATCCAGATGAGTATCTTCCTCGCGCGTATTTCCCGCGGCCGTACCGTGCGCGAACTGTGCTTTGGGATGGTGCTCGGCCTGACCGCCTCCACCTGGATTCTGTGGACCGTTCTTGGCAGCAACACCCTGCTGCTGATGGATAAAAATATCCTCAATATTCCACAACTTATCGAACAGCACGGCGTGGCGCGCGCCATCATCGAAACCTGGGCCGCACTGCCATTCAGCACGGCTACGATGTGGGGATTCTTCATCCTCTGCTTTATCGCTACCGTCACGCTGATTAACGCCTGCTCCTACACGCTGGCCATGTCCACCTGCCGCGAAGTGCGCGACGGTGAAGAGCCGCCGCTGCTGGTACGTATCGGCTGGTCGGTGCTGGTTGGCGTTATCGGCATCGTCCTGTTAGCGCTCGGCGGGTTAAAACCCATTCAAACCGCGATTATCGCCGGAGGATGCCCGCTGTTCTTCGTCAACATCATGGTAACGCTCTCCTTTATCAAAGACGCCAAAGTGCACTGGAAAGATAAATAAACTCAATAAACTCCTTAAAAATGAGGCTGGAAGATGGATTTTAATTTGAATGACGAGCAGGAACTGTTTGTCGCCGGTATTCGTGAACTGATGGCCAGTGAGAACTGGGAAGCCTACTTTGCCGAGTGCGATCGCGACAGCGTCTACCCGGAACGTTTTGTGAAAGCGCTGGCGGATATGGGCATCGACAGCCTGTTGATCCCGGAAGAACACGGCGGGCTGGAAGCCGGTTTCGTCACCGTTGCCGCCGTATGGATGGAACTGGGGCGTCTGGGCGCGCCAACTTACGTGTTGTACCAATTGCCGGGAGGTTTTAACACTTTCCTGCGTGAAGGGACCCAGGAGCAAATTGATAAAATCATGGCGTTCCAGGGAACCGGCAAGCAGATGTGGAACTCGGCGATCACCGAACCGGGAGCGGGATCGGATGTTGGCAGTTTAAAAACTACCTATACCCGTAAAAATGGTAAGGTTTATCTTAACGGCAGCAAGTGTTTCATCACCAGTAGCGCCTACACCCCCTACATCGTGGTGATGGCACGGGACGGCGCCTCCCCGGACAAACCGATTTATACCGAATGGTTTGTCGATATGAGCAAACCCGGCATCAAGGTTAACAAACTTGAGAAGCTCGGCCTGCGCATGGACAGCTGCTGTGAAATCAATTTTGACGATGTTGAGCTGGACGAAAAAGACATGTTCGGCCGGGAAGGTAATGGCTTTAACCGCGTAAAAGAAGAGTTCGACCACGAACGTTTTCTGGTGGCTTTAACCAACTACGGTACGGCGATGTGCGCGTTCGAAGACGCTGCGCGTTACGCCAATCAGCGCGTGCAGTTTGGCGAGACGATCGGCCGCTTCCAGCTGATTCAGGAGAAGTTCGCGCATATGGCGATCAAATTAAACTCCATGAAAAACATGCTGCTGGAAGCCGCGTGGAAAGCGGATAACGGCACCATCACCTCGGGCGATGCCGCGATGTGTAAATACTTCTGCGCCAACGCCGCGTTTGACGTGGTAGACAGCGCCATGCAGGTATTGGGCGGCGTCGGGATTGCGGGCAACCACCGCATTACGCGTTTCTGGCGTGACCTGCGCGTTGACCGCGTCTCCGGCGGCTCTGACGAAATGCAGATCCTGACGCTCGGCCGCGCCGTGCTGAAGCAATACCGTTAAACATTGCCCGGTGGCGGGCCTACAAACCATCCGGCAATTTGCCCGGTGGCGCTACGCTTACCGGGCCTACAAACCATCGTAGGCCGGATAAGGCGTTTATGCCGCCATCCGGCAATTTACCCGGTGGCACTGCGCTTACCGGGCCTACAAACATCGTAGGCCGGATAAGGCGTTTACGCCGCCATCCGGCAACATGCCCGGTGGCGCTGCGCTTGCCGGGCCTACAAACATCGTAGGCCGGATAAGGCGTTTACGCCGCCATCCGGCAATTTGCCCGGTGGCGCTGCGCTTACCGGGCCTACAAAAAATGCAGGAATTTATTTATGAACCGTTTACCGATGCCCACTTTCGGGCCGCTCGCCGGATTGCGGGTCGTGTTCTCCGGGATTGAAATCGCCGGGCCGTTCGCCGGACAAATGTTCGCAGAGTGGGGCGCGGAAGTGATCTGGATTGAAAACGTCGCCTGGGCCGATACCATTCGCGTCCAGCCGAACTATCCGCAGCTTTCACGCCGAAACTTGCATGCCCTCTCCCTTAACATCTTCAAAGATGAAGGTCGGGAAGCGTTTCTGAAACTCATGGAAACCACTGACATCTTCATCGAAGCCAGCAAAGGCCCGGCGTTTGCCCGTCGCGGAATTACCGATGACGTGCTGTGGGAACACAACCCCAAACTGGTGATCGCCCACCTTTCCGGTTTCGGCCAGTACGGCACGGAGGAGTACACCAACCTCCCGGCTTACAACACCATCGCCCAGGCCTTTAGCGGCTACCTGATTCAGAACGGTGATGTCGATCAACCCATGCCCGCGTTCCCGTATACGGCGGACTATTTTTCCGGGATGACCGCCACCACCGCCGCGCTGGCGGCTTTGCACAGAGTGCGTGAAACCGGCAAAGGCGAAAGCATTGATGTGGCGATGTATGAAGTAATGCTGCGCATGGGCCAGTACTTCATGATGGATTACTTCAACGGCGGCGAAATTTGCCCACGCATGACCAAAGGCAAAGACCCCTACTACGCCGGATGCGGGCTGTATAAATGCGCAGACGGTTACATCGTGATGGAGCTGGTCGGCATTACGCAGATCAACGAGTGCTTTAAGGATATCGGCCTGGCGCACATTCTGGGTACGCCAGAAGTGCCGGAAGGCACCCAGCTTATCCATCGCGTTGAGTGCCCTTACGGGCCGTTAGTCGAGGAAAAACTGGATGCGTGGCTGGCGACCCGTTCCATCGCCGACGTGCAGGCGCGTTTCGCCGAGCTGAATATCGCCTGCGCGAAAGTGCTGACCATTCCAGAACTGGAAAGCAACCCGCAGTACGTCGCCCGCGAATCCATTACCGAGTGGCACACGATGGATGGCCGCACCTGTAAAGGGCCAAACATCATGCCGAAATTCAAAAACAACCCAGGGAAAATCTGGCGTGGCATGCCGTCGCATGGCATGGACACCGCCGCCATTCTAAAAAACATCGGTTACAACGAAGCAGATATACAGGAACTGGTCAGCAAGGGTCTGGCCAAAGTTGAGGATTAAACGCAAAGCGCTAACCGGTTTATCCGGTTAGCGCGCATGCCTATTTTCGAACGGATAACAGTGCAATGGATATCGTTGGCGGACAAAACTTACGTCAGATGTGGGACGACCTGGCCGAGGTATACGGAAATAAAACGGCGCTTATTTTTGAATCCAGCGAAGGCGTTGTCCGGCAATTCAGCTACGCGTCGCTGAATGAAGAGATCAACCGCGCGGCGAACCTTTTCCTCGCCTCAGGCATTCAGAAAGGCGATAACGTCGCGCTGCATCTGGATAACTGCCCGGAGTTCTTTTTCTGCTGGTTTGGTCTGGCCAAAATTGGCGCCATCATGGTGCCGATCAATGCCAGGCTCCTGCGCGAAGAGAGCGCCTGGATTTTACAAAACAGCCGCGCGCAGCTCATCGTCACCAGCGCTGAATTTTATCCGATGTATCGCCAGATACTGCTTGAGGACGATACCCTGCTCAATCATATCTGTCTGATTGGCGAAAATGCGCCCATTGAAGATAACGTTAGCCATTTTTCTCAATTGAAAGACCAGCAGCCTGCCACATTGTGCTATGCGCCGCCGTTATCCACTGACGACACGGCGGAGATTCTGTTTACTTCTGGCACCACCTCGCGGCCCAAAGGCGTGGTCATTACCCATTACAACCTGCGTTTTGCGGGTTACTACTCCTCCTGGCAGTGTGCGCTGCGTGAAGATGACGTCTATCTGACGGTGATGCCCGCCTTTCATATTGACTGTCAGTGTACTGCGGCAATGGCGGCATTCTCCGCAGGCAGCACCTTTGTGCTGATCGAAAAATACAGCGCCCGCGCGTTCTGGGGACAGGTACGAAAGTATCGCGCCACTGTCACAGAATGTATTCCGATGATGATCAGGACGCTGATGGTGCAGCCCGCCTCCCCGGAAGAGAAGCAGCATTGTCTGCGCGAAGTGATGTTCTATCTCAACCTTTCCGTGCAGGAAAAAGACGCTTTTATTGCACGTTTCGGCGTCCGGCTGCTGACCTCTTACGGGATGACGGAAACCATTGTCGGCATTATTGGCGATCGTCCCGGCGATAAACGACGCTGGCCATCTATTGGTCGCCCTGGATTTTGCTATGAGGCGGACATCCGCGATGAGCAGAACCGCTCGCTACCCGCCGGAGAAATCGGTGAAATCTGTATTAAAGGCGTGCCGGGAAAAACCCTCTTTAAAGAGTATTACGCCAGGCCGGAAGCCACCGCCAAAGCGCTGGAAGCCAACGGCTGGCTGCATACCGGTGATTCCGGCTATCGGGATGAGGAGGGATTTTTCTATTTCGTCGACAGGCGTTGCAACATGATTAAGCGCGGCGGCGAAAATGTCTCCTGCGTCGAACTGGAAAACATTATTTCGGCTCATCCCAAAATTCAGGACATCGTCGTTATTGGTATTCACGATTCGATCCGCGATGAAGCCATTAAAGCCTTTGTGGTGCTTAATGAAGGTGAAACATTAACGGAAGAGGAGTTTTTCGCTTTCTGTGAACAAAATATGGCGAAATTCAAAGTCCCCTCTTTTCTTGAGATAAGAAATGATCTGCCCCGAAACTGTTCAGGAAAAATAATTAAAAAGAACTTGAAATAAGCATTCTTACCCGTCCGATTTTAAATAATGGAGTGAAGATATGAGTGAATCATTACATTTGACCCGTCACGGCCCGATTCTGGAAATTACGCTGGATCGCCCGAAAGCGAATGCAATAGACGCAAAAACCAGTTTTGAGATGGGCGAAGTTTTTCTCAATTTCCGTGACGATCCCGAATTGCGTGTGGCGATCATCACCGGTGGCGGCGAAAAATTCTTCTCCGCAGGCTGGGATTTAAAAGCGGCGGCCGAAGGCGAAGCCCCGGACGCCGATTTTGGCCCCGGCGGGTTTGCCGGTTTAACCGAGATCTTTGACCTGGATAAACCGGTGATTGCCGCCGTTAACGGCTATGCCTTCGGCGGCGGGTTCGAACTGGCACTGGCGGCGGATTTTATCGTCTGCGCCGATAACGCCAGTTTCGCGCTGCCTGAAGCAAAGCTCGGCATTGTGCCTGACAGCGGCGGCGTGCTGCGCCTGCCTAAGCTGTTGCCGCCTGCTATCGTCAACGAAATGCTGATGACCGGCAGACGAATGGACGCAGAAGAAGCCTTGCGCTGGGGAATTGTGAACCGGGTTGTCAGCCAGCAAGCGTTAATGGACAGCGTCCGCGAACTGGCGCAACAGCTGGTGAACAGCGCGCCGTTGGCGATCGCCGCCCTCAAAGAGATCTACCGCGCAACCAGCGAAATGCCGGTGGAAGAAGGCTATCGCTACATTCGCAGCGGCGCATTGAAGCATTACCCGTCGGTACTGCACTCTGAAGATGCGATCGAAGGCCCGCAGGCGTTTGCCGAAAAACGCGATCCGGTCTGGAAAGGCCGCTAGCGCCGCGCTGCCGGATGGCGCTAACGCTTATCCGCCTACTGCCGTAGGTCGGATAAGGCGCAGCCGCCATCCGACAACAATCACGGAGGAATAACCATGAGCTATTACGCCTTTGAAGGCCTGATTCCGGTAGTACATCCAGAGGCGTACGTGCATCCCAGCGCCGTGTTGATTGGCGATGTCATCGTTGGTGCGGGCGTCTATATCGGCCCGCTTGCATCGCTGCGCGGCGACTATGGGCGTCTGATTCTTGAGGCGGGCGCTAACCTTCAGGATAGCTGCATCATGCACGGTTATTGCGATACCGACACCATCGTGCATGAAAACGGGCATATCGGGCACGGCGCAATCCTTCACGGCTGCGTGATTGGTCGTGATGCGTTGGTAGGCATGAACAGCGTAATCATGGATGGCGCAATCATCGGCGAAGAGAGTATCGTCGCCGCCATGAGTTTTGTAAAAGCGGGTTTTGTCGGCGCGCCCAGGCAGCTGCTGGTTGGTGCGCCTGCACGCGTCAAACGTGATGTCACGGATGAAGAGCTGCACTGGAAACGGCTCAACACGCAGGAATATCAGGATCTCGCGGTACGCTGTCGGGCATCGCTATGTGAAACGCAACCCTTAACCCAGGTCGAAAAGAACCGGCCGCGCCTGAAAGGCACGACGGAGGTGAAGCCAAAATCGGCGTAGCGCTTTGTGCCGGATGGCGCTGGCGCTTATCCGGCCTACGAGTCAACACACCGTTGCAGGCCGGATAAGGCATTTACGCCGACATTACCGACGCATACTTTTTGATAGCATCATCTGCCATTTCTGCTCGCGGTTTAGCTCCGTGGGCGGAACCGGCATTCGCGGGGTTCTCTCCGCTTTTACCATCTTCTCCTGCGCACTATGACCCAAACGCGCATAGAGCTGCGCGTCAATACGCTTAATACGCACCAGACGCTGGCACTGGCATCCTCGCCCTTCCAGCTGATTAGGGATCGTCCTGGTCTCGCACTCTATTTCCCCTACTTCAGAAAGAATATACGAAACCGTATTAATCGCTTTGCAATAATCCATATTAAATTGCTTCGCGATCTCTTTGGCGCTCACCCACCGGTTTTCTGCCATTACCCAATCAGCAATTAACAAATAAAGTGGTTTCTTAACATATTTTTCACTCATAAGCACACCATTTTACAAATTAAAAATCTTGCTACGGTTCGTTATGGCCTGAATATAAATAACGCCATTAACCATAAATAAATTGTGGATATAAGGGGATAGTATGCGACTTAATTGTTGATTAGTGTGAGCGAAATCGTGCTTGTTACATTGAAAACCACATCCAGGAAGCGTATGTGACCAGGAATGACCTTATGGCGTAAAAAAAGGTTCCTTTGCAGGAACCTTTTTATATCACCAGATAAATGCGTCTGCCGCTTACTTCGTAATTTGCGCGTGCATTTCCTGTACGGAGATCACCTTTTCAGTCGCATCGGCGTTCAGCGCCATCGTCGTGGCGAAGCCGCCGTTCAGGGTCGTGTCGTAATGCACTTTATACTGCAACGCGCTGCGGCGAATCAGTTTAGAGTCCTCAATCGCCTGACGACCTGCGGTGGTGTTGATGATGTAGGTGTATTCGCCATTCTTGATACGGTCCTGAATGTGCGGACGACCTTCATGCACCTTGTTGACCAGACGCGGGTTGATACCCGCCTCACCCAGCACAATCGCCGTACCGTGAGTCGCATCCAGTTCGAAGCCCTGTTTCAGCAGCTTCGCCGCCAGGTCCACCACGCGTTCTTTGTCGCCTTCACGAACGGAGAGCAGCGCACGGCCCGATTTCTTCATCGTCGAGCTGCTGCCAAGCTGCGCTTTGGCGAACGCTTCAGCGAAGGTGCGGCCGACGCCCATCACTTCCCCGGTAGAGCGCATTTCTGGCCCTAACAGCGGGTCAACGCCCGGGAATTTGTTGAACGGCAGCACCACTTCTTTCACCGAGTAGTACGGCGGGATGATTTCTTTCGTCACGCCCTGCTCGGTCAGCGATTTGCCCGCCATCACGCGCGCCGCCACTTTCGCCAGCGGTAAGCCGGTCGCTTTGGAGACGAACGGTACGGTACGCGCCGCACGCGGGTTCACTTCAATCAGGTAGACTTCGTTGTCTTTCACCGCGAACTGCACGTTCATCAGACCACGCACCTGCAACTCAAAGGCCAGCTTCTGCACCTGCTGGCGCATCACGTCCTGAATCTCTTTGCTTAACGTGTAGGCCGGCAGAGAACATGCGGAGTCACCGGAGTGCACGCCCGCCTGTTCGATGTGTTCCATGATGCCGCCAATCAGCACCATTTCACCGTCGCAGATAGCATCCACATCCACTTCCACCGCGTCATCAAGGAAGCGGTCCAGCAGTACCGGCGCATCGTTAGAGACGCTGACTGCGGTCTGGAAGTAACGACGCAGGTCAGCTTCGTCGTAAACGATTTCCATCGCGCGGCCACCCAGCACGTAGGACGGGCGAACCACCAGCGGATAGCCAATCTCTTTTGCCTTCTCAACGGCCTGTTCAATCGCCGTCACGGTGGCGTTAGCAGGCTGTTTCAGTTTCAGACGGTCAACCGCCTGCTGGAAGCGCTCACGGTCTTCCGCGCGGTCAATCGCATCCGGGCTGGTGCCGATAACCGGCACACCTGCCGCTTCCAGCGCGCGCGCCAGTTTCAGCGGAGTCTGGCCGCCGTACTGTACGATGACGCCTTTCGGTTTCTCGACGCGCACGATTTCCAGCACATCTTCCAGCGTGACCGGCTCGAAGTACAGGCGGTCGGAGGTGTCGTAGTCGGTGGAGACCGTTTCCGGGTTACAGTTGACCATAATGGTCTCGTAACCGTCTTCGCGCAGCGCCAGCGAGGCGTGTACGCAGCAGTAGTCAAATTCAATCCCCTGGCCGATACGGTTCGGGCCGCCGCCGAGCACCATGATTTTGTCGCGGTCCTGGTTCGGATTCGCTTCGCACTCATCTTCATAAGTGGAGTACATGTAGGCGGTGTCGGTAGCAAATTCCGCTGCACAGGTGTCCACGCGCTTGTAAACCGGGTGCAGGTTGAACTGGTCGCGCAGTTTGCGCACTTCCGCTTCGCGCACGCCCGCCAGTTTAGCCAGACGCGCATCGGCGAAGCCTTTGCGCTTCAGCATCCGCAGGAAGTCAGCGTCGAGGCCGGTGATGCCAAGCTCCGCCACTTTCTCTTCCAGACGAACCAGTTCCTCAATCTGCACCAGGAACCAGCGGTCGATGTTGGTCAGGTTAAAGACGCCATCGACAGACAGCCCCGCGCGGAACGCATCAGCGATGTACCAGATACGCTCGGCGCCCGCATCTTTCAGCTCGCGACGAATTTTGGTCAGCGCTTCCGGGTCATCCAGGCTGACTTTCGGGTCAAAACCGGCGGCGCCCACTTCCAGGCCGCGCAGCGCTTTCTGTAAGGATTCCTGCTGAGTGCGGCCAATCGCCATCACTTCGCCGACGGATTTCATCTGGGTGGTGAGACGGTCGTTGCTGCCCGCGAATTTTTCAAAGTTGAAGCGAGGAATTTTGGTGACAACGTAGTCGATGGACGGTTCGAACGATGCCGGGGTACGGCCACCGGTGATGTCGTTCATCAGTTCGTCGAGGGTGTAACCCACCGCCAGTTTTGCCGCCACTTTAGCAATCGGGAAGCCGGTGGCTTTTGACGCCAGCGCCGAGGAGCGGGAGACGCGCGGGTTCATTTCGATAACAATCAGACGACCGTTTTTCGGGTTCACCGCAAACTGAACGTTGGAACCGCCGGTTTCCACGCCGATTTCACGCAGTACCGCCATCGAGGCGTTACGCATGATTTGGTACTCTTTGTCCGTCAGCGTTTGCGCCGGAGCCACCGTGATGGAATCACCGGTGTGGATGCCCATCGCGTCAAAGTTCTCAATGGAGCAGACGATAATGCAGTTGTCGTTCTTATCACGCACCACTTCCATTTCGTACTCTTTCCAGCCAATCAGCGACTCATCTATCAGCAGTTCGTTGGTTGGGGAGAGATCCAGACCGCGCGCGCAAATTTCTTCGAACTCTTCGCGGTTGTAGGCAATACCGCCGCCGGTGCCGCCCATCGTAAAGGATGGACGGATAATGCACGGATAACCGACGTCAGCAGCAACAGCCAGCGCCTCTTCCATCGTATGCGCAATACCGGAGCGGGCAGTGTCGAGGCCGATTTTCTTCATCGCCACGTCGAAACGGCGGCGGTCTTCGGCTTTATCAATCGCATCGGCAGTGGCGCCAATCATGGTCACGCCGAACTCAGCCAGCACGCCCTGACGCTCCAGCTCCAGCGCGCAGTTCAGCGCCGTCTGACCGCCCATCGTCGGCAGCACCGCATCCGGGCGCTCTTTCTCAATAATTTTACGCACCACTTCCCAGTGAATCGGCTCGATGTAGGTCGCATCGGCCATTTCCGGGTCGGTCATGATGGTCGCGGGGTTAGAGTTCACCAGGATGACGCGATAACCTTCTTCACGCAGCGCTTTACACGCCTGGGCGCCAGAGTAGTCAAACTCACACGCCTGGCCGATAACAATCGGGCCCGCACCCAGAATCAGGATACTTTTTATGTCTGTACGTTTTGGCATGGCTCTGTTTACTCCTGATTATTTCGCGGACTGACGGTACTGCTCAATTAACTCGATAAAGTGGTCGAACAATGGCGCGGCATCATGCGGGCCAGGGCTCGCCTCAGGGTGCCCCTGGAAGCTGAACGCCGGTTTATCGGTACGATGAATCCCTTGCAGAGTGCCGTCGAACAGCGATTTGTGCGTCACTCGCAGATTTGCAGGCATAGAAGCCTCATCCACCGCAAAACCGTGGTTCTGCGCCGTAATCATCACGGTATTGTTATCGATATCTTTTACCGGATGGTTACCGCCGTGGTGGCCGAACTTCATCTTGATGGTTTTCGCGCCGCTCGCCAGCGCCAGCAGCTGATGGCCGAGGCAGATGCCGAAAACCGGAATATCGGTTTCGAGGAATGCCTGAATCGCCTCGATAGCATAGTCGCACGGCGCCGGATCGCCAGGGCCGTTAGAGAGGAAGATACCGTCCGGGTTCATCTTCAGCACCTCTTCGGCGGAGGTCTTCGCCGGAACCACCGTCAGGCGGCAGCCTCTGTCTACCAGCATACGCAGGATGTTGCGTTTCGCGCCGTAGTCGTAAGCCACAACGTGGAACGGCAGGTCAGTTTCTGATTTGGCTTCCGGCAGGTCGTCTGCAAGCGTCCAGCTTCCCTGCGTCCAGCTATAGGATTCAGCGGTGGTCACTTCTTTCGCCAGATCCATTCCGTTGAGGCCCGGGAAGGCTTTCGCTTTCTCCAGCGCCAGTGCCGCATCCGGGTTATCACCCGCAATAATGCAGCCGTTCTGTGCGCCCTTCTCACGCAGCAGGCGCGTCAGCTTACGGGTATCAATATCGGCAATCGCCACGATGTTATGGCGTTTCAGGTAAGAAGAGAGGTCTTCAGTATTGCGGAAGTTGCTGGCAATCAGCGGCAGATCGCGAATGACCAGACCTTGCGCATGAACCTGAGAGGATTCTTCATCGGCTTCATTGGTGCCGACATTACCGATATGAGGATAAGTAAGAGTGACAATTTGGCGGGAATAGGAAGGATCAGTGAGGATTTCTTGATAACCGGTCATTGAAGTATTGAAAACGACTTCCCCAACCGCCGAACCTGTTGCCCCTATGGCCCGACCGTGAAACTGGGTTCCGTCTTCCAGAACCAATAGCGCTGACTTAATCAAAACACCCTCCAGAGAATATTCACTCACTTTATTTGCATATTAATTCATTTGTATAACCTGAATCAATGCAAATCTGCTTACCCGTGGATTTCTGGCAAACGGCGGCATTCTGAAGATAAGGCGGGTAAAAGTCAACTTAAAGGCGGTATTTTTTGTATTGTTTTACGACTCAGGCAAGGATGTTCTGATTTAACAGGCAAAAAGATCAGCTAACTTGTCCTGGAAAACGCTTGCGTGGCTGAAAGAATGCATTATGAAACCAGAGAGAAGGAAAAAGTGGACCATTTGGTCAAAATTTACATAAAAGCAACAAATAAACAGAAGAAAACAGATAAATTCACGAGTTTAAATAAAAAATAGAAAGATAAAGTTAAAAATAATAGGGCAATAAATTATTGCCCTATGTAATCAACAAATTATGATTACCATAACCACATCACGAAGGGTAAAAACAAGCTATAAATTGTTTAAATCCAGCACATCTCGCATATCAAAAAGACCATTTGGCTTTGATTTTAGCCAGATAGCCGATCTGACCGCGCCATTCGCAAACGTCATACGGCTGGAGGCCTTATGCGTGATTTCAATACGTTCACCGATATCAGCAAACATCGCGGTATGTTCACCCACAATGTCGCCGGCACGAACCGTCGCAAAACCGATGGTGCCCGGCACGCGTTCGCCGGTATAACCTTCACGACTGTATACCGCGCACGCTTTCAGATCTTTGTCCAGCGCGTGGGCGATCGCTTCCCCCATCGCCAGCGCGGTGCCTGACGGCGCATCCACTTTATGGCGATGGTGCGCTTCGATAATTTCAATATCGGTATAGTCGCCCATCACTTTCGCCGCTTTCTCAAGTAGCTTCAGCATGACGTTAACACCGACGCTAAAGTTGGCGGCGAACACAATGCCGATATCCTGCGCGGCATTGCGAATGGCCTGCTTGCCTGCGTCATCAAATCCCGTCGTGCCAATGACGATGCCTTTACCGTGCTGACGGCAAAACGCCAGGTGCGCCAGCGTCCCTTCCGGGCGAGTGAAATCAATAAAGATGTCAAAATCATCTTTTACCGCTTCCAGGCTACTTTGCACGGTGACGCCCGTTTTCCCTGCGCCTGCTAATTCACCGGCATCGCTGCCCAGTAATGAAGAACCTTCCCGCTCCAGCGCCGCGCCGAGTTGAACGCCGTCCATCCCCAGGGCGGCCTGAATCAGCTGACGTCCCATGCGTCCCCCGGCTCCCGCGATGGCAACGCGGATTTGTGCATCATGCATAGCTATTCTCTTTTGTTAATTTTGCGTAAATCGTTTTCAGATTAACCAGCGCCACGCCGCGCCGCTAGCCAAAAACGTCGATAATTAGAATTTAATGATAAACAGGGAGAGATATCAGTAAAAGCTATATGCGGGAAAAGCGGGACACCGCAGGCAACTCTGCCTGCGATCAAGAGCAAATGGACGCTATTCAATGGAATAGTTAATGATGAGCTGCCCTTTCTTCATTTTGATCCCACCGATCGTTATACGACCAAGTTGGCCGAGCGAAGTGACATGTGTTCCTCCACAGAAGTACATCGGAAGTTCACCAAACCCCACTTTACGTCGCTCACCGTCAAACTCAATTCGGCGGGCACAATCCTTCGCCTGCCACTGCTCAATACACGCCAGCAGATTTTCAGCATCAGGAAGACGAGCATGTTCACCTGCTGAAAAGGTAATGCGCCCCTCACCCGGCCAGTGGTGCGCTTTCACTGGCGACCAACCCCATGTTTCTCCCGCACACCCGATAAGATGGCCTGCTGAATGCAGACGAGAGTTGAGCAAACGCGTCTGTGCATCGACTTTTAGCTGCACCATTCCCGCTGCAACAGGTTGCGGCAGAATATGTATAATTTGATTATCACGTAACATGATTCCGCAAACCGGAATATCCGCAATCCAGCCTTTGTCTGCGGGTTGCCCACCTCCCTGAGGGTGGAATAATGTTTTATCGAGCGTAACGGCATACAGGCCATCCATTTGTGGAGAGCACCCCGTCACACATGCCATACCTTCTGTATCATCGGTGTTGTAATAAAGACGTTCTGTCATATGTCCTCCTGTCGTGAAGGGCAGTATATTATTTATCCCGGAGCAGATAATCCGCCTGCCCGGCAATGAATCTTTGCCTGAGAAACACAAATGAATTTGACACTCCTTCCCGATCTGGCCACTTTTGTGTTGATTGTTGATCACGGTAGCTTTTCTGCCGCAGCGCGCGCAGCAGGTGTGACCCCATCAGCCATGAGCCGCAGCGTTTCACGCCTTGAACGCGAAACGGGCAGCCAGTTGTTGCATCGTTCAACACGTAAGCTGGCATTAAGTGAAACAGGAAAGATGGTGTATGAACATGCGAAAATGATGCTGGAAGCAGCGAGACAGGCCATTGATTCCGGGGGAAGCGTACAACACGTTCCTCAGGGAAAGATTACGCTCAGCGTACCCAAAGCCGTCGGACGCTTCGTTATTCATCCACTGATCCCGCAATTTCTTGAACGTTTTCCCCTGGTTGATGTTTGCCTGAGGCTCGAAGACCGCTATATGGATCTCATTGATGATGGCGTCGATCTGGCGCTGCAAATCACCAATACCCCCTCGCCCGGGTTGCATGGCAAGCCGTTAATGCCAATCACCCACATCCTCTGCGCCACGCCAGAGTATCTGCAAAAACAGGGGACACCGACGCACCCGGAAGATTTACGTCAGCACAGTTGCATTAGCCTCGGAGAGACGCCAACGGACTCACGCTGGAAATTTCGTAAACAAGGTAAGACAGAAGTCGTTCAAACAACGGGGCGCTATGCGGCTAATCATACGGGTGTAAGACTGGACGCAGTAAAGCGCCATCTGGGAATTGGCAGTCTCCCCGCATTCACGGCCAGAGAAGCGTTACAAGACGGCGAAATCATGCAGGTGTTGCCGGAGTGGACGTTCATCAGCAACTACTCCGGCGAGCTATGGCTTTTGTGGGCTGGAAACAAGCATATGCCGCTCAAAATACGGGCCATGATTGATTACCTTAGCCAACAACTAAAATCCTAGGGCGCCAGCGCCAGCACATCGGCGACCCACTGCTGGAAGCCAGCCACATCAATCTCCAGAGCCACCTGCACGTTAGGGCTTTTACCCAGCCGGCCTTCAATATCAACAACCGTTGTGCCTGCGGTGTATTCCCCCTGCGTCTCTACCGCGACAAAACAGGGTTTAACGGTGAACAGATCCGGGCGAACCAGCCAGGCGATGGCGCAGAGATCGTGCATACGCAGCCCGGTGTTCATGCTGCCGCTGCGGTAGTGGCTAAACAACGCATGCAGCATTTTTCCCGTCCGGTTAAGTTCGGGCAGTTTTGCCAGATAATCCGGTGCCAGCAGGGCCTGGTTGGTCACATCCAGCCCGCACATCACAATCTCTACCCCACTCTGGAAAACGCGGGAAGCGGCTTCCGGGTCGACGGCAATATTGAATTCGGCGTTCGGCGTAAAGTTCCCCCGCCCCGCAGAGCCGCCCATGATCACCAGACGACGAATGTTAAAAGCGCATTCCGGGTAGTGAGTCAGCAGCAGCGCAATATTGGTCAACGGGCCGATCGCGACCAGCGTGACGGGTTCCGGGGCGCTCATCAGGGCATCCCGAATGGCGATAAAGGCCGGTTTTGCCAGTGGCTGGCAATCATGGGCGACAAAGTCATAGCCTTCCATGCCCGACTCGCCGTGGACGTAAGCAGCATCGCGCAACGGGCGCAGCAGCGGCGTGGCGGCCCCCTGCGCCAGCGGGATATCCATGTTCCAGAAATGCAGCAGTTGCAGCGCGTTGCGGGTGGTTTTCTCTACGGAGACATTCCCCGCGACGGTGGTCATCAATTGCAGATCAAGCTGTGGGGCAAACAGGGCGGCGGCGATGGCGGCGGCATCGTCGATACCCGGATCGGTATCCAGAATAATGGGCAGGCGCATGTTTCCTCCATAAAAAGATGACAAGCTCCAGGGTTGGCATCCGATTATTGGCAAACCTTTTGCCGGTTGGCAAGCGACCGACCGACAAAAGGAGACGAAACAAAATTTGTCATTAATCCCATACGCCAAAACGTGTTGGCTCATCGTATTAATGCGCCGCCGCAAAGGCCTGTAGCGGGGCTTCCATAATGACATTACTCAGATGGCCAATGTGCTCAATCTCCACCTCAATACGATCGCCTTCCTGCATGAATAACGGCGGATTCCTCTTTTTCCCTACGCCGCCCGGCGAGCCCGTAATGATGACGTCCCCGGAATTAAGACGGGTGAAAGTGCTTATATACTCAATTAATTCAGCAACTTTATGGATCATACTGCTGGTGTTATCTTCCTGTACCATGCGGCCGTTGAGCCAGGTGCGGATCGCCAGCTGATGCGGGTCGGGAATTTCATCGGCAGTGACCATCCACGGGCCAAAAGCGCCGGTCTGCCGCCAGTTTTTCCCCGCAGTAAACCAGCTGTGCTGCCAGTCGCGTGCGGAGCCATCCATATAGCAGCTGTATCCGGCGACATGGTCAAGCGCATGGTCGCGGGAGATATTCTCGCCACCGTTACCGATGATCACCGCCAGCTCCCCCTCGTAATCAAACTCATGCGAATGGCGAGGCTTGAGTACCGGCATGTTGTGCCCGGTTTGCGAATCCGCAAAACGAACAAACAGCGTCGGCGCGGGGTCATGCTGATCGAACTCCTGGCGCTTTTCGGCGTAGTTCATGCCGACACAGAGTATTTTTTCCGGTCGCTCTATCACCGGTAAAAAGGTGATTGCATCCATTTTTAGATCGACCGGCGCCTGCGCGAAGCGCCGCGCCTGCTCCAGACCATCCCCCTGCAATAGCGCCTTCAGGTCCCGATACTGGTCGCCGATGCGGTTCCCCAAATCAATAACGCCTCCGGCAGTAACGATGCCATAGCTGCGAGTACCCTGATAAAGAAAGCTTGCGAGTTTCATAATTATCAATCCTGCATACTTCAATTAAATAAGAAAGTTACCCAGCACCAGCAGCGAAATGGAAACATTTATCGCCCCGCCGATACGCGTCGCAATTTGTGCGAATGGCATCAGGCTCATGCGGTTGCCTGCGGTTAAAATCGCTACGTCGCCCGTACCGCCTTGCCCACTCTGGCAGCAGGAGACAATGGCGACATCAATAGGATGCATACCGATTTTTTTACCGACAAAGAATCCTGTCGCGACCAGCGCAGCAACGGTACTGATAATGACCAGAAGATTGGTCAGGGTGAAGGCGTTCACCAGCTCCTCCCACGGCGTAATGGCTACGCCAACCGCGAACAGAATGGGGTAAGTCACTGAAGTCTGGAAGAATTTGTACACCACCTGCGAGCCTTCAAGAACGCGGGGCGATACGCCGTTAACTAACTTGACCAGCACTGCCACAAACAACATGCCAACCGGTGCGGGCAAGCCAATCAGCTTGTGCCCTAACATCCCCAGCATATAGAGCAGTATCGCCAGCAGCGCGCCTGCGGCAATCGTGGTCACATCCGTTTTGCCAGAGACGCCTTCCGCCAGTGACGGCGATTGTTCATCGGCATTCGCACGGTTTGGCATCAATTGACCTTCGCCGGTCAGATGCGGGAAGCGCTTGCCCAGTTGGTTCAGGCAGCCGGAGATGATAATGGCGGTCAGACTGCCCAGCATTACCATCGGTAAGATACGACCGAGCGCCACCCCTTGATCCATGTGTAACAGGGTCGCATAGCCGATTGAAAGCGGAATGGCGCCTTCGCCAACGCCGCCGGCCATGATGGGCAAAATAATAAAAAAGAAAATCTGAAAGGGTTCGAGGCCAAGCGCCAGGCCGACGCCCATACCAACAACCATGCCGACGATTTCACCGCATAACATTGGGAAGAAAATACGCAGAAAACCCTGAATCAGCACGGTGCGGTTCATACTCATAATACTGCCGACGATAATGCAGCAGATATAGAGATACAGGATGTTGGTAGATTTATAGAACTTGGTCGTCGACTCCACCACCACATCCGGCAGCAGGCCATAGTAAACTAACGCGGAAGGAATAAAGGTCGCGCAAATTGCGGCGGCCCCCAGTTTGCCGACGATGGGCAAACGCTTCCCAAACTCTCCGCAGGCAAAGCCAAAAAAAGCCAGCGTGGCGACCATCACGACAATATCGCTCGGCAGCTTCCCGCCCAGGCAATCAATCGCGATTAATGCGCCGGCCAACAAAAACATCGGTAATGGAATAATACCGATTTTCCATGTATCCATAATGTGCCACCAGCGTTCTTTAAGTGACAAACGCTGAATGTTTAACGGTTCATGAGTAACAGAGAAAGAATCATCAGTCGTGCTCATTATTAAGCCCTCGGTTATTTTTCAGGGTTAGTTTATGGGCTTCAATATTTACTTTGTGTGAGTACTGACGAATTCAAAAAGAAGTTTTAATGGTCTCTATAGTTTTAATGGTTTCTATTATTTTATGTGATTTATCTCTTATTTAACGCCGTGGTTTTTATGGTTTCTTTTCAGCGCGTATTTAAAGCAACGTTTGGTAACACCGTTGCACCTGCGCGCTGCCTACCGCAATATATTCTGCTGTGCAAAAGATCACAGGTTTCTGGCAAAACCGCTTCATTCAGGCCAAAAGATGATACAGTGACGTATCCCTGATGACGATGCCTGAACATTATGAAAGTTTCATTTCAGATCAAACTGTTTATATCGCTGATTGCTTTTTTCTCCATATTATTTGCCTTACTGGGTGGATACTATTATATGCACGTAGAAAAGCAGCTTTATCAGGAGATGGGAGCTAGGGCGAAAATACAGGCGGAAGAAATTGCGCTTATTCCGAATTTGCGAAAAGAAGTCGTGGAAAGAGATACCACGGCGATTCATCAATTTATGCAAAAAATAGCCGCGCATAGCGACGCCAGTTTTATTGTTATCGGAGATAAAGAAGGCATCCATCTGTTTCATTCGGTTTATGCCGACAGAGTAGGAAAAAAGCTGGTTGGCGACGATAACACTGAAGTGCTTCACGGAAAGAGCACCACGACAATTCGCCGTGGCGGCCTGGGCATCTCCCTGCGCAGTAAAGCGCCCATTGTTGACGATCAGGGCGAGGTTATTGGTATCGTCTCCGTTGGATACCTCACCAGTTACCTCAACACCATTACGGTGAATAAAGCCGTCAGTATCCTGGTTGCCGCCATCCTGCTGCTGATATCCCTTTTTGTCTTTTCCTGGTTCTTCACCCGCAGTATTAAAAAACAGATTTTTTCACTGGAGCCGCGAGAGATAGGCCTGCTGGTTCGTCAGCAAAAAGCGATGATGGAATCGATTTATGAAGGGGTAATCGCCATTGATAATAATTTGCACATTGAGGTGATCAATCAGGCTGCCCGCGAGCTGCTGGGTTTAGGCCAGCCTGCGCAGGCGATACGCGGTCAACACATTACCGAAGTGATTACGCCATCCCCCTTCTTCCTTAAAGAGGTAATGCTGAAGAATGACACTCATGATGAAATCTGCCGTTTCAATGAATTGACGGTTATCGCCAGCCGGGTGCGCATCATGCTGGAGAACTCGCTTCAGGGATGGGTGATAACCTTCCGCGATCGCAATGAAATAGACAGTTTGAGCGCTCAGCTAAGCCAGGTAAAACGTTACGTAGATAATTTGCGCATCATGCGCCACGAGCAGCTCAATTGCATGACGACCCTTTCTGGTTTACTGCATATGGGTCGTTACAATGAAGCCATTGATTATATTCAGGCTCAGTCGGAACATGCCCAGGAGCTGCTGGACTTTATCTCATCGCGCTTCAGTTCACCGACGTTGTGCGGCCTGCTGTTAGGTAAAGCGGCAAGAGCGGGTGAAAAAGGGGTGGAACTGAATTTCGATCCCAGCTGCCGGATGGATGGGCCTTTTCCGCCACTTGCGGAATCAGAACTGATTTCGATCCTGGGCAATTTACTCGATAACGCGATCGAAGCAACGCAGCGATCGCCATTACCGCATGCGCCAGTGGACGTGCTGATCAGACTCAACGAGCATGAGTTGATTATCGAAGTGGCCGATCAGGGAGTCGGTATTAAACCGGAGATTCGCGAGCATATTTTCGAACGTGGCGTCACCACGAAAACCCGGGGCGATCATGGCATTGGATTGTATCTGATTGAAAGTTATGTCACTCAGGCGGGAGGGGTGATAGAAGTCGCTGATAATTCGCCGCGCGGCGCCATATTTACGTTGTTTATTCCCGCTACGGGAATTTCCCGCAGTCCCGTACAGGAACTGGAAGGTACCGATTATGCAACCTGAACTTATCGATGTCCTGATCGTTGAGGACGAGAACGAACTGGCGCAGCTGCACGCTGAACTGATCGACAAACATCCGAGACTCCGACTGGCAGGCATTGCCTCCACGCTTGCCGATGCCCGGCAAAAACTCAACCAGCTGCGGCCTCAGCTACTGCTGCTGGACAACTATCTACCGGATGGTAAGGGTATTACGCTCATCAGCGATCCGTTAGTCATGAACACGAATTGCTCAGTGATCTTTATTACTGCCGCCAGTGATATGGATACCTGTAGCCTGGCGATTCGCAACGGCGCGTTTGACTATATCCTGAAGCCAATCTCGTGGAAACGGCTCAGCCAGTCGCTGGAACGTTTTGTCCAGTTTGCCGAACAGCAGCGGGTATGGAAAATTGTCGATCAGCAAAACGTCGATTCACTCTACCTGTTACAGGCGAAAAATTACCGTCAGGAGAATGGCAGTAAGGGGATTGAAGAAATCACGCTGGCGCTGGTGCAGAAGCTTTTTACAGAAAACAGCACGCGCAGCTTCTCCGTTGACGATGTGGTTGCCGGAACGGGGTTAAGTAAAACCACGGCACGCCGCTATGTTGAACACGGTGTCGAGACGGGTTTTCTTCGCGTCGAGATGCTGTATGGCAAGCCAGGACATCCGCGCAGGATGTATCGCCTGAGCGAAACCTAATGGCATAAAAGATGCCGGTCGGATAGCAGACCGGCGTCAAAGCGTAATTACTCTACTTCACGAACATCCACACGCAGTTCTTTCGGCACTTCGAAAACAATGTTCTCTTCGCGGCCTTCCAGCGGAATGGCTTCGCCGCCGCCAAGCTCTTGCAGGCGAGCGATCACATTCTGCACCAGAATATCCGGTGCGGAAGCGCCAGCGGTCACGCCAACGCACTTCGCCTCTTTCACCCAGGCTTCCTGGATGTCGGTGGCATCGTCGATCAGAAACGCCGCTTTCCCCATACGCTGCGCCAGTTCAGCCAGACGGTTGGAGTTGGAGGAGTTTTTCGAACCGACCACCAGCACAACATCAGCCTGTTCCGCCAGCGCGCGCACCGCTTCCTGGCGGTTCGTCGTGGCGTAGCAAATGTCATCTTTACGCGGCCCGACAATTTTCGGGAAGCGTTGACGCAGCGCGTCAATCACATCAGACGTGTCGTCGACGGAGAGCGTCGTCTGGGTCATAAAGGAGAGTTTGCCTTCGTTTTTGACATCAAGCGACAGAACGTCGTCCGGCGACTCGACCAGATACATGCCCCCTTCCGGGTTGCTGTACTGCCCCATCGTCCCTTCCACTTCCGGGTGCCCGGCGTGGCCGATCAGGATTGACTCTTCGCCGCGACGGCTGGCGCGCGCCACTTCCATATGCACTTTTGTTACCAGCGGACAGGTGGCGTCAAAAACGGTGAGATCGCGGCTTTTCGCCTCGTTACGTACCGCCTGGGAAACCCCGTGTGCGGAGAAAATCAGGATCGCGCCGTCCGGCACTTCACTGATCTGCTCAATGAAAATCGCCCCTCGCTCACGCAGGCTATCCACCACGTAGCGGTTGTGCACCACTTCGTGACGGACATAAATTGGCGCGCCGTAAATAGCCAGCGCGTTTTCTACAATGCTGATAGCGCGGTCTACACCTGCGCAAAAGCCGCGCGGGTTGGCCAACAGGATCTGCATTTTACGCCTCCAGTGCCGGATCGATTTCCAGCACTTCAATATCAAAATGAACGGTATGCCCGGCCAGCGGATGGTTGAAATCGACGGTAATCGAGTCACCGTTAATTTCGCGGATCACGCCAGGCATCTCACTGCCGTCCATTGCGGTAAAGAGCATAATTGCCCCTACTTCAGGCTCGCCCGCGTCCATAAACTCGCGGCGAGAGAAGTATTGAACCAGGTCCGGGCTCGGTACGCCAAACGCGGCATCCGGCTCCAGAGAAAACGTGGTTTTGTCGCCGTCTTTCAGTCCCAGAAGATGCTGCTCCAGCCCTTCAGACAGGGAGCCGTCACCCAGGCGGAATAGCGCTGGCTTACCATTGTTACGCGTTGACTCAGCGGTAGAGCCATCGTCAAGCTTTAAGGTGAAGTGCACCAGCACCGCACTGTTACTCTGTACTGATTTAGACATGCAGGTTTGCTCACTTGTTTTGGGTCACCTGTTTGCCCGGTGGCGCTTACGCTTACCGGGCCTACAAGAGGCTTGTTTTGGGCTACCTGTTTGCCCGGTGGCGCTACGCTTACCGGGCCTACAAGAATCGCGCTATTTTGTAGGCCGGATAAGGCGTTTACGCCGCCATCCGGCATTTTATTACGCCTGCTTTTTCGGCAGGAAACCCTCCAGCACAATCAACGCCGCACCGATACAAATCGCGCTATCGGCCAGGTTAAAGGTGGCGAAATGCCAGTCGCCGACATAGAAGTCGATCATATCAACAACAAAGCCATGCCACAGACGGTCGAACAGGTTGCCCAGCGCACCGCCAATGATTAACGCATAAGCGATGTTATTCAGCTTTTGCGTCGCCTTCGAGCGATACATCATCACCATCAGGATAACGCAAATACCGATGGCGATACCGGCAAAGAACCAGCGCTGCCAGCCGCCGCTGTCGGCTAAGAAACTAAACGCCGCACCATAATTACGCGCGTAGTGCAGATTAAGCGACGGGAACAGCGACACCGTATCCCCCAGAGCAAAGTTCTGGAGGATCAGGTACTTGCTGCCTAAATCGATAATCAGCACGACCACCACCAGCCACAGCCAGCGCAGTCCTGTTGAACAAAGAGGCTTACTCATCAGGCAAACTTACGTTTTTCGCCATCACCGGCGATGTTGCTGACACAGCGGCCGCAGATCTCTGCATGTTCCGCTACCTTGCCGACATCCGTGGTGTAGTGCCAGCAGCGTGGGCACTTCTCACCTTCGGCTTTACTCAACGCGACTTTCAGCCCTTTGAGCAGTTCGCTCTGCTGCGCATCAGCAGAAGCCTCCGCATAGTCAGCGACTTTCGCGCCAGAGGTCAACAGGACAAATCGTAATTCATCGCCCAGTGCGGTCAGCTTCGCCGCCAGTTCCGGTTCAGCGAACAGGGTGACTGCCGCTTCGAGAGAACCACCGACTTTCTTGTCCGCACGCGCCTGCTCGATAACCTTGTTCACTTCGCCACGCACTTTCAGCAGCTCGTCCCAGTAAGCGTCATTCATCGCTTCGGTTTCGCCTAAGCCAAACAGCCCTTCGTACCACTCCCCGGTGAAGACGTACTTCTCACGATCGCCTGGCAGATAACCCCAGATTTCATCTGCGGTGAAGGACATGATCGGCGCCATCCAGCGCACCAGCGCTTCTGCGATATGGTACAGCGCGCTCTGGCAACTACGACGCGCCACGCTGTCGGCTTTCGCGGTGTACTGGCGGTCTTTGATGATGTCGAGATAGAACGAGCCCATCTCAACGGAGCAGAAGCGCATCAGACGCTGTACCACTTCGTGGAAATCATAGGCTTCGTAGGCTTTCAGGATATCGTCCTGCGCCGCTTTCGCGCAGCCCACCGCCCAGCGATCCAGCACCACCATCTCTTCCGGTTTCACCATATCTTTTACCGGATCAAACCCGTTCAGGTTCGCCAGCAGGAAGCGCGCGGTGTTACGGATACGACGATAGCTGTCGGCAGCGCGTTTCAGGATCTCGTCGGAAACGGCCATTTCGCCGGTGTAGTCGGTAGATGCCACCCACAGACGCAGGATATCCGCGCCCAGTTTGTTCATCACATCCTGCGGAGAAACGGTGTTACCGATGGATTTGGACATTTTGCGGCCCTGACCATCCACGGTGAAGCCGTGGGTCAGTACCTGACGGTACGGCGCTTTGCCCTTCATCGCAGTGGAGATCATCAGGGAGGACATGAACCAGCCGCGATGCTGGTCGGAACCTTCCAGATACATATCCGCCGCATGACCGGCAAACTCAGGACGCACATCGACCACAGAAGCGTGTGTCGAACCGGAGTCAAACCAGACGTCCAGCGTATCCGGCACTTTTACGTACTGGTCAGCGTCGTCGCCGAGGATCTCTTTCGGATCGAGGTCCCACCATGCCTGAATGCCGTCCACTTCAACGCGCTTCGCCACTTCTTCCATCAGTTCGATGGCGCGCGGGTGCAGCTCTTCGGTGTCTTTATGTACGAACAGAGACATCGGCACGCCCCAGGTACGCTGACGGGAAATACACCAGTCAGGACGGTTCGCAACCATTGATTCAATACGTGCCTGACCCCAGTCCGGGATCCACTGTACGCCTTTGATCTCTTTCAGCGACTGCTCGCGCAGGCCTTTCTGATCCATGCTGACGAACCACTGCGGCGTCGCACGGAAGATGATCGGCGTTTTGTGACGCCAGCAGCACGGATAGCTGTGTTGCAGCTTCTCAACGTGCAGCAGCGCGCCTTTTTCACGCAGCAGCGCAACGACGATGTCGTTCGCTTTGAAAACGTTCACGCCATCGAGCGTCGGATACGTGCCTGGCAGGTAAGCGCCGTCCGGTCCAACCGGGTTAGCGGTTTCCAGACCGTATTTTTGACCGATGACATAGTCGTCCGGGCCATGACCAGGCGCGGTATGCACCGCCCCCGTACCGGCATCCAGCGTGACGTGATCGCCGAGGATCGCCGGAACGTCGAAGTCCATAAACGGATGGGTAAAGCGCAACAGCTCCAGCTCCGCGCCTTTTACAGTGCCGAGGACGGTATAGTCAGCCGCGCCAAGGCGCTGCATCACGCTTTCCACCAGGTCTTTCGCCAGAATCAGCGCCTGGCCGTCAATTTGTACCAGCGCATAATCAAAATCCGGCGCCAGAGAGATCGCGCGGTTCGCAGGTAACGTCCACGGGGTGGTGGTCCAGATAACCAGCGAGATCGGGCCATTGACGCTGGAAACGCCAAACGTCGCTTTCACCGCATTCTGGTCAGCGGCGTGGAACGCCACGTCGATAGACGGAGACGTTTTGTCATAATATTCAACTTCCGCTTCCGCCAGCGCGGAACGGCAGTCCACGCACCAGTGCACCGGTTTCGCGCCTTTATGCAGATGGCCGTTGCCGATGATTTTACCCAGCGCGCGAATGATGTTGGCTTCAGTTTTGAAGTCCATCGTCAAATACGGATGCGACCAGTCGCCCAGCACGCCCAGACGGATGAAGTCTTTACGCTGGCCGTCAACCTGGGTGGCGGCGTATTCGCGACACTTCGCACGGAATTCCGCAGCCGTGAATTTTTCGCCCGGCTTACCGTATTCCTGCTCGACTTTCAGCTCGATAGGCAGACCGTGGCAGTCCCAGCCCGGAACGTAAGGCGAGTCAAATCCCGCGAGTCCTTTGGACTTCACGATAATGTCTTTCAGAATCTTGTTAACCGAGTGACCAATATGAATGCTGCCATTCGCATAAGGAGGGCCATCATGCAGAATGAAGGTTTTTTTGCCTTTTTTGGCCGCACGAATGATGCCGTACAGGTCATCATCGGTCCAACGCGCCAGCATTCCCGGTTCACGCTTGGCGAGATCGCCGCGCATCGGGAACCCTGTTTCCGGCAAATTCAGGGTTGATTTATAGTCACTCATCAGATTCTCGGTTCCGTATTTAAAACTCGTATAGGCATTAAGCCGGTTTTGATAGCCCAAAAAAATCGCGGGCAGTTAACTCATCACGCGCAATCTGCGCTTTTAGTTCATCCAGCGATGCGAATCGCTGTTCGTTGCGTATTTTTTTACGCAGTATTACATCTATATGGCGACCATAGAGGTCCATTACAACGTCCAGCAGATGCACTTCTAACTGTTGGCGTACGCCTGCCACTGTCGGACGCGTGCCGATATTGGCAACGCCAGGCATGGGTTTATCACCCAGCCCCATCACTTCCACCGCATAAACCCCTTTTACCGGGGAGACCTGACGACGCAGCGGTAAATTCGCCGTCGGGAAACCAATGGTGCGCCCTAACTCATCGCCGTGGACGACACGCCCGGAGATGGTAAACGGATGCCCCAGCAAACTTTCAGCCAGCGGCAGGTTGTCCTCCGCCAGCGCCTGACGCACGGCCGTACTGCTGATGCGTACGCCACCTTCGCAAAAGGTCTGCGTGTTGGTGATGTCAAAACCGTACTCCGCTCCGGCTTTCTGTAATAACAAGAAATCGCCTTCGCGACCAGCGCCAAAACGGAAATCATCACCGACAGCGAGGAACCGCACGCCGAGACGCTTCACCAGCAGATCGCTGATAAAGTTTTGTGCGGTCAGGGCGGCAAAGCGGCGATCGAAGCGTACGCACAGCACGTAGTCCACGCCGCATTCCGCCAGGTAACGCAGTTTTTCCCGCAGGCGGGTCAGGCGCGCAGGGGCCTTTTCCGTAGCGAAGAGTTCCAGCGGCTGCGGTTCGAAAATCATTACCATCACCGGTAAACCCCGCTTGCGCCCTTCTTCCCGCAAGCCCTGCAGCAATGCACGATGGCCACGATGCACACCGTCGAAATTACCAATAGTCAGCACACACCCATGCGGGGCCTGACTGAGATTATGTATGCCGCGTATCAGCTTCATGTCTGGCTCAAAACAGTGAAAATCGTCAGAGTATACCTTGTACAGCGGTCAAGGTTAACCGACGATTGCCCCTGTGAAACATAAAGAAGATTGTTTTCATTGTTATGGGGCAAATCAGAACAAGAAACTGCCCATTCAATGTAATTTTTATCGTGGAAAAGCTGTATTCACGACCCGCAAGCTGGTAGAATCCTGCGCCATCACTACGTAACGAGTGCCGCCATATTAACGGCGCTTATTTGCACAAATCCATTGACAAAAGAAGGCTAAAAGGGCATATTCCTCGGCCTTTGAATTGTCCATATAGAACACATTTGGGAGTTGGACCTTGGCTAATATCAAATCAGCTAAGAAGCGCGCCGTTCAGTCTGAAAAGGCTCGTAAGCACAACGCAAGCCGTCGCTCTATGATGCGTACTTTCATCAAGAAAGTATACGCAGCTATCGAAGCTGGCGACAAAGCTGCTGCACTGAAAGCATTTAACGAAATGCAACCGATCGTGGACCGTCAGGCTGCTAAAGGTCTGATCCACAAAAACAAAGCTGCACGTCATAAAGCAAACCTGACTGCACAGATCAACAAACTGGCTTAATCGCCCGCTTGTTATCAGCTTTGTAAAAAAGCCCGCGTAAGCGGGTTTTTTTATGTCTGCCGGATGGCGGGCAAACGCCTTATCCGGCCTGTAGCGCTTACCCTTTGTGGCTAAATAGCGCCGAATAATCCGCGTGACAAATACGCTGTACGGCCGGGTGCTGAATCATCCTCTCGGCAAAAATGGCGTGGTACTCTTCCATGACGTTTTCCACACGGCCAATCTCAACGATCGATTCATCGGCGTAAAAGTCATGCGCATAGAGCGTCGGCGCGACGAAAATCGCATTGTGGGTAGCGCCAAACGCTTTCATCAGCGCCGCATCATCAAACTCGCCGAGGATTTCGACATTTAAGCCCTGCGAATTAAACCAGTTTAATAATTTGCGACCGAGCATAGAGCGACGGCCAGGGATCAGCAGCCGACGCTCTTCCAGACACGCCGGGAAGGGTTTTGCAGGCAGCGGTTTCGTACACCAGAAGCTCACGCTGCATTCACCTATCTTCACCGAAAACAGCCCTTCCTGCTGGGTAGAGTCGATTGGGCAATCCGAGATAATCATATCCAGCTTATGCTGGCTAAGCTGCTCAAGCAGCATCTCATGGGTGGATTCAAAACAGCGCAAATGAATTTGTTCGTCGTCAACCACGGCCGCGTCCAGCACATTGCTGACCAGACGTTTTGACAACGCATCCGCCACGCCGACATCAAACAGCAGGTTAGACTCTTTGCGGTAGTTAACGATATCCAGCATTTCCTGGCTTAAGGTAAACATTTTGTCCGCATAGCGAAACACCAGTTCCCCTAATTCACTGGGCTCCAACCCACGCCCTTTACGCTTGAATAATTTTCCCTGCAAGCGCTCCTCAAGGGCTTTGATCTGACCGGTGATGGTTTGCGGCGTCAGGTAAAGCGCTTCTGCCGCCCCGACAACGGAACCTTCTTTATACACATGCCAAAAATAATAAAGGTGGTTGTAGTTAATATGAGACATGCTCACTCCTCTCCCTGATCTGTGTCGCAAGGGGGGCCACATCAGCCCCCCAACCCTCTGACCCCGCTCAGACCACCGGGCTTAAACGTGTACGTAACCAGCTATAGCCGATCACTGCCGAAAGCAGAGAACCAATCAAAATCCCCAGCTTCGCCCAGTTAATCAGTGCCGGATCTACACTACCAAACGCCAGACTGGCGATGAAAATCGACATCGTAAAACCGATCCCGCACAGAATACCGACCGCCATTATTTGCTGAAAACGTGTTCCTTCCGGCAGCTTCGCCAGTTTGAGACGCAGCGCCAGCCAGCAAAACAGGCTAATCCCCAGCGGTTTACCGATCAGCAACCCGGCAATGATTCCCAGCGGGAGTATTGAGGTCAGCCCGTCAAGCGTTACCCCCTGTAGCGAGACGCCCGCATTGGCGAAGGCGAACAGAGGCAGAATCAGATACGCCACCCACGGGTGCAGCACATGTTCCAGACGCTTCGCCGGAGAACGGCCATGCTTCTCCTTCAATGGGATGAAGAAACCGACGATCACCCCGGCAAGAGTGGCATGAACGCCAGATTTCAATACGGCAGTCCACAGCACCACGCCGACCAGGATATAAACCCCTGTTCGTCTGACATCACACAGGTTCAGCACGGCCAGAAGCACAATCGCAAATGCCGCAACTCCCAGCGAGACCATCGAAAGATCGCTGGTGTAGAACAGCGCAATGATCACAATCGCGCCCAGGTCGTCAATAATAGCCAGCGCCATCAGGAATATCTTCAACGCCAGCGGCACCCTGCTGCCCAGCAAGGCCAATACGCCCAGCGCAAAAGCAATATCCGTTGCCGCCGGGATCGCCCAGCCTTCGCGCGTAATCGGGTCGGAATAGTTAAAAGCCAGATAGAGCAGCGCCGGAACAATCATACCGCCAATGGCGGCAATCACCGGAAACGCCGCCTGACGTAAACTGGCCAGCGAGCCCTGCATAAGCTCGCGCTTGACCTCCAGACCAATCAGCAGGAAAAATACCGCCATTAGCGCGTCGTTGATCCACAGCAGCATATTTTTATTGATCTCAAGCGCCCCAACCCGCAGCTGAACGGGCGTCTCCAGAAAGGCGTGATACCATCCGCTGGTGAATCCGCTGTTCGCCATCAGCATAGCCAGCACGGCGGCGATAATGAGAATGATGCCCCCGGAGGCATCACTGCTAAAAAAACGATGCAGGTGTTTCACTTTTTATTCTCTCAATATAATCAAACCTCGTGGCGTCTATCTTACCTCGCATGATCTATCGTTAAAATTAGATTATTTATGGTGAAATATTCGGTTTTTACGAAATAAGATAATCGCCGCCGACAAACAAAAAAAGCCCGGGATTGTACAACCCCGGGCTTTTTATGCAATGTAACAGCGGTGATTAACGCGTTAAATCGTCAAAGAACTTCTTCACACCATCGAAGAAACTCTTCGAACGCGGACTGTTTTTCTCACCTGTCGGGCCGCCGAAGCTTTCTTGCAGATCTTTCAGCAACTGCTTCTGCTTCTCGTTCAGACCTACCGGCGTTTCGACCACAACACGGCACAGCAGATCGCCCTGCGCACCGCCGCGTACGGATTTCACGCCTCTTCCGCGCATACGGAACAGCTTGCCGGTTTGCGTTTCGTGCGGCACTTTCAACTTCACACGGCCATCCAGCGTCGGGACTTCAATCTCGCCGCCCAGCGCCGCCATTGCAAAGTTAATCGGCACTTCGCAATACAGGTTGTTGCCTTCACGCTCGAAGATCGGGTGCTGCTTCACCTGCACCTGAACGTACAGATCGCCCGCTGGCGCGCCATGCTCGCCCGCTTCACCTTCTCCGGAGAGACGAATACGATCGCCGGTGTCCACACCCGCCGGGATTTTAACCGACAGGGTTTTGGTTTTCTCTACGCGGCCATGACCGTGGCATTTGTTACACGGATCTTTAATCAGCGTACCGCGCCCCTGACAGTGCGGGCAGGTTTGCTGCACGGCGAAGAAACCCTGACGCATCTGCACCTGGCCGGAACCATGACAGGTTGGACAGGTCTGCGGCTGAGTGCCTGCTTTCGCACCGCTACCGTGGCAAACGTCGCACTCTTCCAGCGTTGGAATACGGATCTCTTTGGTCACGCCACGTACGGCTTCTTCCAGGGTGAGATCCATGTTGTAACGTAAATCAGCACCACGCGCTGCGCGCTGACGACCACGTCCGCCGCCAAAGATATCGCCGAAAACGTCACCAAAGATATCGCTGAAGTCAGCACCGCCGCCGAAGCCGCCGCCAAATCCACCACCGCCTTGTTCAAACGCGGCGTGCCCATACTGATCGTATGCCGCACGTTTTTGCGCATCGGTCAGAACTTCGTAGGCTTCCTTGATCTCTTTGAACTTGGCCTCGGCCTCTTTATCACCCTGGTTACGGTCCGGGTGATATTTCATGGCCAGGCGCTTGTACGCCTTTTTGATTTCACGCTCTTCCGCTGTTTTGGAAACGCCTAAAATCTCGTAATAGTCTTGCTTAGCCATCTTGTTTTTATCTGCCCCTAACATGCGTGCACGGGCGGAGAGGAACCCTCTTCGCCCGTGCCAGTATTTTACCCGTTCAAAGGGCGATTATTTTTTGTCTTTCACTTCTTCAAACTCAGCGTCGACAACATCGTCATCTTTCGCGTTGTTTGCAGAAGCGTCAGCGCCGCCAGCCTGCTGCTGTGCATGCTGCTGCTGAGCGATTTCCATCAGTTTCTGGGAAGCCTGCGCCAGTTCCTGCATTTTCGCTTCGATAGCCGCTTTGTCTTCGCCTTTCAGCGCCGTTTCCAGCGCGCTCAGTGCAGACTCGATAGCCGTTTTGTCATCTGCTGGCAGCTGATCGCCTGCTTCTTCAACCTGCTTACGCGTGCTGTGCAGCAGATGGTCGCCCTGGTTACGCGTCTGAACCAGCTCTTCGAACTTACGGTCAGATTCTGCGTTCGCTTCAGCATCGCGAACCATTTTCTGAATTTCGTCCTCGTTCAGACCAGAAGAAGCCTTGATGGTGATCTTCTGCTCTTTACCGCTGTTTTTGTCTTTCGCGGAAACGTGCAGGATACCGTCAGCATCGATATCAAAGGTGACTTCGATCTGCGGCATACCGCGCGGCGCCGGGTTGATGCCATCCAGGTTGAACTGACCCAGAGATTTGTTATCAGACGCGCGTTTACGCTCACCCTGCAACACATGGATGGTTACCGCAGACTGGTTGTCTTCAGCGGTAGAGAACACCTGGCTGTGCTTGGTCGGGATAGTGGTGTTTTTGCTGATCAGCGCCGTCATTACGCCGCCCATGGTTTCGATACCCAGAGACAGCGGGGTAACGTCCAGCAGCAGAACGTCTTTCACATCACCGGTCAGTACGCCGCCCTGCACCGCTGCGCCGATAGCAACAGCTTCGTCCGGGTTAACGTCTTTACGCGGTTCTTTACCAAAGAACTCCGCCACTTTTTTCTGCACCATCGGCATACGCGTCTGACCACCAACGAGGATAACGTCGTTGATATCAGATACAGACAGGCCAGCATCCTGCAACGCGACTTTCAGCGGCTCGATGGAACGGTTCACCAGGTCTTCGACCAGGCTTTCCAGTTTCGCGCGAGTCACTTTGATGTTCATGTGTTTCGGACCGGTGGCATCTGCGGTGATGTACGGCAGGTTCACGTCGGTCTGCTGTGCGGAAGAAAGCTCGATTTTCGCTTTTTCTGCCGCTTCTTTCAGACGCTGCATCGCCAGCGGGTCGTTACGCAGGTCAATGCCCTGATCTTTCTTAAATTCTTCAACCAGGTAGTTAATCATACGGCTGTCGAAGTCTTCACCACCCAGGTGGGTATCACCGTTGGTTGCCAGAACTTCGAAGGTTTTTTCGCCGTCAACTTCGTCGATTTCGATAATAGAGATATCGAAAGTACCACCACCGAGGTCGTAAACCGCGATAGTACGGTTGCCGACTTCTTTATCCAGACCATAAGCCAGCGCGGCGGCGGTCGGTTCGTTGATGATACGTTTTACTTCCAGACCTGCGATACGACCGGCATCTTTCGTTGCCTGACGCTGAGCATCGTTGAAGTAAGCAGGTACGGTGATAACAGCTTCAGTTACCGGTTCGCCCAGGTAATCTTCTGCGGTTTTCTTCATTTTTTTCAGCACTTCAGCAGAGATCTGCGGCGGTGCCATTTTCTGACCTTTCACATCAAGCCATGCGTCGCCGTTATCGGCGCCGATGATTTTGTACGGCATGATGGAAACGTCACGCTGAACTTCTTCGTCCTGGAAGCGGCGGCCAATCAGGCGTTTAATCGCAAACAGGGTGTTTTGCGGGTTTGTCACTGCCTGACGTTTAGCCGGCTGACCAACCAGAGTTTCACCATCCTGGGTATAAGCAATGATAGAAGGCGTGGTGCGATCGCCCTCGGCGTTCTCCAGCACACGTGCAGTTGTGCCATCCATAATCGCTACACAAGAGTTGGTAGTACCCAGGTCGATACCAATAATTTTACCCATCTAAACGTCTCCACTAAAAATTCGGTCATCATGTGGTTGTGAATCTGTAATAAGGGCGAAACGTGCGGTTTCAACTACCCTGAATCGTTTTTTTTCAGACTCACTCACTGCGGTTGACTACAAGATGGGGTCGTAACCCACGTCATCAAGGGGGGCATGAAAAATTTTTTTTGCGAAAAACGATAATTTTCTTCACCGGGCATATGGAAAACACCTCTGCCAGCACGACGGTTAAGCCTTTTTCTTCCGTGATCGTCATCACAAGGGGAAATATTTCATTTTCCCCCTATTAGATCATAGACAGCCTCTATTCCCCTGATTATCATGCCGCGCCCCGAATACGGTATCGGTTGTTCGGGGAAACTATTTCACCATTCGATTAATGATGATTTTGAGGAATTATGGGCAACACTAAGTTGGCTAACCCGGCTCCGCTGGGCCTGATGGGCTTCGGCATGACCACCATTCTGCTTAACCTGCACAACGCGGGTTTCTTCGCTTTAGACGGCATTATTCTGGCGATGGGCATTTTCTACGGCGGTATCGCGCAAATTTTTGCTGGCCTGCTGGAATACAAAAAAGGCAACACCTTCGGCTTAACCGCATTTACCTCTTACGGTTCTTTCTGGCTGACGCTGGTCGCGATCCTGTTAATGCCGAAAATGGGTCTGACAGAAGCGCCGAACGCGCAGTTCCTGGGCGCCTACCTGGGGCTGTGGGGCGTGTTCACACTGTTCATGTTCTTTGGCACGCTGAAAGCCGCTCGCGCGCTACAGTTTGTCTTCCTGAGCCTGACCGTACTGTTCGCCCTGCTGGCCTTCGGCAACATCGCGGGTAATGAAGCGGTGATCCACGTTGCGGGTTGGATTGGCTTAGTGTGTGGTGCCAGCGCCATTTACCTGGCGATGGGCGAAGTGCTGAACGAACAGTTTGGCCACACCATCCTGCCAATCGGTGAAGCGCACTAATCTTCCGTTATCCCCCCGACCGGGGGGATAATTTTTACAGCTGTTGTAATTCTGCCTGCACATCCGCATCGCGATAATAAATATCCTGTCGCAACCAGACGCCCAACCCCAGCCCCACCAGTGACAACGCCAGCACATACCAGGCCGGCGCCATTGGCGACACGCCCATCAACATGGTGACCGCAATTGGCGTCAGGCCGCCAAAAATGGCATACGAGACGTTGTAAGAAAAAGAGATGCCGGTGAAACGCACTTCCGCCGGGAAGGCTCGCACCATTACGTACGGCACCGCGCCAACAACACCAACACACAGCCCCACCAGCCCGTATAATAAAAACAACTGCTCGGGATGCGCGCCAGACAGGTGATAGAAGATCCAGCTTGAGCAGGCCAGCAGAAAACTGCCTACAATAAAGGTCTTGCTGGCGCCAACCCGATCGACAATGAACCCTGCCAGCAGGCATCCCACGCACAGCATAATGGTCGCCACGCTATTTGCCTGTAAAGTTAACGCGGGCGCAAACCCGTACTGCTTTTGCAACCAGACCGGCGACATCAAAATCACGACGACAATGCCGGCCGATAACAACCAGGTCAGCAGCATCGAAATCGCCACCGCTTTTTTATGTTTCACCACTACCGCTTTGACGGGCAATTCCTGCGCGAGCGTTTTGCGCTGCTGCATTTCAAGGAAGATGGGCGTTTCCTGCAACCAACGACGTAAATACATCGCAATCAGACCAAATACGCCGCCGAGCAGGAAGGGAATACGCCAGCCATAATCATGCACCGCCTGCTGGGTCATACTGGTATTCACCAGCGTCGCCACGACAGAACCAAGCAGGATACCGACCGTCAGTCCCGCAGTCAGCGTGCCGCAGGCGATGCCGATACGGCGCTCCGGCACATGTTCAGCCACAAACACCCACGCTCCCGGCACTTCGCCGCCAATCGCTGCGCCTTGCAAAATACGCATCAGCAGCAATAACAACGGCGCAAGGATGCCCATTGAGGCGTAAGTCGGCAGCAGGCCAATCGCCAGCGTTGGAACAGCCATCAATAGAATACTCAGGGTGAACATCTTCTTGCGCCCTACCAGATCGCCAAAGTGCGCCATGATAATGCCGCCCAGCGGGCGCGCCAGATAACCGGCGGCGAAGATCCCAAACGTCTGAACCTGACGAAGCCACTCAGGAATATCGGCGGGGAAAAACAGTTCGCCCACAACCGCTGCGAAGAAAACAAAGATGATGAAGTCGTAAAACTCGAGCGCGCCGCCGAGAGCGGCAAGTGAAAGAGTCTTATAATCCTGGCGATTCAGAGGTCGTGTGTGTCGTGACATAGCAAACCATGAGTCAGTGGAGTTATTGAGGGCGTTTATCGATATGTGTAAATCAAAAATTACTATATCGTAAACAATTCAATACTCCACCACCTGCGTAATTTATGTCACAGAAAGGCCAACTTCAGGCGTTTATGTCGCGTCTGGCATTTTTCGGGCGGAAAGATGCTACCACTTCCGCTGCGGTTTCCACATAAGGCCCTTCAAGCAACTGTACACAATACGGTACGCTTGCGAAAATTCCCGGCACAACAACCTTACCCTCGGCATCTTTCACCCCTTCCAGGGTCTCTTTGATGGATTTTGGCTGCCCCGGTAAGTTCAGGATCAGCGCCTGCTTACGGATCACGCCAACCTGGCGGGAAAGGATCGCCGTAGGAACAAAGTGCAGGCTGATCTGGCGCATCTGCTCGCCAAAGCCGGGCATTTCTCTGTCGGCGACGGCCAGAGTCGCGTCAGGCGTGACATCACGACGCGCCGGCCCCGTACCACCCGTCGTCAGTACCAGGTGACAGCTCATTTCATCCACCAGCTCACACAGCGTTTGCTCAATGATCGCCTGCTCATCCGGGATCAGTCGGGTTTGTACGTCAAAAGGGGTGGTCAGCGCGGAGGCCAGCCACTCTTCAAGAGCAGGAATGCCTTTATCCTGGTATACGCCGCTGGACGCGCGGTCAGAAATGGAAACTAAACCAATACGTAAGGTGTTCATGATTATTCCGTCTAAACAGTCTCGTTAAACAGAATGATACACTGCAAAGGGAAGGACAGACAGGTTTCAGAAGAGGTAGCGTGACCAGAAACCTGTCTGGTCACGCCGAATGATTACAGCAGATCGCCGATCATTTTTTCCAGTTTTTCCTGGTCAATAGCAAACTTACGGATACCGTCCGCCAGTTTGTCTACCGCCATTGGATCCTGGTTGTGCTGCCACAGGAACTCAGACTCGGTGATGCGTTCTGGACGCGCTTTCACTTCGCCAGAGAAGGACAGTTTACGTTCGATAGCGCCTTCGCTTTCCGCCAGCTCTTTCAGCAGCGCCGGAGCGATGGTCAGACGATCGCAACCCGCCAGCTCCAGAATCTCACCGACGTTGCGGAAGCTCGCGCCCATCACCACTGTCTCATAACCGTGCTGTTTGTAGTATTCGTAGATTTCCGTAACGGAAACCACGCCCGGATCTTCTGCCGGAGCGTACTCTTTCTTGTCGGTATTGGCTTTGTACCAGTCAAGAATACGGCCCACGAACGGAGAGATCAGGTATACGCCCGCTTCCGCACAAGCACGCGCCTGCGCGAAGGAGAACAGCAGAGTCAGGTTACAGTTGATACCTTCCTTTTCCAGCTGTTCAGCAGCACGAATCCCCTGCCAGGTAGACGCCAGTTTGATCAGGATGCGATCGTTGCTGATGCCCGCGTCGTTGTAGAGCTTGATGATGCGTTTTGCTTTGGCGATAGACGCGTCGGTGTCGTAGGACAGACGAGCGTCAACTTCGGTGGAGATACGGCCCGGAACCAGTTTCAGGATCTCCAGACCAATGTTCACCGCCAGCTTGTCGGCCGCGTCAACAATCTGCTGCGCGCGATCGCTGCTCTGCTGTTTCGCCCAGGCAACGGCATCGTCAATCAGCTTACGGTATTCCGGGATCTGTGCTGCGTTAAGAATGAGAGAAGGGTTGGTTGTGGCATCCTGCGGCTGGTACAGCTTCATTGCCGCGATGTCTCCGGTGTCGGCCACCACGGTGGTGAACTGACGAAGGGAGGTCAATTTGTCCGTCATGATAGTGTTTCTCTTTAAACAGCTTGTTAGGGGGGATGTAACCGGTCTGCCTTGATGATAACACGACGCACTCACAGCGCAACCGCAGACAATGCGGTTATCCCACTCCCCTCTTTGTTTGCCTCTTTTCGGCCCCTCGCCAGGGCTGCGCGCAATTAAAGGATATTGCCATATAGTATGGTAGACTCCCCCCATTCAATAGCCTGACAAGGTCTATACTGTTCGTGAATTGGTAACGCTTACACTGGAACCCAAAAGCGTACCGGCATCAACAAGAGGGATGTTAATGCCTGATTTCTTCGCCTTTATTAATGAAATACTCTGGGGATCGGTAATGATCTACCTCCTGCTTGGCGCAGGGTTTTGGTTTACTTACCGCACCGGATTCGTTCAGTTTCGCTATATCCGCCAGTTTGGCAAAAGTCTTAAAAACAGCATACATCCCCAGCCGGGCGGGCTTACGTCATTTCAGGCGCTGTGTACCAGCCTTGCCGCGCGTATTGGCAGCGGCAACCTGGCAGGCGTTGCGTTGGCTATCGCCGCAGGCGGGCCAGGCGCCGTATTCTGGATGTGGGTATCTGCGCTTATCGGCATGGCGACCTCGTTTGCCGAATGCTCTCTGGCCCAGCTCTACAAAGAGCGCGACAGCACAGGACAGTATCGCGGCGGCCCGGCATGGTATATGGCGCGCGGCCTGGGTATGCGCTGGATGGGCGTTCTCTTCGCGATTTTCTTACTCATTGCGTATGGTCTGATTTTTAATAGCGTACAGGCGAACTCCGTCTCGCGGGCGCTCGCTTTTGCCTTTGACATACCGCCCATTATCTCCGGTATCGTGCTGGCGCTGGCGGCCTTTTTTGTCATCGTTCGCGGCATTAAAGATGTCGCAAAACTCATGCAATGGTTCGTCCCTGCGATGGCCCTTCTGTGGACGCTCACCGGTTTAGTGATTTGCCTCTGGCACATTGAACAGCTGCCCGAGATTATCGCGTCGATTGTGAAAAGCGCATTCGGCTGGCAGGAAGCCACTGCCGGGGCGGCTGGGTATACGCTCAGCCAGGCGATTACCAGCGGTTTCCAGCGCGGCATGTTCTCCAACGAAGCGGGAATGGGTTCTGCGCCTAACATTGCGGCCGCCGCCTCATCCTGGCCGCCGCACCCTGCCGCGCAGGGAATTGTGCAGATGATCGGCGTCTTTACCGATACCATTATTATCTGCACCGCCAGCGCGATGATTATTCTGCTGGCAGGCAATGGCGCCTCGCATATGCCAACGGAAGGCATCCAGCTGGTGCAACAGGCAATGATTTCACTGACCGGCGAATGGGGCGCAAGCCTTGTCGCGTTTATTGTGGTGTTGTTCGCCTTCAGCTCAATTGTCGCCAACTACGTTTACGCCGAAAATAACCTGATTTTTCTGCGTCTGGACAGTCTGCGAATGCGCTGGGCGCTGCGTATTGTCACCGTCGGTATGGTCGTGGCGGGCACGTTACTCAGCTTTCCGCTCGTCTGGCAGTTGGCCGACATTATTATGGCCTGTATGGCCATCACCAACCTGACGGCGATTCTGCTGCTCTCGCCGGTGGTGCATACGATCGCCAGCGACTATCTGCGACAGCGTAAGCTCGGCGTACAACCCGTGTTCGACCCGTTCCGCTACCCTGAAATTGAGCAGCAACTGGCGCCGGATACATGGGATGAGTTGCCGCGTCACTAGCGCGGCAATCACAACCATCGATCAAATCGGTCGGTTTTTTTGCTAAAGTCGCAGTAAATTTCCTGCAAGGACTGGATATGCTGATTCTGATTTCACCTGCAAAAACGCTCGATTACCAAAGCCCGCTGGCCACGACGCGCTATACGCGGCCTGAACTGCTGGATTACTCACAGCAGTTGATCCACGAGGCGCGCAAGCTCTCGGCGCCGCAGATTGGCAAGCTGATGGGCATTAGCGACAAACTGGCCGATCTGAATGCCACCCGTTTTCATGACTGGCAGCCTGACTTCTCCCCTGAAAACGCCCGCCAGGCGATTCTGGCGTTTAAAGGCGACGTCTATACCGGACTACAGGCGGAAACGTTCAGCGAAGCCGATTTTGATTTCGCGCAGCAGCATTTGCGTATGCTTTCCGGGTTGTACGGCGTCCTGCGTCCGCTGGATCTGATGCAGCCTTACCGTCTGGAGATGGGCATTCGCCTTGAGAACGCCAAAGGGAAAGACCTTTATCAGTTCTGGGGCGATGTGATTACCGATAAGCTGAACGAAGCGCTGGCTGCGCAAGGCGATAAAATCGTCATCAACCTGGCCTCGGATGAATATTATAAATCCGTGAAGCCGAAGCAGCTGAATGCGGAGATTATCAAGCCTATGTTCCTTGACGAGAAAAACGGCAAATTCAAAGTTATCAGCTTCTACGCCAAAAAAGCGCGCGGCCTGATGAGCCGTTACATCATTGAAAACCGGCTGACGAAGCCGGAACAGCTCACCGCATTTAACAGCGAAGGCTATTTCTATGATGAGCAAGCGTCAGGAAAAGGCGAGCTGGTGTTTAAACGCCACGAGCAAAACTGATGCCCTGAAGCGCAGGCCGGATAAGACGCCTTTTGTCGCTATCCGGCGCTAAAACCGCATAATTGCCTGATAGCGCTACGCTTATCAGGCCTGCGTACTTAATGACGGTGGTCGTCGCGGCGATCATCATGACGATGCTCGTCATGCTTATTATGATGCGGTTGCGGACGTGGTCCATGCGGCTGCCAGCGGTTTTCTCGCCACTCATAATGCTTCTGCCACCAGCCGTGGTCGCGCCAGTGACCGCCATCCCAGTAATTACCGTGGTTATCGCGATCGCCAATCTGAAGTTTAACTGCCGGTACGAGAGTAATTTCGGCAGCCTGTGCTGCGAGGGGAGCCACCAGCATCATGGAAAGTGCAAGAAGCACGGGTTTCAACTTGTTCATGAGGTACTCCTTTTTACCATTGCCCGATTTGGGTCGATGAAAGGAGATTACTTGATGAGAACGCGGGTTGTTATTCTCTGCAATCCTAATCTCTAAGTTACCGCATTTATTGAGAATTACTCCTTTTTACCTGCTAAATTTCTCCTTATTTTCTCCATAAAAAAGCCGGATGGCGGCTAACGCCTTATCCGGCCTACAATAGCTACAATAGCCCCGAAGCGCCACCGGGCACAACCGTTAGCCGCGTGTCATCATCAGCTTACGCAATTCGGCAAAATCGGCAGGCAGATTATGCGAGAGCAGCGGCAGATCGGCACGATCCGCCAGCTCTTTTGGCAGATCCAATGTTTCACCAAGAATCGCCTCCACACTCTCTTTGAATTTCGCCGGATGCGCAGTCCCGAGGAACAAGCCATACTCCCCCGGATGCAGCTGATCACGCAGCGCGCGGTACGCCACGGCAGCGTGCGGTTCAGAGGTATAACCTGCCGCTTTCAGTTCGCGCATGGTCTCCTGCGTCGTCTCATCGTCAACCGCAGCGTAGCCCAGCTCCGTCAGACGCCAGATTTTACGGCGGAACAGCTCTTCCACACGCGGCCAGTTATTGGGCTGGCTGACATCCATCGCGTTCGACAAGGTAGCCTGCGTCGCTTTCGGCGACCACTGCCCCTCTTTCAGGAAGCGCGGCACCGTATCGTTGACGTTAGTGGCGGCGATAAAGCGTTTCACCGGCAGGCCGAGCGACTTCGCCAACAGCCCCGCCGTCAGGTCGCCAAAGTTACCGCTGGGCACGGAGATCACTAACTGATTACGCGCGTCCTGCGGCAGTTGAGCGACCGCTTCAAAGTAATAGCAAATCTGCGCCAGCAGACGGCTGATGTTGATAGAGTTCGCCGAATTCAGCCCCAGCGCCGCCTTCAGTTCTTCATCATCAAACGCCTGTTTTACCAGCGCCTGGCAGGCATCGAAATCACCGTCAATCGCAACCGTTTCGATGTTGCCGCCCAGCGTACAGAACAGTTTTTCCTGCAACGGGCTGATCTTGCCGCGTGGGTAGAGGATCACGACGCGTACATTTTTTAGACCGTAGAATGCGTGAGCAACTGCCGCGCCGGTATCGCCAGAGGTCGCCGTCAGGATAGTCACCGGTTTGTCGCCGCTGATGTGCGTCAGCATTTGCGCCATAAAGCGACCGCCAAAATCCTTAAAGGCCAGCGTCGGGCCGTGGAACAACTCCAGGCACCCGACATCGCCTTCCACCTGACGCACCGGCGCCGGAAAAGCGAATGCCTTGCGAACGCGCTCTTCTAAGATTTCCTGCGGGATCTCATCCCCGATAAACGCGGAAAGGATCTTTGCGCTACGACTCACAAAGTCCTGATTCAGCATCTCATCAACTTCAGTCAGGCTAAATTCCGGCAGGTCGTGCGGGAAAAAGAGCCCCTGATTCTTGCCAAGCCCTTGCGTAACGGCCTGCGCAAAGCTGACCTGCTCATTATGATCTTTCAGATTGTAGAGTTTCATTGTTTATCCCAGTACTCGTGCGCCCGCCGTATCCAGCTGACAAATATGAACAAAGCCTTCCTGATTTTGCAGGTAATTTTTACCCAGCCAGTCTGCTACACGCTGCGCCGTATCCGGCTTATCACAGAGCGCGAAGAGCGTCGGCCCGGACCCGGAAATACCGCTGGCCAGCGCGCCAATTTCCGCTACCGCCTGACGTGCCTGGCTGAAGCCCGGCAGCAGACGAGCGCGGTACGGTTCGGCAATCACATCCTTCATCAGCTTCGCAGCAAGCTGCGGCTGACGGGAATAGCAGGCATGGATAAACCCGGCCAGATGCCGCCCGTGGGCGATACAGTCCTGACGGCGATACTGCGCGGGTAAAATCGCCCGCGCTTCAGCCGTCGAAACGTTAATCCCCGGATAGGCCAGTACCCACAGCCACTCATCAAATCCTGGCACCTGCTGGCTGATAATGCCGTTTTCTTCGATCATCAACTGCATGCCGCCGAGAAAGCACGGCGCGACGTTATCGTAATGAATGCTGCCAGAGATACGCCCTTCCAGTTCCCCCATGATCGCCAGCAGACGCGTGTCGTTCAGCGGTTTGCCACAGAACTCATTCATCGCCACCAGCGCGGCGACCACGGAACAGGCGCTGGACCCTAACCCGGAACCAATCGGCATGTTCTTTTCCAGCGTCATCGCCACCGGTATCTGTTTACCCAACTCCTGGCAAAAACGCTCCCAGCACTGATAAACGATATTTTCACGCGGCGCTGACGGCAGCTTGTCGGCAAAACGCCCTAAATTATTCAGCGTGAAGCTTTCTGCCGCATCCACCGAGACCACATCGCCCAGCAGTGAGCCATCAACCGGCGTGACGGCCGCCCCAAGCACATCAAATCCGACGCTCATATTGGCACTGGAAGCCGGAGCATAGACTTTCACCATTTTAGACTCCTAACTTCCATGAAAGGGTGCGCAGCAGATCGGCAAAAACACCCGCCGCCGTCACATCGTTCCCCGCACCGTAACCGCGCAGAACCAGCGGCAGCGGTTGATAATAGTGACTGTAAAACGCCAGCGCGTTCTCCCCGTTTTTCACTTTAAACAGCGGATCGTTGCCGTCAACCTCGGCGATCTTCACGCGACACACGCCGTCGTCTTCAATGTTGCCAACATAGCGCAATACTTTGCCTTCATCACGGGCTTTCGCCACACGAGCGGCAAACGCGTCATCAAGCTGCGGCAGATTGGTCATAAACGTGGCGACATCGCCGGAATCGTCGAAACCTTCCGGCAGCACCGGCTCAATCACGATATCGGACAGTTCCAGCTCACGTCCCGTTTCACGGGCGAGGATCAGCAATTTGCGCGCCACATCCATCCCGGAAAGATCGTCGCGCGGATCGGGTTCGGTATAGCCCAACTCGCGCGCCATCGTGGTCGCGGCCGAAAGGCTCATGCCTTCATCCAGCTTGCCGAAAATAAAAGAGAGCGATCCAGACAGGATGCCGGAGAAGTGTTGCAGTTCATCACCTGCGTTCAGCAGGTTTTGCAGGTTCTCGATAACCGGTAAGCCCGCGCCTACGTTGGTGTCGTACAGGAACTTACGTCGGGATTTCGCCGCGGCAAAACGCAGTTGATGGTAGTAATCCATCGACGACGTGTTGGCTTTTTTGTTCGGCGTTACCACATGGAAGCCTTCACGCAGGAAGTCGGCGTATTGATCCGCCACCGCCTGGCTGGAGGTACAGTCGACAATAACCGGGTTAAGCAGGTGATACTCTTTCACCAGGCGAATTAAGCGCCCTAAATTAAACGGTTCTTTCGCTTCCGCCAGTTCCGCCTGCCAGTTATCCAGGTTCAGGCCATGCACATTGGTCAACAGCGCTTTCGAATTCGCCACGCCACAAACACGCAGGTCGATATGCTTGTTTTTCAGCCAGGACTGCTGGCGTTTCAGTTGCTCAAGTAACGCGCCGCCAACGCCGCCAACGCCGATAACGAACACTTCAATCACCTGATCGGTGTTGAACAGCATCTGGTGGGTAACACGTACGCCCGTTGTGACGTCATCGTTATTCACGACCACCGAAATCGATCGTTCGGACGAGCCCTGCGCAATCGCGACAATATTGATATTCGCGCGCGCCAGCGCCGCAAAGAACTTCGCCGAAATGCCACGCAGCGTGCGCATACCGTCGCCAACCACCGAGATGATCGCCAGACGTTCAGTCACCGCCAGCGGTTCCAGCAACCCTTCTTTCAGTTCCAGGTAGAACTCATCCTGCATTGCACGCTGGGCCCGCGCGCAGTCGCCCTGCGGTACGCAGAAACTGATGCTGTATTCAGAAGAGGATTGCGTGATCAGCACCACGGAGATCCCCGCGCGGGACATTGCCGCGAAGACACGCGCCGCCATCCCGATCATCCCTTTCATTCCAGGGCCGGAAACGCTGAACATCGCCATATTGTTCAGGTTCGAGATCCCTTTCACCGGCAGTTCGTCTTCATCCACGCTGGCGCCGATCAGCGTACCAGGAGCTTGCGGGTTTCCAGTGTTTTTAATCAGGCATGGGATTTGGAACTGAGCAATGGGGGTGATGGTGCGAGGATGAAGGACTTTGGCGCCGAAGTAAGAAAGCTCCATCGCCTCCTGATAGGACATCGACTTCAGCAACCTGGCGTCCGGCACCTGGCGCGGATCGCAGGTATACACGCCGTCGACGTCAGTCCAGATCTCACAACAGTCGGCGCGTAAGCAGGCAGCCAACACCGCAGCGGAGTAATCAGAACCGTTGCGGCCCAGCACGACCAGCTCGCCTTTTTCGTTACCGGCGGTGAAACCTGCCATCAGCACCATGTGGTCAGCCGGAATGCGGCCCGCCGCGATACGGCGCGTAGATTCGGCGATATCAACGGTCGATTCGAGGTAATGCCCGACCGCCAACAATTTTTCGACCGGATCGATAACCGTCACGCCATGACCGCGCGCTTCCAGCAGGCCAGCCATGATCGCGATCGACATCTTCTCGCCACGGCAGATCAGCGCAGCATTGATGCTATCCGGGCACTGGCCCAGCAGGCTGATTCCGTGCAGGATATGTTTGATTTGCGCAAATTCTTGCTCAACGAAAACTTTCAACTGCGCCAGCGGGAACCCCGGCTGAGCGGCTGCAAGACCCGTAAGAAGTTCGGAAAAAATACGTTCGGCATCGCTGATATTCGGTAAAGCATCCTGACCGCTGATGGTCTTTTCAATCATCGCCACCAGATGGTTAGTAATTTTGGCGGGGGCAGAGAGAACAGTCGCTACCTGCCCCTGCCTGGCATTGCTTTCCAGAATATCGGCAACACGCAGAAAGCGCTCTGCATTTGCCACTGATGTACCGCCGAACTTCAACACTCGCATGGTTGTTACCTCGTTACCTTTGGTCGAAAAAAAAGCCCGCACTGTTCAGGTGCGGGCTTTTTTCTGTGTTTCCTGTACGCGTCAGCCCGCACCGTTACCTGTGGTAATGGTGATGGTTGTGGTAATGGTGGTGCTGATGCGATTCATGGATGTTGTGTACTCTGTAATTATTATCTGTCTGTCTTGTATCTTTAAAGGGTTAAAGTATCTCGTGACCTAAGTCAATAAATTTTTAATTTGATCACATTCCGCAACATGTTCACGAGCTGCTGCTTGCGCATTTATTTTCAACCAATACGGAATGAAGCAACCTCTTGAAACCAGATTTAAAATCTCACATCAAGCAATTCAACAAGATTTTATTTTGTTATATTTTTCTCAATATCATGCAATAAACGGTGCAGCATGGCCGTGTCGCGCTGCCCTGACAGCCCCAGTCGTTGTTGCAGCCAGTCCGCCAGTTTGATGTCATCAGCAACATCCAGCGTCGCCAGTAACTGCGAAACGCGTGTGCGTAACGCCTGCAATTGCGGCGCGTCAGTCACCTCTGCTTGTTTCGCCGATTGTTGCATTAAACCTGCTAATTGATAGCAATACACCATTACTGCCTGCCCTAAATTGAGTGAAGGATAATCAGCAACCATTGGCACGCCGGTTAAAACGTCCGCCAGCGCCAGTTCTTCATTCGTCAGGCCCGAATCTTCCCGGCCAAAAACCAGCGCCGCATGGTTCATCCACTGCGATTTTTCCTGCAACAGCGGCAGCAGTTCTGCGGGCGTTGCGTAGTAGTGGAACTTCGCGCGACTGCGGGCCGTGGTGGCGACAGTGAAATCAACATCGTGCAGCGCTTCCGCCAGCGTTGGATAAACACTAATATTATCAATAACATCAGCGGAACCATGTGCGACCCAACGGGTCGCCGGCTCCAGGTGCGCCTGGCTGTCGACAATACGCATATCGCCAAAACCCATCGTCTTCATTGCCCGTGCCGCCGCGCCAATATTTTCCGCTCTGGCCGGCGCGACCAGAATAATTGTTACACGCATTTCGATTCTCTTTTTGACCAGCCGCTGGCAATAATGTGACCAATGTCAACATATTACGCAGCACGAATTTACAATTTTTTAACGAAAATCGTTGAAAAACCATTTCACATTCAGTAAAAGGCACTAAACTATTTCTTATCTTTACTATTGCGTTTTATGTTAAGAAATACTACATATCCTTCTGTTTATTTAGGATAATTTAATTTAGAATGAATCACACCTATTGGATTCATTACATTTATTAGTTGGCATGCGCAACTAGTTGGATTATTGCAAATTTGTGATGAACGCTAGCATTTGGATACGATGATTTCATCAAACTGTTAACGTGCTACAATTGAACTTGATATATGTCAACGAAGCGTAGTTTTATTGGGTGTCCGGTACGTCTTAGCCTGTTATGTTGCTGTTAAAATGGTTAGGATGACAGCCGTTTTTGACACTGTCGGGTCCAAAGGGAAAGTACCCACGACCAAGCTAATGATGTTGTTGACGTTGATGGAAAGTGCATCAAGAACGCAATTACGTACTTTAGTCATGTTACGCCGATCATGTTAATTTGCGACATGCATCAGGCAGGTCAGGGACTTTTGTACTTCCTGTTTCGATTTAGTTGGCAATTTAGGTAGCAAACATGCAGACCCCGCACATTCTTATCGTTGAAGACGAGTTGGTAACACGCAACACGTTGAAAAGTATTTTCGAAGCGGAAGGCTATGATGTATTCGAAGCGACAGATGGCGCGGAAATGCATCAGATCCTCTCTGAATATGACATCAACCTGGTGATCATGGATATCAACCTGCCAGGGAAAAACGGTCTTCTGTTAGCGCGTGAACTGCGCGAACAGGCTAACGTTGCGTTGATGTTCCTGACTGGCCGCGATAACGAAGTCGATAAAATCCTCGGCCTCGAAATCGGCGCAGACGATTACATCACCAAGCCGTTTAACCCACGCGAACTGACTATCCGTGCGCGCAACCTGCTGTCCCGTACTATGAATCTGGGTACGGTCAGCGAAGAGCGCCGTAGCGTCGAAAGCTACAAGTTCAACGGTTGGGAACTCGATATCAACAGCCGTTCTTTGATCGGCCCAGATGGTGAGCAGTACAAACTGCCACGCAGCGAATTCCGCGCCATGCTTCACTTCTGCGAGAACCCGGGCAAGATCCAGTCTCGTGCAGAACTGCTGAAGAAAATGACCGGTCGCGAGCTGAAGCCGCATGACCGTACTGTTGACGTGACTATCCGTCGTATTCGTAAACATTTCGAATCCACGCCGGATACCCCGGAAATCATCGCGACCATTCACGGTGAAGGTTACCGTTTCTGCGGTGATCTACAGGACTAATCGGTTACCACCGGCAGCAAAAACGGCGCAAAACGCGCCGTTTTTTATTGTCTGTCAATGGTTTATCCGACCTGAACGGGAATCACTTCCAGAGACGCGTCAGGAACGTTACCGCCACGGCATAACGGGCACCGCGCTTATGGCATTTTTTGGCGACCCTTCAACGACCTTGTCAGAATAGGCCAGATACGCCAGCGTATTGCGTTTGGCATCATAAAAACGCACGACCTGTAATTTTTTAAACACCAGCGACGTGCGCTTCTGAAAAACGACATCCCCTTGCGCTTTCCCGTTCTTAATTTTATCGCTCAGCTCAATCGGCCCTACCTGCTGACAGGAGATCGCCGCGTCGGAGGTATCTTCGGCCAGTCCCAGACCGCCTTTAATCCCCCCCGTTTTCGCCCGACTTACATAGCACGTCACATTTTTGACGTCGGGATCGTCAAACGCTTCGACGACGATTTTATGGTCAGGCCCAAACATTTTAAATACGGTATCGACGGAACCCACCTGTTCTGCATGCGCAAACTGCCCCAGCATCAACAGAATTGAGGAAAGTATTAAGCTCTTGTATTTCATATTGTTACCATTCATAAAAGTTACACTGCGCAATTATTCGACACGTCTGGATAAACTGTTTACAGATCACAGGATTAGAATAATCATGCTTTAGTGTGCCCCAAAAAAGCACAGATGAGCAAAAAAAACACCGAATGCTAAAACAGCAAAAAATGCTATTATCCACTTACCTGATGTCAGGTGCTCGTTGTGGAAAGGATGAGGATATTTTATGGATCAGGCTGGCATTATTCGCGACCTCTTAACCTGGCTGGAAGGCCATCTGGATCAGCCTCTGTCGCTTGACAATGTGGCGGCAAAAGCAGGTTATTCCAAGTGGCACCTGCAAAGAATGTTTAAGGACGTGACGGGCCATGCTATTGGCGCTTACATCCGCGCTCGCCGCTTATCTAAATCCGCCGTGGCCCTGCGCCTGACGGCGCGTCCGATTCTGGATATCGCGTTGCAGTACCGCTTCGATTCTCAGCAAACCTTTACCCGCGCGTTTAAAAAGCAGTTCTCTCAGACGCCGGCGTTATATCGCCGTTCTCCAGAATGGAGCGCCTTTGGCATTCGTCCGCCGATGCGTCTGGGTGAGTTCGCCATGCCTGAGCATCAGTTTGTCACCCTGGAAGATACGCAACTGCTCGGCACCACCCAGAGCTATTCCTGTTCGCTGGAGCAAATCTCCGATTTTCGACACGAAATGCGCGTACAGTTCTGGCAAGACTTTCTCAGCCAGGCGCCAACGATTCCTCCGCTGCTCTACGGCCTTAACGAAACGCGCCCCAGCCTGGAGAAAGATGACGAACAGGAGGTGTTCTACACCACCGCGCTACCGCAAGAACATGCCAACGGGTATGTGCCGTCAGCGCAGCCTGTTACCCTACAGGGCGGCGAATATGTGATGTTCACCTACGAAGGTTTAGGAACCGGGGTACAGGAGTTTATCCTGACGGTATACGGCACCTGTATGCCGATGCTGAACCTGACCCGCCGTAAAGGGCAGGATATAGAGCGATACTACCCGGCAGAAGATGCCAAAACAGGCGGTCGCCCTATTAACCTGCGTTGCGAATTCCTGATCCCCGTTCGCCGTTAACGCTGTAGCTCATCTAACGCAGGGGCATCGAGATGCGAGACGTCCCCTGCCGTTTCAACGACCCAACCAGGCGCCAGCCACAAACTTTCCTGATAATCGACGCGGGAAATAGAGCAATTACGCAGACGTAACCGACGCTCCGCCCAGGCCGGTAATCCCAGAATGGTGCTGACCAGGCAACCCAGCGCGATACCGTGACTGACCAGCAGCGGGCGGCTGCCCTGCGGCAGTTCCAGACAGGACGCGAGAGCGGCATTGACGCGATCGCTCAGTTCCTGCATGGATTCGCCATCAGGAATGCGCCCGTCAACCGTGCCGTTCACTAACTGGCGACGCCAGTTCTCTTCTTCTTCGGTGAGGGTGTCGATGTGTCGTTTTTCCAGCACGCCCATGTCCAGCTCACGCAGACGGGCGTCGAAAGTGATATCGCAACCGCATGCCTGGGCGATGATTTCAGCCGTGCGGCGGGTGCGACCGAGATCGCTACTGACGATATGGGTGATGCCGAGCGTTCTGGCGCGTTCTCCCACTTGCATAGCTTGTTGCTCACCTTTAGCGGTCAGCGGACTGTCAGACTGGCCTTGAATACGTCGCTCGGCGTTCCACTGCGTTTCACCGTGGCGAACAAGGTATACCTGTAACATGCTTTTTATCCGTTATACTGCGATGACATTCATTTCTGAGTAATTCTGATTATGCACCATGTTGTCTCAGCAACCACCAATCCCGCTAAAATTCAGGCAATTCTGCAAGCATTTAACGAGATTTTCGGTGAAGGATCCTGCCATATTGAGTCCGTCTCCGTCGAGAGCGGCGTGCCGGAACAACCTTTTGGAAGTCAGGAAACGCGCGCTGGCGCACGGAATCGGGTAGAAAATGCGCGCTGTCTGCGTCCTCAGGCCGATTTTTGGGTGGCTATCGAAGCGGGGATTGATGATAACAGTACGTTCAGTTGGGTGGTGATAGAGAATGCCGCCCAGCGAGGCGAGGCGCGATCGGCAACGCTGCCGCTTCCTGCGGTTATCCTTGAAAAAGTTCGTCAGGGCGAAGCGCTCGGCCCGGTGATGTCGCAGTATACCGGTATTGATGAGATTGGCCGTAAAGAGGGGGCTATCGGGGTGTTTACCGCCGGAAAACTGACCCGCTCCAGCGTTTATCACCAGGCGGTGATTCTGGCGCTCAGTCCGTTTCATAATGCGGTGTATCGGTAGGGCTCGCGATCCACGCCGGATGGCGGCTTCGCCTTATCCGGCCTACGTTCATCATTCCTGTAGGCCTGATAAGCGTAGCGCCATCAGGCGTGAACGTCCGTCATTCCTGTAGGTCTGATAAGCGTAGCGCCATCAGGCATGAGCGTTCACCATTCCTGTAGGCCTGATAAGCGTAGCGCCATCAGGCGAAATTACCTTTCGCTCTTGAGCAACACCTGCTCCAGCCACTGGCGTAACTCTACCGGTGCGGATTTCAGGCTGTTGGAACCGCGCGTAATGGTGGCGATGCCCGCCCCCAGCTCATTTTTAAGCTCGCGCTGGCTCATTTCACCGCGTAACAACTCTTCAATGATACGCACGCGCGTTCCCAGCGCCTCACGCTCATCCGGCGTCAGCATCAAATTGAGTAAGGGAAGGTGCAGGTCTTCCGCACAAGCGTGCTTGAGCAGCTCAACAAAGCGTAACCACTCCTGGTGACGCTGTTCTGCCATCGCTGCTGAATAGGGTGATTGCTGAGTCATAGAATGTCGCCATCGTTGCAAGGGGAAACGTATCTGCCTCCCCCGATTGTACTCTTTAACGAGTACGATAGCATAACATAACCGATGCGATCAGTAACGGCGCTGCCATTCTGCGTCATTCATCAACGTTGGTTTATCGCCCATGAAGTAGCGATAGTAGGCATCATAAGCCAGCACGTTCTTCACGTAGCCCCGCGTTTCTGAGAACGGAATACTTTCAACAAACGCGACGGCGTCGATGCGCCCTGCGCTGTTGCCAAGCCAGGTACGAACGCGCCCCGGCCCGGCATTGTAAGCCGCTGAAGAGAAAATACGGTTATTACCAAACTGTTGATAAACGTATTGCAGGTAACTGGTGCCAATGTTGATGTTCGTCTCCGGGTCAAGCAGCTGGCTGGGGCTGCTGTAGCCCGGTATCGAGAACATTTTCACCGTATGCGTCGCCGTGCCCGGCATAACTTGCATCAGACCGCTGGCCCCTACCGGGGATTTCACTTTCGGATTCCAGGCGCTCTCCTGACGCGCAATCGCCATAGCGTAACTTTGCGAGATCGCTTTGCCGCCAGTGTAACGGGCGAAAAGATCCTTGTACGCCAGCGGGAAACGCTCTTCCAGATGATCCCACAGTTTCCCTGCGATCGTCGCCTGCACGCTCAGATCCCACCAGTGGTTATTGAAGGCATAACGCGCCAGCTGTGCCTGCTCCGACTTCGTCCTGCTGGAGACCAGATTCGCCCACTCGCTGCGCGCCGTATTATCCAGGTTCCAGTACATCAGTTCGCGTACTCGCGCCATTTCCGCGCCCTGCGTAAGCGAAGCGTCCACTGTCGTCGGCGCTTTGTCGATCTTCAGCACATACGCTTCACCCAGCTTTTGCGCGGCGACCATCGGGTAGAAACCACGCTGTTGCATCAGCGCATGGAGAATCTCTTTTGCCTCTGCCTCACGCCCGCGCTCAAGCAACAAATCCGCCTGCCAGTAGCGCCATTCATCCTTCTCCTTCGCTTCCATCGGCAGTCGGGCAAGCCAGGTATTCAGCCCACGCCGATCGCCGGTGCCCAGCGCCATCCGCACGCGGCGTTCCACCAGCGTGGTGGATTGCGAGCGCATAATCGCATCATCGCGCCACTTCGCCTGCGCATCGGTCACATCGTTCCCCATCAGCCGCCAGGCGACGATATCGCGCAGTTCCTGAGTTTGCTCCTCATTAAGCTGCTGGGCCTGCACCAGTGACGGGATCATCAAACGCGCATTCTCTGCGTCCTGACGCGCGACGCTGGCAAAGGCCACTGCCGCCATCTGACGGGTAAAATCGGTCGCGCCGGTCGTACGCGCAAAAGTCATCACGCTATTGGGATCGTTCGCCAGCGCGATGATCGCCGAAGCAATGGTCTGGTACTGCGCAGGCATCTGCCCGGCCAGCACCGTTACCAGCCCCGTGTTGCCTGCTTTCATCGCCAGGCGGATGCGTTCCAGCCAGGCCAGCGGGTCCTGGGTGCCGGAAGCGCGCCAGACGCTGAACAGTTTGTCACAGGCGTTCGGCTGGCTTTTCCCGGTCAGCCAAAGCGCTTTCGCCCCCTGCCAGGCCTCTTCCGTCTGCCCGGTATTCCATTTCGCGTAGTAGTAATTACATTGCGCTTCGGTGGTGCCCGGCTTCTCGGGGCTGAACGCTAGCAGTCCACGCCAGTCTTCGCGACGCGCCAGCTCATTAACGAAACGCGATTGCAGCGTACGCGCAGGAGGAAGCGTAGGGTTGGCGCGCACAAACTGGGTGACGGTGACCGCAGGCTGGTTCATCAGATCGTCGGTGATCTGGCGATACTCAAGATAGGGATACAGCGGGTAATTCTTCAGGCCAGGCATCATCTGCTCAACGACATCCATCTGTCGGTTATCCCAGGCCTGTTTGATTTGCGCATAGCGATTGCGCTGCTCATCCAGAGAATCCGCTCGCGCCGCCTGACTTACCGTCAGCAGGCATACGCTGGCGGCGATAAGACGCCAGGTAAATGGTTTGGCTTTGTCCACAAGCTCTTCCTCTTGTCGTAATACATCAATGCAGCATCATGCCGCGTAATGAATTTATGCTAACCAGACATTGCTAAATGCGCCATGTTACGGACACTTTTTTACTTTTATTGCGAGTGAGAGTTGCTGGCTGGGATTAGCCCGGGAAAAAGGCTACACTTCGCCTTTGAAAATTATTCTTCATCACGATAAACCTATAGAGGCGAAGTCCAACGTGGCTCAATTCGTTTATACCATGCATCGTGTCGGCAAAGTGGTTCCGCCGAAACGTCATATTTTGAAAAACATCTCGCTGAGCTTCTTCCCTGGGGCGAAAATCGGCGTACTGGGTCTGAACGGCGCCGGTAAGTCTACCCTGCTGCGCATTATGGCTGGCATCGATACAGATATTGAGGGCGAAGCTCGCCCACAGCCAGGCATCAAAATTGGCTACCTGCCGCAGGAACCTCAGCTCACCCCTGAACACACCGTTCGCGAATCGATCGAAGAGGCGGTGGCCGAAGTGGTCGGCGCCCTGAAACGTCTGGATGAAGTGTACGCGCTGTACGCCGATCCAGATGCGGACTTTGACAAGCTGGCCGCCGAACAGGGCAAGCTGGAAGAGATCATCCAGGCGCATGACGGCCACAACCTGAACGTACAGCTGGAGCGCGCCGCTGACGCCCTGCGTCTGCCGGACTGGGATGCCAAAATCGCGAATCTTTCCGGTGGTGAGCGCCGCCGCGTCGCGCTGTGCCGTCTGCTGCTGGAAAAACCGGACATGCTGCTGCTCGACGAACCGACCAACCACCTGGATGCGGAATCCGTCGCGTGGCTGGAACGCTTCCTGCACGACTTCGAAGGCACCGTTGTGGCGATTACCCACGACCGTTACTTCCTCGACAACGTGGCGGGCTGGATCCTCGAACTTGACCGTGGCGAAGGGATTCCGTGGGAAGGCAACTACTCCTCCTGGCTGGAACAGAAAGATCAGCGTCTGGCGCAGGAAGCCTCTCAGGAAGCGGCCCGCCGTAAATCCATTGAGAAAGAGCTGGAGTGGGTGCGTCAGGGTGCTAAAGGCCGTCAGTCTAAAGGCAAAGCCCGTCTGGCGCGCTTTGAAGAGCTGAACAGCACCGAATACCAGAAACGTAACGAAACCAACGAACTGTTTATTCCACCTGGACCACGTCTGGGCGACAAGGTCGTTGAAGTCAGCAACCTGCGTAAATCCTACGGCGATCGCCTGCTGATCGACGATCTCAGCTTCTCAGTACCGAAAGGCGCGATTGTCGGCATCATCGGTCCGAACGGCGCGGGTAAATCCACCCTGTTCCGCATGATGTCCGGTCAGGAACAGCCGGATAGCGGCACCATCACGCTGGGGGAAACCGTAAAACTGGCTTCCGTTGACCAGTTCCGTGACGCGATGGATAACAGCAAAACCGTGTGGGAAGAAGTTTCCGGCGGGCTGGATATCATGAAGATCGGCAACACCGAAATGCCAAGCCGCGCCTATGTGGGCCGCTTTAACTTCAAAGGCGTCGATCAGGGTAAACGCGTGGGCGAGCTGTCCGGCGGTGAGCGCGGTCGTCTGCATCTGGCGAAGCTGTTGCAGGTTGGCGGCAATATGCTGCTGCTCGATGAACCGACCAACGACCTGGATATCGAAACCCTGCGCGCGCTGGAAAACGCCCTGCTGGAGTTCCCGGGCTGTGCAATGGTTATCTCGCACGACCGTTGGTTCCTCGACCGTATCGCCACGCACATTCTGGATTACCAGGATGAAGGCAAAGTGGAGTTCTTCGAGGGTAACTTTACCGAGTACGAAGAGTACAAGAAACGCACGCTGGGCGCCGACGCGCTGGAGCCGAAGCGTATCAAGTACAAACGTATCGCCAAGTAATGTATCAGATGCCGGATGGCGCTACGCTTATCCGGCCTACACCTTGTAGGCCGCCATCCGGCGCTTCAGGCTTAACCCTGCTCGCCCATCATCTCTTTCACTAACTCCACGCAGCGCAAAAATCGACCATCGTAATCGGCCTCTTCTACGTGGACGAAATTGATGTTGTTCTCCCGCAGCATATCCACCAGCAGATTCTGGAACTCTTTACGATCCACCGAACTGCCCAGACTCCGTAACCCATCCGCGACCCAGGGCGTATTGTTCTCCAGCAGGATCACCAGATCAAAGCGGTATTCATCGATCAACGCCTGTACAAACGGATGCTCGCGCCCTTCGTATTTTTTACAAAAGGCCTGCGTGGTAACGAAATCGGTATCGATAAAGGCCACTTTATTGGCGTATTTCACCGCAAAATCAATATATTGTGCATGGCCCAGCGCGATCTTATCGTAATCAGAATACTGTAACGCCATCTCGTCACCGCCCAGATGCGAGAAGACATAGTCGCGCCCGTACTCCCACGCGCTGGTGGTATTAAAAATATTGGCGAGCTTGTTCACCAGCGTGGATTTCCCGCTCGACTCCCCGCCTAATATCGCCACGGTGCGCACGAAAAAGGGCTTCACTTCCGTCGGAATGTATTCCCAGTAGCGGAACGGGTTTTCACGGATCTGCGCCCCGCTGATACTCATAAAGGTTCGTTTCGGATCGACCAGCACCGTTTCAATAGCCAGGTGTTCGAGATACTGCGGCGCATCGGCTTCCTCGGACGTGTAGATCCAGTTGGGCTGAATCCCCTTCTCTTCCATAAAGGCTTTGATGCCGTTGCTCCACACATCCCAGCCATGCGGGTACGGCTCCATCCCTTCCTCATTGAAGGCATGAATACGAATATTCTTCTGATATTTAAAGGTCTGTAGTAGCCAACGCAGACGATCCGACACGGTAGGCTGTTGCGACATGGCGCTGTCTTCAAACAGTTCGCGGTCGCGGGTATCGTCATAACCCATAATGATATGCAGTTCATCCACCTGGCTACAGGCGCGCTGAATCAAATAGATATGCCCGGTATGCAGGGGGTAGAACTTGCCAAACACCACGCCGATGTTTTTCCGCTGCCGGGGAAACTCCAGCCCCAAAAAACGATGCAGCGCCTCCAGCTTTTGCGCGCTGGGGCTTTTAATCTTCGCGTTCAGAAGTTGGCTCAAATACCCTTTGGTCATGCCGCTGGCATCCGCCACCTGTTGCAGGGTACACCCCTTTTGCTTGATCGCGGTTTTGAGATAGTCGAACGATGACACAAGAGCCTCCTGCTAAAAAACGCGTAACAATGCCTGATGGCGCTTCGCTTATCAGGCCTACAACATCAATCCGTAGGCCGGATAAGACGCACTGCGTCGCTATCCGGCAAATTATACAACATCAGTGCATACAGATGATTATAAGTCGTCAAACACACTTAACGCATCCGCAAGCTTTTTAACGCCAAAAACCTGCATCCCTTCCGGCGGCTTTTTCGGCACGTTGGCAGCCGGTACGATAGCGCGGCGGAAACCGTGTTTAGCCGCTTCAGAAATACGTTCCTGACCGCTGGGCACCGGGCGAATTTCCCCTGCCAACCCCACTTCGCCAAACACCACCAGATCCTGCGGCAGCGGCCTGTCGCGCAGGCTGGAGACCATCGCCAGCAATAGCGCGAGATCCGCGCTGGTCTCCGTGACCTTCACGCCGCCCACGACATTGACGAATACATCCTGATCGGCCATCTGCAATCCGCCATGACGGTGCAGCACCGCCAGCAGGATCGCCAGACGGTTTTGTTCCAGACCGACCGCCACGCGACGCGGATTCGCCATCATCGAGTGATCGACCAGCGCCTGAATCTCTACCAGCAGCGGGCGCGTCCCTTCCCACACCACCATGACCGAACTGCCGGAAGTCACCTCATCGCCACGGCTTAAGAAAATTGCGGACGGGTTGCTGACTTCACGCAGCCCCTGCTCCGTCATCGCAAAAACACCCAGCTCGTTTACCGCGCCAAAACGGTTTTTATGGCTACGCAGCGTGCGAAAACGGGAGTCAGCGTCGCCATCCAATAGCACCGAGCAGTCAATGCAGTGCTCCAGCACCTTCGGGCCAGCCAGCGAGCCGTCTTTGGTTACATGACCAACCATCACAATAGCCACGCCGCGCGTTTTGGCAAAGCGCGTCAGATAAGCGGCCGTCTCACGCACCTGGGCCACGCTGCCTGGCGAGGACTGGATATCCGCCATATGCATCACCTGGATGGAGTCGATCACCATCAGCTTCGGTTGTTCTTCTTCCGCAATCAGGCAGATCTGTTCAATACTGGTTTCTGACAGCATATTCATGTTAGCCGTCGGCAATCCCAGCCGATGCGCGCGCATCGCTACCTGTTGCAGGGATTCTTCGCCCGTGACATACAGGGTTTTCATCTGCTCGGCCAGTTTGCAAAGCGTTTGCAGCAGCAGCGTGGATTTCCCCGCACCGGGGTTGCCGCCAATCAGGATGGCGCTACCGGGCACGACACCGCCGCCCAGCACACGGTCGAACTCTTTAAACCCGGTGGAAAAACGCGGCAGCTCCTCAAGGCTGATGTCAGACAATTTCTGCACCTTTGCCACGCCTGCGTTACCGGCATAGCCGCTGAGTCGCTCATTACGCGCCACCGTTGGCGACGCGGCAAGACGCACCTCGGTGATGGTGTTCCAGGCATGACAGGCGCTGCATTGCCCCTGCCAACGCGGATAATCGGCCCCGCATTCATTACAAACAAAGGCGCGTTTTGGAGCTTTTGCCACGGTTTACCTCTTTATTTCATGCAGTTGCCGGATGGCGCTGGCGCTTATCCGGCCTACAGTCACTTTCCCGTAGGCCCTGCGCCATCCGGCAATTCAATCATTTTTGATTCATACTGCCGGAGAGAATGCAGAACACCCCCATCAGGTCAGCGTGACGAATCGTGATTTCCGTCTTTTCATTCACTTTCGGTTTGGCGTGGTACGCAATCCCCAGCCCAGCCGCTTTAATCATCGGCAGATCGTTAGCGCCATCGCCAATCGCCACCGTCTGCGCCACGGGAATTTCATACTCCTGCGCCAGTCGGGTCAGCGTGTTAGCTTTGTACTGGGCATCGACGATATCGCCAATGACATTGCCGGTAAATTTCCCGTCGATGATCTCCAGCTCGTTCGCCACCACCGCGGTTAAACGCAGCTTTTCACGCAGGTATTCCGCAAAAAAGGTAAACCCGCCGGAGGCAATCGCCACTTTCCAGCCGAGCGTTTCCAGCTTCAGCACCAGTTGCGTCAGACCCGGCATCAACGGCAAATTCTCGCGCACCTGGCGCAGAATATCGGCATCCGCGCCTTTCAGCGTCGCCACACGGCTGCGTAAGCTGGCGGTAAAATCCAGTTCGCCGCGCATCGCGCGTTCCGTGACTTCCGCAACCATTTCGCCCGTCCCGGCCAGCTTCGCGATTTCATCGATGCATTCGATCTGAATCGCCGTCGAATCCATATCCATAACCAGCAGACCTGGCGTACGCAGATGCGGAATTTTGCCCAGCGGCGCGACGTCCAGCCCGGCGCCGTGCGCCAGTTTCGTCGCGCGCGGCGTTAAGGAACCCGCCAGACGAATCACCTGATAATCTTCGACGCACCAGGCCGCCACGATCACCATCGCCGCGCCCAGCTTGCTCTGGTACTGCGTTAAGCGCTGCTTATCCAACCCGCGACCGTACAGCAGCCAGCCGCTACGGCCTGCGTGGTAATCCAGTGGCATCACCTCGTCACCACTTAATGAAAGGGGTAAACCAGGCCACAAAGAAACATCTTCAGGCAGATCGCACCAGGTAATGTTAGGCATTAAAGCTCCTGTAAAATCGTTCGGGTCGGGAATCATCCTGGGGAAAATAACGCATGAGGCTACCCTGTAACCATCGCTTCTGGCAACATTAAGCCTCAAATTTTCAGCAGGTGGAATATGGCTCGCGCAAAACTGAAATTCCGGCTTCATCGTGCAGTGATTGTATTGTTCTGTCTCGCACTGCTCGTCGGGCTGATGCAGGGGGCGTCCTGGTTCAGTCAAAACCATCAACGGCAGCGCAATCCGCAGCTCGAAGAACTGGCCCGCACGCTGGCGCGCCAGGTGACCTTAAATATCGCGCCGCTGATGCGCACCGAAACGCCGGATGAGAAGCGGATCGCCGTCGTACTCCGCCAGCTAACGGAAGAGAGCCGCATTCTGGATGCCGGTGTCTACGACGAGCAAGGCGATCTCATTACGCGCGCAGGCGAAAGCGTCAATGTGCGCGACAGGCTGGCGCTGGACGGTAAAAAAGCGGGCGGCTATTTTAATCAGCAGATTGTCGAACCTATTCAGGGTAAAAATGGCCCGCTGGGCTATCTGCGCCTGACGCTGGATACGCATACGCTGGCGACCGAAGCGAAACAGGTCGATAACACCACCAACATTTTACGCCTGATGCTGCTCCTGTCACTGGCAATTGGCGTGGTGCTCACGCGCACCTTGCTACAGGGCAAACGCACGCGCTGGCAGCAATCGCCTTTCCTGCTCACCGCCAGCAAATCCGTACCGGAAGAGGAAGAGAGCGAGAAGAAAGAACCATAGGATAGCCGCCGCTTTGTCGTTAATATAGTTGAGACCACGAAAAGGAATGCTGCCATGACGACATTACGTCTGCTTATCTCTGACTCTTACGATCCCTGGTTCAACCTGGCGGTTGAAGAGTGTATTTTTCGCCAGATGCCCGCGACACAGCGCGTTTTGTTCCTGTGGCGCAACGCTGATACGGTCGTCATCGGGCGGGCGCAAAACCCGTGGAAAGAGTGCAACACCCGGCGCATGGAAGAAGACAATGTCCGGCTGGCGCGTCGCAGCAGCGGCGGCGGCGCGGTGTTCCACGATCTCGGCAATACCTGTTTTACATTTATGGCCGGGAAGCCGGAGTACGACAAAACGATCTCCACCGCGATAGTGCTCAATGCGCTGAACGCGCTGGGCGTTACCGCAGAGGCTTCCGGTCGTAATGATCTGGTGGTGAAAACGCCGGAAGGCGACCGCAAGGTTTCCGGCTCCGCCTATCGGGAAACCAAAGATCGCGGCTTCCACCACGGCACATTGCTGTTGAATGCCGATCTCAGCCGTCTGGCGAACTACCTCAATCCTGATAAGAAAAAATTACAGGCCAAAGGGATCGCCTCCGTACGCGGGCGCGTCGCCAATCTGGTCGAACTGCTGCCTGGTATTACCCATGAACACATCTGCGACGCCATTACCGAGGCGTTCTTCAGCCACTACGGCGAACGCGTGGAAGCCGAAATAATCTCTCCAGATAAAACACCGGATCTGCCCAATTTTGCCGAAACGTTCGCTCGCCAGAGCAGTTGGGAATGGAACTTCGGCCAGGCGCCAGCCTTTACGCATCTTCTGGACGAACGCTTTATCTGGGGCGGCGTTGAACTGCACTTCGACGTTGAAAAAGGGCACATCACGCGCACTCAGGTTTTTACCGACAGCCTTAACCCTGCGCCGCTGGAAGCGCTGGCAGGCCGTTTACAGGGGTGTCTGTACCGTGCGGATATGCTGCAACAGGAGTGTGATGCGCTGTTAGTCGATTTTCCAGAGCAGGAAAAAGAGCTACGGGAATTGTCGGCGTGGATTGCGCGGGCGGTGCGTTAACCCTCTCCAGGACGTGCCCGTTTACCCTTAACAAGGGCGGCACGTTACTTTCTCAATAACCATCAGCAATGCATTAAAAGCCTGCCGATTAACGCTCAGGCTGGCATATTATTTATCAATAATATTCACCACATGAATATATAAACATACAATCTCGCCATATTCCAACCGCATACAAAATAGCAGCAACTCTAAAACAAAAAATAACAAAGATCACCAGAAATCAGTTTTAAATAAAACTAAAACCACTGTCTGCTGTGTCCAGATAATATATTACTTCTGAAATATAACTCTATCCCAACCATATTCCATAGCTATCTGGTTGATATAAAACGTATTCAGAAGGCAAGTAACATGCCTTTTCGTACCATCACACAATTCAAGTTAAGGATCAACAAATGAAAAAAGCACTTCTTGCCACCGCAATCGCGGCACTGACCATGTCTAACGCATGGGCGGCCGACGGCGCCACCACTGAACTGCGCGTAACGGGGAAACTGCTGGTCGGTGGCTGTACCGCGACAGTCAACGGCGGCAACGCACTTGACTTCGGCTCGCATCTGATCAGCGACCTTAGTTCAACGGCCGTCAACGATATCGCCACGAAAGACACCGATCTGGTCATCGAGTGCCCCAGCGCCACGAAAGTAGGCTGGACGCTGACCGATAACAAAGCGGATAGCAACGCAGAGATCTGGATAACCGGCATCATTAAAGGTAAAGGAGTCTCATTCGGCGTAGGTAAAACAGCAGGCAATGTCAACATTGGCGCCTATGCCGTATCCATCGATTCTGTCAAGGCTGCAAGCGCGAAAGCCGTCAATGGCGAAGACACTTTTGACGCTGACTATATTGTAAGCGCCGCCGCAAGTACGGGTTTGTGGGCTAAGGCGACAACGGAAACTTCTTTTCGGAACCAGGAAGGGACGCAGGATATCATCACCGTCGGCGCCAAAGGCACGCTGGAACCAGCAGCCTATAACAATGCAACTTATCCGCTTAAGGTTTCTCTGGCTGTAGATAATACCACCAAACTGGCCATTAGCGATGATACCGATATTTCAGGTTCCGCCACCATTACCCTGAGATATATCTAATCACATCGTTATTAATCATATCTGTACAACAACTCCCTACATGGATGGGTGGGGAGTTTTTCCAATAGAAGGAATTACAATAATGTCTGACAAATCTTGTACCGTTAAAGCGTATATATTTGCCGCCACGCTTCTCTGTTTACCTTTATCTCAGGCTTATGCGGCAGGAATGGTTCCCGCCTCCACACTACTGGTTATTGAAGAAAGCCATAATGGCGGAACGATAAATGTCAAAAACAGCGATACGGTTCCGATGTTGCTGTACACCACAATAGAAGATGTAAAAGATGACAGTGGCATCACCGTCAACGTCACCCAGCCCGTCGTACGCGTGGAACCCGGTCAGGAACAGCAGGTCCGCTTTATTATGGAAAGCAGCGCCCCGCTAACCAAAGAGCACTATAAACGCGTCACCTTTGAAGGCATCCCGCCATCAGGCGTGTCTAAAGGCGCAATGAAAGTTAACTTCAATCTGCGTCAGGATCTGCCGGTATTAATTCGCCCCAAAAATTTACCGGTCGTCACCGATGCGTGGAAGCTGCTGAAATGGTCCGGCTCCGGGCAGCATATTAAAGTCAGCAACCCTTCCGCCTATGTGGTGCGCCTGGCGCAACAGGTGATTTTTTTACCTTCGCAAACGGCCGGGGAAATCGCAAAAACCTATATTTTACCCGGAGAAGTTCTGGATGTAACCGTCAAGAAATCCATCATTTCCGATCAATCTGTACGCTTCTTCCCGGCCAGCCGCTACGGCATCGACATACCCAATTTCACTGCGCCGTTAACACCATAATCAATAAAAAACGGGGACAAAGTAAGTGTATATGAAAGGAATCAACCTGCTGTCTCGCCATATTCAGATCGCGTTATATTCATGTACGTTATTAACCTCAACGGCGTTAGCCCGTGAGGTAACGTTCAGTACCGATATACTCAATACGCGCGGCATCAGTAAAAATATCGCAAATTACTTCGCAGAAGAGCCGCGTTTTTTGCCCGGTGTACATAGCGTTCTAATCAACGTAAACGGGTCAGAAAAAGGTTCGCTGGGCGCCAAATTTGACGAACAAGGGCAACTCTGCGTAGATGACGATTTTCTGACAGCGATCGGGCTACGTCCTCTGGGGATTTCCCTGCAAGAACACTGTCATGACCTGCAAAAAGATTATCCCTCCGCCGTCATAAAGTCCCTTCCCGGTAAGGAGATGCTGGAGTTAACTGTCCCGCCCGACGCACTGGAAAATAGCGCGTCCCGGGAGAAAAACTATAGCCACGGCGGCAGCGCCGGGCTGCTCAACTACAGCCTGTTTTCCACGCGAAATGAATACAACGGCGGCGACAGCCATAACTACACGCAGGGCGATCTCGAAGCGGGCGCCAATCTGGCCAACTGGGCATTGCGCAGCCGCTATTTTCTGCTGGACTCTGACGGCGATCGCAGCGCTAAAAATTTATTCACTTATGGCGAACACGTTTTTGAAGCGCAACAGATGCGTGTCCAGGTTGGGCAGATCAGCTCCAGATCGGCGCTGTTTTCTGGAACATCCCTCAGCGGCATTCAGTTACTCCCCGAGTCCAGCATGACCTCTGATAATTCAGGCGTCACCGTGACGGGGATTGCCCGCACGAACCAGGCGCGAGTAGAAGTCCGCCAGGCGGGGCAGCTTGTTTATTCCACGCTGGTAAACGCGGGGGCATTCAGGCTGGACAATGTCCCCATCCTGTTAAATAACGCCGATCTTCAGGTCAGCATCGTCGAAACCGACAACGTCACAACCAGTTTCATCGTACCTGCCTCCTCAATCAACCTGAACGGCCTTCCGCGACCACAAGGGCTTATGATGTCAGTAGGCCAGGTGCGCAACGTCGACAGCGATTACAGCGACCCCTGGGTATATAACATTTCAGACGGCTGGCGCCTTACCCCACAAACAAGTTTGCTGGCGGCGGGGGTTCTTGCCGAGGATTATCAGGCAAGCGGTGCAATGCTGGAGTGGAGTTCAAACGAGAAATGGCAAGTATTTGCCAGTCTGCTGGGCAGCCGCGAATCCTTCGGCGATACGCGCAGCGGTATAAAGGCGGAAATTCAAAACCAGCTGACACTTCCCGGCCATGTCTCTGTTGGGGTCAGCACCGCACGTTATTCTGACGACTATCGTGAGTTGTCCGAGGCGATGGACGACGACAGCGCAAGCTATCAAAGCAGCTATAGCGCCAATGTAAACTGGAGCGGCAGAACAGCAGGAACCTTCTCGTTAGCCTATAGCTATAATCAGGCCACGGATGATTATGAAGACTCCAGTTACGTGAGTCTTTCATGGGGAAAAACATTTAAATACGCGTCAATAAACGTGAACTGGCAGCACTCTGTTAGCAACGATAACGATAATGACGACATCAACGATGACAACTATGACGATGATGTGTTTTACATCAACCTCAACATTCCTTTCCAGTCACAGTCGATTAACGCATATATGCGTAATCAGGGCGACCGAACGACATATGGCTTACGCAGCAGTGGCCCTCTCAGCGACAATACCAGCTATTCCGTTTCGGCGGATCGCGATATCGGAAACGATCTCAACACTCTCAACGGCAACATCAACAGCAACCTGCACTACACGCAGATGAGCGTTGGCGCAACAACCAACAATGACGATCAGCGTACCTACAGCGCAATGCTGTCGGGCGGCATTGCCCTGCATCGCCAGGGGGTAACCTTCTCCCCCTATACCATTAAAGATACCTTTGGCATTGCCCACCTGAGCGAACCGGAAAGCGGCATCGAAATCGCAACGCCACAAGGCCCGGTCTGGACAGATTTCTGGGGGCAGGCCGTGGTGCCAGGACTGACGGAGTGGCGTAAGTCACGTATTGAGGTGAATGCAAATACGCTGCCCAAAAATATGGATCTGGCTAACGGAACAAAGCTACTGGTGCCCGCTCATGCCACCGTCAGCGACCTGGATTTTAACGTGCTAAACACCCGTCGCGTCATGCTGAAGATAAAACAGCAGGATGGCTCCTGGCTTCCTAAAGGCACGTCTGTTGTTGATGAAAAAGGAAACTACCTGGTCAGCGCAGTGGACAGCGGCCGCGTCTTTATTAGCAATATTGACGAAACGCCAACGCTCTATAGCGTTGATGACAATATGAACCGTATCTGCAAAATCACTTACACATTAAGCAATGTGCAGAATAAAGAGGCGTTTTACGAAACGGCGGAGGGTATTTGCCAATGAAGTCATACGGAAAGTGGATCATTGCAGTATGTACGTTAGCAGCGCTGGGGTCACGCATAGCATGGGCAGACGAGAACTGCCAGGTATCGCTCTCTCGCGCTACCGTAGCCTTTCCCCCGATGCAGCGAAATGACAACGTCGGCTCACAGCAAAACTGGTTTAAAATGCCCTCGCGCGATATCAATGTCAGCATCTATTGCCCGCAACCACAGGTGATGGCGCTATTTGTACATGGCGCCGCAGGCCCACAAGGGCGATTTCTTTTCGGTAACGGCGGAGGGCTGGCGTTGAAAGCCAGCCAAATGATACTGGATGGTCGCAGCTATATGATCGGGAAAACAACCGATCGCAATGAGTTCATTCCCGCAGACGGCCATGCCGATACACAGCTGCTGCACAATAATGAAGCCATTATCGCTATCGAGAACAATGAAGCCGCGCGCGGGCAGCAGTTGAACTTTACGTTAACGCTAACGCCAGTGCTGAACGAAAAGCAGTTCCGTAACGTCAGCGACAATACTGAGATGGAGAGTAATTTAAGCTGGGAGTTGCTAACGCATTAATCGCCAAAGGGCGGTAAATAAACAGGCAGGAAAAAGGGGCAAACTGCCCCTTCAGAGTGCTGACAAAGGATTGTGCAGCATTTATGTCGGGTGGCGGCCAGGCCTTACCCGACCTACAAATCACGTAAAATATTTTGTAGGCCTGATAAGCGAAGCGCCATCAGGCGTAAGGGGCAAACTGCCCCTTCTTTTTTTACTCTTTATCGCCCAGCAGAACAGATTCCAGCGCGATTTTGATCATGTCGTTGAAGGTCGTCTGACGTTCAGCAGCAGTGGTCTGCTCGTGAGTACGGATATGGTCAGACACGGTGCAGATGGTCAGCGCTTTCGCACCAAACTCAGCCGCTACGCCGTAGATACCCGCCGCTTCCATTTCCACGCCCAGGATGCCGTATTTTTCCATCACGTCGAACATTTCGCCGTCAGGAGAATAGAACAGATCGGCGGAGAACAGGTTGCCCACGCGCGCGTCAACACCCAGCGCTTTCGCCGCATCTACCGCGTTGCGCACCATGTCAAAGTCAGCGATCGCTGCAAAATCATGATCCTTGAAGCGGATACGGTTAACTTTGGAATCGGTGCAGGCACCCATACCAATCACCACATCGCGCAGTTTCACGTCGTTGCGTACCGCACCACAGGAACCGACACGAATGATTTTCTTCACACCGAAATCGGTGATCAGCTCTTTGGTATAGATGGAGCAGGACGGGATACCCATACCGTGACCCATGACGGAGATCTTACGGCCTTTGTACGTCCCGGTGAAACCTAACATGCCGCGAACGTTGTTCACTTCACGCACGTCTTCAAGGAAAGTTTCAGCAATGTGCTTCGCACGCAACGGGTCGCCCGGCATCAAAACGACGTCAGCGAAATCACCCATTTCTGCGTTAATATGTGGAGTTGCCATCTTTTATCCTTATCTCGTTGTTATTGCCTGATGGCGGCTACGCCTTATCAGGCCTACAAAACCGTAGGCCCGGTAAGCCTGCGCCACCGGGCAATTGCATCACAGCATGTTTTTGCCGTAGTCCATCGACGACGTACCGAAGTACGTTGCCAGCGTCTGACCGATATCCGCGAAGGTTTCACGGTGACCGAGCGAGCCCGCTTTCACTTTCGGGCCATAAATCAGCACCGGAATGTGCTCGCGAGTATGGTCCGTACCGGTCCAGGTCGGGTCGCAACCGTGGTCGGCGGTCAGGATCAGAATGTCATCTTCACCGACCAGTTCCATCAGTTCCGGCAGACGACGGTCAAACAGCTCCAGACCCGCAGCATAGCCTGCTACGTCGCGGCGATGCCCCCAGGAGGAGTCGAAATCAACAAAGTTGGTAAAGACGATCGTCTCGTCGCCCGCTTCTTTCATCTCTTTAAGGGTGGCATCGAACAGCGCGTCCAGGCCGGTGGCTTTCACTTTTTTGGTGATGCCGCAGTTGGCGTAGATATCCGCAATCTTACCAACGGAAACCACGTGCCCTTTTTTCTCGTCGACCAGTTTCTGCAAGATGGTCGGCGCTGGCGGTTCAACGGCCAGATCGTGACGGTTGCCGGTACGCTGGAAGTTACCGGCCTTATCGCCGATAAACGGACGCGCGATAACGCGGCCAATGTTGTAGCCGCCTTCGGTCAGCTCTTCACGGGCGATTTCGCACAGCTCGTACAGTTTATCCAGCCCAAAGGTCTCTTCATGGCAGGCGATCTGGAATACGGAGTCAGCGGAGGTATAGAAAATCGGTTTACCGGTTTTCATATGCTCTTCGCCCAACTGATCCAGAATGACCGTACCGGAAGAGTGACAGTTACCGAGATAACCCGGCAGGTTGGCGCGTTTTACCAGCTTATCCAGCAGTTCCTGCGGGAAGCTGTTTTCGTGGTCGCTGAAGTAGCCCCAGTCAAACAGAACCGGAACACCCGCAATTTCCCAGTGACCAGACGGGGTATCTTTACCGGAAGAGAGCTCGTGCGCCCACGCGTACGCGCCAATCACTTCCGCATTGCCGTCCATACCCGCAGCAATTTTACCGGTAGAACCTTCATGCGCTTTCACCAGACCCAGGCGGGTCAGGTTAGGCAAATTCAGTGGGCCTTTACGGCCATTGTCGGCCTCGCCCCTGGCGCAGGCTTCTGCAATATGGCCCAGGGTATCTGAACCTACGTCGCCAAAGCGATCCGCATCTTCAGTTGCACCAATACCAAAGGAGTCCAGCACCATAATAAATGCACGTTTCATCTTGTTCTCCATACATCTTGCGCTGCAAAAAAGCGATCAGATCAGTATACAGCTATTCGGTAATACGACGATAGACTGTCGGTGTAATTTCAGGCGCTTTGTCGTCAAGGCTGATTGCCGCTTTGACGGCTTTCGCCGCTTCCTGCCAGCTGGCTTCATCTTTGGCGTGGATAACAGCCAACGGACGCTGCCCGTCAACGCTGTCGCCCAGACGCGCCATGTCGGTAAAGCCGACGCTGTAATCAATGGTGTCCGACGCCTGGCGACGACCGCCGCCCATTGAGACCACCGCCATGCCCAACGCGCGAGTGTCCATCGCGGATACAAAACCTTCAGTATCGGCATAGACGGCTTTGCTGAGCATCGCCGTCGGCAGGTATTTCGCGTAGTTTTCAACGAAATCGCTCGGCCCTTTCTGTGCCGCTACCATGCGACCAAAGATTTCCGCCGCTTTGCCGTTATCCAGCACCGCCTGTAGTTTCACTCGCGCATCAGCGTCATCTTTCGCCAGCTTGCCGGAGATCAGCATCTCCACGCACAGCGCCATCGTGACGTCGAACAGACGCGGGTTGCGGTATTCACCTGTCAGGAACTGCACCGCTTCGCGCACTTCGACGGCGTTACCGGCGCTGGAGGCCAGCACCTGATTCATGTCGGTGAGCAGCGCAGTTGTGCGCACGCCTGCACCGTTGGAAACGCCAACGATGGCTTCAGCCAGCGCGGCAGAGAGTTCGTAGGTCGGCATAAAGGCGCCGCTGCCCACTTTCACGTCCATCACCAGTGCATCCAGCCCTTCCGCCAGTTTTTTCGCGAGGATTGAAGCGGTGATCAGCGGGATGGAGTCCACCGTCGCGGTAATGTCGCGGGTGGCGTAAAAACGTTTATCCGCCGGTGCGAGCGAACTGGTCTGCCCAATAATCGCCACACCCACGTCTTTAATGATTTCGCGGAAACGGTTGTCGTCAGGGAAAATATCAAATCCCGGGATCGCTTCCAGTTTGTCGAGCGTACCGCCGGTATGACCGAGGCCGCGCCCGGAGATCATCGGAATGTAGCCGCCGCAGGCCGCCACCATAGGGCCAAGCATCAGCGAAGTCACATCACCCACGCCGCCGGTGGAGTGTTTGTCGACAATGGGGCCGTTAAGGTTGAGACTCTTCCAGTCCAGAACGGTTCCTGAATCTCGCATCGCCATGGTCAGCGACACACGCTCAGGCATCGACATATCGTGGAAGAAAATGGTCATCGCCAGAGCGGCAATCTGCCCTTCAGAGATGGTGTTATCACGAATACCATTGATAAAGAAGCGGATCTCTTCGTCGCTTAACGGATGACCATCACGTTTTTTACGAATAATTTCTTGTGCGAGAAACACGGTAACCCCCAGGGGAAAAGAGTAGAAGGCCATTGTAGGCCGGGTAAGCAACGCGCCACCCGGCAGTCGTATTGATGCCGGATGGCGGCTGCGCCTTATCCGGCCTACGTCACTACAACTCCGGCAATATAAGGCTTAGTAGCTGCTTGCGCTCTTGCCGTCCCCGTGGCCCAGCGCTTTCAGCAGGCTTGCCAGCAGGCTGGATGCGCCGAAACGGTAGTGACGGGAATCCGCCCAGTCAGCGCCAAACAGTTCGTCAGCAATGGCCAGGAACTGCTGTGCATCTTCAGCGGTACGCACGCCGCCAGCCGGTTTGAAACCAACGGTTTTGGAAACCCCCATATCGCGGATCACTTCCATCATGATGCGTGCGCTTTCCGGCGTTGCGTTAACCGGAACCTTACCGGTAGAGGTTTTGATAAAATCCGCACCAGCTTTGATGGAAATTTCAGACGCTTTACGGATTAACGCTTCTTCTTTCAGCTCACCGGTTTCGATGATCACTTTCAGCAGCACGTTTGCCGCCGCACAGGCGTCTTTACAGGCTTTCACCAGATCGAAGCCCACCTGCTCGTTACCAGCAATCAGCGCGCGGTACGGGAATACCACGTCAACTTCGTCCGCGCCGTACGCGATGGCCGCGCGGGTTTCTGCCAGCGCGATGTCAATGTCGTCATTACCGTGCGGGAAGTTGGTGACGGTCGCAATGCGGATATCCGGCGTGCCCTGCTCTTTCAGAGTCTTACGCGCAATCGGAATAAAACGCGGGTAGATGCAGATAGCGGCAGTATTCCCAACCGGGGTTTTCGCCTGATGACACAGCGCGATCACTTTTTCATTGGTGTCGTCGTCATTCAGGGTGGTCAGGTCCATCAGTTTCAGCGCACGCAGGCTGCTTGCGGTTAAATCAGTCATTACATTCTCCTGGCTCATCGCCGGTATAAAATTTCACCTTGCGAGTTTGTTAGTATTCTAACATCCGCTCGCCATTACACTTCGATATACATCACAGTTAATGAAAACTACGTACAAATTTGCATTACTGTAACGAGATCCACTTCAAATAAATGACCTTTCCCGGCCTCGCGAGTGGGCAACAGGCGCATCCTGATCAAAAGCCATCATCACGCAACTTCCTACAATGGCGCTTAACCTTCGGCACAAAAAGGAAACGAAGATGCCCACTTCATGCGAAACCGCGCTGCAACATCGTTGCCAGCAAATTGTGACCAGTCCGGTGCTCAGCCCCGAACAAAAACGTCATTTTCTGGCGCTGGAAGCTGAAAACGCTTTGCCTTATCCGGCCTTGCCCGCAGAGGCTCGCCAGGCGCTGGACGACGGGGTTATCTGCGATATGTTCGAAGGTCATGCCCCGTTCAAACCTCGTTATGTTTTGCCCGATTACGCCCGTTTTCTGGCTAATGGCTCACAGTGGCTGGAGCTGGAAGGCGCAAAAGATCTGGATGACGCACTATCTTTGCTGACCATCCTCTACCATCACGTTCCTTCCGTAACATCGATGCCGGTCTATCTGGGGCAACTGGATGCGCTGTTGCAGCCGTATGTTAAAATTCTAACACAAGACGAGATCGATATTCGAATAAAACGTTTCTGGCGCTATCTCGACAGAACGCTGCCGGACGCCTTTATGCATGCCAATATTGGCCCGGCCGACACGCCTGTCACCCGCGCTATTTTACGTGCCGATGCTGAGTTAAAGCAGGTTTCACCTAACCTGACGTTTATCTACGATCCCGATATCACACCGGATGATTTACTGCTTGATGTCGCTAAAAACATTTGTGAATGCAGCAAACCGCATATTTCTAATGGCCCGGTAAATGATAAAATTTTCACAAAAGGTCAATATGGCGTCGTCAGTTGTTACAACTCTCTGCCGCTTGCGGGCGGCGGCAGCACGCTGGTCAGGATCAATCTGAAAGCCGTTGCAGAGCGCAGCACCTCTGTCGATGACTTCTTTACGCGCACGCTACCGCACTACTGCCAGCAGCAGATCGCCATCATTGATGCCCGATGTGACTTCCTCTATGAACAATCACATTTCTTTGAGAATAGCTTCCTGGTGCAGGAAGGGTTGCTTGATCCCGGACGTTTTGTACCGATGTTTGGGATGTATGGCCTGGCCGAAGCGGTAAACCTGCTGTGTGAAAACGCGGGGATGAACGCGCGCTACGGGAAAGACGACGCGGCCAATGCGCTGGGCTATCGCATCAGCGCGCAGTTGGCCGATTTCGTCGCAAACACGCCCGTTAAGCATGGCTGGAAACAGCGGGCAATGCTGCATGCCCAGTCAGGCATCAGCTCCGATATCGGTACGACGCCGGGCGCGCGTTTACCGTACGGCGATGAACCTGACCCCATTACCCACCTGCAAACCGTCGCCCCCCACCATGCGCACTACCATGCCGGGATCAGCGACATCCTGACGCTGGACGAAACCATCAAGCGGAATCCTCAGGCGCTGGTGCAGCTTTGTCTGGGCGCATTCAAGGCCGGCATGCGGGAGTTTACCGCCAACGTCAGCGGCAACGATCTGGTGCGCGTCACCGGGTATATGGTGCGCCTGTCAGATCTGGAAAAATATCGTGCCGAAGGATCGCGAACAAACACCACCTGGCTGGGGGAAGAAGCCGCGCGCAATACGCGCATTCTGGAACGACAAGCACGCGTAATAAGTCATGAACAGCAGATGCGCTTCCTAACGCAAAATCATTCGAGAGGCATCGAGGCGGCAAGCGAATGAACCCCCAGTCACGTACACGTAGTACGTGACTGGGGTGAATAAGTGCAGCCAACAAAGAGGCAGTTCGAAGGATGAAGTGTTTAGTCAGTAAAATCATACCGTTCTCCTGCGTGGACGGCCCCGGCAGTCGTCTGGCTCTGTTCTTACAAGGGTGCAATCTGCGCTGTAAGAATTGCCATAATCCGTGGACGATCGGGCGCTGCAACGACTGCGGCGAGTGCGTTCCCCAGTGCCCTCATCAGGCGCTGGGCTTCAGCGCGGGGAAAGTGGTATGGCAGGCTGACGTCTGCGAGCAGTGCGATACCTGTTTGCGGATGTGCCCGCAGCAGGCCACGCCGATGGCGCAGACGATGAGCGTCGATGAAGTGCTGGACCATATCCGTAAGGCGTCGCCATTTATTGAAGGCATCACCGTCAGCGGGGGCGAAGCCACCACCCAGTTACCGTTTATTTGCGCGCTGTTTGCCGCGATCAAGGCCGATCCGCAGCTGTGTACGCTGACGTGTCTGGTCGACAGCAACGGCCTGTTGAGCGAAACCGGCTGGCAGAAACTGCTGCCCGTTTGTGATGGCGCAATGCTCGATCTAAAAGCCTGGGATAGCGCCTGCCATCAGCGTCTTACCGGGCGGGATAACGCGCAGATCAAGCACAGCATCAGGATATTGGCGGAGCATGGCAAGCTGGCCGAGTTACGGCTGCTGGTGATTCCTGGTCAGGTGGATTACCTGCAACAGATAGCGCCGCTGGCCGCGTTTATCTCCCGTCTGGGCGATATTCCCGTCCGGTTAAACGCTTTCCATGCACATGGGGTGTATGGCGAAGCAAAAACGTGGCCGGGCGCAACGCCTGACGACGTGCAACAGCTGGCAAACGCATTATGGGCGCACGGGGTGCATAACCTGATTTTCCCAGCTTTATATTTATGAATCGCCGGATGGCGGCTGCGCCTTATCCGGCAATCAGAGACGAAATAACGCCGCCGTATTGCGATACAGCGTTTCGGCGATCACCTCAGAGGGTTCATCGCGTAGCGCGCACAGCTCGCTGAATACCCGTGCCGCCTGTTCCGGGCGGTTTGGCTGCCCCTGAAAACCATTTAGCGGCATATCCGGCGCGTCGGTCTCCAGCAGCAATGCATCCAGCGGCAGTTGCGCCATCACATCACGCGTTTTACTGGCGCGCGGATAAGTAATCGTGCCGCCAACGCCAATTTTGTAGCCTAACTGAACAAAGCGTTCCGCCTGTTGCAGACTGCCGGAAAAACCGTGTACCACCCCGGTTCGCGCCAGGGCGTGGCGTTTGAGATGCATCGCCAGCTTGTCATGGGTGCGACGCGAGTGAAGGATCACCGGCAGATCGTAGCGTTTCGCCAGTTTAAGCTGCGCCTCCAGGAGCCGCTCTTGCTCATCGAACTGAGGATTATCGCGGTAAAGATCCAGCCCGATCTCCCCTACCGCCACGACTTTCTGCGGGCGTTGATCCAGCGCCTGTTGCAGGCGATCCAGACTGTCATCTGCGTGCTGCTCAATAAACACGGGGTGCAGCCCCAGCGCCGCGAACAGCGGCGGGAAGCGTTCCGCCAGCGCCAGCACGCGTGAAAAACAGGCCGCAGCCGTCGCCGGAACAATGATTTTGCCAACCCCCGCATCAGCGGCACGCTGAATGCTGGCCGCTTCATCACCGGTGAAAGGCGGAAAATCAAAATGACAATGCGTGTCGATAAATCGGCAACTCACGCCAGATCCTCATTATTGAAGGTAGTGTCGTTGGCCTGCGCCGCGCCGCTGACCGTTGCTACGTGCATATCGTTGGCCACCGCCGCCGGAGGCACCACCACCGGGCCAGGAATGACAATCTTCGGCGTGTGGCGGGAGAGCGGCGGTTTCTCCGTCAGCAGTTTCCCCACCGTCGCCAGAAAATAGCGCCCGCACAGGCGTCCGATTTTGTAATCTTCACGCAGCGCAGGAAGACGGCTGCCCAACGCCATGCTTTGCAGCGGTTTCGGCGGGTAGATTTCAATGATACGCAGCTTACCCGGCGGCTTCTCAATAAAACGCTGAATGGCGCTATAGCTGGTTTCGTGGTGCTGTACCAGATTCACCAGCGGCTGCAAACTGCTCTCCCCCAGCCAGCGCTCCATGCGCTTAAACCACTGCGGCGTATAGTACATTTGCGAAGGCACCGTGCGGATCACCACAATCGTTTTCGCGCCACGCTTTGCCGCCTCCTGTACCGGGATCGCATCGCTGATCCCGCCGTCCAGATAATTGATGCCATCCAGCGCCACGCCTGTACGGTAGAACCCCGGAATCGCGCTGGTCGCACGAATAATATCGAGCCAGTTTTGCTTCGTCGGCGAGAAATAGTTCGCCGTGTAGTCATCCCCACGACAGGCGCACATATAGAAGGATTTTCCGCTATCAAACAGACGCGCGGCGGTGTCCATCGCCAGCGGCATCTGCCCGGATGTCGCGTCCACCAGCCAGTCGAGATCGATCAGGTTCCCCCCGCGAACAAAACGCACCGGGTCGAAGAACTCCCGCTTCGTGGTGTAACGCATAATAACTTTGCGCCCATAGCCGGGCTGGTTACAGAGATAGGCAGAAAGGTTTTGCGCCCCGGCAGAGGTGCCGAGGTAGAGGTCGAACGGATTGAACTTCGCGCGCATAAACTCATCCAGCACGCCAGCGGTAAAGATTCCCCGCTGCCCCCCGCCCTCGCACACCAGAGCCATTCGGCCTGGTCGGAACGCGTTTAATGATAATGGCGCAATATTGCCGAGCGTCACGGGTATTCGCTGCCCCACCTCTGCCTTCCTGTGTTTTATTTTATAGAATGACAAAGTAACGCAAATTCGCGATAGCTAAAACCGTAAAAGCCAGTCCGATAGACTGGCTTAGCATGAATCATGGGTATTACGGGTGACGTGCTAGGGTCGTTTACGGCCCATAAACAGGCTGATCAGGAACAGGACAATCCCGACGACGAAGACAATTTTCGCTGCGCTTGCCGCGGTGCCTGCCAGTCCACCAAAACCCAGAGCGGCGGCAATTAACGCGATAACCAGAAATATAATGCCCCAACGAAACATAAGCTTCTCCTTTACCATAGTTAATGTCGACCGCTTGATATGAGCGTTCAGGTTGCTCATTCGCGATATTTTTAGTGTGGTGTACATTGCGCCTCCCGACAAACGTCGGGAGGGCGAATTAAGACGAATTACTGAGTTTTCAGGTCATTTTTGACGCTTTTCACACCATCAACCGCTTTTGCGATACTTTCAGCACGGTCGATTTGCGCCTGAGAATCTACGGTTCCTGAGAGCTGCACCACGCCGTCGGTGGTTTCGACTTTCACTTTGCGGGAAGGCACGATGTCATCCGCCAACAGTTTCGCTTTGATCTCGCTGGTAGTGGCCGTATCCCCGGCATAGCCTTTCATCGTGCCGGACTTGCTGTCGCGAACATGCAGTTTGTCGCTGACGGAGGTCACACCCTCAACGCCTTCCGCCACTTTCACGGCTTCTTCAGCCTGAGCCTGGCTTTCAACAAAGCCGCTTAATGTCACCACTTTGTTATCGGTTTTGACCGAGATATCGGTGCTCTTAATACTTTCATGATCCACCAACGCCGCTTTCACTTTTGCGGTGATGGCGCTGTCATCCATGAAGTTACCGACTTTATTCATAGAGCTATCGACTTTCTGTCCCGCGCTTTCTGCGCTGGACTGTGCCTTATCCAGCGTAGAGGTTTCCGCAAATGCAGAACCGGTCGCAACAGCGGAGGTCAACATTACGGCCAGGAGAGTTTTAGAAATCTTCAGTCTTGTCGTCGTCATCGATTCATTCCTGTATGGATGGCAGCCGTCACAATCAACATACTTATGCAGAATCGCGGCGCTAATCCCATCTTTATTCAGTTATTAATATCGCAGACAAGATAAATGACGGCCTTAACAACCAGTATTCACGCATTGAACAGTGTTAAAAGTCGTCATTTATGTCATCACTTTGTTAAATATAGTTCACAATCGCAAAATCGCTTGCTGATACGCTTAAAAAACAAGCAACCATAAGAAAAACTGAGGGATTTAAGAACATTCCGCAAGCGGTTAAAAAGGCAGGGAAAGTAACAGGGCGCGCCGGATGACGCGCCCTGGAGGGACAATTAGTGCTCGCGCGTTTTACGGAACTGAACGTCAGGATAGCGTTCCTGCGTCAGGTTCAGGTTAACCATTGTCGGTGCGATATAGGTGAGGTTATCACCGCCATCCAGCGCCAGTTGAACTTCATTCTTACGCTTAAACTCTTCGAATTTCTTCGCGTCAGTACATTCAACCCAGCGTGCGGTGGCGACGTTGACGGACTCATAGATAGCCTCAACGTTGTATTCGCTCTTCAGACGGGCAACCACCACGTCAAACTGCAACACGCCGACAGCGCCCACGATCAGATCGTTGTTGGCGATCGGACGGAACACCTGTACCGCGCCTTCTTCAGACAGCTGAACCAGCCCTTTCAGCAGCTGTTTTTGCTTCAGCGGATCTTTCAGGCGGATACGACGGAACAGCTCCGGCGCGAAGTTCGGTATACCAGTGAACTTCATCATTTCGCCCTGAGTGAAGGTGTCGCCGATCTGAATGGTGCCGTGGTTGTGCAGGCCCAGAATATCGCCCGGATACGCCTCTTCAACGTGAGAACGGTCGCCCGCCATAAAGGTCAGCGCATCAGAAATCACCACGTCTTTGCCGATACGTACCTGGCGCATTTTCATGCCTTTCTCGTACTTACCGGAGACCACTCGCATAAACGCCACGCGGTCACGGTGTTTTGGGTCCATATTGGCCTGAATCTTAAACACGAAGCCGGTGAACTTCTCTTCTTTCGCTTCTACCGTCCGGGTATCGGTCTGGCGCGGCATCGGCGCAGGCGCCCACTCCACCAGGCCATCCAGCATATGGTCAACGCCGAAGTTACCCAGCGCTGTACCAAAGAAGACCGGGGTGATTTCACCTGCCAGGAACAGTTCATGGTCGAACTCGTTGGACGCGCCCTGCACCAGTTCCAGCTCGTCGCGCAGCTGCTGCGCCAGGTCTTCCCCTACGGCAGCGTCAAGTTCCGGGTTATCCAGACCTTTTACAATGCGCACTTCCTGAATGGTGTGGCCTTTACCGGTCTGGTACAGGTAAGTTTCGTCTTTATAAAGGTGATAGACGCCTTTGAACAACTTCCCGCAGCCAATCGGCCAGGTGATCGGCGCACAGCCGATTTTCAGCTCGTTCTCAACTTCATCCAGCAGCTCCATCGGGTCGCGGATGTCACGGTCGAGTTTGTTCATAAAGGTGAGGATCGGCGTATCGCGCAGGCGGGTTACTTCCATCAGCTTACGGGTACGATCTTCGACGCCTTTTGCCGCGTCAATCACCATCAGACAGCAGTCCACCGCCGTCAGCGTGCGGTAGGTATCTTCCGAGAAGTCTTCGTGCCCGGGGGTGTCCAGCAGGTTGACCAGGCAATCATGATACGGGAACTGCATTACCGACGTGGTAATAGAAATACCACGCTGCTTTTCCATTTCCATCCAGTCAGATTTTGCATGCTGGCTGGAGCCACGGCCTTTTACCGTCCCGGCAGTCTGGATAGCCTGTCCGAACAGCAATACCTTCTCAGTGATAGTGGTTTTACCGGCATCCGGGTGAGAAATAATGGCAAAAGTGCGGCGCTTAGCCACCTCTTGCAAATAAGGAGACAACGTCATAGTTCAATCTTCTTGAGTAAGCGCGGCGTCTGACCACGCATGTTGAATACGAAAAATTGCGGCTATTTTACCCATCAACGGGGGGGAGGCAATCAGTGTTTACACAGGAGTTGCTCCAGTTCGCTTAATGACGCCACGGTCCAGGTCGGTTCAATGCCCGCAGGCTGCTCGCGATGGTGCGCATTCAACCAGCAGGTGGAAAGCCCGGCGTTCATGCCGCCGAGAATATCAGACTCTGCGGTATCGCCGACCATTAACACGCGAGAACGGTCAGGGCTGCCCGCCTGCTCCAGCGCGTAATCAAAGATGCGCGGATCGGGCTTTGCCACGCCCACTTCTTCAGAAATAACCAGCAGATCAAAACGATCGCGAAGCCCTGTTCGTTCAAGGCGAATTTGCTGCAATGAGGTGAATCCGTTGGTGATGATGCCCATCTTCACCTTACCGTGCAGGGCGTTAACCAGCGAAACCGCACCCGGCAGCGGTGCGCAAATCTCCGCCATAGCATTCATAAACGCATCATTTAACTCTTCAGGCGGGACGTTCAGCTGCTCGCCCCAGCCGACAAAGCGCTGGCGCTGAAGCTGAAGCGAAGTGATAGCGCCGTTCTGATAATCCACCCACAGCGGTTTATTGACGGCCTGGTAGTCCTGAAAATCTTCAGCGGTAAAGGTGACGCTATAGTCGAGAAACATCCGCTGCAAGCCGGTAAACGAGTCAAACGTAAACAGCGTTTCGTCGGCATCAAAGAAAATCCAGTCCCACTTCATCATTCCACCTTGTCTTACATACTGATTGGCAATGCCATGATTATCGCGTCCTCACGCCCGTCAGCCGTCGGGTAGTAATTACGGCGCACCGTTGCCTCATTAAAACCTAAACTTTCATAGAGTGCGATGGCGGCGGCATTTGAGGCGCGCACCTCCAGCCATAACGTCAGGACGCCGCGTTTTTCCAGTTCATCAATCAGATGTTCCAGCAGTTCTCGCCCCAGCCCCCGACGCTGAAAATCCGGGTCGACCGCAATATTGAACAGCGTCGCCTCATCCAGCACCACCTGCGTAATCGCGAACGCCGCCATCTTTCCGCCGACCGTCAGTTGATAGTTGAGGTAACGTTCGCCCTGATTGCTGGCAAAGGTTTTTTCACTCCACGGAAACGCATGGGCGCGTTTTTCAATCAGAAACGCAGCAGGTAAATCAGTCGGATTGAGGGAAGAAATCGTGTTCATATGCGCAAATTTGTTGCCATAGTACGGCGCGTGCCGTTGGGTTTGCCCGTAATTCATTAAACGCAGGACTTGTCACCTGAGCGCCTTCCAGCAGCAAAGGCTCTTCAGTACCCAGCCGCCAGCTGTTGCACCGGCTGCCTTCCGGCAGCATGGCGACGCGGTCAGGCGTCAACGGTAATACCTGGTCGGGACTGACGGTCAATGCGCGCAAAATATCGCTCATCAAGGGTTCGGTCAGCGCCGGTAATTCTTCCGCCACGACCACCAGACGAACGTGCGCCGGAAGGGAAATCGCGATTTCCCCCTGTAGCGCGCCAGGGCGACGCAGCGACCACTGGGTAATGCCCAGTTGCTGTAATTGCCAGTCTCGTCGGGATGTCATAGCGAAACGCTCCTGTCTGTCAGGGGCGCAAATATAGCAAATTCGTCGAAACTGCGCCAACAAACAACTATAATCGCCGCCAGGAACAATAGAGGAACCTTTCATGTCTGCTTTTACCCCGGCAAGTGAAGTCTTGCTGCGCCACAGTGATGATTTCGAACAAAGCCGTATTCTGTTTGCCGGAGATTTGCAGGATGACCTGCCAGCCCGCTTCGAAAGCGCCGCCAGCCGCGTGCATACGCAACAATTCCACCACTGGCAGCTGTTAAGCCAGCTGATGGGCGAGAAGGCGCGCTTTAGCCTGGTCGCCCACGCTGACGACGTCGCGGACTGCGACACGCTGATCTACTACTGGCCGAAAAATAAACCTGAAGCCCAGTTCCAGTTGATGAATATCCTGTCGCTGCTGCCGCTCGGCACCGACATCTTCGTGGTGGGCGAAAACCGTAGCGGCGTTCGCAGCGCAGAGCAAATGCTGGCCGACTACGCGCCGCTGAACAAAATCGACAGCGCGCGCCGCTGCGGGCTGTATCATGGCCGTCTGGAAAAACAGCCTGTCTTTGATGCGGAAAAATACTGGGGCGAGTACCGCATTAACGATCTGACCATCAAAACGCTGCCCGGCGTTTTCAGCCGCGACGGTCTGGATGTCGGCAGCCAGTTGCTGCTTTCCACGCTGACGCCACATACCAAAGGCAAAGTGCTGGATGTCGGTTGCGGCGCAGGCGTGCTCTCTGCGGCCTTAGCCAGCCACTCGCCAAAAGTGCGTTTAACCCTGTGTGATGTTTCCGCGCCTGCCGTTGAGGCCAGTCGCGCAACGCTTGCGGCAAACGGCGTTGAGGGTGAGGTATTCGCCAGTAACGTCTTTTCTGACGTAAAAGGGCGTTTTGATATGATCATCTCTAACCCGCCGTTCCACGATGGAATACAAACCAGCCTGGATGCCGCGCAGACGCTGATTCGCGGCGCGGTTCGCCACCTCAACAGCGGCGGTGAGTTACGTATCGTGGCTAACGCTTTCCTGCCTTACCCGAAAGTGCTGGATGAAACGTTTGGCTTCCACGAAGTGATTGCGCAAACCGGGCGCTTTAAAGTTTACCGCACGGTGATGACGCGCCAGGCGAAGAAGTAGAGTGGTCATCGTAGGCCGGATAAGGTGCCTGCACCGCCATCCGGCATGGTTTGCGGATGCCGGATGGCACTTCGCTTATCCGGCCTGCGGTTAGCGCCCATTTTTGCAGCAATCAATCCATCCTGCGTAATTAACTATTGACGAAAAGCTGAAAACCACTAGAATGCGCCTCCGTGGTAGCGATTCTTTTTAAGAATCGATGGTATGCGAAGGTGGCGGAATTGGTAGACGCGCTAGCTTCAGGTGTTAGTGTCCTTACGGACGTGGGGGTTCAAGTCCCCCCC
>NZ_JAOWFV010000040.1:377932-439459 GCF_030333505.1 Citrobacter sp. CK189 | reverse complement strand
GGCGGAATTGGTAGACGCGCTAGCTTCAGGTGTTAGTGTCCTTACGGACGTGGGGGTTCAAGTCCCCCCCCTCGCACCAATTATCTTATTTCCCTTCTCTGTTTTACGTCTTGTTTGTTCATCCCTGATTCAAATTCATCATAACCAGCACCATGCCACTGATCAGCGCGACACATGACGGCAGCAGGACGAAATGCCGTAAGCGTTTGTGATACAGCATCAACGAAGTCAGCAGTAATCCTAATACAATCAGTACCTTCCATGCGTCAATGGAGAGGCCGGCAAACGCCAGTCCGGTAATAAAAATACCCGGCAACAATATCCCCCATCCACTGCCCAGTGTACGCTGCAACATGGCTTTACCTCTGATACCGATAATGATAACCAATAGCATATGATAAAATTTCTCATTTGTCAGCAGTTCGTCACACTTCCTTGTATGAGATTGTCTTAACAATTGATGACATGAATTCAGCAAGGTGATAGATTGGGCGGTGGTTAACTTACAAACAATAAAAACGTTTATTTATGCGGGCTTTTTCCCGCACGTTATTTTTCATTTTGGCCCCAACCAGCGTAATTCATAGATAAATAACGACATTCAGATATGACAGCTCAATCCTGGCGCGCACTACGCACCAAAAAATATCAATTCTCTTTACGCCTTTTTCTGTTTCTCAATGCGGTGTCCGGGCTGTTTACGCTTGTCTTTCCTCTTTATGAGGTCAGGGCTGTCTCAGTCCCGGCAATACTGCTCTTTGTTGCAAGTACGTTACTTCTGATATGGCACGGAAAATATACGCATAAAAAGATTAATATCCCCTTTATTTCTGTTATATCAGGCATATTGTGGGCCTGGCATATCACACTGAAATATAATGCTATGAACCATAGCGATTATACTTTTCTACTCATCGCCCTTCTCTGCGTGTTATTTATTGGCTCCATCGCCTTTGCTAATAATATCATTGCGTTTACGTTCCATTCATTGCCTTCCGTTCTGGCCTGCCTGTGGCTTAATGGCAGCGAACACGGCATACGGATTATTTATCTCATGGCGCTCCCGATGGCGGGCATTGCCATCCAGCATGTTATTCAAAAACGCTATGACGATTTCGCTCAACAGCTGATGTACAAACTGCTGGAAGAGAGAGAAACGCTGAACGGGCTGAGTATGCTCGACCCTTTGACTGGCCTGTATAATCGCCGCGGCCTGCAAAATAAGCTGAATACGCTCCTTGCTCTGGAAACGCACGAAGAACACTACGTATTGCTGCTGGATATCGATCACTTCAAAGCTTATAACGATCACTATGGGCACATGATGGGCGACCAGGCTCTCATTCGCGTTTCAGCCGCGATTCGTGACGCTGTCCGTTCCCGGGATATTGTCACCCGTTTTGGCGGCGAAGAGTTTATGGTCCTGCTGACCGCGACCGATCCACAGGAGGCGCGCACGACCGCCGAACGTATTCGCCAGAAGGTCTACGATCTCAAAATCCCACATATGTTTAATGTCAGCGTGGCGACCAATGTCACCATCAGCGTTGGCATCGCGCCGCTACTGGGTCAGGACATGGAGGCTGCAATCGTCAAGGCAGATAAAGCGCTGTATGAGGCCAAAAACCTGGGGCGCAACAACATTCTTGCGAGTGACGAACTGCGTACGGTCTGACACAGGGCGATATCATCGTGCTACCGCGCACAGCGTCACGACAAAGCGCTTGCCATCGACTATCGCTATCATTAGGATTAGCAATCATTATCATTTAGATTACTATCCTTATATACAGCGCTATGCCTTACCGTTCCGCACCGATCATTGAAGATGTCACCTGGCGAGCCCATCTCCAGCCTGAGATGCCCTCGCTGGCTGAAGCCGTGCGTGAAACGATAACCCGGACGCGCGAACATCTGCTTGATTTTATTCGGCTGGACGAACCGCACCCAACGGGCGCCATGACGCTGGCGCAGTGGGCTCGACCGGGTACGATGCGCTCCCTGCTGGCTATCTATTCCGACCATATTTATCGTCATCAACCGACGCAACCACGCGAAAATAAGCCGCTCATTTCGCTTTGGGCGCAATGGTATATCGGTCTGATGGTACCGCCTCTGATGCTTGCCCTGCTCACCCAGGAAAGGGCCATTGACGTTTCGCCCGAGCACATGCACGTTGAGTTTCACGAAACCGGACGCGCAGCCTGTTTTTGGGTTGATGTGCATCAGGACGAGCGGGCAACCGCGCATTCTCCTCAACAGAGAATGGAAACGCTGATCGTCTCTGCGCTGATGCCGGTCGTTCAGGCACTGGAATCAACCGGCGATATTAACGGTAAGCTTATCTGGAGTAACACCGGGTATCTGATCAACTGGTATCTGACCGAAATGAAACCGCTACTTGGCGAAGCCTTGCTGGCAACGCTGCGCCAGAGCTGCTTCTTCGAAAAGCAACTTTCCAGCGGTCAGGATAACCCGCTGTGGCGTACCGTCGTCCCTCGTGAAGGTCTGCTGGTGCGCCGAACCTGCTGTCAACGCTACCGGTTGCCAGACGTTCAGCAATGCGGTGACTGTACGCTGAAATAAACAAGGCGCCGCAGCGCCTTGTTCAACACGTCAGGCCATCTGCTGACTCTCCTCTTCTGCACGCCCGGCCTCTTCTGCCTCTTGCGCCAGAAGCTGCTTCTCATAAACCTTAAAGAACGGGAAGTATATGATGGCGGACACCAGCGCCAGTATGACCACCAGGATCGCCGCACGGTAGTCCCAGCCCAGTGCCCACGCAGCGCCAACCGGTGCGGGCGCAGTCCACGGCACCACGGAAATCACCCGCCCAATCAGATCCAGTTTCATCGCCGCCCACGCCAGCACGGCATTCACCATTGGCGCCAGCAGGAACGGGATAAAGAACACCGGGTTCATCACAATCGGCGTCCCGAAAATAACCGGTTCGTTGATATTAAAGATACTCGGCACGACGCTTAAGCGGCCAATAGAGCGCAAATGTACGGAACGGCTGCGTAAATAACAAATCACCAGCCCCATCGTGGCGCCAGAACCGCCAATGACGATGAAGAAAGTCCAGAAGGCTTCCATGAAAATGTGCGGCAACGGCGCCCCCTGCGCCAACGCGGTCTGGTTCATACCGAGATTGGTCAGCCAGAACATTTGCAGCATCCCGGAGACAATCGCCGCTCCGTGAATCCCCGCAAACCACAGTAGATGCCCAATCAGCACCGCCAGCAAAATAGCGGGCAACGAATCCGCAGCGGAAACCAGCGGTTTAAAGATCGCCATGATCGCCTGTGGGATCAGCATATCGAACTGCGACTGGATCGCCAGGCTCAGCGGATACAAGGTCAGAACCACCACCAGCACCGGGATCAGCAGATCAAAGGAGTTCTTGATCATCGGCGGCACCTGGTCGGGCAGGCGAATGCCAATGTTATGCGCCTTCAGGAAGCGCATCATTTCAACACAGTAAATCGCCACCAGAATCGCGGTAAAAATCCCCGTTCCTCCCAGGCTGTCAACTGGCATAGTGCCGTTTGTTTTCGGCGCGGCAACCAGCAAGAAGGCCATGATCGAGAGCATGGCGCACATAAACGGATCTAACTGATGCGATTTAACATAGTGTTTGCCCAGGTTATAGGCAATGGCCGCACAGATATAGATGGACATGATCCCCATCGTCATATCAAACGGCGTCAAAATCTGGCTTTCAAACTGTTTCGCCAGCGCCAGCCAGCCACGGGCAAATCCCCAGGTGGTGTCCGGTGAGAAAGGAGGATAGGCGAAAACCAGCAGGAAGGAGCCGACAATCATAAACGGCATTGCCGAAATGAAGCCATCACGAATTGCCATAACATGACGTTGTGAGGAAATACGTCCGGCAACGGGACTTACGTAGTTTTCGACAAACCGAAAAATCACATTAAACACAGCATGGTTGGTAGACATAGCGTTCTCCTGTCAGTCAAAACAACATAGACGTGCTGGCAGCAGCACCGCCGTGTAAGGGTCCATTACTACTTTTCGCGACCGCGCCGGGGAGAACACCAGCGATACAGCAGAGAGAATGAAGTTTCATAAATGGCTCTTATTATGTGATACAGAGGAAGTGACAGGTTCAGTATTAATCCCCGCCCGCCGGACTGCAACCGGTTACTGTAACCGGTTTCCGTGAATGTGAAGACGATCGAAAAATCGCTCATGCTGCTGGTTTATTACATAAATTATTTACAGTGGCGCTTTCCTTATGACAAATTACGCCACGCGGTTTTCTGAAAAACAGGACTGCTAATACAGCGTCAGGAGAAAAGAATGAGTCTGCAATCGGTACGGCAGTTTCTGGCCGAACGTGCCCCGGATATTGAAATCATCGAATTAAATCAGAGTACGGCGACGGTGGAACTGGCAGCGAAAGCGCACAATGTCGCGCCAGGACAGATAGCGAAAACGCTTTCGCTTAAGGTGAAAGACGACATTATTCTGGTTGTCGCCAAAGGCGATGCTCGCCTGGATAATAAGAAACTCAAGAGCACGTTTGGCGCAAAAGCGCGAATGCTCAGCAGCGATGAAGTAGTGATCGCCACAGGGCACCCGGTCGGCGGTGTCTGCCCTTTCGGGCTGGAAACGCCTCTGCCCGTCTATTGCGACGTCTCATTAAAACATTATGCTGAAGTCTTACCAGCAGCAGGGGCAACGCACAGTGCAGTCCGAATTTCCCCCGACAGAATGGCAGAACTCACTTCAGCAACCTGGATTGATGTGTGCCAGTGATGCTATTTGTGCCCGGGCGATAAACCCGGCACAAGCAACCTGTAAATACAGAGCGACTACAGAATTACGCGGATAAGCGACCCGGCTTTTCGGCGCGCAGAGACAGCAGGATATCCGCCGCATCAAGCAATCCGGCATCTGAGCTGACGCCCAGTTTAGACATCACATTAAATTTATGGGCGCGAATCGTCTTGATATTGCGTTCCAGCTGGACGGCTATCTGTGGCATCGAATAACCATTCGACATAAAACGCAGAATTTCACGCTCAGTGGGGCTTATCATTCGGCTCTGATTGAGATACCAGAGGTTCAGAGTGTGTTCCGTCACCTCTCGCTTACTGTTCAATAATAAAAAGAGCTTTTCCTGCAAACTGGTCAGTGACGACGCTTTACTTAAGACCCCATCTAACGGCGAAGGCGACAGCGAATCAATTAACCGGGCTTCCGCATCATCATCCGCGATGACCAGTCGGCGCACACGAGGAAAATTCACAGCCAGTTCCGCCAGATAAGCCAGCCCCATCCGGCGATCTTCCCGCATCGCAGAAAGTGAAAAAATAACGACGGAAAAGGGAGTACTTAACATCGCTTTCTGGAAAGCAGATTGAGTTGGAAAAATATGAAGTTTATATTGGCAATCAGGAAACGCGTCAAATAAACTCTTCATTCCAATACTGCTCATTACGCACTTCTCTATGAGTGCGACATTTCCCTTGGCAATTCTGTTTTCCATTCAGTAGCATCTCCATAAACTGAAGGTAAATTCAATTCTCTTGCTCCCTGAGAACTGTTTATCCAGGCATACATCTCAGCATTGCTGTGTATTGACAGACGCCGCATCGCACTGTTTTTCTGCGCGCTAATCGTTTTATTACTCTTCTTAAGCAACATCGCTATCTGATTAATCCCCCAACCCTTACCCAGAAGCCGTAACACTTTCCGTTCCGACAGCGTAAGAACAACCGGACGATGGCCAAAACTCGAGACGTCTGGCAGAGCGGGAGATAGCAGCGTCTTACTGATCCTGTCCGTATGGGCATTGCCTGCTTCAATCACGTTTACCAGATTCTCAACCGGTTCAACGTCAGACAGCAACGTACTGAAGGGGCTCATCAGAAGCTCAATCGCCTGTGAGTAAAACGCACGGGAAACAAGAAATATCCAGTGAATATCATGGTATTGAGATAATAAAGCGTAAAATTGCTCGCAGACAGCGCGGGGATGTTTACATTCTCCCGTTAAATCCGTAATCACTACATCGGAGCGGCGCAGCTGCATTAATGTCAGTTCTTCTACGGAACGGCAGTACATCAGTTCATAAGCAGGGAAATGGCCCTGCACCACCTCTTTTAACCCCGTCTGTATAACAGGTATTTTACTGATAATAATTATGTTTTTGCGGCATCCTGGCAACATATCTCCTCCATATCCACAGGTCTCCCCTCCTGTTCACTCATTAATAAATAATATAATTAATGAGAAAAACAGACGTGGTAATAGACGAAGTGAATTGTTTATCCTTGGCTTTTATTTGAAATGTTATAGCAATAACGACTCTATACAATGATCCGCATAGTATAAAATCACCAAACTATTATTGCATAATTACCGCTAAAAATAATTGCGGTACAATTAAATTAACTAAATTAGATCATTAGCATTTCTAACATATGCAAGGGGAATTTAATAAACTCACGCTATGTTTCGCATCAGATAGTTATGCTTTCAGGAAGCACAAGAAAAGAATATCGTCTCATTAATTTCAGAGGTTACAGACGATACTTCATTCCCTGTCATTCACGTCCGACGTAAGGCATTCAATATACTGCAATTATGACATTCAGCGACTGATTGTCTGGCATCCTGCCTCTTTTTTCATCACAAAATTGATCTTAGCCAGAGCCAAAAGGGTCGGGCTTCATGATACAAAGAAGACTTTCGTCATTCAGATGGTACGCAACGCGTCTTTTCAGTCAGGGCGAGTCATGCAAACAGAGCAGTCGTTACAGCGAACGGTTACACGGTTATGTATTCAATGCGGGCTTTTTTTACTGCAACACGGCGCAGAGAGCGCGCTGGTTGATGAACTCTCCACCCGCCTGGGGCTGGCGTTAGGGATGGACAGCGTGGAAAGCGCCATCTCCTCCAACGCTATCGTTCTCACCACCATTAAAGATGGGCAGTGTCTGACATCGACACGTAAGAACCAGGATCGCGGTATTAATATGCACGTTGTCACGGAGGTGCAGCATATTGTCATCCTGGCCGAACATAATTTGCTGGATATAAAAGGCGTAGAGAAGCGCTTTAGCCAGCTCAGACCGTTGCGCTACCCGCGGTGGCTGGTGTCGCTGATGGTCGGGCTTTCCTGCGCCTGTTTCTGCAAACTGAATAACGGCGGATGGGATGGCGCGGTGATCACCTTTTTCGCCAGCATGGTGGCGATGTATATTCGCCAGATGCTGGCGCACCGGCATTTACACCCACAAATCAACTTTTGCATCACCGCTTTTGTCGCCACCACCATTTCCGGCCTTTTGCTTCGCTTGCCCACTTTCAGCCATACCCCGACCATCGCCATGGCCGCCAGCGTCTTACTGCTGGTGCCGGGGTTTCCGCTGATTAATTCCGTTGCGGATATGTTTAAGGGCCACATTAATACCGGTCTGGCACGCTGGGCGATTGCCAGTCTGTTAACGCTGGCGACGTGCGTCGGCGTGGTGATGTCGATGACGCTGTGGGGGCTACGCGGATGGGTGTAATCGATTTTCTTCTGGCGCTGATGCAGGACATGATTCTCTCCGCAATCCCGGCAGTGGGCTTTGCGATGGTGTTCAACGTGCCGCACCGGGCGCTCCCCTGGTGTGCGTTGCTCGGCGCGCTGGGCCACGGCTCACGCATGGTGATGATGACCGCCGGGTTTAATATCGAATGGTCGACATTTATGGCCTCGCTGCTGGTAGGGAGCATCGGCATTCAGTGGTCGCGCTGGTATCTGGCGCACCCCAAAGTCTTTACCGTCGCGGCAGTCATCCCGATGTTTCCGGGGATATCCGCCTATACGGCAATGATATCCGCCGTCAAAATCAGCCACTTTGGCTACAGCGAACCGTTGATGATCACATTGCTGACCAATTTCCTGAAAGCCTCCTCTATTGTCGGCGCGCTTTCCATCGGGCTTTCCGTTCCCGGTCTGTGGCTGTATCGCAAACGCCCACGGGTGTGATGCTTTTCTCCCTGCGCTCAGGCAGGGTGAGGCTGCGTTCCCTCACCCTGCCGATATCTCCCGTCTGTGTGTTACTATAAAAACAGTATTCCTTCTCGGTTGTGGTTCCCTGTTGAGAAACATTATGTCTTCCAGAATTTTGACCCCGGACGTCATCGGTATTGACGCCTTATTACACGATCACAACGCGGTGCTGGCAAAATCGGCAAGCGGCGCGGTGGCGGTCTTCGCCAATAACGCGCCCGCGTTTTATGCCGTGACGCCGGCACGTCTGGCGGAACTGCTGGCACTGGAGGAAAAGTTATCGCGCCCGGGAAGCGATGTCACACTGGATGCTCAACTCTACGAAGACTCCCAGGCCGCGCCTGTGGCTGTTCCGCTGGGGAAATTCGCCATGTACGCAGACTGGCAGCCGGATGCTGACTTTCAGCGGCAGGCCGCGCTGTGGGGCGTCGCGCTAAGGGAACCCGTCACCGCCGAAGAGCTGGCCTCGTTTGTGGCTTACTGGCAAGCGGAAGGTAAGATTTTTCACCACATCCAGTGGCAGCAAAAGCTGGCGCGCAGCGTGCAAATCAGCCGGGCCAGTAACGGCGGTATGCCGAAACGTGATGTGAACAACGTCAGCGAACCTGACGACCATATTCCACCTGGTTTTCGAGGGTAACGATGAAAAACGTTGGCGACCTGATGAAACGTCTGCAAAAAATGATGCCAGCAAATGTTGAGCCTGCATTCAAAACGGGCGAAGAACTGCTGGCATGGCAGAAAGAGCAAGGCGAAATGCGTGCGGCAGCGCTGGCGCGTGAAAACCGGGCGATGAAAATGCAGCGCACGTTCAACCGTTCCGGCATCCGTCCGCTGCATCAAAACTGCTCGTTTGATAACTATCGTGTTGAGAACGACGGGCAGATGAACGCGCTGAGCAAAGCGCGGCAGTACGTCGAAGAGTTCGACGGCAACATCGCCAGCTTTATCTTTTCGGGCAAACCCGGCACCGGGAAAAACCATCTCGCGGCGGCAATCTGCAATGAACTGCTGCTGCGCGGAAAATCGGTTTTGATCATTACCGTCGCCGATATTATGTCCGCGATGAAAGGCACCTTTAGCAATCGCGAAACCAGCGAAGAGCAGTTGCTCAACGATCTCAGCAATGTGGATCTGCTGGTGATCGACGAGATCGGCATGCAGACCGAATCCCGCTATGAAAAAGTGATCATCAACCAGATCGTCGATCGCCGCTCATCATCCAAACGCCCTACCGGGATGTTAACCAACAGCAATATGGATGAGATGACCAAACTTCTTGGCGAGCGCGTAATGGATCGTATGCGTCTGGGAAACAGTCTGTGGGTGATCTTCAACTGGGAAAGCTACCGTAGCCGCGTCACCGGCAAAGAGTATTAAGACCATTCCGACCCAGGCAAGCGCTATACTGCGACGAAAAGTACACACACACGAGTCATAACGATGAAAACCACAAAACGTCTTCTGTGCTGCGCGGTTGCCGCCAGCGCGTTTATCGCCACCAGCGCTTTCGCCGCGTCCTGGCAGGATTCTCTCTCCAGCGCCGCCAGCGAACTGAGCAAACAAAGCAGCTCTTCACAGCAGGGCGGCATGTCGCTGTCTTCTCTGACCAGCCTGCTGAATGGCGGCAATCAGGCATTAAGCGCTGATAACATGAACAACGCGGCAGGTATTTTGCAGTATTGCGCGAAACAGAAACTGACTTCTGTTACCGATGCGGAAAACGTTAAAAACCAGGTGCTGGATAAACTGGGACTTGGCGCCGCCGAACAGAAGCAGGACACCAATTATCTGGATGGCATTCAGGGTCTGCTGAATACCCAAAATGGCGAACAGCTTAGTCTGGATAACATTGGCAGCACGCCGCTGGCGGAAAAAGTGAAAACCAAAGCCTGCGACCTGGTGTTAAAACAGGGGATGAACTTCATTTCCTGATGCGCCAACATGCCGCGTTTCAACCGTTTAGCGTTGAGCGCGGCCTGACCTCTCTCTTTCTACTTCTCTCTGTCTCGCCTTCCCCGCATCACGGGAAGTGACGACGATCAAAAAAGCCAGGTTCTAAACCAATTCTTAATCACTGCACATTTTAATGTCACCATAATTGCAGCAATATGACATCGCCATTACATTGTATGTCCTGAAAAGAGATTACGCCGCCTGCCGAATGCGGGTTTATTGAGGATCATCAGTTGTCTGAGTTACTTTCCATCGCCCTGTTTCTCGCGTCCGTGCTGATTTATGCGTGGAAAGCGGGTCGCAACACCTGGTGGTTTGCCGCCATTTTAGCGGTACTTGGGCTTTTTGTTGTCTTAAATATTACGCTCTATGCCAGTGATTACTTTACCGGTGACGGCATTAACGATGCGGTTCTCTACACGCTGACCAACAGCCTGACGGGTGCCGGCGTCAGCAAATATATTCTGCCCGGCGCCGGTATCGTACTTGCGCTGGCCGCCGTATTTGGCGCGTTAGGCTGGGTTCTGCGCAGGCGTCGCCACCATCCTCACCATTTTGGCTACAGCCTGCTGGCGCTCTTACTGGCGCTGGGATCGGTGGATGCCAGCCCGGCATTTCGCCAGATCTCCGAACTGGTCAAATCCCAGTCGCGCGATGGCGACCCGGACTTCCCGGCTTATTACAAAGAGCCGTCGAAAACGATCCCGAATCCGCAGCTCAACCTGGTCTATATCTACGGTGAAAGCCTGGAGCGCACCTATTTTGATAACGATGCCTTCCCGGATCTCACGCCGGAACTCGGCGCGCTGAAAAACGAAGGGCTGGATTTCAGCCACACCATGCAATTGCCGGGCACAGATTACACCATCGCCGGAATGGTCGCCTCGCAGTGCGGCATCCCGCTGTTTGCGCCGTTTGAAGGCAACGCGTCGGCTTCCGTATCCAGCTTCTTCCCGCAGAATATCTGTCTGGGCGATATCCTGAAAAACTCCGGCTATCAGAACTATTTTGTGCAGGGCGCAAATCTGCGTTTCGCCGGAAAAGACGTGTTCCTCAAATCCCACGGTTTCGACCACCTGTATGGTGCGGAAGAGTTAAAAACCGTGGTGGCAGACCCGAGCTACCGTAACGACTGGGGCTTTTACGACGATACGGTGCTCGACGAGGCATGGAAAAAGTTTGAAGAACTCTCTCGCTCCGGCCAGCGTTTCTCGCTGTTTACGCTGACGGTGGATACTCACCACCCGGACGGGTTTATCTCACGCACCTGTAACCGCAAGCGTTACGACTTCGACGGTAAGCCGAACCAGTCCTTTAGTGCCGTCAGTTGCAGCCAGGAGAACATCGCCGAATTTATCAATAAAATCAAAGCATCGCCGTGGTTTAAAAATACCGTCATCGTGGTTTCCTCCGACCATCTGGCGATGAACAACACCGCGTGGAAGTACCTGAACAAACAGGATCGCAACAACCTGTTCTTCGTGCTGCGCGGCGACCAGCCTCAGCAGGATACGCTGGCGGTGAAACGCAACACGATGGATAACGGCGCGACCGTGCTGGATATTCTGGGCGGGGATAACTTTATCGGCCTGGGGCGCAGCAGCCTCTCCGGTCAGTCGCTGTCGGAAGTCTTCCTGAACAGCAAAGAGAAGATCCTGGCGATGAAGCCGGACATTATTCGCCTGTGGAACTTCCCGAAAGAGATGAAGGATTTTACCGTCGATCGGGATAAAGACATGATCGCTTTCTCAGGGAGCCACTTCCGCCTGCCGCTGCTGTTGCGGGTGTCGGATAAGCGCGTCGAACCGCTGCCGGAAAGTGAATACTCCGCCCCGCTGCGTTTCCAGTTGGCTAATTTTGCCCCGCGCGATAACTTCGTCTGGGTCGATCGCTGCTACAAAATGGCGCAGCTGTGGGCGCCGGAGCTGGCGCTCTCCACCGACTGGTGCGTTTCACAAGGGCAACTGGGCGGGCAACAAAGCGTCCAGCACGTCGATAAAGCACAGTGGAAAGGCAAAACGGCGTTTAAAGATACGGTTATCGATATGGAACGTTACAAAGGCAACGTTGATACGTTGAAAATCGTCGATAACGATATTCGTTACAAAGCCGACAGTTTTATCTTTAACGTGGCTGGCGCGCCGGAAGAGGTGAAACAGTTCAGCGGGATTTCACGACCGGAATCGTGGGGGCGCTGGTCTAATGCGCAACTGGGTGATGAAGTGAAGATTGAATACAACACGCCGTTACCGAAGAAATTCGATCTGGTGATCACCGCCAAAGCCTTTGGCGCGAATGCTAATCGCCCTATTCCTGTTCGCGTAGGCAAGGAAGAACAGACGCTGGTGTTAGAAAACGAAGTCACCACAACAACGCTGCATTTTGATAACCCGTCAAATGCCAGTACGCTGGTGATTGTGCCGCCCGACCCGGTATCGACCAATGAAGGCAATATTCTCGGCCACTCCCCGCGTAAGCTCGGTATTGGGATGGTTGAGATTAAAGTGGTGAATGCCGAAGGCTAAACTTAGTACAGGCCCGATAACACAACGTTTATCGGGTCTGCGCAATCCACGCTATACTCCCCGCATGAAGATGACTTTTCGCCCTACCACGCTGGCTGATATCACCGTCATGCCCGCCATTGAACGTTCTGCGGGTCAACGCTTTCGGGACGTGCCTGCGCTGGCATGGATAGCCGACGGCCCTGTTATTTCAGTTGAACAACACCGGGAACACGCCGCAAAAGGATTAAGCTGGCTGGCGCTGGCCGATGAGCGTCCTGTCGGTTTTTTACTGGCCGAGGCGCTGGATTCATCGCTGTTTATCGCCGAGGTGTCTCTGCTGTGTGAATGGCAGGGGAAAGGCATTGGTCGTCAACTGATTGCGTACGTCGCGGAGCAGGCGCGCAGCGGCGGTTTTGACGCGCTGACGCTTACCACCTTTCGGGATGTGGCGTGGAATGCGCCGCTCTATGCGCGAATGGGATTTGTGGTGCTGGATGATGAGCACCTGTCGCCAGGGTTACGTCAAAAGCGAGAGGAAGAAGCGGCGCACGGTCTGGCGTATGAATCACGCTGCGCCATGCGCCTGAGGCTGGTCTGAAGCGCCCGATGGCGGCTGTCGCCTTATCGGGCCTACAAGCACCGCATCCATACCGTATGCCGGATTCATCCGGCATCACAGCAGCTCCCTGCCCGTAGGCCGGATAAGCGCCAGCGCCATCCGGCATCACAGCAGCTCCCTACCCGTAGGCCGGATAAGCGCCAGCGCCATCCGGCAACACAGCAGCCTCCTACCCGTAGGCCGGATAAGCGCCAGCGCCATCCGGCATCACAGCAGCTCCTTACCCGTAGGCCAGATAAGCGCCAGCGCCATCCGGCATGACGGCTTAGAAGGTTTCCCAGTTATCGCCGCTATCCGCGACGGCTGCTTTACGCGGCAGTACAGACGCAGAAGCCGGTTTCACCGCTGCGGCATCACGCGCACGCTGCTGTTCCTGCTGAATGCGGAATACGGCAACGGCCTGCGTCAAGCGGCTGGCCTGCTCTTCCAGCGCGGCAGCGGCGGCGGCAGACTCTTCCACCAGCGAGGCGTTCTGCTGGGTAACGCGATCCATCTCCGCTACCGCCAGGCCAACCTGGTCAATACCACGGCTTTGCTCATCAGATGCCGAGGCGATTTCCCCCATGATATCGGTCACACGCGTCACCGCGTTCACGATTTCATCCATCGTTTCACCGGCGCTTTCGACCAGCGTTGAGCCCACATCCACACGGCTGACGGAGTCTTCAATCAGGCTCTTGATCTCACGCGCCGCCTGCGCACTGCGTTGCGCCAGGTTGCGAACTTCACCCGCTACCACGGCAAAACCACGACCCTGTTCACCCGCACGCGCCGCTTCTACCGCCGCGTTCAGCGCCAGGATGTTGGTCTGGAAAGCAATACCGTCGATCACACTGATGATGTCGGCAATTTTCTGCGAACTGGAAGCAATATCACGCATCGTTTGCACGACATTATCCACCACTTTACCGCCTTTCTGCGCGGTTTCAGACGCGCTCAATGCCAGATGGCTGGCCTGACGCGCGTTCTCGGCGTTCTGTTTCACCGTGGCGGTCAGCTCTTCCATGCTGGCGGCGGTCTCTTCCAGAGAGGCGGCCTGCTGTTCAGTACGGGAAGAGAGATCGTTGTTGCCCATCGCGATTTCGCTGGCGCCGCTGTAAATCGCATTCGCGCCGTTACGCACATCACCGACGGTACGAACCAGCTCGCCCTGCATATGACGCAGGCTCTGCGCCAGTTGTCCCATTTCGTTAGAGCCTTCCACATCAATGCGTTTCACCAGATCGCCGTTCGCAATATGACGAATACTTTCGATCAGACGGTTCATCGGCGCGATCAGGGAGAGCTTAATGCCGAACCAGACGGCGACGATCACCAGCAGCACAACGATTAACACGCTCGCCAGTACCCACATCGCCTGGCTGTATGAACGGTTATTATCTTCTACCGCAATGTCATACAGACGATCGTTCTGCTGCATGTAGTTAACATACTGCTTCTCAAAACCGTCCTGATAACCCTGAGTGGGCTGATCGAAGAAGTCGTTGATCTTACCTGCGCCCAACAGCTGGATCAGCTCCGCCAGCGCATTATGGTAGATATCGTAGTTACGCTTGATCTCCACTGCCGCCGTTTCACTCTGGCGCGGATCGCGAGGCAACGCCTCGTACTCAGCCCAGTGTTTTTCCGCCAGTTTCAGAGAGGTCGTCGCAATTTGCATCAGATCGGTAACGGTCGCACCGCTGCCAATATTGTTCTGATCCATCATGTAACGGATACCCGCCCGGTTCAGGGTGTTTCGCGTTTGCAGCAGCGCAACCCAGCTGGCGTTCAGCGTGGACTGTTGCTGACGAATGGTTTGCAGAACGGTGAAGTTCTCTTTGTCATTCTTCAATGAGTTAAAGAACAAACCGCCTGAGGTGAGTTGTAAAAGGCCAAATATTGCCAGGACCAGCAGCAAGCTGGTCACAATCTTGATTCGTTTTAACATGTTTTCTCTTTCCGCTAGACAGATACCAGAATTTTCGGCCTGGAAAGGGAAAACTTTACCGAATTCGTACTGGTTGGGACGATATCAGCACGAATGATTCTCCGTTCACGATCGACGAAAAAGAAATGCTGGATTTTAATTAGTGATCTCAATCACATAAATGACCGCATCCCGCCGTCGGAAAAACCACTCACTGACACTCCTGACCGCTTAAGCCCACATATAACCACTCACTTATTTACCTTACTTTACGCGCGCGTATCTCTGGCAGGATCACCTCAGCATAGCAGTCAATTTACCTCCTCAAACACAGACTCAAACCCAACGGCTTCGGCCAATTATTAATCTTAAAAACCAGGTTTTACTATGGATACGAAAAAGATATTCAAGCACATACCCTGGGTGATTCTTGGAATCATCGGTGCATTCTGCCTCTCGGTCGTCGCCTTACGCAGAGGTGAGCACGTCAGCGCCCTGTGGATCGTGGTCGCTTCCGTCTCTGTTTATCTGGTGGCTTATCGCTACTACAGCCTGTACATCGCCCAGAAGGTGATGAAACTCGACCCAACGCGTGCTACGCCTGCGGTCATTAATAACGACGGCCTGAACTACGTCCCGACAAACCGTTACGTACTGTTTGGTCACCACTTTGCCGCTATCGCTGGCGCCGGTCCGCTGGTCGGCCCGGTTCTGGCCGCGCAAATGGGCTACCTGCCGGGTACGCTGTGGCTGCTGGCGGGCGTAGTGCTGGCCGGTGCGGTACAGGACTTCATGGTGCTGTTTATCTCTTCCCGCCGTAACGGCGCGTCTCTCGGTGAGATGATCAAAGAAGAGATGGGCCCGGTGCCGGGCACCATCGCCCTGTTTGGCTGCTTCTTAATCATGATCATCATCCTCGCGGTACTGGCGCTGATCGTGGTAAAAGCGCTGGCCGAAAGCCCGTGGGGCGTCTTCACCGTTTGCTCAACCGTACCTATCGCGCTGTTTATGGGGATCTACATGCGCTTCCTGCGTCCGGGACGTGTGGGTGAAGTCTCCGTTATTGGCATCGTGCTGCTGGTTGCCTCTATTTACTTCGGCGGCGTGATTGCGCACGACCCGTACTGGGGCCCGGCGCTGACCTTTAAAGACACCACCATTACCTTCGCGCTGATCGGTTACGCGTTTATTTCCGCACTGCTGCCGGTATGGCTGATCCTCGCCCCGCGCGACTATCTGGCAACCTTCCTGAAAATCGGCGTTATCGTCGGTCTGGCGCTGGGGATTCTGATCCTCAACCCAGAGCTGAAAATGCCAGCGATGACCCAGTACATCGACGGTACCGGCCCGCTGTGGAAAGGCGCGCTGTTCCCGTTCCTGTTCATCACCATCGCCTGTGGCGCGGTATCTGGCTTCCACGCGCTGATCTCTTCCGGTACGACGCCGAAACTGCTGGCTTGTGAAACCGACGCGCGTTTCATCGGCTATGGCGCAATGCTGATGGAGTCCTTCGTGGCGATCATGGCGCTGGTTGCGGCGTCTATCATCGAACCGGGTCTCTACTTCGCGATGAACACCCCACCGGCGGGCCTCGGTATTACCATGCCGAACCTGCACGAAATGGGTGGCGAGAACGCGCCGCTGATTATGGCGCAACTGAAAGACGTCACCGCACACGCGGCGGCAACCGTCAGCTCCTGGGGCTTTGTGATTTCGCCTGAGCAGATCCTGCAAACCGCGAAAGACATCGGCGAACCGTCGGTACTGAACCGCGCAGGTGGCGCACCGACGCTGGCGGTCGGTATCGCTCACGTATTCCACAAAGTGTTGCCGATGGCTGACATGGGCTTCTGGTATCACTTCGGTATTCTGTTCGAAGCGCTGTTCATCCTGACCGCGCTGGATGCAGGCACCCGCTCCGGCCGCTTTATGTTGCAGGATCTGCTGGGTAACTTCGTCCCGTTCCTGAAGAAAACCGACTCTCTGGTTGCTGGCGTCATCGGTACTGCGGGTTGCGTCGGTCTGTGGGGCTACCTGCTGTATCAGGGCGTGGTTGATCCGCTGGGCGGCGTTAAGAGCCTGTGGCCGCTGTTCGGTATCTCCAACCAGATGCTGGCCGCCGTGGCGCTGGTTCTGGGTACCGTGGTACTGGTTAAAATGCAGCGCACCAAATACATCTGGGTTACCGTTATCCCGGCAGTATGGCTGCTGATCTGCACCACCTGGGCGCTGGGTCTGAAACTGTTCAGCACCAACCCGCAGATGGAAGGCTTCTTCTACATGGCTAACCAGTACAAAGAGAAGATTGCCAACGGCAGCGAACTGACCGCGCAGCAAATTGCCAATATGAACCACATCGTCGTGAACAACTACACCAACGCAGGCCTGAGTATTCTGTTCCTGGTAGTGGTGTACAGCATCATCTTCTATGGGTTCCGTACCTGGCAGAAAGCCCGCACCATCAACGGTCGTACCGATAAAGAGACGCCGTATGTACCGGTGCCGGAAGGCGGCGTGAAGACCTCTTCACACCATTAATCGGATGCCGGGTGGCGCTACGCTTACCCGGCCTACAAAATGCAGTTAACGTAGGCCGGATAAGGCGCAAGCCGCCATCCGGCAAAACCAACGCCCGGTTCGCTGGGCTTTATTCATATCTGGATGAGAAAATGTTTGGTAACTTAGGTCAGGCAAAAAAATATCTCGGCCAGGCGGCGAAGATGTTGATTGGCATTCCAGACTACGACAACTATGTCGAGCATATGCAAACCAACCATCCAGACAAGCCGTACATGAGCTATGAAGAATTCTTCCGCGAGCGCCAGCAGGCACGTTACGGCGGCGACGGAAAAGGCGGCATGCGCTGCTGTTAATGGAGGCACTGATGACCCCGATTGCAGTTACCCTACTCACCGGTTTTCTCGGCGCGGGTAAAACCACCCTGCTGCGCCACATTCTTAACGAAAAGCACGGCTACAAGATTGCCGTTATCGAAAACGAATTCGGCGAAGTTTCCGTTGACGATCAGCTGATTGGCGACCGCGCCACCCAGATCAAAACCCTGACTAACGGCTGCATTTGCTGCACCCGCTCCAGTGAACTGGAAGACGCGCTGTTAGACCTGCTCGACAATCTCGACCAGGGCAACATCCATTTCGACCGTCTGGTGATTGAGTGTACCGGCATGGCCGACCCCGGCCCGATTATTCAGACCTTTTTCTCCCATGACGTGATTTGCCAGCGCTACCTGCTGGACGGCGTGATTTCGCTGGTCGATGCGGTACACGCCGACGGGCAGATGAACCAGTTCACCATCGCCCAGTCGCAGGTCGGTTATGCCGACCGCATCCTGTTAACCAAAACCGACGTGGCGGGAGTTAGCGAAAAACTGCGTGAACGCTTAGCGCGCATCAACGCCCGCGCCCCGGTTTACACCGTCACGCACGGCGATATCGATCTCTCCCTGTTGTTCGACACCAACGGCTTTATGCTGGAGGAGAACGTAGTCAGCGCCAAACCGCGCTTCCACTTTATCGCCGACAAACAAAACGATATCTCATCAATTGTGGTGGAGCTGGATTATCCGGTAGACATCAGCGACGTTTCCCGCGTCATGGAAAACCTGCTGCTGGAGTCCGCCGAGAAACTGTTGCGCTACAAAGGAATGCTATGGATTGAAGGCGAACCGAACCGCCTGCTGTTCCAGGGCGTCCAGCGCCTGTACAGCGCCGACTGGGACCGCCCGTGGGGCGACGAACAGCCGCACAGCACGCTGGTGTTTATCGGCATTCAACTGCCGGAAGACGAGATCAGAGCCGCGTTTGCGGGGCTGAAGAAGTAACCCTCATTCTGGATTGCCCGGTGGCGCTGCGCTTACCGGGCCTGGAAATCCCGCTCCTTGTAGGCCGGATAAGGCGCAGCCGCCATCCGGCACTCACTCCCCCTCCCCCCACTCACTCAGTAATCACAAACCGCGTCGCTGCAAAGCAGTTGAGGATGCGGTGGACCAGAAACACCATCGTCAGCGTCGCTACCAGCGCGACGGTGACTGAAGTGATGCGGTACAGATCGCTGAACACCAGATCGCTGTCCGGGTGCAGGTTCTGGCCGAACATAATGCCGATGGTGGTGATACTGGCAAAACCGACGCCCGCGCCAACCTTTTCCATCACATGCAGACGAGCGCTGAAGCCTAGCCCGAGACCGATCAGCGGCATCATCAGCAGCATATGGTTGCTGAAGTCATAAATAAGCAGTTGCACCAGCAGAATATACAGGCAGGCCAGCACCACGCCGACGACGCGCCAGATCGAGCTGATCACCGCGCCACGATAGTGCATCGGAAACAAAATCAAAATTCCCGCCATCAGCGCCGACAACGAATCGCTCAAATCGCAGATCTGGAAAATCACAAAGATCATCGTCGCCACGGTGCCGGAAAGCAGCGACTCATGGCGAATACGGGCATCATCCTTCTCAATACGCGGCGGCAGCTGACGCGGTTCGACATCCGGGATCAGATAGTGCAGCAGCGCGCTCAGGGCTACCGCCATCACGCAGGCCTCCATATTGGAGAACATCAGCGTGTGCCAGTTGGTGCCAGGGTAACTCATAAAGTTGAGCATCGTGCTCTGGCACACCACGCCCATCGAACCGAGCAAAAACAGCGGCCCCTTGCTCATAAAACGAAAGCGCATCACGTACAGGCCAAACACCACCAGCGTCATAATTACCGGCCACTGCGAGAGATAGCCGACAATCAACACCATTTCAACGCAGTTCACCGCCGCGCTGAATACAAACTGACGAGCCACATGGCGGTTAAACACCGGCACCAGCGACAACAGCATCAGCGGATAAACCACAAAAAAGACGCCGTACTGCACGTTGTAGAAGGTCGAGATACTCAGCGCTATCGTCCCGGCAACGGAAATACGCACGGTCTGGCGAAAATCATTGGCGGTGTAGACAATATTCCCGTGCGGCGTAAAGACGTGGGCCAGGGTGTTAATAGACATAGTGAAGCCAGCTTACCAGGTGGATCTGCGCCCCTGCAAAGGTGCGGGCAAACATCCCCTCGCTGTTATACAACTGCACCGTAGCGCGAGCGCCGGTCGGCAGGGGGTTCTCCAGCGGGGTATCCAACGCAACGTGAATGCGCATACGCTGGGCATCGCGCACCCAGCGCGTCGACTGTTCCGGCTGCGACAGCTGTCCGTTAACCGCTTCCTGCCCGGCCAGAATCCCGGCGTCGCTGCTGGTCACATGCGCAGGAAACACTTTGCCCGGCATGGCGTCAAACACCACTGCGGCATCGGTATTTACGCGGGTGTGACGCAGGCTTTTCTCACGAAAATCGGCCACAATATCGGTCTGGTTACTGACCAGCGCCATCAAAGGCGTAGCGGCGGTGGCGTAAAGCCCAGGGTTGAGCTGGAGATTGCTCACCGTCCCGTCGGTTTCCGCCCGCACCTTCGTCCAGCCCAGGTTCAGCTGTGCCTCTTCCAGCGCATTGCGGTATTTTTGCAGCGTCACATTGCGACTGTCGTCGCGTTCACCGCGCTGGATCAGCAGGTTCTGGATACTGGCATTCAGCGCCGCCACCGACTGCTCGCTGGTCTGCCAGGTGGTGCGCACTTTATCCAGATCCGACTGCGAAACATTCTGCATCGCGCTCAGCCGCTGATAGCGGTCAAGCGTGAGCTTATCGTTGCGGGCGGTGTATTGCGCGGTGCGCAGGTTGGCGCGCGCAGAGGCGATCTGCGCATCCAGCTGTTGGTTGCTCAGTTTCGCCTGCTCAAAGGCAATCTGTGCGGCCTCAACTTTATTGATAAACGGCGTTGGGTCCAGTTCATACAACAGGTCGCCCTTTTTCACCTGGCTATTGTTGCGTACGTAGACGTGAGAGACATAGCCGGAGACGCGCGAGGAGACCGGCGTCACCACGCGCATCACGGTGGAATCCGGCGTCAGCGGGATCCAGATATCGGCAACAATAAACCAGGCGAATATTGCAAGGAAAGCGGCAATACTCACCCTTACCCAACGGGCAAATTTTTGTTCTGGGGTCATCATAGTTTTTTAGAGTTAATTATCTTCTTCGCGGATTAACCGCAGATTGCAGGCGATTTGATTTAATGTGGCGCTGAAGGCGGCAAGTTCCGCTTCCGGGATAGTTCGGGTGACGCGTTGCTGATAGGTCTCAATCACCCGGTTCAGTTCTTCCAGCCTTGAACGGCCTTGCGCTGTCAGCGTCAGCAGGCGGATGCGTTTGTCATATGGCGATGTTGAACGCACCAGATAGCCCTGTTTTTCCAGTTGCGTGAGGGTGCGCATCAGCGGCGGCAGCTCAATGCCCTGCACCTCCGCCAGTTCGCTGACCGAGACGTTATCACCCAACTGATGCAGTTGCATCAGCACCGTCCAGCTTGACTGCGTCAGGCCGGTATCGGTGATGGCAGCATCAATAATTGCACGCCACTGGCGTACCACCATTGCCATGCGCATCCCCATCGGACGGCGGGCAAACAGCTCATCTTCAGTCATCTCTCTTTCCCCTCTTAGCAGATGGGAAAATAATACTTATCAGGATAAGTATCAAGAAACAGCTAATAAGGAAGCATAAATTGATAAATTACGTGAATGTAAAAAAGGCCGGACTGAATACAGCCCAGCCTCTGTGGTGTTACGGGGGATCACTCAATCTGATCCCGTCGCAGCCCCACATCCTTTAACTGCTCATCGTTCATGCGTTGCAATACGCGCTGCGTCTGCGCCCGCAGTCGCCATCTTTTTATTGCCCGCCAGACCTGAACAAAACCAATAAACGGCTGTTTTGCGCGATTCTCGTGAAATTCCATACTCCACCTCCCCACCTGGTCAGAGGCTTTATCTTCCCGGATCTTCACCACCACAATACAGATTCAAAAAATACTTTTCTTTGCCATACAGATTGGCTAAAACGGTATCTGAACGCGATTTCGACCACCGTTCTGTACTGGTTTTTCCATCTGTATGGCAAGAGTGAGGGATACAGCATGACGCGTTACCAACATCTGGCTAATCTGCTGGCCGAGCGTATTGAGCAAGGGCTGTATCGCCACGGGGAAAAATTGCCCTCGGTGCGTAGCCTGAGTCAGGAGCATGGGGTGAGCATCAGTACCGTACAGCAGGCATATCAGACGCTGGAGACGTTGCAGCTTATCACTCCACAGCCGCGCTCCGGCTACTTTGTCGCCCCACGCAAGGCGCAACCGCCGGTGCCGCTGATGTCACGCCCGGTACAGCGACCGGTAGAGATCACCCAGTGGGATCAGGTGCTGGACATGCTGGAAGGGCACAACGACAAATCAATTATTCCTTTCAGCAGCGGCGTCCCCGATATCCACCAACCCAGCCTGAAACCGCTCTGGCGCGAACTAAGCCGCGTGGCGCAACATAACCTGGGGGCGGTGCTGGGCTACGATGAACTGGCCGGATACCGCGAACTGCGGGAACAGATCGCCCGCCTGATGCTTGACAGCGGTTCGGTCGTCAGCGCTGATGATATCGTTATCACCAACGGTAGCCAGAGCGGTTTGTCGCTGGCGCTGCTGACCGTCTGCCAGGCGGGTGATATTGTCGCCGTCGAATCCCCCGCCTATTACGGCACCATGCAGCTCCTGCGCGGCTTAGGAATAAAAGTCATTGAAATCCCGACCGACCCGGATACCGGTATCAGTATTGAAGCGCTGGAACTGGCGCTGGATCAATGGCCGATTAAAGGGGTTATCCTCGTACCAAACTGCAATAATCCCCTCGGGTTTATTATGCCGGACGCACGCAAACGGGCAGTGCTCAGCCTCGCGCAGCGCCACGATATTGTGATTTTTGAAGATGACGTGTATGGCGAGCTGGCGACGGATTACCCTCGCCCCCACACCATCCACTCCTGGGATATCGATGGTCGGGTGCTATTGTGCAGTTCGTTTACCAAATCCGTCGCGCCGGGCCTGCGCGTAGGCTGGGTCGCTCCGGGTCGTTACCACGATCGTCTGCTGCATATGAAATACGCCGTCATCGGCACCAACGTTCCCGCCACGCAGCTGGCGGCGGCCACCTTCGTCCGCGAGGGCCACTATCACCGTCATGTCCGGCGAATGCGCCAGATCTACCAGCGCAACATGGAGATCTATACCTGCTGGGTACGCGAATATTTTCCCTGCGGGATCTGCGTCACCCGACCAAAAGGCGGCTTTATGCTATGGGTCGAGCTGCCGGAGCATATCGATATGGTCTGCGTCGCCAGACAGCTATGCCGCCTGAAAATCCAGGTCGCGCCGGGGTCACTGTTTTCCGCCTCCGGGAAGTATCGCAACTGCGTGCGCATCAACTGTGCGTTACCGCCGAACGAGAAACATCGTGAAGTGATGCAAAAACTTGGAGAGGCGGTGAAAGTGGCGATGGAATAAGCCCGCCCGGCAGAACGGCGTTTACCGGGCCTGTGATGCGCTGGCGAATATGTGTTTAGTGGTTCAGTGCGATAACCTCTTCAACAGCAAGTCCGGTGATACGTAAAACCGTATCGCGATCGATGCCGTCTTCCAGCATTGTACGCGCGATACGCTGCGCCTCAGCCCGTTGGCCTTGCTGTAAGCCTTGCTGCATACCCTCCTGGCGACCCGCTTCATGTAATCGTTCAGCTATCGTCATCAGACTCTCCTTGTGTTGGGGGGAACGTTCGGCCACCTCGTGAATAAACTGGCTAAAACGAGATGCATCGCCGCACTGCATCATATAATTAAACAGCACTTTAAGCTGGCTGTCGGTAGTGTATCCCATCACCAAAAGTGAGGCCAGTTGCTCCACCAGCCCCATCAGGTCACGCTGGCGGATATGTTTTTGTATCAACTCCAGCAAGGCAATACGCCGATGTTGCATGATCTCACTATCCGGCGTCACCTTACCTTGTCAGGATGCCAACGACATTCGGTATTATGCGTTGCTGCGAGGCGCTATCAACGATAAATTCACCTTTCTGCAAGGCGTACATTTTTTCTGAATACGCCACGCAGAAATGTTTCACTGTACCCGTTCAGGGTTTTCTCCGACATGGAGTGCGATTTATATGCAACGGATACGTCAATTCTTCTCCCGGCGCGCGACAACGCTATTTTTCCCGATGGCGCTGATTCTGTACGACTTTGCCGCCTATCTGTCGACGGATTTGATTCAGCCGGGCATCATCCATGTCGTGCATGATTTCAATGCCGATGTCAGCCTGGCTCCGGCATCCGTCAGTCTCTATCTGGCCGGAGGGATGGCATTGCAGTGGTTGCTCGGCCCGCTTTCCGACCGGATTGGCCGCCGACCGGTGCTGATTACGGGCGCGCTTATTTTCACCGTTGCCTGCGCCGCCACGCTCCTTACAACGTCGATGACGCAGTTTCTGGTCGCGCGTTTCATTCAGGGCACCAGCATCTGTTTTATCGCCACGGTCGGTTACGTTACCGTGCAGGAAGCCTTCGGCCAGACCAAAGCCATAAAACTGATGGCGATCATCACCTCAATAGTTCTGGTTGCGCCGGTTATCGGCCCGCTCTCAGGCGCTGCGCTAATGCACTTTGTTCACTGGAAAGCCCTGTTCGGCATTATTGCACTGATGGGGCTGATCGCCCTGTGCGGCCTGGCGCTGGCGATGCCAGAGACGGTACAACGCGGCGCGGCGCCGTTTAGCATTCCCGCCGTCCTCCGCGATTTTCGCCATGTCTTTCACAACCGGATTTTCCTCTTCGGCGCCGCAACGCTTTCGCTGAGCTACATCCCGCTAATGAGTTGGGTGGCGGTCTCGCCAGTAATCTTAATCGACGCGGGCGGCATGACTACCGCGCAGTTCGCCTGGGCGCAGGTGCCGGTGTTTGGCGCGGTAATCATCGCCAATATGATGGTCGCTCGGGTGGTGAAAGATCCCGGCGATCCGCGTTTTATCTGGCGCGCGCCGCCGATACAGCTTGTCGGTCTGGCCATCCTGATCGCAGGAAATCTGTTGTGGCCTCATGTCTGGCTGTGGTCAGTGCTGGGCACCAGTCTGTACGCTTTCGGGATCGGGATGATTTTCTCGACGTTGTTCCGCTTTACGCTGTTTTCCAACACTCTGCCTAAAGGCACCGTCTCAGCGTCGCTGAATATCGTCATCCTGACAGTCATGGCCGTCGCTATCGAAGTCGGACGCGGGTTGTGGTTTAACGGCGGCAAGATTCCGTTTCATCTGCTGGCGGTGGTGGCAGGAATTGCGGCGGTGTTCACATTGAAAGGGCTATTACAGCGCGTGCGTCAGTATGAGGTAACAGAACTGGCAACTGAGAAATAAACTCATGCCTGATGGCGCTACGCTTATCTGCGCCGACAGCAGGCCCCGCTATACGGGGCCTGCTTTTTTAAGCGATACGCGCAAACCCGGCGTCCAGGTCTGCGATAAGGTCGCCCACATCTTCCAGCCCGATATGCACCCTGACCAGCGTGCCGCTGAAATCCACATCGCCAGCAGGACGGATACTGTTCAGCTCTTCCGGTTGGTTCGCCAGAATCAACGACTCAAATCCGCCCCATGAGTAGGCCATATGGAACAGCGAGAAGTTATCGAGGAAATTTGCCATCTGCTCATCGGTCAGCCGCTTTTTCAGCACGAATGAAAACAGGCCAGAGCTACCGGAAAAGTCACGCCGGAAGTACTCATGTCCAGGGCACTCCGGCAGCGCCGGGTGGTTCACTCGCGCCACTTCCGGGCGAGCCGACAGCCAGCGGGCAATCTGAATACTGCTCTCCTGGTGCTGCTTCAGGCGAACTGACAGCGTGCGTAAACCGCGGCTGCCGTTATAAGCAGTATCAGCATCCAGCGTCTGCCCCATCAGATAAGAGTTCTCCCGCAGACGATCCCAGCAGCGGGCGTTAGACACTGCTGTTCCCAGCATACCGTCGGAATGGCCGATGGTGTATTTAGTACCCGCCTGAATTGAAATGTCCACGCCGTAGTCGAGCGCCTTAAACAGCACGCCGGCCGCCCAGGTATTGTCGATCATAATGACAATCTCCGGGTTCACCGTACGGATCGCCTTCACCATGCCCGGTACATCCTGAACTTCCATAGTGATGGAACTGGGTGATTCGAGGAACACCACTTTGGTCTCCGGGCGGATCAAATCGACAATGCCCGCGCCAATCAGCGGATCGTAATACGTCGTTGATACATCAAACTTGCTCAGAATCTTATTGCAAAAGTCCTGCGTGGGTTCATAGGCCGCACCGGTCATCAGGAGATGATCGCCGCCCTGCACAAAGGCGAGAATCGCATTCGTCACCGCCGCTGCGCCGCAAGGATAGAGCGCACAGCCAACGCCGCCTTCCAGCTCACTCATCGCCTTCTGAAACGCGAAGTGGGTATAAGTACCACGGCGACCATAGAACAGCTCGCCGTTCGCACGATTGGCCGTCGCAAATTTTTTGTCCTTCACGGTATCAAACACCAGTGAAGAAGCGCGCTGGATCACCGGGTTCACCGCTCCCTGGGTATAACGTTTGTCGCGTCCGGCGATAATTAACTGCGTGTCGAGCTTAACTGAATCTTTCATAACGTCTCCTGTTACATCCTTAATCCATGCGGAAAGCCGGGACTACTGCGTCCGTGGTGTTGATATCAGCGTTCACCGGTTTCTTTCCGGCGAAGCGCTCCACAATCTGCGCCGCGTTCAAATCATGAATTACGTTGATAAGCGTTGCTGGCGCATCCGTAATCGTGCCCAGCACCACCAGCATTGGAATGGCCTCCATCGGCAACCCCAGCGTGGTGACAATAAAGATCTCACCGAGGAATGCGCCGCCAGGGACGCCGCCGACGATAATCGCCGAAAGTACAGCAATCAGCATCGTCAGGAAGAACGTTTCGGTGGTGAACTCCATGCCTAAAACGGAATAGATAAAAACAATCTTCAATGCGGCAATCATCGCCACGCCGCCCTTATTGAGGTTAACCAGCAGCGGGATGGAGACATCAACGATTTCCGGGTTAATGCCCATCGCCTTACCCGCACGCAGAGTCACCGGCAGCGTGCCGAGCGAGGAACACGTCCCCAGCGCGGTCACCGAAGGTTCAATGGCGTTACGCCAGAAGGCCTTCACCGCAGGTAGCCCGCCGCCAATGTAAGAGTAAAGAACAGAACCGAAGATGTAGTAAACCAGCGTGGCAACCATGAACAGGCCGATAGCCCGGGCAAAGGTCAGCAACAGGCCGGAGTCCTGACTGGCCATCGTCGCAGCGAAGTAACAGCCGAGGCCGATGGGAGCCACCTTCATGATGATCGCCACAATCTTCATGATCACCGTGTTGGCGTCTTCCAGCAGTGAGGCGATACGTTTGCCCGCCTGTTCTGATTGCCCAATGGCGATCCCGGCGATAATCGCCATCACGATCAGCGCCAGAATATTCGATTTAGAAAACAGTCCGATAAAGTCGCTGGTGGTGATCATACTGACAAAATCCATCTTGCCGCTGCCCGCCTGCACGGATTGCGAAAGATCGATAGTCACCCCCTGCGCCGGGTTATACCAGAGCGCGAGCGCCACAATTCCGGCGGCCGGAATAAAAGCCATCGCGATAGAGACGATAAAGATAATCGCCATAATGCGTCCCAGACGTTTCAGATCGGTCATGCTGGCGATAGAAGACATTACGCTGATCCCCACCAGCGGAACGATAATCATAAATAACAGGTTCAGGAAAATCTGACCTATCGGCTGGAGTTGACTTGCAAACGTCGGAGCATAAATACCTAGTAAGCCGCCGACAACCAGAGCGAGTAATAAAATAAGTGAAGATCTGTAGGGTTCGAGTCGTGACCACATAACAGGCACCTTTTAATTTAAATTATATTAAATGAGATTAAATTCACAATTTTTCGCGTTCTTTCTTTTGCCTCCTGTTTAATTTGTGACATAACTCACTTAAGTTGTTATTTTTTCATTTTGTCAGCAAGTTATTTCCTGTGATTCAATAGTTACATGTTTCAAACGCGAATGTAACGGCCTATTCGTACCGTTTTTGCAAATCACTTGTGAATAAAAGGAAACAATGAACACATCCATTTCCCTGAAGCATTTAGAGTTTTTTATCAAGATTGTGGATTGCGGTGGATTATCTGAAGCCGCTGCCCAGCTTAACGTGTCACCTTCAGCGGTAAGTAAAAGTCTGGCAGCAATGGAAGATACGCTGGGTACAACGTTAATTAAACGTACCACCCGCAGTATTACCCTGACCGATGCCGGGCAATATTTATTTAACCGTGCGACTAAATTACTCAACGAGTTTGATGAAACCTTAAATACCACTTCCGGTTATTATCACAGCCCGCAAGGTGAATTACGCATAACCTGTTCAATTGCCTTTGGATATTCCCGATTAGTTAATCTGGTGGATAAATACCGTACTCAATATCCAGACGTGAATCTCTACATCGACCTCAACGATAATTTTGTGAATCTGAACGAAACGGATTTCGATATCGCTCTGCGCATCTCCACCGCGCCGCCGCAAAACTATGCCATGCGCAAGCTGGTGCCGATCCGCTGGGCGTGGTGCGCCTCCCCCGGCTATCTGGCGAAAAAAGGGATGCCGCAGCGTCGCGTCGAGCTGGTGAATCATGATTGCCTGGTCTATCCCGGACTCACCCCGGTGCTTAAAGTGGCGGACGAGCAGGAGCGCCTGCACCAGTTAAAGCTGCATATGCCGATCCAGGCCAACAGCAGTCTGGTATTGCTAAAATCGGTGCTGGAAGACCAGGGCGTGGCTTATCTGCCGACCTACCTGATTGGCGATCACATCCAGAAAGAGGAGATCACGCCTCTGATGCTCGACGGCACCATCACCTGCGAAACGCACGCCCTTTATGCGCTCTATTTCCCGAGTAAATACAGCAACCCGAAGGTGCGTTCGTTTATCGATTTTCTGGTGGCGGAACTGGGAACCTTGCCTGCATGGGATAACTGGATCCCGGGATGATCTTTTGCACGATCCCCCCGTCTGGCTCTATCCTTAACGCTATGAATAAAATTGCTGAACTCAAACGCGCCAAACGACTGGCGCTCTCGCTGCTGCTGATTGCCGCCGCCACGTTCATCACGACGCTTTTCCTGCCGCCAAATTTTTGGGTACTCGGCATTAAAGCCATTGCGGAAGCGGCAATGGTGGGCGCACTGGCGGACTGGTTCGCCGTCGTGGCGCTGTTTCGTCGGGTGCCGATCCCGTTTATCGCGCAGCATACCGCCATTATCCCGCGTAATAAGGATCGAATCGGCGAAAATCTTGGCCAGTTCGTGCAGGAGAAATTTCTTGATACCCAGTCGCTGGTCGCGCTCATTCGCCGTCATGAACCGGCCTTGCTGATCGGCAACTGGTTCAGTCAGCCGGATAACGCCCGGCGGGTTGGGATGCATTTGCTGCAAATCATGAGCGGTTTTCTCGAACTGACGGACGACGCCCGTATTCAGCGCCTGCTCAAGCGGGCGGTACACAAAGCGATCGATAAAGTGGACTTCTCTGGCACCAGCGCGTTAATGCTGGAGAGTATGACCAAAAACGATCGTCATCAGGTACTGCTGGACACCCTGATCGCGCAGTTGATCGCCCTGCTTCAGCGCGACAGCTCACGCGCGTTTATCGCGCAGCAAATCGTGCGCTGGCTGGAGACGGAACATCCGCTAAAAGCAAAAATTTTACCGACCGAATGGCTGGGGGAACACAGCGCAGAACTGGTTTCCGATGCGGTGAATTCGCTGCTGGATGATATCAGCCACGACCAGGCGCACCAGATCCGCCACGCCTTCGATCGCGCCACCTTTAAGCTGATCGACAAACTCAAAAACGATCCAGAGATGGCCTCCCGGGCGGAAAGCATCAAAGCGTACCTGAAAGAAGATGAGGCGTTTAACCATTATCTTGGTGAACTCTGGGCTGATTTACGCCAGTGGCTGAAGGCAGATATTAACGCAGAGGGTTCCCGCGTGAAGCAGCGGATCGCCCATGCCGGGCAATGGTTCGGCGAAACGCTGGTGGCGGATGATGCCCTTCGCGCTTCGCTCAACGGCCATCTGGAACAGGCTGCGCACCGGGTCGCGCCGGAGTTCGCCGCGTTTCTGACGCGCCACATCAGCGACACGGTAAAAAGCTGGGATGCCCGCGATATGTCACGCCAGATAGAGCTGAACATCGGCAAAGATTTGCAGTTTATCCGCGTCAACGGCACGCTGGTCGGCGGCTCCATCGGGCTGGTGTTGTATCTGCTGTCACAAATACCGTCCCTGCTGACGTTACCCAACTTTTAAGCAGATCAATAAACACCTGGTTTTTACAGGGTTATAATGCGTGGTCTTTTCATTGTCTCCCGTGTTACGGGGAAGGAAAACCATGTCGCTTATCACCGATCTACCCGCCATTTTTAACCAGTTCTCCGACGCCCGTCAGAAAGGCTTTCTCACCGTCATGGATCTTAAAGAACAGGGGGTTCCACTGGTCGGCACCTACTGCACGTTTATGCCGCAGGAGATCCCAATGGCGGCGGGCGCGGTTGTCGTTTCCCTGTGTTCAACGTCGGACGAAACCATCGAAGAAGCCGAAAAGGATCTGCCGCGCAACCTGTGTCCGCTGATCAAAAGCAGCTACGGCTTCGGCAAAACGGACAAATGCCCCTACTTTTATTTTTCCGATCTGGTGGTGGGCGAAACCACCTGCGACGGCAAAAAGAAAATGTACGAATACATGGCCGAATTTAAGACAGTACACGTCATGCAACTGCCCAACAGCGCCAATGACGCCGCCTCCCGTGCGTTATGGAAAGCAGAGATCCTGCGTCTGCAACAGGCTGTGGAAACGCGTTTTGGCCGCCCCATCAGCGAAACCGCCCTGCGCGACGCGATCGTATTGAAAAACCGCGAACGCCGCGCGCTGGCCAATTTCTACCGCGTCGGCCAGCTTAATCCTCCTGCTCTTAGCGGCAGCGATATCCTGAAAGTGGTGTACGGCGCGACGTTTCGTTTTGATAAAGAAGCGCTTATCGACGAGCTCAACGGCATGGCTGACCGCGTGCGCCAGGAGTGGCAGGACGGCAAGCGGCTGGACGCCCGCCCGCGCATTCTGATCACCGGCTGCCCGATTGGCGGCGCGGCAGAAAAAGTGGTACGCGCCATTGAAGAAAACGGCGGTTGGGTCGTCGGATTTGAAAACTGCACGGGGGCAAAAGCCACCGAACAGTGCGTTGAAGAGACGGGCGATGTCTATGACGCGCTGACCGACAAATACCTCGCAATTGGCTGTTCCTGCATTTCGCCCAACGACCAGCGGCTGACGTTGCTCAGCCAGATGGTAGAGGAGTATCAGGCGGACGGTGTCGTGGATGTGATTTTGCAGGCCTGTCATACCTATGCCGTTGAGTCTATGGCGATTAAGCGCCACGTACGCCAACAGCACAACATCCCTTATATCGCCATCGAAACGGACTACTCCACTTCGGATATCGGGCAACTCAGCACCCGCGTCGCGGCCTTTATCGAAATGCTGTAAGGAGCGCCCGTGACGTATTCGATTGGCATTGATTCCGGCTCCACGGCGACAAAAGGCGTTTTGCTGGCGGAGGGCGTTATCACACGCCGTTTCCTCTGCCCCACGCCGTTTCGCCCCGCCGATGCTATCCACGAGGCGTGGGAAACGCTAAACGCAGGGCTGGACACGCGCCCGTTTCTGACGCTAACCGGCTACGGACGCCAGTTGGTTGATTTTGCCGATAAACAGGTGACAGAAATCTCCTGTCACGGGCTGGGGGCACGCTTTCTGGCTCCTGAAACCCGCACGGTCATCGACATTGGCGGCCAGGACAGCAAGGTTATTCAGCTGGATAACGACGGTAATCTCACCGACTTTCTGATGAATGATAAATGTGCCGCCGGAACCGGGCGTTTTCTGGAGGTGATTTCGCGCACCCTCGGCGCCAGCGTGGATCAACTGGATACGATCACCGACGGCATTGAGCCTCATGCTATCACCAGCATGTGCACGGTTTTTGCCGAGTCTGAAGTGATCAGCCTGCGCTCTGCGGGCGTTGCGCCAGAAGCCATTCTTTCCGGCGTGATCAACGCGATGGCCAGACGTAGCGCCAATTTTATCGGCCGACTGTCTGCCGGGGGACCTTTGCTGTTTACCGGCGGCGTCAGCCACTGTGCGGCATTCGCGCGTATGCTGGAAAGACACGTTGCGATGCCGGTTTACACCCATCCTGACGCGCAGTTTGCCGGGGCCATTGGTGCGGCGCTGATTGGTCAACGCCAGAGAAAACGCGGATGACGGAATATCTGTTTTTATTTCATTCGACGGTGGGCGTCATTCAGACCCGCAAAGCGCTTCAGGCTGCGGGAATGACCTTTCGGGTGGCGGATATTCCGCGCCAGCTACGCGGCGGCTGCGGGTTATGTATTTACCTGCACTGCCCCCCCGGCGAAGAAACGCAGTGGATTATCCCCGGTCATACCGAATCCATCTATCGCTGCGTGGATGATGGCTGGCACTGCGTAAAAACGATCGACGCCTGCTGAATTTCCCAACGCATATGCCTTGCCGGGCCCTCACACGCCTCTATTTTTTACTTTTTATTATCATTTACACATGTAATATAACAAACACAAATTAACGCGCTAAGTGAGAGCAAGTATGGTTCAGGGCAATGCCGATTCAAACCGTCATGCCATCAGTACGGCACTCTTCGGCTTAATGGTACTGACGCTGGGAATGGGGATCGGACGTTTTCTGTATACCCCGATGCTACCGGTCCTGCTGTCTGAAGGTCAGTTTACCTTCGCGGCGCTTTCCTGGATTGCCAGCGCCAACTACGCGGGGTATCTGGCGGGCAGCCTGTTGTTCTCCTTCGGCGCCTTTCACCTCCCCTCTCGCTTACGGCCAATGCTGTTGACATCGGCGGTAGCAACCGGGGGATTAATCCTTGCGATGGCGATATTTACGCAACCTGCCATCGTGATGCTGATCCGTTTTCTGGCCGGGGTCGCCAGCGCCGGAATGATGATTTTTGGCTCGATGATCGTCCTGCAACATACCCGTCACCCGTTTGTGATTGCGTCGCTTTTCTCCGGCGTTGGCGCCGGTATCTTGCTGGGCAACGAGTATGTTATCGCCGGTTTACGCTATGCGCTTTCTTCCCATGCGCTGTGGTCAGGCGCTGCCGTTATCTCCGCCGTGTTACTGCTGCTCCTGGCGTTCCTTATCCCTGCCCGCGCCCACGCGTTGCCGCCCGCTCCTCCGGCGCCGACGCATCATCCGCTGATGCGCTGGTGGCAACTGGCGCTGCTATATGGCTTCGCCGGATTTGGCTACATCATCGTCGCCACCTATCTGCCGCTAATGGCGAAAAACGTGGGCTCGCCGCTACTCACCGCCCATCTTTGGTCACTGGTGGGACTGGCGATCGTTCCCGGTTGTTTTGGCTGGCTGTGGGCGGCAAAGCGCTGGGGCGTATTACAATGCCTGACGGCGAATCTGCTGATTCAGGGAGTCTGCGTCATACTCACGCTCGCCAGCGACGCACTGCCGCTTCTTATTATCAGCAGCATTGGTTTTGGCGCGACGTTCATGGGGACAACCTCGCTGGTGATGCCGCTGGCGCGGCAGCTGAGCGTGCCGGGGAATATCAATCTGTTGGGTCTTGTCACACTCACCTACGGCATCGGTCAGATCGTCGGCCCACTGTTAACCAGCCTGTTAGGCAGCGGCACGGAGGCGATCGCCAGCGCAACGCTTTGCGGCGCTGCGGCCTTATTTTTCGGCGCCGTCATCAGCATGATTCAACTTGTTAAGCAGCGGCAGTTTACGCAAAAAAGAGAATGCTGAAGAGCGCTGATGGCAAGCAGAGTGAACAGGTTGCCCATTAACAACCCTGACATAGCAGGTTTACCCCTGCGCTTAACCGTGATACGGTCATTTTTATGAACAAACAGACTGCGATTCCCCAACGCCATAACCGCTGGTGGCTGCCTGACTAAAGGCGGCACGGTTCTGTTTTATCCCCGTATTAATAGCCGCCGAAAGGCGGCTATTGCGTTCCAGAGACGTCTTTCGGTTTTTTCACGTAAAGGAGTCTTTGATGAACACAAAACCCACCATTCTGACCGGCGATCGCCCTACGGGCACCCTGCACCTCGGGCACTACGTTGGCTCACTGCGCCAGCGCGTTGCTTTGCAGCATACCCATCAACAATTTGTGCTGATTGCCGACCTGCAAGGGCTGACCGATAACGGTACGAACCCGCAAAAGATCCGCGACAACATCCCGGAAGTGCTGGCGGATTATCTGGCTGCCGGAATCGACCCTGAACTCACCACGCTCTGCCTGCAATCCGCCTTACCTGCACTGGCGGAACTGACCATGCTGTATATGAATGTCGTCACTGTCGCCCGCGTAGAGCGTAATCCGACGGTGAAAAATGAAATTGCGCAGAAAGGCTTTACCCGCTCGTTACCGGTCGGATTTATGGTCTACCCCATCAGCCAGGCGGCGGATATCACCGCGTTTAAAGCGGAATATGTGCCCGTAGGAGACGATCAGTTGCCGATGATCGAGCAGACTAACGAAATCGTACACAAGATGAACAGCCTGCTGCCTGCCCCACTGCTACGTCACTGTCAGGCGATTCTGAGCGACACCGGCCGCCTGCCCGGCATCGATGGCGGCGCTAAAATGTCAAAATCTCTCGGCAATACCCTGCAACTCTCCGCCAGTGAAGAGACGATCCACAAAGCGGTTAGCGCCATGTACACCGATCCTCACCACCTTAACGTCAGCGATCCGGGTCAGATCGAAGGAAATGTCGTGTTCACCTGGCTGGATGCCTTTCACCCGGACAAAACGAAAGTCGCGGCGATGAAAGCGCATTATCAGCAGGGCGGGCTTGGCGATCGCACCTGTAAAAACGAACTGGAAACCTGTTTGCAGGAGTTGATTGCCCCAATGCGCGAGCGGCGGGCAACCTATATTCAGGATAAAGGCATGCTGATGCAGATACTGCAACAAGGCAGTGAACGGGCGCATGAGGTCACACAGACAACGCTACGGGAAGTGAAACGCGGGCTGGGATTGCCCGTACTATTTTAACGCTTGTCAACCCGGCGGCAGGGTTGCCGATCGTGTTACTCCTCCACATTTTGCAGAGTGAACAAAAAGCTTTACACCACGCACACGATAAGAACGATGCGGCGATCTTTTACGCAATGCCTGCGCTGACTAAAATAGCGCCTGCATTTTAAACAGAGGATTGTTGTTATGTTGTTCTGGAAAAAGATGGTGAAGAAGATCGACGCATTCTCAACGTTGATTCCACCACGCTACTTCCGGGTGTAAATCCAGGCAGGCCTGTCAGCGACAGGCCTGATTGCTTTTGTGAGTTTTATTCTTGCGCAGTCCGCATTTTCTTAACACCACCACCCACACCCTCAGCCAGGCGTAACGATAAACCAGCGGATGCTGTAACCTGAGTAATGTCAGAAACATAGCGCCTCCCGCTAACGGAACGTCGGCAGCAAACCAAACACATCCAGCACCACCGTCAGATACACAATCCCTCCGCCGACAATTACCAGATTCAGCACCGTATTGTTACAGGGGGCGGTATAACGCGCCGTGGCAAAACGCTTACGGGACGCTTTCACCAGAAATGGCGGCAGGATCACGCTCCAGATGGTAAACGCCAGTCCCGCATAGCCAATCGCGTGGACAAAACCATTCGGGAAAAAGAAACAGACGGCAGCGGGCGGGAAATAGGTCACCAGCGCGGTTTTCAGTCTGCCGATGCCGTTATCCGGGAAGTGGAACAGATCGGCAATATAATCAAACAGACCCAGCGTAGCGGCCAGCAGCGAACTGGCAACGGCAAAGTTACCGAAAAAGGTCAGGATTAAATCCATATAGCGACTGGTAAACAGCCCACTGATGGCTTCCACAAACACATCAATATTGCCGCCTTTGGCAATGATCGGCGAAAACTCGGCGCGGCTGATATTGCCCATCGTCACCGCCAGCCAGAAGATATAGAGCAGCACGGCAAACAGGGTGCCAATCACGATGGAGCGCGTAATATGGGACACGCCGTGGGTGCCATACAGTTTCACCAGACTCGGCACATTGCCGTGAAAACCAAAGGAGATAATGCAGAACGGCAGCGTCATCAGAATATAGGGAAGATATTGCGTATTCGGCAGTGCGATGGCGACGCTATCGACCAGTTTCGCCACCTCAATATGGCCGATTAGCCCGGAGAACGTGGCAAAGAACGCCACAAACTTACCGACGATCAGAATGGTGGTGATCCGCCCGACCAGCAGCGAGCTGTACCAGGCGATTACGCCAACCAGCATACTGACGACAATAACGGAGATGTTTGCCGGGAAACGAAAACCGCTATATTTAAACACCGTCTGCGCCATCACCGCCGATGACCCGGAGATATACGCATAGGTTAAAATATAGAGTACAAAACCAAAGGCGATGCCAACCACGATATTCCACTTTCGCCCTAATAGATCCTGAGTAAAGGTGTTAAAACTGGCTCCGGCACCATAGTGAAGGTTCACTTCAACCAGCATCAGGCCGGTTAATAACATCATGATGGCAATAACGATCAGAATAACAGAGGCGCCGGGAAACCAGACTCCCGCCATCGCAATAGGCAGGGAGAACATTCCCCCGCCGACTACCGTTGCGATGACAAGCATCGTCCCGCTAATAAGTCCGGGGGAACTCTGTCGTTCAATGGCATTAATATCCATGATAAATGTTCCTGTTGACTATTAATTATAATTACGGCTGTCATTTGTACATCTTCGGATAATAAAAAACAAAAAGCCCCATTTAAAAATGGGGCTATCAATATCATTAAATATAATCAAAACGTGCAGTAAAGAAGCGCAACTGCTTAGGCTCATAAATAAACTTCAGCCCGCGAATATCCTCTTTATGCTTATAGAGTTTAATAATGCCATCGGCCACCACATCCATATGCGCATAAGTATAAACGCGGCGTGGAATAGTCAGGCGTACCGTTTCCAGTTTTGGCCGGTGGTGATCGCCCGTCTCTTTATTACGCCCTGCGGAGATGATGCCACGCTCCATGCTGCGCACGCCCGTTTCCATATAGATGCTTGCCGCCAGACTCTGCGCCGGGAACTGATCCTGGGTCAGGTGTTCGCAGAAGCGACGAGCATCGAGGAATACCGCATGGCCGCCTACCGGTTCAACAATCGGCACACCTGCCGCCTTCAGCTTATCGCCCAGATAACGAACCTGCTTCACACGGTGCTCAATGTACTCAAACTGCATGGATTCACGCAGACCAATGGCCATTGCTTCCATGTCGCGCCCGGCCAGACCGCCGTAGGATGGCATCCCTTCATATACCACCACCAGCTCTTTAGCCGCCGAGAACATCTCATCATCGTTCATGCACAGGAACCCGCCGATATTCACCAGGCAGTCTTTTTTCCCGCTCATGGTACACCCATCGGCGTAGCTGAACATTTCATGGACGATCTCTTTGATGCTCTTGTTCTCAAAGCCTTTTTCCTGCTCTTTGATGAAATAGGCGTTCTCTACGCAGCGGGTTGCATCGTAGAAGACTTTAATGCCATGCGCCTGCGTCAACTCCCTGACGGCACGCATATTCGTCATCGAGACCGGCTGACCGCCCGCAAGGTTCACCGTCACCGCCAGACAGATATAGGCAATATTTTCGGCGCCCTTTTCGTCAATCAGTTTTTGCAGCTTTTTAAGATCGATATCGCCTTTAAAGGCGATATTCAGACCGGCATCGTGCGCCTCATCACGGACGATATCCACAAAGGTGGCGCCATTTTTTTCCTGATGATAACGCGTGGTGGTGAAATACATATTCCCTGCAACATATTGCCCCGGTTTAATCGCCAGCTGCGATAGCAGGTTTTCCGCCCCGCGCCCCTGGTGCGTAGGAACAATATGTTTAAAGCCAAACAGCTCCTGAACCGTTCTTTCCAGATGATAAAAGTTTTCACTGCCTGCGTAGGCCTCATCACCAATCATCATCCCGGCCCACTGCTTATCACTCATGGCGTTCGTACCACTGTCCGTCAGCAGGTCGATATAGATATCTTTCGAGTTCAACAGGAAGGTATTGTAGCCCGCTTCCTGCATTTTTTGGATGCGCTCATCACGCGAGATCATAGATACAGTTTCAACGCTTTTAATACGGAAGGGTTCTGCCGGATAATTCATTTTGTTTCTCCAGTTAACAGTGGTCATGTTCGTATTAATGTGAAGTAAAGCATACCTGGCCCATCAATAAAGTTTGATGGAATATAACTATCCGCCTCCTGATTCAGGGGGAGAAATAATGTGAGGGCACTATGCAAGATTTAATTCATGAAGAAAATAGCTCCGTCAATATTCGCCATTGGCGTAAATCATAAAATCTGTAAATACGCGTGATTTAAATCACATAGCATTTTTTTACTGACTCAATTTCAACAAGTTATTTTTTATCTTTTGAATTGCAGTTTCCCTCCAGACGCGGTAAAAGAGAGAAAGCAGTGAAAACTTAACTTTCCAGCCTCTTTTCCGCTCACATTGTCGATTTTGTATACCAGGATATTGTGAGATTGCGATCACCCTCCGCGCTTAATTTTGTGACTAACATCACTAAAAGTGTAAAGTAAAGTTTACGACACAGATCGATTTCAGAGATTACGATTTGCTTCAGGGATGAGGTTCACATTTTTTGGCATGAATTTGGGGAGAGTAGATAAGCAGCAAAGTTCACGTAGTTTGAGAATAAAAAGAGACCGTCGAACACAACGTTGCCAGTGGTTTTGATGAAGAACATGACTCTCTGCTGACGAGGTAGGATTCGCTATCCAACAGACACGCAAACAATGTGGCCCATCATAAAAGTTTTGATAAAGGAACGATTGGACCAGACGAGACTATGCACATACAGATGTCGAAGATGATGAATGGAGGCAGGATTGTCGACAGGCTGTTCTGTGTTCCGCCGACAAGCCGATTGACGTGCCGTAAGGGCTTGTAGAATGGTACATGAGAGAGGTGTTAAGGGGATACAAGGCCGGACTTGCCTTTTCATTTAATTATTTGAAATATTAATGGGTTATGAGGATTTATTTTGGGAGGTTTGCCCCCAAAGTGGGACATAAAAATGAATACTGGGTGGAAGATCACAAAGTTGGATCTTTATTCTCAATAAATGGAGTCCATATGATTAGCAAATATATATCATCGGTCACGATAAATAATAAATCAGCAATAAAGATTACTCTCCGATAGGAGAACCCACCTTTATTATAAGTAGGCTATCCCCTAAAAAACACATTAGGATTCGAACTATATGACTAAACCTAAAGAAGCCACACCTTCTTGGGGTAGACGCTGATGGATCGCCAGAAGAGTCTTCATTTCTCGTAAAACAAACTGTGGCATCCAGCCACACTGTAATTCGAAATCAAACCGTTCGTTGTTGGCGTTCCCTTCTGATGTCATCAGGCCATTTAAGATCAGTTCATTATAAAGCCATTCATCTAAATGCAAACTGATACCGTAATCGTTAAGCAACTTACAATGTAACTGATGGGCGATTTTTAAGCCCGCAACATCCAGATCGCCAAAATAAAGTAGCTGTTCTACCAGTTCGACCTTAAGAAGTTGTGACACGCACTCCGCCTGGCCGGAAACTTTGTTACCTGCGCCATAAATGACCAGTGACCAGCGAGTCTGAACTTGATTAAGTTGGCATAGTCGATAATACACATCAGAGTTTTCAACAATGATAGCAGGAAGATCGTGGCAGCGTGACGACTCATACGGTAAAGGTGGTGCACGTCGAAACGCGCCCATATCAGCCAAAGTCAGAGTGACATGCTTCCAGCCGTCAGGTGGCATAGAATCCAGCGCTTTTTCGTCACCAAATATCAGCAGAGACCGCTCACGGTGCCCTAGAAGGCCAGGGAATAGTGGCTTGTCGCCCTTAGTTTGGCGAAAGAGATATGTGTTTAGTTGCTGTAGGCGAGCCTTGATTGGCAGGGTAAGTTGTCCTGTAATACGTTGTGCTAACCAAGGATGCCAGGCTATTTCTGATATTGCCTTCGTAGGAACGAGGGCTCCTTCGTAAACAAAATTACCTGGCAGGCTCATACCCCGCCAATAGCGCTGCCAACTCGCTTTGTGCTTAGGCTGAGCCCGCCAGTCCTTCTGAAGCAGTTGCGTAACTGCCTGACTCAGCAAATCAGGTGCATCCTGACTCAAGGCCTCCCGGCTGTGTACACGTAACACCTCATCCAGCACCGCATTAGCTTTTACTGTACGAGCGGCCTTGCCGGCGGCAAGGCGATGTCTATTAGCTGTCGACTCAAGTCGGGATAGCCAGATCATTACACTATTCATCCCATCTCTACCTTAAATGACCGGATCGTTTTGTGACTTAGCAACCAGAGAAGCCGCCCACAGGGCATGGCGTTCTTTATCAACGGTTACCAAATCCCGCCGCCTCAGTTTTTGAACTTTGTTCAGGAAGAGATGGTTATCAAACATCGATTGGGCGTTTTCATCCGAAATACCAGTCAGGTAGATGAGCTGGATTTTATAGGCTTTGGCCATTTGGGTTTGAATTCGCATTAGATCATCGGCATTCGATTTACCCAGCGGGTTATCGGCTAACAAGAATCCTGCACTTGAAATACCCGTATCGTACTCTCGTACTTTACCAACCGTCACAAACAGTAAAAAGGCAGAGGTAAGGCGCTGTCCACCCGAACCTTCGAGTCGGGTGACAGGAGTCCATCGTGGACAGCTGGCATTCGTCTTCAGCAAACGCACCTCCAGTTCCCCTTCGCCAAATACCGACTGGACCAAATCAGCTGTCAAGGCGTCCCGGTTGGGCGCTCGGGGTATCTGTCCCCTGGCTATCCACTGCTGCAAGCGGCTGCTGGCAAAACCCCTGAGATCAGCGGCAACATCATTCAGTCGGTCGGTCATTTTGATAATGGGCCGACCAGGCAGTACGGGGCAATCCTCAGGAATTTTTACCGACATCGCGCGCTTGAGAAGTTTAATCGCCCCTTCCAGATGAGCAGTCAGATGGGTGACAGTCAGATCAATCGAACGCTGGAATTGTTCCAGGCTATCCTGCACAGCTTCAAATACCTGAGTGATCCCTGTACCGACCCTGTCCAAATCGCCCAGCACTTCATGATAAGTTACGATTGAGTCCAACTGCCGTAAATATTCCTGACTGGCTCGAGCGTCTGGCTCCTTAGCGGACTCTTCTTCGATCCTTTTACGGAATTGTCCCCAAACCGTAGAGACGTTTATATTTTGCTGTTTTAGCGCTTCATTTAGACCGGCATACTTTTGGCATTGTGTTGCCAGATCGTCAGCATATTCAGTAATGCTCTGAATTCTGCCTGGTAGACCCGCTGCTGAGGTCGGCGTAATGGGCTGGATCATCGCTTGAGCTGTTTTAGCATTCTGAAGCCGTTCTTTCACATTTGCCATCTTTTGCAGCTGCAGCTTTTTTTGTTCACACTGAAGTTTTAGCTGGTATTCAGTTTGATGGAGGTTGTTGACGATTTCGTCCAGAGACGTATGGATCGCTTCTATCCCGGTGGGTTTCTCTTCCCAGACAAAATCTTCGTCAAGTGCTTTACTAGCCTCCTCACAGCTTTGGGAACAATTTTGCAGAGTTACCTGAGAGTTAATTAGATTTTGCGTGAATTGCTTCTGCTGTTCGTTGAGGCGTACGATGCGGTTATTAATTACCGTTAGCTCATTGATAGCCGCCGCTTTTACCTCATCCGGATATGTATTGTAAGTGGGTTGAGCTATCAAACGCTCAGAGGCGTAACGTTGTGCCTGTTCAGCATCTTTTAGTTGTTGCTTGAGAGCGGTCACTTGATCACCGTTGGCTGCTTCGAGCAGTTTTTTGTGCGCCTGAGCAGCCATCTCATGGGCATCTTTGGGGCTTCGTCCTTCCATACCTTCAGTCGCCGTAATCTCTGAATAGAACGGCTCGTTACACAGATTACTCCAGTTGCCCATCTGGATATTTAAAAGGGTTTTCTCGGAGCGCTTGTTCTCCTTGATCTCGCTCAGCCGTTCCTGTCTCTCTCTCTGGGTGCAAAGAGTGTCCTTGCTTCGTTGAATCTGTGCAGCTAACTGCTCCAGTTTCATTATCGCCGTTTCACGCTTCGCCCATTCTGTTTCTACAAAAAGACTCAGTTTATCATGTGCTTTTTCTGCCTGAATTTTCTGCTGCTGGGCGTTGTTTAACCGCACCTGGACATCTCTCTTCTCGTCACGCAGTTTTTGCTCATCATGCTCAGCTTGCTTAAGTGCTGCATCAGCATTTTCCAGTATTAAGAGAGCCTGCTCCCGTTGGTCAAGCAGTCCCGCCCAATACTTACCATACTGTTCGTAATGCAAACGCCAGTCACTCCTGAAAGATTTCAGTACATTAAGGGCGCTCTCCGCAGCCTTCACACTGACCTCCTGCGACGCTACGATATTCTCCAGGTCTTGCAGCCTGGCTTCGTAAGCGGCCTGGCTATATCCGTGCTTATCGGGATTTGAGAGGACGACCTGTACTAATTCAGACGTTTCTCGGCGGAGATCTTGTGCTTCATGCAGCAGGTAAATAGCAATAGGTGCCTTCTTCCAGAGCAGGATCTCACTAATTTTATGGACCTGTTCAAACGTTACATTATCGAGTGCGACCAAGCTCAGGTAGCGGCCAGGGTTTTGATCGATCACCGCTGCAATCTTTTGTGCATCATCGTTGTAAACAGAGGCCAAATAGTGTGGAAATGTCCAGAGCTTATCCCGTGCAATGCCCGCCGCATAAAACGCTTCAAGTGCCTGATTGACCTGCTTAGCGACCAGTTCATGTCCCGTCTTCCTTAACTCGTCCAGTTCGTGCCGGGCTTGCAGTAAACGCTCTTTCATTCCATTCAGCGTTTGATAGTTCGCATTCAATACCTTGTCGAGCTGCAATCCACACAGCTCGCTGTGCCAACTCGTGTCTTCAATATCTAGGTCATGTTGCATTGACGTTGGCAGTTTTTGATAGGTTTTTGCTAAAACTAAGGCACTATCCACAGCTGACTGGTGTTTTTGTTCAGCCAGAATGAGTTTTTGCTGGGCCTCACTTTTCTCAATTGATGCCTCCCGCACAACATTCAGCTGTGCTTCCAGCGCCTGCTCTTTCTGATGATGAATTGTATTAGCCAGTTCTTCACTCTGCTTTGCATCGCGTAAGGTTAATTCCAGTCGGTATTGGGCTGCTACTGGTGTTTCATCCTTCTGGATCAACCCAGTTTCACATAATTCATTCCGTTGCGATTCGCCCTGCCGTTTGTCTCTTTTATATCTCTCACGATCCGCCTCCAGGCCACCCAGCATCTTTTGTAGTTCGTCGTATGATTGTTTAAGGGTATTACTTTCCCTATCCATCTGCCCTAATTCTTCCTCAAGCGTAGCCTCCTGCTGGCGATGCCTGTCGATTGCCCACTCTAATGTACCCAAGGCCTCGCCAGCAGTACGCTCGAAAATCACCTGTAGCGGTCTTTCCGTTTCACTTTGGAATACCTTCAGATCTTCATCTGCCTGGCGGTACTCATTCAGGGCCTTAGCATAGGCTTTGTAGTCTATAGCAGCGTGAGTAATCTCAATCTGGAGCTGATTGGTATCGGCTTCGTCTTGAAGCGCATCGACTATCGCTTTTTGTTTGTCGAACTGATGCTGCACAAGATCATATTCAAGCAGTGCTCTGCGCTTACCTAACTGCTCACGCAGAGACATCGCCTGGCCAATATGCGTTTGCAAACTATCCATGTTATCTTCAAGCTGCGTCTGTTCAACCTGAGCATCCCCGACAAAGGCTGCGAGATCGCGCATTGCTTCTCGGAAGCCATCATCCAGCAGTTGCTGCTGCGCCAAGGTGCTTTCCAGCTGTTTAGCCGGATCAAGAAACGCCAGCCAGTTAGCCAGCACATCCTTCAGGAAGGACTCGTTACGACGGATCCCCTCTAACTCTCCCTGACGTTCAACTTCATGCGCTACCAGTTCCCGCAGCCGCTCAGCCGCATCTTTAGACATGGTGCAGGCGAAGAACGCACCAAGGAAATCATGTTCAGTTTTGTATTCGATAAAACGGGTCAGGCCACCTTCTTCGGAGTTGAAGGTCACCATTGTTTTGATAAGATCAACGTTAATTTGCTGTTCCAGCAAAAATGCTCGCCACTCGTTCTGTCTGCTGGTTTTACGCCAATGCATGCCACCTTCACTACCAGCCTTGAGATTAAGCCAGCTATCAAAACTGCGCAGGCTATTGGCATAGGGACGTAGCTCAGAATTGCGTTCCGCGCGGGAATAAGAAGGGATTTCATCAAACGGCGCGCCCATCAGGGAGTCGGGCGCATCACAAATAAACAGTGTGCGGTCAACATCATCTCCATTACGCTGATGAGCATGTCCCAGTAATAACGTTTGTCCTGATTCATTGACCATCTCAACCAAAACAACAGAGAGTTCTTTATAGAAGTAATTGCGGTAGTGGTATTCACTCTGGCGATGATTTGCCAGATATTGGGTGAAGTCACTAACGGACGGCTCAAAAATCGATAACAACAGCGCGATGTAGGTGGACTTACCGCCCCCATTCACAAGCTGCTGATAAGTACTGGTCACCACCTTCGCATTCCTGACGGGCGAGCGCAGGCCTTCAACAACAGGGCTACCGACCGCTTGAGACAGGCCAATATAGTCCAGTGTGAGGTCCTTGTAGAAAGCTTCTTCATGGCCTGCGCCATCCATATAAACCCGTTTAATCAGCCACATGCTTAAATCTCCGTCAAACGTTGCGTTTCTGTGGTTCCAGTTATAATTAGACGTTCATCGATCGGAAGAAACTCCAGGGTATCCGCTAATGCTACGATATCGCTTTCAACTAAGTCGGAGGATCGCTCTTCAGTGGCTGAACTGATGCTCATGACAAAACGCACCGTCTCTTCGATGCCAGTATGGCGCAGATAATGTCTGAGTTTGTGGGTCGGATACCAGTCGGACTCTCCCGACAGACTGCTGTCTTCGGCCAGAAAGCCTTCCTCTTGCAACACTTGTATCCAGCGCATAACCATTTCTGTTTGTGAGCGAATACTTGAGACACGCCCTACCTTGTCGTTGTGAATACGGGGAATGCGTTCTTCCTGCACAAACCTGGCAGCCATAAGTAGACCATCTACGGTGTCGTCACTCTCGGCCTTGCGCTGGGCAATCACCTGGTCGGCAACATCATTGAGCCGGGCAACCACCGAGGTGGCATTAATGGCACGACTCTGACCGAACTCGACACGAACTGTGTCTGGAGTTGGAAACAAATCAGCCAGCAACGCAATCAGAGTCAACCCTGCAAACAGGCGCTGTTCTTTCCGTTCCTTACCCTGTTGTTCAATCGCTGTTTCAAGTAATAAGCGTTTGTTCAGCCAACCCAAGGATGGAGCAAACGGGCCTCGGCCATCTGCAGCCAGTAATACTCCGTATGTCTCACTAATCCCGAGATAACGCAGCTTCATTCCTGCTGCAACACCACGGATAATCTCAGCAAACAGGACATCACCTTGCAGATCAAGCGCGCACTGAACCGGCTCATCCCCCATTTTATATCCCAGCGAATTCATAATTGCCTGTGTGGCAATTTCGGCGTAGCGTTTCGCTTGTTGATGCGTGTTGTTGTACATAACTACTCCTCAAAGGGGTGTACGGGAGTGGCCGTTAACAGTTTGATATTGTTAGCCCGCCAGAGCGATGTTTCGATAGCATCGTCACCTATCTCTACTTCTATTGTGGGATCGCTGTTAGCCGCCAGACTGCCGATATGGAGTAAACAAACCTGTTGTTCTTGTTCCGATAATTCATCGCACTCATAGGCGTCGAAAACATCTCTAAAGCTCACATGGCCCCAATTCTTCAATTGGTTACTTACCCAATCACTGCATTTCTTAATCACAGATTCAGGGATACCTCTCAGTCTCAGGTTGGTTTCAATAGCTACTGGCTGATCGGTGGGATCCTGTATCTCATGTGGAAGTGCTTGTTCAAATTTATCGAGATAGAGATTCAGCAGTGCCTCAAGGTCAAACAATGTATGCCGATCGTCATCCTGACTTCGGGGAGCCAACAGGCGAGCAATGAGACTATCGATTTCCTTATCGACAGTTTCAGGGGAATGGGATAACAAGGGTTTGAGTACACCTTTTTCTAGCGTTTCCCGGAAAAGGGTATTATCTCTGGGAATAATGAGTTTCAGACGAGCTCGCTCAAAATCTTTATTCACATCCAGTAAGCAGTCTTGATAGCGCTGCGTAAAGGCGCAGACCTCAGCAAAAATCTCCTGTGCCTTACGTAGCTTATTTAATTTGTCGGGATTTAATTTCAAACTTCCTTCAACCAGCATTTCGGTGATGGCCGACATTGAGTTCTGGATATGTTCCAAAACCTCTCGTGTTTTATCAAAGGAATCATTGAGTACCGGACGAATATCGTGTGCATAAGATGCACTCAAATCACCAGACTGGGCGGCACGCACTTTCATCCGCATCCCAATCAGATATTGCTCCAGTTGCCGCTGTGTTGACTGGATTTGGTGAACTGCCTTGTCGATCTCACCACGACGGATAGTTTTAAGCGTGCGCCAGGCCAGAATCGCAGCGCGTTCTATCGGCGTTTCATCCAAACGGAGGGTATAGAACAGCATTCCTTCATCAGTCAGCGACCAGAGAATATCATCTGAGCCGGATAGCTGGTCGTGGCGTACCAGACGGACTATCTGCTCTTCGGAATGCGTTCGTTGCGAGAAATCATAATAACGGAGGCGGAAAGGATCTTTGATCGCCGCAAAAATCTTGCTGGCCACTTGTGCGTAGTCGGATTCTTCTTGTCCCGGATAGGCTTCATTGAGGTGCCCAACCAGACATAACTCCGCTTCTTTACGCGTCATTCCTGGCTGGCGCTCGCGGTCAGCATAATAAAGCATGGCGTCAGAGAGATACATGATTGCCGCCAGCGCATCAAGCTCAACACCATCGAACGGATTGCGCTGAAGGGCTCTATATATTGAATCCAGCGTCCGCACGACCAGCAAGGCGTGAGATTGAATAGACAGCTCGCGACGTGCCATTGATTCATTACGAGCCTGCTCCAAAAACCCTAGCGACATAACATTCTCCCTCTGAGACGGAAGCCACTATAGTACGCCCCATCCAATTAAGCAAAGAAACTTTGCTTAATTTTCTTTGGTGGCAATGTTATTTGTTTTGATGCCATTCGCCTTCTATAATTAATCCGTATATCAAACCGCAACTGATTAACCTGCAAATAAGAATAAAACTGATATGTATTACTCAATGTTTCTTGAGAAACACAAATCCCCCCTCAGCCACGCACAATGGTTGCGCTTGCGCTATATTGAGCGCCAGCTACTGTGGGAACGAAAAGTCACTTCACGCATGATTGCTGAAGAGTTTGGCGTCTCGGCGCAACAAGCTCGTACTGATGTAAGAACCTATATGGAGGTAGCTCCAGGCAATGCTATTGAGAAGGGGGCCGGCCGAAAAGGGTATTTCCCCAGTACGACATTTTCGCCTGTTTTACTGGGAGACAACGATCTGGTCTGGCGTGCAACGGTAGAATTTCCCCCCCCGCAAGCGGCCCACGCGCAGGAAATTCCGCTCATCCATCGCGCAGTGCATAGCCGCACGCTGGCAATTTTTTTGTCAGCAATCGAACAGAAGGGACAAGTAAAAGTGACTTATGCGTCAATGGAAAACCCGGAAGGCATATCCCGTACACTAAGCCCTACGGTAATTATCACCGTTAATGGGCGCCAGCATGTGCGAGCCTATGATTGGGGTAGTTCGGCGTTTAAGGACTTTGTTTTGGCGCGATTTCTGGACTCGCCGGAACTGATTGTTCCTGCCCCCCCCCCTCCGCGCAAAGATACCGCGTGGGAGGTCGTGATCCCCGTGCGTTTTATCGCCAATCCAACACTAAACAAAGCGCAACAAGAGGTAATTAAGCGGGACTACATACTTGAACCATCTGAATTCAGTATTCGTGCACCAATGATTTTTTATTTATGCCCTGAAAACAATCTGCCTAAAACAGATGATGAATATGCACAAGCTACTGACGCCAGCAGCCACGGCCCCTTTGTCTACCCAGTTCTAGCTGTGCACGCCCAAACAGGTGAGCCTATTCATAAGTACCGCCATGCTGGCGAGTGAATCGCCACGGGTTTAACAGACATTTCAGAGTCATTTAAGATGGCTTAAAGAGAGGTGCACATGAGCAGTGAGCGTTATCCTGAAGAGTTTAAAATTGAAGCAGTCAAACAGGTTATTGATCGTGGCCATTCTATTTCCAGCGTTGCAACACGTCTCGATATCACCACTAACAGCCTTTACGCCTAGATAAAGAAGTACGGGCCAGACTCTTCCAATAACAAAAAACAGTCAGATGCTCAGGCCGAGATCCGCCGACTCCAGAAGGAACTGAAGCGGGTTACTGACGAACGTGACATATTAAAAAAGCCGCGGCGTACTTCGCAAAGCTGTCCGACCGAGGTACGCCTTTATCCGTGACAACACCTGTTGCTGGCCTATTCGTCTGCTCTGTCGGGTGCTGGACGCTCATCCGAGTGGGTTTTACGCCTCCACATTCACTCCGGCATCAGGCGGATCTGAGGCTGACAGGACAAATCAAACAGTTCTGGCTGGAGTCCGGTTGCGTTTATGGCTATCGCAAGATCCATCTAGACCTGCGAGATAGCGGGCAACAGTGTGGGATTAACCGGGTCTGGCGGCTGATGAAGCGTGCCGGGATAAAGGCTCAGGTCGGGTACCGAAGCCCACGAGCGCGTAAAGGGGGGACCAGTATCGTGACACCCAACAGGCTCCAGTGGCAATTCAATCCGGAAGCTCCGGATGAACGTTGGGTAACGGACATAACGTAATCCGAATCCACGAAGACTGGCTGTATCTGGCCGTGGTTGTTGACCTGTTCTCGCGCAAAGTTATCGGCTGGTCAATGCAACCCCGGATGACCAAAGATATTGTCCTGAATGCGCTTCTGATGGCCGTATGGCGACGTAATCCCCAAAAACAGGTGCTGGTTCATTCTGATCAAGGTAGTCAGTACACAAGCCATGAGTGGCAATCGTTCCTGAAATCACACGGACTGGAGGGCAGTATGAGCCGCCGCGGTAACTGTCACGATAACGCAGTTGCAGAAAGTTTTTTCCAGCTACTGAAGCGTGAACGGATAAAGAAAAAGATCTACGGGACGCGGGAAGAAGCCCGCAGCGATATTTTTGATTACATCGGAATGTTTTATAATAGTAAGCGGCGGTATGGTTCGAGTGATCAGATGCCACCGACGGAATATGAAAATCAATATTATTAACAGCTCAGGTGAGAATAACCGCTCCCGAAGCCTGCAAACGCTGTTCGATATTATCGACGTAAAAAAATGGGAAATTAATCAGGCTGCTGGTCGCTATATTCGCTCCCATGAGGACGTGCAGCGCATCCGTAACCGACTGAATGATTTTATGCAGACGCACGGCGCGGAGCTGACCGCCGCTCTTGCACCTGAGTTGATGGGCTATAACAACCAGCATCACGCTGTAAAACACTGCGTGATGCAGCATTCGGTGGATTACCTGCGTGAAGCGCTGTCGGTGTGGCTGGCCGCTGGTGAAAAAATAAATTATTCCGCACAGGATAATGACATTTTAACAGCCATCAGATTCAGGCCTGACGCGGCTTCACGGGATGATAATCGTGAAAAATTCACGCCTGCGCAAAACCAGAATTACGTCCGAAAACGCGCTGAACTGGCCGCGCAGTAGCCCTTCAAAAAATCCCCGTAAATCCTGCCCTTTTTCCGGAATTAAGCCATGCATTAGGTGCATGGTTTTGCATACGTTTTCACGTCCCTGCCTCTCCCGCCAGCGCCAGCTCTGGCGCTGCCTGAGGCCGCCCATGCACCTGCATTAAAAGAGACACATCGAGCGAGCAGACGTGGCAGGGGAGAGCATTGCGCGCCAATATGGTTAAATTTTTTAGCATAATTGAATTAGGTTGACTTCATAAAGTTTGTAGCAGTACGACGTTACATCCAGTGCTAACTTAACTGAAATGCATAAATCTCCACTAATCATGCTGTTATGATTTGTTGCATACATCAAAGTAATTGGGATAGATGCAATAAATGATATTGCATCACATCTGTTTATGAGCATAATTCAGAGGGAGCAACATAAACATGTGAACATAAATGGAAAAACTATGAAAATTGATAACCAACCTTTGCTTGAACACAGCCTAAAAAGTGGCATCAATTTATTTCTTGGTGCTGGTTTTTCAGTAGAAGCAAGCTCAAAAGATGGAAAACTCCCAGTCGGAAATGATTTAAAGGATGAATTACTTGATCATTTCAAAAGGAAAAAGCCATCAACTCTAGATCTCCCTCAACTCTGTCAGATATTAAGCAGCTCATCAAAAAAAGAACTTAAAGACTTTTTCATTAACCGCTTTACGGTTACAGAATTTGATGAACTTTACAAATCAATTGAAAACATTAAAATAAAATCTATTTTTACAACCAATATTGATGATCTAATTTTCAAAATATTCAAAGACAGCAGCAGATATTATATAAATGACATTCAACTTAGAGGCCCTGCGATAAGCAACGGTGAAGCCATTGATTATATAGGGCTACATGGGTGTGTGGCATATCCTGGCTCAGAGTTTGCTTTTTCACCTTTAGAAATTTCTTCTAGCTTTGAGAGAGATAAAGATAGGTGGTTCACCTACGTAAATAAAATTCAAACATCACCAACGTTGTATTGGGGCTACAGAGTCCAAGATGCAGGCGTATTACAAGCTTTATCAAACTCTTCTAATAAGGGTAGGCAAAGAGCTGATGCTTGGATCGTATTGAGAGAAGATGATGAAGAAGCCAGAGAGTACTACTCTTCGTTAGGTTTTCAAATAATAATTGGAGAAACTATAGAGTTACTCAAGTATTTCTCTAAACTTAAAAGCGATGATAAATCAATCCCCCAGAAGAATACTATTGAAAATAAGTTCGAAGAATATAAAATACCAACACTTTCCTCTGTTCCTGTGCGTTCTCTCACTGAGTTTTTCTTAGGGGCAGAGCCAATATGGTATGATATCTTTACAAATAAAATTCATAAAACAAACCATTTGCAAAAAACAAAAAACGAGTCATTCAAATCTAAGCATGTATTAATTATCGGAGCACCTTTAACCGGCAAATCAACTTTACTAAAGCAATTATCTGTTGAAGCCAAAGAACTTGGCTCGGTTTTATATATCAATGAGATAACGCCAGAAAAAGCGCGACTGCTTTATAGAGAGATAAAGATTTCCAATGAGAAAGTTTATATATTTATAGATAATGCTGTGGATTCTTCTGAAGCAATACAAACGCTAATCCATCTACCCAACATTAAAATAATAGCCGCTGAAAGAGATTTCATTTACGACACTGTTTCATATCGATTCACACCTCAGCAGTTTAATATATTAGATGTGTCTGGCCTAAATGATTTCGATATACAATCGGTTATAGATAGCATTCCTCAAGGCATTAACAAACAGAATGACTCATTTTCTCATAGCGATGGTGATATAAATATTGAGCCAAGCTTCCTTGAGGTTATGACACATGTAATTAAAGACAACGCATTGGCAGATAGATTTGTAGAAGCATTAAAAGAATTTAAAAAAACGGCTGCACCAGAGCATGACTTGTTATTGTTAGCGTGTTATTTGTATAGTTGCCGCATACCAATCTCAGTTGATATTGCTGCTGCATATCTTAGAAGTTATAATTACGATGCATTAAAATCATTCCGAATGCTATCAAGTATGGATACATTCTTATACCCATATGAAGGACAGTTAAGCGTAGATAACCAAGCCTATTTTGTTCCGCGCTCCAGGACTGTTTCAGAGATAGTAATGAAGAAAACTTATCATAAAGACATGGCAAAAATGTTAGAGACTTTCCATCAAGAAGTTTCACCAACCAGAATAAGCCGATATGATATTTTTAAACGCTACGCCTATGACGCCAAATTGATGGGGCGTGCGTTCCCTGATTGGGAGCGAGGGTTAAAATTCTATGAGGAAGCTTTCACTCGTGATAGGACACACTCATTAAAACAACAAGGGGCATTATACTTAGCCCACAAGAAAAAATATGAGTTAGCTTTCATATGGATTGACGAAGCCAAATCAATAACTGGCAACAACAACCCAACAATCAGAAATACCTATGCAGTAATATTGTTCAATGCAAATTATGATAAACCTAACTCTCCAGAGGTGTTATCAACTCTGGAAGAAAGTATGGAAATACTACAACGTTGTTATAATGATGACTATAGGAAAATTTATCACGCAAGGATATTTGCCGAACAATCAATCAAATTCAAGTTGAAATACCCTGATATCTCCAGAAAGAAAGGTTATTTAGAGTTAAGCATGAAATGGCTGGAGTCTGAATTGAAAAATAGGCCAAATGATCGATGGATGAATAACCTCACGCGGACCATTCGAAGAAATTTGCGCTAAAATTCATTAATTGGCATATGGTTGGCTCTGTTAAGAGCCAACTAATCATTATTGTTTTTTGCGAAATAATATGGAGTAATAGCATAATTTTCATTTGCTTCTAAATAATCAGCCCACCATTGAATCATTAATTTACGCTCATCTAAATGCTCTGAAGTGTGAATATATGCTGCACGAACATTATTACGCTCAGAATGGCTCAACTGACGTTCAATCGCATCCTCGCTCCATAATCCAGACTCTCCCAACGCTCCACGAGCCATAGTCCTAAATCCATGTCCACAAACCTCAGTTTTCGTGTCATATCCCATCGCGCGCAATGCGCTGTTTACTGTGTTTTCACTCATAACCTTAGTTGCGTCATGATCACCAGGAAAAAGCAGATCTTTATCACCACGAATCTGCTTTAACTGGTCTAACAAAATCATCGCCCGCTGACTAAGCGGAACAATATGCTCCTCTTTCATTTTCATACCACGATATGAGTAACGCACTCCTTTGATTTCTTCTCGTTTTGCAGGTACTCGCCAAAGAGATTTATCGAAGTCGAATTCATCCCAACGCGCGAAACGTAACTCACTGGAACGCACAAAAATTAGTAAGGAGAGCTCGACCGCGATCCGAGTCATTACCCGCCCGCGATATGCAGCAAGACGAGCAAGAAACTCAGGGAAGCGGCTAGAGGGCAAAGCTGGATAGTGTCGTGTTTGGTAGTCGATAACGCACCGGCCATGTCACTGGCTGGATTTGAGCTGGCGAATGTCGGACGAACCGATATGAGGGAAGATATATAGCTCAAGATAGCGAAGAACCCGCGAACGATGGTCTTCGCTCCAGCACTTGTTACTTTCATGCCATTCACGAGCAATGGTTTCGAAAGTATATGCCCCCGAATTCTCGGCCTGAGCTTCTTTCTGTTCGGCTTTAGGGTCAATGCCCTGCACTAGCAGTTTTTTAGCTTCATCACGCTTTGCTCGTGCCTGAGCAACAGTCACATTAGGCCAAACACCAAAAGCGAGGCGCTCCTCTTTCTTATCGGAGGGGCGCCGGTATTTCATGCGCCAGTATTTAGATCCCTTGGCCGAAACCTCGAGATACAAACCGCCACCATCGGCCATTTTGTAGGTTTTGTCTTTTGGCTTTGCGGTCTCGACCTGTCTGGCGTTGAGCTTCATTTGGGGCACATTTCTAATCTAAGTTAAGATGCCCCCAATGACATACGGATTTCAACGGACAACCTCGGACAACTCAGGACGTAAAAATCGCTGCAGGCGTTGATTTTAAAGGGATAACTGGACTTTCTCGGATGGTCTGGGAAGTACTATTGGTGCGAAGGCCGGACTCGAACCGGCACGTATTTCTACGGTTGATTTTGAATCAAAGCGATCGGGTAACTTAACCTACTAACAAATCAGCGTTTTTACAGTGAAGTCCTTTTCAGACAACGAAAAAGGCACTGGTTATGAAAAACGCAGATGCACACAGTTTACCTACGCTAATTGCCGCCATTCTTTCCACCAAGGGCGGTGTGGCGAAAACTACCGATACGGCTAACCTCGGCGGCTACCTGGCCGATCAGGGGCTGAAAGTCCTGATGATTGACGCCGATATCCGCCAGCCGACACTCAGCAGCTATTACCCTCTGGATAACGAAGCCCCCGGCGGGATCTACGAGCTTATCGCGCAGAACGAGCTGGATCCAGCGATCATCATCTCACACACCTCCATTCCCGGACTGGATATCATCATTTCCAACGATCCGCGCGGCGAACTGATGAGCCTGCTTCAGGCTGCGCCCGACGGTGTAATCCGTCTGCGCCATCTGGTACGCCAGATAACCGGCTATGACGTCATCCTGATCGATACCATTGGCGCACGCACTATCGCGCTGGAAATGGTGCTGTTAGCCAGCGATCTCATTATCTCCCCGGTTCTACCGGAAATGCTCTCCGCACGCGAGTTTCTGCGCGGCACTCTGCAAATGTACCGGGATCTCCAGCCCTTCACCCGCTACGGCATCCCGCTGCCGCCGCTAAAGGCGGTGATCAACAAGCTCGACCACACTAACGATGCCCGCGAAATTCACCACAATCTGCTTCAGGTTCTTCAGCACAAACAGAAAGAGCAGGAGCTTCTGGTGCCTACCGAGATCCTGATGACGCCGGTTTACGCCAGCGTGGCCTATCGCCGGGCGGCGTCTCTGGGAATACCAGTGCATCGTCTGGATACCTCTCGCGCCAGAGGCCGGGCAACGCCCTGCGCCGCTGAAACTATGCGGATGCTGGCCGAAGAGCTGTTCCCGCAGGTACTCGCCCTGCCCCATCAACCGGTGGAGGGCATCGCATGAAACGGAAAATCTGGCGAGCATTTTGCTCTTATTACGCCCAGTATCCCTTCGAGAAAGACGATGAAGTTATCGTGTTCTTTGAAGCCACCGATCGTGAAGAAGCGCGGGAAACGCTACCGGTATTAATGTCGCTACTCTGGCATATCCCAACGGAAAAAGTGGACTGCTACAACCTGGAAGATGAGAGCGAGCTACGGGATACGTCTGGTTCGCTGACCGCTCCCAGAGACTGGCCGCTGTTTGAAATCGGCTGGTCCAACAATAAGCCGCTCTACTCCAGCGATTTACCGCTATTACTGCTGCCTCCGCATCAACAAACCCGACTGTGGGAAGCCTTTTTGGCCTGTCAGGAGGGTAATCGAGATGAGTAAGCGCAAGCGGCCACAACCGCCCCACTCCGTCGAAGCGGAACAATCGGTGCTCGGCGGGCTGATGCTGGATAACGATCGCTGGGATGACGTCGCCACACAGATTTCCGCGCAGGACTTCTTTATCTCCGCGCACCGGACGATTTATGCCCATATGCAGACCCTGGTCGAACAGGGAAACCCCATCGATCTGATCACCCTGAGCGAATCGCTGGAACAGCAGGAACAACTCGGACAGGTGGGCGGCTTCGCGTATCTGGCAGAGTTGTCAAAAAACACGCCCAGCGCCGCCAATATCATGCCCTACGCGCAATACATCGCCAGCTACGGCGAACTGCGCCAGCTTCTGTTATTAGGCAATGAACTGAGCGATATGGCAGGCCAGCCGCGCAGCAATGTGCCCGATGTACTGGCTTTCGCCGAACAAAAGCTGTTTGCCATTGCGCAGTCGCATCAGGATGGAGGCCTGACCGACATCAACGCCTGCTTTGACAACGTGCTGGCAGGCATCTCCCAACGCTACGAGGCAGAACGCGGTAGCCTCAGCGGCACGCCATCCGGGCTGGAACAGCTCGACGCCCTGACCTGCGGCTTCCAGCCTGCCGACCTGATTATCGCTGCTGCTCGTCCCTCGGTCGGCAAAACCGCTTTCGCCCTGACGCTGTGTGTCAACGCGCTAATGCTGCGCCCCACCCAGCCAGTGCAAATCTACAGCATGGAAATGTCGTCGGAGCAGCTACTGCTGCGGCTGGTTTCTCTGATTGGCCGCGTCTCGCAAACCCGGCTACGCAGTGGCGATCTGAGTGATGACGACTGGCAGCAGATTGGCATCAGTGCCAGCATCCTGATGAACGAATGGAAAGATCGCCTGCTGCTCGACGATTCCGGGATCCTCACGCCATCCTTGTTACGCAGCCGGGCCAGACGATCGTTGCGCCAGCACGGAATTCCCTCGCTGATCGTGGTCGATTACCTGCAACTGATGCGCTGCGGCGGCTCGGAAAATCGCAATCAGGAGATCTCGACGATCTCCCGCTCGCTGAAAGCGCTGGCGAAGGAACTCAACTGCCCGGTGCTGGCGCTGTCACAGCTTAATCGGGCGCTGGAGTCGCGCCTTAACAAGCGCCCCTGCAATGCCGACCTGCGCGATTCAGGTTCTATCGAGCAGGATGCGGATGTCATCTTATTCCTCTACCGTGACGAGCTGTACGATCCCAACACGCTGGATCGGGGGATCGCCGAAGTCATTGTCAGCAAACAGCGCAATGGCCCGATTGGCACGGTGCGAACCCGCTTTATCAGCGATCAAACCCGCTTCGAATCGCTCAGCCAGCAGGGAGTTGGGTCATGAACAACAAACTGACTTCGACGGAACTCCAGTCCCGCCTGCTACAGGGCAATTTTGATCGGGGAAGATCGCCCGATGAACGGTTCGCCGATCCACTGATGGAAACCTCGATGATCGTCACGCTGGAGCAACTCCGTCCTTACGATCTCAATCCCCGGCTGATGCGTAACCCCAGCTATGACGACATTAAGGAATCGATCCGCCGTCGCGGGCTGGACACGCCGCCGCCAATCACCCGCCGTCCCGATCAGGAGTGGTTCATTATCGCCAACGGCGGCAATACCCGCCTATCGATCCTCAATGAATTGTGGCGCGAAACGCATGACGAACGGTTCTGGCGCATTCAGTGTCTGTACAAGCCGTGGGCCGGTACATCCGATCAACCCATGCTCGGCGAGCTGCACTGCCTGATAGGTCATCTGGCAGAAAACGATCTGCACGGCAAACTCAGCTTCATCGAACGTGCGCTGGGGATCAATAAAGCACGGGAACTGTACCAACAGGTGGAAGATTGCCAGCTTTCGCAGCGAGAGCTGGCAGAGCATCTGAAGAACGACGGCTATCCTATCAACCAGTCGCATATCAGCCGGATGGAGCAGGCGCTGGAATACCTGCTGCCCTGCATCCCCGAAGTGCTATACGCCGGGATGGGCCGCTCGCAGGTGGAAAAGCTGCTGTCATTGCGGGCGGCATCATTACATCTCTGGCAGCGTCACGCTGACGGAGAGGCCAGCGCCTTTGATAATCTCTTTTCTTCCGCGTTGTCGCTGTTCAACGACCAGCCTGAAGACTTCGCTATTGAGCGCGTACAGGATGAGCTGCTGGGGCTGATGAGTCAGGAGCTGAACGTTGATTACAACCTGCTGTTGCTGGACGTCGATCCCTCTGAGCAAAAACGCCAGGCCGTGCTCGGCCCCACGCCGGAACCGCCGCCCTATATTCCACCAGAAGAACCCGAACCACGCCCGGTAACGCGAAGGCGTAAACCTGAAACAGAGGAAGAAGAAGTTGGCACGCCAGCCCCTCAGCCTGAACCAGAAGAAGCACCATCGCTATTGTGTGAAGGGACAGAACCCGTCACGGATATCTGGCGTATCCCACAACTGTGGGATACCACGGAGTCCTTACGATCGGTCAGCGATCGCCTGGCGTGGGATCTGGCTGAACATTACGCCATCGACGACCGGATAATTTCAGATGCCGATGTAAATGGCATTGGCTTCCAGGTGATGCCATTCGCATCAGATCACCCCATGTTTACCCGGCCACAGTCACGCGCCTGCTGGGCACTGCTGGCGGCACTCAACGAGATCCCACTGACGGAAGATCTGGCCTCCGCACTGACTCCTGGGCTTTTTTTTCAACGTGATACAGACGGCTTCTTCTTCAGCGATGAATTCCTTATTAAAGCATTCCGGCTGATCCGTATTGTCCGCCGGATCAAAGAATTTCAGCAGGAGGCACAACATGCTGCCGACGATTAATCAGGCCGTTTTGTCACAGGTGATACAGGCCCTGAAGGACGGCAATGTCCGCTATTGCGAAGCGCTGGGCTTTGACCGTGAGGAACTGAACGAACTTAACGCCCTGACCTTTGAAGAACTGATGCATCTGGGCAACACCTCGGCGCAGTTCCTGAAAATCACCATCAACCATGACGTGCTACGCAAAATGCTGGTTCAGGTGCGCCAGGAACAAAAATTCCAGCAACTGGTCGGCCAGGCGGTGCAGCTTGGCGGCTCAATCGCGTTAATCAGCCACTACTTTGGTATCTCGACCGCTGAAATCAGCGCTCGCCGTCGGCTGATGGGGATCCACGTTCGTCAGGGGCGCAACCAGGTTCCCGGCGAAGAAGAGGAAGCCGCGCTCTGGAACCGCTGGCAGGAGATCAAAGTCGATAACATCGACTCTATACCGGCACTGGAAGCCATGATGCTGCTGGCACAGGAACGTTCGCTCTCACTGACCGTAGTCTGGAATCTGATCCGCCAGTGGGAAAAAAGCTGAGTGACCGAGGGGAAGATCATGACACCGTATATCCAGGCGCTGATCGCTATGACCGGCGACAAACTCCAGCAACGGATGCAGAAGGAGCCGGGAACCGCTTCTGATAGCCTTCTGTTTATGGGCAATCAGCATGACACGGTTCCGCGTCGCCTGTTGCAGGATCCGCTGTTATCGCCCAGAGATAAATTCGCCTGGCAGGTGATCCGGATGCAGGCGCAGGACAACGGCGGCGCGGTGTTCCCCTCTTACAGCGAATTACAGATGCAGCTCTCTAACCGCCCGCAGGATGAAAAAGCCTCGCGCAGCACCGTCAGCCGGGCATTGTTGATGTTGCGCCTGACGCGCTGGCTCAGCCTGTGCCATAAGGCGCGGGATCGGGTATCCGGCCGCATCCTCGGGAATATCTATGCGCTACACGATGAACCGCTGAGTGTGCTGGATGCCGTGCGTTTCGATGCCAGCTATCTTCATTTGCTGGAGCAGTGCTCGCGACATGAAAACAAATCTATTCGCGCCACTGCACAAGGTATTCTGTACGACATTCGCAAGGACACCAGCCTGCGTTATTTATCGTCGCGTATAGAACTGCTGGAAGAACGCGCCCGCTGGCAGCAACGCCAGTCTCCTGAGGAGACTAAGCCAGAAACGTCCGGTCTCAATACGGTACCAGGCAAAATTTCACCTGGTACCGAATCAGGACTAAGCCGGAAACCGAGGCCTGGCGGCTTAGTCTCAAATCAGGACCGGGCTTCTGTACGTACTGTATCTACAGATATTTGTAATAGTACTACCGCGCGCGCGAACAGCTCACCGCCGAACTGGCCGCCGGAAATTCCGTTAACTAATCCTGAAAAACAGCTTGTCTTGCAGGCCATGCAGAACCTGCCGCCCCCGCTGCGCCAGGACGTGCTTGATGACGCAGCTCAACGCGTTGCCCGTGGCGGCATACAAAACCCGCTCGCCTATCTGCTGGCAACGCTGCGCAAAGCGCAGGGCGGTGAGTTTAATCAGTATCGACGCGGCAAAGCGACGGTGCCGGAGTTTGTGCCGCATGTGGTTTCAGAGCCGAAAATACCGGCTGAACCGCGTAAAAAACGGGATATCAGTAAGTTGGTTGCGGAGATTCGGGCGCAGTGTTTGGAGAAAAAGTGATGCCAGTGGCATCACCATTTGTCCACGCTTTTGTTTTCTGGGCCCATTCACTACTGATTCAACTCCTGTAGCAACCTGGTGTTAATATACAGCTTTTCACGGCCAACGCTCATTTCCTCCAACACACCAATTTCGACCAACTGCTTGAGGTATGTCGATGCCGTCTGGCGCTTGGCCACCCCACGTTCGACAAGGTTATCGATCCGACAATATGGTTGTGCAAAAAGCGCCTGGACAAGTTCATGGGTGTAGATTTTAGGTAGCTTCTCGCGTACATACTCTGTGGTTTCAGCCATTAATGCCCGCACAATCGATATCTTATCAGTAGTCCATCGGGACGTACTCTCCACAGCCTCCAGCATAAATAATATCCACGATTCCCAGTCACCCTCTTCTGTCACCCTACGAAGGAGCGTGTAGTAATCATCGCGTCTCTCCAAGATAAAGCGGGATAAATACAGGATTGGTAGCGAAAGCAATTCGCTCTGGATCAGATATAGAATATTCAAGATACGGCCCGTTCTCCCGTTCCCATCCGGGAACGGGTGAATGCACTCAAACTGATAGTGCGCAATAGCCATTTTAACCAATGGATCTAAATCATCATCACCGTGTATAAACCGCTCCCAATTCGCCAGTAGCTCACGAATAGCGTCTTCACCCACCGGCGGCGTATATACCACGTTATTATTCTGATCACGCAATACCGTGCCCGGAGTTTTCCTGATATCAGTTTGAACTGCACGTAATTTGGTACAGATAGCTACCGCTGTGTTTGTACAGAGTGGATAGTCCTCAAGATGGGTATAGCCATCATAGAGCGCTGTACGATAGCGCAGCGCTTCTTTAGTGGCCGGATCTGCGCCATCTGCGCGGTCAGCATACTGAAAGAGTTGATCGCTGGTAGTTACGATATTCTCTATGCGCGATGAGTCCTTCGCTTCCAGCATCGGGAGGATGTTTATCAGCAACCCTTGGTCAGGGATCAACTCACCAGCAGTTTTCAACTCAGCGATTGCTGCGCGCGCACTTATGCATGCTTTAAGTACGCTGCGTGTTTCAATGCGCTCCAGGTCAGGCGGCAGTATCGGCAAATCGTTGTAAGGGGTTTCTGCATTCCAGTTCATGTGTTTATGAAAACCGTTTTAATCGACATATAACCATAATATGTCGTTGTCATCGACATGTCACGTCATCATGTTTAAAAAATCACATTTTATCGACATATCACTGGAACATGCCGATGCGGTAAACACATCCAGACAACATGTTTTAAAAAAGCAAATTTCATCGACACATAGCAAGAACATGTTGATACCTTAAGCATATCTCGACAATATGTTTAAAAAAGCGAATTCTATCGACACATAGCCAGAAAGTGTCGATGCCATAAGCATATCCCGGCAACATGTTTAAAAAAACAAGGCTTTATCGACATATGGCTGGAATGTGTCGATGCGGTAAACATATCCAGAAGACATGTTTAAAAAAGCGAATTTCAT
>NZ_JAOWFV010000040.1:210623-377821 GCF_030333505.1 Citrobacter sp. CK189 | reverse complement strand
TTTATCGACATATGGCTGGAATGTGTCGATGCGGTAAACATATCCAGAAGACATGTTTAAAAAAGCGAATTTCATCGACATATAATAAGAACGTGTCGATGCCATAAGCATATTCCGGCAACACGTTTAAAAAAATGAATTTTATCGACATGTTCTAAGGTTTTCACCATAGACTATCACATAGACATCATCACCACTTTTCTCGTCTGGCTAGAGAATCTCTATATTTATCAGTTAACTTATATGAATTTATGGCTGATGAAGCCAATGGAGAAGAAAGTTCTATTTCAACGCCCAACACAGTAAACACTTTGAACAACCGCTCAATACTGGCGCTACCTGGGTTCGCCTCCAATCGCGCATAGGTTTGCTGTGTTACGCCAAGCCTCTCTGCAATATCCTTTTGGGTCAGTCCATTTACTTTACGAAAGCCAATCAGAAGAGGGCGTAACTGATTTAAGGTCTTCAACGGATAAACAGTATTCATAAGGCATTCACCATTTTCTAGAACGTTTTACAGCCTATAAGCTGTTTTTAACCAATACTCCCTATAGACTGTAAAAAAGACGACTTAACCTAATGAACTCTACTCAATCACCGAGCTGAAACGGGAAATTGTTAAATTCCCCAATTCAAGTTTTTCGCGCGAATAACTTGAAGAAAAGGTGTGAATTAATTCTAACGCCAGATGGTTGGGCTAAGAGTGACAAATAAGGGAGTTTTTTATCTCTACATAAAAGAGAATTTTACGTGCCCTTTATGTAGAGATAAAAGGAAAAATAAGCTTTGATGCCAGTGAAATCACATCAATACCTATCAATCCAACACCAATCAATAGGTAAAAGGGTGATGCCATTGGCATCACATAAACGTCTATCAATCCGCAACTAATCAATAGGCAAAAGATGATTCCAACGGCATCACATGAATACCTATCAATCCATCACAAATCAATAGATAAAACGACAATATCACTGGCTAGCCAAGAGAGCAGTATTATTCCACAGAGTTTTTAGTTAGACATGCTTGGTAACAATGAATGAAATATTAATAACCATAGTATTGCTTTGATTTAAAATAAAGGCTATAAAAGCAAATAACTATAAAACATGAAAATAATGATTCTATTATATATGTACATTAGATTTAAGTATTCACTGACTTAGGGGTAATAAAGTGATCATACAGATGTCACTAACGAAAAACACAGGAAAACTTAACTGCTTGCATTATAAAAATAAGTACAATGCTTTTATGAAAATTAAAACCACAAGAAAAGTATAAAAATCATCATTTACTAAAAAAATCAAGTGGAGATAAAAACTTCACACTATATAATATTTAGAACTGAGGTTAAAAGATATGCCCGTTAATGAATCAGAAGAGAGGTTGCTTAACTTCACAAAGAAAACATTTCTGTCAATGTGGTCTCACAGTAATATTTTCTATAAGAAAGGAAAGGAATTTTGCGATGTAATGGTCGTCTTTGGCAATGATGTAATCATCATGTCAGATAAACTTATTAAGTATAATATTGAAATTGACGAAAAAATCGCATGGAATAGATGGTATAAAAGTGCTATCGAAAGCAGCATAAAACAGCTAAATGGTGCATATAACCATATAAACTCATATCCCGACAATCTATATACTGATGCTCAAGCAACAGAGCCATTCTCAATGGAATTACCACATTCGGATGAAATATGCATTCATTTAATTGCTATCGCAAATGGTTGCTCTAACGCATGCTATAGAAAATACGGTCGCTATGGATTAAATATTGATACAGCATGTACCGGAAAAGACACCTTATTTACTATAGGTATACCCACAAGAAAATTCGTCCATATATTCAATGATAGCAGCCTAGATAAAATATTTACATGTTTAGATACAACCAGAGATTTCATTGATTACATTCAAGCTAGGGAAAACTTACTTACAACTTCAGATAAGCACATTAAAATATATGGCGAAGAAGAGCTATTGGCAGCCTGGATGCTTAGCCAGCCAGGTAATGCTCCGTTCCATATGCCATATGAACTATTTCGTACAGCAGATGACATTTATCATATCGGCCCAGGCCTTTGGGAACAATATAATAGCGATGAAAATCAAAGAATAAGACATGAAACTCGACAAAACTCCTATACTATAGATAATTTGATAGATCACATTCATACCGAATATGAAAACCAAAGTTTAATCATTGGTCAAGATGAATCAATTAATTACCACGAGAGGGCTTTCAGATTATTAGCCTCTGAATCAAGACTTGGACGTCAACTTATTTCAATGCCATTAATTGAAGTCGCACAAGAAGATCCTAGATTCTTTTGGGCTAACATTGTCGAATCCAATGATTTTCCGGGATTGTTATACTTATGGTTAATTTACCCTGAGATACCAGAAGATGTATCTGATGATATTGTTCTAAATATATTATTTTCTCAACTCAGTAAATATTTACTTGTTGCACAATCCAAGTTTAGAGATATGAAAATAATTTTTGGTGCATGCTTGCCGAATATACAATCATCACGCAGGGATCGCCTTTTTATTGTTAATGATGCGTCACACTGGAATGAAGAGATGCAAAAGCTAGCAATTGAATATGAAAAAAATGAAGGTATACTTGCTAATATAACCAGCACTAAGAATTTTAGCATTAGAGCATAGCCTTTCTGGCGTTGATAATTCAGCGCCAGAATGACATTAATTTATAGATATAAAAAGTGAAAGTATATAATTAAAAAACAAAGTTACAGGGATAACTAATCCTCGACATCAATTAATAAGAGGGAAGTCCTTACAAACTTAAAAATATTATCTAACCGAGTATAACGTTATTAATCTCTCTCCCAGCAATCTTCCCGCCTGCGTTTTTGTTTTCCCATTGCTCACAACCCCTCACGCCATCACTCTGCGCGAACACCCACCCGCAACAGGAAACACATATGTCGGACTACACCTTCAACATGGGTCCCCTGCGTAGTGCGATCCATATTCAGCTTCACACCCATAACGCCACCCGACTGTGGACCGGGCGACGGGCAACCGAGAATGGCCCTGCACCAATCATCGGAATGCCGCGCTTTATCGAAATCCTCAACCAGATGCGCATTGCCGCAGAACATAACGATCCTTACGCCGATCTGTGGATGCTGCGCATGGAAGAGAAACTGGTGCAGTCGCGTAAGTTGATGCAAGTGATGCTGGATCAGGCGAAAGCCATGTTCAGCGAATTGCCAGAAGGCATCGATATTGAAACCTGCTTCAATGTTCAGCCTGCCCGCTTTCCGCTATTTATCAACGCCCCGCTGGCCTATCAGGGTGTTTATCTGCTGACCGACTTCGACCAGCTCGCACGCCAGCTTTTGCTGGCCTCGCATATCGCCGTCATCTCCCGCAGGGAAATGCACAACCGGTTAAATAACGGCGCAACGGTTATTCGAAGCGCCTTCGGCCTGGCGCAGAAATATCACGGCTCCGGGCTGACCCGTCAGGACTTTATCGACGATACACCGCAGGCCAGAGCCGCCATTGAACGTTTAGGCCCGCTACCGGAAGCGATATTGAGCGGCAAGCTGCGCTCATCGTTTTCATCACCATTGCCTGGCAAGACCGACAACCCCGGAGCTGCCGATGATGAATAACCTCGTAACCGGCTATCAGTCGCTGGCTGATGAAGACTATAAAATGCTGGCTTACGTCTCCTCGCTAAAAGGCCTTTTAAAGCCTTTTAAGAGTAAGGGGGAGCTGGAGTTGCTCGAGAGCAATGCCCGAAGCGTGCGCGAGATGATGGAACCTTTGATGCAACGCCTGATCCAGAGCGCCAGACGCTACCCCGTGCGCCAACTGCCGCTGATATTCACCATCGGCCCAGCCCCGTCCGGCGCAAACTTCCTGCGCTGGCGGAACCAGCAGAACAACAAATCCGGCACTCCGGCATTCTGCAACCTGATTGGCGATCCCAAAATCCCGCAACGCGCCAGAGATGCCTTGCTGGAAATCGAGCGGGACCGCATCGTATTCAATATGCAGATGTCGGTACTGACCTTCATTATCCGCCAGGCGCGGGAGTGTCAGGAAAAGATGGAACAGGCGGAAAAGCTGTATCAGGGGCGGCAAAATAGCTGACGCAGGACATGAGTTGCAGCGCGACACTAAGCGACTGCACGATTACTCTCACGCCATACCTGACTGCGCGGCTTGTTTTGCCTGTTCGCGCTCGTGACGTTTCCGTCGCGCAAAACAACCTTTACGCTCCTGTTCAGCCTCATTCCGAGCGGATAGCCAGCCGACAGCCGTCTCGCTATCCGCCCGGACCTCCTGCATTTTTCCGGCGCCCACCGGATAACAACGGGATCCGTTTGTGCGCAAGCGCCAGTTATTGCGATTTACACTGCTGGCAGAAATCGCGCGTAACCCTACGCGAACAGTGATACCTTCAGCCCGCTGCACCTTAACAGCCTCCGTACGGAACACGATATTTAAGGTGCAGCAAACAGAATATCGTCTCGCAATTTCTCTTCCCCCTCGTTTAAATCCCCTTGCTTATCTGGTAGCCGGAACCTGCACGCTACCCGCCGTAAGGCGTGGTTCCTGACACACAATCCTTTTAATTGCGCAGCATCACACAGGCGCATCCCTTTCACCCGATGCACTCTGCATATCACCAGGTAACGCGTGTTGTCACGCGGGAGGATCCTATGAGCGAGAAAACTTACTTCAATCTGTACACCAGCGGTCTGGGTTACGTTAACCGTGTCCGCACCGTCACCCCAAAACGCGGCGAGCCTTTTTTATGCTGTGACATTGCCGCATTAAGCGGGGCCGCCGATGACGTGGACTATGTCCGCTTTGACTGCAAAGTCACCGGTAGCGAAGCGCGTAAGCTGATCGCCCGTTGCGACCAGGCGGTCAATGAAAAGCGCAAGGTGCTAATCCACTTCCGGTTGGGCGACTTATACGTCGATATGTTCACCTACAGCAAAGGCGAGCGTAAAGGCGAAACAGGCGTCAGCCTGAAAGCCCGGCTGCTCTATATTGGCCTTGTCAAAATCGACGGTGAAGTCGTCTGGCAGGCCGGAAATCAGGAAGCAGAGGCGGAAGCTGATGCAGCCTGAATCTTTATCGTGACGCCCATTCCGGGCGTCTTTTTTTCATCACCAAAAAACAATTTCCCGTTGTTTGTCCTCCCTCCTTTGCACACCCTCTGGCTATTCCTCACCAGACTCAAAGAGACAATGGCGCGAATAACAAGATGGATTATCACACTTCTGATGCTGGGCGGCTGCACCACACCCCAACAGCCTGCTGTGCCTGCGCCAAAACCAGTGCCCGCACCCGCGCCTGAAGTGGTGCGCTATGACCGCTATCTACTGATTAACACCCGCCCCGACGAAGCCCAGCGCAACCCGCTGCACCAAATCGTCAACATCAACCTGCCGCTGAACCTGAAGCTCACCGTTGGCGACGCCTTCGCCTGGCTGCTGAAACAGAGCGGCTACAGCCTGTGCGTCGATGACCATCCCACGCAGTTTCTGGCTGGCAAACCGTTGCCGCTTCCGCAATACCGACTCGGCCCGATGCGGCTGGAAGAGGCACTGAAAACGCTGGCCGGGCCGGGCTGGTTGATGCAGACCGATGTACTGAATCGCGAAGTCTGTTTTCACCTGAACACGCCGGGAACGGGAGACCATCATGCTTAAACGTCTGGCTTACCTGACTACCGGCGCTGCTCTCCTGCTGCTGGCGACGGCGATGTTCTGGTGCGTCAACCGCCTGAACACCCTGACACTGGCGCAGCAACAAACACAACGCCAGATAAATCAGCCGCAGCCAGACAGCGATTATCACGAACTGGAGGTTGCCGTAAAAAACATCACCGATCGCACGGAAGCCCTTGCCAGACAGCTTAACAATGCCGCCAGCGCGCAGGCCGAACAGCTTCAACCCATTAACGAACAGATCAAGGAGCTGGAGAGACAGGTCCAGACCCTGAGCACCAGTTATCAACACCTGCAACAACAGTCCGCCACGCGCAGCCGCGCCACGGCAAAGCGTCCCGTCCTCTCTCCGCTTTGGGCCGCAAAGGCCCCTTTTTCTCTCATTGGCAGCGAGTTTCGCGCCGGGCGGCAGTTCGCCATCATCGCCCCATCCGGCTATCGCTCGCTCTCACAACTTCAGCTTGTGGCCCCCGGCGACAGCGTGCAGGGCTGGCAATTGCTGCAACTGGACGGCAGTCACGCCACATTCCGCAAAGGCGGGCAGCGGCTGACGCTGAACGCCGGAGGATAAACCGCAATGCGCAGATATCTGTTGCTGTGCCTTTTGCTACTGCCGCTGTTTGCCAGCCCGCAGCAAACCCGTATTGAAGAACAGACCATCACCCACACGCAGGCACAGCAGTGGGGATTAACCGACAGCGAATGGCAGCACTACCAGCAACTGCGGCAGGGCGAGCGCGGTATCTGGTCGCCGGGACTCGATCCTCTTACCACCCTCGGCGTGGAGGCCAACAGCGACACCGAACGCCAGCGCTATGCCGAGCTGTTGGTTCGTAAAGAGCATCAACGGGTGGAGAAAGAGCTGGCGTTCCAGCGAGCCTACAACCAGGCGTGGAAACGGCTTTACCCGACGCTGACGCCCATCCGCAGCGTCGTCCAGCCACGACTGGCGCTGTTCGTTAGTGAAAAATGTCCGGTCTGCGAGACGCTGGCGCAGAAGCTTATCAACGACGACCGCCCGCTGGACATCTGGCTGGTCAACAGCCGTAACGACGATGCCAGCCTGCAACGCTGGGCTCAGCGCCAGCATATTGATATGCGCAAAGTCGAACGCGGGCAGATAACGCTTAATCACGATAACGGTCGCTGGCAACGCCTCGGCGGCGGAAAGCTGCCGTTATTACTCGAACAACAGGGGGAGCAATGGCGTCCCGTCTCAGCCCCCTGATAATCGGCCTGCTTATCAGCGCCCACGCCTGCGCCGTACCACCACTGTATGCGCAAATCGCCCAGCAGCAGCAGGTTCCGGCGGAACTGCTCTACGCGGTAGCCCGCGCTGAAAGCGGCACCCGACTGGCGCAGGGACTGCATCCGTGGCCGTGGACGCTGAATATTGCTGGAACCGGCTACCGTTACCCCAGCCGTTCTTCAGCCTGCCAGGCATTACTGGCCTTCGCCCGCACCCGCAGCCTGAAACGCATCGATGCCGGGCTGGGACAGATTAATCTCGGCTGGAACGGCCAGTGGTTTCCGTCGCTGTGCGCCAGCTTCGATCCGGCGGATAATCTCACCGTCACCGCCCTGCTGCTGCGTCAGTGCTACAACGCTTCCCCCGGAAGCTGGCTGGACGCCGCCGCCCACTACCACCATCCCGCCGGAGGCAAGCCCGCCGCCGTTTACCGCCAGAAAATCAGCCTGCAAATCCGGCTGCTCTCCGCATCAGGGACGTCGCCATGAAACACCTTATTCCAGCCATGCTGCTGTTTACTGCCGCCGCGATTGCCGGACCTGCCGTTCCCATGCAGGCGCTGGATGAGGCCAGGTTACTGCCAGTCATCACCCACAATCTGCATCCCGGTCAGCAACCCCATCTGGCGCTCAGCCTGCCGGGGATGACGCCGCTGTTCTTAATCGGCGACGATCCACAGTCCACAGAATGGCTGCGCCAGCACCGGGACGTGTTAAAAACCCTGCACGCCACCGGGCTGGTCGTGAACGTCACCACGCTGGCGCGGTTGAATGCCCTGCGGACCATCGCTCCAGCGTTAACGCTGCTGCCCGTCAGCGCCGACGATATGGCAAAACACCTGCCCATCACCGCGTATCCGGTACTGATCACCGACAAGGGGCTGGAACAGTGAGGCTCGATTTTATCCTGCGCCCAGCGGTGGAGCTTTACAGCGCCAGCGCGGCCCTGCTGGCGGCAGTATGGTGCGTGACGGCACCACAAACACTATTACTTACGCCCTGTTCCGGCTGGCTGCTAGCGCTGGCATTACTTGCGCTGTCCGTCCTGCGGCTAAATCAGGGATTATGCATCCTGCGCTTTCGCCGTCGCGTGCGTCATCTGCCGCTCTGGATGCTCTCCTCCAGCCGCATCCCATTACTACCTGACGCCCTGTTTCTCGGACGCGGCTTTCGCTGGCTACCCACACATACCCAGCGGCTGTATCTGTGTCGCCTGCCACAGTGTGAGCACTGGCTGCGCGCGGATCGTCCTTCTGCCAGCGGCGGCGATCCACTGCTGCACGGCGTGGAGCTGCACGAAGGCAGCGTCACATTGCCGCTGCGCGACAGACCGGGGCATACGCTGGTGCTCGGCACCACCCGCGTCGGCAAAACCCGGCTGGCGGAGCTACTGATTGCCCAGGATATTCGCCGTGGTGACACGGTGATTGTTTTCGACCCGAAGGGTGATGCCGACCTGCTGCGCCGCGTGTGGGCGGAGGCGCACCGTACTGGACGGGAAAGCGTCTTCTGGCTGTTTCATCTGGGATGGCCGGAGATCTCCGCGCGCTATAACGCCGTCGGACGCTTTGGTCGCATCTCGGAAGTTGCCAGCCGCATCGCCGGGCAGCTTTCCACGGAAGGGAACTCCGCCGCCTTTCGCGAGTTCGCGTGGCGCTTCGTCAACATAATAACCCGCGCCCTGGTGGCGCTGGGCCAGCGCCCGGATTATGCCCGTATCGCCCGTCACGTTATCAATATCGACGAACTGTTTATCGACTACGCCCGCGTCTTTCTACCCGGTCACGACCGTCAGGCATGGGACAACGTGGTGCGGATTGCCGGTGGCATCACCGAGAAAAACACGCCGCGTAACCTTCAGGGACGGGACAGCTACGTCGTCGCGCTGGAGCAGTACCTTTCCACCACCCGCCTGCATGACCCGATCCTCGATGGCCTGCGTTCCGCCGTCCGCTACGACAAAACCTATTTCGATAAGATCGTCGCCTCGCTACTACCGCTACTGGAAAAACTGACCACCGGGAAAATCTCCCAACTGCTGGCCCCGGACTATGGCGATCTCAACGATCCGCGCCCGGTATTCGACTGGCAGCAGGCCATTCGCCAGCGGGCGATTGTCTATGTCGGGCTGGATGCGCTGTCCGATGCGGAGATTGCCGCCGCTGTCGGCAATTCAATGTTCGCCGATCTGGTCAGCGTCGCCGGGCATATCTACAAGCACGGCGTGATGGACGGTCTGCCGCAGGCGGAAGAGAAAGCAGCCATCAACCTGCACTGCGATGAGTTCAGCGAGTTGATGGGCGATGAATTTATTCCGCTGATTAACAAAGGCGGCGGCGCGGGCGTGCAGGTCACGGCCTACACCCAGACGCTTTCCGATATCGAAGCCCGCATCGGCGATCGCGCCAAAGCGGGCCAGGTAGTCGGCAACTTCAACAGCTTGATCATGATGCGGGTACGGGAGACCGCCACCGCCGAATTGTTGACGAAGCAACTGCCGCAGGTGGATGTGCTCAGCAACAGCGTCAGCTCCGGCGTCACCGACAGCGCCGACGCTCAGGGTAATATCGGGTTTTCCAGCAACACCCAGGATCGAGTGAGCAGCGTACAGGTGCCGCTACTGGAACCAGCGTCACTGGTGCAGCTCCCCAAAGGCCAGGCGTTTGCCCTGCTGGAAGGTGGCCAGCTCTGGAAATTACGCATCCCGTTACCGGATACCGCGCACGATCCGCTGATGCCGGAAAACATCGCGCAAATCGCCCGTTATATGGAAAAACAATACGACAGCGCGCCCGTCTGGTGGAACCGCCCGGAGACAGTTGTAACGGAGAAAAATGACCCTATTTTATGGCTGAATGACAGCGAAACCACGGAGAAACTGACCGATGACACCCCGGACACACCGCCAGCTCGTGAGCGTTGAAGTGATGTGGCCTGCGCAAACGCTGCCTCTTCCCCTGCAACAGGCGGTGGAAGCGCTGACGCAGGGAGAAACGCCCGACCAGATTATCGCCCGCATGAATTTACAGGGCTTTCAGGCATGGCGCGAAGCCACGTCGCCGCAGGGCGAACACGACATTTTTCAGATACGGCTGGATGAGGCGCACGAGGCTCGATTCCTCTGCCACTATACCACTCTGCCGCTGCACTGATGCCCGACCACGCGTCACCAGGACCCGTGCGTCGCCCCGGACTGCTCGGCTGGATAGCATTACTTCCCGGCGTGCTGGCTGGCTTTTGCCTCGGCGCATGGATGCTGACAATAGCGCTGGAGTGGCTGGGCGATGCATTGTTCTGGCAGAATGCCTGCGCCAGCCATAGCGAACAGGTATTGCAGGCAACATGGCAGTGGTGGCGGGGTTCAGCTAGCGCACCAGTGTGGTTAGTAGAAGATCTGGCGCTTGTCAGCGGTACGTTGCAGCAAGGGATTGCGACACTGGTTCATTCGCTCAACGGGCAAAGTGGGTTGTTCTGGACAGAGACGGTCACTACGGTGATCCGCTGCGCGTTACTGTCTGCGGGTAACGTCACCCTAACCTTTTTGCTGCGACTGGCGATTTTGTTGCAGGCTCTGCCGCTGTTTGCGCTCACCATTACCATTGGCCTCATCGACGGGCTGGTAAGACGCGACTTACGGCGATTCGGCGCAGGCCATGAGTCCGGGTTTGTTTATCACCATGCCAGGCGTATGGTTTCTTCCAGTCTTGCTGCAATAGGGTTGGCATGTTTGTCGCTGCCTTCCTTGAGCCAAAACTAATCTTTATGCCAGGAGCTGTAGAAATAGGTTTTATAGTATTTATGATATTTAGCTCTTTTAAGAAATATTTATAATCGAAGTCAATCACAGGTTTAAGTAGCAGATTAACATCGTATCAACCTGGAGAAGAGGTAATTGTTAAAATAACAATCCGTTAAAATAGCACCAAACACATAAATATACCCCACAACAAGAACACTATATAAAGCCCCCTCACACCTTATATTAGGTAATGAGGAGGGCGTGTCAGCCTATATCAATTAAACATTATTCATCCGACTATTAAAATCATCAAGTATAGATTGAAACTCTGTTCTATTTTTTTCTTCAATTAAATACTTTAGTAACCGAGGCATTTCAGTTTCAACCCCTGCAACGATAAAATCCAAGTCAGATAGTTTACTAGGTATATTACACTTAATAAATAACGCTAGTTCCTCTAAAAAACTAGCAGACATAGGATATCCATTAGCCAATAGCAACAGACGTTCTATATAATCCTTTGGTGTTACACACGGTAAGATCAGAACATCTCCCACGATAAAATCATCTATAATACGTTTAACTTTCTCCGAACCAATGCGCTTAAGATTCAACAATAATTTATCTGTAATAAATTTTTTCCACTCATCACTACGAGCTTTAATTATCAATAAAGCATTTTTTATCAACTCAGTATTTTCGTAAATATGATTGTGATTCTCAGACAAAGCATAAATATTGCGCAAAGTATTGGTCTGTATAATTTGTTGGTCATAGCCATTTAATTTATTGTTAGCTATTTTTATCAGTATGACATCAAGAAGCCTTAAGATATCAGGATGTGTTTTTTTATATAAAATAGCATTCACAGCCAGAAAATATTGTGTATTTTCAAAAACCATCATATTTTTCGTTCTATGTTCTAGTAAAGAAATCAAGCTATCAATTATTAACTTCATTTGATTTTGATTCCATTTTACATAACCTATCAGAATCAATAAGTTATTAAGCCACTTATCAATGGATGTCATATGCATTAAATTTGGATTTTGCATATCAAATAATTTAATTAAATTCTTTAAAGTTAGAAGAAAATACCTTTTAATAAGAGAAATTTCTTTGAGGTTGAACTCGCTTATATTTATAATTTTCTGTTCTTTAAGCATTTTACCAGCAAATTCTTTAATTTTCTTCTCATCACAATATTTTATCAAAATAAACAGATCCATAATATTTACATGGAATTTTCCCTCAATGAAATAATGTTCTAAGCTCCCCAGCATGATGGACTCAAAGAATTGTTTCACCTCTCTAAAATCTTCAATAAAAATATCATTACCCAAAATAAAACACACATATGGATACAACTTTGATCTTATACTAAATTCTCCGTCGGAAAATGCAACGCCACCTTCCTTCCTAATCCTGGCATAACCTAAGTTCTTTTGATTCTCAATATTAAATTTATAATATGCTTTATATATTTCATTAAATTCAAGAATATCTATCAAGTCGTGTAGATCTTTTTGCATTTCCCTGGGAAAGTCCAGCACTTTATTCTTATAATCAAATAGTGAAAATTTCTCTAGTATTTTCTCTGATCGCTCTTTAAATTCATCAAATTTAGTTGATACAGTACTCTGAACAAAACTATAAATAAAATCAAAGTTAGCCATATAAATGGTTGCACGTATATAGTTTCTTTCTTTGAGAAAATACTTTACTTCTGATATTAGGTATTCCAATGATTTTTTGTAATCATTATTAATAAAGGATATATCCACACTATTCTTAGAATATTCGAAAGTGATCTTTTTATAAATCACATCATTAAAAAGATATGTCGACTTTCTTAATTCATAAGAGTTTTTATCGTAATTAATTTTATTTATAAACGCCTTCTCTAAAATAGATAGGAAGTTATTCGTATATTTACTTCTAACACTTAGTATATTGTTAAGAAATATACTATTGATTTTTCTGCTATGTCTATTATAATCACCAGTCAGAAATTGCCCGTGAGATATCAATGTGATATCAGAGGAATTATAAGCAATAGTACTGTTTGTCAGTCTTCGACTAATCTGCTCAGGCAACAATACTTTATACTGAGATAATGTCTTAAATTTATTATCCAAGGCCTTATTTATTTTGCTTGTAAGGAAATCATAAATATGGTCCTTTGCGTTTTCCTTATCTGTAATTGAGGCATTTATATCTTCATCTACTTTTATTAATTCAATTTCAGCAGAAATCAAAATCTCCTTAATAAGTTCATCTTGGTTATTTATAGTTTTCAGGTTCTTAAAAAGATTTGAATATAATTCATGATAATCGATGTTAGGCTTTATTGGCGTGAGTAAGGATATCCCATGATTTCTTAAGTAGTAGGCTTGGGCATCATCAAACGTCCGTTGAAGCAAATACTTTTTAGGTGTCGCCTTAGATATACTTGTAATCCAAGACACTATCTGCTTTAAATCATAATCACTATAAGAATAGCCCAAAAATACTATTGTGCAGGTTGAAAAAATACCTTTTATATAATTTTCTACAAGAGGGAAATTTTGACTATATTGCAAATAATCGTCTTCTTTAAAGACAAAATTATGTTGTCGAAAATCCCCATGCATTTTTATAATTTTCTTGTCCAACTGACTTTGCGCCAAGTCTACATCAGAACTGATCAGATCGTAGGCAAGCCCCATATCCTGTGCAGTTTTCTCAATTAAGTCATCCCAATTAGTTGTAATAATATAGTGGGGATTTAAATCAAATAAACTTTTATGGAAAGAACTAGGCTCTAAGTCTTTAATGGAAGATTTTATTTTCTGAACATACGAGTGCTGACCGTATTTGAGAAAATACAGTTGTGCAATTTTTAAAAAATCGCTTTCATAGGGAAGATTTAAATCTTCTTTTAACTCATTGATCAACTCAGTCCAGTCAGGAATTTTTACAAACTCAGTTTCACTAAATTTAGAGAAACCAGAACCTATAAAAAACACCAATTTATTGTCTTGTGCCGATGTCAATATTTCCTTTAAATCATGCTCGGGAAATGAAAGGTAATTAAACTTAACCATAAACTAACTCCACAATTCGACATTACAAAATTATAATATCTTAACCGAAGCATGCCTAATAAACCATAGGCATCTCAAACAGATACATAAGAATTTAAAATAATCCGGCAAAAAGCCAAGGCGTAGTTTGTTTGTTTACACCTTATATATTTTATGTCAAATAAATATTTTTCACGGACAATCCGATATCAAATATTGATATCGTATAATGTGATTGCAATCACATTAATACCATTAATTTTACAACTTAAAAGATATTGCTTCTAAATCTAGTAACTGCATTTTCAATTTCGTACTGCCACCCCTTCTGGTTTGTAGCATGTTATCTAATAAATAGGAAAGGGGAAAACCATACCATGCAGTTGATCACTTCACTTCTAATCGCCCTATTCTGTGCTTCTCCCGCCTTCGCTGCCCCCCTCACCGAGCGCGAAGAGCTAACCCTGTCCCTCAACCAGCTTAGCCAAATCGAAGCCTCGCTCCACCGCGCCCAGCAAAGCGCCAGAACCGGCATTAACGAGCGCTACTACTTCGACTATCCGCGTATCCACGGCGATATCACCACTCTACGTAGCGGGATTGAACATTACCTCACACCCACCCGCGCCCAGCCGCGAAATACAGCAACGCTGGTCGGGCAATACCGTGAGGAGAAAACCACGCCATGAGTCCTGAACAAATCAGCGCGTTCCGGGCCGCCAGTCTGGTGAAGCCCGATGCTGTCAGCCTGGTGATGCTCAGCTTGTTCAGCGCCTTCCTCCTGTTGTGGGTGGTCTGGGTGCTGAATGATGCCTACCGGGGCGTGGCGACTGCGCGAGTGAGCTGGCGGGCGCTGGGCAGCATCGGCGGGCGCACCATCTTACTGCTACTGGTCAGCTTCTGGCTGGTGCTGAGCTAGCGGATTTCAGGAGGCACAATGAAAAAACGCATCTTCAGATGGCTGCTATGGTTCCCGGCCCTGCCTGCATATGCCGATCTGCCAGAGATGGAAGATCCCTCACGCGGTCAGGGCGACGGCATCATGGAGACGTTGCAGAACTACGGCTATGACATCGTGATCCTGATGACGCTGGGCGTCTGCGCCGTAGGCTTTCTGGTGGTCGCCAACAACTGCATCGCCACCTACTCCGAAATTCAGGGCGGACGGAAGCAGTGGAAAGATTTAGGCGCAATGGCGGGCGTCGGCGCAGTTCTGCTGGTGATCACCATCTGGTTGCTCAACCAGGCCTCGGACATCCTGTAAACCATGAGCACCATCCCCTTTCTCCCGGAACGGCTGAACCGCGAGCCTGCGGTGTTTCGCGGCCTGACGGTCAGCGAGCTGCTGATAGCACTGCTGGTCGGGCTGGCTACCGGTGCAATCGCCGGGACCATTCCGGCAATACTGTGGCGCAACTGGAGCCTTATCCCCGGCAGCTCCCTGCCCGGCGGTGCGCTGGCGATCCTCTGCGGCGGGCGCTGGCTGGCACGACTAAAACGCGGTCGCCCGGAAAGCTGGCTGTACCGGGCGCTGGAGCTGAAACTGGCCTGCGTCGGCATCGGCGCACAACGTTTTATCCTGCACGATGGCGTCTGGGCCATTCGCCGGAGCCGACGATGAGCGCCTTTAAACATGCACTGGCCGCGCGGGATGCGCATATCCGCATCCTGCATATTGCGCTGGTCGCGTTATTCCTGCTGGCATCAGGCATGGGATTCGGCTGGTACAGCGCCCCTCACCAGCTCACTGTGTACCTGCCGCCGGATCTCCGTGCCGCCAGTCAGCGTCCGTGGTGGGAAGTGCCGCCCGCCACGGTGTATGCCTTCGCGTTTTCAGTGTTTCAGCAGATTAACCGCTGGCCGACCAACGGCGAGGCCGATTATCCCCACAACCTCAGTGCCCTACGCGCTTACCTCACTCCCGGCTGCTACAGCCAGATTGACCATGAGTTTCGCCAGCGTCTGCAAAACGGTGAACTGCGCGACCGGGTGCGCGGCGTGTATGAAATCCCCGGTCGGGGATTCAGCGACAAGCGGGTGCAGATCCTCGACCGCGATAACTGGATTGTGACGCTGGATCTGACCGTCGATGAGTATTTCCACTCCGAACCCGTCAAGCGGGCGATGGTCCGTTACCCCATCAAAGTACTGCGCTATAACATCGACCAGCAGAAAAATCCGTGGGGACTGGCGCTGGACTGCTTCTCATCGCCGCCGCAGAAGCTGGAGGCGGCTAAACCATGAATGTCCGCCCACTGCTGATCCTGCTGGTTACCCTGCCCCTGCACGCCGTCGAGCTGGTGAAGTGGGAGCGCATCCCGCTGCCGGTGGCGCTGAACATCGGGCAGGAGCGGATCGTCTTTGTCGATCGTAATGTCCGGGTGGGCTATCCCGCCGCGCTGGAAGGTAAGCTGCGCATCCAGAGCAGCAACGGCACGCTGTATTTACTCGCCAGCCAGCCGTTTGCCGCCACCCGGCTACAGCTTCAGGACACAGAAAACGGCGAGCTGATGTTGCTGGACGTCTCCGCCAGCAAGGGAGAGCGCATCCGGGAACCGATGCGCATTGTCCGCGAAGAGAAAAAGGCGACTGACGCGAAGCCCGATGCAACTCCTGAACCCTTACCCTCCACGCCGCTGCCGGTCGCGCTCACCCGCTATGCCGCGCAGATGCTGTATGCTCCGCTACGCACCGTCGAGCCTTTGCCGGACGTGCAGCCCGAAGGCGTGCGGCTGGCAAAAACTATCACCACGCTGCTGCCCGCGCTACCCGTCCGCGCCATACCGATCGGCGGCTGGCGACTGGATCCTTATCACCTGGCGGCGATCCGGCTTCAGAATAAAAGCGCCACCCGACTGGAACTCGATCCGCGCCAGCTTCAGGGGCAGTTTTACGCCGCCTCCTTTCAGCATCGCTGGCTGGGGGCTGCGGGCAGCGCCGAAGACACCACCGTGCTATATCTCATCACCCGCAATCAGCATCCTGAACAGGCGATCCTGCCGGAGCCTGCGCCGGAGAAGAAAAAATGAAGCTCCAGGCGAATATCCTATTGCGGGTTCTGACGCCGCTCATCCTGCTGGCGGGAAGCATTCTGCTGTTCCATGCCTGCCAGGATCGCAAAACCACGCCGACAAAATCCTCTGCACCTGCAACGCCCCTCAGCCACGACGAGCTGAAAGCGCTGGGAATTGAGGGCGACACGCCAGCCGATACCGTCGCCACGCTGGTCGGCCAGATGAAACTCTGGCGTAAGGAACTGGAAACGGTAAAAGCCAGTAACACCGCGCTGTTACAGGAAAATCAGCGCCTGCGTGAGCGCGAGCAGAACACCGACAGCCGCATCAACGAAGCTATTAACCGCCAGCAGACCAGCGCCTCAGAGCAGCAAAATGAAATGCTCAGTTCGTTACAGGCGCAGATCCGGCAGCTTAAGGGCAACAGAACAACGGACGACTCGCTGGCCGGGCTGGGCATTGATGAACCGGAGGCAGCTTCCGGCGAACCACTGCGCTGGATAGCCCCCGCCGACGCCCTGCCAACGGATAAAAACGGTCGCCCGCTGCAACCTGCACTGGCCTTTCCTTCCGCGATGCAGAACACTGCGCCACAACCAGAAGTACCGCCTCCCGCCGTCGTCAAACCGGTCTACACCCTGCCGCAGAACAGCACGTTAATCGGCTCGGTGACGATGACTGCGCTGCTGGGGCGCATTCCGCTTAACGGCAGCGTCACCGATCCTTACCCGTTCAAGGTGCTGATTGGCCGCGATAACCTCACCGCCAACGGCATCGAGTTGCCCGATATTGAAGGCGCGGTGATCTCTGGCAGTGCCACTGGCGACTGGACACTCTCCTGCGTGCGCGGCAGTTTAACGTCAATCACCTTTGTCTTCCGTGACGGCACGGTGCGCACGCTACCCGCCGAAGGCGATAAAACCGGAAGCGGTACGGAAGGTAATATCGGCTGGCTGTCCGATCCCCACGGTCTGCCCTGCATCCCCGGCGAACGCAAATCCAACGCCGCCGAATATATCGGCTCGCAGTTCCTACTGGCCGGATCGTCCGCCGCCGCGCAGGCACTGGCAAACAACCAGACCACCTCCACCGTGGAAGATGGTTCCATCACCACCGCTCTTACGGGCGACAGCGGGCAGTACGTTCTCGGCCAGGCGCTGGGCGGCGGTCTGAAAGAAAGCGCCGACTGGTTTAAACAACGCTACGGCCAAATGTTCGACGCCATTTACGTGCCGCCCGGCCAGGACGTCGCCATCCATATCACTCGCCAGTTAGCTATCGACTACGAGCCTGACGGACGGCGGGTGAACTACCGCACGGCGGGCGAACGCACTGGAGACCTAGACTGATGCGTACTCTGATACTGCTGTTATCACTGCTGCTGACCGCCTGTAGCACCGACCAGAAAACCCTGCTGCCGGTGGATGAAAACACCACCATGCTGAACATCTGGGGCCGACAGAATAACGATGCGCAGGCGCTGTACGATGCACGCTCAGTCCTACGTCGCCCGCTGGATGACGCCACGCTAACCGAGCAACAGCAGCAGACCACACGCAGCGACGGCAATGCCACGCAGGCGCTGTTCCGGCGGCTGCCGAATCCGGATCTGGAGATGTATATCTTCCCTCATCTGGCAGGCAGCGAAGGTGTCCCGGTGCCAGGCTACACCACCATCTTCCCCTTCTATAACCGGGTGCAATACGCCCTGCCCGGCGAGCGGACCGATCCGCTGTGATGATGCGCAGCGGCACCCTGACCGAACAGACGGTAGACAGCCTGTACCAGAAAGGCGCGTCGTTCGTCGATTTTCTGCCGTGGGTGGAGTACCAGCCGGAAAGCAAAACGCTGCTGCTGGATGACGGGCGCTCGGTCGGCGCGGTGTACGATATCACGCCGTTCGGCACCGAAGGCCGCTCTCCGGCACGGCTGGAAGAATTACGCGATATCCTGAAGGACGCGCTCCAGGACAGCTTCACGGAATACGACCGCCATCCGTGGGTGGTGCAGTTTTACTGTCAGGATGAGGACGACACCGCAAGCTGGCTGGCCGCACTGCATGACTACGCCGTACCGGAAGCACGGAACTCTGATTTTACCCGTGCCTGGCTGGAGGAAATGGAACGCCATCTGCACGCCGTTTCCCGCCCGGAAGGCTATTTTCTGGACGATGCCGTCAGCCATACCCGCTGGCGTGCTCAGCAACGCCACACCCGCATAGTGGTCTACCGCTGGCTACCCAATAAATCCCGCGATCCGCTGGAAGACTCGCCGGAAGAGGCGCTGAACACCGTTTGCGAACGGATGATTTCCGCACTGGCGGGCGCGGGTATTCACGCCCGCAGGCTGGAGTGTGAGGCCATTCGCCACTGGCTGCTGCGCTGGTTTAATCCCGCCCCGCAGATGGCCGACTCGCCCCGGCAATTTTGGCAACAGATGACGCAGCAGGATGACTCGCCGGAGTTGAACGATTTTGCCGAGAGCCTGCTGTGCAGTGAACCACGCTCGCAGTCCGCACAAGGGGCATGGCTGTTTGACCAGCGTCCTCATAAGGTCATCGTACTGGACAGGCTGCGCAAACCGCCCACCGTCGGCCATATGACCGGAGAAGCCGCACGCGGCGACGGCATTAACGCACTGTTCGACCTGCTGCCGGAAGGGGTAGTTATGGCGCTGACCATCGTCGTCTGGCCGCAGGATCGGCTGGAGGAACATTTAAGCCGCCTCAGCGACCGCGCCATCGGTGAGAACGTCGAATCGGAGTACACCAAAAAAGACTGTCAGGAGGTGCGCCACTGGCTGAAGGACGGCCACAAACTCTACCGCAGCGCGCTGGCGTTTTATCTTTCCGCCCCGGATAACGGCGAACTGACCCGACACGTGCGCAGCCTGAACAGCCTGCTGCTGAACGCGGGTATGGTTCCGGTACAGGAGAATGACGAACTCGCCCCGCTCAGTTCATGGCTGCGCTGGCTGCCGATGTGCTTCGACCCAGCGCGAGACAAGCGCCAGCTCTATACCCGCTTCAGCTTCGTACAGCATCTCGCCAACCTGCTGCCGCTGTTTGGCCGCGAGAGCGGCACCAGGCATCCGGGCGTCAGCTATTTCAACCGGGGCGGCGGAATGCTGTGCTGGGATCTGCTCAACCGTGAGGACCGCGCCCAGAACGGCCACCTGCTGCTGCTCGGCCCGACTGGCGCAGGCAAATCAGCCACCCTGAACGCAAAAATTGCGCAACTGATGGCGCTGCATCGACCGCGCCTTTTTATCGTCGAGGCGGGCAATTCCTTCGGGCTGATGGCCGATTACGCCCGCGAACATGGCCTGACGGTGAATAAAATCAGCCTGAAACCCGGCTCCGGCATCACGCTGCCGCTGTTTGCCGACACATGGAAGCTGGCGGAAAGCGACGCGCCTTCAGCAGAACCGGATGATGACGATCCAGAAGACGCCGATAACGAACAGCGCGATCTGCTGGGCGAGATGGAGATCACAGCCCGCCTGATGATCACCGGAGGTGAGCTGAAAGAGGATGCCCGCCTCACCCGCTCTGACCGGGCATTAATTCGCGAAGCGATTCTGCACGCGGCCCGGCTCACCACCCGAGAGAAAAGACAGACGCTGACCCAGGATATCCGCGATGCTCTGTTTACGCTGGCACAGGATGCAGCGCTACCGGAATCCCGCCGTAACAGACTGTGGGAGATGGGCGAAGCAATGAATATGTTCTGCTCCGGGTTTGAAGGGGAATTGTTTAACCGCGAGGGTGAGGCGTGGCCGGAGGTAGATATCACTCTGGTGGATCTGGCGATGTTTGCCCGTGAAGGATATGAAGCGCAACTGGCGATCGCCTATATCTCTCTGATTAATCATATCAACAACCTTGGTGAGCGTGACCAGCATCTGGCCCGGCCCATCGTCAATATTACCGACGAGGCACATATCATAACCGTCAACCCGCTGCTGGCGCGGTTTCTGACCAAAGGCTCGAAGATGTGGCGCAAGCTGGGGATCTGGCTGTGGCTGGCGACGCAGAACCTGAGTGACTTCCCGGACGATGCGAAAAAACTGCTCAATATGATCGAGTGGTGGGAACTGCTGGTGATGCCGCCCGAGGAAGTAGAACAGGTCAGCCGCTTTAAATCTCTGACGCCAGAACAGCGTCAGCTCCTGCTCAGCGCGACTAAAGCGCCAGGAAAATATACCGAAGGCGTGGTGCTTTCGCCGCGAGTGGAAGCGCTGTTCCGGGTAGTCTCCCCTGCCCTGTGGCTGGCGCTGGGGATGACGGAGAAACATGAAAAGGCGGAAAGGATGCGGATTATGCGGGAGTTTGGGTGTAGTGAACTGGAGGCGGCGATGAGGGTGGCGGAGAGTGCTTTACAGGTAGATGGCTTGTATTGATACGCTGTTGCTATAAAAACCAGTGGTCAGTCCGGGCCAAAAAAGAGCAATAACCTTAGAAAATTCATCAGTTGAAATGATAGTGTTTACGCGCTAGCTTAAAGGTCAGCATTCATGGTAGCTGGTATACCGATCTAATAAAATACTAGTGACCATATTAATTTAAAAGATTCTGGGAGCTAGTGATATATGCAAGAATACAAGAAAAGCTGTGAAGACGAGCTAGACTGGGTAATAGTTAATCAACTTCATGAAGCAACCTTGCAAATAAGCAAGAGTTGTTTTGAATTCAAAAAAATATGCGTAGGACTAATTGGGGTTAGTTTAACTTTATTGGTCAAGCTTACTGATAGCAAACTTGACTACTCTTATTTTATTATACCGCTTCTAATATGTATTGGTTTCTGGATAGCAGATTCTTCGGCATATTACTTTCAACGAAAAACTCGGATAGCAATGAATAGAAAATTAATTTCCATTGCTAATAGAAACTCAATTGATAAATATCAAGCTGAACAATTAACTGTCACCAAACTTAGCGCAGTATTTAATCATTCAATGAGCCTTTACTACATATTATCTATTATCGGTTGTGGTGGATGGTTAGCTTATTACTGCTCAGGAAATTAAATGCGTATTTTTGTAAGTTACACAACTAAAGACAGCTATATAGATCGTGAGTTGTTAAACGATTTATATAAAATTATCTCACGTTGTGGTGATTGCTATATTGACTTATTACACAACAATGCAAATAATAAACAACATCATGTTGAAAACATGTTATCCCAGGCTGACTTACTTGTTTTAATCGAATCAAGTTCAATAGTCAAATCGAGTTGGGTACAGTGGGAATTAGCCGAGGCCAAAAAGAATAATATACCAATTATTGTGATCAAAGCTATGCCTGAAAAAAGTATAACTTTAGCCAACTTAAAAAATACATTACTTCATGAACAACTCACCCCATACTAACAATTACACTTAAAAAATGAGAAGTTATTATCTAAATATTGATCTTTTATTCTGCAACCTCATTGGTTATTAAAGGATATCAGATTAAATAAATTACCTTAAAATTTTATTATTTTTTATTGGAGTTCAGATCAATGCAACATGAACAATCACTTGCAGATATGTTTAGAGATTTTATGAGAGAGCAATCACATGCAGCAGGTTGCCGTTTTCATGCTTTCTCTCTTGATGGACAAGATCGCGATACGGGGGCTGATTATGTATTAACCGACGCAGATAGATTTGCAATAGTTGAATTCAAATATACAGATAAAAATTTAGTTAGTGAAAAATACAAACCTAAACGTTTAACGTTGTGTCAGAAATTATTGACTCGTGAAGATATGACTCGATATCATGACAAGTGTCATTTTATATCTTGGGCTGATTCAAAAAGCAATCAAATAAAAACAAACATTTACCGTAAAGAAATTTGTAACATTACCGTTTTTGGTTGTAAATGTGGATTACCAGATTTAAATCCTGTTCATTCAGAACAAATATCTGCACTTGCGTTTGCTCAGGACTTTTTCAATATTCAAGGCTTACGTTCATTATCACTTCCTGAATTTGAGGCTTATTTAGCCTGGGTGCTTACTGAAACAAGTGCTTCAACAAACTCTACTCTCGAATTACTTGCAAGAAATCCTAATACTAAAGAACTAATGATTATGAGGCTTAATTCCCTTTCTGATGCACAAAAATGGGTGAAAGATCATATTAAACCTCCGTCACCAAGAAAACATATGGGTATGGGCTATTAATCAGAGACATCATCATTAACATAAAGTAACCTACTATCATTAGATACGTTGATTAATTATAATTTCACTTATTCGAAATGAGAAAAAACCACCTACAGAGGAGGTGGTTTAGGGATGATAACAAAATTCTAATGCAGGGCTGTAAAGAGCTGCACTAGAAAATAATCATTATGTTCTGAAATTTCTTGTATAATTATTAACTATATCTGATGCACGTAGCCTGCACGATATTAGCCTTTCACGAATAAATGTTTCATCATGTTTTTTATCACAGCTACATATAGCATTAATAAAATCTAAGATTGATTTTTTGAAATTATCAAGATCTGCTATTGTCATGATCCTAGAGCCTTCATTTAAAGTTGCTGCGTACTCTGGAAAATTAGAGTGATGTATCATTATAGGACGGAAGGTGGCAGTTTGATCATACATACTTCTGAACCAAGCCCCTGAACCATTCAGTTGATTACAATCATGTTTACTGATTCTATCTGCTGTAGCGCCATTTTTACATTCAATCACCAGGTAATCATTGTCACCCATTGACCATAAATTATCAGGCCCTTTCCCTGTATCATTCTCAGGACGTTGACTTCTAAATCCAATTAATTTTGCAACTTGGTCGATTGCATTTTCAAATGGATTTGAGGTACCTTCCATAAAAATCAAATTTTCAAGAGTAGAATTCGTATAGACGACTATTTCATTATTATTCTTAAAATTTTCCCTCAGATAATTACTACACTCCTTTGCTTGTTCCAATGCGGCTCCATCTAATCTACTATATCTAACTCCAGACAAAGGTTTTAAGACTCGATAATTATCACCAGATGCGGACTGCAATAATACCTGGGCTTCACTTTGGTCATAAAGATTAACATATTCAGCCGCATGTTCCTTCAAAAAGCCTTTATGAATAATGTCAGTAACATTGCTATCACTTTTTAAAATTTGTGCGGCTTCGTGTGCCATATTCCTTGATGCAAAATCATACGCTCTTCTTTTATTGATCGTATGAGAATCAATTTCTTTTGGACTTGAAGTTAATCCAGCTAATGCACCTTTACTCATTGAGGTCCATCCCTGTTCTCTTAATAAACAATAATCTAGAGCACCTTTAATAGTCGCAATAGTTGAATCAGGGAATATCCTAACCAATTCTTGTGATAGTTTTATTTGAGCTTTTGTTGCAGGTGAGAATTTTTCTAACGATGTACCAAGAAATACAGCACCATTTAATGCTTTACCAAGTAATATTACACCGCAGAAATCATCGCTGGAACGTACACCACGCCCCATGCCCTGTTCAATTTTTTGTATAATTTCATCTTTAGTTTTTTCACTACCTAAGAGCATACTTTGAGTTGTTTTATCTACCAATCTGCGAACATCTGGAAGACCATCAATGACCAAAAGGCGACATGCTGTGTTTGGCAAGTCAATACCATCATATCTATTAATAAGAACAACAAGACCAACATGTCGGTTTTTAAGGTCTTTTACCCCATCATACAAATTATCTTTATCAAGTGTCTTATCTGCAACATCCTGCCAAAATCTTGCTCTATATTCAGAGGGAACTATGACAACAACATTATGGTTACTTGAGATCTCTTTACACATGGATTTAATTTCTAAATCACTTAGCTCAGGATTAATAACCTGTGGCATCAAGATCATTCTATCACCAATATCACCTATTGTTTTTGGTGTAATAGGGCTAGATAATGAATCATCCGTAATACCGAAGTGACTTGCTAATATTGACTCATCAACAAGCGTTGCTGTCATGAATATTTTTCGGCGAGCATTTGCTAGACTTGGAATCATATGAATAGGAATGCAATGAGGTGATATCTCAATTTTACTTGCGCTTACTATACATTTCGAGAGGATTAAATTTTCTTTTACCAATGACCATTTAAAGTTAAGATCCTTATGATCTTTATTAGCCAGAAGTATTTTTGTTATATCATTAATACTCTCTTGCCACTTCCAAAATGGGACTCTCACATATGCATTTCTATCTCCAGATTTTATCTCTAGAGTTTTAGCACTCCCTTGTGTCATTAAAGAATTTTCAAATATTTTAAATAAATTATCATATGCAGGGTTATCTCTGCTAATACTTAAAGTAAATTGATCTTCAATCGTTGAAAGACAAGCATGGGCATCATCAATTATTATAGAACCAATGGATATTTTCTCACCTTCATCTCCAACCCCAAAAACAGAGCGCCCATTGACCAATTTAAAAATATTTGTAACAAGAATTTCCTGCCCTGCAATAAATTTTTGAGATTTCTCATCTGATGTTACTGGAATACCAAGCTGATTCGCCTCTTCAATAACTTGTTCGACTAAATAGTTATCAGGAACAAGATATACTACGGGACCAACCCCTTCATTAATACAACTTTTTAAAATAATCAATCCTACAGAGGTTTTTCCGCTACCAGTATTCATTTTAATAACGGTAGTAGGATTATTTCTAATGTTAAACCATTTTTCCCAAACCTCTGATTGAACATCACGTGGATACTGAAATTTAGCATTTTTACCAGGAAGAGCGGTGAATATATCTCTTGGAGGAATTGCGGTATTACTATCGACACCTTTAGAAAGTTTTGACAAATCAAGAAAAAGCCCAGGCATGATATTTTCCTTTAGTCTAATAAATGAACATATAGCCAATTTTCCCTATAATAATTAGCATAATCTGAATGTTCGTGCAGTAAATTGTACATTTTATTTTTCAGTTAACAAAAACACCTTAATGTTAATTTTTGGTTAAACACAACCTAATGATGATCAATCAACCTCCGCAACAAAACCAGCTTGCATCTTTTAACAAACTATCAATGTAGTCATAGCAAAAAGATGAGGTGTTCGCCAAAAATTAGAGGTGTTAGGTTACCTTTTATTTAATCGCTCTTGAGGTGTTGTCCACTTAAGCAATCGCTCAACAGCAGTATCCACCGACAAAAGCTGGCGGGCCAGCTGTAGACGCTCCATTACCTGTCCCTTATGCTTTCCTTCAACCAGAGATACATCCGATTCTGCTTCACGAAAAAACTGCTCTATACGCTTATCTTCCACCCACTGCGCCATGATAGATTTCAATTCAGCTAAACTGGCGTTATACGCCTCTTTCTCTTCTTTTATTCGATCCCGCTCCCGATATCTCTTCTCATCTAGTTCCCACTGGATCCGCCGAGCTTCTGCTTTGACTCTCGCCTCTTCCAATTGCTTCTTAATCAACGGAACAGCTTCATGCATCGCAGAAATGATTTTCGGGATTTGGCTTATAAGCCCGCACTGTTTTGTCTGGCGAAACTCAACCTGCCAGTTAGTTGACGAGTATGGCGAGTAGAGCTGTAGAAAGAATCGTCCGGTAGGTAAGGCATGTTTAAGGACATAGCGAAATGGCTTGTCATATTTTCCCCTCATCCAGCGGATCATCGTTTCATCGCGGATGTATCGACCATCAACCTCTTCTGCTGGAACATATTCCGTCATTTCAGCTAGGTTAAAGGCGAACAGCATATCCCCAACGCAGATAATACTGGCTGAACAAGGGCGCCATAAGCTGTCATAACGCAAACCGCCCTCTTTTGGGTCTTCTTTGATATCTATGCCCTGACAATGAAGTCCTTCATTTCCTTCAGCTAACCTTACCCAATAACCTTGCTTTCCCAGTGCAGCAAAAAACCGACTCAGAAAATCGATAGCACTATTGAATGCCGTTTCTGAAACATTCAGATCGAGTAGCTTCTTTTTCGTTGGTTTGTAGTAGCCGTCTTTTGTGACGGAAGAGACGGGAAGGTAAGTTTTGAGATCATCGATCAGTGCATAGCCACTACCCTCTGTCCTCACTCGCTTTCGCGGTGCTGGCGTTACTACTTTCGATGATATTTTTGTGGGAGGAGGAATGGCCTGGCTGGTTTTTCTGGGGGATTTTTCTACCTTGCCACTCTTCAAATCAGGCAAAGCAGGTACCGCCGGTGCAGTTCCTTTCGCTAGCGCCTTCCAGTATCCGGCGAGCGGTCTCGGTATTAGTAATTCAGCGCATCGTTTTGTCAGTTGTTCTTTGCTGATGCTATAGAGGGAAGTGATTCGCTCCGCAGGCTCGCGCCAGACAAGGTGATACAGCTCTTCCCTATCGTCAGGTAACGTTTGAGTGACATTAGGTTGCAGACTTTCTAACATGGCATCCTCCCTTTGCGGGAGACATTATCAGAGAATCTAACAGGCAAGTGATTGAACCAAGTCACTTTTTGGCAGTATATTTCCTAAGAAAAGGAATAATTAAATGACCTATAAAATTAATTAACTAAATTCAAAAAGCTTACTAATTTCAATCTCTAGCCCTGCCGCAAGGACACTGATCACTTCAAGAGTAGGATTTCTGACCCCTCTTTCAATACCACTCACATACGTACGATCGAGGCCACACTTGTCAGCAAATGCTTCCTGAGATAAGCCTGATTCTAACCTGAGCTTTTTAAGATGCGCTCCAAAAAGAGCTTGAATACTGGATGAATTTTTCATCCAGAAAAGATGACGTGTTGATGCCTATCAGACCACGGACTATGAGTCACAAGGCGTGGTTTCTATTTCTACTTTGGTATTTGTCTCGAACATAAACAGATGACTAAGATCTAAATCCAGACCACCAGATATTGCCCACAAAATTTCAAGTGTAGGATTCCGTACTCCGCGCTCAACTCCACTCATGTATGAACGATCAATACCGCATTTGTCGGCAAAGTCCTCCTGAGACAGCCCCATCTCCCGACGAAGTTCCCTGATTCGGTTGCCTAGCAGTTTTTTGATTGATCCGGTCTTTTCCATAGGGCCAGCATCAATCTTTGTCGCCTATTGTTCCACGGACTATAAGTCACATAAAAAGCGTGCTAGCATACTCATACGTGACTTATAGTCTACAAAAAAGGTAACAGGAATGACTAAACAAGACTGGCACCCAGCCGATATCATCGCCGCCCTGCACAAACGCGGCACCAGTATGGCGGCAGTATCGCGGGAAGCGGGGCTGGCCTCTTCCACGCTGGCGAATGCGCTTTCACGTCCCTGGCCGAAAGGCGAATGGCTGATTGCTCGCGCACTCAACGTTCACCCTGCGGAAATCTGGCCCAGCCGTTACGAGGAAGAAGGCGAACAGCGGCAACCAAAAAATCCGCTCCCCGTCAGGTGCAGGCTATGATTATTCCAGACACCAACCTCCACAGTATCTCTACGCCAGTTCAGGTTCAGCAGGCCGCCATACCACCGCCGGTGGAGATGCCGTTTCTCGCAGCTCCAGTGCGCAACCGCTCCGCCTTCCACTACGCCCACTTTTCCCGCCATGCCCTGCTACGCCCTATCGCTCGTGAAACAGGAAGCAAAATCTATCTACAGGAAGAACCCATCTGCGGCTTTTGGTATCTCAACCATGGCGTCGTCGGTTTACACCACACGCTGGAAAATGGCAAAGAGATGCTGGTTCGCGCCTGCCAACAGGGGGACTGGTTTGGCTATCTGGGGTTGTTTGGCTCTGAGTTCTACCACTGCCACGCCTGCGTTTTGCAGACAGCATCGCTGTGCCACGTCATTCCCCACTCCAACAGCGACTTCCTGCGCTATCACCCGCAGTTCACCCAATTTCTGTTAAATCAGGTGGTGGCAAGTCTGTCTGATTCGGAGCATCGCATGACCTGGATCGCTCGTTACCGCACCCGTCACCGGGTCCTGAGCAGCCTCTGGTATCTGACGCAGTATTTTCCCGGTTATGACTGGACGTGGCGTGAAGTAGCCGAGTTTGCAGGATGTGAGACTGAAACCGCTTTACGGTTCAGCAAAGAATTGAGACAGGCAAGCATACTGGATGACTCACAGCGTCGCCTGCATGTTCTTCACCCGGTGCGGTTACTGGCATTGCTGGATAACAGTATCATTGCACCTCAGCAGTAAAGCCTTATGTATAGCATTTGATGTACTTAATCAGTCGCATGATGAACATATAATCCCCGTTTTTCTTGTGTTCTCTTGGTGGTGATATGTTTGAAGACAATTCCCCTTTTAGCTCAATTAAAGATGCTTTCTTGCAAAGAATAAATAATTCTTTTTTTGGTTTTATAGCACTCTCATTTTGTGTGGATAACTGGCGAGATATTATATATGCGTTCTCTACATCTACAAATGTAGATACCAGAATAAACTATATAGCACAGAATACCTCCATCATATTCCCTATCGTGTTTGGGTGTATAGCAGCGGCTTTGTACCCATATGTACAGTGCCTCTTCGAAATCATACATAAAAAGGCAATCATATTTCGCTGGACATTAAAATCCTCAGAGCTGATTGCTAAAAAAGTTGCCGAAGATTCTGTCACCTATGACAAAGAACTTCGTGATGCAAAACAAAAAGCCGCATTAAAAGAAATAGAATATAGTGCTAAAATAAAAAACCTCGAAGAGTCCATCAAGGAATACGAGGCAAAGATCGTACAATCAGAAGATGACAGCAAGATGGCCAACATTCGCTTTGACCAAATTAATAATCAGCTACAAGAATATATCAGGATGCGGAATGGCGTCTACTCTGACATTGAAACCGGGCTCTCGTTTATTAACGAAATTAAGAATGCTATAAATAAATCTTTACCTTACATAGATGACCTTAACAATACTGATCATGCTGAAAAACTCAGCTATTACATTGAGACAATACACGATAACTTCAAAAATATTAAGACTGATAAAATGGTAAAATTCACAAATCAAATACTTAATAATAAGCACGATTTACCCGCTAAATTTTAATCATTCTTAGGAACCGGGGGAATCTTCACCCGGTAATTTCATCCTTAACATGAGAGCTACGTTATCAGTTATGGCAGCACGTGATGTCGCAGGCATGTTATTACTAATATGCAACGCAATGTCATTCGCTACCGACATCACCCCAGCCGGAGACTGCTGCATACGGATCTGCTGCGCCATATAGGTCATATACGGATCCATATGGCTAAACATCATGCGATATCCGGCACAAAGATGATTCAGCCGCTCGTGTAGTCGATGCTTTGGACAACCACCCTGGCAGGCAAAGCGCCACGGACAACGATGGCAATCATCCGGGAGCTGCGCTTTCTGCTGGCCGAACCGTCGTTGTGCTTTACCCACAACCAGCTTTTCCAGCGGCTGCTGTAGCAGATTGCCTAACCGATGTTCCACATCCACATAGTGATCGCAACTGTAAACATCTCCGTTCTGCTCAACCACCAGCCCCCGTCCACAGGTAGACTGCATCACGCACAGCGCCGGACGTTCACCCAGCCACGCCGCCAGTGCGTTATCAAAAAGCTGAACGAATACCCTCCCGACATCATGACGTACCCATTCATCGAAGATGGCGATCATAAATCGCCCGTAATCTTCCCCCGTCACTGACCAGGGCAGCAGCCCGCGCTGGGCGTCATACTCCACCACCGGAATAAACTGGAGAAATTCAGCTCCCACCTCACGCGTCAGGAAGCGGTAAATGTCCAGCGGAGCCTGTGCCGTCACATTGTTCACCACGGTCAGGATATTGACGTCCACACGATGGCGCTTCAGGGTATCCAGCGCCGCCATCACCTGTTCAAACACAGGCTTACCGCAGCCCGTCTTGCGGTAATGATTATGCAGATGCGCCGGACCATCCAGCGATATCCCTACCAGAAACCGATGCTGAGCCAGAAATGCCGCCCATTCGTCGTTAATCAGTACGCCGTTGGTCTGTAAGCTGTTAGTGATACGTTTATTCCCGGCAAAAAGTTGCTGGAGCGCCACGGCCCGGCGATAAAAATCCAGCCCGGCCAGCGTGGGCTCGCCGCCCTGCCAGGTAAAGTTCACCTCCGCGCCGGGCGATGCCGCGATGTACTGGCGAATATACGTTTCCAGCACCTTATCGGACATATGCCGCTGTCCGCTAGTATCCCGCAACACCCCCTGCCCTTTTGCCAGGTAAAAACAGTAATCACAGGCCAGATTACAGCGCCAGCCCGCAGGTTTTGCCATCAGATGGAAAGCGTGTTTCATAGCGTCACCAGAATCAACGTGGCAATCATCAGCAATACTCCGGAAAAAACGCGCTGTAGCCAGCATTCAGGTAGCAAAGTGCGCAACCTCATGCTGATCGGCTGAAACGCCAGCGTGCAGAGAAAGATCACGGCCACAATAGCCATATTGACGTAACCAAACTGCAACGCCGGTAGTAATGCACCGGTATCCGGTGCAGTGCGATACAGATAGCTGACCACCGTTCCGGCGCTGCCGAACAGCATCATCCAGTTGCAGTACACAGCGATATGCTGGCGCGGGATCCCGGAGAGCTGCGACATCAACGGCGCGAGCACGGAACCGCCGCCCAGCCCGGTTAACCCGGCCACAGCACCGCCAGCGGTACACAACAGCATCCCGGCGCTGCGCGTCCGGCTATCCGGTTGTACGTTTTGCTGAGTTGTCGGGTGCGAATATCCACAGCGCAATGCCAGCCCCACCAGGACCAGCGCAAACAGTATCAGCAGCATCTTATCCGACAGCAAAAAGCTGGCGTACACGCCTGCTTGCATTCCCGTCGCCATACCCAGCGACCAGAGCACCAGCAGCTGCGAATTTAACCGGATACCCTGACGCCAGAAGGCGCAGACGTTAATCAACGCACTCAGCATCACCACCGTCAGGGACGTCGCGGCCAGCACCTGCACAGCGCATTTCGGAAAGAGCAGATGCAGTACCGGCACGAGCAGGATACTGCCCCCGACGCCAAATAGCGCCGAGAGCAAACTGGTTGCCATACCACAGCCGCATAGCGCGACAATCATCCATCCAGTCATCACTTACTCCACAGGGACAATGACGGGCAGGACTTCACCAATCGCCGTCATTTTGCGGCCAATATCCTGACGTAATTTTTCACGGATCCGCGCATGTTCCGGGCTGGCAATCAGGTTCTGGCGCTCCCATGGGTCATTCAGCAGATCGTAAAGCTGGCTCTCTACATAGATCTCTGCGGCTGCCTCATTCCACGGATCGCTTCCGGGCGCGACAATTTCATATTTCCAGCGAGGTGTGCGCAGCGCCCGCCCTACTTCCGACTCACTAATCTGGATAAGCACCTCTTCATCCCAGTGCTCAGTATCCAGAGCCGTTTGCAAATCACGCCCCACCATGGCATCAGGCACCGTAATACCTGCGGCGCTCAGCATCGTGGCCGGGATATCCAGCAGCGTCACCAGATGTTCCACCGTTCTGCCGCCGCTGAACGGCCCGCCCCGCGCCACGCAGGGAATACGAATGCTGGACTCATGGCATGAGCGTTTGTATTCATCGTTACGGGTACGGAAGTGACAGCCGTGATCGCTGAAGAACAGGATAATGGTGTTGTCGTATTCGCCGCTGGCCTTCAGGTAATCGACGATACGCCCAAGGTTTTCATCCAGGTTCTGGCACATGCCGTAATAATCAGGAAGGTTTTGCGGCCAGTCGCCGGGGCGGTTAATCAGATCCGGCGGCACCGATGCGGTCTGAAAGCGTTCAGCGTAGCCATCCGGGGCGACAAAACGCGCCATATCATTCTGGAAGTGCGGTTCCAGGTAAGAGAGAAACAGCAGGAATGGATTATCCTGCTGGCGATTTTTCAGGTAATCGAGCGCGAACGTGGTCTGGTCATCCACCCGGTAGCCATCAAAATGCACTGGCTGGTTATTGTTATCAAAAAAGTGACCGCCGTAAGGATGCGATGTATGTTCCAGCGCATCTGCCGCCAGCCAGTATTGCCAGCCACCGCGCAGTGCTTCCGGCACCGGTTTTTCATCCAGATCCGCCAGGTGCCATTTCCCGATGTAGGCAGTGTCATATCCCGCCTGATTGAACAGCTTCGCCAGCGTCACCTCATCCTGTCGCATGGCGATATTATTGCGGTAACAGCCGTTCTGCGTCGGGTAACGCCCGGTTTGCAGGCAGGAACGCGCCGGGCCGCAGACCGGCTGGACGGTAAAGGCGTTTTCGAACTTCACACCCTCGCGGGCAAGCTGGTCCAGCACTGGGGTAGTACTGACAGCAGGGTTATAGCAGCCCACCGTGTCCCAGCGCTGTTGATCGGTGAAAAAGACCAGAATATTCGGTTGCATAATGTTCTCTCCGTTAGAGTGTGGCGGGCGCGCAGGCGTCCGCCGTTTTTTGGCGTGGGGTTGAAGTCAGCAGGAAAGCGGACAGCAGAGTGAACGCGGCAGTAATGCTGCCGAGGATAAGATAGGTGCTATGGAAGCCGATGGTGTCGTACAAATGACCTGCGACTGTTGATAAAACAATGGCGGCGGATTGCTTGATAAACATCACGCCCACCAGATAGATAGTCCCTGACAGGCGAGTATCAAAAACATCAGTAATATATTTGAAAATACCAATCAGCAGGAAAGGTACTTCAAAATTATGCAGCATCCGTAAAAAGAGCACTTCGATCGGTCCGGTGGCAAAGGATGAACCAACGATCCGAATCGTCATAATGGTACCGGTAATTAATAATGCATTCTTACTACCAATATATTTATTAATCAGTAGTGGAATAAAAAACATCACCGCAGCATCACCAAGGTTCCCGGCGGTAGTGATATAACCGAATGCTCTTGCCGCCTGTTCCTGATGGTCGAAGAAACGGGTAAAGAAATTAATAAATTGCTGGTCGAAGACATCATAAATACAGGCCACACCTAATACATATAAGGTGAAATACCAGAACCGGCGGAGTTTAAACAACTCCCACACGCTGACCTTCTGCTGGCGGACTTTTTCCGCTTCAATGCCCGGCAATGGCTCAGAGCGGGCAACCAGCAGGATCACCACCAGCAGTAACGCCAGCGCCGAACCAATCCAGTAAATCCATGTCGGATCGAAGCCATACAGAATGCCGGAGATAGTCGCGCAGGCTGCCGACCCAAAGCAGCCAAACAGCCGGGGGCGGCCATACTCAAAGCCCCGATTACGGCTGACTTTCTCGACAAACGCCTCCACCGCGCCATAGCCCGCGTGGAAGATAAATCCCAGATACAGCCCGCCCACTACCAGCCCAATCGCAAAGTGGCTTTGCAGCAGCGGGGTATACACGTAAATAAAGAACGGCGCGAAGAGCACCATCAGGATAACGATCAGCCACAGCAGGTGTTTTTTCGGCCCCAGCTTATCTGTTACCCAACCCAGCAACGGTTGCAGGCAGATAGCGGCCACAGCGAAGGAAGAAAACACCATACCAATATGCGTTTTATCCAGCCCCACCATCCGGGTTAGCCACATGGGTAAAAACAAAAAGCAGGAAGACCAGTTGTAGTAATAGAACAGGAAAAACAATCCCCAGAGGATCACATTCCATCGGGTGTCATGTGTTTTAATCATTGCCGCCCCCTTAAATAAGCATCATCAAACAGAGGCACTGTTTTCCGACGACAACGACGCAGAACAGTGTGCGGGAATGGTAAAAAACAAAGGGCCAGAATGCTTATAACAACTGTCATATCAAAATTGATAATTTTGTGACTCTTACCACATTCGTGAGCAGAAACGTCGTTTCATACCCGGTATTTACCGTCTGTATCAAACCGTAAGCAAATGGCACCGTGTGGTCTGTCTGGCAATATCCCTTTCTTAATTTTGTTAATGATTAACAGCCAGTTTTATTACCCCGATTTATTCAGAAATGAGGCTAATATCATGACAACTTATCTATCAAAGAATATCAGCCGGTATAAGGGGAGTAATCTGCGGTACAGGTTATTCTTTACGGCACTCACGCTGTTATTTTCTTTTTCCCTCCAAGCACAGTCACTTTATATAGATTGCTCCGCTACCGTTGACGGTGATGGTACCGCCAGCAATCCTATTAATTCGATCAGTACGCTTAACAACCATGAGTTGCATCCGGGAGACAGCATACTGTTTCGCCGTGGCACTACCTGTAATGGCGAAGTGGTCGCCGCAACTTCCGGCTCAGAGAATGCCCCAGTTATCTATGATGCCTGGGGCGAAAGAACGGCGTTACCTCGCATAGAAGCAAACGGCAACGAAGCGGCTTTCCACATGACAGATGTCAGTTGGGTAACGGTACAGAATCTGGAACTTTCGGCCAGCGGCGATGGAAAATCCCCCCGCCGGGGATTATGGGTTAGCGCCACCGACAGTGGAGAACATCAGGGGATCCGCCTTCAGCACCTGAATATTCATGATGTCCGTGGAGAAATGCCAGCCACAAAAAATCCTTCGGACAGCAGCATAGGCAAATATGCCCATGCTTCCGGCGGCATTGTGGTGGAGGCGCTCGGTAACACCACACCCACCTGGTTTAGCGGGCTGGATATCAGCGATAATATTATTCACGCCGTCGATCGCGAGGGTATCTACACCTGGTCCAACTGGTGTCAGCGCCCGGAACTGGTCGAGTTCTGGTACAGCTTATGTACTGCGAAATGGCAGCCATTCAACAATACCCATATCAGTCATAATATGCTTTCTGACATTGGTGGCGATGGCATCGCGCCCATGACCAGTACGGACAGTACGGTGGAATACAACGTACTGAACGGTTTTAATATGCGCTCCGGCTCGCCAAATGCCGGAATGTGGTCGGCCAACAGCGACAATATCGTTTACCAGTACAATTTCGCTTCAGGCGGCCATACCACACAGGACGGCATGTCTTACGATGTCGATCACTCAACGAATGGCATTGTCTATCAGTACAATATTTCCTCGGGTAATGAAGGCGGCTTTTTCCTGCTTTGTCCCTATGGGTACGATGTACCCGGCAAATCGCGCAACTTCGTAATCCGCTATAACCTGTCCGTAGCGGACAGAACCCGCACCTTCCAGGTATGCAGCGGCGGCGTGATTAACGGACAGATCTATAACAACACCATTCTGCTGCCGCCAGACACAACCAGCGCCCATCTCATTCTGACAGAAGGGGCAACCAACGATGGTGCAGTTGAGCTGAAGCTGACTAACAATATCCTGATGGGCGATGGCTCTGGCGTTACTCCAGTCTGGGACTACAACGACTCCGCAATTACTGGCGACCACAATCTCTACAACCATGTTCCGGTAATGCCCTCTGACAGTTATGCGTTAATCGACAATCCACGACTGGCTAACCCCGGCCCGGAGAATGTGCTCTGGAGAGACTATTTGCCGCAACCCGGCTCACCAGCCATTAATGCGGGGATCGCTGTTACAGGCGCACCTGCACACGATGCGTTAAATCAGGCTATCGGAACACCACCGACTATCGGCGCGCTGGAGCCGGAAAGTAGCTCCCGGCGATAACCACAGCAGTATATCTTTCCAGGCAGTATTGAATTTCTTACTGCGCTAAATGCTTCCTCCGCGTACACCATTTTGTATTCATCGTGTCGCGGAGGAAACATGCTCAGGCGTAAATTGTTCTTCATACCGCTACTGTGCCTGTCCAATCTCGCGCAGGCCATCACCACGCCAGAAATCGCCGCCTCAGCCCTGTCGCCGACGTGCGTAAAATATCAGGTAGTCGGTGTCTGCTACTGGCTGTTCTGCACGCCGTTTGGCTGCTCGGTGCGTACATCGGTGAAGGTTCGCCATTTCCGCCCGGACCTGGTGGTATCAGCCTACAGCGTGACCGGGCAAAACCCGTGGGCCGAGATGTCGCCGTTAAGCTCTCCGCTGCCCGGTATCGCCGAAGCCGGCGGCGATACTAATCCCCGTGCCGTCGGCCAGCACAGCAAAGTCCGGTTTAAGAACGCTGATGCGATTGGCTTCCCTGCCGGTGATGCGCTGGCAAAATTCTTCGCCCAGTTTGGCTACGTCTGCGCCCCATCGTCACAGCCTTTTCTCCCCTACTTTCTCAGCACGCTGGATGCGCTCGCCTGGCGCAACGGCGTGCCGGAAATGTTCTACCCGGAGGCGTTAACACCCGGACTGCGTGAGGTGAGTAAAGACGGCGATATGTGGGGCAATATCTACCCGCGAGCCGGGGCGCTCAGCCAGACGCATGACTACAAGGCCGGGGCAGTCATCGCCCAACGCGCTGCCGATCTGGTAACACGCAATGGTCAGCTGCATGTTTATATTCCGCTGGCTGCCAGTTCACACGATGGCTACTGGCCTCCAGATCCGGTCACGGAGGGCGACAGCAGTAACCATCAGTGGCAGATGCTGGTTCCAAAAAAATCCACCTCCTGCGCCATCTTCCCTGATGGCTCCGCCACTGACTCTTACGCCGATAAACTGGCGGAGGATGGCGCATATGTCTGGACGCTGTGGCGGCCCTATAAATGCTGCCCGCGTCGTGGGCAGACCTTTCTCGGCAGCAGCGGAGGTTAAAGATGCGCTCAGCCTGGTGTCTTCTGTTCGTCGCCTTTCTCGCCTCGGCGGCTGATAAATACCAGTATCAGCAACAGGGGGCGATCAGCGACTGGATGTATTACCGCATCGGCGGCGGTGCGGCCATTCCCCCTTCAGCAACCCGGCGTAACACCTTCCCCCTGACGGCAGGCGTAAGCTGGAACAGCGATATGATGTGCGGCAATTTCGATATCGATACCACAGTCCGTAATCAACTCAACGGCGTGACGGACGGCTTCCAGCAACTGATGGGCGAGGTTATCGAAAGCGCGACCAGTGCGGTCGCCAGCCTGCCCGCGATGGTAATCCAGCGTGCCAATCCTCAGCTCTACGATCTGCTAACTAACGGTGTGCTTCAGGGACGGCTCGACTTCGATAAATCTCTGCTAAGCTGCCAGAAGATGGCAGGCAAGATGACGGATTACGCGCTCGGCCCGGCGTGGACGCAGAGCGCCCAGGCAGAGAACTATCAGGGCATTGCCGCCAGCGAAAAAGACGCCGTTCGCGCCGACCAGCGAGCGGCTGAAGAAGCAGCAGAGAAAGGCAAACGCTGGGTTGGTGGTGAACATCGCGGCGGCAAAAGTCAATCGCCCATCAAACTGGTTCGCGATACGACAGTCGCAGGCTACAACATCCTCAATAATCGCAGCGCGACCAGCACCAGTTCAGTATCCAGCAACGACTGCCAGGGTGAGCTGTGTAAGGTATGGAGCAAACCCGACGACGCTGCGCAATGGCTGACTCGGGTGGTTGGCGAGCAGACCATTAACGTCGCCCCGGATAACGATCAGTCCGGTGATACGAGCCAGCAAAGCGGCGCACAATCCGGCGTCGGGCTGACGCCGCTGATTCAGGAAGAGCAGGATAAGATCCAGCCGCTGATTATCGATATGGTGAACCGCAGCCAGCCCGTTAACGATGACACGCTGGCGCAGGCCAGCGGCGGCGAACTGCATCTGACGCGCGGCGTGATTGAGGCGCTACGCGACGATCCCGATGCTGCGGTACTTATCCAGCGACTCTCCGGCGAACTGGCGCTCTCCCGCGTGATGGAGCAGGCGCTGATGGCCCGACGCACGCTGCTGGCCGGAATGCGCGAACCCAATGTATCCGGTGAAAAAGAGGCACAAACCGCGCTGACCCAGACCACTGCCCAGCTCGACCAGGAACTGTCACAGCTTAAGCTGGAACTGGATATGCGTCAGGCACTCGCGGATAACGCGGCGCTCACAATCCTTGAACGCCAGACAACGCGAGCGAAGACCAAAGGCCTGGCGGTCGGCGTGGAAGACGACACCGACAAACGGGTGGACGATCTCAGCAAACCCACAGGCGGAGAGACGCAATGAAACGGCTGATGCTCTCTGGCATCATGCTGCTGGTTTGTTCAGCGGTGGTGTTTTATCTCGCATCGGGTAACACGCCGCAGATTAACCGCAGCGATCTGCTGCTCTGGCGTATAACTCTGTACGGCGTGGTTTGTGGTGTGGGCTGGCATCTGTATGACCGCTTACCGCTACATCGTCCGGCAATCCGCCGTATCGCACTGATATTTATCGTACTGATTGTACTCAACGAAATCGTGCCGGAGGTATTCCGGTGACAACTAACAGCTATCTGGAATACTTTCTGACGCTGCTCGGCTGGGTGGTCAATAACGGACTGTGGAACGCGATCAGCGCCACCGGATTATTCGCCCTGCCGCTGCTGATTAAGTTGCTGGCGCTGTGGCTACAGGCCAGAAGTCAGGGAGCCGATGAAGGCAACAAAGCCGCGCTGTCCCTGGTATGGACCGAGCACCTGATGTACACCTCGCTGCTGGTCATTATGTTCACCTGCGTGCCAATGTTGAACATCGACCTCGATACCATCAAATATGACACCACCCGCTCGAAGCAGTGCGGCATGTCGGTGCCGCAGCCCGCCGATACCGGCTATCAACCGATTATAAACTCGCTGGGCGGTAAAACCGCCGCCGTCCCGGTCTGGTGGTATTTTATTCATGTGATCAGCAAAGGCATCACTAGCGCAACGGTTGCCACCCTTCCCTGCCAGCCGGATCTGCGTCAGATCCGCTTTGAGGTACAGCACACCCGAATTAAGGATCCGGCGCTGGCTCAGGAACTGCGGGATTTTGTCGAGGAGTGTTATGCCCCTTCCCGCGCCCGTCTGAAATTCCGCGCCGGAGAGCTGGACGATGACACCAGTGACGATACGGCCTGGCTGGGATCATCGTACTTTCTTAACACGGCGGGTTACTACGATACCGATCATGCGCTTTCACCACATAGCGACTGGTCGTATAGCGCATCACGCGATGCTGGGCTGGTCGATACAGGTGCCGGTGGCTACCCTACCTGTAAACAGTGGTGGGCCGATGACACCGTTGGTCTGAAAGCCCGGCTACTGCAACTCCCGGCCCCGGATATCTGGACGGCGTTTAAAAAGCTCGGTCAGTCGCAGGCAGTATATGAAGAGGCCGTGCTGCGTTCGTTGGTCAGCGAGCGCAATATGCAGGTATCGCAGAATGGTCGCGTTTACCCCGGCTATGGCGGCAATGTCGATGGCACCGTCGCTAATGCCGCCACCCGGTTGGCATCCAGCGCCGGAAATATCCTCGGCAGCATAGCGGCGTTCCCGGCATTCGACAGCGTGCGTCAGGCACTACCGATGGTACAGGCGCTGCTGCAAATGGCGCTGGTGATCTGTATTCCGCTGATAACGCTCTGTTCGACGTGGGATGTGAAGGTGGTGATGACGCTGACGTTTGTGCAGTTCGCACTGTTCTTCCTCACCTTCTGGTGGGAACTGGCGCGGTGGCTCGATAGCTGGCTGCTGGATGTACTCTACAACAGCGATACCCACAGTAGCTGGAATCTGGCTGGGATCCAGAATACGCAGGATGACGTGATTATCAATCTAGTGATGGGGTCGATGTTTTTGGTGCTGCCGACATTCTGGCTGGGGGCTATGACGTGGGCAGGAGTGAGGGTTGGTGTGACGGTGAATGGGGCGCTAGCGGGTGGGGTTAAGGTGGCTCAGGATAGTGGAGGCAAAGCTGGGGGAAAATTGTTGTAGCAAGTAGGCTGGTCAAAGTAGACTCTCGTCTTCAACAACTAACAACTGTGATGATGTGCTTTGGCGCACAAAATGCGCAGTTCAATTTTATCCCGGCTAAGAACATAGCTGGTGCGGTAGCTATGGCCTTACTGATTTATCGCCTAATATTATAGATTTTAACATTCTAGTGAATTACTAGCTCATGCTGGGTATTTTAAACATCGAGAATTCAAAGAGTTATATTTCTTATTGGCACAATAGCTTTTTCGTCACACACGAGCCGAATTTAAGTCAGATGGTTACAGATAAATCAAAAAATGCCAAATGGACGAATCTAGCGGCAGTAGACAGGGAAGCATTGAGACTAGATCTTAAGAATGTTCCCGAATTACATTTTGTTATTAGCCGCAAATGTGAATTTAGAGGATAAAAGAGATTGACATATGTTATTGTTTTGTTGCAACAAGCAACTTCAATTAGCCAAGCAGGCTTCTTGGCAAACCAAAACTCCAACCAGTCCAGTTTGTACACAAAAAACGCAATGGTTATCTGAACAAAACAACTGTATATATACACAGCATAAAAAATATGATAACATGTGCAACAAAGCTATGCTTAACGAGATTAAATAAATGTTAAATATCAATACATTAGGTTTCTTTTCTGGTGGTGGTGGTCTAGACCTTGGATTCTCTGCCGCTGGGTATAATATTATTTTATCTTCAGATATTGATGCTCACTCCTGCGAAACATTAAAGCTTAATCAGGGGAAAAAAAGTTATGTGAAAGAGCATCCTGTTTTATGTGAAGATGTTAGAAAAATTGATAAAAAAGCGATTAAAGAAATCATCGGAGATCAAAAGATTGATTTTGTGATTGGTGGGCCGCCATGCCAATCGTTTTCGGTCTTTGGACGGCGTAAAGGTCTTGATGATCCACGAGGAAACTTAGTTTTCGAATATGTAAGATTAATAAAAGAATTAAACCCAAGAGGGTTTCTATTTGAAAATGTTGCTGGGCTAAAAAGCATCCATGGTGGTGAACTATATAAGGAGCTAGCTAAAGTCCTTTCAATGGATGGGAAATACAAAATATCAGCACATGAATATGAAGTTGCTGAATATGGCATTCCACAATTTAGGAAAAGAATATTTTTCATAGGTTCATTAGACGGTAAAACAATACCTCCAATGGTACCAACCCATGCTCAGGAAAATGCCTTACCATTAGATTTTAAAGCATTTAATACTGTACAACAGGTATTAACAGGATTACCTACACCTATAACAGATTGGAAAGCTGCGCCCTATGTTAATGGACATGTTGGAAGAAAACATAGCCAGTTAATTATAGATAGATATAAATCCTTAATATACGGAGAGAGAGATCACAAAACTAGAATTAATAAATTAGATCCAGATAAACCTAGCTATACAATTATTGTTGGCTCGGATGCTGGTGGTGGAAAAGGACATGTTCATCCTTTTGAACCTCGTGAAGTAACACCAAGAGAAAGTGCAAGAATCCAAACATTCCCTGACTGGTGGGAATTTTTTGGTACTGGACGTCATATAATCCGACAAGTTGGGAATGCTGTCCCGCCATTGTTTGGTGCATTAATAGCAAATCATGTTGCAAAAGAAATGTTCTCTATCGATACAGAACGAAATATTGATGATTTCATAGACATTCTTGATTTGGGGTTTTTCCAAAATGCTAATAACGGATCTCTTCAGCCACAAGATACATTCGAGTGGTGATGATTGGCCAGAAAAATTAATAGATATAGCCACAATTTTTAATAAGTTCGATGGTCATCCTTACGATAGGTTGGCTATCGAACAAGAGTTGCTAAAAATCAGTCCAAGAGCAACTAAGGTTGCTCGTGACCCTTCAAAATTCAGGGATGAAATAAGTGCATATCCAGCTTATTTAGGTCTATATCGCCTTAGTATTGTAAATGGAGTTTGGCATATTTATCTAAGTAATTCTGCTAAACGATTCTTAGTTAATGAAGAACCAAATGTATCGGCTTTTTTATTAATACAGCTATCAATATTCCAGTATCCTAATGGAATGGGAGTAGCTTATAGCTCAGGGAGCTCTAACCTGCGAATCCAGGCAAACACAAAGGAAAGAACTCTTAGTTTTATTAGAGATAACATTCATTTATCGCCTTTAAGACTGATATGTAAAGCTATTCATGCTGATTCTATAGTAAATAATATCGATATTTTTGAAGCCAGTGTATCTTATGAGGAAATATTTATTCTGGCAAATGATAAAGATATAAATACTAATGCATCTCCTGATGAATCATTGATACAAGAAAAGTTGTATTTAATAAGAGATCAAGGCATTAAATTCCAAGGAAAATATGAAAGCCGCTTTCATATTTTGAAACATACAGATCTTTTTGAAGTTGAACGTTCTCGAATAAAGTTAAGAGCACCAATAACTAAAGCCGAGAAAGAATTAATTTTCGATAAAATATCCACAATTAATAATATTAGTATTCAGTTCAATGGATTTGACAACGTTGAAAATGAGGTTGATTTACATAACGAACTTCGAACTTGTTCATGGTCTAATTATTATGATGCTTTAAAAACTCTTGACCAAGAGACAATTTTTAAACTAACACACGAAAACAATGTTGTTACTAGTGATTTAGCAGATTTTACCGAAAAAGGAAAAATGGTTGAAATTATCTCCTCTGATAAGCTATATGAGCTCAGAGAAATAAATAAATCTATTTCGACAAAGCAAAACAACTACAAAAACAAGGTATATGTAGACCCTGAATTGACAAGAATTCGACGCCAAAGAGCAAATCTCACACACAAAATATTACTTGAAAAACTTAACGATTATTTAGTATCAAAAGGTGCTACATCTCTTGAAAATGAACATATTGATTTATATGCCAAATTAAAAAACAATAAAAAATTCTTATTTGAAGTAAAGAGCATTGATGATAAAAACCTTTTAAGTCAAACCAGAAAGGGAATCAGCCAATTATATGAATACAGATATCGATATCAAAACATCATTGGCTATGACGTTAATCTATGCCTTGTCTACCCCCACGAGCCTAAATACGTTCCATGGTTGCAAGAGTATCTATGTACAGATCGAGATGTAGGTATTATGTGGTTCGAAGAAGATAAGCCTATTTTTTCAAAATTCTGTGAGCATCTTGAAAAGATTATTTAAATCTAGAATATGAAAAATTCACGATATTCAGTAACTACATTGTGAATTTTTCATATTAGTCAGCCCATTACCAAATTAATTCCTATGATATCTGTCGAAACGCTGCAATCAGCCATTTCCAACGTTTCTGTATGGCGTCATGGAGACGTATGTGCTCCGCATAAACCGTTGCTGCTATTGTATGTGTTGTCACAGTACAAAGCAGGCCACCCGCGCCTGTTTAACTACGGCCTGGAGATCCACGAACCGCTCACTCGCCTGCTGAAAGAGTTTGGCCCCAAGCGGCGTACTGACTATCCCAATATGCCTTTCTGGCGGCTCAGAACTGACGGCTTCTGGGAAATTGCCAATGCGGAAGGCTGCAAACCCCGTAGAGGCAACACCCAGCCGACAAAGAAAGAGCTGATTGATAACCAGGTAGTGGGCGGCTTTGATGAAGCCGCTTACCAACAGTTACTTGCACACCCTGAAGTAATCGACCAACTGGCCCAGAAAATCCTGATGGACCGCTTCCCCGAAAGCATTCAGAGGATCCTCGCCAATCAACTGGGTCTGGATTTTATCGACCGATCAAAGAACCGCGATCCGCGCTTCAGAGACATCGTTCTCCGGGCTTACCATTCGCGATGTGCTTTCTGCGGTTACGACCTACGGCTGGATGGTGCGCTGGTTGGTATTGAAGCAGCCCATATCCACTGGAAAACCTATGGTGGGCCGTGTGTAGTAAACAACGGTCTGGCACTGTGTTCACTGCACCATGATGCTTTTGATATGGGCGCATTCGGGCTGGATGAGAATCTGACTATCCACATCTCCGGCGGCGTCAGCCGTAGCCCGGTGGTGGATAACCTGTTCTGGCAACGGAACGGCCAGCAGTTGCATCTTCCTCATGACACATCACTGTGGCCCACTGAACAATATGTCGGCTGGCATCGTAAGCAGATCTTCAAAGCCTGAGATCGTGAGCTTCGCAGGTATCATCGAGTGCCCAATATGCTTTATCCCCTAAAGAGGATAAATTGCCTTTACCCCTATAGCGGATAAATCACACACCAGACTAGCTCTTGATTATTATTAATCCCGTATTAATCTGTACGAAGTTCAATCCGCAACCAGAGCCTTCAGGTTGCCACCTTCCCGGTGAGGCTCGCCTTTTCGTCCGCTCCGTATCATCCTCGCGGACAGCGCTTAGCGCCTGATACATCCTCTACCCCACCATGCAGGGAACCCTCCCTGCCGGGCGGTGTTTCTCTGCTTTCATCACTGGAGAAACACTATGCCAACTTCATCTTGCCCCGAAGTAAAATCCTTATCGTTGTCTGTCTCAACCGAAGCCTGGGAAAAGGTAGTCAGTTTTCCACCCGATCCCTCTCAGGAAGACGACCGTCTCGAAAACCTGATTGTCGCCACCATGCTGACATTCAAAAGCGCTGGCCCGGACCGTGAGAGCATTAATTTCGGTCTGTACTGTTTGCCTTCTGATGGCAGCAGCAACGTACCGCTGATGACGCCGCTGCGCTTGACGCTTGAAGATAACCATCTGTTGGTTACTGCCCTTCATACCAGCTGATTACCTCAGCATCCTTCACTCCCGTGCCGGGCGACTCCCGACCGGGAGCGCTGTACCCGGCTTCTTTATCATGAGGTTACGCTTATGAACAGAAGCAACGATCTTTACCAGAAAGTCACCGATGAAATTATCGCCGCGCTGGAGAAAGGCGTGATCCCTTGGGTTCGCCCGTGGCGGGAAGGGGAGCCGGTGGTGCCGATGAATGCCCTGTCCGGGCGGTTTTATCACGGCATCAATATTCCTCTGCTCTGGAACAGCGCAGAACGACAGGGATATGAGAGCGATCGCTGGCTGACCTTCACACAAATTCGCAATGCAGGCGGTAACATCCGCAAAGGCGAAAAATCTACACTGGCCGTTTTTTATCTGCCCCAGCAGCGTGAGGTAGTGGACAGCAACGGGAACACGGTTCTTGATGCTGACGGCAACCCCAAAGTGACGTCTTACGCCGTGGTACGCGAGTTCCGGCTGTTCAACCTTCAGCAATGCGAAGGACTGCCGGAAGCCTTCTCACAGCCTGTGGTGATGGTCGATGATCCCATCGCCGCTGCCGAGCAGGTTGCCCGACAAAGCGCGGTGGTAATCACTCACCGACGCCAGAACCGGGCGTATTACTCCCCAGGACGCGACTGCATCATCATGCCGCATCCTGAGCAGTTCACTTCACGTGAAGATTACTATGGCACGCTGCTGCATGAACTGACGCACGCTACCGGACACGCTTCACGGCTGAACCGGGACGGCATCACTGCCGGAAAGCATACCTTCGGCGATCCGACGTATAGTTTCGAAGAGCTCGTCGCCGAAATGGGTGCAGCTTTCCTCTGTGCTCATGTTGGCATCCAGTCGAAGCTACAGCATGACAGTTACATCGCATCGTGGCTGAAGGTGTTGCAGCAGGACAAAAAAGCGATTTTCCGCGCCAGTGGATTAGCGCGTAATGCCTGCGAATATCTGCTTGAACGGGCGCAGCAGCCGTTAGCGCTGAGCGCATGACCTTCATATCAACGGCGGAGCATCCCTGCTCTGCCGTTTTTCTCCACTCCAATAAATTTGCGCGACCCAATAAACAATTTCACCCCAAATCTGACGGCACCAAAAGGCAAAATCCAAAAGGTTAAGGGGAAGAGAGTGAAGGGGTAACGGGCTTACCCGGAAAAGGGGAAGAGCCATTATGCGGATATGGCTGACGCGCAAAAAATCAGAGACCATACCATCCGACGGCAAGCCGAGCGCCACGGAGGGGTGGCTGCATCCTGAATCGGCACAGACGTTACTGGTTGAAGCTACCCGCCAACAGCTGATCCAGTTTATTCGCCAGAGCACCGCGCTTCCTGCCTCACTATTTGAACACTTCTGGCTGATACCAATCCACCGCTTCGCAGAACTGGCGCAGTTGTTCCCAGCCTCGGAAAACCACCACCACTCCCACGCAGGTGGCCTGCTCGATCACAGTCTCGAAGCCGCCTGCTATGCCGCACGACTGCGGCAGAGTTATCTTTTTCCGCCTGATGCAGCGCCGGAAGATCAGGCCGCGCAGTCCGAACGCTGGACAACGGTCATCATCTACGCCGCGCTGTTGCACGATCTGGGCAAACTCATCACCGACATCGAAGTGGAAGATATTAGCGGGAAACGCTGGTTTCCATGGCATGGTCCGCTGACCCAGCCTTATCGGTTCCGCTATCTGCCACAACGTGATTATCTGCGCCATCCGGCTGCGGCAGCCCTTCTGCTTGCACAACTTCTCCCGCCAGAAAGCCTCGACTGGCTCGCCGCCGATGCCGCTGCGTTATCCACTCTGCTGCACTGCCTGAACGGACAGTATCAGTATGCCGGGCTGGTGGGTGAACTGGTGCAGAAAGCCGACCGGGCGTCGGTGGCGTTTAATCTCGGCGGCGATCCGGTCAAGGCTATCCACCGCCCACAAACCTCGCTGCCGCAGCAAATCATCGCCGCCCTGCGCGACCTGCTGGCAAATGAGTTCCGACTCAACAACCCGAATGGTGGTTCTGACGGCTGGCTGACGGAGGAAGCTCTGTGGCTGGTCAGCAAGAACGCTGCCGATGCTGTCCGTGGCTGGTTGCTGCGCCAGGGTATTGACGCCGTACCGCAGCATAACGTGCGGCTGTTCGATGAGATGCAGGCACACCAGTTACTCATCCCCTGTGAGGACAAAGCCATCTGGCATTGCCGGATTGAGGCCAGCGGCGGCTGGAGCAGTGAACTGACGTTACTGCGCTTTTCCCCTTCACTGATTTGGGAAGATCCACAACAGCGGCCCGCAACCTTTAGTGGAACCGTCACACCGATAGCGGGGGTCCAGAATGCGACAGAAACAGTGATTGCACCGGACTGCGTAGTAGAACAACCATCCCCTCTACCCGAACAGGACGATACCCCACTTTCAGGCGAAGCCTTCTGGCAGTGGCTGATTCGTAATGTTCAGGCTCAACATCTGGAAGTCAATGAACCTAACGCCCGGATCCATACCGTCGCCGGGTCGGTGTTTCTGGTGACGCCCGGAATTTTCAAACTCTGGCTTAGCACCTGCGGTCAGAATGTCCCTGAAGAATACTGGCGGGAGGTACAGAAGAAGTTCCAGAACCTGAATCTTCACCGAAAACAAAAAAACGGCCTCAACATCTGGCACTGCGCCGTTGTCGGCCCACGCCGTTGTTCACGTCTGAAGGGATATCTGCTTGACGATCCCACGCCGCTTTTTGGAGATGACGTTCCCTTTAATAACCCTCATCTCTTGCTCAATGAAGGAAGTCACTCAAATGACCTTTGAACAGATCCTGGAAGAGTATTTTTTTGCCCGCTTGTTGCGACCTGACACCCAGAGCTGTTATCGCACGGCAGTAAACCAGTTCACTCACTGGCGCAACGTGTTACCCGCCGAAGTGACGTCGCATATGGTGCTGGAGTGGCGTCATTACCTGCTAAATGTGCGCTGTATCAAGCCAGTGAGCTGGAACCACTATATGCGCCATATGCGGGCTTTATATAACTTCGCCATTGAACAGGGATTACTGGAGCAGTTCATCAATCCATTTCAGAAAACATCGCTGCGGGAATCTCGTAAGAAAAAGAAAACCCTGACCCGCGAGCAAATCCTCGCATCCCGTAAAGTGCTGAACCAATATATCGAACGGGAGAAAATGCAGCGTGGCTATCGTTCGCCTTTATATCCGGCATGGTTTTGGCTGACCGTGGTTGAAACCTTCAACTACACCGCTATCCGGCTGAATCAGCTTATTCACCTGCGGGTCAGGGATATCGATCTGGTCCATGACACGCTGTTTATTCAGAGCGAAGGCAGCAAAAGCCATGATGAACACGTTGTTCCTATCGCCTCCCGGTTACGGCCCTATCTGGAGCAGATGCTTGAAGAAGCGAAAACAAAGGGAATGCGGACTGACGATCAGTTGTTCAACATCAATCGTTTCAGTCGAAGGACGCTGCGCCAGGGTAAACCGATGACAGAAAATCAGGTGAGTTATTTCTTTGCCAAACTCAGCAATGCCTGCCACAGCCGTTTTTCATCACATCGCTACCGTCATACCGTTGCCACAGAATTGATGCAGAAACCGGAGCAAAATTTGTATGTCACGCAGAAACTACTCGGCCACCGCGATATTAAGGTAACGCTCAGCTATATTGAACACAATGTCGAGATGCTCAGAAGTTGCGTGGAGAGAGATTGACAAAACAGGGAGTGAGTGAAAAGATCCGGCCCGAGGCTTTATAAACAAAAAAAGCCGGAGATGCGGCCATTTTGTAGTTGCCGTCAACGTCCAGCTTCATTGTACAACGTACTGATTGTTGTAGATTTTCCGATTATCACAATCGTTTTTGGTGCCGAAGGCCGGACTCGAACCGGCACGTATTTCTACGGTTGATTTTGAATCAACTGCGTCTACCGATTTCGCCACTTCGGCACTGAAGAGGTATGCGGAAAACGTTGTGGATTATACCTGTCACACGCCACCATGCAAGCGGTAGCATATGCCCGGCTCGCTAAGTGTTGAAAAAATCAGCACAACCCCACGGCTGGCACCTCCTTAACCCCTCCTTCTGCGAAGCGACTCCGTTTCCCATGCTCTACACTTCCAGTTCAACACCACACTGAGGGAAACACGATGTCTATTATAAAAAGCTATGCCGCAAAAGAGGCGGGCAGCGAACTTGAACTCTATGAATATGATGCGGGTGAACTCAAGCCGGAAGATGTTGAGGTACAGGTAGATTACTGCGGTATCTGCCACTCCGATCTGTCGATGATCGACAACGAATGGGGCTTTTCTCAGTATCCACTGGTTGCCGGGCATGAGGTGATTGGCCGCGTCGTGGCACTCGGCAGCGCCGCGCAGGATAAAGGTCTGAAGGTAGGTCAACGCGTCGGGATTGGCTGGACGGCGCGCAGCTGTGGGCACTGCGATGCCTGTATCAGCGGCAATCAGATTAACTGTCTGGAAGGATCGGTGCCAACCATCCTCAATCGCGGCGGCTTTGCAGAGAAGCTGCGAGCAGACTGGCAATGGGTGATCCCGCTTCCAGAAAGCATCGATATTGAATCCGCAGGCCCTCTGCTGTGCGGCGGCATCACCGTCTTCAAACCGCTGCTGATGCACCACGTTACCGCCACCAGTCGTGTTGGGGTGATCGGTATCGGCGGCCTCGGCCATATCGCCATTAAGCTGCTGCACGCGATGGGCTGCGAGGTTACCGCATTCAGCTCCAGCCCGGCCAAAGAACAGGAAGTGCTGGCGATGGGCGCCGATAAAGTGGTCAACAGCCGCGATCCAGAGGCGTTGAAAGCGCTGGCAGGTCAATTTGATCTCATCATCAACACCGTCAATGTCGATCTCGACTGGCAGCCTTACTTCGAAGCGCTGGCCTATGGCGGCAACTTCCACACCGTTGGCGCGGTGCTGAAGCCGCTACCGGTTCCGGCGTTTACCCTGATTGCAGGCGATCGCAGCATCTCCGGTTCGGCAACCGGTACGCCGTATGAACTGCGCAAGTTGATGAAATTTGCCGGGCGCAGCAAGGTCTCGCCGACGACCGAGCTGTTCCCGATGTCGCAAATCAACGAGGCCATCCAGCACGTTCGTGACGGTAAAGCTCGCTACCGTGTGGTACTGCAAGCCGACTTTTGATTGCCTTCACCGGGCGGCATTCGCTGCCCGGTTTTGTTCCCCCTTTTGGAATTCTTCTCGCAATCTCCGCAATTTAGCGGTGAAGAGTACGCCGCAGTTGCCTATACTCCAGGCAGGATAAATGGAGAAAATCTCATGAGTGCACCCCTGTTAATTGCCCGCACGCTGGAAAGCGAACTGTTCCTGTTGCCGGGCATGACCAACCGTCACGGGCTGATTACCGGCGCAACCGGAACCGGCAAAACGGTTACCCTGCAAAAACTGGCTGAGTCCCTATCAGACATCGGCGTTCCGGTATTTATGGCGGATGTGAAAGGTGACTTAACCGGCGTCGCGCAGGAAGGCGAACCTTCTGAAAAACTGCTCGCACGGCTGAAAAATATCGGCATCACCGACTGGCAACCGCACGCTAATCCGGTGGTGCTGTGGGATATTTTTGGCGAAAAAGGTCATCCACTGCGGGCGACCGTCTCCGATCTTGGGCCGTTATTGCTGGCTCGCCTGCTGAACCTGAACGAGGTGCAGTCCGGCGTGCTGAATATTATCTTCCGCATCGCCGATGACCAGGGGTTGTTGCTGCTGGACTTTAAAGACCTGCGGGCGATCACGCAGTATATCGGTGATAATGCCAAATCCTTCCAGAACCAGTATGGCAATATCAGCAGCGCATCGGTCGGGGCGATCCAGCGCGGGCTGTTGTCGCTGGAACAGCAAGGCGCGGCGCACTTCTTCGGCGAACCGATGCTGGACATCAAAGACTGGATGCGTACCGATGCCAACGGCAAAGGCATTATCAACATCCTTAGCGCCGAAAAACTCTACCAGATGCCCAAACTGTATGCCGCCAGCCTGCTGTGGATGCTCTCCGAACTGTATGAGCAACTGCCGGAAGCGGGCGATCTGGAAAAACCGAAGCTGGTGTTCTTCTTCGACGAAGCTCACCTGCTGTTCAACGACGCTCCGCAGGTGTTGCTGGATAAAATCGAACAGGTTATCCGCCTGATCCGCTCCAAAGGCGTGGGCGTCTGGTTCGTCTCACAGAACCCTTCCGATATCCCGGACAACGTGCTCGGTCAGCTAGGCAACCGCGTACAGCACGCCCTGCGCGCCTTCACCCCCAAAGATCAGAAAGCGGTGAAAGCCGCCGCGCAAACCATGCGGGCGAATCCGGCGTTTGATACCGAGAAAGCGATTCAGGAACTGGGCACCGGCGAGGCGCTGATCTCCTTCCTGGATGCCAAAGGCAGCCCGTCAGTGGTTGAACGAGCGATGGTCATCGCGCCGTGCTCACGCATGGGGCCGGTGACGGACGATGAGCGTAACGGGCTTATCAATCACTCCTCGCTGTACGGCAAATATGAAGACGAAGTCGATCGCGAATCGGCGTATGAAATGCTGCAAAAAGGCGTTCAGGCCACCACCGAGCAGCAAAACAATCCGCCAGCAAAAGGCAAAGAAGTCGCCGTTGATGACGGAATTCTTGGCGGGCTGAAAGAGATATTGTTTGGCAGCACCGGGCCACGCGGCGGCAAACGTGATGGCGTGGTGCAGAGCGTCGCCAAAAGCGCAGCGCGTCAGGTAACGAACCAAATTATCCGGGGGATGTTAGGTAGCCTGATGGGCGGTAGAAAACGCTAGCAGAAGGAATCCTGGTTTGCTAAGCGCAGCGCTTGATGGCGCTGCGCTGTATCTGGCCGGATAGCGGCGTAAACGCCTTATCCGGCCAACAACGAGAGATCGATTTTACGACTTACGCATCATCAGCCAGAGGCTAATCAGGAAGAACGAGGCGCTTGGCAGCAGCGCGCCGATAATCGGCGGAATGCCATAAACCAGCGTCAGCGGGCCGAAAATTTGGTCCAGAACGTAGAAGACGAAACCAAAGCTGATCCCGGTCACCACACGCACGCCCATCGGCACGCTACGCAGCGGGCCAAAAATGAACGACAGCGCCATCAACATCATTACCGCCACGGAAAGCGGCTGGAAGATTTTACTCCACATATTGAGCTGATAACGTCCGGCGTCCTGGCCGCTCGACTTCAGATACTTCACATAGTTATGCAAACCGCTGATGGAGAGCGCATCCGGGTCCAGCGCCACCACGCCCAGTTTGTCCGGCGTGAGGTTGGTTTTCCAGGTGCCGCTCACGGTCTGCGAACCGGTGATCTGTTTCGGGTCTTTCAGGTCAGACTCGTCCACCTGCGACAGACGCCAGACCTTGTTGTCTGCGTCGAACTTCGCAGACGCGGCATAACGCACTGACTGTAAGCGACGCTGATCGTTAAAGGCGTAGATGCTAATGCCCGCCAGCTCTTCGTCGCCCTTCACCCGCTCGATATAGACGAAATTGTTGCCATCTTTCGCCCACAGGCCTTGCTGAGTAGAGAGCAGCGAACCGCCGTACATCGCCTGCGCACGGTAGTTACGCGCCATCTGTTCGCCCTGCGGAGCGACCCATTCACCGATGGCCATTGTCAACAGCACCAGTGGAATAGCGGTTTTCATCACCGACAGCGCCACCTGCATCCGGGTGAAACCCGAAGCCTGCATCACCACCAGTTCACTGCGCTGCGCCAGCATCCCCAGCCCCAGCAGCGCGCCAAGCAGCGCCGCCATCGGGAAGAAAATCTGCACATCTTTCGGCACGCTGAGCAGGGTATACATCCCCGCGCCCAGCGCATCGTAGCTCCCCTGCCCGGCTTTTTTGAGCTGGTCAACAAACTTGATGATGCCGGAGAGCGACACCAGCATGAACAACGTCATCATGATGGTGGTGAAAATGGTTTTACCGATATAGCGGTCAAGTACACCAAACGGCTGCATTATACCGCTCCTTTACGCAGAAGACGGGCGCGCAGGCGGCGTACCGGCACCGTATCCCAAAGGTTCAGACCAACCGCCAACGCCAGATAGATCAGGTTGACCGCCCACATCCAGATAACCGGGTCCAGTTTGCCCTTACCGCCGTTTGATTTCAGGGAGGTTTGCAGGAGGAAGAACAGCAGATACAGCAGCATAGCTGGCAGCATCGACAGCACGCGCCCCTGTCGCGGGTTAACCACGCTCAGCGGTACAACCATCAGCGCCATCATAAATACGGTGAATACCAGCGTAATACGCCAGTGCAGTTCCGCACGGGCGCGATTGGTATCGGTCTGCCACAGCGTGCGCATATCCATCTGATCGGTATCGTTCGGGTCCAGCGCAACGGCTTGATGACCAATAATAGCCTGATAGTTCTGGAAATCGGTGATGCGGAAGTCACGCAGCAGGGCAGTACCTTCAAAGCGCGTCCCTTTGTTCAACGTCACAACCTGGGAGCCGTCGCGCAATTGCGTCAGATGTCCAGAATCGGCCACCACCACAGAAGGACGGGCGTTGCCTTTCGGGCGGATTTGCGCAAGGAACACATCTTTAAAATCGCTGCCGTCAACGCTTTCAATAAACAGCACGGCGCTGCCATTGGTCGCCTGCTGGAACTGCCCTTGCGCCAGCGCGGCCATGCCGGGATTGGCTTTTGCTTCCGCCAGTACCTCATCCTGGTGTCTGGATGACCAGGGCCCCGCCCACATGACGTTGACAGCGGCGACAACGCCGGTAAACAGCGCCAGCACCATCGCGGCTTTCACCAGCACAGCCCGGCTCAGACCACAGGCGTGCATGACCGTTATTTCACTTTCGGTATACAGTTTGCCCAGCGTCATCAACAGCCCGAGGAACAGGCTTAATGGCAGAATGAGCTGCGCCATTTCCGGCACGCCCAGCCCCAGTAGCGAGAGCACCAGATTTGCCGGAATGTCACCGTCAACCGCCGCCCCGAGGATCCTCACTAGCTTTTGACAAAAGAAGATCAAAAGCAGGATGAAAAGAATCGCCAGTTGGCTTTTGAGCGTCTCCCGCACCAGATATCTTATGATTATCACTTTAAATACGCCCGTAAAAACTCGTCTTTTGCAGGAATTTAGCTTGTTTCATGGCTTAAACGTCATTTATTCTCTTGAGTCGTCGAAATCGTCGCTAAAATTATTATACTCAGCGGATTCGCCACTCAGAACGCGTTCTGACGTGCCAATGCCGTAATAACGTTAAGATTAACACGAAGTCACCGCAACTGCGGACATGAGTTACGAAAGCTTGCAATTCTAACTGTAGCCGCCGCCGTTGTCTTTAAGATTCAGGAGCGTAGTGCATGGAGTTCAGTGTAAAAAGCGGTAGCCCGGAGAAACAGCGGAGTGCCTGCATCGTCGTGGGCGTCTTTGAACCACGCCGCCTTTCTCCGATTGCAGAACAGCTCGATAAAATCAGCGACGGGTACATCAGCGCCCTGCTGCGTCGTGGTGAACTGGAAGGAAAACCGGGGCAGACCCTGTTGCTGCACCATGTTCCTAACGTTCTTTCCGAGCGAATCCTCCTCATTGGTTGTGGCAAAGAGCGCGAGCTCGATGAGCGCCAGTACAAGCAGGTCATTCAGAAAACCATCAATACGCTGAATGACACCGGCTCAATGGAAGCGGTCTGCTTCCTGACCGAACTGCACGTCAAAGGCCGCAACAACTACTGGAAAGTACGTCAGGCTGTCGAAACGGCCAAAGAGACGCTGTACAGCTTTGATCAACTGAAGACCAACAAGAGCGAGCCGCGTCGCCCGCTGCGTAAAATGGTCTTCAACGTGCCGACCCGCCGCGAGCTGACCAGCGGCGAGCGTGCGATCCAACACGGTCTGGCGATTGCCGCCGGGATTAAAGCAGCGAAAGATCTCGGCAATATGCCGCCGAATATCTGTAATGCCGCCTACCTGGCCTCTCAGGCGCGCCAGTTGGCCGACAGCTACAGCAAGAACGTCATCACCCGCGTCATCGGCGAACAGCAGATGAAAGAGCTGGGTATGCACTCTTATCTGGCGGTCGGTCACGGTTCGCAGAACGAATCGCTGATGTCGGTTATCGAATACAAAGGCAACCCGTCCGAAGACGCGCGTCCGGTTGTGCTGGTCGGCAAAGGGCTGACCTTTGACTCCGGCGGCATCTCCATCAAGCCTGCCGAAGGCATGGACGAGATGAAGTACGATATGTGCGGCGCGGCGGCAGTGTACGGCGTGATGCGCATGGTCGCGGAACTTCAGTTGCCGATTAACGTCATCGGCGTGCTGGCAGGCTGCGAAAACATGCCTGGCGGGCGAGCGTATCGTCCGGGCGACGTGCTGACCACCATGTCCGGCCAGACGGTCGAAGTGCTGAACACCGATGCCGAAGGCCGCCTGGTACTGTGCGACGTGTTAACCTACGTTGAGCGTTTTGAGCCGGAAGCGGTGATTGACGTCGCGACCCTGACGGGCGCCTGCGTGATTGCGCTGGGCCATCACATCACTGGTCTGATGTCGAACCACAATCCGCTGGCGCATGAGCTGATTAGCGCGTCCGAACAGGCGGGCGACCGCGCATGGCGCTTGCCGTTGGGCGATGAGTTCCAGGAACAGCTGGAGTCTAACTTTGCGGATATGGCGAACATCGGCGGCCGTCCTGGCGGCGCAATCACCGCCGGTTGCTTCCTGTCGCGCTTTACCCGTAAGTACAACTGGGCGCACCTGGACATCGCCGGCACCGCATGGCGTTCCGGTAAAGCGAAAGGCGCAACCGGTCGTCCGGTGGCGTTGCTGTCGCAGTTCCTGCTCAATCGCGCGGGTTTTAACGGCGAAGAGTAAGTTTGCATGATTGCCGGATGGCGACGCATATGCGCCTTATCCGGCCTACATGGAGTATTTAACCGTAGGCCGGATAAGCGTAGCGCCATCCGGCTTCGCATTTAAATTCACCACAAGAAGCCCCATATATGAAGAATGCAACGTTCTATATTCTGGACAATGACACCACCATTGATGGCCTGAGCGCCGTTGAACAACTGGTGTGCGACATTGCCGCAGAACGTTGGCGCAGTGGTAAACGCGTGCTGATTGCCTGTGAAGACGAAAAACAGGCCATCCGTCTGGATGAAGCGCTGTGGGCAAGACCGCCGGAGAGTTTTGTCCCGCATAATCTGGCGGGAGAAGGTCCAAGAGGCGGCGCGCCGGTGGAAATCGCCTGGCCGCAAAAACGCAACAGCAGCCCGCGTGATATTCTGATCAGCCTGCGTACTGGCTTTGCAGATTTTGCCACCGCTTTCACAGAAGTGATAGACTTTGTCCCTTACGAAGAAACTTTGAAACAACTGGCGCGCGAACGCTACAAAGCCTACCGCGTGGCTGGTTTTAACCTGAATACGGCAACCTGGAAATAATGGAAAAGACATATAACCCACAAGATATCGAACAGCCGCTTTACGAGCACTGGGAGCAGCAGGGCTACTTTAAGCCGAATGGCGATGAAAGCCAGGAAAGCTTCTGCATCATGATCCCGCCGCCAAACGTCACCGGCAGTTTGCATATGGGTCACGCCTTCCAGCAAACCATCATGGATACCCTGATCCGCTATCAGCGTATGCAGGGTAAAAACACCCTGTGGCAGGTCGGTACTGACCACGCCGGGATCGCTACCCAGATGGTGGTTGAGCGCAAGATTGCCGCAGAAGAGGGTAAAACCCGCCACGACTATGGCCGCGATGCCTTCATCGACAAAATCTGGCAGTGGAAAGCGGAATCCGGCGGCACCATTACCCGTCAGATGCGCCGTCTGGGCAACTCCGTGGACTGGGAGCGCGAACGCTTCACCATGGACGAAGGTCTTTCCAATGCCGTGAAAGAAGTGTTTGTCCGCCTGTACAAAGAAGATCTGATTTACCGTGGCAAGCGCCTGGTCAACTGGGACCCGAAACTGCGCACCGCGATCTCTGACCTGGAAGTGGAAAACCGCGAGTCCAAAGGCTCTATGTGGCACATCCGCTATCCGCTGGCTGACGGTGCGAAAACCGCAGACGGTAAAGATTACCTGGTGGTTGCCACCACCCGCCCGGAAACCCTGCTGGGCGATACCGGCGTAGCCGTCAACCCGGAAGATCCGCGTTATAAAGATCTGATTGGCAAATTCGTGGTGCTGCCGCTAGTGAACCGTCGTATTCCGATCGTGGGCGACGAGCATGCCGACATGGAAAAAGGCACCGGCTGCGTGAAGATCACCCCGGCGCACGACTTTAACGACTATGAAGTGGGCCGTCGTCATCAGCTTCCGATGATCAATATTCTGACCTTTGACGGCGATATCCGTGAAAGCGCGGAAGTGTATGACACCAAAGGCGAAGAGTCCGACGTTTACTCCAACGAAATCCCGGCTGAGTTCCAGAAGCTGGAGCGTTTTGCCGCGCGTAAAGCGGTGGTTGCCGCTATCGATGCCCTCGGCCTGCTGGAAGAGATTAAACCGCACGACCTGACCGTACCGTACGGCGACCGTGGCGGCGTGGTTATCGAACCAATGCTGACCGACCAGTGGTACGTCCGTGCCGACGTGCTGGCAAAACCGGCGGTGGAAGCGGTAGAGAACGGCGATATCCAGTTCGTGCCAAAACAGTACGAAAACATGTACTTCTCCTGGATGCGTGACATTCAGGACTGGTGTATCTCCCGTCAGCTGTGGTGGGGCCACCGCATCCCGGCATGGTACGACGACGCGGGCAACGTCTACGTTGGCCGTAGCGAAGACGAAGTGCGTCAGGAAAACAACCTGAGCGCCGACGTTGCGCTGCGTCAGGACGACGACGTACTGGACACCTGGTTCTCCTCCGCACTGTGGACCTTCTCGACTCTCGGCTGGCCGGAAAACACCGACGCGCTGCGTCAGTTCCACCCGACCAGCGTGATGGTCTCCGGTTTCGACATCATCTTCTTCTGGATTGCCCGCATGATCATGATGACCATGCACTTCATCAAAGATGAAAACGGCAAGCCGCAGGTACCGTTCAAGACCGTCTACATGACCGGTCTGATTCGCGATGACGAAGGCCAGAAGATGTCCAAATCCAAGGGTAACGTTATCGACCCGCTGGATATGGTTGACGGCATTTCCCTGCCGGATCTGCTGGAAAAACGTACCGGCAACATGATGCAGCCGCAGTTGGCTGAGAAGATCGCCAAACGTACCGAGAAACAATTCCCGGACGGCATTGAGCCGCACGGTACTGACGCCCTGCGTTTCACCCTGGCGGCGCTGGCCTCTACCGGCCGCGACATCAACTGGGATATGAAGCGTCTGGAAGGCTACCGTAACTTCTGTAACAAGCTGTGGAACGCCAGCCGCTTTGTGCTGATGAATACCGAAGATCAGGATTGCGGCTTCAACGGCGGCGAGATGACCCTGTCACTGGCAGACCGCTGGATCCTGGCGGAATTCAATCAGACCATCAAAGCGTACCGCGAAGCGCTGGACAGCTTCCGCTTCGATATCGCAGCGGGCATTCTGTACGAGTTCACCTGGAACCAGTTCTGCGACTGGTATCTGGAGCTGACCAAGCCGGTCATGACCGGCGGCTCTGAAGCAGAACTGCGCGGCACCCGCAACACGCTGGTCACCGTGCTGGAAGGTCTGCTGCGCCTGGCACATCCGATCATCCCGTTCATCACCGAGACCATCTGGCAGCGTGTGAAAGTGATTTCCGGCATTACCGCCGACACCATCATGCTGCAACCGTTCCCGCAGTACGATGCCTCCCAGGTGGATGAAGCCGCGCTGGCCGATACCGAATGGCTGAAGCAGGCGATCGTTGCCGTACGTAACATCCGTGCGGAAATGAATATCGCGCCGGGCAAACCGCTGGAACTGCTGCTGCGTGGTTGCAGCGAAGAAGCGATTCGCCGCGTGAACGACAACCGCAGCTTCCTGCTGAACCTGGCGCGTCTGGAAAGCATCACCGTGCTGCCAGCCGATGACAAAGGTCCGGTTTCCGTGACGAAGATTATCGATGGCGCCGAGCTGCTGATCCCGATGGCGGGGCTGATTGACAAAGAAGCCGAGCTGGCGCGTCTGGCGAAAGAAGTGGCGAAGGTCGAAGCTGAAATTGGCCGCATTGAAGGCAAGCTGGCGAACGAAGGTTTTGTCGCCCGCGCACCAGAAGCGGTGATCGCCAAAGAGCGTGAGAAGCTGGAAAACTACGCGGAAGCGAAAGCGAAGCTGATTGAGCAGCAGGCGGTTATCGCGGCGCTGTAACTTGATGGAAACGCCGGAGCCCCTCTTCGGCGTTTTCTTTTATAAGGCATTTTTTATTCGTACCAGCTTCCCGTCCGGCATGGTGATCCAGTAATACTCTATGTTGCTGAAAGAAAATCTTTCGTAAGATCCCGCGTCGAATTCCACGATTAGCAGCACATTTTTTTCAATACAATTTTCTTTTGTGTTTTTTTGTGGCGGAAAACAAAACAGATCACCATCGCCTGATTTCTCATCATCGATAAACCCGCCGCCAATATCCCAAAAAACAATATAGTAAGAGGCACTTGTTGGTATATGGTATTTTGCCTTCAGCTCATTTTTGTGCTGCAGATACCAGTGTATCCGTCCCCACTCGGTTAATGCAAAGTGCTTAACTGCAATATCATAAGCCTCAAAATCCATAAAACCACGTTCACTGCTAACATAAAGCCCATGAAAAAGCGTAGGATCATACTCAAATCTCTCGCCAGCCCGAAGGATTGTCACAGGTCGTTGAGCCCAGAGGAGATAACCGCATATCAGCAACACCAGGCTGCCGATAATGACGTTACGTTTCGGCTTCATACGCTTCCCTTAATATGCGCATGAGCATTTAAATTTGTCAGAAACGGCCTGTACGCATAGTCACGATGACGCTGTAGAAAAAACCAGATGCGGAAGAAGCGAAAGTTTTTATATAACGTATTGGTAATATCCTCTTTGCCCAGACCAAAATGATCCTGCCCTTTAAAAGAAAGTAATCCCTCCCATGACATGGCATAGCGCTGAAAACGCACCAGTTTGATTCGTTGTGCATAAATATCATGTACGCTTACCCCCAAACCATTTACCCTGTCGATATAACGGTTGAATTTTGGCAGTTTAGAATCTTGCATTTCTGATTTAAGTCTTACAAAGAAGAAATCATCCAGGCGTGCGTCCCGTTTACTATGCAATTGTTTATTGATCTCATCCCGAATTTTCATCAACATATCATTCGTTCCAGCTCCCCTAATGACATCTGCATACGCGCGATTTAGAAGTTCTCCAAACCATGGCTGCCCGTTACCGTAATGGAAATGATCAATCAGTTCCCCAATAATAGGAGAATATAACCCTTTAGCGAATTGTGCTGACAGTTCTTTCATCTCATCAAACAGAATATCTGCACAATGCTGGCGACTAATCGGCCTGCCTTGTGGTTGTTGATGGCCGAAATCCAAAGCCTGCGAATTAAAAGTAGTCATCATATCAAATTGCAAATACCTGAACGGGTCAACCCGAGCAGAGATATCCTTCAACCCCAGAGTGTAAAAATCCCAGTCGTCCAAATCACCATACTGCATATCATCAATATGATAATCTTCAAAGCGATGGGATGTAGCAAATATCTCACGGGGCAGAGACATTAATAAATACATATCATTATTCATAACTCATCATCCTGGTAAATAATATAATCGCGTTTTACTCCGGGAGAAAAATTAAGATAAGCTCAAATAATAAAACTTGAGCAATGCAACGAAAACAGCAGGTTAATGATAAAAATTTTTCTCAGAGAGAATAACAGTCTTGCATGTTCGAAAAGAGGGTGGTATCAAATATAACTATGATAATTTATCATTTGATTGAGTAATAAAATGAGTTCTACGCTATTTCCCCTTACGCTACGTCGTCTTACCGCTGACGATAACGCCGCTATCGCCCGCGTCATCCGCCAGGTTTCCGCTGAATACGGCCTGACCGCTGATAAAGGCTATACGGTTGCCGATCCTAATCTGGATGAATTGTTCCAGGTTTACAGTCAGCCAGGCGCGGCCTATTGGGTCGTCGAGCAGAGCGGTCAGGTGGTGGGCGGCGGCGGCGTGGCGCCGTTAGGCTGTAGCGAACCGGATATCTGCGAACTGCAAAAAATGTACTTTTTGCCGACGGTACGCGGCCAGGGGCTGGCGAAGAAACTGGCGCTGATGGCGCTGGAGCACGCGCGTGAGCAGGGGTTTAAACGCTGCTACCTGGAAACCACCGCATCCTTACGCGAAGCAATTGGCCTGTATGAACATCTGGGATTTGAGCATATCAGCGAACCACTGGGCTGCACCGGGCATGTTGACTGCGAAGTCCGCATGCTGAAAACGCTGTAAGTCACCCACTAGCCGGATAAGGCGACGCCATATCCGGCAATTTATGCAAACATTCCGCTTCTGAGTTAGTGGCGTACGCCGTCATCGTCTTCGTCGACGTAATCTTCATCGTCGCCGTCTTCACCCTCTTCACCGTTCGGATCTTCGAAGTACGTACCCCAGCCGTCATATTCCACGTCAAATTTCTCAGCCAGGTTCATCAGTTGTTCAACCTGAGCATCAATCAGATCGGCATTCAGCGCACATTCGCTGAGGATATCGCAGCAAATCACCGTATCGCCTTCTTCCACTTCCAGCTCTTCCGGCTCGGTCACTTCATAACCGAGTTTGAACGCTTCTACGGCTGCTTTTTCCAGCGTTTCGAAGTCGTCAGCGGAAAAGTGATGCTCGATAGTGTACAGCGCATCTGGATCGCTGCCATCTTCAAGTAATTCTTCAATAATCAGACGCGTCTCTTCACGCTGCTCTTCCAGTAGTTCCGGGTTTGCCATGGCTCGTTCCTCATAAATGTCCTGCCGATACTCTTATTGTCACACACCGCTGTCATTGCCTCCACCTTTCCAGGAAAGATTTGTTAAATGGGGTTGCAAATGCATAATCATCCATATAAATTGAATTTTAATTCAACAAATGGCCTTTGCCATGTGAGGGAACCATGCCTACGTTTTATCAGAAACATTTTTTGAAATTACTCGATTTCACCTCCGCTGAACTCACCGCTCTGCTGCAACTCGCCGCCAAACTGAAAGCCGACAAGAAAAACGGCGTAGAAGTCGCCAGACTGACCGGCAAAAACATCGCGCTCATCTTCGAAAAAGACTCGACCCGCACCCGATGCTCTTTCGAAGTTGCCGCATACGATCAGGGCGCTCGCGTAACGTACCTTGGGTCAAGCGGCAGCCAGATTGGGCATAAAGAGTCAATTAAAGACACCGCCCGCGTGCTGGGACGCATGTATGACGGTATTCAGTACCGCGGCCACGGCCAGGAAGTGGTAGAAACGCTGGCGGAATATGCAGGCGTTCCCGTGTGGAACGGGTTGACCAACGAGTTTCACCCCACGCAGCTGCTGGCGGATTTGCTGACCATGCAGGAACATCTGCCGGGCAAAGCCTTCAATGAGATGACCCTGGTTTACGCTGGCGATGCGCGTAACAACATGGGAAATTCCATGCTGGAAGCCGCCGCGCTGACAGGACTGGATTTACGTCTGGTGGCTCCGCAGGCCTGCTGGCCGGAAGCAAGCCTGGTCGCAGAGTGCAAAGCGCTGGCGCAAAAGAACGGCGGCGATATTACGCTGACTGAAGATATCGCAGCGGGCGTGAAAGGCGCGGACTTTATCTATACCGACGTATGGGTGTCGATGGGTGAAGCAAAAGAGAAATGGGCGGAGCGTATCGCACTGCTGCGTCAGTATCAGGTAAACAGCGCAATGATGGCGCAGACCGGTAATCCTCAGGTGAAGTTTCTGCACTGCCTGCCCGCATTCCACGATGATCAGACCACGCTTGGCAAGAAAATGGCCGAAGAGTTCGGTTTGCACGGCGGGATGGAAGTGACCGATGCGGTGTTTGAATCTCCGGCCAGCATCGTGTTTGACCAGGCGGAAAACCGGATGCACACCATCAAAGCGGTGATGGTGGCGACGCTGGCGAAATAACGATTACGTCTTATCCGGCCTACAGATCGTGCTCCCGTAGGCCGGGTAAGACGTTTTGCGTCGCCACCCGGCAATGCAACTTACTCGACCAGCAGCTTAACGACCGCTTTGCGTACCTGAGCAGGTGCCCCTACTGCGCACAGCGGCTTATGGACTTCCCCCGGGTAAAAGACCACAAAATCGCCTTCATTAAGGATCACCGTTTTCTCCTCTGCCCCTTCAGGCAAAAACGCGATATCTTTATCCGCCAGCCAGTCAGTTTCCGGCGCGCCCGCAGGCTGGGTGCTGAAGGTCATTCCTTCCTGCCCCTTTAATACGATCTGAATATCGAGATAGCGCGCATGATACTCCGCACGACGCTTTTCAAACGGCTCGGTCATGTCTTCCGAAACCAGATAAAACAGGCGATTGCCGTCGATATCATGCTTACCCTTTGCCGTTTCATCCGTCACATGCGCTTTAATATGTTCAATGGCCTGACGCAGCGCGTCCGGCAGCCAGGGTTGCAGATTGTGGATATTGCCAACGATCATCACAGACTCCTTAAATAAAACAACGTTTCATTTTTATGGTTATACGAAAAAAACCGCTGCCATACCACTTCTATTTCACGATGTTTTGCGTCAGCGCATGTTTATCGCTGAAGATGTTGTCCGACTGTTAATCGTCATCGAAGATTATGCATATCCTTTGCATAACTTTCCCCCTCCACTTTACAGTAAAAACCGTAATATGCTGTTATAAAAAGGTTTATTAGAAAAACACCTTGTTGATCACACTTCCTTTTCCCTGCATAACCTGCATTTATCACCATAGTTATTTTATGATTTACGTTAAGGTAAAAATAATAAAATAACCCTCCCGCATACCTATGCACAGACAAAAATAAAACACCATAAAATCAACAAGATAGAATTAAATAATAAATTTAGATTATCTACAAATAATTAACAAGAAAGAATAACAAGACATTTTATTGCGTAGTAATTCAGTTATTACTCTCTTTATTTTTCAATTTCTCTGACCTCGCTCATATATTAAATAAGAAAAATTAAATATCCCTTCCGATGTGAAACACATCACATTATCAGACCGAATTAGAATCAATGATGATTTCCGAAAATTAGCTGAACAGTAATGACTGCAAACAATTTAATTATTTGCAGCCACCACTTCTTTATTCCTGAATAATTGAGTAAAAGGTATCGTGATGGAAAAACATTATGTCGGTTCTGAAATCGGTCAATTACGTAGTGTGATGTTGCACCGCCCTAATCTCAGTCTGAAAAGACTGACGCCGTCAAATTGCCAGGAGCTGCTTTTTGATGACGTTCTGTCGGTGGAACGCGCAGGCGAAGAGCACGATATTTTCGCTAATACGTTACGCCAACAAGGCATAGAGGTGTTGCTGCTAACCGACCTGCTGACGCAAACACTGGATGTTATCGAAGCCAAAACCTGGCTGCTGGAAACACAAATCTCCGACTATCGCCTGGGCCCGACTTTCGCGGCGGATATTCGCGCCTGGCTGGCGGATATGCCGCATCGGGAATTAGCGCGCCATTTAAGCGGTGGGCTGACATATGGCGAAATCCCCGCCTCGATTAAAAATATGGTGGTTGATACACACGATATTAATGACTTTATTATGAAGCCATTACCCAATCACTTATTTACCCGCGATACCTCATGCTGGATATATAACGGCGTGTCGATCAACCCAATGGCAAAAACAGCGCGCCAGCGTGAGACCAATAATCTGCGGGCAATTTATCGCTGGCATCCACAATTTGCAGATGGCGAATTTATTAAATATTTCGGCGACGAAAACATTAATTACGACCATGCCACGTTAGAAGGCGGAGACGTGCTGGTTATTGGTCGCGGCGCCGTACTGATTGGCATGTCTGAACGCACCACCCCGCAGGGGATCGAGTTCCTCGCCCAGTCGCTGTTTAAACATCGCCAGGCCGAGCGCGTCATCGCCGTTGAGTTGCCAAAACACCGTTCCTGCATGCACCTCGATACCGTCATGACCCATATCGACATCGACACTTTCTCCGTCTACCCGGAAGTGGTTCGCCCGGACGTCCAGTGCTGGACCTTAACACCGGACGGGCGCGGCGGGCTGAAGCGTACCCAGGAAAGCACGCTGGTACACGCCATCGAAAAAGCCCTCGGCATTGATCAGGTGCGTTTGATCACCACTGGCGGCGATGCCTTCGAAGCCGAACGTGAGCAGTGGAATGACGCCAATAACGTTCTCACCCTACGCCCCGGTGTGGTGGTCGGCTACGAGCGCAACATCTGGACCAACGAAAAATACGACAAAGCGGGCATCACCGTTCTGCCCATTCCTGGCGATGAACTGGGACGCGGACGCGGCGGCGCGCGCTGCATGAGCTGCCCGCTGGAACGCGACGGCATTTAAGGAAGCGATTATGGACAACAAACCCACTCTGGTTGTCGCACTGGGCGGCAATGCGCTGCTCAAACGCGGCGAACCGCTGGAAGCGGATATCCAGCGCAAAAACATCGATCTGGCGGCAAAAACCATCGCCCAACTGACGCAACAGTGGCGCGTGGTGCTGGTACACGGCAACGGCCCGCAGGTTGGCCTGCTGGCGTTGCAGAACAGCGCCTATGACCGCGTCACCCCCTACCCGCTCGATATTCTCGGCGCGGAAAGCCAGGGGATGATCGGCTACATGCTGCAACAGTCGCTGAAAAACCAGCTTCCGCAGCGTGAAATCAGCGTCCTGCTCACTCAGGTGGAGGTGGACGCCGACGATCCGGCATTCCGCAACCCAACCAAATATATCGGCCCGGTTTATGACAGCGCCCAGGCCAACGCGCTACAGGCGGAAAAAGGCTGGATTTTCAAAGCCGACGGAAAAGCGTTTCGCCGCGTAGTGCCTTCGCCACAGCCCAAACGCATCGTTGAGAGCGACGCGATCCGCGCCCTGATCGCCCGCGACCATCTCGTGATCTGCAACGGCGGCGGCGGCGTGCCGGTAGTGGAAAAAGCCGATGGTTTTCATGGCATTGAAGCGGTGATCGACAAAGACCTCTCTGCCGCTCTGCTCGCCAGTCAAATCCACGCGGACGCGCTGCTGATCCTGACCGATGCCGACGCGGTGTACCTCGACTGGGGCAAGCCGACCCAACGCCCGCTGGCTCAGGTAACGCCGGAACTGCTCAGCGAAATGCAGTTCGATGCCGGTTCGATGGGGCCGAAAGTCACCGCCTGCGCCGAGTTTGTCAGCCACTGCCAGGGGATTGCCGGTATCGGTTCACTGGCCGACGGCCCGGCCATTCTCAGCGGTGACAAAGGCACCCTGATTCGACCCGAAACCGTCGATTACGACGCATAAGGCGATTTCTGCCGGATGGCGGCGGCGCCTTATCCGGCCTACAGCACGCGCATAACCGTAGGCCTGATAAGCGCAGCGCCATCAGGTAATTCATTTTAACAAGGACACTGTAATGGCTACTTCACTGAAAAATCGCAACTTTCTTAAACTGCTCGACTTCACTCCGACGGAGATCCAGTACCTGATCGATCTGGCCATCGAGCTGAAAGCGGCAAAAAAAGCCGGACGCGAGAAGCAAACGCTGGTCGGTAAAAACATCGCGCTAATTTTCGAAAAAACCTCCACCCGCACCCGCTGCGCGTTTGAGGTCGGCGCATTCGATCAGGGCGCACAGGTGACCTATCTCGGGCCAAGCGGCTCGCAGATTGGGCATAAAGAATCCATGAAAGATACCGCCCGCGTGCTGGGCCGGATGTATGACGGCATTGAGTATCGCGGTTTTGGTCAGCAGATCGTTGAAGAACTGGGGCAGTACGCGGGCGTACCGGTGTGGAACGGCCTGACCGATGAATTTCACCCTACGCAGATCCTCGCCGACCTGATGACCATGCTGGAACATGCGCCGGGCAAAACGCTGCCTGAACTCAGCTTCGCTTACCTCGGCGACGCCCGCAATAACATGGGTAATTCGCTGATGGTCGGCGCGGCAAAAATGGGGATGGACATCCGCCTGGTCGCGCCGAAATCCTTCTGGCCGGACGACGCGTTAGTGGCGCAGTGCCGCGACATCGCCAGCGTCACCGGCGCGCGCATTACGCTAACCGAGGACGTGGAGGAAGGCGTTTATGACGTGGATTTCCTCTATACCGATGTCTGGGTGTCGATGGGCGAACCAAAAGAGGCATGGGCGGAGCGCGTCAGCCTGATGAAGCCATACCAGATCAACCAGCAGGTCATCAACGCCACCGGCAATCCCAACGTGAAGTTTATGCACTGCCTGCCCGCCTTCCACAACGAGCACACCAAAGTGGGCCGCGAAATCGAGGCCGCCTATGGCCTGAAAGGACTGGAGGTGACGGAAGAGGTGTTCGAGTCAGCCCACTCCATCGTGTTTGACGAAGCGGAAAACCGTATGCACACCATTAAAGCGGTCATGGTGGCGACGCTCGGCGACTAACCCCTCCGGGCATGTGCCGCCTGACGACGCATGCCCGTGTTATCTGGAGAGAACACCATGGGCAAATTTAAATTTCCCAGCGCGTATACCATCCTGTTTATTCTTATCGCACTGGTCGCTGTGATGACCTGGATTGTCCCGGCGGGCAAATACCAGATGGCGATGAACCCCACGTTGGGTAAAGAGGTTCCGGTCGCGGGCACCTATGCTCCTGCCGAGTCGCATCCGCAAGGGATTACCGCCGTACTGTTGGCCCCCATTGACGGCCTCTACAACCACGAAACCTATACCGCAGGCGCAATCGATGTGGCGCTGTTTGTACTAATCATCGGCGGCTTTCTCGGCGTGGTGAACAAAACCGGTGCAATTGATGCGGGTATTGAACGCGTCACGGTACGGCTCAACGGCAAAGAGGAGTGGATGATCCCCATACTAATGGGACTCTTTGCCGCAGGCGGGACGATTTACGGGATGGCGGAAGAGTCACTCCCCTTCTACACGCTGTTGGTCCCAGTGATGATGGCCGCCCGCTTCGATCCGCTGGTCGCGGCCGCCACCGTGCTGCTCGGCGCAGGTATTGGCACACTCGGTTCGACCATCAACCCTTTTGCCACGGTGATTGCCGCCAACGCCGCCGGAATCCCGTTCACTCAGGGTATGCTGTTACGCATCATTCTGCTGGTCGTTGGCTATGTTATTTGCGTGGTCTGGGTGATGCGCTATGCCCGCAAAGTGCGCAGCAACCCGGAGTTATCTATCGTGGCGGATAAGATGGAGGAGAACCGCGCTCACTTTCTTGGCAACCGTTCCAGCACGCTGCTGGAGTTCACCGCAACCCGCAAATGGATCTTGCTGATTTTCGCCGCCGCCTTTGCCGTGATGATTTACGGCGTCGCGGTTCTCGGCTGGTGGATGGCGGAAATTTCCGGCGTTTTCCTGGCGTCCGCGATTATCGTCGGCGTTATCGCCCGGATGAGCGAAGAGGCGTTCACCAGTACGTTTATCGACGGCGCGCGGGATCTGCTTGGCGTAGCGCTGATTATCGGTATTGCACGCGGCATTGTGGTGGTGATGGATAATGGCATGATTACGCATACCATTTTGCACAGCGCGGAAAATCTGGTATCTGGCTTGTCCACCACCATTTTTATCAATGTCACTTACTGGCTGGAAGTATTGCTCTCATTCCTGGTGCCCTCTTCCTCTGGTCTGGCGGTGTTGACCATGCCGATCATGGCGCCGTTAGCGGACTTCGCCCATGTGCAACGGGATCTGGTGGTGACGGCGTATCAATCGGCGTCCGGGATTGTGAACCTGATTACGCCGACGTCGGCGGTCGTAATGGGAGGGCTGGCGATTGCGCGCGTGCCGTATGTGCGGTATCTGAAGTGGGTCGCGCCGCTGCTGCTGATCCTGACGCTACTGAATATGGCTGTTTTGAGCGTTGGCGCAATGCTGTAACTCCCGCCGGATGGCGCTTCGCTTATCCGGCCTACAAGTTACGCATTTCGTAGGCCGGATAAGGCGCTTTAGCGCCGCCATCCGGCAAACGAACGCAGCCAATACGCTTTCTTTTTTGACTGGCTTCTCACTTTCCTGCAAAACCGACCGGTTGATTCGTTATCAATGTGACAAACAGGATGAATTTCGCTAGTCCATTGATATCAATGACAAAGCAAGGTGCATATATGAAGGAATACAATGATTGCTCCGCCAAAGAACAGCAGCAACTGGCGGTATGTCAGCGCCTGATTACAGAAAAAAGTTACTTATCCCAGGAGGAAATACGTCGCGATCTGCAAAACCACGGCTTCGAAGGCATCAGCCAGTCGACCGTTTCACGTCTGTTGAAACTGCTCGGCGTCATAAAAATAAGAAATACAAAGGGACAAAAAATTTATTCCGTAAATCCGCAATTGCGCCCCGCTCCTGACGCTGCGCGATCGATATCCGAGATGGTGGTCAGCGTGGAACACAATAGCGAATTTATCCTTATCCACACGGTGGCCGGTTATGGCCGCGCCGTTGCCAGAATCCTGGATTATCACGCCCTGCCGGAAATTTTAGGTGTGATCGCGGGCAGCAGTATCGTCTGGGTCGCGCCACGGGTCGTACAGCGCACCGGGCTTGTTCACAAGCAAATTAATTATTTATTAAAAATGAATTCTTATTCATGAGAACCGTTTGCGATGAATAAAATGTGCATTAATCGCTTGATCCCATAACATAGCTGAGTATAATCGCGGACAATTTGCCGGGAGGAAGTATGGTTCAGTGTGTACGACATTCTGTCTTACCGCGTCTGAAAACAGACGCTGGACTGCCGTTTTTCTTCCCGTTGCTCACCTATTCCAGGCCCCTCATTGAGGGGCTTTTTTTTTGCCCAGGCGTCAGGAGATAAACATGGCTAACCCGCTATACCAAAAACACATCATTTCCATAAACGACCTCAGCCGCGATGACCTCAATCTGGTCCTGGCGACGGCGGCGAAATTAAAAGCCAATCCACAGCCGGAGCTGCTGAAGCATAAAGTGATCGCCAGCTGCTTCTTCGAGGCATCCACACGCACCCGCCTGTCGTTTGAAACCTCGATGCACCGCCTCGGCGCCAGCGTGGTGGGCTTCTCCGACAGCGCTAACACGTCGCTGGGCAAAAAAGGCGAGACGCTGGCAGATACCATCTCCGTTATCAGCACTTATGTGGACGCGATTGTGATGCGTCACCCACAGGAAGGCGCAGCGCGTCTGGCGACCGAGTTCTCCGGCAACGTGCCGGTACTGAACGCCGGCGACGGCGCAAACCAGCATCCGACCCAGACGCTGCTGGATCTGTTTACCATTCAGGAAACCCAGGGCCGCCTGGACAATCTGAACATCGCCATGGTCGGCGACCTGAAATATGGCCGAACCGTACACTCACTGACGCAGGCGCTGGCGAAGTTTGACGGCAACCGCTTCTACTTTATCGCGCCGGACGCGCTGGCGATGCCGCAATACATTCTGGATATGCTGGATGAGAAAGGCATTGCCTGGAGTCTGCACAGCGCCATCGAAGAGGTGATGGCGGAAGTGGATATTCTGTATATGACCCGCGTGCAGAAAGAGCGTCTGGACCCGTCCGAATACGCCAACGTCAAAGCGCAGTTTGTCCTGCGCGCCAGCGACCTGAACGGCGCGCGTGAAAACATGAAGGTTCTGCATCCATTGCCGCGTATTGATGAGATCACCACCGACGTAGATAAAACGCCGCACGCCTGGTATTTCCAGCAGGCAGGAAACGGTATTTTCGCTCGCCAGGCGTTACTGGCACTGGTTCTGAATAGCGATCTGGCACTGTAAGGGGAAAAGAGATGACACACGACAATAAACTACAGGTTGAAGCGATCAAACGTGGCACCGTAATCGACCACATTCCCGCGCAGGTTGGCTTTAAATTACTGACGCTGTTCAAACTGACCGAGACCGATCAGCGCATCACCATCGGCCTTAACCTGCCGTCCGGCGAGATGGGGCGTAAAGACCTGATTAAAATCGAGAACACTTTCCTGACCGAAGAACAGGTTAACCAGCTCTCCCTGTACGCGCCGCAGGCAACGGTAAACCGCATCGACAACTATGATGTGGTGGGCAAATCGCGCCCGAGCCTGCCGGATCGCATCGACAACGTGCTGGTCTGCCCGAACAGCAACTGCATCAGTCATGCTGAGCCGGTTTCATCCAGTTTTACAGTGAAAAAACGCACAGATGACATTGCGCTCAAATGTAAATACTGCGAAAAAGAGTTTTCGCATTATGTGGTGCTGGCCAACTAATTGAGGTTGGTAATGGGTATCCGGCTCCCTATAATGGCCTGTACCTAATTTACCGCTGTAATTCAGGAGAAATCATGAGCAAAACTATCGCGACGGAAAATGCACCCGCAGCTATCGGCCCATACGTTCAGGGCGTTGACCTGGGCAGCATGATCATCACTTCCGGTCAGATCCCGGTTGATCCAAAAACCGGCAGCGTACCGGATGACGTGTCCGCTCAGGCGCGCCAGTCGCTGGAAAACGTAAAAGCTATCGTCGAAGCCGCAGGCCTGAAAGTGGGCGACATCGTGAAAACAACCGTGTTCGTTAAAGACCTGAACGACTTCGCGACCGTGAATGCGACCTATGAAGCATTCTTCACCGAGCATAATGCGACCTTCCCGGCACGTTCATGCGTTGAAGTTGCGCGTCTGCCGAAAGACGTAAAAATCGAGATCGAAGCGATCGCTGTTCGCCGCTAAGTCTCCTTAAAAATATGTCTGCGCCGGATGGCGGCTTTGCCTTATCCGGCCTACGACAGTGCCGTTTGTAGGCCCGGTAAGCGCCAGCGCCACCGGGCATTGCGCCGGATGGCGGCTTCGCCTTATCCGGCCTACGGCAGTGCCGTTTGTAGGCCCGGTAAGCGCCAGCGCCACCGGGCATTTATCACATCACCCCAAACAGTTTCGGCAGGAACAGCGAGATCGCCGGAATATAGGTCACTAACATCAACACCAGGAAGAGTACCGCGTAGAACGGCAGCATCGCCTTCACCACCTGCTCTATTTTCTGCTTACTCACCGCACTGGCAACAAACAGCACCGATCCCACCGGCGGCGTAATCAGGCCGATCCCAAGATTCACCAGCATGATCATGCCGAAATGCACCGGATCAATACCCAATGCCGTAGTGACCGGCAGCAGAACAGGCGTCAGGATCAGGATCAGCGGCGCCATGTCCATCAGTGTCCCGATCAGCAGCAGCATAATGTTAATGCACATCAGGATGACGTATTTGTTATCTGAAATACTGGTGAACGCCTCGGTAATGCGCATCGGCAGCTGCATGTAGGTCATGATGGCGCCAAATGCGGCGGCGAACCCGATCAGGATCATCACAATGGTGACCGTTTTTACCGTGCGGTACATCAGCTTCGGCAGTTCAGACCATTTGTAGTCGCGGTAGATAAACATAGTGACGAAGAAGGCCCACAGACAGGCGATCGCCGCCGATTCCGTCGCGGTGAAGATGCCAGAGAGAATCCCGCCCATGATGATGACAACCGTCATCAGCCCCCACAGCGTATCGACAAAAATCTTCAACGCCTGGCGAAACGGCACCCGCTCGCCTTTCGGATAGCCGCGCTTATGGGCAAAACCGACGCACATCACCATCAGGGTAAAACTTAACAGCAGCCCCGGCAGAATGCCGGCGATAAACAGCGCGGCAATCGACACCGTACCGCCCGTCGCCAGCGAATAAATCACCGAGTTGTGGCTGGGCGGCGTCAGGATCGCCTGTACGGAGCCGCTGGCGGTGACCGCCGCCGCAAAGTCACGCGGATAGCCTTTTTTATCCATCTCCGGGATCATCACCGAGCCGATAGACGCCGTATCCGCGACGGACGAGCCGGAAATCGCGCCAAAAAAGGTAGACGCCACAATGTTCACCAGCGACAGCCCGCCGCGTATAAAGCCGACAAAGATGTAGGCGAAGTTCACCAGGCGACGCGCAATACCGCCCTCCGCCATAATCGCCCCCGCCAGAATAAAAAATGGGATCGCCAGCAGCGAAAATTTGTTCACGCCGCTGGTGAGCTGGATCATGACCGCTTCCAGGGGAATGTCGATATACCAGGCGCCAATGATCGCGCTAATGCCCACCGCGTATGCTACCGGCACCCCAATCGCCAGCATAATGCCGAGCGTAAAGACGAGAATAAATGCATCCATCTGCTTTCCTTTATGAAGTGGGGTCGCGCATTAATGGGTTGAGCCCAGCATGACGACAGGACGTTGATACTGCGAACCACGGAAAATTTTCTCGATAATGAAAAGCAGCGTGATGGCAGAGCCGACAGGCAACGGCAGGTAGTTCTCACCCGCTGATAACAGAGGAAATTCCGCCACCGGCTGTTCCCACAGGTCGTAGCACAGCAGGGAGCCGTACCAGAGGATAAACAGGCTGACGGCCATCAGCATCAGATCCGCCACAATGAAACAGATTCGCTGCGCGCCCTCGCTCAGGCGGTCGGTCACCATGCTGACGGCAATATGGGAACCCGCGCGATAGCTCACCGCTGCGCCAACAAAGGTGAATGTCACCATGCAAAGAATGGCGACCGGTTCCGGCCATGACAGCGCGCTGTTCATCACATAGCGCGCAAATATCCCGACGGGAATAACGGCCACCATAATCAACAGCGCCAATCCGGCAACCCACATTGAGATTCGGTAAAACAAATCCATTACCGACGAATAAAATTCACCCATGGTCGTCCCCTTGAATTAATCTTTAGGTTCAGGCGGATAAAGTCCTTACCCCGCCAGAGGTATTACTTCATATCCTGAATCCGTTTAATCAAATCCTGGCGATCTTTATAGGGTTCGCTGGCAGTTTAAAAAATGCCATGAATAGCGCTAACTGACAGGATAAAAGAGTGCCGGGCTTAACTTACAGTTATATATGACCTTTTACAGCGTAGCCTGCGCAGGCCAACGCATGTAAGAAAGTATTACGATAATTATGTTCATAAAATATGACTGAATGGAAATATTTTTAGCACGCTGTTTCATTTTTGCAATGAAGGTCTTTTTCCTGATAAAAAGATGTCTGAAAGAGGAGTAAAATTGTGATCCGTCACACTCTTTAGTATTTCAAAAAAAATAAAACAGGAACTTTCGTGAGGATATATTTTCGGAGTTATAGAAAAGCGTAATGGCTGCCGCAGCAGCCATTATTCTGGATTATTGCCAGCCGTAACGACGGCTATAAAAACCTTTCACTAATTGTGTCAATGTCATATAACCCGCGAGAATAGCGATCAGCCACGGGAAGTAGCTCAGCGGCAGCGCCTGTAATTGCAGATAGCCCGCCAACGGCGAGAACGGCAGCGCGATACCCACCACCATCACCACCAGCGTCATCAGCATCAACGGCCATGCGGCGCGGCTCTGAATAAACGGTACGCGGCGCGTGCGAATCATATGCACAATCAATGTTTGCGATAACAGCCCGACGACAAACCAACCCGACTGGAACAGGGTTTGCGCTTCCGGCACATTCGCATGGAATACCCACCACATCAGGCAGAAGGTCAGGATGTCGAAAATCGAACTGATTGGCCCGAAGAAGATCATAAAACGCCCCAGATCGGCGGGATTCCAGCGTTGCGGCTTCTGGATCTGCTCGTCATCCACGTTATCAAACGGGATCGCCACCTGGGATACATCGTACAGCAGGTTCTGAATCAGTAAGTGCAGCGGCAGCATTGGCAGGAAGGGCAAGAATGCGCTCGCCACCAGCACGCTAAAGACGTTACCAAAGTTAGAACTCGCGGTCATTTTTATGTATTTCAGCATGTTGGAGAACGTGCGACGCCCTTCGATAACGCCCTCTTCCAGCACCATCAGGCTCTTTTCCAACAGGATGATATCCGCAGCTTCGCGGGCAATATCCACGGCGCCATCAACGGAAATGCCGATATCCGCCGCACGCAATGCCGGAGCATCATTGATGCCATCGCCCATAAAACCAACCACATGCCCTTCGCGTTTCAGCAACGTGACGATGCGCTCTTTGTGCATCGGCGTCAGGCGGGCAAACAGCGTGGTGCGCGCGGCAAGTTCCGCCAGTTCATCATCGTTCAGCCCTTCGATATCACTGCCAGTCACCACATCGCCCGCATCAAGCCCGACTTCATGGCATACTTTCGCCGCCACCAGTTCGCTGTCGCCAGTGAGGATCTTCACGGTAATGCCGCTCTCTTTCAGCGCCTTCAGCGCCGGAGCGGTCGTCTCTTTCGGCGGATCGAGAAACGCAATGTAGCCTTCGAGGATCAGGTCAGACTCATCAATGCGTTGATAATCCCCTTCCCGCGCAGGCAGATACTTCGTGGCAACAGCCACCACGCGCAGCCCCTGGCGGTTCAGCGTATCCGTTACGCGCTTCACCCGGCGCAGCATGTTGTCATCCATCGGCACAATATCGCCATTGTGGCGCACCTGGGTGCAGACGCTGAGGATCTCCTGCAACGCGCCTTTGCACACCAGTTGATGCACATCGGCTTCTTCCGCCACCACTACGGACATCCGGCGACGCTCAAAATCAAACGGGATCTCATCGATTTTCTGCCAGCGCCCGGAGAGCTGACGCGCAGACTCTTCATCCACGCCTTCCAGCACTGCGGTATCCAGCAGATTTTTCAACCCGGTCTGGTAGTGGCTGTTCAGCCAGGCGGAATGCAGCACGCGTTCGCTGGGCTTGCCGGAGACATCCGTATGGTTCTCCAGCACAATTTTATCCTGAGTCAGCGTGCCGGTTTTGTCGGTGCAGAGAATATCCATCGCGCCGAAGTTCTGAATGGCGTCCAGGTGCTTAACAATGACTTTTTGCTTCGACAGTTTCACCGCCCCGCGCGCCAGCGTGGAGGTGACAATCATCGGCAACATTTCCGGCGTCAGCCCTACCGCGACCGAGAGCGCAAACAGCGCCGCTTCCCACCAGTCGCCTTTGGTATAGCCGTTAATGATCAACACGATAGGCGCCATGACCAACATAAAGCGGATCAACAGCATACTGACGCGGCTGATGCCTTTCTGAAACGCATTTTGCTCGCTTTCCTGCTCGCTCACGCGGCCAGCCAGTTGACCAAACCAGGTCTCGCCGCCCGTTGCAATGACAATCGCCTGCGCCGTTCCGCTCACCACGTTGGTGCCCATAAAGCACAGCGTGTCGCATTCCAGCGGATTGCTTTGCTTAGGGTCGCGGGTTGTCGCCACTTTTTCTACCGGCAGAGATTCGCCCGTGAGCGAAGCCTGCGCGACAAACAGATCGCGCGCCTGAATAACGCGTAAATCCGCCGGGATCATATCGCCCGCCGCCAGCTTGATAATATCGCCCGGCACCAGTTGGTCGATGGGCAGCTCAACCCAGCTGTTCTCGCCTTTTTCATTGATAACGCGCAGCACCGTAGCGGTATTGCTGACCATCGCCTTCAACGCATCTGCCGCTTTGGTCGAACGCGCTTCCTGCACAAAATTCAGCAGAGTCGAAATCCCGACCATCAGCGCAATAACGCCTGCGGCAAACAGATCTTCCGTGGCATAGGAGATGACGCCGAGAATGGTCAGCAAGATATTGAAAGGGTTGCGATAACAGACCCACAGGTGTCTCCACCACGGAGTCGGCTTCTGTGTGGGCAGCTGATTTTCACCGTATTTCTCGCGCGCATCCTCCACCTCTGCGACATTCAGCCCCTCAGGATGCGCATCGAATGCGCGCCAGAGCGCCGCCTCTTCCATCACCGCCATTTTCAGGCAGCGATCGCTCAATGACGGGGGAATCGGAGTATTCGCAACGCTCTGCGCACTGGGCAGAGGGTCGCGATGCACCAGACGATGAGGTAAATGACGGTTAAGGCGGGCAAACAGCTCGCGGGTGATATTTTTCAGCATAAGCAGTCCCTCCGCGCCGAAAAAGTGGCGCAGAAACATCTCTCAGGCGCGGCAAAACCTTACCTGACGATAATTTAAAGCGATAACAGGGACGTCGGGAACGTCACTGCCTTACGTATCCGGTAAGACAGTGAAAAACAGGCTTACCGGAAAGGGCTATTTCTCCATCGCGGGAGAGGGGTGGGTTCGGGATCCATGCAGCCTCCGGTAAGTGAATGATTGGCGCCGCGCATTATACGCAGAAAACCATAAGGTTTGTGGCAATTATGGCGGTATGATACCGCCGTGTAATTAAACCAAACGTATACACAAAAACATTTAGCTTGAAGGATGAAGCGTATAAACCAGACTTTACCCATTGCCCCTGGCTTGAGTAAAGTTACTCTTTTTGACACAACTTGATGCGCACCACGGGAAAACAGGATGCAGAATCGGCTGACCATTAAAGACATTGCCCGCTTAAGCGGCGTAGGGAAATCCACCGTTTCCCGCGTGCTCAACAACGAAAGCGGGGTAAGTGAACGGACTCGTGAACGTGTGGAAGCCGTAATGAATCAACATGGTTTTTCCCCTTCCCGTTCCGCACGCGCCATGCGCGGACAAAGTGATAAAGTGGTCGCCATTATCGTTACCCGTCTGGATTCCCTGTCAGAAAACCTCGCCGTCCAGACCATGCTGCCCGCGTTTTACGAGCAGGGTTACGATCCCATCATGATGGAGAGCCAGTTCTCGCCAGAACTGGTAGAAGAGCACCTGGGGATGCTCAGACGGCGTAATATTGACGGCGTGGTGCTGTTCGGTTTTACCGGTATTTGCGAGGAGATGCTTGCGCCCTGGCAGGCCTCGCTGGTGCTGCTGGCAAGGGACGCCAGCGGTTTTGCGTCGGTGTGCTATGACGACGAAGGCGCTATCCATACCTTAATGCAGCGTCTGTATGACCAGGGACATCGGGCGATCAGCTTTCTCGGCGTGCCTCACAGCGACGTCACGACCGGTAAGCGCCGTCACGAAGCCTATCTGAGTTTCTGCAAAAAAAATAAACTGCACCCTGTCGCCGCTCTGCCAGGCCTGGCAATGAAACAAGGCTATGAGCACGCAGCGGATGTCATTACGCCAGACACCAGCGCGCTGGTCTGCGCGACCGATACGCTGGCGCTGGGCGCCAGTAAATATTTGCAGGAACAGCGTATCGATTCTCTGCAACTGGCGAGCGTCGGGAACACGCCGCTGATGAAATTTCTCCACCCGGAGATTATCACGGTTGATCCCGGTTACGCTGAAGCCGGGAAACAAGCGGCCTTACAGCTGATCGAGCAAATCAACGGCCGCAGCGATCCCCGCCAGATCGTCATTCCGTCTACCCTCTCCTGATTCTTTTCTGAACGGTAATTTGTGATCTTCGCTGCGTTTCGGGAACGTTCCCATTTTTTAATATTCACCGAAGATATACTCTTGCGCCAACAACGTAAGAGCTGCCGGATGGCGACGCTAAAGCGTCTTATCATCCGGCTTACAGGGACACATTTCATCTGCCACGGGGCTTTATGATGAGCAAAGTAAAACAAGCTGATATAGACCAGCTGATTGAACTGGTCGGCGGGCGAGACAATATCGCCACGGTGAGCCACTGCATTACTCGCCTGCGCTTTGTGCTGAACCAGCCAGCAAATGCCAGACCGAAAGAAATTGAACAATTACCGATGGTTAAAGGCTGCTTCACCAACGCCGGGCAGTTCCAGGTGGTGATTGGCACTGACGTTGGCGACTACTACAACGCGCTGCTGGCGACCACCGGTCAGGCGCACGCCGACAAAGAGCAGGCTAAAAAAGCCGCGCGGCAGAATATGAAATGGCACGAGCAGTTGATCTCCCACTTCGCTGAGATCTTCTTCCCGCTGCTGCCTGCGCTGATCAGCGGCGGTCTGATCTTAGGTTTTCGCAACGTGATCGGCGATCTGCCGATGAGCAACGGCCAGACGCTGGCGCAGATGCATCCCGCGCTGAAAACGATCTACGACTTCCTGTGGCTGATCGGCGAAGCGATCTTCTTCTACCTGCCGGTCGGGATCTGCTGGTCTGCGGTGAAGAAAATGGGCGGCACGCCGATCCTCGGTATCGTACTCGGCGTAACGCTGGTGTCGCCGCAGTTGATGAACGCCTATCTGCTGGGCCAGCAGGCTCCTGAAGTGTGGGACTTCGGCATGTTCAGCATTGCGAAAGTCGGCTATCAGGCGCAGGTCATCCCAGCATTGCTGGCGGGTCTGGCGCTCGGCTTTATTGAAACGCGCATGAAGCGCATCGTGCCGGATTACCTCTATCTGGTGGTGGTGCCGGTATGCTCGTTGATCCTCGCGGTCTTTCTCGCACACGCCTTTATCGGCCCGTTTGGCCGCATGATTGGCGATGGCGTGGCCTTTGCGGTGCGCCATCTGATGACCGGGAGTTTCGCCCCTGTCGGCGCGGCGCTATTCGGCTTCCTGTATGCTCCGTTGGTCATTACCGGCGTACATCAGACTACGCTGGCTATCGATATGCAGATGATTCAGAGCATGGGCGGTACGCCGGTATGGCCGTTGATTGCGCTGTCGAATATCGCCCAGGCTTCCGCTGTGGTGGGCATTATTATCTCCAGCCGTAAGCACAACGAACGCGAAATTTCCGTTCCGGCCGCCATCTCCGCCTACCTCGGCGTGACCGAACCGGCGATGTACGGCATCAATCTGAAATACCGCTTCCCGATGCTGTGCGCCATGATCGGCTCTGGCCTCGCCGGGTTGTTATGCGGCCTGAACGGCGTCATGGCGAACGGGATCGGCGTCGGCGGCTTGCCGGGCATCCTTTCCATCCAGCCGAGCTACTGGCAGGTGTTTAGCATGGCGATGGCGATCGCGGTCGTCATCCCAATCGTGCTGACTTCCGTTATCTATCAGCGCAAGTACCGTCAGGGCACGTTGCAGATTGTCTGATTCTTCTTCGGGGCGCAGTTGCGCCCCATCGCATATGTAGGTTACAAGCATGAATACCCTTCCCCACTGGTGGCAAAACGGCGTTATTTACCAGATCTATCCCAAAAGTTTTCAGGACACGACCGGCAGCGGAACCGGCGATTTACGCGGCGTTACGCAGCGTCTTGATTACCTGCAAAAACTGGGGGTGGATGCTATCTGGCTGACGCCATTCTATGTTTCACCGCAGATTGATAACGGCTACGACGTCGCGAACTACACCGCCATCGACCCGGCCTACGGCACGCTGGATGATTTTGACGAACTGGCGGCGCAGGCCAAAGCGCGCGGCATCCGCATTATTCTGGATATGGTGTTTAACCACACCTCCACGCAGCATGCCTGGTTCCATAACGCGCTGAATAAAGAGAGTCCGCACCGGGAGTTTTATATCTGGCGCGACGGTACGCCGGATGCGCCGCCCAATAACTGGCGCTCCAAATTTGGCGGCAGCGCCTGGCGCTGGCATGCCCAGAGCGAACAGTATTACCTGCACCTTTTCGCCCCGGAACAGGCCGACCTGAACTGGGAAAATCCGGCGGTGCGTGCTGAGCTGAAAAAAGTGTGTGAATTCTGGGCCGATCGCGGCGTGGACGGGCTGCGCCTGGATGTCGTGAACCTCATCTCCAAAGATCAGCGTTTCCCGAACGATCTGGACGGTGATGGTCGCCGCTTTTACACCGACGGGCCGCGCGCGCATGAGTTCTTGCACGAGATGAACCGCGACGTTTTTACTCCGCGTAACCTGATGACGGTGGGCGAAATGTCATCCACCACCCTGGAAAACTGTCAGCGGTATGCCGCTCTCGATGGCAGCGAACTGTCGATGACCTTTAACTTCCATCATCTGAAAGTCGATTATCCCGGCGGCGAGAAATGGACGCTGGCAAAGCCGGATTACGTGGCGCTAAAAGCGTTGTTTCGCCACTGGCAGCAGGGGATGCATAACGTTGCCTGGAATGCCCTGTTCTGGTGTAACCACGATCAGCCGCGTATCGTGTCGCGCTTTGGCGACGAAGGCGAACTGCGGGTTCCGGCGGCGAAGATGCTGGCGATGGTGCTGCACGGTATGCAGGGTACGCCCTATATCTACCAGGGCGAAGAAATTGGCATGACAAACCCGCATTTCTCCCACATCACCGATTACCGTGACGTGGAAAGCCACAACATGTTTGCCGGGCTGCGCGCCCAGGGCCGGGAAGCCAATGATCTACTGGCTATTCTTGCCAGCAAATCCCGCGATAACAGCCGCACGCCCATGCAGTGGGATAGCAGCGCGAATGCAGGGTTTACGCAAGGCGAGCCGTGGATCAACCTCTGCGATAACTATGCGGACATCAACGTGGCGACGGCGCTAAATGATGAAGACTCGGTGTTCTACACCTATCAAAGACTGATTGCCTTGCGCAAAACAGAGCCGGTCTTAACCTGGGGGAATTATCAGGATCTGCTGCCGGACAGCCCGCATGTATGGTGCTATCGCCGCGAATGGCAGGGGCAGCGGTTACTGGTGGTCGCCAACCTGAGCAACGCCTGTCAGGCCTGGCTGCCAGAGCATCACGAAGGAAACTGGCAGGCGCTGATGCACAACTACGACGAGGTTGCCACCCGCCCAGCCGCCATGACGTTACGCCCGTTTGAGGCCGTCTGGTGGTTGCAAAAGTAATCACAACGGGATACGGACAGACCTGTCTGTATCCCGGATTATTCAGCCCACAGATATTTTCTCCGTCTTTCTGACAACGTAAAAAAATGCCGCGTATAGTGATACTTAGAATGTACCATCATAAAATTTACACGCGCTAAAGAATAAAACAAAAATAGACCTGCCACTGACACTTATCATATAACCGGCAGGATATCATGAATAAACCTCTTATTAAGTTAAGTTTACTTTCAGCTTTACTCATTAGCAGCCAGGGATGGTGCGGTAATACCTCTGTTGATTTGCGTTTTGGTCATAATACCAATTCAGAAGCTAATGATTCCAGAATTAAAGTCATGCACCAGGCTGACAATGGTTTTTATTTCTCCGTTGAAGCTGCGCAAAACCATAACGATACGTTTTTTGGCGATACCGATCGCTACAGTTCCGATGATAAAGGCGTGACCGAAGCGGCCCAGGAAATAGAAACTCGCTGGCGCTTTGATTTAGGTGACGGTTACGCGGTCGCACCGGGGATGGTCACCGTATTTACGTCCAGTAATACCCATTATCGCCCTTTTATTCAGGGCTGGAAATCCTTCGATAATGGCCTTAACCTTTCTGCCCGTTATCGTTACAACACGGTGAACGATGCGCACAGCGACAGAGAGTTAGACGGCAGCGGTTATACACGTCGTGAATCTCATCAGTTCGATATATGGTTTGCCTACAATATTGGTAACTTTGGCATGTCTTATAACCCCCGTTTCCGCTATCAGGATGGCGTCGATCAGGGGACGGGCGACGATACTTACTGGGAACATACCCTCGCATTCAACTACAAACTGGACGATGGCTGGACGCCGTACGTCGAGCTGGTCTCTCTTGATAAAACCTATATCAATGACGACGGTCATCATGAAAATGATTACGCCGTACGTCTTGGTATCGTAAAACAGCTTTAACGCGCTATGCCGCATCGTATTGCAGCAGATAACATCCGATGCGGTCTACTACCGTCAGCAGTTCCAGCTGGCCTTCTCGTTGATATAACGAGATTGCGTCAATATCAATATCCAGAGGCCAGCATAATGTTGAAATCATCGCTAACGTGGATTCTCGTTTTGTAATCGCAATGATTTTTAATCCCTTACGTAACGCGTTTCGCGCCATTTCGACTAACGACGCCGTTTCACCCGATTTGCTGATCAACACCAGCGTACCTTTAGAGACACGCGTCAGCTGATGAACATCATTGAGAATGAGGTGCGGCAAGCTCGCCAGCGACAAAAAACGCGACAAATAATTCAGGCTGGTCAATGACGCGCCGCGCGCATATAAGAAGATATGGCTGGAATTAACCAGTATGTTGCACAGTTGTGTAATGGTCTCTTCTTTTTCATCACCAACAACATATCTTACGGGTTCGGCTATTAACCTGTCGCGAGAAAACTGATACCGTAGCTCGGTATAGCTCCGGTATCCCATTTTTTTACACACCCGATTAACGGATGTTGTAGTGGTGAATGTTTCGCTCGCAATCACCTTAGCTGAAATACCCGATATTTCATGAGCATGACACTGAATATACTCAAATATTAATCTTTCACTACCCTGAAAGGAATTCATAAAACCCACCCTTAACCTACGAATATAATATATTCTATCAATATCGTATTTATAACACTGGAATGCGAATCACACTCTATTCAACAGGTATGGTGATACGCAATTAGTACCATCAAACCTTTTATTGCCTTTTTTATTTCTCTTTATAATTTCTGCAATTCTATTGTTAGGGGTTTTACAATGACAAGGCAAAAAGTCGTCGCGATAACGGCATGCCCGACTGGCATCGCTCATACCTTTATGGCTGCCAACAAAATTGCAGCGTGGGGAGAAGAAAATAACGTCATCGTCAAAGTGGAAACACAAGGAAGCGATGGCGTCAAAAACAAGCTTTCCCGACAAGATATTGCCAGCGCAGATGCCGTCATTCTGGCAATCGATGTTCCCATCCAGGACGCTGAACGATTCGATAACGTTCCTCATCTCAAAATACGCACTCAGGAACTGATCAAAAATACCGATCGTTACCTGCGTCAGGCGCTGGCGATGGATAAAACCGTAACGGTAGCGTGTGAAGAACAGGAAGAAGCTCGCTCCGCCTGGCAGATCTTCATCGGCCATATTATGGCGGCGATCAGCTATATGCTCCCGGTCGTCGTCCTCGGCGGATTACTGATGGCGGTCGCCAAAATAACCGGGCAGTTTATTCCAATTGCCGGTACGCCGTTCGAGGTGTTGGATAAACTGGGCTTTATGGTGATCAAGTTCATGTACCCGGTTTTTGCCATGTACCTCGCGTTCTCTATTGCCGGTAAACCTGCGCTGATCCCCGGACTTATCGGCGGCATTATGTCCGACGAGGTCTATAAACGCTTTTTTGATCTCGACGGTTTTATGCCTTCAGGCTTCTTCGGCGCCATCGCCATCGGCTTTTTTGTCGGTCATCTGGTGCAGTGGCTCAACAATACCATTAACGTTCGCGCCCAACTTACCACCATTAAAACGATGCTTATCGTGCCGCTGTGTACCGGCATTACGCTCGTCATCGTTATGCAGTACCTGATCAACCCCTTCTTTGGCGCAATCAACCAGGCGATGGTCGAGTTTTTCACCTCCGCTGGCGACACCGGGCGCGGTTTTTACGCCATGATGATCGCCGCAGGGACGGCCTTCGACCTCGGCGGCCCCATCAATAAAGCCGCTGGTTCGGTGGCGCTGGGGCTTAACGGCGTCAGCGAAACCTTCGATTTAACCGCCAGAGAGCTGGCGATCGTCATTCCATCTATCGGCGTCGGCCTGGCGGCGTTGCTGAATAACCGTTTTGGCCTGCCCAACGTGTTTAGCAGCGAAGAAAAAACCGTCGGCGGTACGTCTTTACTGCTGGGATTCATTGGCATTTCAGAAGGCGCCATTCCTTTCATCCTGAAAAATCCACGCCTGATTCCGGTCTTTATGGTCGGCGCAATGTCCGGCGCGCTTATTGCTATCGAACTCGGCGTGAAGCAATCGCTGCCGTTGCCTGCCATCTGGGGATGGCCGCTGGCGACAAATGTCACAGGGTATCTGATCAGCGTGTTTGCCGGTTCTCTTGTATGCGCGCTGGGCGTGCTCTTCGCCAGCCCTAAGATCGCCAAATAATTCAGGAAGTAGAAATGAGCAACATTCACGTCATCGCCCATACGCACTGGGATCAGGAATGGTATTTCACCTTGCAGGATAGCAATATTCTCGCGTCCTGGAATTTTGCGGATGTGATCCGAACCCTGGAACAGAACCCTGCGTATACCTGTTACCACTTCGACGGCCAAACCGCTGTCGTGGAAGATTTCCTGGCCGTCAACCCTCAATACTGCGAGCGGCTGAAACAGCTGGTCGCTGACAGACGGCTTTTTATCGGCCCGTGGTACACCCAGACGGATACGTATAATGTTCATGGCGAATCCATCATTCGCAACCTGAAATACGGGATACTTTCCGCGCGTAAACTGGGCCATGCCATGATGGTCGGCTATTTACCCGATACGTTCGGCCATAACAGCCAGCTCCCGACCCTGCTTCGCGGGTGTAACCTTGATAACATCGTTTTCTGGCGGGGCATCAACCATGATACGCAAGTCGAAAAGAGTCAGTTCATCTGGCAAGCGCCGTCCGGTGCGCAGGTTATCGCTTGCGCCATGCCCTTCGGCTATGGCGCGGCAAAAAATATTCGTGCAGACAACGCACATCTGCACGACAAAATATTCCCAATCGTTAACCACATCCGCCAACGCTCCGGCCTGAATGATCTGCTCCTGCCCTGCGGTGGCGACCAGGTCAATATTGATCCCCATCTGCCAGAGATACTGCGTATCGCCAGCGCATGTTCCCCTGAAGGCGATCGTTTTCAGATCTCCTCTCTGGAAGCGTACATTGACCGCCTTCGACAACAGGCATCGGGATATGATCGCTGGCAAGGGGAATTAAAATCTCCCCGCTATACCCGCATTCATAAAACAATCGGTTCAGTACGTTACGACATCAAAAAGAAGAATTATGATGTTGAACAGTTCCTGTTAGGCAAGCTCGAACCCACCATTGCGCTGGCGCGTTATCAGGGCATTGAGGTCAACGTGCAGTGGGTTGACCAGATATGGAAAAACCTTCTGCGTAATCATGCGCATGACTCCATCGGCGGGTGTAACAGCGATGCCACCAATCGCGATATTCTCCATCGCCTTGAGCAAACGGAACAACTTAGCCATAGCCTGTGGAATCTGGTCGTAAAAGAACTGGCGACCGCCAGTTGTGAAGAGGGCGATCTTTTCGTCATCAACCCCAACGCCACCGCCTGGTCGGGCATTATCAAAGCCACATTATATAGCCGTACGGCCGGTATTGAACTCAGCCATCATGCGCGTCCTCTTTCGTTCTGCGTTCTCGAACGCACGCAGGTCTCCGGCGGGCGCACGGTTCAGGTTACTGTACAAGGCGAAAAAGAGGTCGAACTTCCGCCTTATTACCGCTGGCAGGTCGCTATTGACGCGCCAGCGTTACCGCCGCTGGGTTATACCCACATTCAGGTGCAGGAATCGTCACGCATCGCGCCTGCAATGCGCAACTGCGCTGAAAGCGCCATTGAAAACAACGATTACCGGCTGGTGCTGCATGCCGGTTCGCTGTCGCTTCATGATAAGCGCAACGGCCGGGTAATATCCGACCTGCTGACCTTTGAAGACTGTGCGGATGCGGGCGATAGCTATGACTTTTCGCCGCTGGAGGGCGATGTTCCGCAGCGCTGCCACACATTTACGCTTATTGACTGCGAGAAAGGCCCGCACATTGAACGAATGACGCTAAGCGCCACGCTGATGCTACCCCCTTCGCTGGCGGCACGAGCGGCGCAGGATGTTCAGCCCTACCCTGTACGCCTTGTCTGCGAGCTTCGCCAGCATGACGCTCAGCTTTTTATCGACGTTTCGCTGGAAAACACCGTCTGCGATCACCGCCTGCGCTTACTCATCAACAGCGACATTCGCACCACGGAATCCATCGCCTCTCAGCCCTTTGCCGTCATCCGGCGTCCTGTTACCGATGCGCCAGCCGACTGGCGTCAGCACTATCGGGAAAAGCCGGTCGATATTGAAACCAGCGAGGGCATTATCGCCATCGAGGAAAACAACCGCTCGCTCATCATCAATAGCCTGGGCATGAAAGAGTTTCAGATATGCCAGAACGGGACGGCGCAGATAGCGTTAACGTTGTTTAAATCAACGGGAGTCCTGGGACGTGACGATCTTGACTGGCGACCCGGACGCGCTTCCGGCATTAATAATACCGTCGTCAACACGCCCGACGCGCAACTGCTTAAACCGCTGCATTTCAGCCTGACGCTGGCGCTCGCCGATCGGGCCGCCCCTGTGACGTTAAGGCATCTTGAAACCCGCGTGACGCGCCAGCCATTCACCTGGCAAAATCAGACGTTGAACACGCTGGACAACCGCCTGGAGCGTTTTACGCTCAATTTTGTTTCGCGCTCGCTGCCGGAAACATTCAGCCTGCTGACGCTTCCCGAACCGCTGATGCTTTCCGCAATACCCCATGCCCATACGGTAGACGGAACAATCATTCGCATTTTCAATACCGGAGAGCACCCGGTGCCGCTCCCGCCTTCGCTAAAAAATATTCCGCAGATCAATTATCTGGAAGAACCTGTCGCAGATTGCGCCACCATTTTGCCTTGCAGTACGTGTGATTTTCTTTTTACTCATCAGGAGCGTAACGAAAAAGTATGAGCCAGAACGCCCATCATACCTTCATCAAAAACACGTTAGCTCAGCTTTATCCCCATGCGGATCGGTACGCGCTGGCGGCGAAAATCGAGCAACTCTGTCAACGCTGGAAGCTACGGGAGCAAACCGCCGCGCCTTTGGATCAGAGCCGGGTGTGGATGATTGCTTATGGCGACAGTATCCATAGCGGGGACACAAACGCTCTTACCTGCCTGCATCAGTTTTCGACACGCTGGCTTAAAGGCGTCATCAGCGACATTCACCTGCTGCCCATGTTCCCGTGGACATCTGATGATGGCTTCAGCGTTAAAGATTATCGCCACATTGCGCCAGAGTTAGGCCAGTGGTCAGACATTGCAGCGCTGGCAGGCGATTTTAATCTGATGTTTGATTTCGTGATTAACCATATCTCTCAGCAAAGCCGCTGGTTCCAGGGCTATTTACACGGCGAACCGCGTTATCAGCACTACTTTATTAGCGCCGACCCTGACGATGACTACCATCTTGTCACGCGTCCACGCGCCCTTCCCCTGCTTACGCCATTCAAGCGCAAAACGGGGGAAACCGTACATATCTGGACGACATTCAGCGCCGATCAGATCGATCTGAATTTCCGTGAACCTGACGTGTTACTGGAAAGTATCGACATCCTGCTGGAATACGCAGCGCGCGGCGCGCGCGCAATCAGACTCGATGCGATCGGTTTTTTGTGGAAAGAGCGAAACAGCACCTGTATTCACCTGCCGCAGACGCATCTGATCGTTAAACTCTGGCGCGCCATTCTGGATACGACCTGGCCTGACTGCCTGTTGATTACGGAAACCAACGTCCCGCATCAGGAAAATATCAGCTACTTCGGCAACGGCGATGAAGCTCACATGGTGTATCAGTTCCCCTTGCCGCCGCTGACGCTCCATGCCTTTTTACGCGGTAACGCACGCTGGTTACGCCAGTGGGCGCAACGTCTGGAACAGGATGCGTTTCCCGACAAGACGACCTTTTTTAATTTCCTCGCCAGCCACGACGGCATCGGGCTGCGTCCCGTGGAAAATCTCCTTTGCGCAGAAGAGCGGCAGTTTCTGATAAGCGAGGTAGAACGCAAGCAGGGGCGTATTTCATGGAAAACCAACCCTGACGGCAGCCAGTCGCCGTATGAACTTAACATCAACTTTCTGAGCGCATTGAGCGAGCCAGGGGAAAGTCCCGACGACCAGCTCGCCAGATTCACCGCCGCGCACGCCATCCTCTTTATGCTGCGGGGCGTGCCTGCGATCTATTATCACAGCCTCTTCGGCAGTGAAAATGACAACGCCGGGCTGCTCGAATCGGGCATAAATCGCCGCATTAACCGGGAAAAACTGGACGCTGCCACGCTCCATGAGCAGTTGCTCTCGCCGGAAACGAGACAATCCCGAATCTACGCGTCTCTGGCAAAGTTAGCGCGTATACGTCAGCAGCATTCCGCATTTTCTCCGTTCGCCTCGCAGCACGTTCCTGAATTGCCTGACGCGCTCTTTGGCGTCGTTCGCCAGCATCCTACAGAAGGCGAAACGCTGTACTGCGTCGTGAACGTCACAGGAATACCACAATCACTTTCACTGCCTGTCACAGGAACAGATCTGCTGACGGGCGCAGCATTCAACGGCGCTTGCGAGCTTTCCGGCTGGCAAACGGTATGGATTCTCGCTGATACGCAACCGGAGGCATAACATGGAGTTGTCCGCGCTTACGCATTCTGAACTGATTTTTATCGATCCGCCGCACCGCACTCCTGAAGCGGTGATCGGGGAAATGTCCGCCGCCCTGTTCAGGCAGGGCCTGATCAACGACAAGGCGATGTTTATTGATAGCGTCCTGCGCCGTGAAAGCGAAGGGCCCACGGCGTTGGGAGAGTCGCTGGCTGTCCCACATGGGAAATGCGGCTCGGTTGTCCAGGCCGCATTTAGCGTCGCCCTGTTTCGCCAGCCCGTCATGTGGCCGGGTCTTGAGGGTGACGAGGAGGTGCAGTTGGTATTTCTGCTGGCGATTCCCCCAGAAGAAGCTGGCAGTACGCATATGCAATTATTAACCCGGCTGACCTCATCTCTGGTGGACGATAAAGTGCGTGAATCACTCATCAACGCTTCCTCTGCCGAAGAGGTGCTTGCGCTGCTCTCGCCAGATGCGCCTTCGGTTTCGCCAGAACCCGCCATTGCGGTGAAAAACACCCGGCTTGTCCCCCTGGTTTTGGGGATCGTCGCTGTTGCTGCATTTATCAATGCGGGTATTCACTGGATGAACGCAACAGCGCAATAACCCCTCCTGCGTCAAACCGGTCGTTTCTTTTCGCGCCGGTTTGACGAACGCCTGGCTTAACGCCCGAATTTTGTTGAATTTTTACGCAATTTTTAAGTCCAAAAATTTACATTAAGCGCAAGCGCCCGCCATTCGTACTCTTAAATTTTTACTTTGTTCTGAATCAATAAAATCGTAAACATCTTTGATGCAAATCACTACATATAGAACTTAAAATGCAACCCGACCCAATATGTTGTATTAATCGACTACAATTGCTACAAACACAACACGACGCCATAACGGTGATGTTGTGGATAACGTGGGTCGGGATTGCGGGAAGTCGTTGGATAGAGAGATGAATAAACCCACGCAGACTTCCTCAGCCTCTGTGGATAACCTGTTCTTATAAATATGGAGTGATCATGACACCGCATGTGATGAAACGAGATGGCTGTAAAGTGCCGTTTAAATCAGAGCGCATCAAGGAAGCCATTCTGCGTGCAGCTAAAGCAGCGGGAGTCGATGACGCAGATTACTGCGCCACCGTCGCAGAAGTCGTTAGTAACCAGATGAATGAGCGCAGCCAGGTTGATATCAACGAGATCCAGACAGCCGTTGAGAACCAGCTGATGTCCGGGCCGTACAAACAACTCGCTCGCGCTTACATTGAATACCGCCATGACCGTGATATTCAACGTGAAAAACGTGGCCGTCTGAACCAGGAAATTCGTGGCCTGGTTGAGCAAACTAACTCCGCGCTGCTGAACGAAAACGCCAACAAAGACAGTAAAGTGATCCCGACCCAGCGCGATCTGCTGGCCGGTATCGTGGCAAAACACTACGCCCGTCAGCATCTGCTGCCGCGTGATGTGGTGCAGGCGCACGAGCGTGGTGACATTCACTATCACGATCTCGACTATTCTCCGTTCTTCCCGATGTTCAACTGTATGCTGATCGATCTGAAAGGCATGCTGACGCAGGGCTTTAAGATGGGGAATGCGGAAATCGAGCCGCCGAAATCCATCTCCACCGCCACGGCCGTAACCGCGCAAATCATCGCGCAGGTCGCCAGCCATATTTATGGCGGCACCACCATCAACCGTATTGATGAAGTGCTGGCGCCGTTTGTTACCGCCAGCTTCAATAAACACCGTAAGACCGCCGAAGAGTGGCAGATCCCGGACGCTGACGGCTACGCGCACGCCCGTACCGAGAAAGAGTGCTACGACGCTTTCCAGTCTCTGGAATACGAAGTGAATACGCTGCACACCGCCAACGGACAGACGCCGTTCGTCACCTTTGGTTTTGGCCTCGGCACCAGCTGGGAATCGCGCCTGATTCAGCAATCCATCCTGCGTAACCGTATCGCAGGTCTGGGTAAGAACCGTAAAACCGCCGTGTTCCCGAAACTGGTGTTTGCGATTCGCGACGGTCTGAACCACAAGTTTGGCGATCCAAACTACGACATCAAACAGCTGGCGCTGGAGTGCGCAAGCAAACGCATGTATCCAGACATCCTGAACTACGATCAGGTGGTGAAAGTGACCGGTTCGTTCAAAACGCCTATGGGCTGTCGCAGCTTCCTCGGCGTCTGGGAAAATGAGAACGGCGAACAGGTTCACGATGGCCGCAACAACCTGGGCGTCATCAGCCTCAACCTGCCGCGTATCGCGCTGGAAGCCGGTGGCAATGAAGCAACGTTCTGGAAGCTACTGGACGATCGCCTGGTGCTGGCGCGTAAGGCGCTGATGACCCGTATCGCCCGTCTGGAAGGCGTGAAAGCCCGCGTTGCGCCAATCCTTTATATGGAAGGCGCCTGTGGTGTCCGCCTGAAAGCTGACGATGACGTTTCCGAGATTTTTAAAAATGGCCGCGCGTCAATTTCGCTGGGCTATATCGGTATTCACGAAACCATCAACGCGCTGTTTGGCGACAAACATCTGTACGACAGCGAAGCGCTGCGCGCTAAAGGTATCGCCATTGTCGAACGCCTGCGTCAGGCGGTGGATCAATGGAAAGACGAAACCGGCTATGGCTTCAGCCTGTACAGCACGCCGAGCGAGAACCTGTGCGACCGCTTCTGCCGTCTGGATACCGCTGAGTTTGGCGTCGTGCCGGGCGTGACCGATAAAGGCTACTACACCAACAGCTTCCACCTCGACGTGGAGAAGAAGGTGAACCCGTACGATAAAATCGATTTCGAAGCGCCGTATCCGCCGCTGGCGAGCGGTGGCTTCATTTGCTACGGCGAATACCCGAACATTCAGCACAACCTGAAAGCGCTGGAAGACGTCTGGGATTACAGCTATCAGCACGTGCCGTATTACGGAACCAACACGCCAATCGATGAGTGTTACGAGTGCGGCTTTACCGGCGAGTTCGAGTGCACCAGCAAAGGGTTTACCTGCCCGAAATGCGGTAACCACGACGCCGCGCGTGTTTCAGTCACCCGCCGCGTATGCGGTTATTTAGGCAGCCCGGATGCGCGTCCGTTTAACGCCGGTAAGCAGGAAGAAGTGAAGCGCCGCGTTAAGCATTTAGGCAATGGGCAGATCGGTTAATCCTCCGTTTGCAATACGTAAATGCCGGATGGCGGTGTAAACACCTTATCCGGCCTACAACCGCTGGCTATAGTTCCAATTTCATGAGTTTCCTCTAAGCAGTTGGTGTTGTAGCAAGGCGGCAAACGAACGAATCCCAGGGAGCTTACATAAGTAAGTGACCTGGGTAAGTGAGAGCGGCCAACGCCGCTACAGCGCCAAATGCAACGAGGAAACAATGAACTTTCACCAGTACTACCCCGTCGACATCGTCAACGGCCCCGGCACGCGCTGTACTCTGTTTGTTTCCGGGTGCGTGCATGAATGCCCCGGGTGTTACAACAAAAGCACCTGGCGGCTCAATTCGGGTAAACCGTTTACGAAAGAGATGGAAGACCAGATCATTAACGATCTGAACGACGCGCGGATTAAACGCCAGGGGATCTCACTGTCTGGCGGCGATCCGCTGCATCCCCAAAACGTACCGGACATTCTGAAACTGGTGCGACGCATTCGCGAAGAGTGCCCCGGCAAAGACATCTGGGTATGGACGGGTTATAAGCTGGATGAACTCACCGCCGCGCAAATGCAGGTTGTGGATCTGATTAACGTGCTGGTCGACGGTAAATTCGTACAGGATCTTAAAGACCCGATGCTGATCTGGCGCGGCAGCAGTAACCAGGTCGTCCATCATTTACGTTGATCGCACTCTTTAACGCCGTTTCTCTGCTTCAGGATAAACAAATGTAATGCGTTATAGCATTACATTTGCATTAACATTCATTTCTGGAAAACGCCTCTCAAAAACGGCTCACGCACTCCATCGCTACCGCTTTGAACTCGGCAAAATTCTGGCTGGCGCAGAGTCGCGTCATGGCGCGCTCACGCAGGAAAGTGACAAAAATATCGTAGATCGCCATTGCTTCTTCGTACTCGCTTTTACTGATGGCGAGTAAAAAGATGACGTGCGCCGTCTCATCTCCCCAGACGATGCCCTGCGGCGCGAGCACGGTATAGACCACCGTTTTCTTCGCCAGCAATCCCAGGGCGTGCGGCAGGGCGATGCTGTCGCCTAACATTGTGCTGACAATGGCTTCACGCTCAACCACCGAGTCGAGAAACTCCGCATCCACAAACCCCTCGCTTTGCAGCTGATCGCACAATGTCTTAAACAGCGTCTGCTGATCCATTGTTCCGTCGATAATGCGAAAGTGGGCGGCGTCGAAGTATTTGTTCAGCATCCACGGGCGGGTTCTGTCCACCAGCACCAGCTTGCCGATCTGCTCCAGCTGGTAGTCGGTAGGGAATGGCGCAATCATGACCACCGGCTTATCTTTTTCGCTGACGCGCGCGGTAGAGATGACAAAATCTTCGGCAATGCTGTCCCGCTGCTCATAGTCACGCAGAGTCAGGGTTCTCACGATCTCAATCTGCGGATATTTCCGCGCCAGCACCGCTTCGATCATGCGTACCATCGCATTTCCCGCGTCACATACCAGCAGGATTTTAGGCTGCCGTTGGTAACCGATGTTGTAACTACGCTCCAGCCCAACGCCGATATGCAATACCAGAAAACCAATCTCGTTTTCGCTGATGGTATATGGCGTGTATTTTCCCCAACCCGACACGGCCGCCAGCGTCATATCCCACGCCATAGGGTAGTGCTGCTTAATGTTTTCCAGTAGCGGATTGGGGATCATTATCTGATAGCGCACCCGCGTGATCATCGTTTTGATGTGGGTGAGCAGGTCGGCATGTAACTGTTTGTCATTCAACAGGTTATAGTTGTACTGCGTGTTGATAAAACGGAGGATATAGTTAACCAGCGCTTCATCGTCATCGGCATTGATGGCGCTGGGAGCAATCTCCTGCACCTGCCGTGCGGCAATGTGTACCTTCAGCCAGTTCTCTTCAGACGCCGACAGCGGTTTATCCGCCAGGTGTTGCAGCACCGCCGCAATATCCCGCGCCGCGAAGCAGACGTTGTCCTCCACCTCTTCCGTGGTAAATTCCGACAGCGGATACCCTTCGCTGATGCGCCGTACCGCGACGGCGCAATACAGGCGTAAAAACAGCTCGCCTTCATCTGTCAGACGAATACGAAAACGGGTAAATATTTCCTGTAAAATCGGCTGCAATTGCTCCGGCACGCCCGCGTTAAGCGCTTCTTCCACAATCAGCGGGTTCGCCGGATCCTGCTGCGCCAGCGTCCACAGGAGATCGGTCAGACACGCGCGGATCGCCATTTCGCTGCCGAACAATTTCATGCCGTGGCGCGGGCGGGTTTCCAGCGTCAGATGATAGCGGCGCAGCCACTCGCGAACTTCCGCCATATCGTTTTGCAGCGTCGCGCGGCTGACGAACCACTCATCCGCCAGATCTTCCAGTTTGAGCGAGAAAGCGGACGTCAGGAAACGAACCACCAGATAGTGCACCCGTTCCTGGCTGGTTCGCGGGATGCGCAGCGTACTCGGCTGCTGCTCCCGCAGGGTTTGATAGCGGGTCGGATCGTCAATTCGGAGCTGATAACCGTTGCCCCGGCTCAGAACAAACTGCGCGCCATACTGCGTCAGCAACGCATTCAACGCAGTAATGTCCGCCCGCACGGTGCGCGTGGAAACCGACAACCGCTGCGCCAGCTCATCCTGCGGCAGCGTCTCGTTTTGCAACATATCAAACAGCTGTGCCAAACGTTGGTTGGGGAATCGCACGTCACTTACCTCACTCTTGCTATTAACCTACGCACGTCCGGGTAATGGCCAACAGCTGGCGCACATCGTCTGGACGGGTGTTGCCACTCACCTTATCAATAATCGAACTATAAATGTGAGGAATGATTTTGCTGACGCCAGCATCAAGCGCAATCTGCAAAATCTCGCCAAAGTTTTCCAGATCGATACCGCCAGTCGGCTCCAGCCAGAAGTCGTGACGGGCGCAGGCTTCCGCTACCGCTTTGTACTCATCACGGCATTTCAGGCCGCCCATCGGGAAGTATTTAATCGAGCTGCCGCCCATGTCTTTCAGCAGGGCAATCGCCGTCTCAACGGGAACAATGCCGTCCGGCGTTTTGCTGCTCAGCGGGCCGGTAGAAATTTTCACTCTGCCCGGCGTCCCCGTCGGGGAGACCAGACCGTTAACGACCGTTTCACTCTGCCCCAGCAGCGCGCGGCTGGTCGCCACGCCGGTAAAGACCTGATTAACGTGCTGCGGCTGCACCTGACGAGAGATTTCGCTCACCATCGCTGACTGATTCGGATCGCCAGCCCCCAGGCCAACAGAGAGGGCATTGTCGATAAGCGCCGCGTATTCGCGCATATCCGCCACCGCGCTGTCGACATCCGGGTAATTTTTGGAGAGCACGCCGACCAGCACATGGCCTTCCGCCGCCGCATAAATCTCACGGGCGTTCTCTTTGGAACCCGCCAGAACGTTCAGACAAACGCGGTCACGGTAAAAGTTAGGGGTCAGTTTCATGCTTTTTTCTCCTGATTAATCACGTCGCGAATACGGCGTGCCACAATCTCCAGTTGCGCCTGATTTACGCTGCGGACATCCGCCTCAATAATGCCTTCGTTAGCTTTGTAGCCACGGAAATAGATGGCGTACTCACCCTGTTTGAGGGCTTCCACCAGATCGCCGGTGGCAATGCCGGTCACGGCCTCATCGAACTTAATTTCCGTTCTCGCGATATCGCGTCCGGCGCTGTCCCACACCACGCGGGCGCTCACGCCATTAAGCGCATTCAGCGCATCAATAAACGGCGTCATTTTTTCGACCATCTCCGCACCGCTCTCTTTCTGCGCGTTCAGGTAGAGTTCGATGGCGCAGGTCAGCCCGAGGATGCCCTCTTTACCGACTTTCATGGCGCGGCCAATGCCCGCCGTCTGGCGTTTCACCCACTCGACGTACTGAGTTTTACCGAGCACCAGACCGCTGGTCGGCCCTTCAATCGCTTTCGCGCCGCTGTAGATCACCAGATCCGCGCCGACGCGGTAGTAACACTGCAAATCCTCTTCTGCCGCCGCATCCACAATCAACGGTAAATTGTGCGTGCGCGCGACTACCGCCGCCTGCTCTACGCTGAGCATGCTTTTCTGCACGCAGTGGTGAGATTTGATATAGAGGATCGCCGCCGTGCGCGGAGTGATCGCCGCCGCAAGCTGCGCTGCGGAACATTCGTTGGCATAACCGGCTTCGACCAACTTACCGCCGCCCAGCGCCACCATCGTGCCAACCGGCGCGCCAAAGTTAACGTTGTGCCCTTTCGGCAATACAATTTCGTTATTCTCGATCGGAGTAACATGCAGGTTTTCCAGCAGCCAGTCGCTGTCCTGAACCAGTACCGCCGCTACCGACTGGGCAATCCCCGCCGAGGCGCAGGAGACGACCGTCGCCCCTTCCACATCCAGCAGTTTTGCAATGTACTCCCCGGTTTTATTGACCAGATCTTTCATCTCAAAGTACTGGTTCATGCCATCCATTGCCGCCTGCACCACTTCCGGGCGCGGGGTGGAAACACCGAGCGCGGTCATACGCCCTGATGTATTAATCACTTGTTTCAGATTGTATTTTTCATAAATCGAAGTCACGTTCAGCACTCCCTTGTTCGGTTACATAGCCCTTACCCGCACGGATGGCGGCAAGCGGCACCAGCAATTTTTCAGCCTGTAAGCTGTCGTTTTCAGCGTCCACCAGCACGGTTGGCTGACGCCTGAGCGTAAAGAGGGTCAAGTCGGCGTCCAGACCTGGCTCAAGGCGGCCTTTGCTTTTCAGGTTCAGGCCATCAGCAGCATTTGCCGTCACACAGTCGATGACCTGCGGCAGCGTCATGCCGATGGCGAGGAATTTCGACATCACGTTGGCAAGCGAATAAACCGGGCCATTGATGCGGTTACGACAGTAGATATCCGAGCTGATGGTGTGCGGCAAAATGCCTAAGCTAATCGCGCGCTGCGCGACCGCAAAGCTCAGGCTGGCAGTGCCGTGACCAACGTCCAGGCGCACGCCGCGCTGTAGCGCCCGGGTGATTGACGCGCGCAGCTCACCGTCCGGCGTCAGAATGCGATTAGGTTTGCCGTTATAGCAGTGAGTGATGATATCGCCCGCCGTCAGACGCTCAGCGATCTCATCCAGATCCGGCGGGTTGTTGCCGATGTGTACCATCAACGGCAGATCGCCGTTCTCTTTCTGCATCTCTTTGGCGCATTCCAGCGGCGTAATGCCGTTTTCACCCACCACGCTGCTGCTCATTCGCGCCTTCAGGCCCACAATGAAATTCGGATGGCGTTTCACCGCCTGTTTCACGGCGTCCGCATCGACATTGGCCATATTCGCCAGTTCGTTTTGTGCGATCAGTCCTACGCGGGAGATATTCAGCAACGCATAAACTTCAGTGGCCGCTTCACGGGTCAGCGTGTAGAAATCATCAATGTCGTCTGCGCCGGTACTGCCCGCATCAACAACGGTGGTGACGCCTGTCGCAATACCGACGCTGTCCGGCTCATCGTGATAAATCGGGGATTTCGGATAGCAGTGGACGTGGGAATCAATCCACCCTGCGCTAACGTAATACTCGCCGCGCAGATCGACGGTTTTCGCCGCCGGTTGCTGGATATTGCCCAGCGCGGCAATTTTGCCGTCCTTCAGGGCGATATCGCTCACCGTATCGTCAACCAGACGCGCACGGCGCAGGAGTAAATCATACATCACTCTCTCCTTTGCCGGATGGCGGCGTAACCGCCTTATCCGGCCTACAAATCAACCGTTAGCTAATGGCAATCGGGAAGATCGAACCTAAAATCATGGCGCCGAGGATCGCGCCGCCGGTGATCGGCTTCTGCCAGAGATAGAACAGCAACGCCCCCAGCAAAGAACCCACGCCGATTGGAATCGAGGCGGTCATCGCGCTGAGGATGATCAGCGGCCCCAGGAAGCGGCCTGACGCATTACCCGCCCCCATCATCACGTCCGCCCCGTAGGTGGAGTCGCTCTGATTGATGGTGAACTTACGCGCCAGAATGATGACGTAGCCAATTGCCAGACCAATCACCAGACCGGTGATTAACGAGGCGACAAAGTTAGCGACCGGGAAAACGATCCCTGCGCCCAGCAGCAGCGCCGGAACCCCAAGACCGACGCCGGTCTGGATCGCCCCGCCGATGTCCAGAATCCCCACCAGCGACCCTTCGATAATGCGGGCAAACAGGAAGCTTGCGCCAAACGCAGCCACCGCACCGTAAACGCCAGTGTCCATCCCCGCTTTCAGCATTGCCACAAAGGCCACTTCGTTAAACGCGCCGATACCGTACAGGTAGTACATATGCGTCCCGGCAAAAACGCCGGATGAGAGCAAGCCTACAAAGATCGGGAACGACCAGTCGGCATACCAAAAACCTTTATTCTGTTCCATTATGATGGCCTCCGTTATTTGCCGCTGAGCGAGCCGTGGATCAGTTCGAGCCAGTTCGGCACGGTCATATTGAAGGATTCGATCATCTTCATGTCGAAGCCGCGGAAGAAGCCGCTCAGGACAAACAGCGCCACAATGGCGACCATCATCACTTTGGTGACGTGGTTCCAGCCGCTCTCTTCAACGCCTTTGCCGATCAGAATACCCAGCACCAGACCCGGAACGGCGTTACCCATGATCAGCTGCGCCGCGCCGCCAAACACGGTGGCCCAGAAGCCTGATTTTTTCCCGGCGTCGATCGCCGCCAGCCAGAAGATAACCGGCATCACGGTATTCACCAGCAGGTTAGCCGCAGGCACCAATACCTTAACGGCGGTGACCTGCAACGCTTCCGGTACGGAAGAGGCGGTAAGGTTGAGGAAGGTCACGACGATCATGCCGATGATGCCGCAGGCAATCGCCATTTTCTTCGGATCGTGCAGCGTCTCGCCGACATTGCGGTTTTTGATCATCAGCGCTGCCGCGCCCCAGTTCGGGATGATGCGGTGATCGACATCCTGCGTGAATGAACCCGCCGCAACGGATGAAGCCCAGGCGTTGAAGAAGAAGCCCAGACCGAAGGAGAAGTGAGAAGCCGGGTCCCCTTCACAGGAGTTCAGTTCCCCCAATGTACGAAACGCGCCCATACCCTGTGTAGTCGGCGCATGAAACATGCGTGCAGCCCCGGCGCCCACACCGACGCCGACCAGGCCACCAATGATGAGCGATTTTATTAATATTATCAGGAACATATTTATGCCTTTTAATAAAGAATCAGCGTTGCGCGACGAAGTCCACCTTGTCGAGATTGATGGCAGTCACGTTGACGGTCACTTCCAGCTCCACGCTGTAGGTGCGTCTTTCCCGGCGCAAAAAGACAAATAAAAACGCTTCTTTGCGCACCGTTTCACGCGCTTGAACAACCTGCACATCCTGTGGCTCAATACGCAATAAAATATGCGGCGATGCTTTCATCACCGCGCCCTGAACGTGGTTCAGGGCATCGGCAAAGGCGCGCGCTTTGGCTTCGCCTTTACCGGTGACTCTCACCGTAGTGGTGAATTGTTCTTTCATACTTAAGCGCCGTATTTCTTCTGCCACGCCTGAACCAGACGCTCGCCAAGTTCTTCTTTATCCATAAAGCCGAACCCCAGCACGTTGCAGCCTTCGTTGATAGCCGTGACGCCTTCATCCACAGAGCGCATCCCGTATTTGGCTTTGTAGCCATACTTGTTTTGCGCCGTGATGGCGCCCGCACCGCCGCTACCGCAAAAAGAGATGCCAAAGGTGGCGTTTTCCGCTTTCATCACGTCGCCCAGCTTCATATCCGCCGCCACGCCCGGCACCACCACCGCACGACCACCGGCTTTTTCCACACCTGCCGCCACTTTCTGGCCCTTACCCAGACGATCGCCAATTACGACTGTAATCTGTTCCATTTTTTGCTCCTTAAAGGTTGTCTTTCGCGACTTCGAAATGTACTGACAGCAGCCAGGCTTCTTCCTCTGGAAGGTTGCCAAACGCCGCCACGATGTCGCGGGCAAGTGCCATTGATTCGGCTGAAATTTCATCAAATAAACTGGCATCCACTTCCGGCAAAGGCTCGCCGGTCACTGACCGGTGCGCCATGGCGCGAACATGAGACGTCAGCATTTGTTCCTGTACGGCGTTGGGAATGATGTGATGTTCGCTGAGTAAGGCATACACCTGCGCCAGCATGCGATCAGCCAGTTCACCGATCTCCGTCACCTGCTCCCCCATGTCGTTCATTACTGCTCCGTTATTCACTCGTCTTACCCCGTTAATGGCTCTGGGTTAAAACTAACGGCAGGGGTTAAAAGTTTGTAGCGAGTTGTTTTCCACTTCGAAGTGGAAAGGCGAGTGGCGACAGTGATCTGTTCCACAGAAAAGGGGGATTTGGCGATTTATCGCTGAAAAACTGTGACATACATCGCAAGGAAAGGCGGAAAAACCGATGAGAAAAAGCACATTCGCGCGATCGCCGAATGTGAAAAAGTGTGACGGGAATAGGGATTACTTATGGCCCAGGGGAAATGCCGGATGACGACGCGATGCGTCTTATCCGGCCTACATCACGTTATTAACGATACTTCTTATGGTACGCGTTGCGAGTGGTTTTAAACGCTTCCGCCGCCGCTTGCGCCTCTTTGATTTTTCCTTCATTCGCCAGTTTTAATGCGCCGTCAATCTGACCGACCAGCGTATCTAAACCGTGGCGAAAATCCTTCATCTCCGGGCTATCCGGGGCTTTATCTTCCAGCTTAGGCGGCGTGCCTTTTTGCGCATCCAGCGCAGCGGCGCGCATTTTGCTTAACGCGTCTTTCAGTTCGGTCGCGTTATCCGTTTTTTCCACCACCTTCAGATTGTCGTTAAGCGTGTCCATATTGTCTTCAAGATCGGCAGAAAACACCGCCGAACTGAACGCCAGGGATGATATGGCAAGAACAGCTAACAGGTTTTTACGCATTGCTCACTTCCTCATTTTTATTATGAAAAGAAAACAAACGAGTGCTACTGCCCGGCGATTTTCATCTCCGGTAACAGCACGGAACCACACTGTATATTGCTACGCGTTTCAATATCGTTACCCACGGTGACGATATTGCGCCACATCTCTTTTAAATTCCCGGCGATGGTGATCTCGCTGACCGGATACTGGATCTCGCCGTTCTCAACCCAGAAACCGGCCGCGCCACGGGAGTAGTCGCCAGTAATGCCGCTCACTCCCTGGCCCATGAGTTCGGTGACGACCAGACCGGTGCCCATCTCTTTGAGCAGTTGTTCAAAGCTCAGCCCCTGCCCGGCAATGCGCCAGTTATGGATGCCGCCCGCGTGCCCGGTGCTTTTCAGCCCCAGTTTGCGCGCGGAATAGTTGGTCAGCAGCCACTGGGTCAGCACGCCGTCTTTCACAATGTCGCGACGCTCTGTGCGCACACCTTCGCTGTCGAACGGCGAAGAGGCCAGCCCTTTCAGCAGATGCGGGTGTTCTTCGATGGTCAGCCATTCCGGCAGAATTTGTTTACCCAGCGAGTCGAGCAGGAAGGTCGATTTACGGTATACCGAGCCGCCCGCAATCGCGCCGACCAGATGGCCAAACAACCCGGTCGCCACTTCATTCGCGAAAATCACCGGCGCTTTCATGGTCGAGAGTTTGCGCGGCGCCAGGCGAGATAACGTACGGCGCGCGCACTCGGCGCCCACCCATTCAGGCGTTTGCAGATCGCCTAACGCGCGGCCAATGGTGTAGGCGTAATCACGCTCCATGTCGCCCTTTTCTTCGGCGATGACACAGCTTGAGAGCGAATGGCGCGTGGAGCAGTACCCCTGCAACATGCCGTGGCTGTTGCCGAACACTTTGATGCCGTAATGGCTGTTAAAGCTGCCGCCTTCGGTATTGGTAATACGTTTATCCGCCTGTAACGACGCCTGCTCCGCGCGAGCAGCCAGATCAATGGCTTCATCCGGGGTCACTTCCGCCGGGTGGAACAGGTCGAGATCCGGCGCCTCAAAGGCCAGCAGATCTTTATCTGCCACGCCCGCGCACGGGTCCGGCGAGGTATAGCGAGCAATATCCAGCGCCGCCTGTACGGTACGGGCAATCGCCTGCGGGCTTAAATCGGTGGATGACGCGCTGCCTTTACGGTTCTGGTGATAAACGGTGATCCCCAGCGCGCCGTCACTATTAAATTCTACGTTCTCCACTTCACCATAACGGGTGCTGACGCTGATGCCGGTGGTCTTGCTGACAGAGACTTCCGCGCCGTCTGATTTGCCTGAGGCGAGCTCCAGGGCTGTCGAGACCGCTTCTTCCAGAATCTTACGCTGCGCTTCAACTTGTGAGATTACTTTCATCGCAAATGCCATACTGTAGAGAGAGTTTCTCTGAAGTCTAACAGAGAACCGTTTTTCAGTGCGCATCTTAACTGGTAACATTAGCCTCTTTTTTTAAGGAGCCTGACATGACAAAGCAGCCCGAAGACTGGCTCGACGACGTTCCCGGTGATGACATCGAAGACGAAGACGATGAAATTATCTGGGTCAGCAAAAGTGAAATTAAACGCGATGCCGAGGAGTTAAAACGCCTGGGCGCGGAAATTGTGGATCTGGGGAAAAACGCGCTGGATAAGATCCCGCTTGATGCGGATCTGCGCGCCGCCATTGAGCTAGCCCAGCGTATTAAGATGGAAGGCCGCCGCCGTCAGTTGCAGCTGATCGGTAAGATGCTGCGTCAACGCGACGTTGAACCTATTCGTCAGGCGCTGGATAAGCTGAAAAACCGCCACAACCAGCAGGTGGTGCTGTTCCATAAGCTTGAGCAACTGCGCGATCGCCTGATCGTTGAAGGTGATGATGCGGTGGAGGAAGTGCTGAGCCTGTGGCCGAATGCTGACCGTCAACAGCTTCGCTCGCTGATCCGCAACGCGAAGAAAGAGAAAGAAGGCAATAAGCCGCCGAAGTCGGCGCGGCAGATCTTCCAGTATCTGCGTGAGCTGGCGGAAAACGAAGAGTAATGCGTACGTAAGTTAAGTGTGCCGGATGGCGACGCAAAACGTCTTATCCGGCCTACAGCCTGGTGTATTTGGTATTTGCCGGATGGCGACGCAACGCGTCTTATCCGGCCTACAGCCTGGTGCATTGGTATTTGCCGGATGGCGACGCAATGCGTCTTATCCGGCCTACAGCCTGGTGCATTTGGTATTGCCGGATGGCGACGCAACGCGTCTTATCCGGCCTACAGCCTGGTGCATTGGTATTTGCCGGATGGCGACGCAATGCGTCTTATCCGGCCTACAGTTTGTAGGCCCGGTAAGCGCAGCGCCACCGGGCATATGATTACTCCGCCGCCTCCGCCTTTTTCGCCAGGCCATCCAACAGTTTTTGATGGATGCCGCCGAACCCGCCGTTGCTCATCACCAGAATATGATCGCCAGGCTGCGCGGTTTTCACCACCATATCGGCCAGCGCGTCCACATCCCCGCTCCAGTGCGCAGGCTGAACACAGGCATCCGCGACTTCCGCCACCTGCCACGGAATATGCTGCGGTTGCAGCAAGAACACTTCATCCGCACGCCCTAACGACGGAGCCAGATCGTCTTTGCAAAGACCCATCTTCATGGTGTTGGAGCGCGGTTCCAGCACCGCAAGAATACGCGCCGTACCGCCCACTTTACTGCGCAACGCCGCAAGCGTCGCCAGAATCGCCGTCGGGTGGTGAGCGAAATCGTCATACACCGTCACACCGTTGGCTTCACCGCGCAACTCCAGACGACGACGGGCGTTGATGAACGATCCCAACGCGTTAGCCGCATCCGCAGGCATCACGCCAACATGACGAGCGGCGGCAATCGCCATCAGCCCGTTATTCATATTGTGTTCACCGACCAGCGACCACTTCACTTCACCGGCTTTTTCACCGTCCAGCCACACTTCCCAAACGGATGCATCCGCGTTCAGTTTCTTCGCCTGCCAGTGCCCCTGCTCGCCCACCAGCTCCTGCTCGCTCCAGCAGCCCATCGCGATCGTCTGCTTCAGGTTGATGTCGTGTTCCGGGAAAATAATGCGCCCTTGCCCCGGCACGATGCGCACCAGGTGGTGGAACTGCTTCTGAATCGCTTTCAGATCGTCAAAGATGTCCGCATGGTCGAACTCAAGGTTGTTGAGGATCAGCGTGCGCGGGCAGTAGTGCACAAACTTGGAACGCTTATCGAAGAACGCGCAGTCGTACTCATCCGCCTCAATGACGAAGAAGTGACTTTCACCCAGACGGGCAGAAACGTCGAAATTACCCGGAACGCCGCCAATCACGAAGCCCGGCTGATAACCGCAGGCTTCCAGAATCCAGGTCGCCATGCCTGCCGTGGTGGTTTTACCGTGCGTACCGGCTACGGCCAGCACCCAGCGATCGCGCAGAACAAAGTCATGCAGCCACTGCGGGCCGGACATATACGGAATGTTCTTTTCCAGCACCGCTTCAACACACGGATTTCCACGGGTCATAGCGTTGCCGATGATCACCAGGTCTGGCTGTGGATCGAGCTGGCTGGCGTCGTAACCCTGAATTAAATCAATGCCCTGCTTCTCAAGCAGGGTACTCATCGGCGGATACACATTGGCGTCCGAACCCGTTACTTCATGACCGAGCGAGCGCGCCAGCATCGCCAGACCGCCCATGAAAGTGCCACAAATTCCCAAAATATGAATGCGCATACGTCACTACCCTTTTTTAATCTGGGGGCCATTTTACGCACATGTCAGGCAAGTGAGAAACGCATTTCAGGATATTCCGTACTTTGCTGGCGCGATTCACCTGAGCGCGGCCGCTGAAATATTTGTTAAGATTGTTACGGTCGCTTTACTCCATATCAATTGCAGGGAAAGTGTTATGAAAACGTTAGGTGAATTTATTGTCGAAAAGCAGCACGAGTTCTCTCATGCTACCGGTGAGCTCACTGCTTTGTTGTCGGCAATAAAGCTGGGCGCCAAGATCATCCACCGCGATATCAACAAGGCCGGTCTGGTCGATATCCTGGGTGCCAGCGGTGCTGAGAACGTGCAGGGTGAGGTTCAGCAGAAACTCGACCTGTTCGCGAACGAAAAACTGAAAGCTGCACTGAAGGCGCGCGATATTGTGGCGGGCATCGCTTCTGAAGAAGAAGATGAAATTGTCGTCTTTGAAGGCTGCGAACACGCGAAATACGTGGTGCTGATGGACCCACTGGATGGCTCGTCCAACATCGATGTTAACGTCTCTGTCGGTACTATTTTCTCTATCTACCGCCGCGTAACGCCTGTCGGCACGCCGGTGACGGAAGAAGATTTCCTGCAACCGGGCAACAAGCAGGTGGCTGCGGGTTATGTGGTCTACGGCTCTTCAACCATGCTGGTTTACACCACCGGCTGCGGCGTACACGCCTTCACCTACGATCCGTCGCTGGGCGTTTTCTGTCTGTGCCAGGAGCGTATGCGCTTCCCGGAGAAGGGCAACACCTACTCCATTAACGAAGGCAACTACATCAAATTCCCGAATGGCGTGAAGAAGTACATTAAGTTCTGCCAGGAAGAGGACAAGTCCACGAATCGCCCGTACACCTCGCGCTATATTGGCTCCCTGGTGGCGGATTTCCACCGCAACCTGCTGAAAGGCGGGATCTACCTCTACCCGAGCACCGCCAGCCACCCGGAAGGGAAACTGCGTCTGCTGTACGAATGCAACCCGATGGCCTTCCTGGCTGAGCAGGCGGGCGGCAAAGCGAGCGACGGTAAAGAGCGCATTCTGGATATTACGCCGGAAAGTCTGCACCAGCGCCGTCCGTTCTTCGTCGGCACCGATCATATGGTGGAAGACGTAGAACGCTTCATCCGCGAGTTCCCGGACGCATAATTATCATTAATCGCACGGATGTAGGCCGGATAAAACGCGCAGCGTTGCCATCCGGCAATTTATTGCCTGATGGCGGCTTCGCCTTATCCGGCCTACGTTCGGTTACGCTGCCTGTAGCTTAAATACGGCCATCGCCTCCAGCAGCGCATGAGACTGCTCTTCCAGCGAACGGGTAGCTGCGGAAGATTGCTGTACCAGCGCCGCATTCTGCTGTGCGGTTTCATCCATCTGACTGACCGCGATATTCACCTGCTCAATGCCCCGGCTCTGTTCCTGAGAAGCACTGGCAATCTCACGCATCAGTTTGGTCATGCGCATCACTTCTGTCGCAATCTCATCCATCGTTTCACCGGCCTGCATCGCCAGATCGCTGCCCTCTCCGACATGCGTTTGCGAGTCGCTGATGAGCGCGCGGATCTCTTTCGCGGCATCGGCGCTGCGGCTGGCGAGATTACGCACCTCACCGGCAACCACCGCAAAACCGCGCCCTTGTTCACCGGCGCGCGCCGCTTCAACGGAGGCATTCAGCGCCAGAATGTTGGTCTGGAAAGCGATGCCGTCAATTACGCCGAGAATATCGGCGATACGGTCAGAGCTGCCGGAAATATCACGCATTTTCTCAATGACATAGCACACCATCTCGCTGCCGCGATCGGCGGTGTCCGAGACTGATTTCGCCAGTTGGTGCGCCTGATCGGCATTTTCAGCGTTCAGTTTCACCGTCGCAGTCAGCTCTTCCATGCTGGCGGCTGTCTGTTCCAGCGAGGTGGCCGTAGACTCCGTGCGTTGCGCCAGATGCAGGTTGCCCGCCGTCAGTTCACGGCTGCCGGTATCAATTTGCGTGCTGGCGTCACGAACGCGTACCACGGATTCACTCAGCGCCGCACGCATCTCTTCAAGGGCGGTATTCAGACGGTTAAATTCAGAACTGGCAAAATGGCTTACCGTCGGCGATAAATCCCCTGTCGCCAGACGCTCCAGTTGCTCAACAACATTATCAAGAGGTTTCAGGAGCTTATTACGCAACATCAGCCATACCAGCGCCAGCAGGCCGATGGCGGCCAGCGTCGCCCCCGTCATCACCCCATAATAGACCCAGGAAGTGATAATACGGGTGGAGGCGTAGAGCCCCATACCGCCCGTCAGCAACAGGAGCAGGGTAAGTAAAGACAGTAAAACCAGTAAACTTGTACGAATAGAGAGGGATTTTGGCATCGTTATCTTTCCGGTTGTAGGGATATAGAATCTATCGACTACAACCGGAAAAAGTTTATACGTTTCAGGAAATTCAATATGTTACTTCGGTGTTGCGACCGTGTTGACACGCGTAACTGGAGAACTCTGGCGGTTCTCCCACAGCACCGTCAGACCACGCTGCAAAGCAATAAAAATAAACAACAAAATCCCGATAGCGATCTTCGTCCACCAGGAACTCAGCGTACCATCGAAGTTAATATAGGTCTGGATCAGCCCTTGGATCGCCACGCCGAACAGCGTACCTAACACCGTCCCCACGCCTCCGCTCAGCAACGTACCGCCAATCACCACCGATGCGATGGCATCCAGCTCAACGCCAACGCCCGCCAGCGCATAACCGGCCTGGGTATAAATGGAGAAAACAATACCCGCCAGCGTCGCAAGCCCGGTAGAGAGCATATAAATACGGATGGTGGTGCTGCGCGTCGAGATCCCCATCAGGTTCGCCGACGCCGCATTTCCGCCAATGGCGTAAACCTGATTACCAAACCGCGTACGGTGCGCGAGGAAAATACCGATCACCACCACCGCCAGCATCAGCAGCCCCATTGCGCTCAGACGCCCGCCGCCGGGGATTTTCCACGCCAGGCTGGAGAGCGTATCGTAAATCGGGTGGTTAATCGGGATCGACTCCTCAGACACCAGATAACTGACGCCACGCAGGAAGAACATCCCCGCCAGCGTAATGATAAACGCCGGAATCTTCAGCGCATCAATCAGCAGCCCCATAAATGCCCCGAACGCACAGCCCATCGCCAGTACCAGCGGGAAGGCCAGCAGCGGCGAGATCCCCCAGTAGCCAATGGCCTTCGCCAGAAAAACGCCGGTAAACGCGATCACCGATCCCACGGACAGATCGATGCCACCGGAGAGGATCACGAAGGTCATGCCGACCGCGATAATCCCGAGGAAAGCGTTATCGGTCAGGATATTGCAGATAACCCGGGTTGAGGCGAAACCGGGGAACTGCGTCAGGCAATAGAGGTAGCCCAGCACAAAAACCCCGAGGGTGATCATCAACGGTAAGTTACGTTTTATCACGACCACGCACTCCTTTTATCAGACTGATAAAGCGCTGCGACTGCACAATCAGCACGCATAACACCACGATGGCTTTGACGACCTGGTTCATCTCCGGCGGAAAGCCTGACAGCAGGATGCCGGTATTCATCCCCTGGATAATCAATGCGCCCACGACCGACAGCAGCAGGTTAAAGCGCCCGCCCATCAGCGAGCCGCCGCCAATAACCACGGCCAGAATAGCGTCCAGCTCCAGCCAGAGTCCGGCGTTGTTGGCGTCCGCGCCGCGAATATCCGCCGTGATGATGATGCCCGCAATCGCCGCGCACAGGCCGCTCAGAACATAGGTGAGCATGACGATAATGCGGGTGTTCACCCCGGCATTTTTCGCCGCCCGAATGTTGATTCCCACCGCTTCAATGAACATCCCCAGCGCCGTTTTACGGGTCAGCAGCCAGAACACCATCAGGGTAAGCAGCGCGATAATCACGGGCGTCGGAAACAGCAACAGCGAACCGCTGCCGAACCACGATAAGTTGGGTGAGTTAAAGGTGACGATCTGCCCGGAGGTGATGAGTTGCGCCACGCCACGTCCGGCCACCATCAGAATGAGCGTGGCGACAAACGGCTGAATTTTAAGGATCGCCACCAGAATGCCATTCCACAAGCCCGCCAGTACGCCTGTTCCCAGCGCCGCGAGCAGCACCACCGGTAAGCTGTGCCCGGCCACCGTCATGGCGGCAGTGGTCGCCCCGGCAATCGCCATTACCGCCCCGACGGAGAGATCGATACCGCCAGTGGCGATCACCAGCGTCATCCCAATCGCCAGCAGCGCAACGGGAGCCGCGCGGTTAAGAATGTCAATCGGGCTGCCGAACAGGCGGCCATCCTGCAAAATCACCTGCCAGAAATGCGGCGCCACCAGGCTGTCCACCAACAGCACCAGCAGCAATGCCACGATCTGCGGCATACCTGTCGGCCAGCGAAAACGTCGCTTCGGCGGTGTGGTTTGCGGGAGAGACTGAGGCATCACACTATTCTCCTTACGCCGCAATGGCGTTCATGATCGCCGGAACGGACAGTTCCGCCAGCGGGATCTCCGCCACCTGTTTACGATCGCGCATGATGATCACCCGATCGGCATAGCCCACCAGTTCCTCCAGTTCAGAGGAGATGACCAGCAGCGCCAGCCCGTCCGCACACAGCGTTTCAATCAGTCGGATGATCTCCGCATGCGCCCCAACGTCGATACCGCGTGTCGGTTCATCCAGGATCAGGAACTGCGGTTTGGTCAGCAACCAGCGCGACAGCAACACTTTTTGCTGATTGCCGCCGGAGAGAAATTCAATCGGCTGTTCCGCACTGGGGGTACGAATGCCCAACTGGCGGATAAAACGCTCGGCAATCTCCTGCTGTTCTCTGCGGGAAATCGGCCGCAGCCAGCCTCGCTGCGCCTGTAGCGCCAGAATGATATTTTCCCGTACCGATGCGGCGGCAATAATGCCGTCCGTTTTCCTGTCTTCCGGGCAAAAGCCAATCCCAAGGCACGAAGCCTGATGCGGCGATCGCAGGGTTTGCGGTTTACCTTTGATCATCGCACTGCCGCTGTCGGCCGGTTTGATGCCGAAGATCACCTCTGCGGTTTCGGTACGCCCCGATCCCAACAGCCCTGCCAGACCGACGATCTCGCCGGGGCGGACTTCCAGGCTGAACGGCGAGATGGTGCCCTTCCTGCCGTAATCTTTAAAGGCAGCCACCGGTTTATCGCTCAGCAAGGTGCGCCCCGCCCGCTGTAGCGCATGGGTCTCCAGTTCGCGCCCCAGCATCATTTTCACCAGTTCGATCTGTGGAAGCTCGCGGGTTTCGCGGCAGCCGACAAAGCTGCCGTTGCGTAACACGGTGATCCGATTGCTCACCTGATAAACCTGATCGAGAAAGTGCGTAACAAAGATCAGGCTGACGCCGCGATCGCGCAGATGACGCATCAGGCCAAACAGCATCTCAACTTCCTGAGTGTCGAGGCTGGCGGTGGGTTCGTCGAGGATCAGGACTTTCGCGGAGAGATCGATGGCCCGGCAGATAGCGACAATCTGCTGCATTGCAACGGAAAAGCGATTGAGCGGCTCACGCACATCCAGCGAAAAACCGTAAGAGGCCATCAATTCAGTGGCGCGTTTCTCCATTTCTTTGCGCCGCAGCAGGCCAAAACGCCGGGGCTCACGACCGATAAACAGGTTATCCGCCACCGACATATTGGGCAGAAGGTTAACCTCCTGGTAGACAGTTCCGATCCCCAGTTGCTGGGCATGCGCGGTATTCTTCGGTGAAATCGCCTGGCCTTCCAGCCAGATAGTGCCGCGATCGGCATGGTATACGCCGGTTAATGCTTTAATCAGCGTTGATTTTCCCGCCCCGTTTTCCCCGAGCAGCGCCATGATTTCGCCCCGGCGCAGGCTAAAATCGACGTTATCCAGCGCCTTAACGCCGGGAAAGAATTTACTGAGTCCCTCGGTACGGAGGATTTCCTGATTTTGGTCGATAGTCATGGCATTCCTCCGGTTCGAAAGCGCGGCCTTTCCGTAGGCCTGATAAGCGCAGCGCCATCAGGCAATAAATGCCGGATGGCGGCGTAACGCCTTATCCGGCCTACAGAAGACCAACAGCAAAATCAGTAGCCCATGTTTTTCTTCTTCTCTAACTCTTCTTTTGCGGTGTCAGGCAGGTACAGCGTCGATTTGGTGATGGTCAGCTTCTCAGGCATCGTGCCGTCTTTTTTGTATTTCTCCAGCGCATCGAAAGCGGGCCCGGCCATGTTCGGCGTCAGTTCAACGCTGGCGTTGGCTTCGCCATCAATCATCGCTTTATAGATATCCGGCACGCCGTCGATAGAGCCCGTCAGAATATCTTTTCCCGGCTTCAGGCCCGCTTCTTTAATCGCCTGGATCGCGCCGATCACCATGTCGTCGTTATGGGCGTAAACCATGCAGATGTTTTTGCCGTTGTTTTCCGCTTTGATAAAGCTCTCCATCACCTCTTTCCCTTTACTACGGGTAAAGTCGCCAGACTGAGAGCGGATGATTTTGATGTTTGGCGCTTTGGCGATGGCTTCGGCAAACCCTTTCTTACGGTCGATCGCCACGCTGGCCCCGACGGTGCCTTGCAGCTCAACAACGTTACACGGCTTACCATCCACCTCTTTTACCAGCCAGTCGCCGATCAATCTGCCTTCCAGCACGTTGTCGGCGGTGACGGTGGTCATATAGAGCGATTTGTCTTTAACATCAATGGAGCGGTCGAGCAGAAAGACCGGAATTTCCGCATCTTTGGCTTCTTTTAAGACCGGTTCCCAGCCTGTCGCGACCACTGGCGCAATAAAGATGGCGTCCACGCCCTGAGCGACAAATGAGCGTACGGCTTTAATCTGGTTTTCCTGTTTTTGCTGACCGTCGGCAATTTTCAGCGTGATGCCGCGTTTTTCGGCCTCGCTCTTCGCCACGTTGGTTTCGGCGGCGCGCCAGCCGGACTCAGAGCCGACCTGCGAAAATCCTACGGTTAAGGGGGCGGCCATTGCCATAGACGACATGGCTGCCGAAACTGCTGTGACTAAAAGTAAGCGCTTCCACATAATGATGTCCTCGTAGCCCAGGTTATTGTTGGGTGAAAAGCATTCGCGAGGAAAACTATAGACAATAGGTGATGTAACGGATTGCGTTACATCACACTTCAAAAAAGTAAATAAAAGGTTAATCACAACTTTGTAATCGCTTTCATTCGCCTATGAAAAAAGCAGCTGTTGTTATGGATTTTCCTGTCACGTAAACCGTCTGAAAATCGCAGCCGGAGGGGAAAGAAGACGAAAACAAGCGGAGACTTTCAGCGCGAGTTGGCTATAATACTCGCCACTTGTTTGCCATATATATTTAAAGGAAACAGACATGAGCTTACTCAACGTCCCTGCGGGTAAAGATCTGCCGGAAGATATCTACGTTGTTATTGAGATCCCGGCTAACGCAGATCCGATCAAATACGAAGTTGACAAAGAGAGCGGCGCACTGTTCGTTGACCGCTTCATGTCCACCGCGATGTTCTATCCGTGCAACTACGGCTACATCAACAACACCCTGTCTCTGGATGGCGATCCGGTAGACGTTCTGGTTCCGACGCCGTATCCGCTGCAACCGGGTGCTGTGATCCGTTGCCGTCCGGTTGGCGTTCTGAAAATGACCGACGAATCCGGTGAAGATGCGAAGCTGGTTGCCGTACCGCACACCAAACTGAGCAAAGAATACGATCACATCAACGACGTGAACGACCTGCCGGAACTGCTGAAAGCGCAGATCACGCACTTCTTCGAGCACTACAAAGACCTCGAAAAAGGCAAATGGGTGAAAGTTGACGGCTGGGACAACGCTGAAGCGGCTAAAGCTGAAATCGTTGCTTCCTTCGAGCGCGCAGCGAAGAAATAAGTTCGTTTTCGCTTGAGCTCAACGTAATTTTTCAAAAGCCCTCATATTTGCGAGGGCTTTTTTATGCCGGGTAAAACTGCCTAAGAGAGATTATCGACAAACCCTGGTTCCAGTAGTACCGAGTGTAGAGACTATGATAAATCTTTGGTCAGTTGCTCCGGTGATAAAGCCAGAGATACGATAGTCTTTCCTTCTTCATCACAAAACTCAACCTCATAAGCTAACGATGGTGAGTGATACACATCAATAACCGCACCGATCTGACCTTTCGTTAAACCAACGGCAGGTAAATCAACATTCAGGAACACAACATCCAGAAGTGATAGTTTCATCATTTCACCTTACTATTTTACATAGAGGGTTGTCATGCGAGGTACTAACGAATCAGTCTCATATATCCAACCAGTGCGTACTATCGCAGTTTCTCCGTTCACACCGATAATCGGTACATCAACGGACAGTCTTTGACCGAAACTGTCATATAGCCCTAATTCAGCAGGGTTAGACAGGACTCCCTGCTGAACTCTGGAAACTAAGACCCCTGCATTAGATGGGTTATAACCCAAAGCTGATTCGAAAACTCGCGCTTTATTTCCCCCAACCGGATGATCAGAATTTAGAGCATAAGAAGCTATTTTTTTAGGATCGATAACTGCATGTTTGGCATTGAGTAATGTTCCAGCCTCAGATGTGAATCCTTTTAAATAGGGGGATTCAAGGGACGGGGCCATACTATAATTCGATATTTCGCCTGGCCCATTTACAGTGCTCAACCTACCAATCCCTAACCCGGCGGCGATTGAAGCGCCAGCAATCAGCAATCCCCTGGTCTGATCGTTCATTACCTGGTTATAACCAACAGGAGCATCACCACCGAGCAATTCAGCAGTCTGATGAAACCCATCGACATTACCATTATAAATCCCCCCGGCCGCCAGCAGTCGCCCTACGCCAGCGCTGTTAAGAGTATGAGTCTGGGCTTTCGGCGTTGGAACAAACAGCTTATTGTATTCCGCTGGCAGGGCAAGATAACTACACTCGGTATTGCTTATCAGATGTTTACTGAGAATATAATCATAATCAACAGATATTGTTTCTGTATCTATCTCGTCTTTTATAATGCGAAGCTGAATCCTTGATATTGAAGCACCTCTGAGCTGAATATAATAATACTTCTCCCATTGACCATATCTATTTATGCGGTAAAACCAAAACGCCAGAAACAGGTTTTCATTGTTATTAATCGCATTAGCTAACAGCGGTGAACTTTTGTCTATTTGCTTGCTGAATGTTAAGCTCTGTAGATTCGCACCTTTACCTGTATTCGTTACCCCCGAACTCAAAGAAAATACAAATATTTCATTCACATGATTTCGTTGCCAACGATTACCGACTGAATCAGTTGTGCCACATCCATCAGAAATATCACCCTGTTGCTCACCAATGAGTTTAAGATAAACAATATCACTCATCCATTACTATCCTTACCTGGATAATTATTTTGTAGAACGAGAATGCGACTGAAATAAAATTATTTCCGCTAGCGGGATCATATTACGCTATAATAATACAAGATAATATTTTAAGAAGAATAATAATTCATACTAATTAGTGTTTCATTTAATAAGCATTTTGCGTGATGAACAAAAAGATAAGTGCGTCCTGATAATCCAGGGCGACAGCTGGCACCACATAAAACAACGCCACCCGAAGGTGGCGTGTTTTTTTATCAGCACTGGTCTCTGTCTAACCAGTTACCGCTTTCAATCAGCGTTAACCCTTCGACCGGACGTTGGTACACATACATCCATGCGCTTCCGTACGGTGTCTGGATTAACTGGCGTGCATATTCGCCGCCCCTGGTGCGCAAGGCATCAAGTTCGGCCAGCGTGGCGTTATCAATACGATAAACTTCACCGTGTACCGATCCGTTTCCCGGAACTGCGCCTGGATAGTGGCCCAGGCTATACAACTGGTAGTTATCGATACTGTAATCGCCCAGCAACTGGGCGTTGGTCATCCAGTGGCTGTTGCCCTGTTTGCGTCGTAAACTGCCGTAAACAAATATTCGCATTGCTAAAACTCGAACTGATAGAGCAAATCAAGTGCCTGATCTACGCCAGACACTGCTTCCAGATATAGCTTAGGCATCAGGCGATAACGTAACGTGAGCGTCGCCAAAGAGTCAAATATACCCACACCATATTTCACTTGCAGACCTGGCAGCACATATCCGCTGACCACAACCTGGGATGAGTCGCCCACCCCTTGCGTGTCCAGCGCCAGATTGCTTACGCCAAATGTCTCCCCGATTTTACCCACAACCTGACCACTTTGTGCAACCCCCAGACCAACAAGCATTGAGGTCATCGCCGCACTGTCGCTCTGATCGCTCTCCAGCCCCTGGCCGCGCAGCAGGTAAGATAGCGCCTCCTGCTGGGACATCGCCGGGTCGGAGAAGATTTCCGCTTTCGGCTCATCTGCGGTGCCGGTCACGCGCACCCCGGCAATGACGTCGTTCTCCGTCGATTCAGGATTACGAATCGCCTCGATGTTGAGCAGTGGCTGATCCGGCGGGCCAGAGAACAGCAGTTCCCCCTTACGCACGATCAGATCCTGACCATACGCATGGAAGCGCCCGTCAGGAATATTGATCTGCCCGTTAAGCCCCAGTCCCTGTTTATCCTGCGCAACTTTCAGGTCGCCGGTCAGACGCGCTTTCAGGCCAAAGGCATCCATGCGGACGTTGTTCCCTACGTGGACAATCAGGTTGCTGTTGATCGGAATCGACGCGCTCTGCGGATTTTCAGGCTGTAGATCGTTATTGAGCATGACTTCATCACTGGAGACGCCTACCGCGCTTTCCGGCAGTTCATGCACCACGATACGCGCCCACGGCACATCCACGCGTCCATCCAGCGTGAACAGGCTCGGCGTCGCCTCAAAGACCACATCCGGGGAAACATCCAGCCGCACCATCGGCGGCACGGTGATACGCACGCGGCTGCCTTTCGCCGCCACGCGGGCGCGCCAGTTATCTATCTGGCTCCAGTCAGCGTCGCCGCTCAGATTAATTTGCCCCTGCTGCGTGCGCACCACGCCTTGCAGAGTTGAGCGCGTACCGTTGAAATTCATCGCCAGTTGGCTTGGCTGCATATCAAACGGCATAAAGTTGCCATCCACATCCAGGCCGCTCAGCTGTAGCTGACCAAACATCTGTGGGCTTTGCACGTCGCCCCCCAGACGCAGGTTTGCGTTCAACATGCCCGCCGCTTTTTCGCCGCGCGAGAAGACAGGGTTGATCATCGCCAGGTTGAAGTTGCGGATATTGACGTTACCGCCAATATTACGCCGCCCTTGCGGATCGGTTATCTGTACCTGCCCGTCGAACTGACCGTTATTGGTCAGACGGATCATCCAGCCTAACTGCGCCCGGTTATTGTGCAGATCGGCATTCAGGTTCAGCGTGTCGAAAGCCACCGGTAACGGCGCGTCATTGACCCGTTGCGTTACCTTCACGTTACGACCCGACAGCGTGACCTGCCCTTGCGGCAGCCCCTCTTTGGTGGTGTCCCACGCGACATCCGCTTTCCCGCTAAAGACGCCGCTGGCCTGCGTGGCGTCCGGCATAAACGGCTTCAGCATCGCCAGATCGAAACGGTTGAGATTCACCACCGCCCGTCCTTCTGCCCCGGCATCGATTGTTTGCGGTACGCACAGCTCCGCATTCGGGTTCGTCCAGCAGTGCGGCCCGATGCTGATTTTCTGTTCCTGGTTACGGTAATCCAGCGCAATGGCGCGCGTCAGCGACCACGGCCCCACCGGCGTCTGGAAGCGCGTATTGCTGAGCGTGCCTTTCCAGCGCGCTTCTTTACGGTCAAAACTGCCCGCAAGCGCAAGCTGCCCGGAGACCGGCTCGCCCTGAATCCGCAGTTGCAGTTCATGCTGCTTTTCGCTGCCTTTGGCATTCAGGGTGACGAGGTTGATATTGACGTCCGGTTGCGTAATCCGCTCAACGCGAACGTCAAGATTCCCGGCGATCTGGTCGGTGGATTTGATGTCCCCTTCCACACGCACCTGCGCCACCGACAGCTCCTGCCAGCGTAATCCGCGCGCGTTGATATCCGCCAGCAGCTGCGGCGCATCGACCGTACCACGAACCTTCACCAGCCCTTTGGCGGTACCGCCCAGCCCCGGCAGCGCGTTATCCAGATTCGGCGCATCAATCGTGGCGTCGAGATTGAGATCCTTAATGCCCAGTTCGCCTTTCACATCGGCGCTATTGCGTCCCAGCTCCAGATGCAGACCCGGAATGATCCACTGCATGTAGCTGTTACCCTTCAGAGAGCCGTTAACATTGACCTTGTTCTGCTTCACGTTACCGGTCAGTTTCAGCTCAGGCACATCCATCTGCCAGCTGCCGCCATAGAGGCTTCCCCGGGTTTTGATCAGGCCGTTGAGCGTAGAAGGCCAGTCCGGGATCTCTTTCGCCGTGTTGATGCCGTCCAGCGTCAGTTCGCCGCGCCAGCTGATCGCCTGCTGCCAGTCGACCAGCGCTTTCAGCTCGGTTTTCCCTTCCAGCGCCGCCACGGTGAGCTTATCGAGATTGATCTGCTGTTCGTTGCCTTTCGCATCCAGGGTAATGGTGGCGGGCGGAATGTCCTGCCCCTTCACCGCCGTGCGCATCGACAACGTGTAGTCGGTCATCTTGCCGGTAAGTTTGAGTTTGATATCGTCGGCCTGGAACTGCTTGTCGCCGGTAAACGGCCAGTAAACCTGGCGGCTTGCCACTTCGACGTTCAGCGGCAACCCGGCCTCGGCGAGGCGCGTCTGGGCGCGCAGATCCATATCCACCGGCCCGGAGAGGTTAACGCCGATCTCCAGCTGTTCACGCAGCGCGCCGCCTACCTTCAGCTTCACCTTTTCGCCTTTCAGCGGATCGATATTCAGCGTGCTGTTGAGGGTGATATCCACCGGCCACGAGTTGGTCAACTGCGCCGTTCCGGTCGCATTGACGGTGCCCTGGTTGGCGTCGATATCCAGCGCATCCAGTTTCATATTGCCGTCGATGCTACTGACTTTCAGCAGCATGTTGCGCACCGTCAGGTCAGTATCGCCCGTCACACGCAGCTGTTCGCCCTTAAACTCCTCAATATTAAGGTTGAGCGGCAGATGCACATCGGCCATCTCCGGCAACACGGGCTTTGAGAACAGATCCTTCAGCGTCTCGCCAAGCGGCTTTTCATCCGGTTGGGGATGGTCAATCTTCGGTTCAACCACCTCTTCCTGCGCCACTTCCGCCACTTTTGGCAGCGCGATTAGCAGCCCCTGTAGCGAAGTGGGCTTCAGAGTCAGGGTTTTCTCCTGCCAGTTAAGGCCGGAGGTGAAATCCATCACCGAGACGGTCGTATCATCAATTTTGAGATTGATATTGCTGAGCGCCACGCGTGAAAGCGTGATGGGATACGGCGTGGAAAGATTCAGCGGCCCGCTGTCCTCTTCTTCCTCCACCGGTTCGGAAGGCGGCATTTTTTTGCTGTCGATGGCGACGTTGATGTCCTTCAACGACAGATCGTTAACACACAGGCTGCTGTCCCACAGGCAGCCGAGTTTCACCGCCAGGTGGATTTCACCGGCATTCACCGCCACGCCGGGCTGATCGTAACGAATATTTTTCAGCGACAGGTCACGCCAGCCGCCAGTTACCTGACCGATCTCCAGCCCCGGCACCCAGCGGTTCGCCGCGTTAAAGACCAGATGCAGCCCCGTCGTGGTGCCCACCAGGAACGCCACGGTTCCCAGCAGCAGCAGAATAAAAATCAGTACGCCGAGGCTTATTTTCTTCCATAAACTCATAATTCAGGCCCCAGACCGATGTAAAACTGTAAACCGTGTTCGTCTTTGTCACCAACCGGCACGGCAAAATCGAGCTTGATCGGCCCGACCGGAGACTGCCAACGCACGCCAACCCCGGCGCCGGTTTTAAAGTCGCTCTTACGGATATCGCTGACGGCTTCGCCGCTGTCGACGAACATCGCCCCCCACCATTTTCCGGTCACGTTGTACTGGTATTCCAGCGAGCCCGTCACCAGCTTCGACGCCCCTTTCAGGTTGCCGTCGCTGTCTTCCGGCGAGATAGATTTGTATTTATAACCGCGAATACTGCGATCGCCACCAGCGAAGAAACGCAAATCCGGCGGCACTTTGTCGAAATCGCCGGTCTCAATCCAGCCCAGGTTGCCGCGCATCACGAAGCGATGGCGATCGTACAGCGAGCGAATCCAGACGTTTTGCGCCTGAAATACCGAGAAATCCACGTCCGAACCCCAGGCGGTGTTCGAGTAATCGATGGAATAACGCTGGGAATCCCCCCACGTCGGCATCAGGCCGCCGCGCGATCGGGTACGGCTGATCATCACGCCCGGATAGAGCAGCATGGTGGTGTTGGTGACGTTACCCTGCGTAAAGTGGTCGAGACTCCAGCGCAGATTGATGGCGCGCTGCCAGCCGCTGGAAAGGTCCCAGTAGCGGGAAACGGCAAGCGTGGAGGAGTCCGCCTCGGTGTCGTTGAGATCGGTGCGCTTAATCCCCCCCTGAACCAGATAGTATTGTTCCAGCGGGTTCTTTAAGAGCGGCATTTTATAGCTGAAATCGACCTGCTGCTCCGGGGCGGAGATACTGGCGCTGGTGGTCAGACTGTGGCCGTAGGAGTTCATCCACGGTTTTTTCCACGTCGCCTTCACACGCGGCCCGACGTCGGTAGAGTAGCCGACGCCCGTTTCAATGGTGTTTTCAGTACGTGGCGACATGACGCCGTGCAGCGGCAATACTTTGGTTTCGCGCGCTTTATCAAATTCAGGCGCGACGACGACCGAGTTAAACCAGCCGGTGGCCGACAGACGGCGGTTCAGTTCCGCCAGGTCTTTCGACTGGTAGTAATCTCCCTCTTTGAACGGGATCAGGTTTTGCAGATACTCGTCGCGAATCTGCGAACCTTCGAAAGTGACCTGGCCAAAGCGATAGCGCTCGCCGCTGTTGTAATCGATGTCCCAGAACGCCTGATGACGATCGAGCGACACGCCTAACTGGCTTTTATTAAATTCACTGTCGAAATAGCCTTTACGTAGCGCCACGCTGGTTAATGACTTTTTGAAGCCGTCATAGTCGCCATGATTCAGCACGGTTCCGATGGCCGGACGCGTTTTCAGCAAATCCAGATAATCCCTGTCGGTACGCGCGCCGCCGCGTAAAATCACTTCTGTTCCGCCGATGCGAACCGGTTCGCCTGGCGTCACTTTGGCGAGCAAGACCTGACGCCCCTTCTCCGGCGGCGGGCGCAGCTCAAAATCAATGGTCGGCTCGTAGTAGCCCAGCGCTTTTAATCCTTCGCGGATGGCATCATCAACGCGCGCGCGAAAACGCCGGTCCGGCGTCACTTCATCACTTTGAATCGTAGACAACTGCGCACGAACGTTTTTTTCCAGCTCGCCCGATAACCCCTCGACCTGTAAACGGACGTTTGCGGCTACGGCAGAACCGCTTAAGCACAGTAAGCTAACCCAGCATAACTGACGGATATATGGCACGTTTTCTCCTGAATATCCCTTATTCCCACCCCTGGAAGGAAATCACAATGCCGCTCCACGGCTTAACAAAAACCCAACAACCGGGATTGAAAAACAGACGACAACCCAAATATTTCTTATGTTTACTCTAGACGCATTCACTGTAACTATTGTGTGCAAAGACGCGTCTCGTTACAACCTTAACCCCAATTACTGATTTCGGGAGAATGGCCCATGAGTTTATTTGATAAAAAGCATCTTGTTTCACAAGCAGATGCCCTACCTGGACGCAATACCCCGATGCCAGTGGCAACTTTACATGCGGTAAACGGACACTCAATGACAAACGTGCCCGAAGGGATGGAAATTGCCCTCTTCGCCATGGGTTGCTTCTGGGGCGTCGAGCGTTTGTTCTGGCAATTACCTGGCGTTTACAGCACCGCAGCGGGATACACCGGCGGCTACACGCCAAACCCAACCTACCGGGAAGTCTGCTCCGGGCAAACCGGCCACGCCGAAGCGGTACGCGTCGTCTACGATCCGCAGGTTATCAGCTATGAACAATTGTTGCAGGTCTTCTGGGAAAATCACGATCCGGCGCAAGGTATGCAGCAGGGCAACGATCACGGAACGCAGTACCGCTCGGCGATTTATCCGTTAACGCCAGAGCAGAACGCCGCCGCACATGCCAGCCTGGCGCGTTTCCAGAGCGCGATGACTGCGGCAAACGACGATCGCCACATCACCACCGAGATCAACACCGCCACCCCGTTTTACTATGCCGAGGACGATCACCAGCAGTATCTGCACAAGAATCCGTATGGCTATTGCGGCATTGGCGGGATCGGCGTGTGCTTACCGCCGCAAGGTTAATTCAGCGCCTCTGGCGGCTTTACAGTTCCTTACGCTATACTAGCGACTGAAATTACCGGCCCACATCCTTCGGGCCGGTTTTCAATGTGTATATCACACGGATTTATCAACTTCCCCTTCCGAGGATCTGACCTGAACGGTCGGATAAGATATGTTAAACAGTATTTTAATTATACTCTGCCTGATCGCTGTGAGTGCGTTCTTCTCGATATCCGAGATCTCGCTTGCCGCTTCACGAAAGATAAAACTCAAGTTGCTGGCTGATGAAGGCAACATCAATGCGCAACGCATCCTGAAAATGCAGGAAAACCCCGGGACGTTTTTTACCGTGGTGCAAATTGGCCTTAACGCTGTCGCCATTCTGGGCGGTATCGTCGGCGATGCCGCATTCTCTCCGGCCTTTCATTCGTTGTTCTCGAACTATATGTCGCCAGAACTCTCCGAGCAGTTAAGCTTCGTGCTCTCCTTCTCGTTAGTTACCGGTATGTTCATCCTGTTCGCCGATTTAACCCCGAAACGCATCGGTATGATTGCGCCAGAAGCCGTGGCTTTGCGTATCATCAACCCGATGCGCTTCTGCCTGTTCGTTTTCCGCCCCTTAGTGTGGTTCTTCAACGGCCTGGCAAACAGCATTTTCCGCCTGTTTAAAATCCCGATGGTGCGTAAAGACGATATCACCTCGGACGATATTTACGCCGTCGTGGAAGCCGGGGCGCTTGCTGGCGTGCTGCGTAAGCAGGAACACGAGCTGATTGAAAACGTGTTTGAGCTGGAATCGCGTACCGTGCCGTCTTCCATGACGTCGCGTGAAAACATCATCTGGTTCGATCTGCACGAAGATGAGCAAAGCCTGAAAAATAAAGTCGCGGAGCATCCGCACTCAAAATTCCTGGTGTGTAATGAAGATATCGACCACATCATCGGCTACGTTGATTCTAAAGATCTGCTCAACCGCGTTCTGGCAAACCAGAGTATGGCGCTTAACAGCGGCGTGCAGATCCGCAACACATTAATCGTGCCGGACACCCTGACCCTCTCTGAAGCGCTGGAAAGCTTTAAGACGGCGGGGGAAGACTTCGCGGTGATCATGAACGAATACGCGCTGGTGGTCGGGATTATCACGCTGAACGACGTGATGACCACGCTGATGGGCGACCTGGTCGGCCAGGGTCTGGAAGAACAAATCGTGGCGCGCGATGAAAACTCCTGGCTGATCGACGGCGGAACGCCGATTGACGACGTCATGCGCGTGCTGGATATCGACGAGTTCCCGCAGTCTGGCAACTACGAGACCATCGGCGGCTTTATGATGTTTATGCTGCGTAAAATCCCGAAACGCACCGACTCGGTGAAGTTCTCGGGCTATAAATTTGAGGTAGTGGATATCGACAACTACCGTATCGATCAGCTACTGGTAACGCGCCTCGACACTAAAACCAGCATCCTGGTCCCTAAACTGCCGGATAGCAAAGAGAAAGAAGAAGGCCCGGCATAAATGCCCGGTCCTGGAAACATCAACGGCTCCCATTGGGAGCCGTTTTTTTATACTACTTTAAACTACTGCATAGCACTTTGGTTAAGCCATCTCAGTTTGCAGACGCAGAACCTGACGGTTAACTTCGGACATCACAGACAAATGCTGCTTATCCTTCACTTTTGGGATAAGAATCTTGCCCTTATCAAACTCAAAAGCGCCAACGTCCTTGATATATAACCGTCCACGGAACAGGATCTTCACGTACTTCGCCACCTGTAGCGGGTTGTACCGTTGGAAAATTTTCATTGTTATCTCCTGCTGAGCGTTACGCCTTTGCGGTGCCACATTCGGCCCAGCTGTTCTAAGGCGCAAATTTTAATGCCATATGACTATAGACTATCTCTACGATGTTTCCAGTGTGTATAAGTTTATTTACCTTTTCATTACAGTTATTCAGAATTATCTATTCACCGATTCGCTGTCTTCAGTATAAGTCTTCATTTTTCGCAGGATTTGTGCGCCCGTCCGCAAACTGGCATCACGCTTGCGGGAAAAAGCATCATTCGCACATATGATTAAACCTCAGATCCAAGTGGTCGGATCACCTGCAAAAAATAAAGAAGGAAACCCCATGACCTTACGTAAACTGCTGGCGCTGTCGTGCCTGTTACTGCCGATGATGGCCTCCGCGCATAACTTTGAAACCCATCAGCGCGTATCACCGATTGGGATCGCCGATCGCGGCGAACTGATTCTTGATAACAACAAGTTTAGCTACAAAAGCTGGAATAGCGCGCAGCTCCCCGGGAAAGTTCGGGTGTTGCAGCACATCGCCGGGCGAACGTCAGCGAAAGAGAAAAACGCCGCGCTGATAGAAGCGATTAAATCCGCGAATCTCCCGCATGACCGCTACCAGACGACCACTATCGTCAACACCGACGACGCGATTCCGGGCACCAGCATGTTTGTGCGCAGCAGCATCGAGAGCAATAAAAAACTCTATCCGTGGTCACAATTTATTGTCGACAGCAATGGCGTGGCGCGTAAGGCATGGCAGCTTGAAGAAGAGAGCTCCGCCATTGTGGTGCTCGATAAAGACGGGCGTATTCAGTATGCCAAAGACGGCGGGTTAAGCCCGGCAGAGGTGCAGCAGGTGATCGCCCTGCTGCATAAGTTGCTGAATAATTAATAGATAGAGACCCGGAAGCCGGGGTTAAGGAACGATTCACGCGGGGTATAGTCCAGGGGTTTCCCCTGCCAGTTGTGAACGTGCGCCCCGGCCGCAGCGGCAACGGCATGGCCTGCGGCAGTGTCCCAGACGCAGGTCGGCCCAAAGCGCGGATACAGCTGCGCCTGCCCTTCCGCCACCAGACAAAACTTCAGCGATGAGCCGATGGAGGTCGTCTGATGCTCGCCCAGCTGTTGCAGGTACTCTTGCAGCTCGTTGTCGGCATGGGAGCGGCTAATCACCACCAGCGGCGGTCGCGCGTCGCGCACCTGAATCTGTTTACGCACGCCGCACTCTTCTTTCCAGGCTTTTCCTTCCGCAGCGCTGTACATCACTTTCATGACGGGCGCGTAGACCACGCCCAGAATCGGTTTACCTTTATCAATCAGCGCAATATTGACGGTAAACTCGCCGTTACGTTTGATGAACTCTTTGGTGCCGTCTAACGGGTCAACCAGCCAGTAGCGCTGCCAGTGCTGGCGCACATCCCAGGAGGGCGGATCTTCTTCCGACAAAACCGGGATATCCGGCGTCAGCGCCTGTAACCCTTCCAGTATCACCGCGTGGGCGGCAATATCCGCCGCAGTAACCGGAGAATCATCCTGCTTGTTAGTGATTTCAATCGGTTTGATTCCATCGTAGACCTGCATAATGGCATCGCCCGCATTCCGTGCAAGCTGGCATACATGTTCTAGCATTCTCCACCTCGTTTATGGCAGTGGCGTTTAACTCTTTGTTTTACTTATACCCCATCGTAAATGAATCCGCCATCTGTGATAGCGATTGCGGTTTTAATGGCTGAATTCATGTCATGATTCACAGTTCTGTAAGCAACAAGACTTATATACATTTTCTTTTGTGTTTCAGATCTAAAAAAGGATGCCTCTGATGATTAAGTTTAGCGCAACGCTCCTGGCCACGCTGGTCGCCGCCAGCGTGAATGCGGCGACCGTCGATCTTCGGATTATGGAAACCACTGATTTGCATAGCAACATGATGGATTTCGATTATTACAAAGATACAGCGACCGAAAAATTCGGACTGGTACGCACAGCAAGTTTAATTAACGCCGCCAGAAATGAAGTCAAAAATAGCGTGCTGGTCGATAACGGCGATCTTATTCAGGGGAGTCCGCTGGGCGATTACATGGCGGCAAAGGGGCTGAAAGCTGGTGATATTCACCCTGTCTACAAGGCGTTGAATACGCTGGATTATGCGGTCGGCAACCTCGGTAACCATGAATTTAACTACGGTCTGGACTATCTGCATAAGGCGTTGGCGGGCGCGAAGTTCCCTTACGTGAATGCCAATATCATCGACGTTAAGACCAAAAAGCCGCTGTTTACGCCTTATCTGATCAAAGAGACTGACGTGGTCGATAAAGAGGGCAACACGCAGACGCTGAAAATTGGCTATATCGGTTTTGTCCCTCCGCAGATTATGACCTGGGATAAAGCCAACCTGAGCGGCAAAGTCACCGTCAACGACATTACCGAAACCGCCCGTCAGTATGTGCCGGAGATGCGGGCCAACGGCGCCGACGTTGTGGTGGTGATTGCCCACTCCGGGCTTTCCGCCGATCCGTACCAGACAATGGCGGAAAACTCCGTGTATTACCTGAGCGAAGTCCACGGCGTTGACGCCATCATGTTCGGCCATGCGCACGCGGTCTTCCCTTCCAAAGATTTTGCCGATATCAACGGCGCGGATATCGCAAAAGGTACGCTTAACGGGGTACCGGCGGTCATGCCGGGTATGTGGGGCGATCATCTGGGCGTGGTGGATCTGGTGCTCAACAACGACAGCGGCAAATGGCAGGTGACCGATGCGAAAGCCGAAGCGCGGCCCATTTACGATGCCGCCGCGAAAAAATCGCTGGCCGCAGAAGATAAAAAACTGGTGGGAATCCTGAAAGCCGACCACGATGCCACCCGCGAGTTCGTTAGCAAACCGATCGGTAAGTCCGCCGATAACATGTACAGCTACCTGGCGCTGGTGCAGGACGATCCTACCGTGCAGGTGGTGAACAACGCGCAGAAAGCGTATGTCGAACACTTTATTCAGGGCGACCCGGATCTGGCGAAACTGCCGGTGCTCTCTGCCGCTGCGCCGTTTAAAGTCGGTGGACGTAAAAACGATCCTGCCAGCTTTGTTGAAGTGGAAAAAGGTCAGCTTACCTTCCGCAACGCCGCCGATCTTTACCTCTATCCGAATACGCTGGTCGTCGTAAAAGCCAGCGGCAAAGAGGTAAAAGAGTGGCTGGAATGTTCCGCCGGGCAGTTCAATCAGATTGATGTCCACAGCAGTAAACCGCAGTCATTGATCAACTGGGACGGTTTTCGCACCTATAACTTTGATGTGATTGACGGCGTGGAGTATCAGATTGATGTGTCGCAGCCTGCACGCTACGACGGCGAATGCCAGACGGTGAATCCGCAAGCGGAACGTATTAAAAATCTGACCTTCAACGGCAAGCCTGTCGATCCGAACGCTATGTTCCTGGTCGCGACCAATAACTATCGCGCCTACGGCGGCAAATTTGCCGGTACGGGCGACAGTCACATCGCCTTTGCATCACCGGATGAGAACCGCTCCGTGCTGGCGGCGTGGATTGGCGCGGAGTCGAAGCGTGCGGGGGAAATCCACCCGGCGGCGGACAACAACTGGCGTCTGGCGACAGTTCACAGCGACACGAAACTGGATATCCGCTTCGAAACCTCGCCGTCCGATAAGGCTGCCGCGTTTATCAAAGAGAAGGGACAATATCCGATGAATAAAGTCGCTACCGATGACATCGGTTTTGCGATTTATCAGCTGGATTTGAGTAAGTAAAACCACGCCGGGTGGCGGCTTCGCCTTACCCGGCCTACGCGATCGACATGCCGTAGGCCAGATAAGCGCAGCGCCATCCGGCAAGCCGTTATGCCGCTCGCTCTTTCCGCTGTGCCAGCACCTGCGGCAAATTGAGTTCGATCCAGTCTGCCAGCGCGGCGACCTTCTCACTCACCTGTTCACCCAGCGTCGTCAGACTGTACTCCACATGCGGCGGCACCACCGGGTACGACACCCGATGAATAAATCCATCCTGCTCCAGCGCCTGTAATGACTGCGCCAGCATTTTTTCACTCACGCCGCCCATCTTGCGGCGTAAATCGCTGAAGCGGTGCGTTCCATCACGCAGTGCCACGAGAATTAATACGCCCCAGCGGCTGGTGACATGCTTTAACACCTCGCGAGAAGGACACTGCTCGGCAAACAAATTGCCATCGCGAAGCTGCTGAGAAAGCGTCGGGTTCGTCATCTTTACACTTACCTTTTTGTACGTACTTACTAAAAGTAAGTTTAAGTGCTAGCTTAATGAAACACAAGACGAACACAGGGAGATCCCCCATGATTGCAATTACCGGCGCGACCGGCCAACTGGGCCAACACGTTATCGATACCTTACTGAAAACCGTTCCTGCCAGCCAGATTGCGGCGATTGTCCGTAACCCCGCGAAAGCTGACGCGCTAACCCGACTGGGCGTTACCGTACGCCAGGCGGACTACAGCGACGAAGCCGCGTTCACGGCAGCGTTGCAGGGCATCGACAGATTGCTACTGATCTCATCAAGCGAAGTCGGGCAACGTGCCGCTCAGCACCGCAACGTGATTAACGCGGCAATAGCCGCAAACGTGAAATTCATTGCCTATACCAGCCTGCTGCACGCAGACCGTTCCCCGCTGGGCCTGCATGTTGAACATGTGGAAACCGAAAAAATGCTGGCGGATTCAGGCATTCCTTACGCCCTGCTGCGCAACGGCTGGTACACCGAAAATTACCTGGCGAGCGCGCCAGCGGCCCTGGAGCACGGCGTCTTTATCGGCGCGGCCGGAGAAGGCAAAATCGCCTCCGCAACCCGTGCCGATTACGCTGCCGCAGCCGCTCGCGTCATCAGCGAAGAAGGCCATGCCGGTAAAGTGTATGAACTGGCAGGCGACGAAGGCTGGACGCTGAGCCAGTTAGCCGCCGAACTGGCAAAACAGAGCGGGAAAAAGGTCGTCTATCAGAACCTGAATGAAGCCGATTTCGCCGCCGCGCTGAAAGGCGTGGGCCTGCCAGCAGGTCTGGCGGATATGCTGGCTGATTCTGACGCGGGCGCCGCAAAAGGCGGCCTGTTTGACGACAGCCATACTCTGAGCGCACTGATCGGTCGCCCGACAACCTCGCTGGCGGAAAGCGTCAAAAGCATCCTGTAAGTGTTAAAAACAGGTTAATTGTTGTGGCATCCCTGCTGGCCATCTCTGATAATGAACAGATGGCTTTCAGGGAGAGACAACGTGCAAGGCGTACCCGAACAGTTTAGCGATGAGAAAGACAGCGCCCGCTTTCGCCATCTGGCGCAGGTGCCGGGGGTTGAGCTGTATCATGCGCATATCTCACGTTACGCTTTCGAGCCTCATACCCACGAAGCCTTCGGTATCGGCGCGATTGAAGCCGGCGCCGAACGCTTTCGCTATCGCGGTACGCAGTACGTTGCCCCCGTTCACTCCGTTGTCACCATGAATCCCGATGAGCTGCATACCGGCGAAGCGGAAACCGCCGACGGCTGGCGCTATCGGATGATTTATCTCGATCCCGATCTGCTGGAAGAAGTGACCGGGGTTCGTCACTGGTGGTTTCATGAGGTCACGCGCCACGATCCGCTGCGCTCACGCCAGATCTGCACGCTGATCCACGGCCTGTGGCATACCGACGATCCGCTGGCGCAAAAAGGGCTGCTGCTCGATCTGATCGACACCTTCCAGCCGCTGGCGCGCCATGCGCCGGAAGTGCGGGAAGGCGGGCATCGCTTTGAGCGCGTGCGGGACTATCTGCACGACAACTATATGCATCCGGTCACGCTTGACGAACTGGCGCGGGTCGCCTCATTAAGCCCCTGGCATTTTCAGCGTCAGTTCAAGGCCCATTTCCACGTTACGCCGCACCAAATGCTGATGGCGATCCGTCTGTGGCGGGCAAAGGCGTTTCTCACGCTCGGGATGCCCGCAGCGGATGTGGCGGCCGCCACCGGGCTAACCGATCAATCTCATCTCACGCGCGCCTTTACCCATCGCTACGGCATTACGCCAGTGCGCTATCAAAAACAGGTTTATCCGCGCTAATGCGCAATCTCATACAATACTGGCGCATTTCTCCTGCCTACACTTTTCGCAATGTGAAACGATGTGGATATCAACGATGATTAGCGGCGTGTTGTATGCCCTGCTGGCAGGGTTAATGTGGGGACTGATTTTTGTCGGACCGTTGATCGTACCGGAGTATCCGGCGGTATTGCAGTCGATGGGGCGCTATCTGGCGCTGGGGTTAATTGCTGTGCCCCTGGCGTGGCTGGGGCGTGCGCGCCTGCGCCAGTTGACGCGCAAAGACTGGATAACCGCACTCGCGCTGACGATGATGGGCAATCTGATCTATTACGTCTGCCTGGCGAGCGCTATCCAGCGCACGGGAGCCCCCGTTTCCACCATGATCATCGGCACGTTGCCGGTGGTGATCCCGGTGTTTGCCAACCTGCTCTACAGCCAGCGAGATGGTAAGTTATCCTGGCGGCGTCTGGCGCCTGCGCTGGCGCTCATCGGCGTTGGCCTGCTGTGCGTCAATATTGCGGAGCTGAATCAGGGGCTGCCGGAGTTTAGCGGCTGGCGCTACGGTTCAGGTATCGCGCTGGCGCTGGTTTCCGTTGTGTGCTGGGCATGGTACGCGTTGCGTAATGCCCGCTGGCTGCGGGAAAACCCGGATAAACATCCGATGATGTGGGCAACAGCACAGGCGCTAGTGACGCTTCCCGTTTCGCTGCTGGGTTATGTTGCGGCCTGCATCTGGTTGGGTAAGCAGATGCCCGGCTTTCCTCTCCCCTTTGGCCCCCGACCTGATGTCTTTGTCGCCCTGATGGTCGCCATTGCCGTGCTCTGTTCATGGGTGGGGGCGCTATGCTGGAACGTCGCCAGCCAGAAGCTGCCGACGGTGATTCTGGGGCCCTTGATCGTGTTCGAAACGCTGGCTGGCCTGTTGTACACCTTTATACTGCGCGAGGAATTTCCACCGCTGCTGACGGTAAGCGGCATTGCGCTGCTGATTGTTGGGGTGGTGATAGCCGTCAGAGCCAGACCGCAGAAACCCGGCGTCGTCGTGGTTTCACAATCATAATGTGCCGGATGGCGCTGCGTTAATCCGGCCTACAAGATATTATCCTGTAGGCCGGAGCAGAGGTTAAACTTTAAACACCGCTACCGTCTGGGTCAGACGTGCCGCCTGCTCTTCAAGCGCAACGGCGGCAGTCGCCGACTCTTCCACCAGCGCGGCGTTCTGCTGCGTCACGCGATCCATCTCCGCCACCGCCAGGCCAACCTGGTCAATGCCGCGACTTTGTTCATCAGATGCAGAGGCAATCTCCCCCATGATGTCGGTCACACGGGTTACCGCACTGACAATTTCCGCCATCGTTTCCCCCGCTTCATGCACCAGCGCGGAACCCGCGCTGACCCGATTACCGGAGTCATCAATCAGCGTTTTGATCTCTTTCGCCGCCTGCGCGCTACGCTGCGCCAGCGTGCGCACCTCGCCAGCGACCACCGCAAAGCCACGGCCCTGTTCGCCCGCGCGAGCGGCTTCCACCGCCGCGTTCAGCGCCAGGATATTGGTCTGGAATGCGATACCGTCGATAACGCTGGTAATCTGCGCGATTTTGCTGGAGCTGGTGGCAATTTCATCCATCGTGCGCACAACGCCGTCCACTACGTTGCCGCCCTTCTGCGCCGTCTCAGAGGCATTTTTCGCCAGGCTGGACGCCTGACGCGCGTTGTCGGCGTTCTGTCTCACGGTTGCGGTGAGTTGTTCCATACTGGCGGCAGTCTCTTCCAGCGATGCGGCCTGCTGTTCAGTACGCGAAGAGAGATCGCTACTGCCTGTCGCAATTTCACCCGCACCGGTATAGATCGTGTCAGCGCCTTCACGTACCACGCTGACCGTGTTCGCCAGCGCCTGCTGCATCTCATGTACGTTATGCGCCAGTAGCGCCATTTCATTACTGCCTTCGGTATGGATATTGCGCGTCAGGTCGCCTGCCGCAATATGGCGGATATGTTCCATAACATCATGCAACGGTTTAAGTAAGACACGCTGCATTGCCAGCCAGCTAATCACGATCACCGCGACAACCGCCAGCATAACGGCCGCCAGAATCCACAGAATGCGCTGGTAGTCCTGTTCATTTTGTTGAATGCCCGCGTTCGTCAGTTCGGCCTGCGCGGCACGCCATTCCAGGTACACGTCCTGCATCGCCGTCTGTTTTTGTTCCGCATTCTGTTTGAACATCTCTTCCAGTTGTCCTGCGGCAAGGAAGGTATTCATTTTCGCCAGCGTCGCGGAGTAGATGCCGTACTGCTCTTCCAGACGGTCGGCCAGGTGTTCATCCAGCCCCGGCGTTTCTGGCAGCGCGTAGTATTTATCGTAATGACGCTGCGCATCAGCCAGCAGGGCATTCGCCGTCTTCACCAGTTCATTTAGCTGACCGCCGTTGATCTCATTGGCCATGCTACTTTGCAGGCGCAACATGCCGCGGTTAAGCGTGACGCGCGCCTGGTTCAGGCTGATCCAGGCATCGGTAAACTCCGCGACGTTCTGGCTGGAACGCTGCGATACGGTAAAATTTTGCTTATCGTTATTAAGCGCGCTGATAAAAACGCCCGCCGAAATAAGCTGCATCGCGCCGAGGGCGAGTAATACGATAATCAGTAAGGTTATAACTTTGATTCGTTTGAACATTTGTTGCCTTTTACTATGCAGGTATTGTCAGAGGTCTAACTATCGGCAGTGCCGCCGGCATATTTAATTTTGCCCGGCGACTTGCCGCGCGTATTCCTGCCCTTTTCAATAAGATTCAGCACGTTAAGGCACAAACATTTTTTTGTGATGGTCATCACGTTTTATTTTGACCCGAAAGGGTTATATCTTCGGCTTAAAGATGCATTTAAAATACATCTTATATTATTGAGAATGAGGTAACGGCTATGTCTTTTCGCGATCAACCTTTAGGTGAACTGGCGCTCTCTATTCCTCGCGCCTCGGCGCTGTTTCGTAAGTACGATATGGATTACTGCTGCGGTGGTAAGCAGACGCTCGCGCGCGCTGCTGCACGTAAAGAGCTGGATGTAGAAGCCATTGAAGCAGAACTGGCACAGTTGGCTGAACAACCGATTGAGAAGGACTGGCGTACCGCGCCGTTGGCCGAAATTATCGACCATATTATCGTGCGCTACCACGACAGACACCGCGAGCAGCTGCCGGAGCTGATCCTGCAAGCCACCAAAGTGGAACGCGTTCACGCAGATAAACCCAGCGTACCGAAAGGTCTGGCGAAATACCTGACTATGCTGCATCAGGAACTTTCCAGCCACATGATGAAAGAAGAGCAGATCCTGTTCCCGATGATCAAACAAGGCATGGGAAGCCAGGCAATGGGCCCGATTAGCGTCATGGAAAGCGAACACGATGACGCTGGCGAATTGCTGGAAGTGATCAAACACACCACCAACAACGTCACGCCGCCGCCAGAAGCCTGCACCACCTGGAAAGCGATGTACAACGGCATTAATGAAATGATTGACGATCTGATGGAGCACATCAGTCTGGAAAACAACGTCTTGTTCCCGCGCGCACTGGCCGGGGAATAATGTGTTGCCGGATGGCGCTAACGCTTATCCGGCCTACAATCCGTAGGCCCGGTAAGCTTTGCGCCACCGGGCATCAAGATTAACGCACTCCTGCCATACGTTTCTTACCGATAAACAGCCAGCCCAGCCCCAGCGCAATAAACCACAGCGGCGTGACGATCAGCGCCTGACGGGTATCATCTTCCAGCGTCAGCAGCACCAGCACAAAGACGAAGAACGCCATACACACCCAGCACATCAGCTTACCAAGCGGCATCTTATAGATGGACTTCTCATGCAGGTGCGGACGCTGCTTACGGTACACCAGGTACGAGCAGAGAATGATGGTCCAGACAAACATGAACAGAATAGCCGACACCGTCGTGATCATGGTGAACGCGCCAATCACGCTCGGATTGATGTACAGCATCACCACGCCGCCCAGCAGACAGATACAGGAGAAGGTCAGCCCTTTCGCCGGCACCGCGCGCTTAGACAATTTAGCGAACGCTTTCGGCGCCACGCCCTCTTGCGCCAGACCAAACAGCATACGGCTGGTAGAGAACACGCCGCTGTTGGCGGAAGAGGCCGCAGACGTCAGCACCACGAAGTTAATCAGGCTGGCGGCGGCCGGCAGTCCTACCAGTACAAACAGCTCAACAAACGGGCTCTTGGTTGGTACTACCGAGCTCCACGGCGTGACCGACATAATGATGATCAGCGCAAAAACGTAGAACATGATGATACGAATCGGGATTGAGTTAATCGCGCGCGGCAAGGATTTCTCCGGGTCTTTGGTCTCTGCGGCGGTGGTGCCCACCAGTTCAATCCCCACGAACGCGAATACCGCTATCTGGAAGCCAGCAAAGAAGCCGCTGATCCCTTTCGGGAACCAGCCGCCATCATTCCACAGATGAGTAAACGACGCTTCAACCCCGGTCGGTGATTTGAAGTGCATCATAACCATCACCAGACCGACGACGATCAGCGCCACGATGGCGACAATCTTGATCATCGCGAACCAGAACTCCATCTCGCCGAACATTTTCACGGTCGCAAGGTTAAGGCTCAGCAGCAGAACAACGACCGCCAGCGAGGCGACCCAGTCGGAAAGGCCGGGAAACCAAAACTGCGCATAGGCGGTAATCGCAACGACGTCCGCCATCCCGGTGACTACCCAGCAGAACCAGTAAGTCCAGCCGGTGAAATATCCCGCCCACGGCCCGAGCAGGTCGGAAGCGAAATCACTGAAGGATTTATATTCCAGATTCGAGAGCAGCAATTCACCCATTGCCCGCATGACGAAAAAGAGCATAAAACCGATGATCATATAAACGAAAATGATCGACGGCCCGGCGAGGCTGATCGTTTTACCGGAACCCATAAATAAGCCGGTGCCGATGGCGCCGCCAATCGCAATAAGCTGAATATGACGGTTTGTGAGATTGCGCCGTAGCGACTGTTCAGCCGGTGCCTGTTCGTCGGCAACGACTTTTACCTGATCTACCATGTTTTTTCTTCCTGTACCTGTCTGTGTTGTGCAGGCTCTGCGGCCTTTAGTGCGTCATATGATACGACGATCCTGTTATCAGGACTCATCGATATTAGGTAAGAATCGGCGGGATGAATACTAAGATTTAGATATAATGTTAATTATATGTTTAAAGTGAGTGTCATATCACTCTGGCAACGCGAATTAGCTCACAAAAATACACGCAATAGCTACATTTGCAAGATAAAATATCGACATCTGGCTAACTTACGGTTTTCTTGCATATTTTCTGTTCCCCCCAACAAAGAGGGGAACAGAAGTCACTGCTTACAGGATTTCCAGCAGTTCTACGTCAAACACCAGAGTGCTGAACGGAGGAATGGACGCGCCCGCGCCACGCTCGCCGTAGGCCAGTTCCTGAGGGATAGTCAGTTCCCATTTGGAACCAACCGGCATCAGGGTCAGCGCTTCAATCCAGCCTGGGATCACGCCGTTCACCGGGAATTCAGCCGGTTCACCGCGCGCAACGGAGCTGTCAAAGACGGTGCCGTCGATCAGTTTGCCGGTGTAGTGTACGCGTACACGGTCAGTACGCGCCGGAATCGCGCCTTCACCCTGGGTGATCACGCGGAATTGCAGACCGGATTCGGTGCTGTTCACACCCTCTTTCTCACGGTTTTCTTCCAGATATTTGACGCCATCTGCCGCCATTGCCTGGAAACGTTCGCGACGTACGGCATCCGCACGTTCGTGAATTTCACGCAGCGCGCGATGCACCACATCAACAGGCACTGCCGGGTGTTTGCCTTCCAGCGCATCAGCGATACCTGCCACCAGCGCTTCAGGCAACAGACCTTCCAGACCGGATTCGCTCAGCTGCTGCCCTACCTGTAAACCAATGCCGTAGCTTGCTTGCGCTTCGATAGTGTCAAAAGTCGGGGTTGCCATCATATTTCCTTTCATCGGAGGTAAAGTAGCGGGCAGCATAACAGCCACGTCTCTTCCGGTAAAACTTTGTCTCGGGAAGAGATGACAAATCGCGGGGAAAAAGAAACAATAAGAATAACCCATGCTGATGTCACGAAAGCGGGTATAACTACGAACATCATAGCGTTAGGCATCTATACTCTATGATTGAGGAACGAGACGCGGAGCAGGAGGAAAGCCATGCCCGGGCGCTTTGAACTAAAACCAACCCTGGCGAAAATCTGGCATGCACCGGACAATTTTCGCATCATGGACCCGCTGCCGCCTATGCATCGCCGTGGCATTATTATTGCCGCTATCGTGCTGGTGGTCGGTTTTCTGCTTCCCTCGAATGATACCCGCGATACGCCCGTCGTCACGCGTAATGTCCAGACAGATATCCAGTCACAGTCGCAACCGCCGACGGAAGCCGAACTTCAGGCGCAACTGGTCGCCCCGCAAAACGATCCGGGACAGGTCGCCCCCGTAGCGCCGGAACCCATCCAGGAAGGTCAACCGGAAGAGCCGCCGCAGACGCAGCAATCCCAGCCGCAAACACAGCCTTTCCAGCAGAACGGGGGAATTGACCAGCAGTGGCGCTCCTATCGCGTGGAGTCAGGTAAAACGCTGGCGCAGTTGTTCCGTGACCACGGCCTGCCGCCAACGGACGTTTACGCGATGGCGCAGGTTGAAGGCGCAGGCAAGCCGCTGAGCAATCTGAAAGATGGCCAGATGGTGCAGATCCGCCAGAATGCGAATGGCGTGGTGACAGGATTGACCATCGATACCGGTAATGACCAACAGGTTCTGTTTACCCGTCAGCCAAACGGCAGCTTTATTCGCGCCCGTTAAGCGCGCAAATTGCCGGATGGCGGCATCGCCTTATCCGGCCTACGGCACCCGCGATTGCAGGCCTGATAAGCGGTAGCGCCATCAGGCGTTACCGCTTCACCTTGTTCACCCACCAGATCCCCGAACACACCAGCACCAGCGCAACCGCATATTTCAATTCAAAAATATTTTCGCCGAGGAAAATCGCCGACAGCACCGCACCAGAAACCGGAATCAGGAAGTTAAACGGCGCAATCATCCCGACGCGGTTGTACTTGAGCAAAATACTCCACAGCGCAAAAGCAACAGACGAGAGCAGCGTCAGATAGCCCAGAATCGCCACAGAAGCGAGGCCGTGCACGGAGAGCGAGCCGCCGAAGGCATAGCCGCCAATCACCAGCGCCAGGCCGCCGATGCCAAGCTGATAGCCCGTCATCACCGTTGGGTCAACCGTCTGCGAAATACGTTTACCGTAAAGGGTCGCGGCAGAAAGAATAAAAGCAGCCAGCACCACGGAGCCATCACCCAACAGGCTAAAGCTGAAATCCATCAGCCCGCTGTTGAAGTTCACCACCATCACCCCGGCAAAGCCAAGAATACAGCCGAGGGTTTTGTTGTAGCTCAGTTTGTCGTTCTGGTAGATGAAGTGCGCCAGCAACACGCTAAAAAAAGTGCCTGTGGCATTCATGATCGATCCTTTCACGCCCGTGGTGAACGCCAGACCGATATAGAAAAAGATATATTGCAGCGAGGTTTGCGTCAGCCCCAGCAGGGTCAGTTGGCCAAACTGGCGCGGGCTTAAGCGGCCGATCGGTTTACGCTGCGCCATCGCCAGCAACAGCAGCAATAACCCCGCGAACAAGAAACGGTATCCGGCAAAGACAATTTTTGACGGGATATCATCTGTCGCAATCTGAAAGATCTCGTACCCGCTTTTTATCGCCGGGTAGGCGCTTCCCCATAACAGACAACAAAATGCCGCCCCCAGATAGACAACGTTTTTACGCGCGAACAGGGGCTGCTGGTGGGTTATCTCCATTCCATCACCACTTTGAAATAATGTTTTATTTTTTATTATCCCGAAAAGGGTAAAGAATAGCCAGTGCGAAAAACAGGGGGGCAGAAAAGCAAAACGCCAGCACAAGGCCGGCGTTTTTACGCGATAGAAGAATAAAACTTATTCAGCTACTACGTTTACAGTCAGTTTAGCGAATACTTCGCTGTGAACCTGGAAGTTCACTTCGTGCTCACCAGTGGTACGCAGAACGCCGTTCGGCAGACGAACTTCGCTCTTAGCCACTTCAACGCCTGCTGCTGTTACAGCGTCAGCGATGTCGCGAGTACCGATGGAACCGAACAGTTTACCTTCGTCGCCAGCTTTGGACGCGATGGTTACGGTTTCCAGGGCGTTGATTTTCTCTGCGCGTGCATTTGCAGCAGCCAGAACGTCAGCCAGTTTAGCTTCCAGTTCAGCGCGACGTGCTTCGAAGAACTCAACGTTTTTCTTGGTAGCAGGAACAGCTTTACCCTGTGGTACCAGGAAGTTACGAGCGTAGCCCGCTTTAACGTTAACCTGATCACCCAGGCTACCCAGGTTTGCTACTTTATCAAGCAGAATAACTTGCATTACCTTATCCTCTCAAAGTCGTATTAATGGACCGTGGCCGATTACTGATGACGATCAGTGTACGGCAGCAGGGACAGGTAGCGAGCGCGTTTGATAGCGCGAGCCAGCTGACGCTGGTATTTTGCACGGGTACCGGTGATACGGCTTGGGACAATCTTACCGCTTTCGGTGATGTAGTTTTTCAGCGTAGCGATATCTTTATAGTCGATCTCTTGAACGCCTTCCGCGGTGAAACGGCAGAACTTGCGACGACGGAAATAACGTGCCATATGGCTAGTCTCCAGAATCTATCAATTCAATCTGCTCGGCATGCAGAACCATTTTGCTCAGACCGTTCTTTGCCTTGTGGCAAGAGATGAACCCCTGAACGGTTATGCGGCTGCCGACCGTTATACTGTGAGTAATGGCCTGGTTTTCGTGTCCGCTAACAATAACGGGCATTTGACACCACGCCTGCCGGTGAAACCCGGCTTCCTCCTGCACAGAACGATGCTCAAGCACGAACTGGCAGTGCGGAATTCCTGATGGACTGACCTTTCGAAGGGGCATCCTGCACACGGTGCCGGACAACGCCAGACGGTTGGTCATCAGAAATTACTCTTCAGAATCCCCAGCATCTGCATCATCTGCGGTTTCGTTTGCGAAATCATCGCGACGCTCACGGCGCTCGTCTTTCGCTTTAACCATCGGAGATGCTTCGGTAACAGCGTGCTTAGTACGCATTACCATGCTACGGATAACGGCATCGTTGAAGCGGAAGTTAGTTTCCAGCTCATCGATCACTTCCTGCGGCGCTTCAACGTTCAGCAGAACGTAGTGAGCTTTGTGCAGTTTGTTGATCGGGTAAGCCAGCTGACGGCGGCCCCAGTCTTCCAGACGGTGGATCTTACCTTCTGCACCAGTGATTGCACCAGTGTAGCGCTCGATCATGCCCGGAACCTGTTCGCTCTGGTCAGGATGGACCATAAAAACGATTTCGTAATGACGCATCGAATTGCTCCTTACGGATTATTCAGCCTCCTGTCTGGGTCAGCCGAATCCCGGGGAGGCAAGGAACGTGTTAAAGGTCGGCTGAAAAATGACGCGTCATAATACTTGCGCCCATGAGGAAACACAAGTTGATTGCGCAAAAATTCACACGAAGCGCAAAGACAGGTTAACCATGTGATTTAAAATTAATCACATGGCATCGCGCCAATTTTTTGAACAACTGCATCAGAAATGGTCGCTATCGACTTCGCTGGTAGCGATTAAAATTAAATCAGAAGCAATTCACTTACAGGAGATATTGCTAACCAGACACAGCAGTCGAGGAGGTACAGTATGCGAGCGCGTGTTATGACCCTTCTGGCTGCGCTTTTGCTCAGTGCAAACGCGATGGCAGCCATCAAAATCGATAATCACCAGGCACGAAATATGGATGATGTGCAGAGCTTAGGCGTGATTTATATAAACCATAACTTCGCCACTGAAAGTGAAGCAGATCAGGCATTGAATGAAGAGACAGATGCGCGAGGCGCAACGTACTACCACGCCATCCTGACCCGGGAACCGGGAAGTAACGGCAACATGCGCGCCAGCGCGGATATTTATCGCTAGCACCAGGAAAAACCAACGAGAACATTGCCATAGTTTGACTTGCCCCCTTCACCGGGGGCTTTTTTATGGCAAAAGCGGCCCCGGAATCAGGCCGGTAACATCCCGAAGGAAGTAATGATTCCAGGGCACGTGTCTTACTTTTGTCCGTAATAGGCGTCAGGCCCATGCTTACGCATAAAATGTTTATTCATTAAATAATCGTCGATCGGGCTGAGCGCCGGATTGATACCGCGAGCAATCCATGCCATCCGCGCGACCTCTTCCATCACCACCGCATTATGCACGGCATCATGCGCATCTTTGCCCCAGGCGAACGGCCCGTGCTGATACACCACGACGCCAGGCGTATGCAGCGGCTGACCATCACCCAGCGTTTCGATAATCACATGGCCGGTGTTCAGCTCATATTCACCCTGCACTTCTTCTTCGGTTAACGCCCTGGTACAGGGGATATCGCCAAAGAAGTAGTCCGCATGGGTTGTGCCCAGCGCCGGGATCGCCAGCCCTGCCTGCGCCCACGCCGTGGCATGCGTAGAGTGCGTGTGCACAATGCCGCCCAGCGAAGGGTAACGACGGTACAGCGCCAGATGCGTGGCGGTATCGGAAGAAGGCCGCCACTGCCCTTCCACCACATTGCCCTGGAGATCCACCACCACCATATCGTCCGCTTTCATGGTTTCATAAGCCACCCCGCTAGGCTTAATGACCACCAGCCCACGCTCCCTGTCGATCGCGCTGACGTTGCCCCAGGTGAAAGTCACCAGGCCATAACGCGGCAAATCCATATTGGCTTCAAAAACGTGCTGCCTGAGTTTTTGCATTATGCTGTCTCCACCAGACCGGCGCTGGCCATACGCGCTTTCACCCAATCACGCGCTTTCGCCACCTCACGCGCCGGATCGTCCGACGTTTCACTCCACATCTCAATCAGGTATGGCCCGCAATACCCACTCTGCTTGAGCGTGGCGAAACAGCGTTCAAAATCGACGACACCTTCACCAAACGGCACGTTCTTGAACACGCCTGGCTTCGTATCTTTGACATGAACCGCGACGATATGCCCCATTCCAGCCTGCAACTCCATCTGCACATCGTTATCCCAGGCTGACAGGTTGCCAATATCAGGATAAAGCTGGAACCACGGGTTATTAAGATAGTGCGCATAACCCAGCGCTTTGCTGATGGAGTTCATCAGAGGGTAATCCATGATCTCCATCGCCAGCGTGACCTGGGCACGGCTTGCCATCTCGACGCTCTCTTTCAGCCCATCACGAAAACGACGGCGCGTTTCATTGTTGGCCTCCTGATAGTACACGTCGTAACCCGCAAGCTGGATGACGCGAATACCAATATCCTGCGCAAACTGAATGGCTTTACGCATGATCTCCAGCCCTTGCGCACGTACAGCATCATCTTCGCTGCCCAACGGAAAGCGACGATGCGCGCTCAGGCACATGGACGGCACCCGCACGCCGGTCTCAGCGATAGCGCTCACCAGCGCCAGGCGCTGCTCACGGTTCCAGTCGAGGCGCGCCAGGCGGGCATCGGTTTCATCGACAGACATTTCAACGAAATCGAAGCCCAGTTCTTTCGCCAGCCGCAGGCGATCCAACCAGCACTCCCCGGCGGGGAGCGCTTTTTCGTAGATGCCAAGCGGAGTCTGTTTAGACAGCATATCCGCTCCTTATCCCCACAACTGGGCGATAGAACGTTTGAACTGACGCGCGGCTTCAACCGGAGAGGCGGCGTCGCGAATGCTGCGACCGGCAATAAAGACATGGATTGGAATGCCCTTAAACAGCGGCAGGTCTTCCAGCGCCAGGCCGCCGGTCACAGTCACTTTAAAGCCCATATCAGAGAGACGTTTGATCGCGCTGATATCCGCTTCGCCCCAGGCCACGCCAGCGGCCTGTGCATCACGGCTACGGTGATAAACCACCTGCTGAATCCCCGCATCGCGCCACTCCTGCGCCTGCTCCCAGGTCCAGTAGCCGGTCAGTTCAATCTGCACATCGCCGTTAAACTCTTGCGCCACTTCCAGCGCGCCTTTGGCGGTGTTGATATCCGCGCAGCAGATAACCGTCACCCAATCCGCGTTGGCTTCAAAGCACATACGAGAAAGAATTTTCCCCGCGTCCGCAATTTTGGCGTCAGCCAGCACGATCTTATGCGGATAGAGCGCTTTCAGATCGCGTACCGCACGTACGCCTTCACCCACGCACAGGATGGTGCCAACTTCGATAATATCGACTTCTTCCGCGATCAGGCGGGTCGTTTCGTAAGCGTGGGACAGCGTCTGGTTATCCAGCGCAACTTGCAACATAGGTAATGACATTTCTATTCCTTACTTAAACTGCCGCCGCAGTGGCGTTATCAATTAAATCCAGCACATCCTGCTCGGTACGGCAGGCGCGTAAACGGTCAAAGTTGGCTTCATCTTCAAACAGGTTGACGATTTGCATGATGCCGTCTTCCTGATGCGCGCGGGCATCCACTGCCGCCAGCGTGATGAGGATATCGACCGGGTCATTATCTTCGTGGTTGAAGACCATCGGCGTTTTCAGCGTCACCAGCGCGAAGCCGGTTTTTTTGACGCCCTCTTCCGGGCGGCCATGCGGCATCGCCAGGCCTGGCGCAATCACAAAATACGGACCAAAACGCTCTACGCCATCAAGAATGGCCTGGTAGTAACGCGGCTCCACAACATCTGCTTCCACCAGCAGGTCTACGCCGATTTTCACCGCCTCCTGCCAGGTGCTCGCTTCTGCATTCAGGCGAATGGACTTATTCTCCGCCAGCGAATCACGTAATTTCATGCTGCGTCCTTATTTCAGGTCGTTCGGAAAGTGCTCTTTGATCACTTCCATCAGTTTCGGACCAAAATCAGCGGCGGAAAGCATATTGCGCACGCCCACCACATATTTATTACCGGAGACGGTGATTTCGCTGGCGACGTGCGTCGAGGCAATAATGATGTCCGCGCCGTTCAGCTCACTTTTGTACTCACCCACTGCGCAGCTATTTACCGTGTGCGCAACGCCCTGCTGCGTCAGAAACTGGTCAACTTTCATTTTCATGATCATTGAACTACCTTGCCCACAACCACAAACAGCCAGAATACGTACGGTCATAATCGGAACTCCTTATTAAGCAGAGTGTTCTGCCAGTTGTTTTTCTGCATCTTCTTCAGCGCGCAATGTGCGCCCTGCGAAGAACATATAAGCCAGTGAAATCAGTATCATGACGCTCATAAACATCAGCCCGATGCTGACGAAGCCTTGCATCATCGGAGGCGCCAGAATCGACCAGTCCGCCATTCCCATCCAGGCGCTCATACCGGTCAGTTTCACCGCCCAGACGCAGCCAAAGATTTCGATCATGCCCATAACCAGGCAAATCTTGAGCGCCGCGCGCCAGCCGCCAAAGTGGTTAGCGAACACGCCAATCGTGGCGTTAGAGAAGAACATTGGGATAAAGCCAGGGATAATCAGAATGGAAGAACCGCAACCTACCAGAATACCAACGGCGATCAGCTGACCAATCGTGCCCCACATAAAGCCCCAGACCACCGCGTTCGGCGCGAAGCTATAAATCGCCGCACAGTCAATCGCCAGCACAGCACCGGGGATCAGACGCTGAGAGATACCGTTAAATGCTTCGGACAGTTCTGCGACAAACATGCGCACGCCCTGCGTGATGATGAAAATAGCGACAGCGAACTGGAAGCCGGTTTGCAGGATATAGATAGACCAGTGCGTTTTACCCGCCATCGCCTGAACCACATCCAGGCCAAAAGAGAGCAGGATCGCGCCGAAGAAGATGGTCATGACAATTGCCGTGGAGACGATATTGTCGTGGAAGATATTCAGCCAGCCGGGCAGTTTGAGATCTTCAACGCTCTCTTCTTTTTTACCGAGATATGGCGCGACTTTATACGCCAGCCATGCGGCAAACTGTTGCTGGTGACCAATGGAGAAACCACAGCCGTCTGTAACTTCCTGCGTCGGCTTATACATCATATTGGAGGTGATCCCCCAATACAGGGACACCAGAACCGCCGTGCAGATAATGGTGGTCCACATCGGATAACCGAAGATGTAGAAGAACACCGCGATCAGCCCCGCCTGCTGGAACATGATATGCCCGGTAAGCATGATGGTGCGAATCCCGGTAATCCGGCGCAGCAGCACGTAGCCGATATTCAATGCCAGCGCTAACAGCACGGCATACCCGACCCAACTGTAGGCATCGCCCATGCGTTCGATCGTCGCCATCATGGAGGCGTAAGTATCAGAAATCGCGCCGTTGATGCCATACACCTCAGACATCTTCGCCACGACGGGCTTAAAGGTACTGGTCAGGATGCCGGACCCTGCCTGTAATAACATGAAACCAATAATGGTTTTTATCGTACCTTTGATAATAACGCTGACACTTTTGCGTAGGAGGATATAGCCCAGACAGGTGACAATACCCAGTAGCAGCGGAGCATTGGTCATAACCTGGTTAAAGAAAACGGTAAAGATGTTGTAGAGGATCTCCATAACGATCTCCAGTAGACGAAGTTGCTGAGCTCTGCGTACGCTCAGGTTGTTGTGTCACCACTCTAATTTTCAAAAGTAATCACAACAAGATTGAATTTGATTAATTGTGACGCACCACGCAAATAATTCCCACACTTCAGAAAAGGATTAACCCGACGTTAACCAGCCATCAATAAAACTCATTTTAATCAAATAGATATATTTAATTTCAATAGTTATACGCCCTTCATTACGTTCTCCTTTACTTCCAGACCGCCCTTCACAAGCAAAAATATGCCGTTGCCATCTTGAAAAAATAATGTCAGGATTAATCAAAACCAATCACACACTGATTCAATTTGAACAAACATGAAGGTAAATGCGATGAGTAAAGTGAAAAGTATCACGCGTGAATCATGGATCCTGAGCACCTTTCCTGAGTGGGGAAGCTGGCTGAATGAAGAGATCGAACAGGAACAGGTCGCGCCCGGCACATTTGCTATGTGGTGGCTCGGTTGCACCGGCATCTGGCTGAAATCAGAAGGCGGCACCAACGTATGCGTTGATTTCTGGTGCGGCACCGGCAAACAAAGCCACGGCAATCCGTTGATGAAAACGGGCCATCAGATGCAGCGCATGGCTGGGGTGAAGAAATTGCAGCCGAACCTGCGCACCACGCCGTTTGTTCTCGATCCTTTCGCGATTCGCCAGATCGATGCCGTGCTGGCCACTCACGATCATAACGATCATATCGACGTCAACGTCGCCGCAGCGGTGATGCAAAACTGCGCTGACGATGTGCCTTTCATCGGGCCGCAAACCTGCGTTGACCTGTGGATTGGCTGGGGCGTGCCGAAAGAGCGCTGCATCGTGGTCAAACCGGGCGATGTTGTGAAAGTGAAAGACATCGAAATTCATGCGCTTGATGCGTTTGATCGTACTGCGCTCATCACGCTTCCGGCCGATCAAAAGGCGGCGGGCGTACTGCCGGACGGCATGGATGCGCGCGCGGTGAACTACCTGTTCAAAACGCCGGGCGGTACGCTGTATCACAGCGGCGACTCTCACTACTCCAACTACTATGCGAAGCACGGCAATGAGCATCAGATCGACGTGGCGCTCGGCTCCTATGGCGAGAACCCGCGTGGCATCACCGACAAGATGACCAGCGCCGACATGCTGCGTATGGCGGAAGCGCTGAACACGAAAGTTGTGATTCCGTTCCACCATGATATCTGGTCGAACTTCCAGGCCGATCCGCAGGAAATTCGCGTTCTGTGGGAAATGAAAAAAGATCGCCTGAAGTATGGCTTCAAGCCGTTTATCTGGCAGGTTGGCGGTAAGTTCACCTGGCCACTGGATAAAGACAATTTTGAATATCACTACCCGCGTGGTTTTGATGACTGCTTCACGATGGAACCGGATTTACCGTTCAAATCCTTCCTGTAATTGTTCTCCGATGCCGGGTTTTCCCGGCATTTTTCTATATTTACTTTAGTATTTTCAGGCTATTTCAAATATCATCTTTTAAAATCAATTCGTATCGGAATAGCTCATGACTGAAGCACAAAGACATCAAATATTGCTGGATATGCTGGCGCAATTGGGCTTTGTTACCGTCGAGAATGTGATCGAACGTCTGGGGATCTCCCCGGCCACGGCGCGTCGGGATATCAACAAGCTCGATGAGAGCGGAAAGCTCAAAAAAGTGCGTAATGGCGCCGAAGCGATCGCTCAGCAACGTCCGCGCTGGACGCCGATGAATCTGCATCAGGCGCAGAACCACGATGAAAAAGTGCGCATTGCTAAAGCGGCAGCGCAACTGGTGAATCCTGGGGAAAGCGTGGTGATCAACTGTGGATCGACCGCCTTTCTGCTGGGCAGAGAAATATGCGGTAAGCCGGTGCAGATCATCACCAACTATCTCCCGCTGGCGAACTATCTGATCGATCAGGAACATGAAAGCGTGATCATCATGGGAGGTCAGTACAACAAGAGCCAGTCCATCACGCTTAGCCCCCAGGGCAGCGAAAACAGCCTGTATGCCGGGCACTGGATGTTTACCAGCGGCAAAGGCCTGACCGCAGACGGTCTGTATAAAACCGATATGCTCACCGCTATGGCCGAGCAGAAAATGCTCAGCGTGGTCGGGAAGCTGGTGGTGCTGGTGGATAGCAGCAAGATCGGCGAGCGCGCAGGCATGTTGTTCAGCCGCGCTGATCAAATCGACACGCTGATTACGGGCAAAAATGCTAACCCTGACATTCTGCAACAGCTTGAAGCGCAAGGCGTTAGCATTCTGCGCGTTTAAAGATGCTGGCGGAAAAACGACACCGTTGCCGCCAGCGCCTCTGGCGTAATACGGTGGCGTACGCCTGCTTCCCACAGACAGGTCAGGTTCTGATCCCTGTTCGCCTGAATCAGCGCCTGTTGTAAGCGGAACGTTTCCACCGCAGGGACGACGTCATCTTCCTGTCCATGCCATAGCAGCAGCGGCCGGTCGGCCAGTTTTGGCAACTGATGCGCCACCTCCCACTCAGCCAGGGGAGCAATAATGTCGTCAAATTCTCGCTGTTGCTCCGGCGTCTCAGGAATTAATGGCGGAAAAAGCGTATGCGCCAGTCGGGTGAAATAACCCGACCCCATCAGGCTGGCGACGCATTTTACCTCCGGGTGGCGGGCCATGACCCCCAGCGCTGTCATACCGCCCATTGATGCGCCCCCCACGGCCAGACGTTCTTCCAGCACCCAGTTTTCCTGTTGAACTGCCGCACGTAACGCAGCGAATTCCTGCATGTTTTGCCGCAGAATCTGCCAGAATTGGGTCATTCGCCCCTGCGCATCACCGCTAAACCGCGCGCCATGCTCAGGCGCATCCGGCATGATAACCCGGAACCCGGCCTGCGCCAGGGCAACCGCAAAGTAGCTATAGACCAGGCTGGAAGAGGTAAAACCGTGGTAAAAAATAATACATGGAAGGGGCGTGTCACGTTTACCGTCAGGAAACGCGTGGAGTATGGAATGTCCTGCCAGGTACCGTGTTTCTATTTTTATCATATATCCCCCTTTCTCTGATATGCCACGGAGAAATACATAACTCAAGTTAATGAGTACGGCAATGATTCATAATGTTGAGAAGTGGATTACGCTTTCACTCTATTTTCATTCGAAAATCGCGTGAGAGATAACAATTTGGGAACATTCCCCCTAAAGGAAATTAATAAGGCACTACACTATGGCTATCAGTAAACGAGATAGAGTTATGCGACGGTTCGCCCCATTGATGCTGGTACTGTTTTTAAGCGCCTGTAGCGTATTGCAAGGGACGCCGCAACCAGCACCGCCAGTCGCTGACCATCCTCAGGAAATTCGCCGTGACCAGACACAAGGGTTGCAGCGCCTGGGAACGGTAAGCTCAATGGTTCGGGGTTCTCCTGACGATGCTGTGGCAGAGATCAGAGCGAAAGCCGCCGCCGCTAAAGCAGATTATTACGTTATTTTGTTGGTTGATGAAACCATCGTAACAGGCCAATGGTATTCGCAAGCCATCCTGTATCGTAAATAGCGGAAGGTTGAAATTTAGTCAGCTTTACATTGCTTTGCGCCTCTATGCGTTTACCTGTGCACAATGAAATCATGGGATGACCGCAATGGAATGCCCTGTTGAATGCGGGGTCACGTAAAAGGAGCTGACGATGAAACGATCTCTTGCCTTATCCTCACTGCTGCTTTCTGCCGGTCTGGTGAGTACGACGGCGCAGTCTGCCGAATTCGCCAGCGCGGACTGCGTAACGGGCCTGAATGAAATTGGTCTGATATCCGTGAGTAATATTTCGGGAAATCAGCAGGATGTGGAACGTATCATTGCGTTAAAAGCCGATGAGCAGGGCGCTTCGTGGTATCGGATTATCCAGATGTACGAAGAACAGCAGCCCGATAACTGGCGCGTACAAGCCATACTTTATGCGTAACAGATTGCCTGATGGCGTAAACTTATCTGGCCTGCACCGATCGCAGGCATGATAAGACGCGCCCGCGCCGCCATCAGGCAAATCGTTATCGCAATCCCCCCGTTGCCCGCAGCAACAGATCATTTTGCACCTGTTCAGACAGGCGTAACACGCCGCGCGTGTCCAGCATCATTTGGCACCAGGCCTGTGCCAACGGCGGAGAAGCATAGCGCAGCATTTGCGCCCCGCAACCGAGCAGGAACAGCTGCTGCGTTATCTCCCGTCCCTGCGCTTCATCGGGTTTGCGCAAGCGCTGTTGCAGCTGACGTACCGCCCGATCATAATGCCGATCCTGCCCTTTGACCTCCGCAAAAGCCTCGTTGAGCAGCTCATAGACGCCGGTCTGTTTACTCAGCACCCGCAGCACGTCCAGACACATGACGTTTCCCGACCCTTCCCAGATGCTGTTGACCGGCATCTCACGATACAGGCGCGGCAGCTCGCTCTCCTCGCAATAGCCAACGCCACCGAGCACTTCCATCGCCTCGGCAACAAAGGGAATACCGCTTTTGCAAATAGCAAACTTCGCGGCTGGCGTGAACAAACGCACCCGGAGCGCTTCTTTCGGGTCGCTGCGACGATCCCACGCGCGAGCCAGACGAAACAGCAGCGCCGTCTGGCCTTCAAGCTGGAGCGCCATACGACTTAAAACCTGCCGCATCATGGGCTGATCAATCAAAGATTTGCCGAACACCTGCCGCTGATGCGCGTGGTAAATCGCCACGGAAAACGCCCGGCGCATCATACTATGACTGCCCAGCGCGCAATCAAAGCGGGTCATCCCTCCCATCTTCAGTATGTGACGAATCCCCTCACCTTCCTCACCCAGTAGCCAGCCTACCGCATCCTGAAACTCAACCTCGCAACTGGCATTAGAGCGGTTGCCCAGTTTGTCTTTCAGTCGCTCAAGGCGAACGCCGTTTCGCTGCCCGTCAGGCAAAAAACGCGGGACAAAAAAGCAGGATAATCCGCCTTTCGTCTGCGCCAGCACCAGGTGCGCGTCACTTTGCGGCACGGAGAAAAACCATTTGTGCCCCACCAGGCGCCAGGTGCCGTCGTCCAGTCGCTCTGCCCGGGTGGTGTTACTCAGCACATCGGAGCCGCCCTGCTTTTCCGTCATGCCCATGCCAATCAGCAGGCCGCGTTTTTGCCCTCCGGGCAGGAGGTGTGAATCATAGCGATCGCTGCATAGCGGCGTTAACCAGTCGTGGAAGGGGGATGGCAGCATCTGTAGCAGCAGCGGCGTGGCGGCAAAAGTCATCGTAACTGGACACAACGTGCCCGCTTCCACCTGCGCATGCAGCATGAAACGCGCAGCCCGCGCGACAAACGCCCCCTGTCTGGCGTTCTCTTCCCAGGCCAGGTTATGCACGCGGTTAGCGCACAAGCCCTGCATCAGCAGATGCCAGGCGGGATGAAAACGAACATCGTCCAGCCGCTGCCCTTGTGGATCGTAACGTAGCAGTTCAGGTGGAAAGGCGTTCGCCAGCCGCCCCAGCTCCAGCGACTCCGCAGTGCCCAGTTGTTGACCGATGCTGGCGAGAAGATCGCTGTCCCAGCCCGCGCCTTCACGGGCGACCGCCTCGCAAAGCGCGCCATCAGACAGGAATAAATTGCTGTTGTTGAGCGGTGCCGGTTGGTTAAAAACGGTATGCGTTTGCCAGTGCATTGTGTTTCCCTCCGTCAATGGCAGTCGCATTAAGTATGGTCAGCCTGCGGGGGACACGCCTGGGATAACGGTCACAAAAAAGCCATCCCGAGGGATGGCTTCATCAGTCAAAAGCGCTTAGCTGCGCTGTCGCACCGCTTCAAACAAGCAGATCCCGGTCGCGACGGAGACGTTCAGCGACGACACGCTGCCCGCCATCGGAATGCTGATCAGCTCATCACAGTGCTCGCGGGTCAGACGACGCATCCCTTCGCCTTCAGCGCCCATCACCAGCGCCATCCGGCCGGTCATTTTGCTCTGGAACAGCGTATGGTCAGCTTCGCCCGCCGTACCGACAATCCAGATATTCTCTTCCTGCAACAGACGCATGGTACGCGCCAGGTTGGTCACACGGATCAGCGGTACGCTTTCGGCTGCGCCGCAGGCCACCTTTTTCGCCGTTGCGTTAAGCTGTGCGGAACGATCTTTCGGCACAATGACCGCATGTACGCCAGCGGCGTCTGCGCTACGCAGACAGGCGCCGAGGTTATGCGGATCGGTCACGCCGTCGAGGATCAGCAGGAAGGGATTGTCGAACTTCGCGATCAGATCAGGAAGATCGTTTTCCTGATACTGGCGTCCCGGCTTCACGCGCGCAATGATCCCCTGATGTACCGCACCCTCGCTTTTTTCATCAAGATACTGGCGGTTCGCCAGTTGGATCACCACGCCCTGCGCTTCCAGCGCATGGATCAGCGGCAGCAGGCGTTTATCTTCCCGCCCTTTCAGAATAAAGACGTCCTGAAAGCGCTCTGGCGCACGTTCCAGCAGAGCCTGCACCGCGTGGATGCCGTAAATCATTTCACTCATTGATGGTTCTCATTGATCAATTTTGCCGGGCGGCGCGATGCCTGCCCGGTCTACAGTACAAACGCCCTCTCCACGCAGGGGGAGAGGGGGAAATTACTCAGCTGACTTTTTCTTCGCCGCGCGCTTCGCTTTTGTCGCGGCAGCGATTTTCTGCGTCTTTGCCGATGGATTTTTGGCTTTCTTCTCTTTCTTCGCCTTACCTTTCGCTTTCTCGCCGCGGAAGGCGCTATCCGGTTCGAAATTCACCTTTTTGCCCACCTGACGACGCTTACCGGCATTTTTAGCCGTTTCGCCTCTTTTCGCTTTCTCACGCGCGGTTTTACCGACGTTGCGCGGGGCGCGTTCGCTGGAGATCAGGCTAAAATCAATTTTACGCTCATCCATATTGACCGCTTCAACGCGGACTTCCACGCGGTCGCCCAGACGGTAGGTCTGGCCGCTGGATTCCCCCATCAGACGCTGCCCTACCTGATCGAAACGGTAGTAATCGTTATCCAGCGAAGAGACGTGTACCAGACCATCAATAAACAGCTCATCCAGACGAACAAAGAAGCCGAACCCGGTTACGCTGGAAATCACCCCTTTAAAGACGTTCCCCACCTGATCCAGCATGAAGTCACACTTCAGCCAGTCAGAGACGTCGCGCGTGGCTTCGTCAGCACGGCGCTCGGTCATAGAACAGTGCTGGCCCAGTTGCAGCATCTCTTCCATCGAATAGTGGTAGCCGCCCGTTTCCGTCGTGTTGCCCTTATGCCCTTGCTCATGCGCCAGCAGATACTTAATGGCACGGTGCAGCGACAGGTCAGGATAACGGCGGATCGGCGAGGTAAAGTGCGCGTAAGACTGCAATGCCAGACCAAAGTGGCCACGGTTTTCTGGATCGTAAATTGCCTGTTTCATTGAGCGCAGCAGCATGGTTTGCAGCATTTCCGCGTCAGGCCTGTCGGCAATCGACTCCAGCAGCTCCGCATAATCACGCGGTTCCGGCTTATTGCCGCCCGGCAATTCCAGCCCCAGCTCCGCCAGAACGGAACGGAAGGAGGTAATCGCCTCGGTGCTCGGCTTGTCGTGGATACGGAACAGCGCAGGCTCTTTGGCTTTCTCAACGAATCGCGCCGCCGAGATATTCGCCAGAATCATGCATTCTTCGATCAGCTTGTGTGCGTCATTACGCTGCGTCTGCTCGATACGTTCAATGCGACGTTCAGCATTGAAGATAAACTTCGCTTCTTCGCTTTCAAATGAGATGCCGCCACGCTCTTCGCGGGCGTTATCCAGCACTTTGTAGAGGTTATGCAGCTCTTCGATGTGCCTGACCAGCGGCGCATACTGCTCGCGCAGGTCCTGGTCGCCCTGTAGCATATGCCAGACTTTGGTATACGTCAGGCGCGCATGGGAACTCATCACCGCTTCGTAGAATTTATAGCCGGTTAAACGCCCTTTTGATGAAACGGTCATTTCGCAGACCATACACAGGCGGTCAACCTGTGGATTCAGCGAACACAGGCCATTGGAGAGCACTTCCGGCAGCATCGGCACAACCTGCGACGGGAAATAGACCGACGTCCCACGGTTGCGCGCTTCGCGATCCAGCGGCGTTGGCGGACGCACGTAATAACTTACGTCAGCGATAGCCACCCACAGGCGCCAGCCGCCACCGCGTTTCTTCTCGCAGTAAACCGCATCGTCAAAGTCACGGGCGTCTTCGCCATCAATCGTCACCAGGGGTAAGTCGCGCAGATCCACACGGCCTGCTTTCGCCTCTTCCGGCACTTCTTCTTTCAGACCGGCGATCTGCTGTTCTACCGCCTGCGGCCAGATATAAGGAATTTCATGGGTGCGCAGCGCCATATCGACAGCCATGCCAGTGCCCATGTTATCGCCGAGAACCTCAACGATTTTACCGACCGCTTTAGTGCGGCGGGTCGGGCGCTGGGTGAGTTCCACCACCACCACAAAGCCCATGCGCGCGCCCATCACCTCTTCAGGCGGGATCAGGATGTCGAAGCTCAGACGGCTATCGTCCGGCACCACAAAGCCCACGCCAGCATCGGTAAAGTAACGACCGACAATCTGGCTGGTTTTCGGCACCAGAACGCGCACGATACGCGCTTCGCGGCGGCCTTTACGATCGGCCCCCAGCGGCTGCGCCAGTACCTGATCGCCATGAATGCAGGTTTTCATCTGCTCACTGGAGAGATACAGGTCATCTTTACGTCCTTCGACACGCAAAAAGCCGTAGCCATCACGGTGGCCGATAACGGTACCTTTCAGCAGGTCGAGGCGTTCCGGCAGCGCATAGCACTGGCGGCGGGTAAAGACCAGCTGTCCGTCGCGTTCCATCGCGCGCAGACGGCGGCGCAGGGCTTCCTGCTGCTCTTCACCTTCAATGTTCAGTTCCGCAGCCAACTCATCACGGTTGGCTGGTTTTTCACGTTTTGTTAAATGTTCGAGGATAAATTCCCGGCTCGGGATAGGGTTAGCGTATTTTTCAGCTTCACGTTCCAGGAAAGGATCTTGTGACATGGCGGTTCCTCCGTTGTCAGCTCTGATGAAGATTTTCGTCACTCCACCAGCAATAATTTATAAAGCGGTTGATTCTCTTCAACCAAATCGGCAAGCGTGTAGTTATCCAGTTCCTTGAGAAAACTTTGCACGGCCTTCGAAAGTGCCTGCTTGAGTCGGCAGGCAGGAGTAATGTGGCAAAATTCGCTGCTGCAATTTACCAGAGATAAAGGTTCCAGCTCACGAACCACATCACCGATAACAATAACATTAGCCGGTTTACCCAGGCGGATACCGCCATTTTTTCCTCGAATAGCAGTAACGAAGCCCGCCCGGCTAAGTTGATTGATTATTTTGACCATATGATTACGGGACACGCCGTAGACTTCTGTCACCTCAGAAATACTGGTCATACGTCCTTCGGGTAGCGACGCCATATAGATTAGCGCACGTAATCCGTAATCGGTGAAACTCGTTAACTGCACATCAACCTCAGGAAAAGGGGAAAACGGGATAAACCAGGTTGTATTAATTACATTGATGATAAACCAGCCACCAGCCAGGTCGCTAATTTATTTCAGTTCGGGAAGGAAAAAAGCGAGGATCTTACGCTGTATTAAGCCGGATAGCGGTGAAAAGCGCCTTATCCGGCCTACAGTGTGAACAGGCCTGATAAGCGCAGCACCATCAGGCACTGCGCCATGACCCCAAATTATGCGTCAAACGGGTCACGCAGAATCATCGTTTCAGTACGGTCCGGGCCGGTAGAAATAATATCAATCGGCACGCCGGTCAGTTCTTCGATACGTTTGATGTAGTTCAGCGCCGCCTGCGGCAGGCCGCTGCGATCCTTCACGCCAAAGGTGGACTCAGACCAACCCGGCATGGTTTCGTAGATCGGCTCGATGCCTTCCCAGTCATCCGCTGCCAGCGGTGTGGTGGTCACTTCACGGCCATCCGGCATACGGTAAGCCACGCAGATTTTCACCTCTTCCAGGCCGTCCAGCACGTCCAGTTTGGTCAGGCAGAAGCCAGACAGGGAATTGATCTGCACCGCACGGCGCACAGCAACGGAGTCCAGCCAGCCGGTACGACGACGACGACCGGTGGTGGCACCGTATTCGTTACCCTGCTTGCACAGGAACTCGCCGGTGTCATCAAACAGCTCAGTCGGGAACGGACCCGCGCCCACGCGAGTGGAGTAAGCTTTGATGATACCCAGAACGTAGTCCACATAACGCGGCCCCAGGCCAGAACCGGTCGCTACGCCACCCGCAGTGGTGTTAGAGGAGGTAACGTACGGATAAGTACCGTGGTCGATATCCAACAGCGTACCCTGCGCGCCTTCGAACATGACGAAATCGCCACGCTTACGCGCCTGGTCCAGCAGATCGGAAACATCAACAACCATAGAGGTCAGGATGTCGGCAATTGCCATCACATCATCCAGCACTTTCTGGTAGTCAACGGCTTCCACTTTGTAGAAGTTCACCAGCTGGAAGTTGTGATATTCCATCACTTCTTTCAGTTTTACAGCGAAGGTAGCTTTATCGAACAGATCGCCAACGCGCAGACCGCGACGAGCCACTTTGTCTTCATAAGCCGGACCGATACCACGACCGGTGGTGCCGATCGCTTTCGCGCCACGCGCTTTCTCACGCGCGTTATCCAGCGCTACGTGATAATCAAGGATCAGCGGACAGGCTTCAGACAGCAGCAGGCGCTCACGGACAGGGATACCACGGTCTTCCAGTCCTTTCATCTCTTTCATCAGCGCAGCCGGAGACAGCACAACGCCGTTACCGATGATGCTGGTAACATTCTCACGAAGAATACCTGATGGAATAAGATGGAGGACGGTTTTTTCACCGTTGATTACGAGAGTATGGCCTGCGTTGTGACCGCCCTGGTAGCGTACAACATATTTAGCCCGTTCAGTCAGAAGATCGACGATCTTTCCTTTACCTTCGTCACCCCATTGGGTGCCCAGTACGACGACGTTGTTACCCATTTTTCAAAATCACCGTTTGCTTAAAAATGGATTCTACCATCGCTTTTTCAGATATACAGCACTTTTTGCATGCTAAGATCGGCAAATACGACTACTTTTTGATCAGCCAATCGTTTTCCTCAACATGTAGTAGACAACAACTCCGGCAACCACAAGACCGCCGCCAAAACGACGTAAAACATTTTCCGGCAGTTGCGTCATGGCAGAGATCATTTTCTTCCAGGCGCGGGGATACAGCATCGGGCCTAAACCTTCCAGTACCAAAACGAGGGCAAGCGCCAGCCAGATAGTTGAATTCATCCATCGTCCTTATATAAAAAGAAAACCACCGCCTCCCTGAGGATGCCGGTGGTTTTGTTCATCTAAAACCGTTGATACGATTTTAACGTGTTGCCGTATTTGGTGTCTTCATGTAACGGAAGAAATCGCTGTCCGGGCTCATGATCATCACGTCCTGATTGCCTTCGAAGCTCTTCTCGTAAGCACGCAGGCTACGGATAAAGGCGTAGAAGTCCGGGTCCTGACTGAAGGCATCGGCAAACAGTTTCGCGGCTTCGGCATCACCTTCACCACGCGAAATGCGGCCCTGACGCTCGGCTTCCGCCAGCGTTCTGGTCACTTCATAGTCGGCGGTCGCGCGCAGTTTCTCCGCTTCTTCCTGACCCTGTGAACGGTGACGACGGGCTACCGCTTCACGCTCGGCGCGCATACGGTTGTAAATCGCCTCGGATACTTCGGTCGGCAGGTTGATCTGCTTGATACGCACATCCACCACTTCGATACCTAACGCCGCCATACTGTTCGGGTTGATCACCGGCACTTTGCCATTGGTTTCTGCCGCAACGCGTTCAGCTGCTTCGGCAATCGCGCTATCCGCCGCCGGAGTCGCCACTTCATCTTCCGTTCCCGCAGAACCGGAGTTCAGCGCGTCACGCACTTCCAGCGTTAAACGGCCACGGGAATCGGTCACGATGTCTTTCACATCCAGACGACCAATCTCAGAGCGCAAACGGTCAGAGAACTTACGTTTCAGCAGCACTTCGGCCTGAGAAACATCGCCGCCGCCTGTCGCCAGGTAGTAACGGCTGAAATCGCTGATGCGCCATTTGATGTAGGAGTCAACGATCAGGTCTTTTTTCTCTTTGGTTACAAAGCGATCGGCCTGGTTGTCCATCGTCTGGATACGCGCATCAAGCGTTTTCACCGACTCAATGAACGGGATCTTAAAGTGCAGGCCCGGCTCATAAACCAGCGGTTTGTTTTCATCGTCACGCAGAACTTTACCGAAACGCAGCGTAATTCCGCGCTCGCCTTCTTTGACAACAAAGACAGACATGTACAGCACTACCAGCACGATGATGATAATCGCAATAACTGACTTACGCATCGTTATTCCCCCTGACGCTGGTAGTCGTTACGCTGCGCGTTAGCGCGGCGTTGGTCCATAATATCGCCCTGACTGGTGGACGAGGTATTGCTTGCTCCGCTCGTGCTGGACGATGAAGCCGGCGGCAGACGCAGCAGATTGTTACCCGTGCTGTCTTTTGCCGCAGGCGCGTTAGCGCCTTTCAGCATCTGATCCAATGGCAGAACCATCAGATTGCCGCCTTTGTCGTTGACCAGAACTTTACGCGTATGGCTCAACACTTTTTCCATCGTCTCGATATACAGACGCTCGCGAGTAATCTCTGGTGCGGCTTTATATTCCGGCAGAATTTTAGCGAAGCGAGCCACTTCACCCTGCGCTTCCAGGATGGTTTGGGTTCTGTATGCACGCGCTTCTTCAAGAATACGCTGCGCCTGACCGTTCGCACGCGGCTGAACTTCGTTGGTGTACGCTTCCGCTTCACGGATGTATTGCTGTTCGTTCTCACGCGCCGCGATAGCATCGTCAAACGCCGCTTTTACCTCTTCCGGCGGACGCGCTGCCTGGAAGTTGACGTCCAGCAGGGTAATACCCATGTTGTACGGACGAATGGTCTCTTCCAGTTCACGCTGGGTATCGCTACGAATAACGGTACGACCTTCCGTCAGAATGCGGTCCATCGTGTATTTACCGATAACCCCACGCAGAGCGCTGTCGGTCGCCTGACGCAGACTGTCATCCGCGCTGGTCACGCTGAACAGATAACGCTGCGGATCGGTCACACGGTACTGCACGTTCATCTCAACGCGCACAACGTTTTCATCAGAAGTCAGCATCACACCGGACGCCGCCAGTTCGCGAACCGCTTCCACGTTTACCGGAGTGACTTCATCGATAAACGTCGGCTTCCAGTTCAGACCCGGCTCAACCAGGTGGCTGAATTTACCGAAGCGTGTCACCACGCCGCGTTCCGCTTCTTTGATGGTGTAGAAACCGCTGGCAGCCCAGATAATGACGATCGCTGCCGCTGCGATGGTAACGACACGACCTCCGATATGCGGGCGCGGCCCCTGCGATGAACTACCACCGCCAGAGCCTGTACCTTTACCGCCACCCAGACCACCGAGCTTTTTACTCAGTTTGCGGAAGATATCATCAAGATCAGGTGGCCCCTGATCGCGACCACCTTTGTTTCCATTTCCCTCAGAGTTGCCGCCAGGTTTGCTGCTTCCCCACGGGTCGCGGTCTTGTCCGTTATTACCGGGCTGATTCCACGCCATGTTTGTGCTCCATATTTGTTATGCGGTGATCCCCGTTGTCTTTCGACGAGAGGGATAAGGCGAAATTACTCCATGCTCCAGACGAGCCGCCATTAGATCACATAGTCGATCAACGCCGGTTCTTGTTTACAGAGGCGACGCCAGTCGACAATCGGCATGCGAACCTGCAAACTTACGCTGCCGTCCTCCTCCATCCACTCTTTTTCTATTGCCTGAAGTTGGTAAAACCGGCTTCTCAGACGCCCTTCCTGCGGCGGCAAACGCAACGTATGCTGCGCTACCTCGCCGGAAAGCCGCTCCGTCAAAGCCTGAAAAAGCTGTGGTATCCCAACCCCTGTTTGCGCGGAAAGCCAGACACGGATTGGTTTGTTCTCTTCATCCCTGTCGATACGCGGTTCAAAATCGTCCAGCATATCGATCTTATTCATCACCATCAGGGTTGGGATCTCGTGAGCGTCGATCTCTTCGAGAACCGTATCCACTGCGTCGATGTTTTCCTGTACGCGCACATCAGCGGCATCAACAACGTGTAACAAGAGCGTGGCCTGCCGGGTTTCCTGCAAGGTCGCTTTAAACGCTGCCACCAGATCGTGCGGTAAATGACGGATAAACCCTACGGTATCCGCCAGTACGGTTTCCCCCACATCTGCGACATCGATACGGCGCAGCGTCGGGTCCAGGGTCGCAAACAGTTGGTCTGCGGCATACACCCTGGCTTCAGTAATCTGATTGAAAAGGGTGGATTTACCGGCGTTGGTATATCCCACCAGCGAGACCGTCGGGACATCCGCTTTTATACGCGACTGCCGCCCCTGCTCACGTTGCTTCTCAACTTTCTCCAGGCGCGACTGTATTTGTACAATACGATTACGCAGCAAACGACGGTCGGTTTCGAGCTGGGTTTCACCCGGACCGCGCAAACCAATCCCGCCTTTCTGCCTTTCAAGGTGGGTCCAGCCACGAACCAGACGCGTGGCCAGATGACGCAACTGCGCCAGTTCAACCTGCAACTTACCTTCGTGGGTACGTGCACGCTGAGCAAAAATATCTAAAATAAGACCGGTTCTGTCGATCACGCGACATTCACACAAACGTTCCAGGTTACGCTCCTGGGCCGGGCTTAAAGCATGATCGAAAAGCACGACCGCAGCGTTAGACGCTTTCACGGCTTCCGCAATTTCAACTGCCTTACCTTCACCTACAAAGTACTTCGGGTGCGGTGCTTTACGGCTACCGGTAATCACCTGCATTGCTTCGACACCGGCGGAAGAGACCAGAGACTCAAACTCCTGGAGGTCTTCCATATCTTTGTCTTGCGAAAAATAGATGTGTACCAGTACCGCCTGCTCACCGGCATCATAACGGTCAAACAAGCGTCAACCCCTCGATATATATCAGCGGGGAACGCAGGTTCCCTGGCTCCCCGTGTGTAAAACAGCCAAAACCTTATTCGGTTTCTTCGCTGTCCTGTTGCGCAGAAGTACCCTGCGCGCTGCTACCGTGATGGTAGTTACTGCTGGTGCCGCCACCGGCATTGTTACTGTGATGAGAAACCGGGCGAGACGGGACAACAGTAGAAATCGCGTGCTTGTAAACCATCTGGCTGACCGTGTTTTTCAACAGGATCACGAATTGATCAAAAGACTCGATTTGACCTTGCAGCTTAATACCATTCACCAAATAAATAGAAACTGGAACACGTTCCCGACGCAGTGCGTTCAGGAACGGATCTTGTAAAGATTGCCCCTTAGCCATTCTCTCTTTTCCTTATATGCTTATTTGTACTTTGAACCTTTCGATTCTGAAAAATTGCGCACGATACGTCTCAATTGTACACATTCAGTTCGCGATAGCACCAACAACCTGCAATACTTCGTTTCGCGCCTGGTCAGGCTTTTCACTGTCAAGCCAGTGTACTCCTTCCCAACCACGCAACCAGGTTACCTGACGCTTCGCCAACTGCCTCGTGGCGCAAACACCTCTATAAACCATTTCATCATATGAAATTTCGCCTTCAATGTATGACCACATCTGGCGGTATCCCACACAACGAATGGAAGGCAAGTCCGTATGCAAATCTCCACGGGCAAAAAGCGCCCGAACTTCTGCTTCAAAACCTGAAGCCAACATCTGATGAAAACGCTGCTCAATTCGCTGATGGAGCAGTTCACGGCTCGCCGGGGCGATGGCGAACTGATGCACCTGATACGGTAGAGCGTCTCCTGACGTTTGCGTCAGTTCCGTTAAAGTTTTACCCGAAATGAAAAAAACTTCCAGTGCCCGGGAAAGTCTTTGCGGATCATTTGGATGAATCCGTGCGGCAGCGACCGGATCAATATCCTGAAGCTGTCGGTGCAACGCATCCCATCCCTGCTCTGCCGCCTGTTGCTCAATTCGGGCTCTGATCTCAGGTTCCGCCGACGGTAAGGGCGAAAGTCCCTCCAGCAACGCCTTGAAATACAACATGGTGCCGCCCACTAACAGCGGAATACGCCCCGCCGCAGCAATCTCCGCCATTTCCGCTAATGCATCGCGGCGAAAATCCGCTGCTGAGTACGCTTGCGCCGGATCGAGAATATCCAGCAATCGGTGCGGAGCGGCCTTTAACTCTGAAGCTGTCGGCTTCGCCGTACCGATGTCCATCCCCCGATAAATAAGGGCGGAATCAACGCTTATCAACTCTACTGGCAAAACTTTACGCAATTCAATTGCTAACGCTGTCTTACCGGAGGCCGTCGGCCCCATCAAAAAAATCGCCTTTGGCAGGCTCGCCTTACTTACATCACTCATGTTTCAGGGCGTTCATAACCGAATGTAAATCAACAGGTTGTAACAGACCACCCGGCGGCGCCTTCACGAGTTGCGGACATAGCCGCTCTACATCAGCCAACAGCGTAATGGCCTGCGCCATCGTCCACTGTGGATGTTCACTCATCAAATTCCGCGCAATCCACTGTGCAATATTGCCCGCGTCAAACGCTGACTGCTGCGCGAGGTAGCCTATCAGTTCAGGAATCAAGATTTGTAAATTTTGTTGGCGTAAGGGTAAAGGCACTGCACGAATGGTCACATGCTGCGCATCTGACTGGAATTCAATCCCCAGATCCGTCAGTGGTGTTTGCGCTTTTTCCAGCGAGGATTTCTCCTCCGCCGACACTTTTAAGCGCAGCGGAATCAACAACGGCTGGGCGCAGACCGGCGTCTGCCCCGGCGTCAGTTGGGCCTGACGCAGCCAGCGTTCCGCCACGGGCAGCGCCAGCAGGTGGATATTGCCGTCACGCTCAAGCAGTGCGCAATCCGCGCCGACAATGGTCAGCACGCGACCGAAACTCTGGCTATGCCCTGCCAGTGACGGCGCTGCCGTTTCTGCTTCCGGTGCAAGCGCCGGTTGTCGCGGAGCGGGCGTCTGTAACAGCTGGCGGTACACTTCGCCCTGCTGTTTCTGGTAGCCCGGCTGGGCATGCGGCCAACTGGCAGCAGGCTGACGTCCGCCGGTTGCCCCTGACGACGTGGAATAGCGCGGCGCGGCGGGTTCCCGCGCAGAGGCCGGTTCAGCGAAATGATTACGCCCGGCCGCCACGCGGTTTTCCGGGATGTGACGCGGCGCAGGCGCTTCTTCCGCCAGCGGCAGCGGCGCATCAAGCTGCTGCTGTAGCACGCTCAATACGCCCTGATAGATGAAATCATGCACCAGCCGCGACTGGTGGAAACGCACCTCATGTTTCGCCGGATGCACGTTCACATCCACCTGATGCGGGTCAATCTCCAGATACAGCACAAATGCCGGTTGCCGATCGCCGCCCAGTTTGTCTTCACAGGCCTGACGAATCGCATGATTGATTAACCGGTCGCGCATCATGCGGCCGTTCACGTAGCAGTACTGGATTTCCGCCAGCGCCGCCGTGGTATGGTGAGGATCGGCCACCCAGCCGCGCAGCGTCAGATCGCCGTGCTGCCATTCAATCGCCAACGCCTGTTCCAGAAACGGTGCGCCGCAAATCGCGCCTAATCGACGTTCCTTCTGCCCGTCCTGCGCAACCGCGCGGTACTGGCGCACCATTTTACCGTTGTGCGACAAATTAAGGGTGACGTCGAAGCGCGCCAGCGCAATGCGGCGGATAATTTCGTCAATGTGGTTGAACTCGGTTTTCTCGGTGCGCATAAACTTGCGCCGTGCCGGCGTGTTGTAGAACAAGTCCAGCACCTCCAGCGTGGTGCCGACCGGATGCGCCGCCGGTTTTACCGTCACGTCCATATCACGCCCTTCGGCATAGGCCTGCCAGGCTTCCGCCTGTTCCGCGGTACGTGACGTGAGGGTTAAACGCGAAACCGAGCTGATACTTGCCAGCGCTTCGCCGCGAAATCCGAGGCTGATAATCGCTTCGAGATCGTCAAGCGAGGCGATTTTACTGGTGGCATGGCGAGCCAGCGCCAGCGCCAGCTCGTCTTTTTTAATTCCGCAGCCATTATCGCGAATACGAATAAGCTTTGCGCCGCCGCGTTCGATATCAATATCGATCCGCGTCGCCCCTGCATCAAGGCTGTTTTCCACCAGCTCTTTCACAACCGACGCAGGTCGCTCTACCACCTCACCTGCGGCAATTTGGTTCGCCAGTTGCGGCGGTAGAACCTGAATCGGCATGTAAAATCCTTAGTTAATCAACGACTCGCCCGGCGACACCGCGCTGGCCGTTTGCGCCGGAGCGCTCTGCGGCCCGGATTGCACCGGATGCGCCTGGAAGTAGTTACGCAACCCTTGGTAAATCGCCTCTGCCAGCTGCTGCTGATAAGCATCGCTTGCCAGCAAACGTTCTTCACCGCTGTTGCTGATAAAGCCCGTTTCAACCAGCACCGAGGGGATATCCGGGGAACGCAACACGCCGAGGCTGGCGTGTTCAGGGCGACGCTTATGCAGCGAACCAATGCGCTGCAACTGACCTAACATGTTTGTCGCCACATCATACCCTACGCGCTGGGAATGACCGAATTGCAAATCCAGTACCGCCTGGCTTAAGTAGGGGTCAGCCTGACTGTTCGCCAGCACATCGCCCGCGCCGCCCAGTAGCTCAGACTGCTTCTCATGTTCTTCCAGCCAGTTCGCCATTTCGCTGTTGGCGCGACGGTTTGACAGCACCCATACCGAAGCGCCCGTCGCGTTGCGGTTTGGCGCGGCATCCGCATGAATGGAGACGAGGAAATTGGCGTTCTGCTTACGCGCCACGTCGGAGCGCCCCATCACGGAGATGAAATAATCCCCGTCGCGGGTCAATACGCCTTTGAACATCGGATCGTTATTCAACAGCGTGCGCAGCTTACGGGCGATAGCAATCGTCACGTTTTTCTCCCGCGTCCCACCGGGGCCAATAGCGCCGGGGTCTTGCCCGCCGTGACCGGCATCAATGGCAATCACCACTTTGTCGCCGTTACTGGATGTCGCCCGCGCTGCCGGGCGCGTTACCGTATTGCTGCTGGTGACAGCGGTAGCGCGATCCTGGTTTGTTTTAAACGGATTTCGCGCAGGTTCAGTCGGACGCGGAGCAACCACCGGCGTCTCAACGCGTTTTGCGACGACAGGCGGTGGAGGTGGCGGCGGAGGCGTATCGGCGTTGATGGTAAAGACCACGGTATAGTTACCGCCGCTCTGTCGTTTCACGGCCTCGGTTTTACCGTTCTCCGTCAGATCGACAACCAACCGCAGCGACTGCGCGTCTTTCGCCGTACCGGAGCGAATCGCTTTTACCAGGTTGTTGCCGCTAAACTGCAACGGCAGTCCCTGAATCACGCCGGTCTGTTTGATATCCAGCGCGACGGTACGTTTACCTTCTTGCGAAAACGCGTAATCAGGATCGCCGATAAAACTGAACGTAATCCGCGCCTGCCGATCGCCGTTAGATACCTGAATATCGGAGAGGCTGGCGGCCCCCGCCTGCGCGCACAGCAGGACCAGCGTTGCCACCACCCAATTTCTGATGCGATAAATCATCCCGCCACCCTTAAGGTTAACCGGCCAAACGCGCCAGCAACAAATCACCTGATGAGGAGACAGCACTAATGCGCGCCTCACGACCTTGCGCCTGGTAATCTATGTGTATTTCGACATCCGGGTCAGGCAGTACACCTTTACCTTGTTGCGGCCATTCCACCAGGCAAATGGCATCGTTGGCAAAATAATCACGGATCCCCATAAATTCCAGCTCCTCAGGGTCCGCAAGTCGGTATAAATCGAAGTGATACACCATTAAGTTATCGAGCGTATAGGGCTCAACCAGCGTGTAGGTCGGGCTTTTCACATTGCCTTTGTGGCCCAACGCCTGTAGAAATCCCCGGCTGAAGGTGGTTTTTCCCGCCCCCAGGTCGCCGTACAAATAGATGACGGTCGCACCGTCACAGGCTTTCGCTACGCGTAGTCCCAGGTCTAAAGTCGCCTGCTCGTCAGGTAGCGGAATTACTCGATTCATCATGGTTTACGTCAATCACATCAGGGTTAACAATACGCTGTAGCGTAGAAAAGAGATCGGTTGCCAGCATGCCGCGGGCGCCATAACGCGCCGCTAAAACATCCGCCGCCGCACCGTGGGCAACACATCCCGCACACGCTGCATCATACGGGGAAAACTTCTGTCCAAGCAATGCGCCAATAATGCCGGAAAGCACATCGCCCATTCCACCGCTGGCCATCCCGGCGTTACCGGCATCAATAATGCCCAACGCATGCGATTGGGCGGCGACGACCGTTCCCGCACCTTTCAGCACCGCCACGCCACCATACCGTTTTACCAGACGACGTGCTGAAAGTAAGCGATCACTTTCAATTTCTGCGACAGAACAACCCAGTAGCCGCGCGGCTTCCCCCGGATGCGGCGTAATCACGCGATTGTGACGTTTATCGGGATTGATTGCCAGCAGGTTCAGCGCATCCGCATCCCAGAGCATCGGTTTGCGAAAATTCTCAGCTTTCTGTAGCGCTTTTTTACCCCATTCCTGCTGTCCGAGCCCGGGGCCTATCACCACCACGTCCGCCCATTGCAGGCTGTCATCGAGAGATTGAGGCGTCAGTTCATGCACCATCAGTTCGGGACGGGCGGTCAGCAACGGCGCGATATTTTCGCTGCGCGTCAGCACCCGCACTAATCCCGCTCCGGCACGCAGCGCCGCTTCGCCGGTCATACGTATCGCTCCCGCCGTCCCGTGGTCGCCGCCAATAATGACCAGCCTACCATGATCGCCTTTATGCGACGTCGGGCGGCGTGGTGTCAGCCAGTGGGAAAGTTGCGAAGCCGCAAAGCGCTGGATACGTACCTCTTGTCCTGCCAGCCAGCTTTCCAGCCCCAGCGCGTCAAAGTGCAGCGCTCCCACGACATCCCGCGCCTTGCCCGTCAGTAAACCGGGTTTCAGCGCAATGAAGGTAACGGTATGCACGGCATTCATCACCGCACCAGGCGTGGCGCCCGTTTGCGCCAGCAAACCGGAAGGGATATCAATAGCCACCACCGGCGCTGGATGGCTGTTCGCTCGTTCAATAAGCGTAGAGAGGGAGGTGCGCGGAGCCTGCGTCAGGCCGGTCCCCAGCAGGGCGTCAATAATCACATCAATATGATCCGGCCAGATGATATCCGACGCATGAATGACGCCCCCGGCATTGAGCCACGCCTCGCGCGCCTGCGCTGCCTCTTCAGGAAGCGGCTTATCGCTCTCCTGCGCCAGTAGAGTCACCTCAATACCTGCGGCTTTCGCCAGCCTCGCCACCACGTAGCCGTCGCCGCCATTATTACCGTGACCGCAAAGCACCAGCCAGCGCCGGGAATCGGGATACGCGTCGCGTGCAACCTGAAATGCGGCTTCCCCCGCCCGCAGCATCAGCTCATACAGCGTCAGCCCTAAGCTGTCCGCCGCCTCGCGTTCCGCCCGTTTGATCTCATCGGCGGGCCAGATGGAGTGTGGTATACTTGCGGGGTTTTTCTTCATTGTATGGTCCGTCATGTCAGAGCCCCTCGATCTCAATCAGTTAGCGCAAAATATTAAACAGTGGGGGCTGGAACTGGGCTTTCAGCAGGTCGGTATTACCGATACCGATCTCAGCGCCAGCGAACCCAAATTACAGGCATGGCTGGATAAACAATACCACGGCGAAATGGACTGGATGGCTCGCCACGGAATGATGCGCGCCCGCCCTCACGAATTATTGCCCGGCACGCTGCGCGTCATCAGTGTGCGCATGAATTATCTGCCTGCCAATGCCGCTTTCGCCAGTACCCTAAAAAATCCCTCTCTGGGCTACGTCAGCCGTTATGCGCTGGGCCGTGACTACCATAAGCTGTTACGTAACCGTCTCAAAAAACTCGGCGAGAGGATTCAGCAGCACTGCGTTTCGCTGAATTTTAGACCGTTTGTCGATTCTGCGCCCATTCTGGAACGTCCTCTGGCTGAAAAAGCCGGGCTTGGCTGGACAGGTAAGCACTCACTAATCCTTAACCGCGAAGCCGGTTCGTTCTTTTTCCTGGGGGAATTGTTAATTGATTTGCCTCTCCCCATTGATACGCCAGTTGAAGAAGGCTGCGGGAAATGCGTTGCCTGTCTGACCATCTGCCCGACCGGCGCAATCGTCGAGCCCTACACGGTGGATGCGCGCCGCTGCATCTCCTATCTCACGATTGAGCTGGAGGGGGCGATACCAGAAGCGCTTCGGCCATTAATGGGCAACCGGATTTACGGCTGCGACGATTGTCAGCTTATCTGCCCGTGGAACCGCTACTCGCAACTGACCGATGAAGAAGATTTCAGTCCCCGCAAGCATCTTCACGCGCCAGAGCTGATTGAACTGTTTGGCTGGAGCGAAGCCTGGTTTTTAAAAGTTACGGAAGGATCGGCGATTCGCCGCATTGGTCACTTACGCTGGCTGCGAAATATTGCCGTCGCGTTAGGCAATGCGCCCTGGGATAACGCCGTGATTACCGCCCTGGAAAGTCGCCGGGGTGAGCACCCACTTCTCGATGAACACATAGAGTGGGCGATTGCGCAGCAAATTGAGAAGCGAAATGCCTGCGTGGTGGAGGTGCAATTACCGAAGAAACAACGCCTGGTCAGGGTCATTGAAAAGGGACTGCCGCGCGACGCCTGAGTCATCCACAGCTTGTGTATAAAAATAAAAAGACATTGCGATTCAAGAGGGAAAAAATCGTCAAGTGATCGCATTAACATTTCGAAATGATAATTAATTTATCAATTTCAATAAGTTACAAAGTTACTATTCACCAGGCGAAGCTTTTTGTATTCCAGGAATAATGCCTGGACCTGTGGATAAGTCTGTTTACAAGAGTGTTTCAGAGGCAAAATAGAAGGTCCCCAACGTGAAAATACGCTGTGGATAATTTTATGGAGATAAGAATTTGGAGCGGGAAACGAGACTCGAACTCGCGACCCCGACCTTGGCAAGGTCGTGCTCTACCAACTGAGCTATTCCCGCTT
>NZ_JAOWFV010000040.1:0-210534 GCF_030333505.1 Citrobacter sp. CK189 | reverse complement strand
GGAAACGAGACTCGAACTCGCGACCCCGACCTTGGCAAGGTCGTGCTCTACCAACTGAGCTATTCCCGCTTAATCTTCGTTTTTCAGACTGTTATCTGAAATTCTGTGATTAAATTTGTTGCTGTCGTAATTCGCATTTCTGCGTCGTTACGGGAGGCGCATTATACGAGAAATCCTTTCTGCTGCAACCCCCTAAAACGCAATTTTTTCCGTTTTCGTTCTGAGTGTTGAATTTATCAGCAAAGCGTACAATTTAGCGCCAAATCCACCCCGCCGCAAGCACACCCGGCAAGCAAATCATAAGCCGGATAAGACGCTTCGCTTCGCCATCCGGCAAACACGCCGTTTACAGCTTAATAAAATTCTCGCGGTAATAAGCCAGCTCCGCCACCGACTCGCGAATATCATCCATCGCCTGGTGCGTTCCCTGCTTGGTAAAACCGGCAAGGATTTCCGGCTTCCAGCGACGCGCCAGCTCTTTCAGCGTACTCACATCCAGATAGCGATAGTGGAAATAGGCTTCCAGTTCAGGCATGTACTTAAACAGAAAACGGCGATCCTGGCCGATGCTGTTGCCACAAATCGGTGATTTACCTGCCGGAACCCACTCTTTTAAAAATTCAATGGTCGCCAGTTCTGCGGCGCGATCGTCAAACGTGCTGGCTTTTACCCGATCCACCAGACCACTTCCGGTATGGGTACGCACGTTCCAGTCATCCATTAACGCCAGTTGTTCAGCAGACTGATGCACCGCAATCGTCGGCCCTTCCGCCAGGATATTCAGGTTGGCATCGGTCACCAGCGTCGCGATCTCAATAATGCGATCGCGCTCGGGATCCAGGCCGGTCATCTCAAGATCTATCCAAATGAGGTTGTTTTCATTGGCACTCATGCTATTTTCCACCCTTCAGAGGTCACAGTCAGTGTGACTATATTCATCTAAAATAGCGTGTATCATAGATGTTTTGCCCATTGCGGGCGACCAGGAGCCAGTACGATTGAGTAAAAATAAACTCTCCAAAGGCCAACAGCGCCGCGTGAAAGCCAATCATCAGCGTCGTCTAAAAACGTCCACGGAGAAGGCAGACTTCGATGACAACCTGTTCGGCGAGACCGCTGAAGGTATCGTCATCAGCCGCTTTGGCATGCATGCCGACGTAGAATCCGCCGATGGCGAGATTCACCGCTGCAACATCCGTCGCACGATCCGTTCGCTGGTCACCGGCGATCGCGTCGTCTGGCGTCCGGGTAAAGCGGCGGCTGAAGGCGTCAACGTCAAAGGGATCGTCGAAGCCGTACACGAACGCACCTCCGTGCTAACGCGCCCGGATTTCTACGACGGCGTGAAGCCTATTGCCGCCAATATCAACCAAATCGTCATTGTCTCCGCCATTTTGCCGGAGCTGTCGCTCAATATTATCGACCGCTACCTGGTGGCCTGCGAAACGTTGCAGGTTGAACCGATTATCGTGCTCAATAAAATCGATCTGCTGGATGACGAAGGGATGGACTTCGTTAACGAGCAGATGGATATCTATCGCGACATCGGCTATCGCGTGTTGATGGTATCCAGCCATACGCAAGATGGCCTCAAACCATTAGAAGAGGCGCTAACCGGCCGCATCAGCATCTTTGCCGGGCAGTCTGGCGTTGGAAAATCGAGCCTGTTGAACGCCCTTCTGGGCCTACAGGAAGCGATCCTCACCAATGATGTGTCGGATAACTCCGGTCTGGGGCAGCACACCACGACCGCCGCGCGCCTGTATCACTTCCCGCACGGCGGCGATGTGATTGACTCCCCTGGGGTACGCGAATTTGGCCTCTGGCATCTCGAACCGGAACAAATCACCCACGGATTTGTCGAATTTCATGACTACCTGGGCCATTGCAAATATCGCGACTGCAAGCATGATACCGACCCAGGTTGCGCCATCCGTGAAGCGGTAGAAGACGGTAAAATTGCAGAAACCCGTTTCGAAAATTATCACCGCATTCTGGAAAGCATGGCACAGGTAAAAACACGTAAAAACTTTTCTGATATGGACGACTGACAACTACGCTAAGCATCGCTAGAATCGTCCCCTTTTTTCAGGATGCCGGCGTCAATGCCGGTTCAGGAACAACAATGGCCTGGAGGCTACCTTGTTAAACTCATTTAAACTTTCGCTACAATACATTCTGCCGAAACTATGGCTCACTCGCCTGGCGGGCTGGGGCGCGAGAAAACGAGCGGGCTGGCTGACCAAACTGGTTATCGATCTGTTCGTGAAATACTACAAGGTCGATATGAAAGAGGCGCAGAAGCCGGATACCGCCAGCTATCGCACCTTTAACGATTTCTTTGTTCGTCCGCTGCGTGACGACGTCCGTCCGGTGAATACCGATCCAAACATACTGGTGATGCCGGCTGACGGCGTGATCAGCCAGTCAGGTAAAATCGAAGAAGATAAAATCCTGCAAGCGAAAGGTCACAACTACAGCCTGGAAGCGCTGCTGGCAGGTAACTACCTGATGGCGGACCTGTTCCGCAACGGTTCGTTTGTCACCACCTACCTCTCTCCGCGCGACTACCACCGCGTACACATGCCGTGCAACGGTATCCTGCGCGAGATGATCTACGTACCGGGCGATCTGTTCTCGGTGAATCACCTGACCGCGCAAAACGTGCCAAACCTGTTTGCCCGTAACGAACGCGTGATCTGCCTGTTTGACACAGAATTTGGTCCAATGGCGCAAATTCTGGTCGGGGCGACCATTGTCGGCAGCATCGAAACCGTCTGGGCAGGAACCATTACGCCGCCGCGTGAAGGCGTGATCAAACGCTGGACCTGGCCGGAAGGGGAAAGCGAAGGGTCTGTGGCGCTGTTGAAAGGTCAGGAGATGGGCCGTTTCAAACTGGGTTCAACCGTGATCAACCTGTTTGCGCCGGGTAAAGTCACGCTGGCTGAACAGCTACAAAGCCTGTCAGTGACCAAAATCGGTCAGCCGCTGGCCGTTTCTACCGAACTCTTCGTGACCCCTGAAGCGGAACCCGCGCCGCTGCCGGAAGAAGAGATCAACGCCGAACACGACGCCAGCCCGCTGGTTGACGACAAGAAAGACGAAAGTTAAATAAAGGATCGCTGCTGTGCGCCTGATTATCACTTTTCTGATGGCCTGGTGCCTCAGCCTGGGGGCGTACGCTGCGACGGCCCCCGACGCCAAACTGATTGCCCAGGAACTGGAGCAGGCTAAAGCGGCAAAACCCGCTCAGCCAGAGGCCGTAGAGGCCCTCCAGTCCGCGCTGAACGCGCTTGAGGAACGAAAAGGTTCTCTTGAGCGCGCCGAACAATATCAGCAGGTTATCGACAATTTCCCTAAGCTGTCCGCGACGCTACGCGCACAGCTCAATAACTTGCGCGATGAACCGCGCAGCGTGCCGCCAGGCATGTCCACCGATGCGCTAAGCCAGGAGATCCTCCAGGTCAGCAGCCAGTTGCTGGATAAAAGCCGTCAGGCCCAGCAGGAGCGAGAGCGCGCCCGTGAAATCGCCGATTCGTTAAGCCAGCTTCCACAACAGCAAACGGATGCCCGTCGCCAGTTAAATGAGATTGAGCGGCGCATTGGCACCGCCAGCGGCAACTCCCCGCTCAACCAGGCGCAAAATCTGAGTATGCAGGCCGAATCCGCCAGACTCAAAGCGCAGGTTGATGAGCTGGAACTGGCGCAGCTTTCGGCGAATAACCGTCAGGAACTGGCGCGAATGCGCTCCGAACTGGCGGAAAAACAGAGCCAACAGCTGGATGCCTGGTTACAGGCATTACGCAATCAATTAAACAGCCAGCGCCAACGAGAAGCAGAGCGAGCGCTGGAAAGCACCGAACTGCTGGCGGAAAACAGCGCTGACCTGCCGCCGGGCATTATCGAACAGTTCAAGGTGAACCGCGAGCTGTCGCAGGCGCTTAACCAGCAGGCGCAACGCATGGATCTGGTGGCCTCACAGCAACGCCAGGCCACCAGCCAGACGCTACAGGTTCGTCAGGCCCTGAACACCCTGCGGGAACAGTCGCAGTGGTTAGGCGTATCGAATATGCTGGGGGAAGCCCTGCGCGCGCAGGTATCGCGTCTCCCGGAAATGCCCAAGCCGCAGCAGTTAGATACCGAAATGGCGCAGCTGCGCGTACACCGTATGCGCTACGAAGATCTGCTCAACAAACAACCGCAACTGCGTCAGATTCGCCAGGCCGACGGTCAAACGCTGACCTCTGAGCAGAGCCGCATTCTTGACGCCCAACTGCGTACCCAACGCGAGCTGCTGAATTCACTGTTGCAGGGCGGTGATACGCTGATCCTCGAACTCACCAAGCTGAAAGTGTCCAATAGTCAACTGGAAGACGCGCTGAAAGAGGTCAACGAAGCCACTCACCGTTACCTGTTCTGGACGTCTGACGTGAGTCCGATGTCGCTCTCGTGGCCTATCAGCCTCGTTCAGGATCTGCGTCGACTGATCTCACTGGATACGTTCAATCAGCTCGGCAAAGCCAGCATCATGATGCTCACCAGCAAGGAGACGCTGCTGCCGCTGTTTGGCGCGCTGGTGCTGGTTGGTTTTAGTCTCTATTCGCGCAAACATTTCACCCGTTTTCTGGAGCGTTCATCCTCCCGCGTCGGGAAAGTCACACAGGATCACTTCTGGCTGACGCTGCGCACCGTGTTCTGGTCGATTCTGGTCGCCTCCCCGCTGCCCGTACTGTGGGCCACGCTGGGCTATGGGTTGCAGGAGGCATGGCCTTATCCTCTGGCCGTCGCCATCGGCGACGGAGTGACAGCAACGGTTCCGCTGCTGTGGGTCGTCATGATTTGCGCCACCTTTGCCCGCCCTAACGGTCTGTTCGTGGCGCATTTTGGCTGGCCCCGAAACCGTGTCGCGCGCGCCATGCGCTATTACCTGATGAGCATCGGGCTGATTGTCCCGCTCATTATGGCGCTGATTATGTTTGATAATCTTAACGATCGGGAGTTCTCCGCGTCGCTGGGGCGTCTCTGTTTCATCCTGATCTGCGGCGCGCTCGCGATTGTCACGCTGAGCCTGAAGCGCGCCGGTATCCCGCTGTACCTCGATAAAGAGGGCAGCGGCGACAATATGGTCAACAGTATGCTCTGGAACCTGCTGATGGGCGCGCCGCTCATTGCGATCCTTGCGGCCGCTGTCGGCTATCTGGCCACCGCGCAGGCGCTGCTGGCGCGACTGGAGACCTCCGTTGCCATCTGGTTCCTGCTGCTGGTTATCTATCACGTCATTCGCCGCTGGATGCTGATTCAGCGTCGCCGTCTGGCGTTCGATCGCGCTAAGCATCGCCGGGCCGAAATGCTGGCGCAACGTGCGCGCGGCGAAGAAGAACCCGCCCACTCCACCAGCCTCGAAGGGGCCGTCGAAGTGGATGAAAGCGAAGTGGATCTCGACGCCATCAGCGCCCAGTCGCTGCGCCTGGTACGTTCTATCCTGATGCTTATCGCCCTGCTGTCGGTCATTGTGCTGTGGTCGGAAATCCATTCCGCCTTTGGCTTCCTGGAGAATATCTCGCTGTGGGATGTCACCTCCACGGTGCAAGGGGTTGAAAGTCTGGAGCCGATTACGCTGGGCGCGGTGTTGATTGCGATCCTGGTGTTTATCATCACCACGCAACTGGTGCGTAACCTGCCCGCCCTGCTGGAGCTGGCGCTCTTGCAGCATCTGGATCTGACGCCCGGCACCGGCTACGCCATCACCACCATCACCAAGTATCTGTTGATGCTGATTGGCGGGCTGGTCGGTTTCTCGATGATTGGCATTGAATGGTCGAAGTTACAATGGCTGGTCGCCGCGCTCGGTGTCGGTCTGGGCTTTGGTTTACAGGAGATCTTCGCCAACTTTATTTCCGGCTTAATCATCCTGTTCGAAAAGCCGATTCGTATTGGCGATACGGTGACCATTCGCGACCTTACCGGCAGCGTGACCAAAATCAACACCCGCGCCACCACCATCAGCGACTGGGACCGTAAAGAGATTATCGTGCCGAACAAAGCGTTCATCACCGAGCAGTTTATCAACTGGTCGCTGTCTGATTCGGTAACGCGTGTGGTGCTGACCATCCCGGCGCCGTCAGACGCTAACAGCGAAGAGGTGACGCAAATTCTGCTGACTGCGGCGCACCGCTGTTCACTGGTGATTGACAACCCGGCGCCGGAAGTATTCCTGGTTGACCTGCAACAGGGGATTCAGATCTTCGAACTGCGTATCTATGCCGCAGAGATGGGGCACCGTATGCCGTTGCGCCATGAAATCCACCAGTTGATTCTGGCGGGCTTCCATGAGCACGGTATTGATATGCCATTCCCTCCGTTCCAAATGCGCCTGGAAAGCCTGAATGGCAGGCAGACTGGAAGAACGCTGACATCCGCCGCCAGGAAAAGTCGCCCGGCGGGAAGTTTGTAAGCCGTAATAATGCCGGATAGCGGCTTCGCCTTATCCGGCCTACAGAACAGCAATGAACGCGTAGGCCGGGTAACGGCAAAAAGATTACTCCACCGCCCACCGAGGCTGTTTCGCCATCCGGCGGCTGTAGTTCTGATAAATCGCCATCGCTAACAGCGAGAAGAATATCGGGCCGCCGGTCATCCACAGCGCACTATTCCAGTCCCCGGCTTCAATCACCGGCTGAATGATGGTAAACACATTCGCAAACGTCACCACCAGCACGACCACGCCCGTTGCCAGCATCGTAGAAACATGGGTTTTGAAGATCACAAATGGCCGTTCCAGGCCTTCGCGAGACTTAAAGAACGGGAAGGCCAGCGCGAGGAACAGGTACGGCAACGTCATCGACACGTTCGCCATCAGCGTCAGTTTGTTGTAGAACGCCGACGCGGTATCACCGCCAAAAGAGACCAGCAGAATAAACAGACTCACCAGCAGACACTGCATCCACATTGCGGTAGCTGGCATACCTGCCGCGTTCAGCGTCGTCATCGGCGCAGGCCACAGCGCTTTTGGCGTCCCCTGGATAATGGCCTTCAATGGCGAGTAGCTCAGCGTAAAGAACGCGCCGGTATAGGCAAGGAACATGGAGAGGCCAGTGATACGCGCAAACCAGACGCCGGTCGCCATTGCCGCTTCCGGCGACAGATGCAGCGCGTTACCCAACGTCATCCCCAGGCTTTTCATCAGAATATAGGTGATATTTCCGAGGTTAACGGAGCCATTACTTAATACCTGTTGCCAGTTGGTGCTAACACCCCATAAAAATATCGCCAGCGAATAACCAACGGAAATAACAATTGCCGCAAAAACAATTCCTTTCGCAAAATTCTTTTCCGGCTTTTCTGTTTTATCCACCAGGCCGCCTACCGCTTCAATTCCGCCGTAGGCAAAAATAGCGAAAACAACAAATGAGAGCATGGCCAGGCCGGATTGATATCCGGGATTGGGTGAGGAGACAAAATTAATATTTTCCGCAAAATGCCCACCATTTAATAACAAAATAGCGACACTCACTAACAACAAAACTAAATTAAGACACATCACGGCAATCCCCCCTACTGCCGTAATACGCGCAATTTTATTAATTCCCTTTGATGCGATACAGGTCACCAGAATCATCCAGCCGACGGCGAGCAGACCAACAACCTGCGTCGGTTCAAGCCCGGCGATCCGCCAGTGCTGCGTCATATCTGCACCAAACAAGAACGTAGAGAAAGGCACCCAGACTTTCGCCGCAGTGCTCACCATCCAGATAACATAGGAGGAGAACCACATAAAAGTGCCGATAAACGCATAACGCGGGCCAACGCTATTATTCATCCACGAATAGATTCCGCCTTCTTCTTTTCGATAAGCAGAACCCATTTCAGCCATCATTAAGGCAAATGGAATAAAGAATAATAATGCAGAAAAGATATACCACGGGATCGCGCTATACCCCATTAAATAAAACGCCGACGGGCTATTGGCAAAACCAAAAACGGACGTAAATATCATCAGGATGAGGCCAGCCAGGCTCATCTTCTTTATTGTCTGGTTCATGAAACCATCCCTTACTCTGGGCACGTTGGCTAAACGGCGCTCACCGGTTTGCACTGCCCCTTTGCAGAGGTCAGCAATAAAAATCAACACAGAATTGATACCTGAATGGTATCAAACATCCAGACTTATATTGTGGCTATAAGAGGGGAATTGAAAAAATGTGCTACAAAATGGCGCTCATTGCGCCATTTTGTTTCGCAAAAGAGGGGTTTTCGGATTTATGCCCGATCAACGGTAAAAGCGATAACCTCAGCGAGGCTTTCCGCCCCCAGCGCCAGCATCACCAGACGATCCACGCCCAGCGCCACGCCGGAACAGTCAGGCATCCCCACCTTCAGCGCCTCCAGCAGGTTGTTATCGATAGGCTGCTGCGGTAAGCCTCGCGCGGCGCGCTTACGGTTATCCTGCTCGAAGCGTTGTTGCTGCTCGCGCGCATCCGTCAGTTCGTGGAAACCATTCGCCAGCTCAATACCTTTGAAGTAAACCTCGAAGCGTTCAGCCACCCGATGGTCTTCAGTGCTGATTTGCGCCAGCGATGCCTGGCTTGCCGGAAAATGGTACACAAACGTCGGCTTCTCTTTGCCAATGTGCGGTTCCACGCCCATAGTAAACAGCAGTTGCAGCAGCGTATCGCGATCTTCTTCGGTATCCGCGATATTGCTTAAATCCAGCTTCGCCGCCGCTTCACGCAGTTGAGTTTTATCCGCAGACAGCGGATCAATCTCCAGATGGCGCTGAAACACCTGCTGGTAAGAAAGACTCTCCGCAGGTTGACATTCCAGCACCTGTTGCAGCAGGTCGTCCACTTCGTTCATCAAACGGTACATGTCGTAGTGGGGACGATACCACTCCAGCATGGTGAATTCCGGGTTGTGATGACGCCCCATCTCTTCGTTGCGAAAGCTACGGCACAGCTGGAAAACCGGGCCGCATCCCGCCACCAGCAGGCGTTTCATGTGGTATTCCGGGCTGGTCATCAGATAAAGGTTCATGCCCTGAGAGTGGCCAGGGCCGACGAAACGCGTTTCGAACGGGAACAGATGAATGTCCGTTACCGTCGCCTGGCTCATGCAGGGCGTCTCAACCTCCAGCACTCCACGATCGGCAAAGAAACGACGGATCTCCGTCATAATTGCCGCACGTTTTAACAGGTTAGGAATGGACGCGCTCGGCTGCCAGGTTGCCGTTTCGCTCATGGTACTTTCTCCGATTTAAGACAAGGGCACGAAGTCTACTCGTAACACGCCAGTGAAACAAATTTTGTGCGGGAATAATGCGCTCCGCCGGAAAAGTAAAAAAAGTGAAGCCAGGTGGTTTAGTAATTAAATTAATCAGAATCAATGATAAATCGACCCGTTGATGCGCTAAAAAAATCGAACACGTCAAATTTCCCTCACATCCGTAAGACTATACTGTTGTACCTATAAAGGAGCAGTGGAAACGCGTTCGCAACCCGCATCAATCAGGAGTTCAATCTGATGGTGTACGGGGACGAAATAACAACAATCTGGAGGAATGTCGTGCAAACCTTTCAAGCCGATCTTGCCATTATAGGCGCCGGTGGCGCGGGATTACGTGCTGCAATAGCTGCCGCGCAGGCGAATCCTAACGCTAAAATCGCACTGATCTCAAAAGTGTACCCGATGCGCAGCCACACCGTTGCTGCCGAAGGGGGTTCAGCCGCTGTCGCCCAGGATCATGACAGCTTTGACTACCATTTTCACGATACGGTAGCGGGCGGAGACTGGCTGTGTGAACAGGATGTCGTGGATTACTTTGTCCACCATTGTCCAACTGAAATGACGCAACTTGAGCAATGGGGTTGCCCGTGGAGCCGTCGCCCGGACGGCAGCGTCAACGTACGTCGTTTCGGCGGTATGAAAATTGAGCGTACCTGGTTTGCCGCAGATAAAACCGGCTTCCATATGCTGCATACCCTGTTCCAGACCTCTTTGCAGTTCCCACAAATCCAACGCTTTGATGAACACTTCGTCCTGGATATCCTGGTCGATGACGGTCATGCCCGTGGCCTCGTGGCCATGAACATGATGGAAGGCACGCTTGTGCAGATCCGCGCCAACGCGGTGGTGATGGCTACCGGCGGCGCAGGCCGCGTGTATCGCTACAACACCAACGGCGGCATCGTGACCGGCGACGGTATGGGCATGGCGCTGGGCCACGGCGTACCGCTGCGTGATATGGAATTCGTTCAGTATCACCCGACCGGTCTGCCGGGTTCCGGTATCCTGATGACCGAAGGCTGCCGTGGTGAAGGCGGTATTCTGGTCAACAAAAATGGCTACCGCTATTTGCAGGATTACGGCATGGGCCCGGAAACGCCGCTTGGCGAGCCGAAAAACAAATACATGGAACTGGGGCCACGAGACAAAGTGTCTCAGGCGTTCTGGCACGAATGGCGCAAAGGCAACACCATTTCCACACCGCGTGGCGATGTGGTTTACCTCGACCTGCGCCATCTGGGCGAGAAAAAACTGCTCGAACGTTTACCGTTCATCTGCGAACTGGCGAAAGCCTACGTGGGTGTCGATCCGGTTAAAGAGCCGATTCCGGTTCGTCCAACCGCGCACTACACCATGGGCGGCATCGAAACCGATCAGAATTGCGAAACCCGCATTAAAGGTCTGTTTGCCGTTGGCGAGTGCTCCTCTGTGGGTCTGCACGGCGCTAACCGTCTGGGTTCTAACTCTCTGGCGGAACTGGTGGTCTTTGGCCGTCTGGCGGGCGAACAAGCAATGGAACGCGCCTCAACCGCAGGCACGGCTAACGACGCCGCGCTTGATGCGCAGGTTGCGGGCGTTGAACAACGTCTGAAAGACCTCGTTAACCAGGAAGGCAACGAGAACTGGGCGAAAATCCGCGATGAAATGGGCCTGTCGATGGAAGAAGGTTGCGGTATCTACCGTACGCCGGAACTCATGCAGAAAACTGTGGATAAGCTGGCGGAGTTGCAGGAACGCTTCAAGCGTGTTCGTATCACCGATACCTCCAGCGTATTCAACACCGACCTGCTGTACACCATCGAGCTGGGTCATGGTCTGAACGTAGCGGAATGTATGGCGCACTCCGCGCTGGCACGTAAAGAATCACGCGGCGCTCACCAGCGTCTGGACGAAGGCTGCACCGAGCGTGACGACGTCAACTTCCTCAAACATACCCTCGCCTTCCGCGATGCTGATGGCACAACTCGCCTGGAATACAGCGACGTGAAAATCACCACTCTGCCACCGGCAAAACGTGTGTATGGCGCTGAAGCGGAAGCCGCCGATAAGAAGGAGAAGGCGTAATGGCTGAGATGAAAAACCTGAAAATTGAGGTGGTGCGCTATAACCCGGAAACCGACACCGCGCCGCACAGTGCTTTCTACGAAGTGCCTTACGATGAAGCGACGTCGCTGCTGGATGCGTTAGGCTACATCAAAGATAACCTGGCGCCGGACCTGAGCTATCGCTGGTCCTGCCGTATGGCGATCTGCGGTTCTTGCGGCATGATGGTCAACAACGTGCCAAAACTGGCGTGCAAAACCTTCCTGCGTGATTACACCAAGGGTATGAAGGTTGAAGCCCTGGGGAACTTCCCGATCGAACGCGATCTGGTCGTCGATATGACGCACTTTATCGAGAGCCTGGAAGCGATCAAGCCGTACATCATCGGCAACCCGCGTACGCCGGATCAGGGGCCAAACACCCAGACCCCGGCGCAGATGGCGAAGTATCACCAGTTCTCCGGTTGCATCAACTGTGGTCTGTGCTACGCCGCGTGCCCGCAATTCGGCCTGAACCCTGAGTTCATCGGCCCGGCTGCGATCACGCTGGCGCATCGTTATAACGAAGACAGCCGCGACCACGGTAAGAAGGAGCGTATGGCGCAGTTAAACGGTCAGAACGGCGTATGGACCTGTACCTTCGTGGGCTACTGCTCCGAAGTCTGTCCGAAACACGTCGATCCGGCTGCGGCCATTCAGCAGGGTAAAGTGGAAAGTTCGAAAGACTTTCTTATCGCCACCCTGAAACCACGCTAAGGAGTGCAACATGACGACTAAACGCAAAGCCTATGTGCGGCCAATGACGTCCACCTGGTGGAAAAAACTGCCGTTTTATCGCTTTTACATGCTGCGCGAAGGCACGGCGGTTCCGGCAGTCTGGTTCAGCATTGAACTGATCTTCGGCCTGTTTGCCCTCAAACATGGCGCGGAATCCTGGATGGGCTTCGTTGGCTTCCTGCAAAACCCGGTAGTGGTGATCTTAAACCTGATCGCCCTGGCGGCAGCCTTGCTGCACACCAAAACTTGGTTTGAGCTGGCGCCAAAAGCCGCCAACATCATTGTTAAAGACGAAAAAATGGGGCCAGAGCCGATCATTAAAGGTCTCTGGGTTGTTACTGCGGTTGTCACCGTAGTCATACTGTATGTTGCCCTGTACTGGTAAGGAGTCCGGGATGATTAATCCAAATCCAAAACGCTCTGACGAACCCGTATTCTGGGGCCTGTTCGGTGCAGGTGGTATGTGGGGCGCGATTATTGCGCCGGTAATGGTTCTGTTGGTGGGTATTCTGCTGCCGCTGGGACTTTTCCCGGGCGATGCGCTGAGCTATGAACGCGTACTGGCGTTCGCCCAGAGCTTCATTGGCCGCGCGTTCCTGTTCCTGATGATCGTCCTGCCGCTGTGGTGCGGTTTACACCGTATGCACCATGCGATGCATGACCTGAAAATCCATGTGCCAAGCGGCAAATGGGTATTCTACGGTCTGGCGGCGATTCTGACCGTTGTCACGGCAATCGGCATCCTCACAATCTAAGCCATACGCCCTCTTATCTGCGCGATAAGAGGGCGTTTTTTTATTTCCCCTTCTCCCTTATTTTTCCCGCCAGGTTCTACACTTAGAAAAAACCGCTAAGGAAAATCCCATGCGCCTGCTGCCTGTCGTTGCCGCCGTTACCGCTGCGTTTCTGGTCGTCGCGTGTAGCACGCCTGTCCCGCCCAGGGGCGTTACCGTTGTCACTGACTTTGATGCCAGACGCTACACTGGCACCTGGTATGAAATCGCGCGTTTCGATCACCGCTTTGAAAGCGGTCTTGAAAAAGTGACGACAACCTACAGTCTGCGGGACGACGGTGGTCTGAACGTCCTCAACAAAGGCTACAACCCGGACAGGGGCATGTGGCAGAAAACAGAAGGGAAAGCCTGGTTTACGGGCGACCCCAGCCGCGCCGCGCTGAAAGTATCGTTCTTCGGCCCTTTCTACGGCGGGTATAACGTCATTGCGATCGACAGAGAGTACCGCCATGCGCTGGTGTGCGGCCCGGATCGCGACTACCTGTGGATACTCTCACGCACGCCGACGCTCTCCGAAGAGATGAAGCAGCAGATGCTGGCCGTCGCGACCCGGGAAGGGTTTGATGTCAGTAAATTAATCTGGGTAAAACAACCCGGCGCTTAACGCTTTTCCCGGAGGATTAGTGAGCACTGAGCTTCAGCCCAATAATCCCCGCTACGATCAGTGCAAGGCTCGCCAGACGCGCAGGACTGGCGGATTCGCCAAGCAGCAAAATACCGGTGATGGCAGCCCCTACCGCGCCGATGCCCGTCCAGACCGCATAGGCAGTACCGACAGGCAGGGTTTTCATCGCCCATGACAACAGCGCCATACTGACAATCATCGCCGCAATGGTAATGACGCTGGGCGTCAGGCGACTGAATCCGTGGGTATATTTCAGGCCGACCGCCCAAACGACTTCAAGCAGACCCGCAATGAACAAAATTATCCAGGACATATCTGGCTCCAGAAAAATGGGGCCGTCCCCGGTGAAAGATACATTTGCAGGTCGTCCTGCAAAGCAGAGGTGTGAGAAAGCATTTTTGCCTGCGAAAAAATCAAATTCAACCCTTTTATTTTCCGCCGTTGCAAAAGCATGAATTGGGCGCAATTCGCAGCGCAGTTCACGCATTCGACGCTCATCGGACTTCTCTATGATGAGACGCTTTCTGAGGTCAGGAAGCCATCGCCTACTTCTGGATGCGGAAAGTTTATGTTAAAAATTTTAGTGATTGACCGCTGCCATTTCACCCGCACGGGGATAGAGGCCTGGCTTAATCATTCTGGCTTATTTGATTCTTCGTTCCTGGTATCAGGGTTGAATAACCTGCTACTGGCAAAAGAGCATATTTCCCAGTGGAAACCTCATCTGGTTATCGCTGACTTATATAGTTTTTTCAACTACAGCCACTCTTTTAAGCCAGCAGCGCCGCTCCTGATGGCCTGCGGAGCCACGCCTTTAATTTTGCTGCAATCAGGCGGCGGACAGTACCAGGCCGATAGCGACCCGCTGTATCAGGTTCATGCCGTAGTGTCGAAACAGGCCACGCTGCATGAGCTATCGCGGAATATTCAGGACGTGCTGCTTGCCCAGTCCGTTACTGACACGCCAAAAACCGCCACACCGCTGCTTACGCCGCAGGAGGAAAAGGTGCTGACAATGTGGATGGAAGGTGCGGGAAACAACGCAATCGCGGCTGCGCTCGGTATTCACGGCAAAACGGTCTACACCTACAAACGCAATATCCGCATGAAATTGCATATGGATAATCGCTACTCGCCGTTTTTATCCTTACCGGAGCAAATCAATTAACGGTACGACGCCACGCCGTACCGTTCACATTTATTGCTGGGCTCTGGTCGCTGCGCCTGAAATGGCGCTGCCGCCTTCAGAGATATCCTGCCCAACGCCGCGTGTTGTATTACACGCAGTTAGCACGGAAGAAAGCACCAAAACAGAAAAGATCGCTGCAATTGTTTTCTTAACCATAACGTCTTCCTTTTCTAGCCAATGTTGTTTGTGTATAGCCACTTAAGCATAGACAAGATCCCGCAATGTGACGGGCGTTCGACGATTTTTTAAGACACCTGGAAGTAATTAGCTGGCAGCGTGAGAGATAGAATTGCCGAGATGTTTGATGTCTTCACCAAAGCCACGCGCGGTATTACAACCCGTCAGCAACGCGCCGGTGAAAAGGATGAGTGCTACAAGACTGATAAGACGTTTCATCATTCCTGCCCTGGAAAAGGTATGGCGCAGCTCAATGCCGCACCATAAATTCAACTTAGCAAATTGCTGACAAACTCCACGTCTGTTTTACCGGATGGCGGTAATACCCATGCGTCACGCAGTCGCCGTAGGCCCGATAAACTTGCGCCATCGGGCATTTCAGACGTTGTCATCAATCTTAATGTCAGCGTCTTATTTAACGCGGGATACGTATTCGCCAGAGCGCGTATCCACTTTGATCACTTCGCCAATCTGGACGAACAGCGGAACTTTAACCACTGCGCCAGTAGACAGCGTAGCCGGTTTGCCGCCAGTACCTGCGGTATCGCCTTTCAGGCCTGGATCGGTATCTACGATTTCCAGCTCAACAAAGTTCGGCGGGGTCACGGTGATCGGCTGGCCGTTCCACAGGGTCACGATGCACTCAGCCTGATCCAGCAGCCATTTCGCGCTGTCGCCGATCGCTTTGGCGTCAGCAGACAGTTGTTCGAACGTTTCGTTGTTCATGAAGTGCCAGAACTCACCGTCGTTGTACAGGTAAGTCAGGTTCATATCGACAACATCGGCACCTTCAGCAGAGTCGGTGGATTTGAAGGTTTTCTCTACACGAGTGCCGGTCAGCAGGCGGCGCAGTTTAACGCGTGCGAACGCCTGGCCTTTACCCGGTTTAACGAATTCGCTGGCTTCAACCGCATAAGGTTCGCCGTCCAACATGATTTTAAGACCAGCACGAAAATCGTTGCTATAGTACGTTGCCATAAGGCCCTCTGAAAATTGTTAACTGGTAGCTAAGCCACAAAATGGCGCATATTGTAACCCTAAATACCCCATCCAGAGAAGATTGGTTAGCGCAACTTGCCGATGTTGTGACCAATCCCGATGAACTACTGCATCTTTTGAATATAGACGCAGATGAAAAACTGTTGGCCGGACGCGACGCCAAACGCCTGTTCGCCCTGCGCGTACCGCGATCTTTCATCGCGCGTATGGAGAAAGGCAATCCCAACGATCCGCTTCTGCGTCAGGTACTTACCTCGCAGGACGAATTCGTAACCGCCCCCGGTTTTTCCACCGACCCGCTGGAAGAGCAGCACAGCGTCGTGCCCGGATTACTGCACAAATACCGCAACCGCGCGTTGCTGCTGGTAAAAGGCGGATGCGCGGTAAATTGCCGCTACTGCTTCCGTCGCCACTTCCCGTATGCGGATAATCAGGGCAACAAACGCAACTGGCAGGTCGCGCTGGACTACATCGCCGCACACCCTGAACTGGATGAGATCATCTTCTCCGGCGGCGATCCTTTGATGGCGAAAGATCACGAACTGGACTGGTTGCTTACGCAACTGGAAGCGATCCCGCACATCAAACGGCTGCGTATCCACAGTCGTTTGCCGATCGTGATCCCCGCGCGCATTACGGATGGGCTGGCAGCCCGCTTTGCGCGCTCTTCTCTGCAAATTCTGCTGGTGAACCACATCAACCACGCCAACGAAATTGACGACACGTTCCGTCAGGCCATGACGACGCTGCGCAACGCGGGCGTTACCCTGCTCAACCAGAGCGTACTGCTACGCGGGGTGAACGATAACGCGCAAACGCTGGCAAACCTCAGCAATGCGCTGTTTGACGCCGGCGTCATGCCCTACTACCTGCATGTGCTGGATAAAGTTCAGGGCGCGGCGCATTTCATGGTGAGCGACGATGAAGCGCGGCGAATTATGCGTGAACTGCTGACGCGGGTATCCGGTTATATGGTGCCCAGACTGGCGCGTGAAATTGGCGGGGAGCCGAGCAAAACACCATTAGATTTGCAGTTACGCCAGCAATAATTGTTCAAACGAGTGTCCGGTTTCGGACACTCGCCCTTAAAATCGCTTATTTGAATCCGTTCATATAGCGCAACGCTTTCCATATTATGTTATTTTAATAACATAACACAGCGAATATATTTCAAAATTATATATTGATTCAAATTAAGTTACCTGATTAATAATTGGTTAGGGAGAACCTTTATGGCGATGAGTATCAAAGGCGTTAATACAGGCGTTATTCGCAAAGCGAATGAGTTTATTGCGCTGGTATTAAAAATAAAAGAACCGAGGAATAAGGAGTCGTTGTTTTTTCTGACGGCGCTGGAATTAAGAGATCTGCTGATCGCTCTGGAAAGCAGGCTGCACCAGAAGCATCACCTGTCCCCCAATGCTCGCCAACAATATGAAAAAGCACGGGATAGAGTCAGTAAAAAAATGCTTGAGAGTATTCCGGCCATTCAGGAAGAGGAACTCAAAAACGCAGATATTAATCGTCGGGTGAATACATTAACGCTGATGGACGACCAGAGCGAAAACGTCATGCTTTCTTTTACGCTGCATGATGGTAAAACATGCGAGTTGATGATTAATGAATTACAGATTGACGTTCTGGTGCGCGCAATTATTCGCGCTATAGATAATGCCGGTATGCGTGAGCTGGTGCTGCGTATTACATCACTACTGGATTTTCTGCCATTATATGATGCTGACTGTCTGGATAACGGTAATCTGGAATATGACGCCTACGCGCAACCTGAATGGAAGCACAATCTCTTCAGCCATTATCTGGCGGTGCTCTATCGTTATACCGATGAGACAGGTAAAACACATTTTAGCGGCGCCGTGGTGAAAAACCGCACCCCTTCTGGCAGCAAAGAGGCAGAGGCCATTTCACGCCGACTGCTTGATTTCAGCCCACGGCTGAAGAAGCTGGCCGGGAAACCGTGCCAGGTGTTTGTCAGAACGCTAACCGCTGATAAGACGCACAAACTCACTCAGGAGCAGTGCCTGCGCGCGTTGCATCATTTACGCGTGCAGTCGGTCGAGAAAGCAAAAAACGCCTGATGGCGCTGCGCTTATCCGGCCTATGACCACATGCGCCTGTATAGACCACTTTATTACACAAAATCATTCAACCTGTATCGCAGCGGCAAGCGAAGAAATCCCCAGCAGCACAGATAACTATGTGACTGGGGTTTCACAGCGCAGCCAACAAAGAGGCAGGTTGAAGAATGAAGTGTAATCAGTTAGGGCACTTATAAACCTGACCGTTCATTTCACTGGCGGTCGGGACAAAGCTGGACAACATTCCCTGCGTTGGGCTGCTGACGCCATAAATCACATTTCCGCCCATTGCCGCAGCCTGGTTACGCAGGTCGTTCGCTGCACCACGCATGGAGCCGCCCTCTTCACCGTGCTGACCAGAAAGCCAGTTGCTTTGCTTACCGGTCGCAGTGCCGATCAACTGGCATTCTGCGCCAGGCTTGTCTTCCACAAAACGCACACTTTGCCCGGCAGCGGTCAGTTGGTTGCTGGAGCTACAACCCGCCATCAGCAGCGCAGCACCGACGATCCCTGCTAAATATTTTACGTGCATGTTATTCCCCATAATCAATGAGCTGGACGCCACTCACGTCGTCCATGTCTGAATCTTATACTAAAAAGATGACCAAAAGAAAAACCCCCGAACATTTCTGCCCGGGGGTTTCTAAATTCTGGGAGATGAGACCCAAATCATTCTGGTTGCAGGAAGGCGGCCAGTTTGTTAATCCCCAGAAGCTTACTCAAGTAAGTGACTGGGGTTAGCAAACGCAGCCAACGCCTCTGCGGCCTGAAGGATGCAGGGTGTGGCAATTACATCATGCCGCCCATTCCACCCATACCGCCCATGCCACCAGCTGCGCCTAAGTCAGGAGCATCGCCTTTCGGCAGGTCAGTTACCATGCACTCGGTAGTGATCATCAGACCAGCCACGGATGCCGCGTACTGCAAAGCAGAACGGGTTACTTTGGTCGGGTCCAGGATACCCATATCGATCATGTTGCCGTATTCTTCGGTTGCTGCGTTGTAACCGTAGTTGCCGTCGCCGCTTTTAACGGTGTTAGCCACAACAGACGGTTCTTCGCCGCAGTTCAGCACGATCTGACGCAGCGGGGATTCCATTGCGCGCAGCGCAACTTTGATACCCACGTTCTGGTCTTCGTTCTGGCCTTTGAGTTCCGCAATTTTAGACGCGACGCGAATCAGCGCAACGCCACCACCGGCAACCACGCCTTCTTCAACCGCAGCACGGGTCGCGTGCAGGGCATCTTCAACGCGTGCTTTTTTCTCTTTCATTTCAACTTCGGTCGCAGCGCCAACTTTGATAACCGCAACACCGCCTGCCAGTTTCGCTACGCGCTCTTGCAGTTTTTCACGGTCGTAATCGGAAGTGGCTTCTTCGATCTGCTGACGGATCTGAGTGACACGGCCCTGGATCGCAGACTCTTCACCCACGCCATCAATGATGGTGGTGGTGTCTTTGTTGATCACAACGCGTTTTGCCTGACCCAGGTCTTCCAGGGTAGATTTTTCCAGCTCCATACCGATCTCTTCAGAGATGACGGTACCACCGGTCAGGGTTGCGATATCTTGCAGCATCGCTTTACGACGGTCACCGAAGCCCGGCGCTTTAACCGCCGCCACTTTCACGATGCCGCGCATGGTGTTAACCACCAGCGTAGCCAGCGCTTCGCCTTCCACATCTTCAGCGATGATCAGCAGCGGTTTGCCTGCTTTCGCAACGGCTTCCAGAACCGGCAGCATTTCGCGGATGTTAGAGATTTTCTTATCAGCCAGCAGGATGAACGGGCTTTCCAGTTCTACTGCGCCAGTTTCCGGCTTGTTGATGAAGTAAGGAGACAGGTAGCCACGGTCAAACTGCATACCTTCAACCACGTCCAGCTCATCCTGCAAACCAGTACCGTCTTCAACGGTGATCACGCCTTCTTTACCGACTTTGTCCATCGCTTCAGCGATCAGTTTACCTACGGTTTCGTCGGAGTTAGCGGAGATAGTACCAACCTGAGCAATGGCTTTAGAATCAGAGCACGGTACGGACAGGGTTTTCAGTTCTTCAACCGCAGCAGCAACCGCTTTGTCGATACCACGTTTCAGATCCATCGGGTTCATGCCCGCAGCAACGGCTTTCAGACCTTCAGTGATGATGGACTGAGCCAGTACGGTCGCGGTGGTGGTGCCGTCGCCTGCCGCATCGTTCGCTTTAGAGGCAACTTCTTTCACCATCTGCGCGCCCATGTTTTCGAACTTGTCTTCCAGCTCGATTTCACGCGCTACGGAAACACCATCTTTAGTAATGGTCGGCGCACCGAAAGATTTATCCAGAACCACGTTACGGCCTTTCGGACCGAGGGTCACTTTCACTGCGTCTGCCAGTACGTTTACGCCGCGCAGCATTTTCACACGAGCGTCGTTACCGAATTTTACGTCTTTAGCTGCCATTTTCTCTTTCCCTTAAATTCGTATGTTCAGTGTCGTTCGCGGATTACGCTTCAACAATTGCCAGAATGTCGCTTTCAGACATGATCAACACTTCTTCATTGTCGATCTTCTCAGATTTCACACCATAGCCATCGTTGAAAATAACGATGTCGCCAACCTTAACGTCCAGCGGCTGCACAGTACCGTTATCCAGGATGCGACCCTTACCGACAGCGATGATTTCGCCACGCGTTGATTTACCCGCTGCGGAACCGGTCAGAACAATGCCGCCAGCAGATTTGGATTCAACTTCTTTACGTTTGACGATCACACGATCATGTAACGGACGAATACTCATTGATAGCTCTCCTTTGAGAAAGTCTTTATCAGTTATGGGTGACGCCGGCCCGTGAACGGTTTCCCGGCTAGTGACCAGAGAGATGGGGATGGGTTTTTGCCCCTTCAAGGGGGCAGATGAAAAAAAATTCTTATCAGCAGAAAATCGCGCGAAAACGGTAGCTCACCTCACATTTCATAACGATTTAAGGCGGCCCGTCATAAGTAAATCCGATTGTGTTACCATCGAAAATCTGCGCAGTTGCCCAAAAATTGGGCGTAACCGGATAGTGACTCATGAGTGGACTAAAACAAGAGCTGGGACTGGCTCAGGGCGTGGGCCTGTTGTCGACATCACTGTTAGGAACCGGCGTCTTTGCCGTCCCGGCGCTGGCCGCGCTGGTGGCGGGCAATAACAGCCTGTGGGCCTGGCCTGCGCTCATCGTTTTAGTCTTTCCTGTGGCGATTGTTTTTGCCATCCTGGGGCGTCATTTCCCCAGTGCGGGCGGCGTGGCGCATTTTGTCGGGATGGCGTTTGGTTCGCGAATGGCGCGCGTCACCGGATGGCTGTTCCTGTCGGTCATCCCCGTCGGCCTGCCAGCGGCGCTGCATATCGCCGCCGGGTTCGGTCAGGCGATGTTTGGCTGGCACGGCTGGCAGCTTTTACTGGCGGAATTCGGCACGCTGGCGCTGGTGTGGTTCATTGGCTCTCGCGGCGCCAGTTCCAGCGCCAACCTGCAAACGATCATTGCCGGGCTGATTGTGGCGCTGATTGTCGCTATCTGGTGGGCGGGCGATCTCAAGCCGAACCAAATTCCATTCCCTGCCCCTGCGGATATTGAGCTGCCCGCCCTGTTCGCCGCGCTGTCGGTTATGTTCTGGTGCTTTGTCGGCCTTGAAGCGTTCGCCCATCTGGCATCGGAATTTAAAAACCCTGAACGCGATTTCCCGCGCGCACTGATGATCGGTCTGCTGCTGGCCGGCTCCGTTTATTGGGCGTGTACGGTGGCGGTTCTGCATTTTGACGCCTACGGCGCGCAAATGGCGGCGGCAGCGTCGCTCCCTGACATCGTCGTGCGATTGTTTGGCGTACAGGCGCTGTGGGTCGCCTGCATTATTGGTTATCTGGCCTGCTTCGCCAGCCTGAATATCTATATCCAGAGTTTCGCCCGCCTTGTCTGGTCACAGGCGCAGGACAGGCCAGATCATTATCTGGCACGCCTTTCTGCCCGCCGCGTTCCCCGCAATGCGCTGAACGCCGTACTGGGCTGTTGCGTACTCAGCACATTGTGCATTTACATCCTTGAGATCAATCTCGACGCGCTGATCGTCTATGCCAACGGCATTTTCATTATGATCTACTTGCTGTGCATGCTGGCCGGGTGTCGGTTGCTGGCAGGACGCTATCGCGCGCTGGCGGTGACTGGCGCTCTGCTGTGTCTGTTATTGCTGGCGATGGTGGGATGGAAGTGCCTGTACGCGCTGATTATGCTGACAGCGCTGTGGCTGTTTTTACCCCGCAGGTTGGCTAAGCGTCAGCAGTTGTAGGCCCGGTAAGCATAGCGTCACCGGGCATTTATGCCGGATGACGCCGCTGAAGCGGTTTATCCGGCCTACGGTTCAACGTTTGATTTAATCCTTGCGGTCGTCTTTATGATCTAAACGGTCACGCTCGTCCTCTTTACGCTGAAACTCACCGTCAAACGTCTCGCCGCCACCCGTTCCGGCGCTAAAACCGCCGCCAGGCATACGGGAAAAACGCAAATGCGGCAGCAGCTTCATGGTCAGGTGTTTCTGCACGGGCGGCAATAAAAGAAGCAGCCCCAGGAAGTCGGTGAAGAAGCCGGGCAGCACCAGCAGCAGGCCCGCGATGATCAGCGACACGCTCTTGATCATCTCCGCCGCCGGACTTTCGCCAGCCGCCATTTTCTGCTGCATCAACAAAAAGTTCTTGAAACCCTGGTTTCGCACCAGCGACATACCAATGACCGAGGTGAAAATCACCAGGATCAGCGTCATCAGGACGCCCAGCACATGGGCGACCTGGATAAAAATAGAAATCTCAATGTAAACATAGAGAAAGATGGCAATAAACGGTATCCAGCGCAAAGGACTCTCCTGTAAATGACAGCCGTTTTCATCACGTCTGTCTGATATGGGTGCGCGATTCGCATGCGTCAGATGTTGAGACGGTTAGCAAAATTTCAAGCTGTTTGTACACTTATTTTTAGTGGTAATCCCAAAGCGGTGACCTATTTCACAAAATAATAAATAAGGGGTAACTTCCCACACTTTAAGTGATCCAGGTTACGGTAGAAATCCTGAAGCAGAATATGATCTCGAGTATCAGACCGATGCAGGGGATAATCGTCGGTCAGGAAACATTCGAAACCACATATATCCTGTGTGTTTATGTAATTATTGGCAGCTTGAAAAAGAAGGTTCACATGTTAAACAACATTCGTATCGAAGAAGATTTGTTGGGTACCAGGGAAGTTCCAGCGGATGCCTACTATGGTGTTCACACTCTGAGAGCGATTGAAAACTTCTACATTAGCAATAACAAAATCAGCGATATCCCTGAATTTGTACGCGGTATGGTAATGGTAAAAAAGGCAGCGGCCCTGGCCAACAAAGAGCTGCAAACCATCCCTAAAAGTGTGGCCAACGCCATCATTGCCGCATGTGATGAAGTCCTGAATAACGGCAAATGCATGGACCAGTTCCCGGTAGACGTTTACCAGGGCGGTGCAGGTACTTCCGTCAACATGAACACCAACGAAGTGCTGGCCAATATCGGGCTGGAGCTGATGGGTCATCAGAAAGGTGAATATCAGTACCTGAACCCGAACGACCATGTGAATAAATGTCAGTCCACCAACGACGCCTATCCGACCGGTTTCCGTGTTGCCGTTTACGCGTCTATCGTCAAACTCATTGATGCAATCAATCAGTTGCGTGAAGGCTTCGAGCGTAAAGCCGTTGAGTTCCAGGACATCCTGAAAATGGGTCGTACCCAGTTGCAGGATGCTGTACCGATGACCCTCGGCCAGGAATTCCGCGCTTTCAGCGTACTGCTGAAAGAAGAAGTGAAAAGCATTGAACGTACTGCTGAGCTGCTGCTGGAAGTTAACCTCGGCGCGACGGCAATCGGTACTGGCCTGAACACTCCGAAAGAATACTCTCCGCTGGCGGTGCAGAAACTGGCTGAAGTCACTGGCTTTGCCTGCGTACCGGCAGAAGACCTGATTGAAGCAACGTCCGACTGCGGCGCTTATGTCATGGTACACAGCGCGCTGAAACGTCTGGCTGTGAAGATGTCTAAAATCTGTAACGACCTGCGTTTACTCTCCTCAGGCCCACGCGCGGGTCTGAACGAGATCAACCTGCCGGAACTACAGGCGGGCTCTTCTATCATGCCAGCGAAAGTAAACCCGGTAGTACCAGAAGTTGTTAACCAGGTATGCTTCAAAGTCATCGGTAACGACACCACCGTAACGATGGCAGCCGAAGCAGGCCAGTTGCAACTGAACGTAATGGAGCCGGTTATCGGCCAGGCGATGTTCGAATCTATCCACATTCTGAGCAATGCCTGCTACAACCTGCTGGAAAAATGCATTAACGGCATTACCGCAAACAAAGAAGTGTGCGAAGGATACGTTTATAACTCCATCGGCATCGTCACCTACCTCAACCCGTTCATCGGCCACCACAACGGCGACATCGTTGGTAAGATTTGCGCCGAGACCGGTAAGAGCGTCCGTGAAGTGGTGCTGGAGCGCGGCCTGTTGACTGAAGCAGAGCTGGACGATATTTTCTCCGCACAGAACCTGATGCACCCGGCTTACAAAGCAAAACGTTATACTGATGAAAGCGAACAGTAATCGTACAGGGTAGTAACACAGGAGGCACGTCAGATGACGTGCCTTTTTTCTTGTCATAAGTTACCAAATAACAACAATTTAATATCAACTTGTTAAACAACAAGGAAGGCTAATATGATAGTTTTAGAACTTATCATCGTTTTGCTGGCAATCTTTTTGGGTGCCAGACTTGGGGGCATCGGTATTGGATTTGCAGGTGGGCTTGGCGTTCTGGTTCTTGCAGCCATCGGCGTTAAACCAGGGAATATCCCGTTCGATGTTATTTCCATCATCATGGCGGTTATCGCTGCCATCTCCGCAATGCAGGTTGCGGGCGGTCTGGACTATCTGGTTAACCAGACGGAAAAACTGCTGCGCAAAAACCCGAAATACATCACGATCCTTGCACCGATCGTCACTTATTTCCTGACTATCTTTGCCGGTACTGGCAACATCTCTCTGGCAACCCTGCCGGTTATCGCTGAAGTGGCGAAGGAGCAAGGCATCAAACCTTGCCGCCCGCTCTCCACGGCGGTGGTTTCCGCACAGATTGCGATCACCGCATCGCCTATCTCTGCGGCGGTGGTGTACATGTCTTCCGTCATGGAAGGTCATGGCATCAGCTATATTCACCTGTTGTCCGTGGTGATTCCGTCCACTCTGCTGGCGGTACTGGTGATGTCCTTCCTGGTCACAATGCTGTTTAACTCTAAACTTTCTGACGACCCGGTTTACCGCAAACGTCTGGAAGAAGGGCTGATCGAGCTGCGCGGCGAAAAGCAAATTGAAATCAAACCGATGGCAAAAACCTCGGTCTGGCTGTTCCTGCTGGGCGTTGTCTGCGTCGTGGTTTATGCCATCGTCAACAGTCCAAGCCTCGGCCTGGTCGCAACACCGCTGATGAACACCACCAACGCGATTCTGATCATCATGCTGAGCGTCGCGACGCTGACGACCATCGTCTGCCGCGTCGAAACGGACTCCATCCTGAACTCCAGTACCTTTAAAGCGGGTATGAGCGCCTGTATCTGTATTCTGGGCGTAGCATGGTTGGGCGATACTTTCGTTTCTCACAACATCGACTGGATCAAAGACACTGCGGGTAGCGTGATTCAGGGCCATCCGTGGCTGCTGGCCGTCATCTTCTTCTTTGCTTCCGCTCTGCTGTACTCTCAGGCAGCCACAGCGAAAGCGTTGATGCCAATGGCGCTGGCGCTGAACGTCTCTCCGCTGACCGCTGTCGCGTCTTTCGCTGCGGTTTCCGGCCTGTTCATTCTGCCGACCTACCCAACGCTGGTCGCTGCGGTTCAGATGGATGACACCGGTACAACCCGTATCGGTAAATTCGTCTTTAACCACCCGTTCTTTATCCCAGGTACGCTGGGTGTTGCCCTTGCCGTTTGCTTCGGCTTCCTGCTGGGCAGCGTCATGCTGTAAGTTCTCCTCGCGGGGCGTATATGCGCCCCGCTTTCTTACCTCCGCTTTGACTAACATCCCGCCGCCTTCCGTTGTATAGTGACCACACTCTTGCTGCTCTTTCTGTTCTTTCGAGGTGTTTATGCTTGATGATAATAGTCAGGATATCTCCATCCCCGAGGCCGTCGTGGTGCTCTGTACCGCGCCGGATGAAGCAACAGCCCAGGATCTGGCCGCTAAGGTGCTGGCGGAAAAACTGGCCGCCTGCGCCACGTTACTGCCGGGCGCGACATCCTTGTATTACTGGGAGGGCAAACTGGAGCAGGAATACGAAGTGCAGATGATTTTAAAAACCACCGTTTTGCACCAGCAAGCGCTTCTTGAATGCCTGAAGTCTCACCACCCATATCAAACGCCTGAACTTCTGGTTTTACCCGTCACTCACGGAGACACTGATTACCTCTCATGGCTCAACGCATCCTTACGCTGATCCTGCTGCTGTGTAGCACATCCGCCTTCGCCGGATTATTTGACGCACCAGGCCGCTCGCAGTTTGTCCCTGCTGACCAGGCTTTTTCCTTTGATTTTCAGCAGAATCAACATGACCTGAACCTCTCCTGGCAGGTGAAAGACGGCTACTATCTTTACCGCAAACAGATAAGCATCACCCCCTCTCAGGCCGAAATTGCCGAAGTCCGGCTCCCTGCGGGCGTCTGGCATGAAGATGAGTTTTATGGCAAAAGCGAAATCTACCGCAAGCGCTTAAACATTCCGGTCATCGTTAACCAGGCCGCATCCGGCGCGACGTTAACCGTGACGTATCAGGGCTGTGCTGACGCAGGCTTCTGCTATCCGCCGGAAACCAAAACCGTGCCGTTAAGCGAAGTGAGCGCCAGCACGGTGGCTAAATCCACGCCGTCGCCGGTCGCAGCGCAAACGGAAGAGACGCCGCAACCTGCCGCCCGGCTGCCTTTCTCCGCGCTGTGGGCATTGCTGATTGGCATCGGGATCGCCTTTACGCCCTGCGTCCTGCCGATGTATCCGCTGATTTCCGGCATTGTGCTCGGCGGTAAACAACGCCTCTCAACCGGACGCGCGCTGCTGCTGACCTTTATCTACGTACAGGGTATGGCGCTTACCTACACCGCGCTGGGGCTGGTTGTGGCTGCTGCCGGGCTACAGTTCCAGGCGGCGCTCCAGCACCCTTATGTGCTAATCGGCCTTGCGCTGGTCTTCACGCTGCTGGCGCTGTCAATGTTCGGACTGTTCACGCTACAACTGCCTTCTTCACTGCAAACTCGCCTCACGTTGATGAGTAACCGTCAGCAGGGCGGCTCTCCTGGCGGCGTATTTGTCATGGGCGCGATTGCCGGGCTTATCTGCTCGCCATGCACCACCGCGCCGCTGAGCGCCATTTTGCTGTACATCGCCCAGAGCGGGAACATGTGGCTTGGCGGTGGAACGCTGTATCTCTACGCGCTGGGCATGGGGCTGCCGCTGATTCTGGTCACCGTGTTTGGCAACCGTCTGCTACCGAAAAGCGGCCCGTGGATGGAACACGTCAAAACCGCTTTTGGCTTTGTGATCCTCGCGCTGCCGGTCTTTTTGCTGGAGCGGGTAATCGGTGACGAGTGGGGACTGCGTCTGTGGTCGCTGCTGGGCGTCGCCTTCTTCGGCTGGGCGTTTATTACCAGCCTGCACGCCAGACGCGGCGGGATGCGCATTGTGCAAATCATCCTGCTGGCGGCGGCGCTGGTCAGCGTACGTCCGTTACAGGACTGGGCGTTTGGCGCAACAACCGCCCAGACGCAGGCGAACCTGAACTTCAAGCCGATTACGACAGTCGATGCGTTAAATCAGGCGCTGGCAGAGGCAAAAGGAAAGCCGGTAATGCTGGATCTCTACGCCGACTGGTGTGTCGCCTGTAAAGAGTTTGAGAAGTACACCTTCAGCGATCCGCAGGTTCAGCAGACGCTGGGCGACACCGTGCTGCTACAGGCTAATGTCACCGCCAACAATGCGCAGGATGTCGCCTTACTCAGGCACCTGAATGTGCTGGGTTTACCGACAATCCTGTTTTTTGATGCGCAAGGCCATGAGTACCCGAATGCGCGAGTGACGGGCTTTATGGATGCGACGACCTTTAGCGCACATTTGCGCGATCGCCAACCGTGAGCGACACTTTCTGTGGGAAAGACGGAGGAGAATACCGTGCAACGTGAAGATGTCCTGGGAGAAGCCCTGAAATTACTTGAGGTTCAAGGGATAGCAAACACCACGCTTGAGATGGTGGCAGAACGCATTGATTATCCACTTGATGAGTTACAGCGCTTCTGGCCCGATAAAGAGGCTATTCTGTACGACGCCCTGCGTTATCTGAGTCAACAGGTAGACATCTGGCGTCGCCAGCTTTTGCTTGATGAAACCCTTACCGCAGAACAAAAACTGTTGGCGCGCTACAACGCGCTTTCGGAGTGCGTGAGCAACAACCGCTACCCCGGTTGTCTGTTTATTGCTGCCTGTACGTTTTATCCCGATCCTGCCCACCCTATTCACCAACTGGCCGATCAGCAAAAACGGGCGGCACATGACTTCACCCACGAATTGCTGACAACGCTCGAAATTGACGACCCGGCGATGGTGGCGAAACAGATGGAACTGGTGCTGGAAGGTTGCCTCAGCCGAATGCTGGTCAATCGCAGCCAGGCTGATGTGGATACCGCTCACCGTCTGGCGGAGGATATACTGCGCTTTGCCCGCTGCCGTCAGGGTGGCGCGTTGACGTAATTAGAGCCAATTTTGCGCTTTTTGCGTGAAAAGCAGGCAGTCAGCTGTCTTTTGTCATTTTTTTCATGGAAAGCCGTTGACGCCTGCGCCCCTTTACGGTTTAATGCGCCCCGTTGCCCGGATAGCTCAGTCGGTAGAGCAGGGGATTGAAAATCCCCGTGTCCTTGGTTCGATTCCGAGTCCGGGCACCACTATTTAAAGAAACCAGCCTACGGGCTGGTTTTTTGCTTTCTGGCGTTCCGGTAGATTTCTGGTCATTGCAGGACGTTATTTGCTTGCTGGATTTCTCGCCATTTTCTTAGATGTTCGTTGCATTTAAAGACATATATACCCTCTGACAAGCCTATCTCTTACTTCCAGCTACGGTCAGCTACGGTTCTTTTCATTTCTAACTGTTCATAATGATGCAAAAGCACGAGGAAAACGGGGGAATCTGACAACATGCGCCCTCCACTAGTCATATGGGGGTCTTCACAAGTCCGTCCACCTGCAACATACACTTCTTTCCCTTTCACTTCTTACCATTACCAGAATCCCCCGCCCTCCACGCCATCATAAAATGATTTATCAGTAGTAATACTACTTGAGCTGAACGTATTGCATTATTAAACCTGAGTATCCGCTCTGAGCGATAAGCGGACCACATTATCTGAAGAAAGGCATCACTGATAATGTCGGGACAGCTCATACTAAAAAATGTATAACTTTTCTTTTCATCGACGATTCAGAAGGGATTTTAATGGTTTCGGTTGAGGAAATAAAAATGAAGTATCCAGGCGCAGATGCCTGGCAAATGGGTGACAGCCCGGAACTGGCTAGCGAGCTTGCGGACTTGATCAAAAAAGGGATCAAAACGGCCTCTTGCGGATCTTTTGCCTCTTACCAGCAGGAGGAATCTGCCCCGAGGATTGGGAGTTATAACATTATCCTTGATGGCCAGAATGTTCCGGTCTGCGTGATCAGACTGGTTTCAATGCGACTGGTGCGTTTTTGTGATGTGACTGAGGCGTTCGCCCGCAAAGAAGGTGAAGGCGATTTAAGCCTTGAATACTGGCAGAAAGAGCATCAGCGATTTTTCACCCGCGAAGGTCATTTTTCTGAAGATATGGAGTTGATCGCAGAAGAGTTTGAAGTGGTTGAGATGCTGTAAAACGAGATAAACGGCTGATGTTTTATCAATTGCCATTTATAACAATGTCCGCTTCAGGCACAGAGTTGCCTGTCAGATTAGATTAAACTCTGTATTGTGACAAAGCCAGATCAAGTCTGAGCTAATACATATGAAGAGTGTATACAGGCTTCGCACCGCAGTAAACCGTTCTGACTTAATGGTAGATATCAAAGCGAGAAAGATTGAAAGACATATACAAACTGAAGAAAACCTGCAACCCCGGTAAAATGAACTGTGTGAAAGAGTGAAATAGCCTCTTGAAATAACAATACACCGCACACGCCGAAAAAAATAAGTCCATTAAGAATAATATATTTATGTAGAATCTTATGTGGTTCATTCACCTTATCTTTTCGCCATTCAATTATCCTTAAGTTAAATTTATCATATTACCATATGATAACTACAGCGATAGTCCCGTCATTACGGATATGTAATTCATCTACGATATCAAAAAACAAATTAGTTCTGCATATGACTAATTATTCATTTGTGACTCTACATAAATTTAAGAACATATCATTATTTTTAACTACACCTGGTTATTTCCTGAAGAAAAAGCTATTATTCGGCAGATTTTAATCCATTAGAAGAGAGTCAGGTATAAGCGGAATGTCGGCAAAATAAAGGATAACAGGTGATATGAAAAATAATAATGGACTAGAGAAACGCAGGTTTATGACACAAAATGAAATCAATTTAATTCTTAATGCTGTTAGTACAGGAACCTATGCAGTGCGTAATCGCTGTCTGGTTTTGCTGTGTTTTATTCATGGGTTAAGGGCAAGCGAAATATGTCGTCTGCGTATCTCAGATATTGACCTTAAGGATAAATGTATACATATTTACCGATTAAAAAAAGGATTCTCAACTACCCATCCCTTACTGGAAGAGGAAATTCGTTCGATAAAGTCCTGGCTGAAAATTCGCCTTACAAGCCAACATTCAGAAACTGAATGGTTGTTTTTATCGCGTAAAGGCAATCCCCTTTCCAGACAGCAATTTTATCAGATAATCGCCAGAGCCGGGAAGAAAGCAAAACTTGCAATTTGTGCCCACCCGCATATGCTTCGCCATTCCTGTGGATTTGCTCTGGCAAATATGGGGATAGATACCCGCTTGATTCAGGATTACCTTGGCCATCGCAATATTCGTCATACTGTCTGGTATACTGCCAGTAACGCTGGTCGTTTTTATGGCATCTGGAATAAAACAAAAAACAGAGATGTCTGTAGCAGACTGTAAGGAAAGAAAAATATAGACAGTAAATAAGTCTGAATAAAGCTATGTGCCATGGATGGCACTGTAATAGTCGCATTGGCTGTATGGTTATCTATTTTATGTTTCTACACTATATCCTGTGTTATTTTTTCTGACCAGTATAATTGACACCTCTGACATGGTCTGATTAGTTATTCCCCCGCTGAATACGTTTTTCCCCTCTGAGAATATACGGAATAGTCTTCTTGTGATGTCTGATGAAATCTTTAGAATGAAGTCGCCCACTGACATGGGGCTTTGTGAGCTTCATAGAATAAAATGGGATAGTGGTCAATATGTGCAATTAATAATACATCCCTAGCTTTAGCTATCAGTTATTCGTATCACTGGAGCTGACTCTTTATCATTCTGATACCAGGAGAAATATTATGAACCGACGCCGTTTTCTTACTGCCAGAGAAGTTCAGGCTATGATGAAAGCCGTACGTCATGGCCAGACAGGAGAGCGAGATTATTGTCTTATCCTGCTGGCCTTTCGTCATGGAATGCGTATAAGTGAACTACTGAACCTGCATTACCGGGATTTTGATCTTTATGAAGGTCGGATCAATATCCGCCGACTGAAAAATGGTTTTTCTACTATTCATCCCCTCATGCCGGACGAGTGTGAAGCCATTGAATGCTGGAGCCGGGTTCGTGCGAGCTGGAAAGGAGCGCAGAAAATAAACGCGGTGTTTATTTCCCGTAAAGGCTCACAACTTTCCCGCCAGCAGGCATACCGTATAATACGTTCTGCTGGCCAAAAGGCCGGAACCAGCACCACCACACATCCGCATATGCTGCGACATGCATGTGGTTATGAACTTGCTGAAAGAGGTACAGATACACGTCTAATCCAGGATTACCTTGGTCACCGAAATATTCGCCACACCGTACGTTATACAGCCAGTAATGCCGCCCGGTTTGCAGGATTATGGGAAAGGGTAAATCCGCTAGAGGAAAAGCTACTAAAACAGAAGATCAAAAATGATGAACTATATAGTTCATTGATAACTAAGGAAAAATAAGACATTGAACAAGTCAATTGGGACCAAACTGTCTATATCGTAGAGGAATTTTGTAATTTTCTGCAACCTGTAAGTCCATTTTTTTTGCGAAAAAAAAATATCCAACTGATTTAAAATTGTTTTTTTACTCACATTTTTTTACGTTTCATACATCCTCACCTTTTTTCCGCACCTTTTCTCCGCACGTCGAGTTCTGCTTTCCACTTGTCTTGTTGATATAACTCACGATCACCTCAGATATATTCATCTATAGAAAACCAAAAAATAAGAATTAAATTCCAGAACAACGCATAAAAAAACGAAATTAAGAAATTTATTGCGACGAGTCAAAATGGTCCCAATTGACTCATCAGTTGGGTAAAAACTGCGCAAGATCGGCAGTCGAACTATTCGGCTTAAACCTGAAATGCCAGGAAGGTACAACGACTGCCAGTTTCGGTTCGTAATATCGACATTGTTTAAAGGAAAACCGCATGAAAATCAAAACACTGGCAATCGTTGTTCTGTCAGCACTGTCCCTGAGCTCCACAGCAGCCCTGGCCGACACCACCACGGTAAACGGCGGCACCGTGCATTTTAAAGGGGAAATCGTTAACGCCGCTTGTGCAGTTGATGCCGGTTCTATCGATCAGACAGTTCAGTTAGGCCAGGTTCGTTCCGCCAAACTCGCTGCTGAAGGCAACACCAGCTCCGCTGTGGGTTTCAACATTCAACTGGATGATTGCGACACGACCGTTGCGACCCAAGCTTCCGTTGCGTTCACAGGTACTGCTGTTAATGGCGCCAACCCTACCGTTCTGGCGCTACAGAGTTCCGCATCAGGCGGCGCGACTAACGTCGGCGTACAGATCCTCGACAAAACTGGCACCGCTCTGGGGCTGGATGGCGCGACCTTCAGCAGCGCTACCACGCTGAATGACGGTACTAACATCATTCCTTTCCAGGCTCGTTACTACGCAACTGGCGCAGCAACTGCCGGTACTGCGAACGCAGACGCAACCTTCAAAGTGCAATACCAGTAATTCAAACGTCTGACAGGGAAGCATTCCGGGCCAGGATGGCCCGTTATCCATAACAGGACAGGGGTGATAACGATGCAAGGAGTGAGATCAGGTCTGCTGATATTTCTGTTTCCGTCGCTGGCACTGGCTGGCAATCACTGGAACGTGACGTTGCCCGGGGGAAACATGCGTTTCCAGGGGGTCATTATTGCCGAATCCTGCCGCGTTGAAGCAGGAGATCAACAGATGACGGTCAATATGGGGCAGATCAGCAGTAATCGGTTTCATTCGTCAGGGGAAGATGCCAACCCCGTGCCATTCGATATTCATCTACAGGATTGCAGCACTGCCGTGAGTCAGCGCGTAGGCGTGTCATTTCGCGGAGTTGCCGACGGCAAAAACCCGGAGGTGCTTTCAGTTGGCGAAGGGCCGGGGATAGCAACCGGCGTAGGCATCGCTTTATTTGATAAAGACAATCAATTGATTCCACTCAACAGCCCGCCGGGCGCCTGGACGCGGCTGTATAGCGGCCCCATCACGCTTCATTTCGTGGCGAAGTATCGGGCGACCGGGAAGCAGGTCACCGGGGGAGCCGCCAATGCTCAAATCTGGTTCTCTCTGACCTATCAGTAATTAGCCAGCAGGTATGCCGGAAACAGGAAACAACGGTGAGTACGAAAGGGGAAAATGTGAAAAAAACACTGGAGATGACACGCGGCTTACTGGCGGGCTTTTTGATGCTCGCCGCAAGCGGTTTTTCCGCCAGCACTGAAGCAGGCGTGGCGCTGGGCGCAACCCGGGTTATCTATCCGGCCGGACAAAAACAGGTTCAGCTGGCGGTGACCAATAACGACAATAACAGTACCTATCTGATTCAGTCATGGGTTGAAAACGCCGATGGCGGCAAAGATGGTCGTTTTGTCATCACCCCTCCGCTGTTTGCGATGCAAGGTAAGAAAGAGAATACCTTGCGCATTATTGATGCCACTAACAACCAGTTACCGCAGGACCGGGAAAGCCTGTTCTGGGTAAACGTAAAAGCCATTCCTTCGATGGATAAATCAAAGCTCAGCGATAACACCTTACAACTGGCGATTATCAGCCGCATCAAACTCTACTACCGCCCAACGAAACTGGCTCTGCCACCGGATCAGGCGGCGGAAAAACTGACCTTTAACCGTGACGGTTCATCGCTGACGCTCAACAACCCGACGCCGTATTACCTGACGGTGACCGAACTCAATGCCGGTACGCGCGTGCTGGAAAATGCGCTGGTGCCGCCAATGGGTAAAACCTCGGTCAAGTTGCCACCTGATGCCGGTAGCAACATTACCTACCGGACGATTAATGACTATGGCGCACTGACCCCGCAAATGAAGGGCGTTCTGCGTTAACACAGGGGCCGTCCACCAACAGGACTCCCCCGCACATTACAATTAAGAACTGACAGCCGGGCGACTTCGGACCGGAGGGACTATGTCACATCTCAAATACGGACTGGACCGTTTGGGTTCCCAACGCGCCCGGCGCAAAGCATTCTCTATTTTTGTCCTTGCGCAGATACCATTGGCGCTTTGCCTCGCGGGTTTCGCGCGGGCAGATCTCTATTTTAACCCCCGTTTCCTGGCCGACGATCCCTCGGCCGTTGCGGATCTCTCTGGATTTGAAAACGGGCAAGAGGTGCCGCCTGGCGCCTATCGCGTGGATATCTATCTGAACGATGGCTTTATAACTACCCGCGACGTCACGTTTAACGCTGGCGCAAACGGTCATCGACTGGAACCGTGCCTGACCCGCAGCCAGCTCGCTGGCATGGGGGTCAGCACGTCGGCCATCACCGGTATGGATACGCTGGCGTCCGACGCCTGCGTACCGTTGACGGAAATGGTCAAAGATGCCACCACCCGCTTCGATGTCAGCCAACAGCGCCTGTACCTGAGTGTTCCGCAGGCTTTCATGGGCAATCGCGCGCGCGGTTATATTCCACCGGAACTCTGGGATGACGGGATTAACGCCGGTTTGCTGAACTATAACTTTACCGGCAACAACGTACATAACGATGCCAGCGACAGCAGCAATTACGCGTATTTAAACCTGCAAAGCGGCCTCAACCTTGGCGCCTGGCGTCTGCGTGATAACACCATCTGGAGCTACAGCAGTGGCGGTGGCGCGTCCAGTAATGAGAATAAGTGGCAGCATGTGAACAGCTGGCTGGAGCGCGATATTACCCCCCTGCGCGCCCGCCTGACGCTTGGCGACAGCTACACCAACGGCGATATCTTCGACGGGATTAACTTCCGTGGCGCCCAGTTAGCCTCTGATGACAATATGCTGCCGGATAGCCAGAAAGGCTTTGCGCCGGTCATCCACGGCATTGCGCGCGGCACGGCGCAGGTCTCGATCAAACAAAACGGCTATGAAATCTACCAGAGCACGGTGCCGCCGGGCCCCTTCACAATTAACGATCTCTACGCCGCAGGCAACGGCGGCGATCTCCAGGTCACCATCAAAGAGGCCGATGGCACCAGCCAGGTCTTCAGCGTGCCGTGGTCTACGGTGCCAATGTTACAGCGTGAAGGGCACACCCGTTATGCAGTGACCGCTGGTGAATACCGCAGCGGCAACGACCAGCAGGAAAAACCAAAGTTCTTCCAGAGCACCCTCCTGCACGGGCTCCCGGCAGGCTGGACGCTGTATGGCGGCACCCAACTGGCCGACAACTATCGCTCCTTCAATTTAGGGGTCGGTAAGAACATGGGCGAGTTCGGCGCGGTTTCGCTGGATGCAACTCAGGCCAACGCCACCCTGCCTGACGACAGCTCTCACCAGGGGCAATCGATACGCTTCCTTTATAACAAGTCGCTCTATGAGACCGGCACCAACGTCCAACTGGTGGGATACCGTTATTCCACCCAGGGCTATTACAGCTTTGCCGACACCACTTACCGCAGGATGAGTGGCTATGACGTTGAAACCCAGGATGGCGTGATTCAGGTCAAACCCAAATTCACCGACTACTACAACCTTGCTTATAACAAGCGGGGCAAGGTTCAGATGAGCATAACGCAGCAGTTGGGACGCACTGCCACACTGTACGTGAATGGCAGCCGTCAAACTTACTGGTCAACCAACAAGGCCGACGAACAGCTACAGCTGGGGTTAAATGCCGCCGTTGACGATATCAACTGGACGCTGAGCTACAGCCTGACCAAAAACGCCTGGCAACAGGGCCGCGACCAGATGTTAGCGTTCAACGTCAATATTCCGTTCAGCCACTGGCTGCGTTCCGACAGCAAATCCGTCTGGCGGCACGCAAGCGCCAGCTACAGCATGTCGCACGACCTGGATGGCCGGATGACTAACCTGGCCGGTCTTTACGGCACGCTGCTGGAAGACAATAACCTGAGCTACAGCATGCAAACCGGTTATGCCAGCGGTGGCGAAGGCAACAATGGCGGAACCGGCTACGCGGCGATGAACTATCGCGGCGGCTACGGCAACGCTAACGTGGGCTACAGCCACAGCGATGGATTTAAACAGCTGTACTACGGGATGAGCGGCGGTGTACTTGCCCATGCCAACGGCATCACCTTAAGCCAGCCATTAAATGACACGGTAGTGCTGATTAAAGCGCCTGGCGCCGGAGACGTGAAAGTCGAGAACCAGACCGGCGTACGTACCGACTGGCGCGGTTATGCCGTCATGCCATATGCCACTGAGTACAGGGAAAACCGCGTCGCGCTGGATACCAACACCCTGGCGGATAACGTCGATCTCGATGATGCGGTGGTCAGCGTCGTGCCGACCCACGGCGCCATCGTCCGCGCCGAATTTAAAGCCCACGTCGGGGTAAAAATCCTGATGACGCTGACGCACAACGGCAAACCCGTGCCATTCGGCGCTATGGTCACCTCCGGCGATAACCAGAGCGGCAGCATCGTGGCAGATAACGGCCAGGTCTACCTGAGCGGCATGCCGCTGGCGGGAAGCGTTCAGGTGAAATGGGGCGAAGGCCCGGGGGCTAACTGCATGGCCCGGTATCGCCTGCCGGAAGAGAGCCAGAAACATGTGCTGAGCCAGCTCTTTGCAGAGTGCCGTTAAGGAAGGAATGATGATGAAAAAACCACTGTATTTCCTCGGCGCTGTGCTGACGCTGGCCTGCGTCAATGTCTTCGCCGCCGACAGCACGATTACGATTAGCGGCTACGTCCGCGACAATGCCTGCGCTGTCGCGGGAGAGTCAAAGGATTTTACCGTTGACCTGATGAATAACGCTGCCAAACAGTTTAATGCGGTGGGGGCGACAACCCCGCTCGTCCCATTCCGTATTGTCCTCTCTCCCTGCGGTAACTCGGTTACGGCAGTCAAAGTCGGCTTTACCGGCACGGAGGATGGCAGCAACACCAGTCTATTGAAGATCGATAGCGGTGCCTCGGCAGCCGCAGGCATGGGCGTGCAGATCCTCAATAACCAACAGACGATGCTGCCGCTCAACGCCGCGTCATCATCCATCGCGTGGACCACGCTCACGCCTGGGCAGACCAACATCCTCAACTTTTATGCACGCCTGATGGCTACGCAGATTCCGGTCACCGCCGGGCACGTCAATGCCACAGCAACATTCACGCTTGAATTTCAGTAACCGGAGGCTGAGATGAAACGCAACTATGTAGGGTGGCTTCTGGCAAGCGTACTGACAGCGGCCTCTTCAGGGCTTCAGGCCGCTGATATCACGATTACCGTCAACGGGAAGGTGGTGGCGAAGCCGTGCACGGTGTCTACCACCAATGCCGCCGTTGACCTCGGTGACCTGTATACCTTCAGCCTGGTAACCGCAGGTTCGGCTTCCGCCTGGCACAGTACCGCGCTGGAACTCACTAACTGTCCGATCGGCACCTCCCGGGTCATCGCAACCTTTAGCGGAACCGCAGACAGCACCGGTTATTACAAAAACCAGGGGACCGCCGGCAATATTCAGCTCGAATTGCAGGATGACGCAGGCACCACGTTAAACAATGGCGCCACGAAATCCGTTCAGGTGGATGACTCAACGCAGTCCACCCGCTTTCCGTTACAGGTCAGAGCGTTAACGGTCAACGGCGGCGCCACCCAGGGAACTATTCAGGCGGTGATTAGCGTCACCTATACCTACGCCTGAGTCAGGAGAGTTTGTCATGAAAAAAATCATCGCGCTATTCACCACGCTGCTGCTGATGGGTTGGTCGCTGGATGCTGCGGCATTCACCTGTAAAGTCAATGATACCGGGCAGACCATGACCTCAGGGTCAGCGAATGTCTATGTAAACCTGACGCCATCTGTTGGAGTGGGTCAAAACCTGGTCGTAGATTTATCCTCTTCAGTTTCCTGTAAAAACGACTCCTCCGGCGGCTCTATCATTGACTACATCAATTTAACCAGCGGTTCCGCCTTCGGTGGCGCGCTTGCGGCGTTTACGGGGAGCGTTTACTGGGCGGGGAATACGTATCCTTTGCCGATGAACGGTAATTCATCCGTCTATACCATCACTCATACGGATTATCGCGGATTGCCGCTGCGCATGTATCTGACCGCGACCGGAGCAGCGGGAGGCGTCGTCATCAACTCTGGCGAACTCATCGCGCAATTGAATATGCATAAAGTGGCCAGCGACGGAAACCCGAATAATTTCATCTGGAATATTTACGCCAACAATAATGTTGTTGTCCCTACTGGGGGATGCGACGTATCAGCGCGTGATGTCACCGTGACGCTTCCAGACTATCCCGGCTCAATGGCCGTGCCGGTCACTGTCCACTGTGCGCAAAACCAGAACCTCGGCTATTACCTTTCAGGTACGACCGTCGATGCCGCCAACTCTATCTTCAGCAACACCGCGTCCTCCTCAGCGGCGCAGGGTATCGGCGTTCAGATGACCCGATACGGTAGTGTTGTTCCCGCTAACAACACCGTAGCACTGGGCACGGTCGGCACATCGCCGGTAAATCTTGGCTTAACCGCAACCTACGCGCGCACCAGCGGCCAGGTCACGGCGGGCAACGTACAGTCGATCATCGGGGTGACATTTGTTTACCAGTAACTCTCCCTCCCCGCTGGAGAAAACAAGGGTGGACTATATCCTGTCTCCCTGTTCAATGGCGGCGGAAGGACTCGCCAGAATGATGACCTGCGGTCAACGGCGACCGGTGCTGCTGCAACACCAGACGCAGGAGCGCCTTTCGCTACAGCTAACATCCGAGGTCGGAAGGATCGTCGTTTTTCTCCCTGACGATCCTTACTGGCTGCTGTTTATTCTTAGGGAAGCCGCCTTCCTGCTTGCTGAGGCAGAAACACCGCTGCCCATGCTGATCCTTAGCCGTAGTCCATCCGCCTGGCTATGGCAAACGCTGCTCTACCATGTTCCTGATAAACGGCAACTTACCGCCGTCCGGGCGGTCGCCTCCGACCTTCCTGGGAAACAACTGGCAGCGCTGCTACAGGGGGACTTCCTGCAATACCCGAAACTCCAGCAATTGTCCTTTTTAGACGCGCAGATACAGGGCAAACCGGCAGCAGGGTTAAGTAAAACGGAATTGAGCGCCACCCTCTCTCTTCTGTACGGGTACAGCATCAACACACAGGCGAAGATCCGCGGTGTGAGCCAGAAAACACTTTATAATCAAAGAACGTCAGGACTAAAAAAGATGGTGGCGTCTCACCCGCATCTGATTACCCGCTTTCCTGGAAGCCAGAGCAAGACTCACAACAATCAGCTCATCGCCGCGCTATCTCCCTTTGAGCGCGAATTTATCCATGCCATTCATAGCCAACAGGTATTCCCGGTATTTCAACCCATAACCGACGGCCACCTGCGGTTGCAGGGAGTTGAAATCCTTTCCCGCTGGAGAAGAGGCGACAACGTATTGCTTCCCGGCGAATTTTTGCCGCAGATCCACGCCGAATACGCCTGGCTTCTGCTCACGGCCTTTGTGCTACAAATAGCAATCCAGAACATTAACCAACACCAGGGTAAGTTCTGGTTCTCAATAAATATTCCACCCTGCATCGCCAACCACGAAAACCTGCTGCGGATGATGGAAACGGCGCGCCAGCAGCTACAGCAGCCGCAATGGTCGGGTAGATTAGTGCTGGAATTTGCAGAAACGGTCGATCTGCATCAGCAAGGAAGAACAGCAGAAAATATGGACAAAATCCAACGGCAAGGCTTTCGCATCTTCCTTGATGACTGCTTTTCACACAGCAGCGTAATGTTTCCCGTCAGGACAATCCGCTTTAGCGGCTACAAGCTGGATATGAGTATCGTGAATGATTTTCAACGCGATCCACATGCACTGGCGCTGATAAAGAGCCTGCTCTATTACTGCCAGTTGACGCAGAGTCGCTGTATTGCCGAAGGCGTCGATAGCCTGGAGAAATTCAATCAGTTGAAAGCGCTGGGAGTTGACCGCTTTCAGGGCTATCTTTTCTCGCCGCCCATCACTCACGATCGTCTGCCGGAGATAATCCAGCAATTTTTACCGAAACATCCCGCACCTCGCTGAACGCACGCTGCGCCTTACTGGTTTCATAGAGCGCCGCATGACAGGGGATAACTTTTCTGAGACCAACGTGTTCCACGGTCCGGCGAAGGGCTAACCCCATCATGCTGCGCGTTTTGTTATACCGCTTTTCAGAGTTTGAAGCTGCCGACCACTTTTTCAAGCATCTCGGTTTGCGATTCCATTGACTGGGCCGCTGCGGCAACCTCTTCTACCAGCGCCGCATTCTGCTGGGTCGCGCTATCAAGCTGAGTAATGGCGATATTAATCTGCTCAATTCCGCGACTTTGCTCATCGCTTGAGGAGCTGATCTCAGAGATTAAAACGCTCACGTCTTCAACCTTCTCCATTAAGCCGTCCATTGTCGTACCCGCCTGGCGAACCAGACCGCTACCTTGCTCAATACTGCTGACCGATTCTTCAATGAGCTTCTTAATTTCCTGCGCGGACTGAGCGCTTCGCTGCGCAAGAGAACGCACTTCACCGGCAACGACGGCAAAACCACGGCCATTCTCACCGGCCCGCGCCGCTTCAACCGCCGCGTTCAGCGCCAGAATATTGGTCTGGAACGCGATGCCATCAATTACGCTGATGATTTCCACCACTTTTGAGGATGAATCATTGATATTGCTCATTGTGGCAACCACGTCATTGACCACTGAAGCCCCCGCTTTCGCCGCGTCGGAAGCCTGTGTCGCCAGCCTGTTCGCCTGCAACGCATTCTCCGCATTTTGCCGTACGGTGCTGGTGAGCTGCTCCATCGACGCCGCCGTTTCAACAATGGAAGCGGACTGTTCTTCCGTACGGGAGGAGAGATCCAGGTTTCCTCCGGCGATCTGCCGCGAAGCGGAAGAAATTGCCGAGGAGCTGTACCCAACCTGCTGCATCAAATCCTGAAGGAACGCGATGAATTTATTAAAGTTATTGATGATGGCATTAAATTCCGGGCTTTTACTTTCCACAAGCCGTTGCGTGAGATCGGCGCCGCCGCCGGATAGCGCCTCTATGTTCCTGTTCAGCAGCGTCACATTCCTGAAAATGTTGCGCACAATCAGCATCAGGACAAGAACAATGATAAGGCCGATCACCGTCTGCACGAGCGTGAGTGTTGTCAGTATCGCATTAGACTGGCGCACCAGGTTGCTGCTGGGCGTATCAATCACCAGATACCACGGGCTGCCTTCTATCGACAAAACAAACAGCGAATGGGCGCCGTCTTCGCCGTCATAGCCGCCCTCATATTCCGCTTTTTGCCCCTGGCTCAGCAGATTGAGCAGCGGTAAAGCTGACGGAATATTCAAATCACGCACATTCATCAATGCGGTATTGCCTTGAGTCGGCGCGCCGTTCCCAACAATTTTGCCATCAGACTCAACAATTAATACGGTTCCCTCAACCGCCTTCCCCATCTCTTTTGCCAGTTGGTTAAAAAAGCCCAACGTCACATCGATAGTGGCGACACCCCAGGCCTTTCCCTCTTTCCAGATTGTCATCGCGCAGTTGGTTCTCGGCTGCGGGCTGGCCGAATCCTGGTAGGCTTTGGCCCATGCACACTCACCTTTTGGCGCAGCCATACCGTCTTTATACCACGGTTGTTCCCAGTATTTTTCTGACTCCGGCTGGTTCCAGACCGTATTAAGCTGGAGCACGCCACCGGCATCGCGCGCATAAAAAGTGCTGAATTTGTCGCGGCCCGGCTCGCGTAGCCCGGGTAATGGCCAGATGCCGCCGCCAAAAACGTTCAGATCGCCATACTGGTTCACAAACAGCGGCAAGAGCGCGTCAATTTGCTCGCTCTGAAGCCCGGAAACCAGTTCGGTGATCGTGCGCTGCTGCGCTTTAACGCGGTTCATTTGCTCTTTTATCGCGTCACTTTGCAGCTCGACCGTGGCTCTTATATTTCTGGTTTCCGTTGCAATAATCTGTGGAGAGACGAATTGTTTGATAACAACAAACGTAACCAACAGTAATATAACAAAAAAACTTATAAGCAGGAGTGTCACTCGGGCTTGAGTTGTTTTCCACATCATGGGGTAGGGTCTCGATCGGTTTGGATAAGTGTTATAACGACATTTATCCGCAATTCTTTACTTATTTCGATCGCTCTGAATAAGGTTTTCCCCACATAAAATAAAAACAGCATTTTAATTAACAGCCGTCCATCTGACCTTGTATAAGGCCGCACATCCGCTTTCAAAAATAATTAAATACATATCATGAAGTTGCACAATCCACGCAATGCATCGCAGGCTAATGAAGTTTTATTTTTCAACTTATGATGTCAGTTTTATTCCTTACCTTTATTTTTTATCGCCTTGTATTTTTTATTAATACGCCCGGCCCCGCTCTGGCGCGACTGCCGAAGCGGAGCATTCATAGCCAAAAACTAGATAGCACGGCGTTTATAAGGACGATAGTGCGGTAGCCAAAAATGCGCCGTAATGCGCTGTGTCAGCACTGCATCATCCAGCGCATCCGCTACGCCGGACAGCTGCGCCGCCTTCCCCACCGCAAAGGCAATACGGCGGGTTACATCGCATATCATATTGATTTCCGGCAGCAATCCTCCGCCATGATGACGCACCAAAGGCGAGGCGTCGGCAAGCGCGCGGCTCGCCGCCATCAGCATCGTTTCCGTGATCCTCCTGGCGCCGCTGGCAATCGCGCCAAGACCGATGGCAGGAAAGATATACACGTTATTACACTGCGATACCGGTATCGTACGTCCGGCAAAATCTACCGGCTCACAAGGGCTTCCCGTTGCGATAATCGCCTGTCCATCAGTCCAGCGGATAAGGTCCTGCGGCCGGGCCTCCATTCTGGAGGTCGGGTTAGACAACGGCATAATAATCGGGCGCTCGCAGTGGCGATACATCGTACGCACCACCTCTTCAGTGAACAGCCCCGCCTGCCCTGAAACGCCCAACATCACGCCAGGTTTCGCGTTATGAATGACCTCCAGCAAGGACGGCGTCGCGCCAGCGTATGCCCATCCAGATAGCATTTCAGGAGGCTGCGCCAGCGGAACCTGAAAATCAGCCAGCGACGAGGCGGTGGTCATCACCAGGCCGTCGCGATCCACCATGAAAATCGTTTTGCTGGCCTCTGCGGCGTCCATACCTTCGGCCACCCGGCAGGCGATGATATGGCGGGCAATGCCGCAACCCGCCGCCCCTGCGCCAACAATAACCATCGTCTGCTGATTAAAATCACGCTGACTGGCGCGGCAGGCCGCTAAAATTGTCGCCAGCGCGACCGACGCCGTTCCCTGAATGTCATCATTAAAACAGCACAGCTCATCACGATAACGATGCAGCAAAGGAACCGCAGTATGCTGGGCAAAGTCCTCAAATTGCAGCAATACATCCGGCCAGCGACGTTTCACCGCAGCGATGAACATACCGATAAACGCAAAGTAGTCTTCACCGGTGATGCGCGGATGCCGCCAGCCCATATAGCGGGGATCGTCTAATAATCGCGGATTGTTTGTCCCGACATCCAGCATAACGGGCAACGTATGCGCCGGATTTACCCCGCCGCAAACGGTATACAGCGACAGTTTGCCAATCGGTATCCCCATTCCCCCAACACCCTGATCGCCCAGTCCCAGAATGCGTTCCCCGTCCGTCACCACAATCACTTTGATATCGTGTCTCGGGATATCATGCAGAATATCGTCAATTCGTTCGCGATCGGGCCACGAAATAAAGACCCCTCTGGCGCGACGATAAATCCCGGAAAACTTTTCACAGGCCGCGCCAACAACCGGGGTATAAACAATCGGCAGCATTTCCGGGAGATGTTTTTTCAGCAGGTAATAAAATAGCGTCTCATTCGTATCCTGGATATTACGCAAATAAATATGCCGCGCGTTATCAGACTCCGCCTCCAGATATTGTTGGTAAGCGCGTTCCGCTTGCTCATCAATATTTTCGATAGCGCAGGGCAACAATCCATTAAGATTAAAATCATTCCGCTCTTGCTGAGTAAAACTGCTCCCCTTATTCAATAACGGCGATTCCAGTAACAGTTTCCCCGTAAACGGGACGTATAAAACATCGTGTGTCACGTTGCTGTCCATGAGTTAAACCCGGTAATAAGAAAAGCGTTAAATCAGCACATAGTTGGCAATCAACATCGCGGCAATCCCCGCCAGCGCCGGGAGCAGCGTTCTTCTGACGATCATAAACGGTGAGCATTCGCCCGCTTTGCTCACGGCGATAATGATGCCTGCAACCGGAGAAATAGAGCGCCCCATTCCCGCCATCAGTTGCATAGGCAGAATCATATTGACCGCGCTTTCACCAAACTTCGCCGCGATAGAGGGCGCCAGCCCGGAAAAGGAGAAGAATGCCGCCACGCCAGAACCGGTTAATACCGCAGTAACGCCTACCAGCGCCGTCATCACCAGCGTCATACTGGTAAAGCCCAGACCGGCGTTTTGTACAGACTGAAGGAGATAGTCCACTGCGCCGATTTTCTGTAGCCCCTGGGCATAGATATCCGCACAGACCAGTAAAGAAACGATACTGGTAAACATGCTTCCCATTCCTTTGAAAAATACCTGCAACCCTTTGCAACAGGCGCGGAAATCACGCGTGGTGAACAGCTCGAAGAAAAAAGCGACCACCGCCCCGAGGATCATCGCCGTCACAACGTCAATTTTGATGGATGCGATCGCCAGCGGGCTGAAAACCAGAACCAGAATGACGGGCAATACAGGCAGCAGCGCATAAATGGCGGGCACTTTGCGTCCTTCTTCTTCCGCTTCGGCAACCTCTTCCGTCCCCGGAACAAACCCATCTTTTTTATCGAAATATTTGGCGGTAAAGAAAATCACCACCGCGACGGCCAGCATGACCACAACCGCCACCGGCATCTGATAGTGCGCAAAGTAAATCGCGCTTTCCATTCCGGCATGTTTGGCCGCAAGATTCGCCGTTCCAACCGCCGGGCCAAGATCCATAAACGCGCACAGGCCGATCATCGCGGCAGCGGACGCTTTACTGACGCCCAGCCGCACCAGAACGGGAAAGAACGTCACCAGTAATAACATCGCCAGCCCGGCTGCGCTGGAGATCGCCACATGCAGAAGCTGCGCACAAATGTAGCCCAGCGCAAGAATAAGATAAGGCGCCCTAATTACCTGCAAGGGACGAATACACATATTCACCATCGCATTCGAGGCTTTGATGTGATCCATATAACTGGCGAATCCCCCCGCCGCCATAATAATTAAGCCGATACCCGCGATTTGCGTGGTCAAAGACTCTTTTGCAAAACTGAAGATATCCAGCCAGGTTGACCCGGTAGATTTTGCTTTACCATAAAGAATACTATTCTCTGGGTAAAACAGAACGGTAACTGTTAATAACGCCAGCCCCGCGAATAATAACACAGTTTGCGGCTGGTAATTTTTCACAATTAACCACGCGGCAATTACTGTTATCACTATTGCTATAATAAATGCAGTCATAACAACAATCCCTATACCATACAAATCAGAGATGTCAGCCTTATGCAAGCAGCGTTTTCACCAACAGCTAAAAACCTGCTCATACATATTGCCATGAGAATATGTCCGTCAGTTCACGGTATTAAATAATTGTACTGTCGATTTAATCGTAATAAACCACCGTGCTATAAAATATGGGAAAGGGCTTTTCCCATATTTTTTTGTGAGTAAGATCGCATCTTATCTACATGGGGCGCGATTCCGCAGAAAATAAGACTTTTTACTAAATTGCCAGCCACGGAATGATTGACGGCAGAGGTATCTTTTCATATAACAATCTCAATATAAAACGTCACCGGGTACTGCACATGTACAGAAAAAACACATTAAGTCTGGATGAGTATAATTCACTCACCCAAAATATTGGTGACCTGACCGAGTCTGAATGTCGGCTTAATGACTATATTAATAAACACTTCAGCGAATTACCTTATCATGGGATTGTCGATCTTTCCCAGAATGCCGCCGTGAGCAAAGCAACCATCGGGCGCTTCCTGAATAAAGTTGGTTTTACCGGCTATGCGGCTTTCAGAAGAGCGCTGGATACCACGCTGTCAAAAAACAAAATCGCCGCGCCTTTTGAGAAAAACAGTCGCCAGCGGCCTAAAAACACCACCAAAACAGAACAGATTGTTGAGACCTTTAATAATAAAGTCACTTCATTATTTAATGGTTTTAAACAGACTATCAGCATCGATAGCCTGAATAAATTCATCGAACTGGTACTCAACAGCCAGCGCCATATTTATGTGGTCGGCCCTTCCTCCTCCCATGCGATGGCGCTGCATTTTTGTACGTTGTTAAAGTACTTTCGCAGCAACATCACTCTTCTGCCTACCGACATCAGCGAGCTGCCCAAGTGCCTGATAAACATCGAACCAGATGATGTTCTGATCGTATTCTCCTACTATCGCTTTAACCGGGTCGCACTCAATATCGCGAAATGGTTCAGAAAGAAAAATGCGACCGTCGTGCTGATCACCAATTCTGATGCCAATCCTTACGGTAAATTCTGCGATCTTCAGTTTGTCCTGCCAAGCGACGTGGAGTCCATTTTTCAAAGTCGAATTCTCGGTTTCTTTTTTATCGAACTGATTCTGCATCTGGCTTATGAGAAGAGTGACAATGAAGGCAACTTTGCCCAACTGGAAGAGTTGTTTCTCTTCTTTGAGACATTTTCCGCTTCTTCACATAATACCTGACCAGCAGAGTCGGGAGGGACGCTCCCGACATAAAGCGCTACGCAATATCGATGACTTTCATTTCATCAAACCGCGCGAGGGTCTCGGCAATCAGCGCATCGTTGCAACCAATATAAGACAACGGCTCGCAGGCATCGGCAATTTCTTCTGCGGATAACGACACCCGAATTTCCGGGCTGGCGTGGACAATGTCGATAAGACTTTGCTCACCATTCGCCTGACTGAGCAGCGCTTTAACTAAATTATAAGCGGGTTCTCGCCCTATTTTGTTCGCCAGACTCATCGTAATCGATTCCGACATAATGAAAGATTTCGAGCAGTCAAAATTAGCGCGCATTCTGTCTTCATTCACAATAAGGAGGGAAAGCAGCTTTTTGGCCCGGCTAAGGCTGACCGATAAGGCGTTCGACGCCTCGGGTAGAATCGTCCAGTTCAATACTCTCATCGACGCCGCGCGCACATCCTGCTGATCCAACATCGCAGGCGCGCCGGAGGCGTACATCCAGCCCATCCTCGCCAGCGTCTGAATCATATTGCTGGCGCGCGGATTAGCCTTGTGCGGCATGGTGCTGGAGCCTCCGCCGCCCTCGCCTTCAAGCACTTCCGCGATGGGGGTGCGTCCCAGGGTTTCCACGTCATTCGCCAGGCGGCAGAGTGTACCGTGAATCAGCGCAAAGCATTGAACCACTTCAACAATTGCATCCTGGCTGGCATTGTTTATACCACAGGGGACGTTTAGCCCCAGCGCCCGCATCAACCGCTCACGCGTCGCCATTCCCTGAGAGCCGACGGAGGCAAGGTTCCCCACCGCGCCGCCAAACAGACCCGTAATCGCCCGGGGATAGAGCTGTTGCAGCCGGTTCAGATGCCGATTCACCTCCGCCAGATAGCCGGAGACATGCAGCCCCCAGGTCGTGGCGGAGGCATCAACCGAATTGGTGCGCGCAACCATAACGGTGCGGGCATGCTTTAAGGCCATGCCCTTCATCTCTTCCCCTACCTCAATCAGTTGCTGATATACCCGTTGCAGCGTCTGCTGTAATCGCATCGCCACGCCGGAGTCCAGCAGATCCTGGGTGGTGCATCCCCAGTGGAGATAGCGGCTAACCAACGGAGAGCCAGCAGCCGAAATCTGGTCGATCAAGGGCTTAATCGCCATGCCTACCGTTTGCGTTCCCTGGGCTAAGGCAGGCCAGTTTATCTCGATGTTCTGACATGCCTGCTCGATTTCAATCGCCGCCTGTTCAGGAATAATGCCCAGCTCGCTTTGCACGCGCGCTACCGTTGCTTCAAACGTCAACCAGCAGCGAAGCAGATTGTCGTCAGACCAGATTTCCCGCATCCGACTCTCGGTAAAGAGCGATGAATAGAGGTCAGAATCAAATACTGTTGTTTGCTTACCGTACATACTGCGACTCTCCGGCAATATAAAGCATATTAATATAAAAGGTCGTGAATGAATCTTGCGGGATCGGCCAACTGATTAACAGGGGAAAATAAAATTCCCATTCATAAAATACGTCATGAGAATTTTGCTTTCCCTTTTTAACGCCCGAAAAACACAAAAATGAGATAGCTATCACAATGAGTTGCTTTGTTAGTGCAACGCGTATTTCGCTTTGCTTTAACTTTTCGCAAATAAGCACCATGAAATTTAGCAACATGATAAAACAGGACATCGTTATGCGCTAAAAATCACATTTTGTAATGAGAAAAAATAATTCCCATATCATGACCATCCTTTTTTCCAGAACAATCCCTCCTGCGATAAACCGCTCACTCGAACAGATAAATAAGCTAACTATTGTTTTCTGGGGATGCTATGAAAATAAAAATGATTTCACTCATTCTACTGACGGGGATGACAACCTCCTCATATGCGATGAGTATCTATAATAAAGATGGAAATACGCTGGATATTTATGGCCGTGTGGAAGGTAAAATTGCCAGCGGAGAAAACTCTTATGCCGGAAGCGAAACGCGAACGAATCTGGGTGGCCGTCTGGGGATTTACCTCACCCGGGATTTAGATTTTATCCCCGAGACAAAGATCGTGGGCCGTCTGGAATGGCAGGTGCGAACCGAAAAAAACGACAGCAATACCGGGGATAGCGATTTAAAAGCGCGCTACTCCTATATTGGTTTGTCCAATAAAACCTGGGGCGAACTGATTGTCGGCAGGACCAAAAACCCGTTGTATCAGGTCATGAAAATGACTGATAAATATAAAAACTTTACGCCGAATATTTACAGCTACGGCATCACCACCATTGATGACTCCTACCAGTTCAACCGCCAGGACGGCACCGTACAATGGAATGCTAAATTTGCAGGCAATGAGATACAGCTGGCGTGGGTCGCGGGCAATGGCAGCAGTAATGAAGCCCTGGATTATGGCGCAATGGCCAGTTACAGAAACACGCTCAGACTGGGGGATTTCAGACTCACACCGGCGATTGCCGCCAGCCGTTATAAACGCCAGGATGGCGTAAAAACCACTGATGGCCGGAATCAAAACGACCAGATCATGGCAGGCTTGCAGCTCAGCTATAAGAACGTTGAAGCCGCCGTCACCGCATTACGCACATCCATTGCGCGCGATAATAAAAGCGACAATGACTTTAAAGGCATGGATTCATTACTGTCCTGGAAATACGGTAAATTTAAATTCCTTACCGGTTACAGTTTCCTGGATGAGAAAGATAAATCCGTCTATGAAAAAGAGGACTGGCGTGTCGAAACACAAATAACATTAGCCGATGATACCTGGTTATCATTTACTTACGATAAAGCCTTCGCCAATAAAAACCAAAAAGTCAATGATGACGCGCTCATCGTTGGACTCCGCTATGACTTTTGACAGGTGATTTATGAAAAGAATAATGCAGTTATCCCTTGCATCAACTTTTTTATTTGGCAGTTTATGTGTGCATGCTGATGCGCTATTAGCGCCCTCACCCTATGCAAAAATAGAGGGGGATAATAAAATTGTCGCGCTGTATGGCAACTCTTTTACGTTCTATAACAACAATATTAATACCCGGTTGCGAGATCTGACTCGCTCTTTACTGCCGAACCACGCGAAAGGGTATAAGTATCGAGGGATCACCATCTCAAGCGGTCATTTAGGCTGGCAAATTCATAATCTCGCCTATCAGAATACATTGCAAAAATGGGACGTTGTCATCTTGCAAGGCAACTCCACGGAGACGATCTCACAGAAAGAGAGCACCCGGCAGAATTTCATCGAATCCGCGACAAAAATGGCGGATATGGCGCATCAGGCAGGTTCAAAAGTCGTGTACTTCATGACCTGGGCAAAGCGGGATCAACCAGAGGATATACAGAAACTTGCTGACGCCTATGTTTCCATTGCGCAGAAAACTGGCGGCTATGTCGCGCCGGTCGGCCTGGCTTTTGAAAAAGCGCGTAAAGCACACCCGGAAATTAATCTTTATTACCACGATGGCGTACACCCTTCCATCGCAGGAACCTATTTAGCCGCCTGTGTGTTCTTTGCCACGCTGTATAACCAGTCGCCAGTGGGCGGAGCGCTGCCCGTAGACACGGATATGACCCCAGCCACCGCAAAAGCATTGCAGCAGATTGCGTGGGAAACCGTCAGCGAGTTTCAGAAATCATCATAGCCGGTTGCCCGATGGCGCAAGCTTATCGGGCCTACAATCTCACCACACCGTAGTACCGTAGGCCGGATAAGGCAAAGCCGCCATCCGGCATTACCCACACCACACCGTAGTACCGTAGGCCGGATAAGGCGAAGTCGCCATCCGGCATTACCCGCACCACACCGTAGTACCGTAGGCCGGATAAGGCAAAGCCGTCATCCGGCATTACCCACACCACACCGTAATACCGTAGGCCGGATAAGGCGAAGCCGCCATCCGGCATTACCCGCACCACACCGTAGTACCGTAGGCCGGATAAGGCGAAGCCGCCATCCGGCATTACCCGCACCACACCGTAGTACCGTAGGCCGGATAAGGCAAAGCCGCCATCCGGCATTACTACCGGGCATCCCTGCCCGTTTTTAACTCAGAAGTCGTAATTAACAGACAGCTTCAGGGTACGCGGTTCGCCACGGAACACATACACGCCATCGTAGTCGGATACGCCAGACCAGTATTGCTCGTTGGTGACGTTATCCACCCCTAAACGCCATACCATCTCATTCTGCTCCTGGTTTACGCGCATCCGGTAACGAACGCCGAGGTTAAGCGTGGTGTAACTGTCCAGCTTCTTCTCATTGGCGGCGCCGTCATACTGCGAGCCGGTGTGATTCAGTCGCGCGGTAGCGGTCAGCCCATCAACCTGCCGGATATCATATTCAGCACCGAGAACGGCGGTGAAACGTGGAGTACCGGAAGCATCATTCCCCTGGTTGACGCCATCCTGCGTTTTGGTCAGTTTCGGCTGTAACCAGGTCGCACTGCTGTTCAGACGCAGACCGTAGACCGGCTCACCAAACAGGTTAACTTCCACACCCCGGTTACGCTGCTCGCCATCGGTCGAATATTCCTGCGTCGTCTCGTTCTTAATCACGGACGGTTTCTTAATCTCAAACAGCGCCAGGCTACCGCCGACGGTGCCGAAATCAATTTTCACGCCCACTTCATTTTGCTTAGAGTGCAGAATACCGATGCTTTTACCGTAATCCGGCGACTCCTGATCGGTAATGTTTTCACCCGGCTGTAATGCCTCGGTGTGGTTGGCATACAGTGACACCGTGTCCCACGGCTTATATACGATACCGTAGGTCGGCATCCATCGACTTTCCGTATAGCGAGAAGCAGTGTCTTCTTCACCGGTCGCATTGCTGTAGTTACGCACCACCACTTTCTGATTACGCGCGGCGACGGTCAGCAGCACCTGGTCATCAAAGAATCCCAGCGTATCGCTGAGGAGATAACCCTGAGTACGGTTTCGGGAGGTTGTCAGCGGATCGTGATAGTTGCCGCCGGCGAGATCCCACTGCGGCATCGGCACGTCATGGTTGTCATAGATATTGGTCATGGAGCCAGGGTTGGCCCAGTTCATACGCCATGCCGTTTTATCGCGTTTGATCACCGCCGAATAGCCCAGGTTCACCTTATGGCTGACCGACCAGGTATCAAATTCGCCGCGAATACCCGCCATACTGCTGAACGCGTCAATAATACGGTTGGTATACAGCACATCGACGACAGCATCACCCGATCTGTTCAGTAATTTTGGCGCGGTATAAATCCCGGTTTCATGCGCATGTTGCGCCCCGGCGCCGCCGTAGACCGTCCAGTTATTCAGGATGTCGTATTCAGCGCGCGCCATACCGAACTGGTTAGTGATATCACTGTAGCCCCACTTCTGGCTGTAGTTATCCGTGTTGTTCGGTACATCCGGCACGAAATCGACGCCGCTTAAGTTAATCCCCATCGTCCCGCCGTGGAACGTCTTCTTCTGGGCGGCGACATCCAGCGAGGAGCGCAGTTTATCGCCGCGATAATCCAGCCCGAGGGCGGCCAGCGTCGTGCGCTTTTTCTCGTTATCAACGGCGGTTTCGCCTTCACGATGCAGAATGTTTACTCGCGCGCCAAACTGATTGTTATCGCCAAAACGACGACCGGCATCCAGCGTGGTGCCTACCTGAGTTGAAGAGGTGTAATCCACTCCCAGGCGCGTCAGCGGCAGGTCATCAGCATGTTTCGGCTCCATGTTGACCATACCGCCCACGCCGGAACTTGCTGCGCCGTTCACGAAAGAGCTTGCGCCTTTAAACACTTCCACGCGCTCAAACAGCGAAGCATCCACGACCTGACGCGGCAGCACGCCAGCCAGACCGCCCCAGGTCACGTCATCCCCCGCCAGCTCAAAGCCGCGAATACGATAGTTTTCTGAGAAGTTCCCGTATCCCTGTACGGGCTGTACTGCGGCGTCGTTTTTCAGCACCTCGCCGATGGTCTTCGCCTGCTGGTCTTCCACCAGTTTTGAGGTGTAACCGATAACGTTAAACGGCACATCCATCGCTTTTTGTTCGCCCAGAACCCCCAGTCGTCCTCCGTGGGCAACCTGCCCCTCCAGGAACGCGGGCACCTGCGCGTCGCCACCGGCTTTAAAACCACTGTTTGCGGATTTGGCCTCAACGACCATCGTATCTTCTTTCCCGGTAGTGTCTTCTGCTGCGTAAACACCGTGAGCGGCGGCACCAATCGCGAATGCCAGCAAGGATTTTTGCAGAGAATAATTATTTTTTGCGCTGCTTTTCATCATTAATCTCATGAATACAAGGACACGAAAAAAACCCTTTAAAATGGGGTTTTATTGAATGAAACCCGAACAAAAATGCTCGTTTTATGTATGGGAAGGGTTTTCCATATATATGTTCTGTGTCCATCCTTGATACGAAGAATAATCACCGAAACCCGCACAGCCAACATGATAATGAGAGTAAAACTCATTATCAATGTTATTTAGATTTTTCATTGTGTGAACAACGGTTACGGGATTTATGGCATTGACACGATTAGCTGTAACGTTACACTAAACCGTTGTAGTTTATACTCTGCTATCCAGATGGCGATACTGAATGAGCCGCCATTCACCGATTGCTGCAAAGGAGATGTATGGCAAACATTCGAGATGTCGCAAAGCATGCGGGCGTTTCCGTCAGCACGGTGTCCAATGTGCTTAACGGCCGCGCCGATCAAATGCGCCCGGAAACGCTGGCGCGCATTCAGCAAAGCATGCAAACGCTCAACTATTTCCCCAACCGGGTCGCCCAGCAGCTCAAAACGGGGCAGGCAAAAATGATCGGGTTGCTGGTGCCATCCATCGTGAACCCCAGCTTTGCGGCACTGGCGCGTGAAGTGGATCTGGCCGCCAAAAAACACCTCTACCGCGTGCTGATCGGCAACACCTATCGCCAAATCGAAGAAGAAGAAGCGTTTCTGGAAGATATGTTTGCTCATGGCGTTCGCGGAATTATTGTGGCCGCCTGTGATATCGAAAAGCCGCATTTCGCCCGCGCGGCGGCGCAGGGCATGATAATGGTGAACTACGATGGCCGTATGCCCGCAAGCGTTGACTCTGGCGGTTTCGCGCTGGACAGCGTGTCGATGGATAACGTTGAGGCGGGCCGAATGGCGGCAGAGCATCTTATCGCGCGCGGGTGTCGCCGCCTCGCGTTTGCGACCGTCGCAGGGATGACCCCCAGCCGCGCGCATAAAATAGAAGGCTTTCTCAGCGCGGTACGCCAGCACGGCATGTATCGTGAAGGGATGATCATCGAAGGAAAAGCGATGGCCGCCTACGGAGATACCGAAATGACCGAACTGGGCCGTTCTCTGGCGCAAACCCTCTGCCAGCAATCCCTTCGTCCTGACGGCATCGTCGCCATTAACGATGCGCTTGGCATTGGTTTGATGAGTGGTTTGCACGAAGCCCGCATCCGCGTGCCGGAAGAGATCTCTCTCGTCGGTATCGACAATATTTCACTCTCTGGCCTGGTTTACCCCGGCCTGACCTCTATTATGCCGCCGCTCACGGAGATGGCGGACGTGATGGTTGAGCGCCTGATCGCCCGAATAGAGACTCCGGCAATCCCTCCCGACGAATTTTTGTTTCCCCCTTCCCTGGTATGCCGACAATCGGTGCGGGAAGCGGAAAATATACGATGAGAATAACGCGAGAAGAACGTCGCGTTCTTCTCGTCTTCTCAGAGTAATGTCGGGCCGACGGTGAGGAGAATATTGGCAAAACGGCGGGTTTCGCCTGACGCAATCACCAGCAGCGTATCCGATGATTTCGCCAGCGCGTAAAACGCATTTCGCTCAACATGAGCAAGTTCCGTCATTTCTGAAAGCAGACCACGGTATTCACGCTCAATCGTGTTATCAAATTCAGCCGGGCTCGTCATTAACGTCGCTTTCTCTACGTTAATATAGCCAAGAATTTTCTCCAGAATCATCACGCTGCCAATTAAGCCGGGAGAAAAGTTAAGCCAGATAATACGTGCCTGCGGTGACGAGTTGGTCAGGAAAGAGTAATTCGCGTCCGCGATCAGAATATTGGCTTTATGACCGCACTGCGCCAATGCCTGTAATAAATCAGGATGAATAATATCTGACTTTATCATAAAGAGTCCCTTTTAACTCAGGCGGGTTTTACAACCCGCCCGCTTTTACGCCCGATAAATACCGCCATTAATATCAATCGTCGCGCCGGAGACGAAACCATCATATTCAGAGGCGAGGAAACAGATCACCCGGGCGACATCTTCAGGCGTACCGGCGCGCCCCAAAGGAATAGCCTGAATCGTCTGGTCGGCAGAGGCCTGCGTCGTATGCTGATTATGAAAACGGGTGCCCAGAATCAATCCAGGGGCCACGGCGTTCACCCGAATGCCAGATTCGCCCAGTTCGGCGGCAAGTGAGCGCGTCCAGGTCAAGACGGCGCCTTTCGTGGTGGAATAAACCAGAGAGCCCGCATGGCCGCCGGAACGACCGGCTAATGACGCCAGATTCACAATGCTCGCCCCATCTGGCGAGGCTTTCAGCCAGGGTAACGCCTGCTGGGTGACATTGAGCATCGTGGTCATATTCACGTCAATAACGGTACGCCAGAACTGTGGTTCGATCTCGCCGAGCCATTTTCGGGCGATAATTCCACCAACGTTATTCACCAGAATATCGATGCCGCCAAGAAACGCCGCGCCCTGCGCAACGCACCGCGCGGCATCTTCCTCATTCGTTAAATCAGCATAACCGCAAGCCGCCCGGCCTCCCTTTTGCTCCGCAATGGCCATTAATTCTCGTGGGCCTTCTTCGCCGCTGAAATAATGAATATAGATATCACATCCGGCCTCAATTAATTTTCTGGCCGTTTCTTTACCAATACCCTGTTCCGCACCGGTAATAAAAACTTTTTTACCCACTAATGATCCCATTTCATACTCCACTTATTCAGATTTAAACATCGCCAGGCGATAACCTGTCGCGTTACTGCTATTTTCAGCGCGCGGACATCCCCGCCACTGAGCGTGGCGAATATCCGTAATGAATAATCAGTAGCCTGCCAGGCCAGGCAACCAGGTGGTTAATGGCGGCGCCATCGCCACAATGATGATGCCGACGAAAACAACCGCCAGATATTTCGCCATTGGCCGAATAACATGTTTCATCTCCACGCCGCAGATGGCGCAGGTGGTATACAGCCCTAATCCAATCGGCGGTGAAAATAAGCCAAAGCCCATCGCCAGAATCATGACAATACCGAAATGCAGCGGGTTAAACCCAAGCTGAATGGCGATTGGCACCAGGATAGGGGCGAAAATGATCAACGCTGGCGCACCTTCCAGAACCGCGCCAAAGATAATCAGAATCACAATGGTCAACAGCAGGAACAGCCAGGCGCCCTGCTCCATCCCAATCCCCACCAGCAGTTCAGCAATTTGCTGCGGAATCATCTGTATCGTCAGCGCATAAGAAAGGCTGGTCGCGCAGGCGACGATGAACAGCAGTACGCCGGACATGGCCGCGATATCAATAAACATTTTCACCGTCGCTTTCAGCGTCAGCTCGCGAAACGCCAGACGACCGACAACGATGGCGTAAATCACCGCAAAGGCAGAGATTTCTGTCGAGGTCGCAATCCCCATCATCACCCCACGGCCAATCATAAAGATCATGACCAGCCCCACGGCGGCGCCAAGGTAGAGCTGCGCACGCGGGCGTAAAACCGGGTAAGCCTCGCTGACGTTAATTTTTCCGCCAAAACGGTTGGCCGCGATCATCAGCAGTATCAGCAAGCAGACGGCGGGAACCAGGCCGGCGATAAACAGCGCGCCGATGGAGATATTCGCCACAAACCCCATGACGATCAGGTTTACGCACGGAGGAATGGTCTCCGCCATCACCGCCGATGCGGCGAACACCCCTGCGGCCTCTTCGCTGTCCTGCTTAGCGCGACGCACCGCAGGCATCAAGACACCGCCCACCGCGGCGACATCCGCCAGTTTGGAACCGGAAATCCCGGAGAAGAAGGCCATCGACAGCACGGTCGTCATGTTTAACCCGCCGCGAAAGCGCCCCATCCCGCGCACAATCAGCTCAACCAGACGCGTTGACATCCCGTTGATTTCCATTGCCGCCCCGGCAAGTAAAAAGAACGGAATCGCCAGCAGAACGAAGTGGTCTACCCCGGCGGCAACCTGCTGAGAGAAAAAGACAAACGGTAACGACGGATCGCAAATAAAGAACACCATTGCGGACATGCCCAGCGTAAACGCGATAGGCACACCGGCCAGGATACCCAGCGCAAAACAGATCAGCATCAGCCCCGCCGCCGCGCTGGCCGGATCGGCCATCAGCGAGAGTTTCAGATACCCCAGCGCCGCCAGCACCAGGATTCCGCCGCCGCTGAGCAGAACAACCCGCGCGCGTTCATGCAGCGCATGTTCCAGCGCGGCCACCATCATTACCACGGAACCGATCAACACCGGGATAACGTAAATCGTCTGCGGCAGGCCGGTCTCGGTCGTTTGTACCCGCGCGGCCTGCACCAGGTCATAACTGGAAATCACCAGCCCCACCGACACCAGAAACAGCACCCAACGACTGGCATGGATAACATAAGGGCGCACCTGCTCGGGCAAAAAACGCAGGAACAGATCGACGCCAATATGCCCACCTCTGCCTGTGGACGTGGCCACGCCAAAAAAGACGAGGGCAATCATCAGCGCACGCGCCACCTCTTCCGCCCAGTGAATCGGTGAATGCAATGCGTAGCGCCAGATAACGGATGCGAATACCACCAGTACGTTGATAAACAGCACCAGTGCCCCGGCCCAGGATGTTAAGGTCGTTAAGCCTCTGCTCAGTCGGCCTAACAGCATCAGCAAAGCATTTTCATCCTTTGCTTTCATAGAGATATCTGCCATGTTGGACTCCTTTCATGGGCTTACCGGGTGATACCGCCGACCCGCCCCAAAACCGGCTGAATCGGCGGCTCACGTATTACGACTTATCGCCTGGCGCCGCGGCGGTAATCTCATCAACAATCGGTTTCATATCAGGATATTGATCGAGGAATGCCTTCCAGACCGGCTGCACCTGCTGCGCAAAGTACGCGCGATCGGTCTCGCGGAATGTCACCCCTTTGGCTTCCAGGTTTTTAATCGCTTCCTGCTCTTTCTGGCTTGCCTGCTGGCGCTCGTACTCTGTGGCTTCCTGCGCCGCCGCAAGGACGTCGGCCCGCAGCGCTTCTGGAATTTGCTCGAAGCTCTTCTTATTCATGGCGATCATCAGCGGGTTAAAGCTATGGCGGGTCAGGGTGCCATTCTTGATAATTTCATAATATTTGCTGGAGTAGATGGTCGGCGCATCATGTTCAACGCCGTCGATAACGCCCATTTGCAGACTGGAATAGACCTCGCCGCCCGGCATCGGAATCGCCACCGCGCCCATATGATTCAGCGTGGCGATAAAGTTAGGCACTGGCAGAACGCGGATTTTCAGATTCTTTAAATCTTCAGGTTTTTCAATGGCCTTTTTGGTATACACATTACGCGCGCCTAAGTTATAGCCATAACCCAGCACCATAACGTTGGCTTTATTCAGCATTAACGCAGAAAGCTGCTCGCCCGCTTTTCCGTCCAGCGTTTTGCCAACCTGGTCGTAATCTTTAAACAGATACCCCAGATCCAGAACGCCGATTTCAGGCACCAGCGTGGCCCAAATCGAGGTGCCGGAGATCATCATATTGATTGCGCCAATGCGTACCTGCTGCGTGGCATCGGCCTCTTTTCCTAACATCCCGTTGGCGAAATAGTTGAGCTTAATTTGCCCTTTCAATTTTTCGTTTTTGTTCAGGTTCTCCTGAAAACGGGTAAACCAGATATAGTGCGCGGAGGAATCATCCCCGGGCAAAGAGGAGTAAACGCGAAAATTAAGCGCTGCCTGAGCAAAAGAAGTCACCACACTGCCCGCTATCAGCGCGGTACTTAAGCAAGCTAAAGCTAAAAAACGTCTGGTCGAACGAAGCTGTTTTATTTCCATCATGATTGTCCTTCCACATACCATTAGGGTAGCGATAACGCCGTCTGGCACCGCTAAATCGCCAGGAGAGTAAATGAGAAAAACTGCTGTATGTTTCTTCTGTAACGTTTTAGTGTAACGTTACAGAAGCTATCCGCCTCCCTGTACAAAAGCAAGTCGCTTCCTTTCATCAGTGGGAGTGATATGTGAATTTTGTGGCGGACATCGCTAATTCGCGCAGGTGCGTTACATCGTTAAAACGACATCATCGCTGTTTAGTCACTGTTTAGCGCAGAAGGAAGCGACGGGAGAGAAAAAGGAGGAAAAGGGTTGGTGAATGAGGGGCGTCAGTCAACGCAGGAGTGCCGTCGTTATCTGGCGGCACTCCTTTACGCTTTACCGTTCAGAGATATAGCGGGCAACCGTCGCTTTCGCGCCGTTTTCCAGCAGCGACAGGTAAGCCTGCGTTACCTGCGCCACAAACAGCGGCTCATGCGGTAATTCGTTCCCGAAAATGGCCTCCACGCCCAGCAGCGCTTTTACCCGCGCCTCGCCTTCCGCGCTCTGCATCACCGCATTCTGCAAGACCGGCAACAGCGGATCGCTAACGTCAATACGGTTTCCCTGTTCATCCACCCCGCCGACGTAACGCATCCAGCCCGCAACGCCCAGCGCCAGCAGATCGAAACGATGGTGGTGAACCAGGTGCCAGCGAACGGAATCCAGCATGCGCTGCGGCAGTTTCTGGCTGCCGTCCATTGCAATCTGCCAGGTACGGTGACGCAGCCCCGTGTTGCTGTAGCGCGCAATCAGCATATCGGCATAGCGGGTGAGATCCACCCCCGTCACGTTCAGCGTCGGCGCCTGCTCTTCCAGCATCAGCGCCCTCGCGGCGCGTCGGAAGTGCTCATCTTCCATACACTCATTAATGTGCTGATAGCCGGAAAGATAACCCAGATAAGCGAGGAAAGAGTGGCTGCCATTAAGCATACGCAGCTTCATCTCTTCAAACGGCAGCACGTCAGCCACCAGTTCGGCTCCGGCCTTTTCCCATTCCGGGCGGCCTGCGACAAAGTTATCCTCGATAACCCACTGGCGGAATGGCTCGCAGGCCACGCCTGCCGGGTCGCGCACGCCGGTAAGCTGTTCAATCTTATCCAGCGTTTCCGCCGTCATCGCCGGGACGATACGATCCACCATCGTGGAGGGGAACGTCACGTTCTGCGCAATCCAGGCAGCCAGCCCGGCATCAACGGCTTGCGCATAGGCGCATATTACGTTGCGCATAACATGACCGTTTTCCGGCATATTGTCGCAGGACATCACGGTAAACGCCGGGAGACCCGCCGCTCTGCGGCGCGCCAGCGCGGCGACAATAACGCCCGGCGCTGATTTTGGCTGCTGAGGGTTTTGCAGATCGGCAACGATAGCCGGGTGATCGAGCATCAACTGGCCGGTAGCCGGAGAGTGGCAGTAGCCTTTTTCCGTGATCGTCAACGATACAATGGCAACCTGCGGCTCGCACATGGCAGCCAGCACCGTTTCCAGACCATCCACCTGCGCATGCAGCGCGTTCTTCACTACGCCAACCACGCGGGCGGTCCAGGCATCGGCCGACATTTCCGCCACCGTATAGAGGCGATCCTGATTTTTCAGATCGGCGATCTGCTGCTCGCCGCCAATCAGGTTAACTTCGGTGTAGCCCCAGTCGCTGCCGTGTTCCGCAGCCAGAATATCCGCATAAACGGCCTGATGCGCACGATGAAACGCGCCGAATCCCAGGTGAACAATTCGCGGAACCAGCGCGTTGCGATCCCAGTTCGGAACGGTGGCATTCGCGTGTAATAGCTTATTTTGCATCTTTCTACTCACTGTATAAAAAGAAGGATTGGCGGCAGCAGGCCTATTGCGCCCTTGCTGCCGCCAGGCTGTCTCAGCTCAGTATGGAGGTGGGTTCAGCGGGCTTTACCCGTTCAGGCGCGCTTTGACACCAGAGCGAGTCATAGCTGTAGCCCGTCAGGTCTTCCACAATATGGCGGGCTTCCGGCGTCACATCCTGTTTAAGACCGTCCGCTTTGAGGCGTTCAATTTCGTCCACGAAAATTTTGTGCGTGCGCTTATTCAGATGGAAGGTCAGCGCTTGCCACAGTGCAATGATCAGAAGCCCGGCCGTACCAACGAACAGCAGCATGGCAATAGTCGTGATCGCTTCCTGCGGCTGCGTCTGGCTGCCTTTCACGAAGCCGCCGCTTTGCAGAAGCAGGCCCACGGCAAAGGTCGCAATAGCTACCGTTGTCTTACGGGAGAACGTCATGACGGCGGCAAACAGCCCTTCACGGCGCTGACGGGTGATCATTTCGTCAATGTCCGGGATGAACGGGAACACGTTCCACGGCGTGAACTCCAGAATGCAGCGCCCGACCTGGTAAACCCCGGCGAGAATCACCAACAATACGATTTTGTTGTCGGTCGGGAACTGGTAAACCAGGAAGAACCCGCCCAGGCACAGCATCATCAGGCTGTAGGAGAAGACATAGAGGCGAGAAGGGCCATATTTAATAATCGCCACGCCCGCCGCCAGCGTGACCGGCAAGCCGACGATACTCATCGACAGCAATGTTCCCGCCAGCGAGGATGAAACATTCAGGCAGTAGACGCAGAAAAAGACGAATACGGTGTTGTAGACATCCTTGGCGGTAAAGGAGAAGAGATAGATCGCCAGATGTTTACGGAACGCGCGCACTTTTAACGTTGAGGCATACTCTTTGAACAGGTTGCCAAACGCCGCCAGTTTTTCGCCAGCGGTCATCGGCTGACGCTCTTTTTCCATTTCCGCCAGCATTTCCGGCGTCAGTTCACGTTCCCAGGTCACTTTCCAGGAGATAAACACACAGACCGTAAACAGCACGGCAAATACAACGCCGTTGATCAGATATGCATCCGCGTTGTTTTCACCCAGCCAGCCGATCAGCAGGCCCGGAATAAAGGTGGCAAGGAACGTCCCGGATGCCGACAGGAACATGCGGCACGTTGACAGTTTGGTACGGTCATTGAAGTCTTTGGTCATCTCAGACGGCAGCGTTTCCCACGGGATCAGCACCATAGCGGCGATAATCTCAAAGGCCAGGTACACAGCGAGATAGAACCAGAAGTTCATGCCGTTCATCCATAACAGGATGTAAACCAGCATGAGTGGCGCGCCAATGAGCAGGAAGAACCGGCGGCGGCCAAATTTCTTGCCCAAATAATGCTTATAGAAATGGTCCGTGAAGCTGCCCATAAACAGGCTCACGATCGCATCGACAATACGCGCGATCGCCACAATAGACGCCGCTTCAATCGGCGACAGACCAACAAAGGTGGTATAGAAGAAAAGCAGCCAGGCACCGATAACGGTAAATGCGCCGCCCCCCATGATATCCGTCAGGCCGTAGCCGATACTGACGGGAATGGTGACTTTTCTGTTCTTACGGGTCATCGTTTATTCCTGCATCAGTCTTATCGAAAACGGAAATAGCGGCGGGCGTTATCCACGCAGATGCCACGAATCATGTTATTGAGGATCGCATCGTCCTCCGGCACTTCCCCTCTTTCGACCCACCCGCCAATCAAATCACAGAGGATTCGGCGGAAATAATCGTGTCGGGTATAGGAGACAAAGCTGCGGGAATCCGTCAGCATACCAATAAAGTTAGAGAGTAATCCCTGATCGGCAAGCGCATTGAGCTGATTCACCATGCCGCGTCGCGTATCGTTAAACCACCAGCCGGAGCCAAATTGCAGCGGGGATTTCACGCCATCTTCACCGCTCTGGAAATTAGCGATGGTGGAGGCAACCACATCGTTATAGCTGGCGTTGAGGTTATAGAGGATCGTTTTCGGCAGACCGTTGTTTTCCGCCATTGCGTTCAGCAGACCATTCAGGCTTTCCGCAAGGTGCGTCTGATCGCCAATGGAATCAAAGCCACAGTTAATGCCGATTTTTTCGAACATTGGCGTGTTGTTGTTGCGAATCGCGCCAAAGTGAATCTGCATTGCCCAGTCGCGCTGTTTGTACATTTTGGCTAAGGCGACAAAAATAAGGCTATCCCAGGCCTGAAGTTCATCTTCACTCAGCGCATCACCTGCCAGTCGGCGCTGGAACAGCGAGGCCTGCCCGGCAGCATCAAGCGGGCGAAAACGAACGGCCAGCGGCCCATGATCCGACACCCGGCAACCCGTGCTGTGGAAAAAATCGACGCGCGCTTCAAGCGCCGCGAGAAACTCATTCAGAGTGGTAATGGTTTTTCCGGTTTTCTGCGACAGGCGAGAAACAAACGTCAGGAAACGATCGGGATGCGTTTCAAACAGTTCATCGGGACGGAAGGTCGGCAGCACGAGCGTTGAAAAATCACGCTTTTCCGCCAGTCGCTGATGATATTCCAGATCGTCAAGCGGCCCATCGGTTGTGCAAAGCGCTTCAACATTTGAACGGGTAATTAACGCCTGCGGTAAAAAATCATCGCGACGTAATTGTTCATTACACTGCGCCATAATCGTGCGCCAGTTCTTACTGTTTAGCGTTTCCTCAATCGCGAAATAATATTTCAGTTCAAGATGAGTCCAGTGATACAGCGGATTACCAAAACTGGCCTCAACGGTTTGCGCCCACGCTTCAAATTTTTCCTCTGAAGAGGCATCGCCGGTAATTTTCCGCTCGGGTATGCCATTGGCGCGCATCGCCCGCCATTTATAATGGTCCCCTTCCAGCCAAAGCTGGGTAATATCGGAAAAAGGTTTGTTTTCCCAAATCGCTTTCGCTTCAAGATGGCAGTGATAGTCAATAATAGGTAACGTCTTAGCCAGCTCAGAATACAACCGCTGACCCGGTTCGTTATTTATCATAAAACTTTTATTTATCATGGACATAATTACTCCGCACAAGGGGATGGCTTTTGCTAAAACGTCCCCAGGTTGAGGCTAAAATCGGTGTATGACAGGTACTTAATAGCCCCGACATTACCCCTCCCGCCCATTTAAAGTCTACTACCATACAAGTGTAATTAAGAAATTTGTGACTTAAATCATGTTATGCAACTTTCAATAAAAAAATCACTTTCAGTCATAATGGCGTGTATTAATCCCTGTGCTATAGCGGTTATTTTCACGATAAACGACAAATAAGAACAAACTGATCATTATATTTTACAAAATTAAAACACTTACCGGAAATAAGCTTTCCAGTAAAAGCTTCCCCTTAACGGAAATGTATATTCCTGGCGGCATTTAATCTTTTTTCTACGGTAAGGTTGATCAAATTGTCATTACTGAATATGCTAGTAAATACTAGTATGGTATGAAGTCAAATATACGAAATACGCAATAAGATAAGAAAGGCGGACAAAGAATGCAGATGACAATGCGCTGGTTTGGGCCACAGGAAGACAAAATCCCGTTGGAATACATTCGCCAGGTGCCGGGTGTAGAAGGCGTCGTCGGGGCGCTCTATGATGTCGCCCCTGGGGAAGTGTGGCCGGTTGAAAAAATTAAGGCGCTGGTTGAGCAGGCGCACGCTGCGGGCCTGAAGATGGAAGTCATCGAAAGCGTCAATATCCACGATGACATCAAAATCGGCACCCCGGAACGCGATCGCTATATTGAGAATTACAAGCAGACGATCCGCAACCTGGCGGGCTTTGGCATAAAGGTCATCTGTTATAACTTCATGCCGGTCTTCGACTGGATGAAAACGGACATGAACTACGTCCTGCCGGACGGTTCTCTGACGATGGCCTTTGAAAAACATGGCATTGATAAGACGCTGGAAGAGGTCGTAAAAGAGGTTCTGGATAACTCCAACGGTTTCGCATTACCGGGATGGGAACCTGAGCGCCTGGCTAAAGTGCAGGAATTATTCGCGCGCTACAGTGGGGTGGATGACGACAAGCTGCGGGAAAACCTGTTTTATTTCCTCCGGGAGATTATTCCCGTGTGCGAAGAAGTGGGCGTGAAAATGGCCATTCACCCGGACGATCCGCCGTATTCTATTTTCGGCCTTCCGCGCGTGGTCAAAAACCACGCCGACCTGGCGATGATTTGCGATGCCGTTGACTCTCCGGCGAATGGCATCACCCTCTGTACCGGTTCGATCGCTGAAGATCCAGAAAATAACGTCTATGAAATCCTGGCTGAATTCACGCGTCGCGAGCGCCTCCATTTTGCGCACGTACGCAACATTAAGCTGATCAAAGATAAAGACTTCTACGAGTCGGCCCACCCTTCGCAGTACGGTTCGCTGGACATGTACCGCGTAATGCAGGCGCTCCACGATAACGGCTTTGATGGCTACATCCGCCCGGATCACGGTCGCTTTATCTGGGGAGAAACGGGACGCCCAGGCTATGGTCTTTACGACCGCGCGCTCGGCGTCACTTACCTGTCAGGTCTCTGGGAAGCGCTGGAGAAAAAATAAAGTCCGTTGTGAATCACGATGTAACGAGATAAAAAACCCGCCATTTTGCGGGTTTTTACTTGCCGTACCCCTCAATATCACCGCTTTTCTCACCAAAGTTGATCCAGACGCTATTTTACGAAAAAACGCTTGATGCAAAAATTGATCTTGATGATAATCATTCTTGTTATCATGTTTATTATCATTTTCATAACGGATGCGCCCGCTATGCATAACACTATGGCTGCAATAATAAAAAACAACGCTCCGCTTTCTCCTTCAGGCACCAAACGCCAGATAGACAGCAAAGTATTGCTCGGCGAAGAAGGCTGGGTACTGATTGAGCATAAGGGTGAACATTATCTGCTCCGCCAGACGCAATCCGGGAAACTGATCCTGACTAAATAAATAACCAATTTCGCCAGCCACCCAGGTCTCCCCCCAGGCAGCCAGCACTTTTCAATTTCCTTATGGAGAGTTGTTATGTTACGCCTGCAATCTGCCTCTTTGCGCCCATCTCTGCTGGCGCTGGCAATCGTTAGCACCCTGCCAGGGGCGGCTTACGCGACCACAGACGATATCACCGTCACTGCGACCGGTAATGCGCGCAGCACCTTTGAAGCCCCCATGATGGTGAGCGTTATCGATACGTCCGATCCCGAAAACCAGACCGCCAGCTCGGCAGCCGATCTGCTGCGTCCTGTTCCAGGGATCACCCTGAGCGGAAGCGGGCGAACCAACGGCCAGGATATCAGTATGCGTGGCTATGACCGTCGCGGCGTACTGATTCTGGTGGATGGCGTTCGTCAGGGAACCGATACCGGGCACCTCAACAGCACCTTCCTCGATCCGGCGTTGATCAAACGTATTGAGATCGTTCGCGGCCCTTCCGCACTGCTGTACGGCAGCGGCGCGCTGGGCGGCGTGATCTCTTATGAAACCGCCGATGCGAAAGATCTGCTTCAGGAAGGCCAGAACAGCGGTTTCCGCGTCTTTGGCACCGGCGGCACGGGCGATCACAGTCTGGGAATGGGCGCCAGCGCCTTTGGCCGAACCGATAACCTTGATGGACTGGTGGCATGGTCCAGCCGCGATCGTGGCGACCTGCGTCAGGGCGATGGCTCCACGGCGCCAAATGATGAATCGATCAATAACATGCTGGCAAAAGGCACCTGGTATATTAACGATGCGCAGGCGCTGAGTGGGTCATTACGTTACTACAACAACGACGCGCAAGAGCCGAAGAACCCGCAAACAATTGATGCCTCCACCAGCAACCCTCTTGTGGATCGCTCGACCATCCAGCGCGACATGCAGCTCTCTTACAGGATCGCGCCGCAGGGCAACGACTGGCTGAATGCCGATGCCAAAGTGTACTGGTCTGAAGCGCGCATCAACGCCCAGAACGTCGATAACACGGGCGAATTTCGCAAACAAACCACCAAAGGCGGAAAAGTTGAAAACCGCACGCGTCTCTTCAGCGACGCTTTCGCCTCTCACCTGCTGACGTATGGCGGAGAGTATTACCGTCAGGAGCAAAAACCCGGCGGCGTGACAACCGGCTTCCCGGAAGCAAAAATCGACTTCAGCTCCGGCTGGTTGCAGGATGAAATCACCCTTCGCGACCTGCCCGTCACCCTGCTGGGCGGCACGCGTTACGACAACTACCGCGGCAGCAGCGACGGCTATGACGATGTTGATGCCGATAAATGGTCATCCCGCGCCGGGTTAACCGTCAGCCCGACAGACTGGCTGATGCTGTTTGGCTCTTACGCCCAGGCATTCCGCGCGCCGACAATGGGTGAAATGTATAACGACGCAAAACACTTCTCCATTGGCAGCTTCTACACTAACTATTGGGTGCCAAACCCTAACCTGCGCCCGGAAACCAACGAAACGCAGGAGTACGGTTTTGGTCTGCGTTTCGACAATCTGATGCTGTCCAACGATGCGCTGGAGTTCAAAGCCAGCTACTTTGATACCAAAGCAAAAGATTACATCTCCACGACCGTCGATTTCGCCGCCGCGACCACCATGTCTTACAACGTCCCGAACGCCAAAATCTGGGGCTGGGATGTGATGACGAAATATACCGCTGATCTGTTCAGCCTCGACGTGGCCTACAACCGCACCCGTGGGAAAGACAAGGATACCGGAGAGTATATCTCCAGCATTAACCCGGATACCGTCACCAGCAAGCTGAATATTCCCGTCGCGCAGAGCGGCTTCTCCGTTGGCTGGGTAGGAACGTTTGCCGATCGCTCAACGCATATCAGCAGCGAATACAGCAAACAGCCGGGTTATGCCGTCAACGACTTTTACGTTAGCTACCAGGGACAGCAGGCGCTGAAAGGCATGACCACCACGCTGGTGTTGGGTAACGCCTTCGATAAAGAGTACTGGTCGCCGCAGGGCATCCCGCAGGACGGGCGCAACGGCAAGATTTTCGTGAGCTATCAATGGTAATCACCCGCCCCGGTTCGCCGGGGCAAACACTGGAAGGAAGAGACAATGAACCACTACACACGCTGGCTTGAGCTAAAAGAACAACATCCTGGTAAGTACGCGCGTGACATCGCTGGTTTACTGGGGATCAGCGAGGCGGAGCTGACGTTTGCCCGCGTCGGTCATGACGCATGGCGGCTGCGCGGCGACACGCGTGAAATTTTCGCGGCGCTGGAATCCGTTGGCGAAACAAAATGCATCTGCCGCAACGAGTATGCGGTACACGAGCAGGTCGGCGCATTCACCAATCAACACCTGAGCGGTCACGCCGGGCTGGTGCTGAACCCACGCGCGCTCGATCTGCGCTTATTTTTAAATCAATGGGCCAGCGTGTTCCACATTAAGGAAGCGACCGCCCGCGGCGAGCGCCAGAGCATTCAGTTCTTTGATCATCAGGGCGATGCGCTCCTGAAGGTGTATGCCACGGACAACACCGACACCGCCGCCTGGAACGAGCTTCTGCAACATTTTATCGTGACCGAGAATGCGCCGCTGGCGCTGAAAGCGGCTGAAACCCCTGTTAACGAAACGGCTGCCGATGCCGTGACCGTCGACAGAGAGTGGCGCGCGATGACCGACGTTCACCAGTTCTTCACGCTGCTCAAGCGCCACAACCTGACCCGCCAGCAGGCTTTTGAACGGGTCGCTGACGATCTGGCCTGCAAGGTGCCGAACAGCGCGCTGGCGCAGCTCCTCGACGCCGCCCTTAAAGACGGCAATGAAATCATGGTGTTCGTCGGCAACAGAGGCTGCGTGCAAATTTTCACCGGCGTGGTCGAAAAAGTCGTGCCGATGAAAGGCTGGCTGAATATTTTCAACCCGACGTTTACGCTGCACCTGCTGGAAGAGACGATTGCCGAGACCTGGATAACCCGCAAACCTACCGCAGACGGCCACGTCACCAGTCTGGAACTCTTTGCGCATGACGGCACGCAAATCGCTCAGCTTTACGGTCAGCGTACGGAAGGCGAACCAGAACAGACACAGTGGCGCAAACAGATTGAGGCGCTGATACCAAAAGGGCTGGCGGCATGAAAAAACTGCTTGCCCTGATTGCCGCCCTGCCGCTGACGGTTCTTGCCGCGAAACAGGATAAGATCGTCGCGCTCGGCGGAGATGTCACCGAGATCGTGTACGCGCTCGGCGCACAGTCTTCGCTGGTCGCCCGCGACAGCACCAGCCAGTGGCCGCCGGAGGCCACTGCCCTGCCGGATGTGGGGTATCTGCGCCAGCTAAATGCCGAAGGTATCCTCGCCACGCGTCCCGATCTTGTGCTGGCAAGCAGCCAGGCTCAGCCCTCGCTGGTACTCAAACAGGTCGAGCAAAGTCATGTTCGGGTCATTACCGTACCGAGCCGCAACGACCTGCGCGTCATCGACGAGAAAGTGCAGGTCATCGCCAACGCCACCGACCGGGTGGCTGAAGGCGAGGCGCTGCGCCAGACGCTGAATAAAGAGATTTCCGCGCTGCCGACCACGCCGCTCAATAAGCGGGTGCTGTTTATTCTTAACCACGGCGGAATGAGCGCGATGGCCGCCGGACAGCAAACGGGAGCGGATGCCGCCATTCGCGCGGCAGGGCTACAAAATGCGATGCAGGGCGTCTCCCGCTATCAGCCGCTCTCACAGGAAGGCGTGATCGCCAGCCAGCCCGATCTGGTGGTGATTCCCCTGGAGGGATTAACGGCGATGGGCGGCGAAGAGAATCTCTGGAAGTTACCGGGACTGGCGCAGACCCCTGCCGGGCGCAATAAGCAGGTGTTCGCGGTTGATGATATGGCGCTGCTCGGTTTTAGCGTGCGTACGCCTCAGGCGATTCAGCAGCTACGCGCGAAAGCGGAGTCATTGCCCTGATGCCACGGCGGATCACGCTTTCTCTGTATACGCTGGCGCTGATGCTGGCAGTGGTGACGGTCGTGGCAAGCGGTTTTGGCGCATTACGCCTGCCGCTCAGCCTGCTCTGGCATGACGGCGACGACGCGTTACGCCAGATCTGGTTCAACATTCGTCTGCCCCGGGTTCTGCTCGCGCTGGTGATTGGCGGCTCGCTGGCGCTGGCCGGGTGCGTGATGCAGGGGCTCTTTCGCAACCCCCTCGCCGATCCGGGACTGCTCGGCATCAGCAGCGGCGCGGCGTTAGCCGTTGCGCTGTGGGTCGTCCTTCCGCTCACGCTGCCTCCCCTGATTATGCTGTATGCGCCGATGCTGGCGGCATTCATTGGCGCGCTCATCGCAACGGTCGTTATTTTCCTGCTCAGCCGACAGCGGGACAGTTCGCTCTCCCGGCTGCTGCTGGTCGGCATCGCCATTAATGCGCTATGCGGTGCGGCAGTAGGCGTGTTGTCGTGGATCAGCAATGACACACAGCTACGCCAGCTCTCGCTATGGGGAATGGGCAGCCTTGGCCAGGCACAGTGGTCAACGCTGCTGGCGGTCGCCTCTTTGATGATCCCAACGGTATTTCTCATCTGGCGTCTTGCTGGCGCGCTTAACCTGCTGCAACTGGGAGAGGAAGAGGCGCATTACCTGGGCGTCGATGTCCGGGTTGTTCAGCGAATCCTGCTGATCTGTAGCGCGTTGCTGGTGGCGGCGGCTGTCGCCGTCAGCGGCGTGATCGGGTTTATCGGTCTGGTCGTGCCGCATCTGATACGGATGTGGTTAGGGGCGGACCATCGTGCGGTAATCCCCGGCTCCGTGCTGGCGGGCGCCTTTCTGCTGCTGATTGCCGATACCATCGCCCGAACGCTGGTTGCCCCGGCTGAAATGCCCGTCGGGCTGCTGACCAGTATTCTGGGCGCGCCGTGGTTCCTGTGGCTTATTTTCCGCCGGGGAGGTCAGTATGGCTGAACGTTTTCTCGCTGACAGCGTCAGCTACGCAGCTGCGGGCAGAACAATTATTCGTGATATCTCGCTCTCCCTGCCCCAGGGAGAACTGCTGGCATTAATTGGCCCCAACGGTGCCGGGAAATCGACGCTGTTAAGGCTGCTCACCGGTTATCTCACTCCGGCAGACGGGCGTTGCCTGCTGGCCGGCAAACCGCTTGAGCAATGGCCTGCGCAGACGCTGTCCCGCTACCGCGCGGTCATGCTTCAGCAAACGCGAATGGGGTTCGACTGGCCCGTTAAGGCCGTAATCGGCATGGGGCGAATGCCCTGGACGCAGCAGCCCGAAGCGGCGGTGATCCATCAGGTGATGCAGCTTACGGAATGTTTGCCGCTGGCGGGAAGACGCTACGCTTCCTTGTCCGGCGGCGAACAGCAGCGCGTACAGCTGGCGCGCGCGCTGGCGCAGCTATGGTGCGACGGCTCCCCACGCGGCTGGCTTTTTCTTGATGAGCCCACCTCCGCGCTGGATCTGTTCCATCAGCAGCATTTACTGCGGTTGCTGAAAACGCTGACCCGTAAGGGCCATCTGCATGTTTGCATCGTGCTGCACGATCTCAACCTGGCGGCCCTGTGGGCGGATCGAATCGTGTTGCTGCATGGCGGCAACATCGTTGCCGAAGGCGCACCCGCCGAGGTTCTGCAAGCCGATACGCTAACCCGCTGGTACGGCGCGGAAGTCCACGTCGGAACACACCCGACAAGCGGCGGGCCGCAGATCTTCCTCGCGCCTTAACCGGGAAATGCCGGATAACGGCTTCGCCTTATCCGGCTGACAATTCTGCGGAGAATCGCTTTCCTCAGGCTATACTTTCCGCAAAACTCATTACCAGGCGGAATCATGATCGCACCAAAACAGCTTCCCTCCCTGCGTTTACCGCTGGCAGGACTCCTGATGTTGACGCTGCTGTGGGCAGGTTTCACCGTGCACAGCCATTGGGAAGCGTTTATCCAGTGGTGTCTCGCCGCCCAGATCACCCTGCACCGCTATCTGGTCATGTATTTGCTGCAACTCAATAACCACCAGTACACCGGCGGGCTATGGCTGCTGACCGGCGCGTTCTTCTATGGCGTACTGCATGCGATTGGGCCGGGGCATGGGAAATTTATCGTCACCACCTGGCTGAGCACGACGAAAGAGAGCCTGCTTGCCGCGCGGGTCGTGCCCTTTATTGGCAGCCTGATGCAGGGCGTCAGCGCCATACTGTTCGTGTTTATTCTGGCGGTCGGCTTCAACCTGGCCGCCGGCGATCTCAGCACCAGCCGCTGGTACGTCGAGAAAATCAGCGCCGTCCTGATTGGCGCGTTCGGGCTATTTATCATCTACCAGGCGCTAAAAACCCTGCGTCCAAAGCCCATTTTCTCGCGTTTCTCCCAGCCGCACAGCCACGACGAACACTGTAGCTGCGGGCATCACGGCGTGGGCGCAGAACTCACCGACGGCAACTGGAAAACACGCCTCGGCGTGATTCTGGCGACAGGCGCCCGCCCCTGTAGCGGGGCAATCATGATTTTACTGTTCTCCAACGCGCTCGGCATTGTCAGTTGGGGGATTGCCGCCGTCATGACCATGTCCTTCGGCACGGCGCTGTCGATTATGGGGCTGTCGCTGGCGGTACGTTACGCACGCAACCAGACACAGGCGCTGTTTGCCGGGAACCATGCCCCCCTGCGCTGGCTGGGGCCGGTTATCCGTATCATCGGCGGGCTGGCGCTGGTACTGTTTGCCCTCATTCTGTTTCTGACGGTGATCCCCATCAGTGCGAACGGTGATTATATTGCGGCGGGGTGTTAACCTGTTTGCCGGGCGATAGCGTGCTTATGCCCCTGTCTTTCCCTACCTCCTTTGAATTACCCGTCCCATCAGGGATAATACCCACACAATGTGTAATCTCAGGATCGCGATGAAACATTCTCTGCAACGCCGCGCAGGACGAAAACGCCAGATGAAACTCGGCACGACCGTGATATTGATGGTCAGCGCCGTGTTGTTCTCCGTGCTGCTCGTCGTCCATCTGATTTATTTCTCACAGATCAGCCACATGACGCGCGACGCGCTGGCAGACAAAGCGCTGGCGGTCGCCCGTACGCTGGCGGACTCCCCGGAAATTCGCCAGCGTATGAAGCAAAAGCCGACAGAGAGCGGCATTCAGGCGATCGCCGAGGCGGTTCGCAAACGCAACGATATGTTATTTATCGTAATTACCGATATGAAAAGCATTCGCTATTCGCACCCGGAAGCGCAGCGAATCGGCCAGCCGTTTAAAGGCGACGACATCCTGCTGGCGCTACAGGGGCATGAAAATGTCGCCATCAATCGCGGTTTTCTTGCCAAAGCGCTGCGGGTTTTCACGCCCATTTATGACGACAATCATCAGCAGATCGGCGTCGTGGCGATTGGCCTTGAACTCAGCAGAGTAACGGAGCAGATCAACAACAGCCGCTGGAGCATCATCTGGTCGATTCTGTTCGGCGCGCTGGTGGGGCTGCTGGGTACTTACGTGCTGGTGAAGGTGCTCAAACGCATCCTGTTCGGCCTGGAGCCGTATGAAATTTCCACGCTGTTTGAGCAGCGCCAGGCGATGCTGCAATCCATCAAAGAGGGGGTGGTCGCCGTTGACGATAGCGGCGAGGTGACGTTAATCAACCAGGCGGCGCAGGAACTTCTCGATTACCGCAAATCGCAGGATGACGCGCACTTATCCTCGCTTAGCCACGCCTGGTCGCAGGTAGTGAATCTGAACGACGTGCTCCGCGACGGTACGCCGCGCCGGGATGAAGAGATTACCGTTAAAGATCGTCTGCTGCTTATCAACACCGTTCCGGTGCGCAGCAATGGAAAAATCATCGGCGCGATCTCCACGTTCAGGGACAAAACAGAAGTCCGCCAGCTCATGCAGCGTCTGGACGGAATGGTCAACTACGCGGATGCACTCCGTGAACGATCCCACGAATTTATGAACAAATTACATGTCATTCTGGGATTATTGCATCTGAAGAGTTATAAGCAGCTTGAAGATTATATTATTAAGACGGCTAATAACTATCAGGAAGAGATCGGCTCACTGTTGGGGAAAATAAAGTCGCCCGTTATCGCAGGCTTTTTGCTCAGTAAGATTAATCGCACCTCCGATTTAGGGCACAGCCTGGTGATTAGCAATGAAAGTCGATTACCGGACAGCCGTAATGAAGATCAAATCACCGTATTGATTACCATTCTGGGCAATTTAATTGAAAACGCGCTGGAGGCGCTAGGTCAACAACCCGGCGGTGAAATCAGCGTATCCTTGCATTATCGGCATGGCTGGCTGCATTGTGAAGTCAACGATGACGGGCCGGGAATTGACCCCGAACGCATAGAGCAAATTTTTGACAAGGGCGTCTCGTCAAAGGGAACGGAGCGTGGCGTCGGTCTGGCGATAGTAAAACAGCAAGTTGAGAGTATCGGCGGCAATATTACCGTCGAATCGGAACCCGGGATCTTCACACAATTTTTTGTTCAAATACCCTGGGACGGGGAGAGGACCAGCATATGATCAATGTTTTAATTGTCGATGACGATGCGATGGTAGCAGAGTTAAACCGCCGCTATGTTGCGCAGATCGCTGGCTTTCACTGCTGCGGCACCGCGTCTACGCTGGAGAAAGCAAAAGCGTTTATCTTCGATGGCGAAAACCATATTGATCTGATTTTACTGGATATTTACATGCAGAAGGAGAACGGGCTGGACCTGCTGCCCGTCCTGCACAGCGCCGGATGCAAATGTGACGTCATCGTTATCTCTTCCGCCGCCGACGCCACCACCATCAAAGATTCGCTCCATTACGGCGTGGTCGATTATTTGATCAAACCGTTTCAGGCTTCCCGCTTTGAAGAGGCGCTGACCGGCTGGCTGCAAAAGAAAACGGCGATGGAGAAGCACCAGTATTATGAACAATCAGAGCTGGATCGGCTGATTCACGGCAGTGCATCCAATGAGCCGGATACCCGACGCCTGCCTAAAGGGCTGACGCCGCAAACGCTGCGCACCCTGTGTCAGTGGATCGATGCGCACCAGGACCAGGAATTTTCAACTGACGAGCTGGCGAATGAGGTCAATATTTCCCGCGTTTCCTGCCGTAAATATCTTATCTGGCTGGTCAATTGCCATATTCTGTTTACCAGCATCCATTATGGCGTGACCGGCAGACCGGTTTACCGTTATCGTATTCAGGCCGAACATTATTCTTTACTTAAGCAATATTGCCAGTAGAAAAGAAGCCGCTTCGCATTATGCGTTATATAAAGGTAACAATTATTACAATAATGAAAAATAACAAAGGCACAAGTTACACCCTCAAAAATAGAGAATTTGTGCCAGATCAAATATGAACACAAATATGTTTTAATTCATCAGCTTATTATTCAGAAGCGTCACATTGTTTTTAATTTCAAAAACGGTAACAAAAGTTAATTAAGTATTATGTGACTCGTAGAGTGTGTATTTTTAACTATAAAGGAGTAGTCTGGGATTCACCGGACACATAAAAAAAATTAAAATAACGCTATTTTTGTGAGCAGACGATATGTTCCTGAAATTCAGTAACATAGAATACAAAACACACAACCTGCCCTGCTCTTCTTTGTCAACCAGCCCATCGCCAGGGAGCTTCGTTCTCTGAATACGCCATAAACAGAAGCCAAGAATGACTCATGATTTACTGAAAAATTCTTATTTCATGTTTAGAGATTAATCATCAATACAGACAAAGCGAATATTCGTCAGGCTCTGAGGACAATTCACAAAAAACAGAACATGACTGTGATCTATTTATCAAAAATTAAACAGGTTTATCGCGAGGGTAGATAAATGTTATTTAGTATACAACTTATCATAATATTAGTGTGTTTGTTTTATGGCGCCAGAAAAGGCGGTATCGCGCTGGGTTTATTAGGCGGTATCGGTCTGGTCATTCTGGTCTTTGTTTTCCACCTCCAGCCGGGTAAACCGCCCGTCGACGTTATGCTGGTGATCATCGCCGTGGTCGCCGCCTCCGCCACGCTACAGGCCTCCGGCGGCCTGGATGTGATGTTGCAGATTGCCGAGAAGCTGCTGCGTCGCAACCCCAAATACGTCTCCATCGTCGCCCCGTTTGTAACCTGCACGCTGACCATCCTGTGCGGTACGGGCCATGTGGTGTACACCATTCTGCCCATCATCTACGACGTCGCGATTAAGAACAATATTCGCCCGGAACGTCCTATGGCAGCCAGTTCTATCGGCGCGCAGATGGGGATCATCGCCAGCCCGGTTTCTGTAGCGGTCGTTTCGCTGGTCGCGATGTTGGGTAACTTCACCTTTAACGGTAAGCATCTGGAGTTCCTTGACCTGCTTTCCATCACCATTCCATCGACCCTGCTGGGTATCCTGGCTATCGGTATTTTCAGCTGGTTCCGTGGTAAAGATCTGGATAAAGACGAAGAGTTCCAGAAGTTCATCTCCGTCCCGGAAAACTACCACTACGTGTATGGCGACACCGCCACGCTGCTGGATAAAAAACTGCCGAAAAGCAACTGGCTGGCCATGTGGATCTTCCTGTCGGCCATCGCCGTTGTCGCTCTGTTAGGCGCCTTCTCTGAACTGCGTCCGGTCTTCGGCGGCAAACCGCTGTCGATGGTACTGGTCATTCAGATGTTCATGCTGCTGACCGGCGCGCTGATTATTATCCTGACAAAAACCAATCCTGCTTCTATCTCAAAAAATGAAGTCTTCCGTTCAGGTATGATCGCGATTGTGGCGGTGTACGGTATTGCCTGGATGGCGGAAACCATGTTCGGCGCGCACATGACTGAAATCGAAAGCGTGCTGGGCGAAATGGTGAAAGAGTATCCGTGGGCCTATGCGATTGTTCTGCTGCTGGTCTCCAAGTTTGTAAACTCCCAGGCGGCGGCGCTGGCGGCGATTGTTCCGTTGGCACTGGCTATCGGCGTAGACCCGGCTTACATCGTGGCGTCAGCACCAGCGTGCTATGGCTACTACATTCTGCCGACCTACCCGAGCGATCTGGCCGCGATTCAGTTCGACCGTTCCGGCACCACCCACATTGGTCGCTTCGTCATTAACCACAGCTTTATTCTGCCCGGTTTGATTGGCGTAAGCGTCTCCTGTGTATTTGGCTGGATCTTCGCCGCCATGTACGGGTTCCTGTAACAGCACCTTGCGTGCCGCCCGTTATCGCGCGGCACGCCATCTATACAATTCAAATAATTCAGGATAATTAAAAAGGCTGGAAGCATATGTCGAATAAAGAATTTATATATCAGGCGCCTTTCCCGATGGGGGAAGACAAAACGGAGTATTATCTCCTGACCTCCGATCACGTTAGCGTTGGCGAATTTGAAGGAGAGTCGATACTGAAGGTTGAGCCACAGGCCCTGACGCTCCTGGCCCAGCAAGCCTTCCACGATGCCTCCTTTATGCTCCGCCCGGAGCACCAGCAACAAGTCGCCTCCATTCTCCATGACCCCGAAGCCAGCGAAAACGATAAGTACGTCGCGCTGCAATTTTTACGCAACTCCGAAATTGCCGCTAAAGGCGTTCTGCCGACCTGCCAGGATACCGGCACGGCGATTATCGTCGGTAAAAAGGGCCAGCGCGTCTGGACGGGCGGCGGCGATGAAGCCGCGCTCTCCAAAGGCGTGTTCAACACCTATATCGAAGACAACCTGCGCTATTCGCAGAACGCCGCGCTGGATATGTACAAAGAGGTCAACACCGGCACCAACCTGCCCGCGCAAATCGACCTCTACACGGTTGATGGCGACGAATACAAGTTCCTCTGCGTGGCAAAAGGCGGCGGCTCGGCGAACAAAACCTATCTGTATCAGGAAACCAAAGCGCTGCTAACGCCCGGCAAGCTGAAAAACTTCCTCGTTGAGAAAATGCGCACCCTGGGCACCGCAGCCTGCCCGCCGTACCACATCGCGTTTGTGATTGGCGGGACATCGGCGGAAAGCACGCTGAAAACCGTGAAGCTGGCCAGTGCGCATTATTACGACGGTCTGCCGACTGAAGGTAACGAACACGGCCAGGCCTTCCGCGATATTCAACTGGAACAGGAACTGCTGGAAGAGGCGCAGAAACTCGGCCTCGGCGCACAGTTTGGCGGTAAATACTTCGCGCACGATATCCGGGTAATCCGCCTGCCGCGTCACGGCGCGTCCTGCCCGGTCGGCATGGGCGTCTCCTGCTCGGCTGACCGCAACATCAAAGCCAAAATCAACCGTGAAGGGATCTGGATCGAAAAACTGGAACACAATCCCGCGCAGTACATCCCGGAAGCCCTGCGTCAGGCCGGTGAAGGCGAAGTGGTGAAAGTTGACCTCAACCGGCCGATGAAAGAGATCCTCGCCCAGCTTTCACAGTACCCGGTATCAACCCGCCTGTCGCTGAGCGGCACCATCATCGTCGGTCGCGATATCGCCCATGCGAAGCTGAAAGAGCGCATCGAATCCGGTGAAGGTCTGCCGCAGTACATTAAAGATCACCCCATCTACTACGCAGGCCCGGCGAAAACGCCAGCAGGCTACCCGTCCGGCTCCCTGGGGCCAACCACCGCAGGACGCATGGACTCCTACGTTGACCTGCTGCAATCTCACGGCGGCAGCATGATCATGCTGGCGAAAGGCAACCGTAGCCAGCAGGTCACCGACGCCTGCCACAAATACGGCGGCTTCTATCTGGGCAGCATTGGCGGCCCGGCTGCGGTGCTGGCGCAGCAGAGTATCAAGCATCTGGAGTGCGTGGAGTACCCGGAACTGGGTATGGAAGCGATCTGGAAAATCGAAGTGGAAGATTTCCCGGCGTTTATCCTGGTGGATGACAAAGGCAACGATTTCTTCCAGCAGATTGTCAGCAAACAGTGCGCGAACTGCGCGAAATAACCTGCCCGGCCCGGTTATCTCATCGGGCCGTTTTTCCCTTTATTTACAGCATGGCGGATACGCCGTTTCCCCCCGATGGCGCTACGTTTATCAGTCCTGTGGCGACGATCGCAGGTCGCCCCACAACCTTAAAAACTTAAGGTTGGCTTAATGTTGCTTTGCGAGGATCGGCGCACTTAGTTGATGGACATACCATAATGCTGAAGCGCGTTTTAAAAAGACCGACCCTCGGACACATTACCTGGCTGTTACTCCTTTCATTCTACATCGCCGTCTGTCTGAACATCGCTTTCTACAAGCAGGTGATGCAAGCCCTGCCGCTGGATTCAATGCACAACGTGCTGGTGTTTTTATCCATGCCGCTTGTCGCGTTTAGCGTCATCAATATCGTGCTGACGCTGGCGTCGTTCCTGTGGCTTAACCGCCCGCTGGCCTGCCTCTTTATTCTGACGGGCGCCGCCGCGCAATACTTCATCATGACCTACGGCATCGTCATGGACCGCTCCATGATCGCCAACATGATGGATACCACACCGGCAGAAACGTTCGCGCTGGTCACGCCGCAAATGGCGCTTACGCTGGGATTAAGCGGCTTTCTGGCGGCGGTAATCGCCTGTAGCATCAAAATCAAACCGACCTCTCTGACATTACGCAGCGGCGCGTATCGCGCCCTCAACGTGCTGGCTTCGCTTCTGCTGATCGTGCTGGTCGCCGCCTGCTTCTACAAAGATTACGCCTCGCTTTTTCGCAATAACAAAGAGCTGATCAAGTCTCTCAGCCCGTCGAACAGCCTGGTCGCCAGTTGGTCGTGGTATTCACATGAGCGACTCGCCAACCTGCCTTTGGTACGCATTGGCGAAGATGCGCATCGCAATCCCGCGATGCTGAAAGAAAAACGGCATAATCTGACCATCCTGATCGTCGGCGAAACCTCGCGTGGGGATAACTTCTCGCTGTCTGGCTATTCACGGCAAACCAACCCGCGTCTGGCGCAGGATAATGTGGTCTACTTCCCGCACACCACCTCCTGCGGCACCGCAACGGCGATCTCGGTTCCCTGCATGTTTTCCGGTATGCCGCGTAAACACTACAACGAAGGGCTGGCGCACCATCAGGAAGGGTTGCTGGACATCATTCAACGAGCCGGAGTTAGCGTGCTGTGGAACGATAACGACGGCGGCTGTAAAGGCGCCTGCGATCGCGTGCCGCATCAGGATATGACCGCGCTGAAATTGCCGGGTCAGTGCATTAACGGCGAATGTTACGACGAAGTGCTCTTTCACGGGCTGGAGGAATACATCGATAAACTCCAGGGCGACGGCGTCATTGTGCTGCACACCATCGGCAGCCACGGCCCGACCTATTATCACCGTTATCCGCCGCAGTTTGCGCAATTTACCCCGACCTGCGACACCAATGAAATTCAGACCTGTTCGCAGCAACAGTTAGTGAATACTTACGATAATACCGTACTGTACGTGGACTATATTGTTGATAAGGCAATCAATATATTAAAAGCGCATCAGGATAAATTCACCACCAGCCTGGTCTATCTTTCCGACCACGGTGAATCTTTAGGAGAAAATGGCGTCTATTTGCATGGGCTGCCATACGCCATTGCGCCGGATACGCAAAAGCATATCCCGATGCTCCTCTGGCTCTCGGAGGATTATCAGAAACGTTACCGGACAGACCTGACATGTTTGCAAAAGCGGGCAGCCCAGGAGGATTTCTCGCAGGACAACCTTTTCTCAACCATGCTCGGATTAACGGGCGTACAGACCAGGAACTACCAGGCCGCAGACGATATTCTGCAACCTTGCAGGAGGCTAACTGAATGAAAATTCTGATTGTTGAAGACGATACGCTGTTATTACAGGGGCTGATACTTGCTGCACAAACGGAGGGTTACGCCTGCGACGGCGTTTCTACCGCCCGGGCGGCGGAACACTGTCTGGAGACAGGGCATTACAGCCTGGTCGTGCTGGATCTTGGGTTGCCTGATGAGGACGGTCTGCATTTTCTGACGCGAATAAGACAGAAAAAATACACCCTTCCGGTATTGATCCTCACCGCCCGCGACACGCTCAACGACCGCATCACCGGGCTGGATGTCGGGGCGGATGATTATCTGGTAAAGCCGTTTGCGCTGGAGGAGTTACATGCGCGTATTCGCGCGCTGCTGCGCCGTCATCACAATCAGGGTGAAAGCGAATTGACCGTCGGCAATCTGATGCTGAATCTGGGGCGTCGTCAGGTGTGGCTGGCCGGGCAAGAGCTTATCTTAACGCCCAAAGAGTATGCGCTGCTGTCGCGGCTGATGCTCAAAGCAGGCAGCCCGGTACACCGTGAAATCTTGTATAACGACATCTATAACTGGGATAACGAACCGTCAACCAATACCCTGGAAGTGCATATTCACAACCTGCGCGACAAAGTGGGGAAATCACGTATCCGCACGGTGCGCGGGTTTGGTTATATGCTGGTTGCCGTTGAGGAAAACTAAGTGAACCTTACGCGTTTTCTGCACAGACCGATGACCCTTCGTCAGCGTCTGATGCTGACCATTGGCTCTATCCTGCTGGTGCTGCAACTGATCAGCACCTTCTGGCTATGGCACGAGAGCACCGAGCAGATTGAGCTTTTCGAGCAGGCGCTGCTGGAGGACAGGAATAACGATCGGCACATCAGGCATGAGGTTCGCGAAGCGGTCGCCAGCCTGATCGTTCCCGCCGTGTTTATGGTCAGCCTGACGCTGCTGATCTGCTATCAGGCTGTCCGGCGCATCACCCGCCCGCTTGCCGACCTGCAAAAAGAGCTGGAAGCCCGCACGGCCGATAACCTGACGCCTATCGACATTCACAGCTCGACGATTGAAATTGAAGCCGTTGTCTCGGCGCTTAACCAACTGGTCACTCGCCTGACGACAACGCTGGAGAATGAACGCCTGTTCACCGCCGACGTCGCCCACGAGCTACGCACACCGCTGGCGGGCGTGCGTCTGCATCTGGAACTGCTGGCGAAAGCGCACAATGTTAACGTCACGCCGCTGATTGCGCGTCTTGATCAAATGATGGACAGCGTCTCACAGCTGCTGCAATTAGCGCGCGTGGGGCAATCGTTCTCATCCGGTAATTACCAGTCGGTAAAGCTGCTGGATGATGTGATCCTGCCCTCTTACGATGAACTGAACACCATGCTGGAAACACGCCAGCAGACGCTGCAACTGCCGGAAAGCACAGCAGACGCCACCGTGCGCGGCGATGCCACGCTACTGCGTATGCTGTTGCGTAATCTCGTGGAAAATGCGCACCGCTACAGTCCGAAAGGGTCAACCATCACCATTATCCTCAATAATGCGGAAAGCGACGCGATGATGGCCGTCGAAGACGAAGGGCCGGGAATTGATGAAAGTAAATGCGGGGAGTTAAGTGAAGCGTTTGTCCGCATGGACAGCCGCTATGGCGGTATCGGGCTGGGATTGAGCATCGTCTCCCGCATCACGCAGCTGCACCACGGGCAATTCTTTTTGCAAAACCGTGTGGGAACGACGGGAACCCGCGCGTGGGTGCTGTTGAAAAGAGATCAGTAAGTCGTGACCCAGACATACAGGAAACTGCTGACAATCAGCATACTGAACAGGGTTGTCAGACTTTCATACATTCGCGTTTTCATCACACTCTCCTCCGATGGTCTGGAGGAGAGTATGCCTGACGAAGATTAAGCGAACATTAAGATTTGTCGACCTGATAAACGCAGCCTGTAGGCCTGATAAGCGTAGCGCCATCAGGCAAAGGTGTTGCGCCGTCTGTAGGCCTGATAAGCGCAGCGCCATCAGGCAAAGGTGTTGCACCGTCTGTAGGCCTGATAAGCGCAGCGCCATCAGGCGGTGCGCTAAAGCTTACTCGTCAATACGCGGATGCTGCTGCACTAACCGCGAACGTTTAGCCTGCAACTCCTCAATCTCCTGATCGATATCTTCGATTTTCTGCTCGATATTATCGTAGTGCTCGCCAAGGATTTCTTTCGCTTCCTGGATATCCGAGGCCGCTGGCGTCGCCCCTTTCAGCGGACGGTTGGCGGTCTCTTTCATGGTAATACCGGTAATAAAACCGACGACCGCAATCACCATCAGGTAATAGGCTGGCATCATCAGGTTCTGCGAGCTTTCCACCAGCCAGGCGGCCAGGGTCGGCGTCAGACCTGCAATCAGCACCGAGATATTAAACGCCGCCGCCAGCGCGCTGTAACGGATGTGCGTCGGGAACATCGCTGGCAGAGAAGAAGCCATCACCCCGGTAAAGCAGTTCAGGATCACCGCCAGCATCAGCAGACCGGCAAAAATCAGGCCGATAATATTACTGTTGATCAGAATAAAGGCCGGAATAGCCAGCGCAAACAGCGCGATACTGCCCATAATCACAAACGGACGGCGACCGAAACGGTCACTGAGCAGCCCCATCACCGGCTGCACAAACAGCATCCCGATCATGATGGCGATAATAATCAGCACGCCGTGGTCTTCCGAGTAGTGCAGGTTATGCGACAGGTAGCTCGGCATATAGGTGAGCAGCATGTAGTAGGTCACGTTGGTGGCAATCACCAGGCCGATACACGCCAGCAGGCTGCGCCAGTGTTTGGTTGCAATCTCTTTAAAGGAGACTTTTGGCCCTTCCTGCAAACCTTCGCGATCGCCCTGCTCCAGCTTATCCACATGCTGCTGAAAGGCCGGGGTCTCTTCCAGCGCATGGCGCAGATAAAGACCAATGATCCCTAGCGGCAGTGCGATGAAGAACGGAATACGCCAGCCCCAGTCGAGGAAGTTCTCCTCGCCGACAACGGTGGAGATCAGCACCACCACGCCCGCGCCCAGCACGAAGCCCGCAATGGAGCCGAAGTCCAGCCAGCTTCCCATAAATCCGCGTTTACGGTCTGGCGAGTATTCGGCGACAAAGATCGACGCGCCGGTATATTCGCCGCCGACCGAGAAGCCCTGCGCCATCTTACACAACAGCAACAGTATCGGCGCCCAGATGCCGATAGAGGCATAAGAGGGAATCAACCCGATACAGAACGTACTGATCGACATAATCACAATCGTGATGGCAAGAATCTTCTGGCGACCATATTTATCGCCGAGCATACCGAAGAATAAGCCGCCAAGCGGTCGAATCAGGAAGGGAACGGAGAAGGTGGCAAGTGCGGCAATCATCTGCACGCTGGGGTCAGCCCCCGGGAAAAACACTTTACCTAACGCGTAGGCGACAAACCCATAAACACCAAAATCAAACCACTCCATCGCATTACCCAGCGAGGCTGCGGTAATCGCTTTACGCAGTTTACCATCATCAATAATGGTCACATCGCGAAGCGTAATCGGTTTTACTTTTTTCCTTTTCAGCATAGCTGTCCTCGTAGACTAAGCCCTGTCTCGCTACATACTGCATTCATTGGCGCACAAAGCGCTAACGTCACCGTCGAGCGTTGGAATCGTGCGGGCACAATTCCTCGTAGAACAAGCGTAGCAGGTTTACTTACACTGACTGGTCAAGGTCTGTACAACCGAACCTGTTGACGCCTGATTGGGCGGTTAATGACCTCTTTACCCTACCAGTGTTTAAATTTGTGATCAACTTCACACATATATTACCGTTTCGTCAGCGAGCGTAAATAAGGGCATTTTTATCTGTATTTTTACATTGTCAGCAAAGCGCATTATTGACAATAAATGGGAGGCGATTTCGTTATTCTTTTCGAAATATCACGTCCGTCACTATTATGCTGCTAGCAAAAAATCCGCCATAACTCTTCACAAACAATTTACAGCATTTTTAATAATCATCGCGTTCCCTGGCCTTTACGCAAAATATGTGATGAAGATAACTAAAACAGTGTTTTATTTTGATTGAATCAATATTCCACTGAATGCAAGATAACACCCGACGCAACATCCCTGAGGATTGTGACAAACAGACGTATGCCACATTCGATTATGTATCACGCAGGGAGAAAGAGGGTTTCCCGCCGTTCTCTTTGTGAAATAACAAATTGAAATCAAATAATATTTATCGACTTGTCCGTTAGTTCCGCGCGACAAGATGTGAGGACTTTTATGAAAATTAAAGCCACGATTGAACGCATCCCTGGCGGGATGATGTTGATCCCTCTGCTGCTCGGCGCAATTTTAAATACCCTGGCCCCGGATACCGGCGCCTATTTTGGTTCATTTACAAAAGGCATGATCAGCGGCACCGTGCCGATTCTGGCCGTCTGGTTCTTCTGTATTGGCGCCTCGATTGATTTGCGCGCTACCGGGACGGTATTACGTAAATCGGGTACGCTGGTTATTACTAAAATAGCCGTGGCGTGGGTGGTCGCGATGATTGCCGCCTCGTTTATCCCGGATACCGGTATTCAAACCGGCTTCTTCGCCGGTTTGTCCGTACTGGCGATCGTCTCCGCAATGGACATGACCAACGGCGGCCTGTACGCCAGCCTGATGAACCAGTACGGCACCAAAGAAGAGTCCGGCGCGTTCGTCCTGATGTCTCTGGAATCTGGCCCGCTGATGACGATGGTGATTCTGGGCTCCGCAGGCCTCGCCTCCTTCGAACCGCATCACTTTGTCGGCGCCGTGCTGCCGTTCCTGATTGGCTTCACATTAGGCAACCTGGACCACGACCTGCGCGCGTTCTTCAGCAAAGCTACGCCGGTGCTGATCCCGTTCTTCGGCTTTGCGCTGGGTAACACCATTAACCTGAGCGTGATTGTCGATACCGGCCTGCTGGGCATCCTGCTGGGTGTCGCGGTTATCATTATTACCGGTATCCCGTTGATTATCGCAGACCGCGTCATTGGCGGCGGTAACGGCACTGCGGGCGTCGCGGCCTCCTCTGCGGCAGGCGCTGCGGTAGCAAACCCGGTGATCATCGCGCAGATTAACCCGGCGTTTGAACCCGTCGCCGCGTCCGCCACGGCGCTGGTTGCCGCCAGCGTGATTGTGACGGCGATTCTGGTTCCGATTATCACCGCCCTGTATGCAAAACGTTTCGGCAACGTCCCGGCGCCGGGCAACGCGGAGGCAAACCCAACGGAATCCCTCCATCACTAAACGTCATACGTCCCCTCTCAGCCCACGAGAGGGGACGGCGCAAAAATCTCCTCAATCATCGCATCCACCAGGCGCTGTGCCGAACACAGCCTTGGCATCCCCAACGCCACCGTCTGCCAGCGCTGGGTCACTGACCAGCACACCGGATGTTTATCGGGATCGCACCAGTCGCCAATCCAGCTCAACATGTCATTGTGCTCCCCCGCGCCGGCCACGGCGGGCGAATGAAGCCACTGATGGTAATAATGACGCGTGGTGGGCGCGGCGTGAATACTGTGCGCCAGATAATCGGTAGCCATCGCGCGCAAATTATCTTTCAGCATCGCGACCACTTCCATATTGCCCAACCGACAGGCATCGCCAAACGGCCCCCAGCGCAACTCCTCCAGCGCGACAAAACAGCGCCCCGGCAATGACCAGCCGTCATAGGCTCCGGCGCGCCAGCGGGTAAAAATCTGCTCGCTGTGTTCGCCCGCCTGCACCGTCAATCCACGCCGGGTCAGCGCCTTCTCTTTATGTTCGCTGCGCCGGGCAAACCCGTCGCTCAGCGCCGCTAACTGCTGCGTGATGCCAGGAATAGCTTGCCCTCTGGGGCTTTCCGTCTGTTGCAGAAGGGTCAATTGCCGGGAAATGCGCGTCAGCGCCAGATGGCCGGGATCGAGCATCCCCGCCAGTTTTTCCACCAGCTTAAGACGCATCATCAGATGCTCATTGAATACGCCCGCCATGACCCAGGCGCGAAGCTGCGTCTGGCTCAGAATTTCTTGCGTCAGGCGTTCGCGAAAACGCTGCTGCTGTTGCAGGTTGCCGCCAGGTCGCTTCGGCTCTTCTCCCTGAACCAGATCGACCATAAACTTCGGGTGGATGCATTCCAGCATCCGTCCCGGGCCTTCCAGTAACACGTTCGTCATGAGTGCTCGGCTGCAAAAAGGGTCTGGATATCATCACGTAACAGGCGGGAATCTTCATGAATCCACCGGGTGGCGGAGATACTGTGCTGTAACTGTTGGCTCAGTCTGTTCACAACCGATTCATGTTGCTGGCGCGTCACCAGACTCTCGCGCAAGCTCTCCTGCAATCCCGACAGACACAACGAAAAATCGGCAAAAAAGGTCGCCATACCTGCCGTAACAGAAACATCGACCTGGGCATCTAAAGCTTTATGAATTTGTTGGAAGAAATGGCTGACATGCTGGATCAGAGTGTTATGCAATACCGTTATATCAATGACATAGCGTGTCCTGGCTTCCACATAATCATTCCATCCCCAGTTCGGTTGATTCAGCCAGCGCGCAAAGGTGTCGCGCACGCCGCCCGCGCGAGGCGAGGCGCCTTCCGGCGGGTTCTCCTGAGCGACCGCCTCGCTAAACAACTGTTGAGTATTGAAGTTAAACATACTGGCATGAAACGTCGGGAAGCTGATTCGCGCCCGGAACCCCGCCTGGCTCAGATCGTCTTTTACCCGCGCCTCAATTGGCCGCATCGCGTCATTTAACACCCGGCTTAGCGTCGATTCGAGCTGTTCGAAACGCAGCGCCAGATCGCGGCTAATGTTCTCCTGCGCCGCCAGTAATACCGCTTCGCATGACGCACGCATTTTGCTTAAAACGACCTGCGCCTGCCTTTCGTTATGCAGCACCAGCGTTTCGCCCTCGACCACCGCCTCCTGCTCAGGGGAAAGCGGATCGCGCGGCAGCCACGCCACCACGCTCTCTTCGCAAAAAAGCGGCGCGATACGGTGCAAAATATCGGCCTGCTGCTGGCTCAGGAACGTGTTCGCCGCCTCCATCATCCGTTCAACTTCATGGCCGACCTCATCGCTCACGCGATCCTGGCTCACCTGAAGCTGTCGCATATCTTCTTCGACGCGGGAAATATTGACCTGCAACGCGTCATGCGCCACCGTCAGCCCGTGATAGCGAAAATCCAGATATTCACGCGCGCGCTGTGCGTAATTCAATAACTTATGCGACGCCGACCGGAGCGCATACAGTGAGGCGTTGGCGTAAGCGGCGTGAATCAGCCGCTGTACGGGCTGTTCAAATAGCGAATCTTCCCACAGCAGATCGGCGGCATGACGAATATGTTCGATATCATCAAGATCGGCGCTCCGCCAGCGCCTGCCGAGCGCGGCCTCGGCAAAATCCTGCACCCAGCGCTGTTCCTGATGATCCGGCAACCGCCCGTGCACCCGCAGTTCGTGACGCGCGCGGTTCGCCAGATACCCCCACATGGAAGAGACCGGAAAAATTTGCCCGGGCGTAATGCTGCCATTCATCAGCGTGCCGGAAATCAGCGCGCGAACCTGTTCTTCATCGTCGCTGTTGCGGTCTTTCTGATCGAACTTATTCACCAGCGCGTACAGCGGCACGGATTTCCCCACCGCCGCAATGGCCTGGCGCACCTCTTCATCCGAAATGGATTTCAGTTGGGTGTAATCCATCACCGCCAGTACGGCAGAAGCGCGCGCCAGCTGTTCATTAAGCATCTTTTGCAGGTGCGGCTGCCCGGCTTCATTAGGGCCGGGCGTATCCAGTAGCGTCAGTTGCCCCGGATAGTTCTCCAGCCCCGCCAGATGCACAAACTCCACCTCAATCACCGGAATATGTTCAATCGCGGCATACGCCGCAAAAGGAAAATCGACCCCCAGCGCTTTTGACAAGCGCACCAGATCGTTCAGGCTTTTCAGACAGTGGAAGATGGGCTGCGCGCCCAGGTAATGACGCTCAAAAGCCACGCCCTTTTCAATTCGCTGGAGCAGCGCATTCATGTCTTTATCGATTTCCAGCACCTGGGTCAGATGCTGGCGATCGCACGCATGCATACGCTGTTGCAGCGTTTGCATGAGCATATCAATCGGCGCGACGTGAGAAAAATGCAGCACCGGCTCTTTCTGCCCTGGCGTATGGCGAATCAGCGTCGGTAACGCCGTCATCGGCCGATTACGATTAGGTAAGACTTCGGTTCCGACAATGGCGTTAATTGTCGTCGACTTCCCAGCCTTCATCGTCCCGACAATCGCCAGCACCATCTCCAGGCGCGTTATTTTACGTAGCTCATTATTGAGCGTGCCGTGCTGAGCCTCCACGTCACGCCCGCTAACATGCTGAGGCCGGGTATTTTCATTCCCTTCCCCACCTTCCTGAGCGGCGTCATCCAGCGAAGCCACAGGCAGTTGTTGCAATAACCGGAGATGTTCCAGAGAAAGCAGCAACAATCTTTCCGCTTCCTGGCTTAATTCATATATTGTCTGTGTGTACATGGAAAATCTTTCCTTAACGCAAACTTTATTACTTTTATTTAGCCGGATGATTTTATTTGTTTGCTTTTCGGCTTTTATAATTACGTGTGGAAATAATTTTATTAAAATAACTTATTGTTAATATTAGAGATATTTTTATCAACCACACCTGTCTCTCTTACTGTGTAAAAGTAAGAGGGATAAAGATTTATAACGCGTCTGGTCGTTCCTCTCACCTTATCTTAAATAGTAAAACGTAGCAATTTCCCTTAAAAAAATAGTCATGACATTTTTCTTACCCTGGCGGCAACCTTCAGCCACAGGTTGTCGTATCCTTAAATTGCGAGTAGTCCCGACAACGTTAAGGATTTTGTGTATAATTGCGGCCTTTTTCGGCAATCTGCCATTTTTTGGGCGCTTTTGCCCCTGCTGACTTTTTTGAGGAAATCGACATGTCATTACCCCATTGCCCACAATGCAACTCCGAATATACCTACGAAGATAACGGCATGTTCATCTGCCCGGAATGCGCCCATGAATGGAACGACGCAGAACCGGCGCAGGACAGCGACGAACTGATCGTAAAAGATGCCAACGGCAACCTGCTGGCAGACGGCGACAGCGTGACCGTTGTTAAAGATCTGAAAGTAAAAGGCAGTTCTTCCATGCTGAAAATTGGCACCAAAGTGAAGAACATCCGTCTGGTTGAAGGCGACCACAACATTGATTGCAAGATCGATGGCTTTGGCCCGATGAAGCTGAAATCTGAGTTCGTGAAAAAGAACTGATTTTTCCAGGCCCGGTAAGGCGTTTACGCCGCCATCTGGCATTTATTGCCCGGTGGCGCTTCGCTTACCGGGCCTACGATAACTACACTTAACTGGCTTCTCTTACCTGAGGTCACGATTATGCCGTTAAGTCCCTACATCTCTTTTGCCGGTCACTGTGCCGACGCTATCGCGTACTACCACAAAACGTTAGGCGCGGAACTCCTCTATAAAATCACCTTTGGTGAAATGCCCCCGCCAGAGCAGGGCAGCGAAGACGGTTGCCCGTCAGGCATGCAATTCCCTGATACCTCCATCGCCCACGCCAACGTGCGCATTGCAGGCAGCGATATCATGATGAGCGACGCCGTCGCGTCGGGGAACGCGAGTTACTCCGGTTTTACGCTGGTGCTCGACACGCAGGATGTCGCCGAAGGGAAACGCTGGTTTGATAACCTGGCCGCACAGGGACAAATCGAAATGGACTGGCAGGAAACCTTCTGGGCGCACGGTTTCGGGAAAGTGACCGATCAATATGGCGTACCGTGGATGATCAATGTGGTGAAACAGCCGCAGCCGACAGAGTAAACCGACGGGAGGCGCGCCCTCCCGTGCTGTCATCGAAGCCCCTTCAATTCTTCATCGTCAAGTAACCATCCCTTAACTAAAACGTCACATTAATCCGCCACGATGGGGCCACTTTTTTAGGGAGGCCGCATCATGCAAACGGTTATTCGCGTCGAGAAACTCTCCAAAACGTTCAATCAGCATCAGGCGCTGCATGCGGTTGATCTGAACATCTCTTCCGGTGAGATGGTGGCTCTGCTTGGGCCTTCCGGTTCCGGCAAATCCACCCTTTTACGTCACTTAAGCGGTTTGATTACCGGCGATAAAGCGCCGGGCTGCCATGTCGAGCTACTGGGCCGCACGGTACAGCGTGAGGGCAAACTGGCGCGGGACATCCGCAAAAGCCGCGCTCACACCGGCTACATCTTCCAGCAGTTCAACCTCGTGAACCGTCTGACCGTACTGGAGAACGTGCTGATCGGCGCGCTCGGCAGCACGCCGTTCTGGCGTACCTGTTTTAGCTGGTTCACCCAGGCGCAGAAGCAGCGCGCGTTACAGGCGCTGACCCGCGTCGGGATGGCGCACTTCGCGCATCAGCGCGTATCGACGCTTTCCGGCGGACAGCAGCAGCGCGTTGCTATCGCCAGGGCATTGATGCAGCAGGCGAAAGTGATCCTCGCCGATGAGCCGATCGCCTCGCTGGACCCGGAGTCGGCGCGCATTGTGATGGACACCCTGCGCGACATTAACCAGACCGACGGCATCACCGTGGTCGTCACGCTGCATCAGGTGGATTACGCCCTGCGCTACTGCGAACGCATTGTGGCGCTGCGTCAGGGGCATGTGTTCTATGACGGCAGCAGCCAGCACTTTGATAACGATCGTTTTGACCATCTCTACCGCAGCATGAACCGCGTCGAACAGAACGCGCAGGCTGCTTAACATCCCCACAATGAGGAATGGAAATGAGCTACAAAGCCGTTGCCGCGCTGGCGTTCACCAGCATGTTCAGCATCAGCACCTTGTTAAGCCCGGCACATGCGGAAGAACAGGAAAAAGCACTGAACTTTGGCATTATTTCGACCGAATCACAGCAAAACCTGAAGCCGCAGTGGGACCCGTTCCTGAAGGACATGGAAAAGAAACTGGGCGTCAAAGTGAACGCCTTCTTCGCGCCTGACTATGCGGGCATCATTCAGGGAATGCGCTTCAACAAAGTGGATATCGCCTGGTACGGCAACCTCTCGGCGATGGAAGCCGTGGATCGCGCTAACGGTCAGGTATTTGCCCAGACCGTCGCCGCAGATGGATCGCCGGGCTACTGGAGCGTGCTGATCGTCAACAAAGACAGCCCGATCAATAACCTGGACGATCTGATCGCCAAACGTAAAGATCTCACCTTCGGCAATGGCGATCCGAACTCCACCTCTGGCTTCCTCGTCCCCGGTTATTACGTCTTCGCCAAAAACGGCATCTCCGCCAGCGACTTCAAACGCACCGTTAACGCCAGCCACGAAACCAACGCGCTGGCCGTCGCCAACAAGCAGGTGGATGTCGCAACCAATAACACCGAAAACCTCGACAAACTGAAAACCTCCGCGCCGGACAAGCTGAAAGCACTGAAGGTTGTCTGGAAGTCGCCGCTGATCCCGGGCGATCCGATCGTCTGGCGTAAAAATCTCTCCGAAACCACCAAGGACAAGGTGTACGACTTCTTTATGAATTACGGCAAAACAGCGGAAGAGAAAACCGTGCTGGAACGCCTGGGCTGGGCGCCGTTCCGCCCCTCCAGCGACCTGCAATTGGTGCCGATTCGCCAGCTGGCGCTGTTTAAAGAAATGCAGGGCGTGAAGGACAACAAAGGGCTGAACGAGAGCGAAAAAACCAGCAAAACCTCCGCGATTAAAGCGCAGCTGGACGATCTCGACCGCCTGACCGCCGCGCTGGGCGCGATGACCAGCGTCACCAAAGCGGTGCAGTAAACCTGATACCCGGTGGCGCTTCGCTTACCGGGCCTACGATGTTCTGTAGGCCAGATAAGGCGCAAGCGCTGCCATCCGGCAATAAACGACGCACGGAGCTAAACATGCAAAGCATCACCGTCGCCCCGCCAAAGCGTAGCTGGTTCTCGCTCCTGAGCTGGGCCATCCTTCTCGCCGTCCTGGTCGTTTCGTGGAAGGGCGCCGAAATGGCCCCACTCACGCTAATTCAGGATTCCGGCAACATGGCGACCTTCGCCGCCGACTTCTTCCCGCCGGACTTCAGCCAGTGGCAGCACTATCTGGGCGAAATGGCCGTCACCCTGCAAATCGCCGTCTGGGGCACTGCGCTGGCGGTCATTCTGTCGATTCCCTGCGGCCTGATGTGCGCCGATAACCTCGTGCCGTGGTGGATTTACCAGCCGATGCGTCGCCTGATGGACGCCTGCCGCGCGATTAACGAAATGGTTTTCGCCATGCTGTTCGTGGTCGCCGTTGGTCTCGGGCCGTTTGCCGGGGTCATGGCGCTGTTTATCCACACCACCGGCGTGCTCTCCAAGCTGCTTTCTGAAGCGGTGGAAGCCATTGAACCCGGCCCGGTTGAAGGCATTCGCGCCACCGGCGCCAACAAAATTGAAGAGATCCTCTACGGCGTGCTGCCGCAGGTTATGCCGCTGCTCATCTCCTACTCGCTGTACCGTTTTGAGTCCAACGTCCGCTCCGCCACGGTGGTCGGCATGGTGGGCGCAGGCGGCATCGGCGTCACGCTGTGGGAAGCGATTCGCGGCTTTCAGTTCCCGCAGACCTGCGCCCTGATGGTGTTAATCATCATTACCGTCAGCCTGCTGGATTTCCTCTCCCAGCGTTTGCGTAAGCACTTTATCTGATTAGCGAGGTCTTGATGGCTATGCACTTGTCTACACATCCGACCAGTTACCCAACGCGCTATCAGGAGATTGCCGCGAGACTTGAGCAGGAGCTTCGCCAGCATTACCGCTGCGGCGATTACCTTCCGGCGGAACATCAGCTTGCCGCCCGCTATGAGGTGAACCGCCACACGCTGCGCCGCGCCATCGACCAGCTCGTGGAGCGCGGTTGGGTGCAGCGTCGCCAGGGCGTCGGCGTGCTGGTGCTGATGCGCCCGTTCGATTACCCGCTCAATGCCCAGGCGCGCTTTAGCCAGAATCTACTGGAACAAGGCAGTCATCCCACCAGCGAAAAACTGCTGGCGGTGCTGCGCCCGGCATCCAGCCACATCGCCGATGCGCTGAGCGTCAAAGAGGGCGATAACGTCATCCACCTGCGCACCCTGCGCCGGGTAAATGGCATCGCCCTGTGCCTGATCGACCATTACTTTTCCGACCTCGCCCTCTGGCCGCTGTTGCAGGGCTTTAACCACGGTTCGCTGCATGACTACCTGCGCGAGCAGTGCGGTCTGGCGCTACAGCGCACCCAGACGCGCATCAGCGCTCGCCGTGCGCAGGCCAAAGAGAGCAAGGTGCTGGAAATTCCCAACATGGCGCCGCTGCTGTGCGTGCGCACGCTGAACCACCGTGACGGCGAGGAAAACGCGACGGAGTATTCCGTCAGCCTGACCCGCGCCGACATGATCGAATTCACTATGGAGCACTGACGGAATGCACTTCGATACCGCCACTCGCCAGCGCTGGATGCGCGCGCTGGCTTACAGCAACGCCGACGCGCTTAACGTGAAAATGCAGGCGCTGAAACTCACGCCGGAATATGAACTGATTCGCGCCCCGGAAACCGGACTGATGCAGATTCAGGCCCGCATGGGCGGCACCGGCAACCGCTTTTTCGCCGGAGATACCACGCTGACCCGTGCGGTGGTGCGTCTTAAGAGCGGCACGCTGGGCTACAGCTACCTGCTGGGGCGCAACAAACACCACGCCGAGCAGTGCGCCATCATCGACGCGCTGTTGCAGGAGCACACTCACTTCCAGACCTTAATGGAAACCTTAATTGCCCCGCTGGAGGCGGAACGCGACGCACACATTACCGCTCGCCGCGCCGAAGTAAACGCCAGCCGGGTCGACTTCTTTACGCTGGTACGCGGAGATAACGCATGACCCTACAAACCGCCTTTACCCTGCCCGTTCAGGACGCGCAACAGAGTTTTCGTCGCCTGCTGAAGGCGATGAGCGAGCCGGGGGTGATTGTCGCCCTGCATCAACTGAAGCACGGCTGGCAGCCGCTGAATCTGGCCACCACCAGCGTATTGCTCACTCTGGTCGACGGCGACACCCCGGTATGGCTCGCGCCGTCCATCAACAACGACATTGCCAGTCAGAACCTGCGCTTTCACACCAGCGCGCCGCTGGTTGAACAGCCGCAGCAGGCCGCCTTTGCCGTCGCCGATGAACACATCAGCAGCGAGCAGCTAAATGCCCTTTCCGCCGGAAGCGCCGTCGCGCCGGAAACCAGCGCCACCCTGATCGTCCAGGTCGCCAGCCTGAGCGGTGGACGTATGCTGCGCCTGACCGGGGCGGGTATCGCCGAAGAACGCATGATTGCCCCGCAGCTGCCGGAGTGCCTCATCCATGAACTGACTGAGCGCCCGCACCCGTTCCCGCTGGGGGTCGATCTCATCCTCACCTGCGGCGAGCGACTGCTGGCGATTCCGCGAACCACCCATGTGGAGGTGTGCTGATGTACGTAGCCGTCAAAGGGGGCGAAAAGGCGATAGCCAACGCCCACGCGTTGCAGGAAAACCGACGCCGGGGCGACGACACCCTCGCCGAACTGAGCGTGGCGCAAATCGAGCAACAGTTGAACCTGGCCGTGGATCGCGTGATGACCGAAGGAGGCATCGCCGACCGTGAACTGGCCGCGCTCGCCTTAAAACAGGCCAGCGGCGATAACATCGAAGCCATCTTCCTGCTGCGCGCGTACCGCACCACGCTGGCAAAGCTGGCGGTCAGTGAGCCGCTGAACACCGCAGAGATGCGTTTAGAGCGCCGTATTTCCGCCGTCTACAAGGATATTCCCGGCGGGCAGTTGCTGGGGCCGACCTACGATTACACCCATCGCCTGCTCGATTTTACCCTGCTGGCGAACGGCGAAACGCCGCCGCTGCGTACCGCTGACGCCATGCAGGACGCCGCGCCGCACGTTTTTTCTCTGCTGGCGAACCAGGGGCTGGCGAAGCGTGAAGAAGACAGCGGCGCCGTGCCGGATGACATCACCCGCACGCCGCCGGTTTACCCTTGTTCGCGCTCCTCACGCTTGCAACAGCTGATGCGCGGCGACGAAGGGTATCTGCTGGCGCTGGCGTATTCCACGCAACGCGGCTACGGACGCAACCACCCGTTTGCCGGTGAGATCCGCAGCGGCTACGTCGGGCTGGAAACGGTGCCGGAGGAGCTGGGATTTGCCGTGAACGTCGGCGAACTGCTGATGACGGAATGCGAAATGGTCAACGGCTTTGTCGCACCGGAAAACGACGCGCCGCACTTTACCCGCGGCTACGGACTGGTGTTCGGCATGAGCGAACGTAAAGCAATGGCGATGGCGCTGGTGGAAAGAGCCCTACAGGCACCCGAATACGATGAAACGGTCACGGGCCCGGCGCAGGACGAAGAGTTCGTGCTGGCGCATGCGGATAACGTCGAGGCGGCGGGTTTTGTTTCGCACCTCAAACTCCCCCACTACGTCGATTTCCAGGCTGAACTGGAACTGCTCAAACGCCTGCAACAGGAGGCCGCCCGTGACGACTAACCTCTCCGGCTACAACTTTGCTTATCTCGACGAGCAAACCAAACGCATGATCCGCCGCGCTATTTTAAAAGCGGTGGCGATCCCCGGTTATCAGGTGCCGTTCGGCGGGCGTGAAATGCCGATGCCCTATGGCTGGGGAACGGGCGGCATTCAGCTTACCGCCAGCGTGATTGGCGAGCCGGACATTCTGAAAGTGATCGACCAGGGGGCGGATGACACCACCAACGCCGTGTCGATCCGCAACTTCTTTAAGCGCGTGACCGGCGTGAACACCACCGAGCGCACCGAAGACGCGACGCTGATCCAGACCCGTCATCGGATCCCGGAAACGCCGCTGACCGAAGATCAGATCATTATCTTCCAGGTGCCGATCCCTGAACCGCTGCGTTTTATCGAACCGCGCGAAACCGAAACCCGCACCATGCACGCGCTGGAAGAGTACGGCGTCATGCAGGTGAAGCTGTACGAAGATATCGCCCGCTTCGGCCATATCGCCACCACCTACGCCTACCCGGTGAAGGTCAATGACCGCTACGTCATGGACCCGTCGCCGATCCCGAAATTCGACAACCCGAAGATGAATATGATGCCCGCGCTGCAACTGTTCGGCGCGGGGCGCGAAAAACGCATCTATGCCGTGCCGCCCTGGACCCGCGTGGAAAGCCTCGATTTCGACGATCACCCGTTCACCGTACAAACCTGGGATGAGCCCTGCGCCATCTGCGGTTCAACACACAGCTATCTCGACGAAGTGGTGCTGGATGACACCGGCAAACGGATGTTTGTCTGCTCCGACACCGATTATTGCCGCCAACAGAGCGAGGCACTCATCAAATGACGCAACCGCTGCTTTCAGTCAATAACCTGACCCATCTCTACGCGCCGGGCAAAGGCTTCAGCGATGTTTCTTTTGACCTGTGGCCTGGTGAAGTGCTGGGCATTGTCGGGGAGTCCGGTTCCGGCAAAACCACCCTGCTGAAATCGATCTCCTCGCGCCTGACGCCGCAGTCCGGCGACATTTTGTACCAGAACCGTTCACTGTACGGCATGAGCGAAGCCGACCGCCGCCGCCTGCTACGCACGGAATGGGGCGTGGTGCATCAGCATCCGATGGACGGACTGCGCCGCCAGGTCTCGGCGGGCGGCAATATCGGCGAACGCCTGATGGCCACCGGCGCGCGTCACTATGGTGAAATCCGCGCCACGGCGAAGCGCTGGCTGGAGGAGGTGGAAATTCCGGCTTCGCGCATCGACGACCTGCCGACCACTTTTTCCGGCGGGATGCAGCAGCGTTTGCAGATCGCCCGCAACCTGGTCACTCACCCGAAGCTGGTGTTTATGGACGAACCCACCGGCGGACTGGACGTTTCCGTACAGGCAAAGCTGCTGGACCTGCTGCGCGGCCTGGTGGTGGAACTGGATCTGGCTGTGGTGATTGTCACCCACGATTTGGGCGTGGCGCGCCTGTTAGCAGACCGTCTGCTGGTGATGAAGCAAGGTCAGGTGGTGGAAAGTGGATTAACCGACCGCGTGCTCGACGATCCACACCACCCTTATACCCAGTTGCTGGTGTCGTCGGTATTGCAGAACTGATTTTTTGTTTTGCCGGGTGGCGCTTCGCTTACCCGGCCTACAAAAAGCGCACCTGTAGGCCGGATAAGGCGAAGCCGCCATCCGGCAATCAGAATTAAGAGGCCAAAATGATTCGCGTAGAAAACGTCAGTAAAACCTTTGTGCTGCACCAGCAAAATGGCGTGCGCCTGCCGGTGCTGCAAAACGCCTCTCTGGAGGTACAAAACGGTGAATGCGTGGTGCTGCACGGCCACTCCGGGAGCGGTAAATCGACGCTGTTGCGCTCGCTATATGCCAACTATCTGCCGGACGAAGGGCACATCCACATTCGTCATAGCGATGAGTGGATCGATCTGGTGCAGGCCCCGGCGCGCAAGGTGCTGGAAGTGCGTCGCTCGACGATCGGCTGGGTGAGCCAGTTTCTGCGCGTGATCCCCCGGATCTCCGCGCTGGATGTGGTGATGCAGCCGCTGCTGGATCTGGGCGTCGCCCGCGAAACGTGCGCCGCGAAAGCCGCGAACCTGTTGACGCGCCTGAACGTCCCGGAACGGCTATGGCATCTCGCGCCCTCCACCTTTTCCGGCGGCGAGCAGCAGCGCGTGAATATCGCGCGCGGGTTTATCGTCGATTACCCGATCCTGCTGCTTGATGAACCCACCGCCTCGCTGGACGCCAAAAACAGCGCCGCCGTGGTCGCGCTGATTGAAGAAGCCAAAGCGCGCGGCGCGGCGATTGTCGGCATTTTTCACGATCAAACCGTACGCGATCGCGTAGCGGATCGTTTGCATCTGATGGGAACCACATCATGATTATCAACAACGTAAAGCTGGTGCTGGAAGACGAAGTGGTGCAGGGATCGCTGGAAATGCAGGATGGGATTATCCGCGCCTTTGCGGAAAGTCAGAGCCGTCACCCCGAGGCGCTGGATGGCGAAGGCGGCTGGCTGCTTCCGGGTTTAATTGAGCTGCATACCGATAATCTCGACAAATTTTTCACCCCACGCCCGAAGGTGGACTGGCCCGCCCATTCCGCTATGAGCAGCCACGACGCGCTGATGGTCGCCAGCGGTATCACCACCGTGCTGGATGCCGTTGCGATTGGCGATGTCCGCGACGGCGGCGATCGCCTGGAAAATCTGGAAAAGATGATCAATGCCGTCGAAGAGACGCAGAAACGCGGCGTTAACCGCGCCGAACACCGTCTGCATCTGCGCTGTGAATTACCCCATCACACCACCCTGCCGCTGTTCGAAAAGCTGGTGGATCGCGAGCCGGTAACGCTGGTCTCGCTGATGGATCACTCGCCGGGTCAGCGCCAGTTCGCTAACCGCGAGAAGTACCGTGAATACTATCAGGGCAAATATTCACTCAATGATGAACAGATGGCCCACTACGAAGAGGAACAGCTTCAGCTTGCGGCGCGCTGGTCGCAGCCGAACCGCGCCGCCATCGCGCAGATGTGCCGCGAACGTCATCTCGCGCTGGCAAGCCACGATGACGCAACGCCCGATCATGTGCTGGAATCGCATCAGCTTGGCAGCGTGATCGCCGAATTTCCCACCACGTTCGAGGCGGCAGAGGCGTCACGCAAGCATGGGATGAACGTACTGATGGGCGCGCCCAACATCGTGCGCGGCGGTTCGCACTCCGGCAACGTGGCGGCGCATAAGCTGGCAGAACTGGGGTTGCTGGATATCCTCTCCTCCGACTATTACCCCGCCAGCCTGCTCGACGCGGCATTCCGCGTGGCGGACGACGAGGCCAACACATTTACGCTGCCGCAGGCAATGCGCCTGGTGACACGCAACCCGGCGCGCGCGCTGAATCTCGACGATCGCGGCATCATCGCCGAAGGCAGGCGCGCCGATCTGGTGCTGGCGCACCGTAAAGGCGATCACATTCATATCGACCACGTCTGGCGTCAGGGTAAAAGGGTGTTCTGACTATGGGAAAACTGATCTGGCTGATGGGGCCGTCCGGCTCCGGTAAGGACAGTTTGCTGGCGGCGCTCCGCCAGCGGGAACATACGCAGTTGCTGGTTGCGCACCGCTATATCACGCGTGCGGCTAACGCGGGCAACGAGAACCATATTGCGCTGAGCGAGCAGGAGTTTTTCACTCGGGCAGGGCAAAATTTACTGGCGCTGAGCTGGCACGCTAATGGCCTGTACTATGGCGTTGGCGTGGAGATCGATCTGTGGCTGCACGCCGGTTTTGACGTGGTGGTTAACGGCTCACGCGCCCATCTGCCGCAGGCGCAGGCCCGCTACGGCAAAGCGCTGCTGCCTATCTGTTTGCAGGTCTCTCCCGATATTTTGCGCCAGCGTCTACAGGCGCGCGGGCGTGAAAGCGAAACCGAGATTGCCGCTCGCCTGGCGCGCGCGGCCCGTTACGCCCCTTTTAACTGTCATATCCTCAATAATGACGGAAGTTTGCTACAGTCAGTCGATACCTTATTAACGTTAATGGGCCGCCAGGAGAAAAGCCATGCCTGTCTGTGAACTACGCCGGGCCACGCCGGACGATACCGACGCGGTGTATCAACTGATCTGCGAACTGAAACAAGCGGAGTTCGACCGCCAGGCCTTTCGCGCCGGATTTGCCTCAAATTTGCAGGATCGCACGATACGCTACCAGCTGGCGCTGCGCGACGGGCAGGTTGTCGGGATGATCGGCCTGCATATGCAGTACCACCTGCATCACGCTAACTGGATCGGGGAGATCCAGGAACTGGTGGTGATGCCGCAGGCGCGAGGTCTGAAAGTCGGCAGCCGGTTGCTGGCATGGGCGGAAGAAGAGGCCCGCCAGGCCGGCGCGGAGATGACGGAGCTGTCCACCAGCGTGAAACGCCATGATGCGCACCGGTTTTATCTGCGCGAAGGGTATGCGCAAAGCCATTTTCGTTTTACCAAAGCGCTTTGAGGTGACTAATGAGCCTGACGATTACGCTAACAGGAACCGGCGGCGCACAGGGCGTGCCAGCATACGGCTGCGATTGTCTCGCCTGCCGTCGGGCACGCTTACAGGAGCAGTATCGCCGCCGCCCCTGTAGCGGCGTCGTCAAATTCAATGACGCGGTAACGCTGCTTGATGCGGGCCTGCACGATCTTACCGATCGCTGGCCCGCCGGATCTTTTCAGCAGTTTCTGCTCACGCATTATCATATGGATCATGTTCAGGGGTTGTTCCCCCTGCGCTGGGGCGTGGGCGCCGCGATTCCGGTTTATGGCCCGCCGGATGAACAGGGCTGCGACGATCTGTTTAAACACCCCGGCATCCTTGATTTCAGCCACACCGTCGAACCGTTTGTGGTCTTCGATCTCCAGGGATTACAGGTAACGCCGCTGCCGCTTAACCATTCAAAACTGACGTTTGGCTATCTGCTGGAATCTGCGCACAGCCGCGTCGCGTGGCTGTCGGACACCGCAGCACTGCCGGATAAGACAGTAAAATTTCTGCTGAATAACCAGCCGCAGACGATCGTCATCGACTGTAGTCACGCGCCACGCGCGGAAGCGCCGCGTAATCACTGCGATGTAAACACGGTTATCGCGCTCAATGAGGTGATTCACTGCCCACGGGTCATTCTCACCCACATCAGCCACTCGTTCGACGTATGGCTGATGGATAACCCCCTGCCGGACGGCATTGAAGCCGGATATGACGGGATGGAGATTGTGCTGGAGTAGCCTTACGCCGGATGGCGGCGCATTGCGCCTTATCCGGCCTACGATTGTCGCGCGGTTAACGATCGTACTCGTCTTCCATCCTGCGCTCTTCATCTTCCAGCTGACGACGTTCTTGATCGAGCTGGCGTTGGCGATCGTCCAACTGACGACGCCGATCTTCAAACTGACGGCGTCTGTCGTCATATTGTCTGCGGCGATCGTCGCTCATCTGGCGCTGCCACTCTTCATCACGGCGGTCATCCTCATAATCCCGCCCGTTGTCAGATTTATACGCGTCATTGATCGCCTGCTGAATATTACCGATGGTGTCATCAACAATATCGGCATGCGCAGGAAGCGTCGTCAGCGACAACAGGCCCAGAGCAATGAGCGTAGAATAGCGTTTCATAAAACCAGCCTCGCAGAGATCTTCCCCTCACGGTAGCGAATGGCCTGTTCGACATGTAGCGGAGGAATCTCATTTGCCCTGCTGTTCTATCGCCATAATCGCCTCCACGCGCTTTTGATGGCGCCCCCCTTCAAACCCCGCATCCAGCCAGGCATCCACGATCATTTTTGCCAGCTCCAGCCCAACAACCCGCGAGCCAAAAGCCAGCACGTTGGTATCATTATGCTGGCGCGAAAGCTGTGCCGAATAGGGTTCGCTGCAAACGACGGCGCGGACTCCGGCAAACTTGTTTGCCGTTATCGAAATCCCCACACCGGTGCCACACACCAGAATACCGCCATCAACCTCGCCAGAGACAACGGCTTGTGCCACCTCGCTGGCATAATGCGGGTAATCCGTGCGCTCCGGCGACCAGGTTCCCTTATCAATCACCGTAATACCGCGCTGGGTTAAGTGCGTCAAAATATCCTGTTTCAGGATAAAACCAACGTGATCACAGCCAAATGCTATCTTTTTCATACTCATTCTCGCCCTGGTCAAACTTTACGAATAAAAAATATTTGTGATTTAAATGAATTTAAAAGAACAATAAATCGACAGAAAGCCGCTGTATGGGCCTGTTCTACACACCTCCGTTCGGCAAAGCAAGAGCGACAAATACCCGATCTTGATGCTTACACAGGTTGCACCTGAACAAGCAAAAACTATAATTCATTGTTTTGTATTGACTTATTTTCATTCCGTATTTTTATCAACGTTATTAAATTCACAAAATGACAAACTTTATAAATTTAACTATTTTGTGAAGTGGTCAGCATCTTTTCTGTTCCTGCTGTGGTGATATAGTGGCGTCTTCATTTCAAGGACAAGAGAACGTAATGAGTCAGTCAGAATTTGATTCAGGGCTTCCAAACGGCATCGGGCTTGCGCCTTACCTGCGCATGAAGCAGGAAGGCATGACGGAGAACGAGAGCCGTATCGTCGAGTGGTTACTCAAGCCGGGTAATCTCAGTAGCGCGCCAGCCATTAAAGATGTCGCAGAGGCGCTGGCGGTATCTGAAGCCATGATTGTTAAGGTATCGAAACTGCTGGGATTCAGCGGATTTCGCAACTTACGCAGCGCGCTGGAAGACTATTTTTCTCAGTCTGAGCAGGTATTGCCTGCCGAACTGGCCTTTGATGAAGCGCCGCAGGATGTGGTGAATAAGGTATTCAACATTACCTTGCGCACCATTATGGAAGGTCAGTCAATCGTCAACGTGGATGAGATTCATCGCGCCGCACGCTTCTTTTATCAGGCGAAGCAGCGTGATTTGTATGGCGCTGGCGGGTCGAATGCCATCTGCGCGGACGTACAGCATAAGTTCTTACGCATCGGCGTGCGCTGCCAGACTTACCCGGACGCGCACATCATGATGATGTCCGCATCGCTATTAAAAGAAGGCGATGTCGTGTTGGTGGTGACCCATTCCGGGCGCACCAGTGATGTAAAAGCCGCGGTTGAACTGGCGAAAAAGAATGGTGCCAAAATTATCTGTATCACCCACAGCTACCATTCACCTATCGCCAAATTGGCTGACTATATTATTTGTTCGCCAGCACCAGAAACACCGTTATTAGGGCGTAATGCTTCCGCACGCATATTACAACTCACTCTACTGGATGCATTTTTTGTTTCCGTCGCCCAACTGAATATCGAACAGGCAACCATTAATATGCAAAAAACTGGCGCAATTGTTGATTTCTTTTCACCAGGCGCGCTGAAATAAAATGCTCGTTGCTCTCATTTTCGGGAGCAACACCCTACACTGAGAATACTGCTATGAATAAATATCTGAAATATTTCAGCGGTGCGGCTATGGGCTTAATGTTGTCCACCAGCGCATTTGCCGCCGCCGAATATGCCGTAGTATTAAAAACATTATCCAATCCATTCTGGGTGGATATGAAAAAAGGTATTGAAGATGAAGCAAAAACGCTGGGTGTCAGCGTCGATATTTTTGCCTCTCCTTCGGAAGGCGACTTTCAGTCTCAGTTGCAGCTATTCGAAGATCTCAGCAATAAAAATTACAAAGGTATCGCCTTTGCGCCATTATCCTCAGTAAACCTGGTGATGCCCGTCGCCCGCGCGTGGAAGAAAGGGATTTATCTGGTCAATCTCGATGAAAAAATCGATATGGATAACCTGAAAAAAGCGGGCGGTAACGTCGAAGGGTTTGTCACCACCGATAACGTCGCCGTGGGCGCCAAAGGCGCGGAGTTCATTATTGAGAAACTGGGCGCCGAGGGCGGTGAAGTCGCCATTATTGAAGGTAAAGCCGGTAACGCCTCCGGCGAGGCGCGCCGCAATGGCGCAACCGAGGCTTTCAAAAAAGCAAGCCAAATCAAGCTGGTCGCCAGCCAACCCGCAGACTGGGACCGAATCAAAGCGTTAGACGTTGCCACCAACGTGCTGCAACGCAACCCGAATATCAAAGCGATTTATTGCGCTAACGACACCATGGCGATGGGCGTCGCCCAGGCCGTGGCTAACGCCGGGAAAAGCGGAAAAGTGCTGGTGGTAGGTACAGACGGTATCCCGGAAGCCCGCAAAATGGTGGAGGCCGGACAGATGACGGCGACCATCGCTCAGAACCCTGCGGATATCGGCGCGACAGGGCTCAGGCTGATGGTGGATGCCGCGAAATCAGGCAACGTGATCCCGCTGGATAAAGCGCCGGAATTTAAGCTGGTCGATTCCATCCTGGTCGCAAAGTAAGTCCGTAAATAGGCCGGATGGCGACGCGAAAGCCTCTTATCCGGCCGACCCGAACGTAAGCCTGATAAGCGTAGCGCCATCAGGCAATGGCACTGATTTAGTCAATATTTTTCTTACACAAAATCATTCGAGATGCATCGAGGCGGCAACTGAGTAAATACCCAGGAGCTTACATAAGTAAGTGACTGGGGTGAGCGAAGGTAGCCAACAAAGAGACAGCTTGAAGGATGAAGTGTAAAAGAGGTTAATTATGGTCACGCCATATATCTCGATGGCGGGGATCGGCAAATCCTTTGGTCCGGTTCACGCATTAAAATCGGTTGATTTAACGGTTTATCCTTATGAAATACACGCATTATTAGGAGAAAATGGCGCCGGTAAATCAACGTTGATGAAGGTTCTGTCGGGAATACATGAACCGACCAAAGGCACCATTACGATTAATAACGTTAATTACGACAAGCTGGATCATAAATTAGCGGCACAACTCGGCATTGGCATTATTTATCAGGAACTCAGCGTGATTGATGAATTAACCGTGCTGGAGAATTTATATATTGGTCGTCATCTGACGAAAAAAGTCTGTGGCGTCAATATTATTGACTGGAAAGAGATGCGCGTACGGGCCGCCATGATGTTGCTGCGCGTCGGTTTAAAAGTCGATTTAGACGAAAAGGTGGCGAATTTATCCATCAGCCATAAGCAAATGCTGGAAATCGCCAAGACGCTGATGCTCAACGCCAAAGTGATCATCATGGACGAACCCACCTCCTCGCTCACCAATAAAGAGGTGGACTACCTGTTTCTGATCATGAATCAGCTACGCAAAGAGGGCACCGCCATCGTCTACATCTCGCATAAGCTGGCGGAAATTCGCCGCATCTGCGACCGCTATACGGTGATGAAAGACGGCAGCAGCGTTTGCAGCGGGATGGTGAGCGACGTCAGCAACGACGATATCGTCCGCCTGATGGTTGGCCGCGAACTGCAAAACCGCTTTAACGCCATGAAAGAGAGCACCGGCAACATCGAGCGCGATACGGTATTCGAGGTGAAAAACGTCACCAGCCGCGACAAGAAAAAGGTTCGCGATATCTCCTTTAGCGTCAGCCGGGGCGAAATTTTAGGCTTCGCCGGACTGGTCGGCTCCGGGCGCACCGAGCTGATGGATTGCCTGTTCGGCGTCGATAAACGCGCAAGCGGCGAGATCCGTCTGAACGGGAAAACCATCTCCCCGCGCTCCCCCCTGGATGCGGTGAAAAAAGGGATGGCTTACATCACCGAAAGCCGCCGGGATAACGGCTTCTTCCCCAATTTCTCTATCGCCCAGAACATGGCGATCGGCCGCAGCCTGAAAAGCGGCGGCTTTAAGGGGGCGATGGGCCTGTTCCACGAAGGCGACGAGCAGCGTACCGCCGAAGCGCAGCGCGAACTGCTGGCGCTGAAGTGTCATTCCGTTAACCAGAACATCACCGAACTCTCCGGCGGAAACCAACAGAAGGTGCTGATTTCCAAATGGTTGTGCTGTAACCCGGAGGTGATCATTTTCGACGAGCCGACCCGTGGTATCGACGTCGGTGCGAAAGCCGAAATTTATAAAGTGATGCGCCAGTTGGCGGACGACGGAAAAGTCATCCTGATGGTGTCATCTGAACTTCCTGAAATTATCGCCGTCTGCGACCGCATCGCCGTGTTCTGCGAAGGACGACTGACGCAAATCCTGACCAATCGCGATGACATGAGCGAAGAGGAGATTATGGCATGGGCATTACCACAAGAGTAAAAGGTGACGTGAACGGGAAGAAACCGTTCAACTTTGCGCTGTTCTGGGATAAATACGGCACCTTCTTCATCCTGGCGATTATCGTCGCCATCTTCGGTTCGCTGTCGTCAGAATATTTTCTGACCACCAACAACATCACCCAGATTTTTGTCCAGAGTTCGGTAACGGTGCTGATCGGCATGGGTGAATTCTTCGCCATCCTGGTCGCCGGTATCGACCTCTCCGTCGGGGCGATTCTGGCGTTGTCCGGGATGGTGACGGCCAAACTGATGCTGGCAGGCGTCGATCCGTTCTTTGCGGCGCTGATTGGCGGCGTGCTGGTCGGCGGTGCGCTGGGAGCGATTAACGGCTGCCTGGTGAACTGGACTGGCCTGCATCCGTTCATTATCACCCTTGGCACTAACGCGATTTTCCGTGGTATCACGCTGGTGATTTCCGACGCCAACTCGGTATACGGCTTCTCATTCGACTTCGTGAACTTCTTCGCCGCCAGCGTGTTAGGTGTCCCCGTGCCGGTCATCTTCTCGCTGATTGTCGCGGTGATCCTCTGGTTCCTCACTACCCGCATGCGGCTTGGGCGCAACATCTACGCGCTCGGCGGCAACAAAAACTCGGCGTTCTATTCCGGGATTGACGTGAAGTTTCACATCCTGGTGGTGTTTATCATCTCCGGCATTTGCGCGGGACTGGCGGGCGTGGTTTCTACTGCGCGACTCGGCGCCGCAGAACCCTTAGCCGGAATGGGTTTTGAAACCTACGCCATCGCCAGCGCCATCATTGGCGGTACCAGCTTCTTCGGCGGCAAGGGGCGCATCTTCTCGGTGGTAATTGGCGGCTTAATCATCGGCACCATCAACAACGGTCTGAATATTTTGCAGGTACAAACCTATTACCAGCTGGTGGTGATGGGCGGATTAATTATCGCGGCTGTCGCCCTTGACCGTCTTATCAGTAAGTAAGGAATGGATCATGAAAATCTCTCCCTCTTTAATGTGTATGGATCTGCTGAAGTTTAAAGAACAGATCGAATTTATCGACAGCCATGCAGACTATTTTCATATTGATATTATGGATGGCCACTTTGTGCCGAATCTGACGCTGTCCCCCTTCTTCGTCAGCCAGGTCAAGAAACTGGCGAGCAAACCTCTTGATTGTCATCTGATGGTGACGCGTCCGCAGGATTATATTGGTCAACTGGCGCGCGCCGGTGCGGATTTCATCACGCTGCACCCGGAAACCATCAACGGTCAGGCGTTCCGTCTGATTGACGAAATCCGCCGCCACGGTATGAAAGTGGGCCTGATTCTCAACCCGGAAACACCGGTTGAGGCGATGAAATACTATATCCATAAGGCTGATAAAGTGACGGTGATGACCGTCGATCCCGGCTTTGCCGGGCAGCCGTTCATCCCGGAAATGCTGGATAAAATCGCCGAGCTGAAAGCCTGGCGCGAGCGTGAAGGGCTGCATTACGAAATTGAAGTGGATGGCTCCTGCAATCAGGCCACCTACAAAAAATTAATGGCGGCAGGCGCGGATGTCTTTATCGTCGGCACCTCCGGGCTGTTTAACCACGCGGAGAATATCGACGACGCATGGCAAGTGATGACGACGCAGATCCTGACGGCGAAAAACGAGGTACTGCCTCATGCAAAAACAGCATAGCGTTGTGGCGGGTGTGGATATGGGGGCAACCCATATCCGTTTTTGCCTGCAAACGGCAAGCGGTGAGACTCTGCACTGTGAGAAACAGCGTACGGCGGAGGTGATCGCGCCCGGCGTGGTGGCCGGTATTGCGCAGATGATTAGCGAACAGATCGCACGCTACGAGGCGCGCTGCCGTGGTCTGGTGATGGGATTTCCGGCGCTGGTCGGCAAAGACAACCGCACCATCATTTCGACACCCAATTTGCCGCTGCAACCTGAAGAAGTGCATGACCTCGCGGGAAAACTGGAGGATGCGCTGGGCTGCCCGGTCGCGTTTTCCCGCGACGTGAACTTACAGCTGTCGTATGACGTCGTGGAAAACCATCTCACACAGCAGCAGGTGCTGGCCGCCTACCTCGGCACGGGAATGGGCTTCGCGGTGTGGATGAACGGCGCGCCCTGGACCGGAGCGCATGGCGTGGCGGGCGAACTGGGGCATATTCCCCAGGGCGACATGACGCAAACCTGTGCCTGCGGCAATCCAGGTTGCCTCGAAACGGTCTGTTCCGGGCTGGCGCTGAAACGCTGGTACGAACAACAGCCACGGGATTTCGCGCTGGACGCGCTGTTTGTCCACGCCGGCGAGGCGCCATTCGTCCAGGCGCTGCTGGAAAGCGCCGCCCGCGCGATTGCCACCAGCATAAATCTGTTCGATCCCGATGCGGTGATTTTGGGCGGCGGCGTGATGGATATGCAGGCTTTCCCGCGCGAACAATTAATTACCCTGATCCAAAAATACCTGCGCCGACCGTTGCCGTATCAGGCCGTACGTTTTATTGCCGCCTCGTCCTCCGCGTTTAACGGTGCGCAGGGCGCAGCAACGCTGGCGCGCTGCCGTTTTCTGTCGTCGCGGTGATATCGCGACGCTTATCAGGCCTGCACATGCGCCGCCCGCAGCGCCTGCGCGAGCTGCGCCCGGGTAAACGGTTTACGCAGCAGCGCCACATCCGGTAGCGCGGGGTTATGCGCCGGGCGTAAATCCTGCCCGCTGATAAGCAGCAGCGTCAGGCGGGGATAATGCTTGCGGGCATGGTTGATCACCTCCACGCCGCTCAGACTGCCTGGCAGCATTAAGTCGCTGATAAGAACATCAATCTCGCCGGATGACGCCAGCATCTGCATCGCCTGCTCGCCGTTGGCGGCCTCCAGCGTCAGATACCCCAGCAGATGCAGCTGCTCGCACAACGTCTGACGAACATCCGCCTCATCTTCCAGTACCAGCACCAGTTTCTCGTCGCTGGCGGTACTTTGCACCGCAACCGGCTCCAGGTTTGCCACCGCAGGCGCGATGGCGCGGGGAAGCTGCAATCTGACCGTCGTCCCCTGCCCCGGCGCGCTCTCAACTTCGACACGGCCACCTGACTGGCGCACAAAGCCGTAAACCATCGATAACCCAAGCCCGCTGCCGCTGCCGGTCTGTTTGGTGGTGAAGAACGGCTCGAACACCTGCGCCTTCACCTCCTGCGACATACCGCAGCCGTGATCGATCACCTCCAGCGCCACCATATCCTGACGACGTCCGTCACTGCGCGTAACCCGCTGATTCCAGGTGCGGATTTTGATCGTCCCTGTCTGCCCTTCCATCGCATCGCGGGCGTTCATCACCAGGTTGATGATCGCGTTCTCCAGTTGACTGACGTCTATCCATGCGGCCCAGGCGGGCGACTGGGCTTCTATCTCCAGCGTCAGCGTGGCCGGTAGCGAGTGACGCATCAGTTCGCTCAGGTTTTCCAGCAGCGTTTTCAGTTCCACCGAGTGCGGGTGCAGCGACTGTTTACGGGAGAACGCCAGCAGGCGTTGCGTCAGCAGCGCCCCGCGCTCGGCGGCCTTCAGCGCGCGGGTAATGCGCGGCGCATCCGGCGAGTCGGGGCTGACCAGCTCCAGACTGCCGATAATCACCGCCAGCAGATTGTTAAAATCATGCGCCAGCCCGCCCGTCAGTTGCCCTACCGCTTTCAGTTTCTGGCTGTGCAGCAGCGCCTCTTCCAGCCCCTGACGCTCCGTTCGGTCGATCTCCATCTGGGAGGTCTTTTCTTTCAGCAGGCGGGAGGTGCGCTCCAGCGACGCCGTATTGCGGGCAAAAACGTTAAACGCGCGCGCCAGTTCCCCCAGCTCGTCCCGCCGCTGCAAGGCAGGGACGCTGACATCCGATTCGCCGTGCGCCAGCCGGGTCATGGCGCGCGAAATCGCCGTCAGGTTAGAACCGAGGTTGCGGTAGATATACCACCCGGCAAAGCCGGTAATCACCACCGCCAGCAGGGCGAAGGTCATGATAAACAACGCGCCGGAGCGCAATTCCTGATGGCTTTGCGCCACCCGCTGTTCTGAGATGATCGCCACCTGCGCCGCATACTGATTGATGTCGCTGTTTAAAATCGCCACCAGCGCTTTGATGTGAAACATGTACCAGCTGATGGCCAGGTCGCTTTGCTCCAGCGCCGCCGAGAGCGGTTCAAGTTTGCGTAACTCCTGGTTAAAGTCAGACAGAATCACGTTCACCAGCGGATCGGCATGTTGCTCAGGCAGAGCGCGCATCACGCCATCCAGCTGTTTAATGACGGCGCGCGGCGTCGGCGTTTCGATGGCGGCGCGAATCAGGCGATCCATTTGACTGAACAACGCCGCATCCTGCGCCGCATCAAGCTGTTGCAGATGCCGCAGGTAACTCTGATTCTGATACAGCGAACTCAGCAGCGTATTACGTTCCAGATGCCGCCGCTGCCCGCGCTGCAACATGCCCGCCACGCTGGTCTGCAACTCGTTGCTGCGTTGAATAATGCGGGCCACCAGCCCCGGTTCCTGCTGCGCCAGCGGGGCGGTCGCCAGCTGTTCGAGTGAATGCCTGAGCGCCCGCTGAGTCTCCTGCAACCGCTCCGCTTCGCCCTTGTACTCCAGCGCGCCGACCACCTGCGACAGCCGCACCGCCGCCGTCGCCACGTTCGCCGTATCGCGCGCCAGGTTCATACTGCCGGTCATGTCATCGACGGTTTGCTGCTGCACCTGCTCCTGTATTTGACTCGCATGCTGAAAACCCAGCACCGCCACGCCGCTCACCATCAGCGTCACCGCCACTACCAGCAGATTAAAAAACAGCAGTCGCCCGCGCGCACTGGCGAAAAAGTGACGTCTGTGCTGCGGCATATCACGCTCCATGAAGAAAAATCGCAATATGACAAATATGAACGGCTTCTGACATTTTGCATTTACTTTCCTGTGATGGAGTGCTGATATCGCTAACCCCGCAGGAGATCCGCCATGAGCAGGACACCGGTTCTGGAGATGCGCAATATTGCCAAAGCGTTTGGCAAATTTTACGCGCTGAAAGGGGTCGATCTGACGGTATACCCCGGTGAAATCCACGCGCTGATGGGCGAAAACGGCGCCGGTAAAAGCACCCTGATGAAGATTCTCGCCGGTGCGTATACCGCCACCAGCGGCGAGATTCTGATCGACGGTCAGCCCTTTCATATTCGTGGGCCGAAAGATGCCCTGAGCGCAGGCATTACTCTGATTTATCAGGAGATGCAGCTTGCGCCTAACCTTACCGTCGCCGAAAATATTTTCCTCGGCAGCGAACTGTCGCGCGGCGGCATCGTGCAGCGTAAAGAGATGGTGTTGCAGGCGCAAAAGGTCATCGACCGACTCGGCGCGCAGTTTAAAGCCAGCGATCGGGTAATGCGGCTGACCATCGCCGAACAGCAGCAGGTGGAGATCGCCCGCGCCCTGCATCGCAACAGCCGTATTCTGGTGATGGATGAACCTACCGCCGCCCTCTCATCTCGTGAAACCCACCGTCTGTTTGAGCTGATCATGCGCCTTCGCGATGAAGGGATGGCGGTTATCTATATCAGCCACCGTATGGCGGAGGTGTATGAGCTGTCCGATCGCGTCAGCGTCCTGCGCGACGGACAGTACGTGGGCAGCCTCACCCGCGACAAACTCAACGCGTCCGAACTGGTGCGCATGATGGTGGGGCGTCCGTTAAGCGACCTGTTCAACAAAGAACGCGACATCCCGCTCGGTAAACCGCGCCTGAACGTTCATCACCTTACCGACGGCGGTAAAGTGCAGCCGTGCAGCCTGCTGGTACGTTCCGGCGAAATCGTCGGCCTGGCCGGGCTGGTCGGCGCCGGGCGTTCCGAACTGGCGCACCTGATTTTCGGCGTGCGTAAAGCCACCGGCGGGATGATCGAGGTGGATGGCGAGCCGGTGGTGATCCACTCCCCGCGTGAGGCCATTGAGCACGGTATTGGCTACCTCACCGAAAACCGCAAAGAACAAGGGTTGTTTTTAGAACTGGCGGCGGCAGAGAACATTACGATGGCGACGCTGGAGCGCGACGCCAACTGGGGGATGCTGAACCGTAAAAAAGCCCAAAGCATCTCCGATGACGCCATTCAGTTACTCAACATTCGCGTGCCGCATGCCCAGGTTCGCGCCGGAGGTTTGTCCGGCGGCAACCAGCAAAAGCTCCTGATCTCACGCTGGGTCGCCATCGGCCCGCGCATTCTGATTCTCGATGAACCGACGCGCGGCGTGGATGTCGGCGCGAAAAGCGAGATCTATCGCATCATGAACGAAATGGCGCGTAAGGGCGTGGCGATCCTGATGATCTCCAGTGAATTGCCGGAAATCGTCGGCATGAGCGATCGCGTCTACGTCATGCATGAAGGCAGCATTGCCGGGGAATTGTACAGCCAGGACATTACACAGGAAAACATCATGCGGCTGGCGACCGGCGTAAACGACTCCCACCTTGAGGCGGTGAAATCATGAATAACCCAACCACTCCCCAGCAGGTGGCGAAGTCCGCCTCCGCAAAAAAGATGTTGATGAGCGATCTGATGCAAACGGTCGGTATTTTACCGATTTTAGTGCTGATCGTGGCGGTATTTGGCTTTATCGCACCTAACTTTTTCACTGAAAGCAACCTGCTGAACATCACCCGCCAGGCGTCGATCAACATCGTGCTGGCGGCGGGGATGACGTTCATCATTCTGACCGGCGGCATCGACCTCTCCGTGGGGTCGATTCTCGGCACCACCGCCGTGGCGGCGATGGTGGTCTCTCTGATACCGGAGTTCGCCATGCTGTCGATTCCGGCGGCGCTGATGCTCGGCCTGGGGCTGGGGCTGGTTAACGGCGCGCTGGTGGCCTTCGCCGGGCTGCCGCCCTTTATTGTCACGCTCGGCACCTATACGGCGCTGCGCGGCGCGGCCTACCTGCTGGCGGACGGCACCACGGTGATCAACTCCAACATCAGCTTCGAGTGGATCGGCAATAACTATCTTGGCCCGATTCCGTGGCTGGTGGTTATCGCCCTCGCGGTGATCGTACTGTGCTGGTTCATTCTGCGCCGCACCACGCTGGGCGTACATATTTATGCCGTGGGCGGCAACATGCAGGCGGCGCGTTTAACCGGCATCAAAGTGTGGCTGGTGCTGCTGTTTGTGTACGGCATGAGCGGTCTGCTGTCGGGGCTGGGCGGAGTAATGAGCGCCTCGCGTCTCTACAGCGCCAACGGCAACTTAGGCATGGGGTATGAGCTGGACGCCATCGCGGCGGTGATCCTCGGCGGCACCAGTTTTGTCGGCGGGATTGGCACGATCACCGGCACGCTGGTGGGCGCGCTGATCATCGCCACCCTGAATAACGGCATGACGCTGATGGGCGTCTCTTACTTCTGGCAACTGGTGATCAAAGGGGCGGTGATCATCATAGCGGTGCTGATCGACAAATACCGTACCCGACACCATCAAAGTGCATAGACAAGCTTGCCGGATGGCGGCGCAGGCCTGCCCGTTCGCAGGCCGGATAAGCGCAGTGTCATCAGGCTTATAACAACAATACCCTACGTGAGGAAAAGAGTATGCGTTTGAAACCATTAGTGACCGCGCTCTGTGCTGGCGCGTTACTGGCCGCATCGCCGTTTGTACAGGCCAAAGAACTGAAATCCATCGGCGTGACGGTGGGCGATCTTGCCAACCCGTTCTTCGTGCAGATAACAAAAGGGGCGGAGCTGGAAGCGCGCAAACTGGCCGGTGATGGCGTAAAAGTGACGCTGGTCTCCAGCGGCTACGATCTGGGTCAGCAGGTTTCGCAGATCGACAACTTTATTGCCGCGAAGGTGGATATGATCATCCTTAACGCCGCAGATTCAAAAGGGATCGGCCCGGCGGTGAAACGGGCGAAAGACGCCGGGATCGTGGTGGTCGCGGTTGACGTGGCTGCCGAAGGCGCAGACGCCACCATCACCTCTGATAACACCCAGGCGGGCGAAATGGCCTGTAAATACATTACCGATCGTCTGAAAGGCAAAGGCAATGTGGTGATCATCAACGGGCCGCCGGTTTCCGCCGTGCAGAACCGTGTCGAGGGCTGCCAGACCGAGTTCAAACGCCACCCGGATATCAAGGTGCTCTCCTGGAACCAGAACGCCAAAGGCAGTCGCGAAGGCGGGCTGGAAGTGATGACCGCCCTGCTGGCTGCGAATCCGAAGATCGACGGCGTATTTGCGATCAACGATCCGACGGCGATCGGCGCCGATCTGGCGGCGAAACAGGCACAACGCAATGAGTTCTTTATCGTCGGTGTGGATGGTTCGCCCGATGGCGAAGAGGCGCTGAAGCGTGAAAATTCCCTGTTTGTGGCGACCCCCGCACAAGATCCGCAGGTGATGGCGGCAAAAGCGGTGGAGATCGGCTATGACATTCTACAGGGCAAACCGGCGCCTGGTGAACCTGTGCTGATTCCGGTGACGATGATCGATAAAAACAACATCGGCAGCTACAAGGGCTGGACGGTGAAATAACGGAAAGCGGCCTCTGCGTAGGCCCGATAAGCGCTGCGCCATCAGGCAATAAACCCATGCCGGATGGCGGCAAAAATGCCTTATCCGGCCTACAAGGCTACATCACAATAAGGAGAATTCTTTCAATGAAACGCTCCGAAATAAACGAAATTCTCGGCCACACGCGGCAATTCTTTTCCATGCATGACGTCCACCTGCCGCCTTTCGCCAGCTTTGCCCCATCGCAATGGCGTCAGCTTGATGCCGCCTGGAGCGAAGTATTCGATCTCAGACTCGGCTGGGATGTTACCGCATTCGGCGGGACAGATTTTGCCGCTCAGGGACTGACGCTGTTTACCCTGCGCAACGGCTCGCCCAAAGGTATGCCTTATGAGAAATGCTACGCGGAAAAAATCATGCATGTGCGCGACGCGCAGGTTACGCCGATGCATTTCCACTGGCGCAAACGTGAAGACATTATCAATCGCGGCGGCGGTAATTTAATCGTTGAGCTGTGGAACGCCGACTCCCGGGACCAGACCGACAATACCGACGTCACTATTGTGATAGACGGCTGTCGGCAGACCCATGCGGCAGGCAGCCAACTGCGCCTTTCGCCAGGAGAAAGCATTTGCCTGACGCCGGGCCTGTATCACAGCTTCTGGGCGGAAAAAGGGTTTGGCGACGTGCTGGTCGGCGAAGTTTCTTCCGTCAATGACGATGACCATGACAACCATTTTCTCCAGCCGATCGCCCGCTATAACGACATTGAAGAAGATGAACCGGCGCAACTGGTGTTGTGTAACGAGTACCGCCTGTTCTGCTGAACAAGGAGCACATTATGCCGTTGATTTCTCTTGCCGATGGACTCGACCATGCCCGCAAGCATCGCTATGCGCTGGGGGCGTTTAACGTTCTGGATTCCCACTTTTTACGTGCGCTGTTCGCCGCCGCCAGGCAGGAACGCTCGCCGTTTATCATTAATATTGCCGAAGTCCATTTTAAGTATGTTTCGCTGGATTCGCTGGTCGAAGCGGTAAAATTCGAAGCCGCCCGACACGATATTCCAGTGGTGCTTAACCTCGACCACGGGCTGCATTTTGAATCCGTAGTGCGGGCGTTACGTCTGGGCTTCAGCTCGGTAATGTTTGATGGTTCCACGCTGGAGTATGAGGAAAACATCCGCCAGACCCGGGAAGTAGTGAAGATGTGCCACGCCGTTGGCGTGTCGGTAGAGGCGGAACTTGGCGCGGTTGGCGGCGATGAGGGCGGCGCGCTGTATGGTCATGCCGACGAATCGCTGTTTACCGATCCGCAGCTGGCGCGCGATTTTGTTGACCGCACCGGTATTGATGCCCTGGCCGTCGCCATCGGCAACGCTCACGGCAAATATAAAGGCGAGCCCAAACTCGATTTCCCACGTCTGGACGCCATTCGCCAGCAAACGGCGCTGCCGCTGGTGCTGCACGGCGGTTCCGGCATCAGCGATGAGGATTTTCGTCGCGCCATTACGCTGGGCATTCACAAAATCAATTTCTACACCGGTATGTCGCAGGCTGCGCTGGCGGCGGTGGAATCACGGATGACTAACCGCCAACCGCTGTACGATGAGTTCGCCGAACTGCTGCTGGGCATTGAAGAGGCGATCACCGATACGGTATCGGAACAGATGCGCATTTTTGGCAGCGCGGGGCAGATCTGATGGAACGCAAAGGCATTATCGCGGCGGGCAATATGTTGGTCGACCATGTGCACCAAATCGTACAGTGGCCGGAGCGCGGCTGGCTGGCGGAGATCACCCATAGCGAACGTTCGACGGGCGGCGCGCCGCTTAATGTCCTGCTGACGCTGGCAAAGATGCACACCGGGCTGCCGTTGCAGGCTGTGGGATTAATCGGCCAGGATGCCGACGGAGACTACATTATGGCGATGCTGGAGCAGTATCACGTCAATCGCCAGCATGTCCAGCGCACCACGTTTGCCCCCACGTCGATGTCGCAGGTGATGACCGATCCCAGCGGGCAGCGCACCTTTTTCCACTCCCCCGGCGCTAACCGTCTGTTGGATCTGCCTGCGTTCGATGAGCTTGATGCCTCGATGAAGATTTTCCACCTGGGCTATCTGCTGCTGCTCGACAGTCTGGATATGCCGGATGATGACTACGGCACCCGCAGCGCACGGCTGATGGCGCAGATGCATGAGGAGGGCTTTGAGACTTCGCTGGATCTGGTGTCCCGCAAAGGCGATCCGCGCTATCAGCCGCTGGTTTTGCCCGCGCTACGCCATCTGGATTATCTGGTGATCAACGAGCTGGAGGCCGGAGAGTTCAGCGGCCTGGAGATCCGCCAGCCCAACGGCGAACCGCATATTCCGCACATCGCCGCAGCCGCCCGCGAATTGCTGGATGCAGGCGTCCGCCAGCGGGTGGTGATTCATTGCCCGGAAGGCGCCTGGGGCGAAACGCCGGATCAGCCTGGCGTCTGGATACCGTCGCAAAAGCTGGAGCAGAGGGAGATTGTCGGTAGCGTTGGCGCGGGAGATGCGTTCTGCGCCGGTTTTTTGTATGGCTGCCACGAAGCATGGCCGCTGGCCGAGAGCATTAAGCTGGCGCACGCCTGCGCGCGGGTCAGCCTGCTGTGCGCCAATGCGATTGATGGCGCGAAAACGCTTGAGGAGTTGCGAACGCTTTTGTAGCCATTTCGCCTGATGGCGCTACGCTTATCAGGCCTACAGTAGGCCGGATAAGGCGTTTACGCCGCCATCCGGCAACTGCGCGCCTGATTACGCGGCTTTATCGTGGTGCTGCACATCGGCGGCAAAAACATACCCGAGGCCGCGCAGGGTTTTGATCAACGTCGGCTGATGCGGATTGATTTCAATTTTGCGGCGCAGACGCATAATCAACACGTCAATGGTGCGATCAAACACCTCAACGCTGTCGCTATGCGTTAATTCCAGCAACTGCTCACGGCTGAGCACCCGACGGGCGTTTTGCGCCAGCGCCAGCAGCAAACTGTATTCCCCCTGGGTGAGATCCACCGCCTGCTGCTGCGGATTGTGCAACTGACAGCGCGCGGTATCCAGATGCCAGCCATTGAAAGAGAGGCCAGACGTCTGCACGCTTCCGCCTTCGGCGATCAGCACGCCAACCCGACGGAGTACGGCTTTCATTCGCGCCACCACCACGCGCGGGTTAAACGGTTTGCTGATGTAGTCATCAGCGCCCATCTCCAGCCCGACCACCACATCCGACTCGCTCCCCAGCCCCGTGAGCATCACCACCGGCAGCGTAGGCCTGATCTTCTGTACCTGCTGCAACACCATCAAACCGTTCGTGTCGGGCAGCATCATATCCAGCAACACCAGCGCAATCTCCGGCTGGGTTTCGACGCACGCCAGCGCAGCCTGCCCGGTATGGCAGACCGTCACCGCAAAAACGTGCTCGTTCAGGACATCCTGCAACAATGCGCAGACCGCCGCGTCATCATCCACGACCAGTATGGCTGGTTTCATCACCCTTCCCCATTTCACATCCCCTACAGATGAGTGTGATTGATTCTGCCCGGAGTGACAGATATTGCGCAGCAGGAGATGCAGGAAACATAACCCTGGTCACACTGCCGGGCCGTCACTGCTTTTCCTGTTCGTCACGTCAAAACTGACGACAGCCTGTTTTTCGTCAGGGTTTTGACCAAATTTTACCCGTAATATCAGGGAAAGACCCCAATAAAAACATGGCATAAAAGATGCATAATGAGGCCGACAGCGCGTATGCGCGATTTGATTAACTGGAGCGAGACCGATGAAAAAAGTCGTCACGGTTTGCCCGTATTGCGCATCAGGTTGCAAAATCAACCTGGTGGTCGATAACGGCAAAATCGTCCGGGCAGAGGCGGCGCAGGGGAAAACCAATCAGGGTACTCTGTGTCTGAAGGGCTACTATGGCTGGGATTTTATTAACGATACCCAGATCCTGACCCCGCGCCTGAAAACCCCTATGATTCGTCGCCAGCGTGGCGGCAAACTGGAATCCGTTTCCTGGGATGAAGCGCTGAACTACGTCGCCGATCGCCTGAGCGCCATCAAAGCGAAGTATGGCCCGGACGCCATCCAGACGACCGGTTCGTCTCGCGGCACAGGTAACGAAACCAACTATGTAATGCAAAAATTCGCGCGCGCCGTTATTGGTACCAATAACGTTGACTGCTGCGCTCGCGTCTGACACGGCCCATCGGTTGCAGGTCTGCACCAGTCGGTCGGTAACGGCGCAATGAGTAATGCGATTAACGAAATTGATAACACCGATTTAGTGTTTATCTTCGGCTACAACCCGGCGGATTCCCACCCTATCGTGGCGAATCATGTGATTAACGCTAAACGCAACGGCGCGAAAATTATCGTCTGCGATCCGCGAAAAATTGAAACCGCGCGCATTGCCGACATCCACATCGCGTTGAGAAACGGCTCGAATATCGCGCTGCTCAACGCTATGGGTCATGTCATTATTGAAGAAAATCTGTACGACCAGGCGTTCGTCGCCTCCCGTACTGAAGGCTTTGAAGAGTACCGTAAGATTGTCGAAGGCTACACGCCGGAATCCGTTGAGGATATCACCGGCGTGAGCGCGCACGATATTCGCAAGGCGGCGCGTATGTACGCCGAAGCGAAAAGCGCCGCAATCCTGTGGGGCATGGGCGTGACCCAGTTCTATCAGGGCGTGGAAACCGTGCGTTCGCTGACCAGTCTCGCCATGCTGACCGGCAACCTCGGTAAGCCAAGCGTGGGCGTGAACCCGGTTCGCGGCCAGAACAACGTTCAGGGCGCATGTGACATGGGCGCGCTGCCGGATACCTATCCGGGCTATCAGTACGTGAAAGACCCGGCTAACCGCGAAAAATTCGCCAAAGCCTGGGGCGTGGAAAGCCTGCCAGCGCATACCGGCTATCGCATCAGCGAACTGCCACACCGTGCTGCGCATGGCGAAGTTCGCGCGGCGTACATTATGGGTGAAGATCCGCTGCAAACCGATGCGGAACTCTCTGCGGTGCGCAAAGGGTTTGAAGACCTGGAACTGGTCATCGTGCAGGACATCTTTATGACCAAAACCGCGTCGGCGGCGGATGTTATTTTACCGTCTACGTCGTGGGGCGAGCATGAAGGGGTGTTTACCGCTGCTGACCGTGGTTTCCAGCGCTTCTTTAAGGCCGTTGAACCGAAGTGGGATCTGAAAACGGACTGGCAAATCATCAGTGAAATCGCCACCCGTATGGGCTACCCGATGCACTACAACAACACCCAGGAGATCTGGGATGAGTTGCGTCATCTGTGCCCGGATTTTTACGGGGCAACTTACGAGAAGATGGGCGAACTGGGCTTCATTCAGTGGCCTTGCCGCGACACGTCGGATGCCGATCAGGGGACGTCTTATCTCTTCAAAGAGAAGTTCGACACCCCGAACGGTCTGGCGCAGTTCTTCACCTGCGACTGGGTCGCGCCGATCGACAAACTCACCGAAGAGTACCCGATGGTGCTGTCTACGGTGCGTGAAGTCGGCCACTACTCGTGTCGCTCGATGACCGGGAACTGTGCCGCGCTGGCGGCGCTGGCGGATGAGCCTGGCTATGCGCAAATCAACACGGCCGACGCCGCGCGTCTGGGCATTGAAGATGAAGCGCTGGTCTGGGTTCATTCACGTAAAGGCAAAATTATCACCCGTGCGCAGGTCAGCGATCGTCCGAACAAAGGGGCGATTTACATGACCTACCAGTGGTGGATTGGCGCCTGTAACGAGCTGGTGACGGAGAACTTAAGCCCGATTACCAAAACGCCGGAGTACAAGTACTGCGCCGTGCGCGTCGAGCCGATCGCCGATCAGCGCGCCGCCGAGCAGTATGTGATTGATGAGTACAGCAAGTTGAAAACCCGTCTGCGCGAAAGCGCAATGGGGTAATCTGCCGAATGGCGGCATGAGAATGCCTTATCCGGCCTACGACCTGTTTCCACTGTCGGCCTGATAAGATGCGTGAGCATCGCCATCAGACATTTTCCTTGCAACAGCCTCCGCCGGAGGCTGTTTTTTTATCCATACGATCTCTTTATACTGTCTACTCCGTACCCTAAATAAAACTCAAAATGAAACCACTTCTTGCATTGATGTTCTTAATGACATTCTTTGCCCATGCCACCGATACTGAGCCTGGCAGCCAGTATCTGAAGGCGGCGGAGGGCGGAGACCGACGCGCACAGTATTTCCTTGCCGATACCTGGTTCAGTTCCGGCGATCTCAGCAAGGCCGAATACTGGGCGCAAAAAGCCGCAGACAACGGTGATGCGGATGCCTGCGCATTGCTGGCGCAAATCAAAATCACCAACCCCGTCAGTCTGGATTATCCGCAGGCTAAAACGCTGGCCGAAAAAGCGGCACAAGCGGGCAGCAAAGCCGGAGAAATCACTCTGGCGCGCATTCTGGTCAACACCCAGGCGGGGACGCCTGACTATCCAAAAGCTATTTCACTGTTGCAAAACGCCTCAGAAAACCTGGAGAGCGATTCTGCCGCCGATGCGCAGATGCTACTCGGGCTGATTTATGCCAACGGCGTAGGCATTCCTGCCGATGACGATAAGGCGACCTGGTATTTCAAACGCAGTTCCGCCATTTCCCGTACCGGCTACTCCGAATACTGGGCCGGAATGTTGTTCTTAAACGGCGAACAGGGCTTTATTGAGAAGAATAAACAGAAGGCGCTGCACTGGTTGAATCTGAGCTGTACGGAAGGGTTTGATACCGGCTGCGAAGAGTTTGATAAGTTAACCAACGGGTGAATGTAATATTGCCGGATGGCGGCGCAAGCGCCTTATCCGGCCTACAGACCACAGCTTCCCGTAGGCCGGATAAGCGTAGCGCCATCCGGCAATCTGTCATGAATTACTGATTCGCGGTCTTATCAAATTTGCCCAATACCTCGCGCTCATACGCCAGCGCTTTCTTACGGTCAAACTTGTGTTCCCACTTGGCGATAACCAGCACCGCCAGCGCATTACCCACCACGTTCAGCGCGGTACGCGCCATATCGAGGATACGGTCAACACCGGCGATAAACGCCAGCCCTTCCAGCGGAATGCCCACGCTACCCAGCGTCGCCAGCAGCACCACGAAGGAAACGCCCGGCACGCCCGCAATCCCTTTCGAGGTGACCATCAGCGTCAGCACCAGTATGATTTCCTGCCACAGCGACAGGTCGATACCGTACAGCTGCGCGATAAAGATCGCCGCAATACTCTGGTACAGCGTTGAGCCATCAAGGTTGAAGGAGTACCCGGTCGGCACCACAAAGCTGGTGATCGACGCCGGAGCGCCATAGGCCTCCATCTTCTCGATAATGCGCGGCAGCACGCTCTCAGAGCTGGCCGTGGAGTAAGCCAGAATCAGTTCATCTTTCAGGATACGAATCAGAATCCAGACGCTCAGACCGCACAGACGCGCCACGATGCCCAACACCACCAGCGCGAAGAACAGAATCGCGAAGTGTACCAGCAGCACCAGTTTCGCCAGCGGCCACAGCGACGCAAAACCAAAGTTCGCCACGGTCACGGCGATCAGCGCAAACACCCCGACCGGCGCGTAACGCATCACCATGTGGGTCACTTTAAACATGGTTTCTGAGATGGAGCGGAACACGGTGACCAGCGGTTCACGGTGAGTCGCAGGCAGGGAAGACAGACCCAGACCAAACAGCACCGAGAAGAAGATAATCGGCAGCATGTCGCCCTTCGCCATCGACGCGACAATATTGGTCGGAACCAGTGACAAAATCGTGCCCATCAAACCGTGCGCATGGCTTTGTACTTCTGCCGTCGTGCTTTGGTATTTCGAAATATCCACGGTCGCCAGTTGCGACATATCAATCCCGGAACCGGGTTGAAACACGTTCGCCAGTGTAATACCGAGGATAATGGCGACGGTCGTGATCACTTCGAAATAGATAATGGTTTTGGCACCGATACGCCCTAACTGTTTCGCATCGCCGACACCGGCAATACCGACAATCAGGGTGGAAATAACAATCGGAACGACGATCATTTTGATCAGATGGATAAAGATATCACCCGCCGGTGACAGCAGGTTGGCAACCAGCCATTCGCGGCTGTCGCTGTGATAATGCAGATAACTGCCCAGAAGAATACCCAGCACCATGGCCAGCAAAATCTGCCAGGCCAGGCTGATTTTCAAGTTTTTCATAACAACAGACTTCCTCAATGAAGCGCCGTTCTGCATTCAAAAAAGGATGAGAACAGTACATACTGAAAGGGTATGAATTGTGTTGCGTTCGTTTGTGGAGTTTTTTAACGCGCATAATCAGTACCATTTGCATGGCATACTGCGCAACCCTTTCAGAACAGGGCATCTAACTGATTTTCTGCATAATAACGCGAGTTTATCGCGATCATCATGAATAACTATTTGTTATGGAAAGATTTTTATTTCCTCAAAAACGAATAATACCTTTCTGGAATTATTTTAACGCCACCGTTCATTCGCTTACTTTTTAAACAGCAAAAACGACACAAATCACAAAAAAACAAAATTATTTCTGACGATTCTGCAACAACTTCGCCATATTAATAGCGTCAATGAGTTGCACGCGATTAACCCTTGGCGAGTTCAAATCCAGTAATTTTTGCCAGAATGCGATGGCCTGCACATAATCAGCCTGCATAAACGCATCAGCGGCCAGCAGCATTAACGCAGTGATTTCCGAAGCATCAAGCGCCAGCGCTTTATCGATCATTTCACGCGTTTCCGGCGTCATATGCTGCCCGGACTGGTAATAGCGCACCGTCGCCAGCGCCGAATAGAGCTCCGCGTTCTCTCCCCGCAGGCGCAGCGCCTGCTGATACGCCAGCAGAGCATTGTCATAGGCATTACGCCAGAGGTAGTACTCGCCCAGCGTCGCCCACTGCGCGCTGTCCTGCGGGTTTGCGCGAATCGCCGCCTGCAACGTCAGCAACTGCTTTTCCGCCGTCGGTTCATCGGTAAACGCCCGCAGCGGATCGGCCAGACGCTGCTGCTCCTGGCGAACGGCCTGCCATTTTGACGACGCCAGATAGCCGCCGACGCAAGCCATCACCATGACGATCGCAACGGCCAGCAGCGCTTTCACCGGTAGCGGGCGCGACGGCGCGTCCGAAGCCACAGGCTCCGCCAAATCATGATGCAATTCCTGTTGTAGCTGCGCCTGGCGCTGGCTGTGACGCAACAGCAGTACGCTCACCTGATGCAGACTCATTCACTCCCCTCCTCTTTACGCTGACGCGCTATCACTCGCCACAGCACCACGCCCACCAGCAGCAACAGCAGGAAAGGCAGCGCCCACAGCAGCAACGTTTGCCCGGTTAGCGCCGGGTTGTAGAGGACAAACTCACCGTAGCGTTCGGTCATCCAGGCGGTGATTTCCTCTTCGCTTTTACCTTCCGCCACCATGGTATAGACCTGATGGCGCATACTGACCGCTACCGGCGCGTTGGATTCCAGCAAGTTTTGATTCTGGCACTGCGGGCAGCGCAGCTGGCTGGCAATAAATAGTGATTTTTCCTGCTGTTGCGCGTTTTCAAAGCGCCAGGTGTCCACAACCTGGGCATGCGTTGCGAAGGTGATGAAAAACAAAATGATAGCCAAGAGTAAACCTATTCTGCCGGATGGCGCTGCGCTTATCTGGCCTACAATGTGTTGCGCACCCCGTACGCCGCCATCCGGCAACGCGTTGATTAATTTACTCATCACGCTTCCTCCCACGCCAGCCGCTGAGCGCCGCGCCTGCAATCATCAACAGCCCTCCGCCCCAGATCCAGCGCACGCCGGTCTGGACATACAGGCGCATGGCATAGCGATCCTGCCCGGTTTTTTCGCCCATCACCGCATACCAGTCATGCAGCAGATTCCAGCGAATCCCCGGCTCCATCATCTGCTGACGGCGCGCCGCGTAAAAACGCCGCTCGGGCGTGACGCGCCCGATGTGCCGTTTATCCTGCTCAATGGCGATCTGCGCTTTCTCGGTGGTGTAATTGCCTTTCGCCTCCAGATCGAGACGTTCAAAACGAAACGTGTAGCCTGCCAGTTCCACCTGCTCTCCGGGGCGCAGATTAAGGCTGATCTCGTGCCGACTGCCGCTGGAGAAAATAATCCCGGCGGCGACAACCAATACGCCGGTGTGCGCCAGCAGCGCCGGAAGCTGACAACGCACAGACACTTTCCGGCTTCTGATTGTCGCCAGTACGATAACTAACAGCATCAGCAGCCCAAACGGCAGCGTGGCGCGATTAAAATAGGGCGCGCCGACGGAGAGTCGCCCCCAGCCGAACAGGCCGTAAATCATCGGATAGAGCGTCCCGATAAGCACAATCAGCAGCACGGCGCTAAAAAGCAGCAGCGCGGCCAGAATCATCATCTCACGCGACCAACTGCCAAAACGCGCATTCTGGCGGACTTGCTGGCCTCGCCACGCGTACAACCCGAGCGACGCCAGGCTCAACACGGTAAACAGCGCGAACAGCGGCACCGCACGCACGTTATCCAGCGCAAAGGCATGGACAGAAACCAGAATGCCGGAGCGCACAATCAGCGTGCCCAGCAGGGATAAAATCAGCGTCAGAATCGCCAGCAGCAAAGACCAGTGGCGGAAGATGCCGCGCTGGCGGGAAACGAACAGGCTGTGCAGTAGCGCGCTGGCGGAAAGCCAGGGTAATAAAGAAGCGTTTTCCACCGGGTCCCAGAACCACCAGCCGCCCCAGCCCAGTTCGCAGTACGCCCACCACGACCCGAGAATGATGCCCAGCGTCAGCGCGCACCAGCCGGGGAGCGCCCAGCGCCAGCAGACCCAGGCGGTGGCCGCGCTAAAGCCGCCGCGCAGCAATGACGCCAGCGCAACGCCCGCTGCGACCATCAGGCCGCCATAGCCCAGATAAAGCAGCGGTGGATGGAGAATCAGCCCCAGGTGTTGCAGCATCGGATTGAGATCGCGTCCCTCAATCGTGGGCGGAAAGATACGCACGAACGGGTCCGACCAGACCACGACAAACAGCAGCAGCAGGGCGGTCATCATCGACAGAATACAGAGCGTTAGCGGAAAGAGCGCATCGCGCTCGCCTTTGCACCGCCAGGCGAACAGCGCGCTCCAGCCGGAAAGGAACAGCACCCACAGCAGCAGCGATCCTTCATGACCGCCCCACACCGCCGCCAGTTTTAATCCCCACGGCAGCAGGCTGTAGCTATGCTGTGCAACGTAGACAACCGAAAAATCGCTGGTAAGAAAACAGAAAACCAGAATAGCGAACGCCAGTAATAACAGCGCGAATTGCGCCAGGACGCCGATTATCGCCAGACGTCTGATGCCCTGCCAGCGCTGGCGCAACCCCACCAGCGTGGCAAGTGGGGTCAACACGTTGACCCCAAGACTCAGTAATAATGCCAGAAAACCGGCTTCAGGAAGGAATACGTCCAGAGATCACCCTGCCTAAGCTCACGCGACCGTTAGCTGTCCCGCATAAAGAATGAAAAAGCGCAGCAGCAGGACACCGGTCAGGCTGGCGCCGCATACCGCCAGCACGCCGTGAAACGTCGAACCGCGATTCGCCCAGGGCTTCAGCAGCATTGGCACAATCAGCCCCAGCCCCGCGACGCCAAGCCAGAACCACCATGTCCAGAATCCGCCGCCCAGCGCCGCAGTCAGCGCGCGCATTTTACCGTCATCGCCCAACGCCAGCCCAACGAAGAACGCCGCCAGCAGGAAGATTTCCAGCCAGACGACCGGCGTTTCCATGCGATGCACAAAATGCGCTTCAGTGCTGTGCGGATTGCTGCGATGACGCAAGGCCATCGCAATCAGCGCCACCGCCGCCCCGGAAGAGATCCCCGAGAACAGGAACAGCACCGGCAGGATCGGGTTATTAAGGAACGGATAGGACTTCAGCGCCGACAGCAGGAAGCCGGTATACGCCCCCAGCAGTACCGCCAGCACCAGCATTACCGTCTCAAGCAGGCGATGGAACGGCGTCAGCAACGTCAACGCTTTTTGCACCATCCCCAGACGCGGCAACCAGCGCTGTTGCAGGGCAATCACTTCTTTTTCAAAGATTTTCGCCAGCCACAGAACCAGTACCACCATATAGAGCTGGAACAGCATGACGCCCATCGACATCACCGACGTGAAGCTGTAGTGGAACATCAGTTTCCAGAAGGTCCACGGGCGCGTCAGGTGAAAGATCAGGATCAGCAGGCCAAGAATAATTGCCCCCGGCCCCACCACCAGCGTCGTACGCAGCAGCGTGCTGTCCGCCCCGCCCGCTTCCGGGTGAATGCGGCGCAGCAAAATAGCCAGCGTCACTAACCCGGCAGAAATACCAATCAGAAACAGATAGATGGCGATGGGCCAGTCCCACACCAGCGATTCAAAATGGAAAGCAGAAGCGTGCGTCATTGGCTCACCTCCCCAAATTTAAAGGGAACGCGGTAGACCTTCGGTTTCGTACCCAGCGCCAGCTTGTAGCGGTAGGTGGTTTTCTGCCGCAGCAGACGAGAGATGTCGCTGTTGGGATCGTCCAGGTTGCCAAACGTCAGCGCCTTTGTCGGGCAGGACTCGACGCAGGCGGGCAACTTACCCGCTTTCAGGTTGGTTTTCCGGCAGAAATCGCACTTATCCGCCGTCTTGCTGACCGGATGGATAAAGCGTACGCGATAAGGACACGCCGCAATGCAATACTGGCAGCCGACGCACAGATCCGGGTTCACATCGACGATACCGCTGGCGGCATCGCGGAATGACGCCCCGGTCGGGCAAACATCGACGCAGGGCGCATGGTCGCAGTGCTGGCACGAATGACGGAAGAATTGATACTTCACGTCAGGAAACGTCCCCTGCGGCTCGCTGCGGATAATCGTCAGACGCGACACGCCCTCCGGCACCTGGTTCACTTCCCGACAGGCATCCATACAGGCGGTACAGCCGATGCATAATGACTCATCATGCACCATGCCATAACGCACGCCGTTGATATTCAACGTTTTCGCCACCACGCGTCCTGCTGTTCCGCTGACCGCCACCAGCGCGCCGACGCGGGTGATAAACTGGCGACGAGAGCAACTCATGGATGCTCCTTAAGCAAGGGAACGGACGCCGGGTTAAAGTGCGGATTGGTGCGCTGATCGCTGTGGCAATCGACGCAAATCTTAATCCGTCCTTTCTCATTGAGCGTCTGCATCGTGTCTTGCTGTGGATGCAGCGAGTGACAGCTGGCGCACGCCACTTTGGTCACATGGACATCATGCGGCCAGAACGCTTTTTGCAGCTGCTCAGGCAGGTGGCAGGACATACAGACGCTGTTCTGCTGCTCTACCGTATACATCGGGTCATTAAAGCGCATCACATCTTTCACCCCTTCGCGGTGTTTAGGCGATGGCTGACCGTGACAGTTGGTGCACGTAACCGGCAGCTTGTTGTTCGGGTTAACGACAGAAGCGTGCTTACCGTGCATACCCTCGGTATCCGGCTTGTGGCAATCCAGACAAGCAGCATCTGGATTACGCTGCTGGGTGACCGTCCAGCGTTGCTCTGAGTCCTGCGGCGTTGGGGTAGCGGTTATCCCACACAGGCTCCAGAACAGACCTGACGCCAGCACCCCAGCAGTTAATAACGAACGTAATACGCTCATATTCACTCCGTTGCATAATGCCTGATGGCGCTACGCTTATCAGGCCTACAAGACTTCCGTAGGCCGGATAAAGCGCTTGCGCTGCCATCCGGCAAATTTGTCACATGTGAGGTTATTGGCTTAACAGACCGTTTTTACGCGCCTGATCTTCCCATTGCGGAATCACCGTCTTGATGAAGTCCTGCTTCTCGGCGTTGATTTGCTGCATGTTCAAACCAATCGCTTTCTGGGCTTTCTCTTTGGTGGAGATATCCGGCAGCGGGATTTCATGAGTGATGCCTTTACTGCCCAGCAGACGCACCAGTTTGGTACGGGCATCCGCCGCTTTATCCATCGCGCCGCCCAGCATACGCAGACCTTCATCCGGGGCATGCATATGGATGCCGTGCGAGGCAATCGCCAGATCCCAGCGCCACTGCGCATGACGAATATCGTCCAGAATCGGTTTCATTTCCGCTTCTGTCGCGCCCGCATCCCACGCTGCTTTCGCTTCGAAATGCGCGTGTACTAACTGATCTTCAACCTTGATTTTCAGGTCATGAATCGCCTGTTTACGCTCAGCAACCACTTTTTGCAGGGAGGCTTTATCCTGGGTGTGGCAGTTGGCGCAGGTCTGGGCGAAGTTATCAAACGGGTTGCCAATCTTATGGTCGGTGTAGAGTTTGCCTTCGGCGTTCTGCACTTTCGGCATGTGACAATCAATACAGGTCACGTTGTTCTTGCCGTGAATGCCCACGCTCCAGGTTTCATATTCCGGGTGCTGCGCTTTCAGCATTGGCGTTTTCGACAGCGGGTTTGTCCAGTCAGAGAAGGCGATGGCGTCGTAATATTTCTCCATATCCTCGACTTTTGTTCCCTCATCCCACGGGAATTTGACGGCTTTGTTTTTACCGTCAAAGTAGTACTCCACATGGCACTGCCCGCACACCATAGATTGCTGGTCAAAACGGCTGGCTTTATCAAACGGTTTGCCGATGGTTTCCATCGCGCGCTCGGCATAAGGACGGGAGAGCGTTAACGCTGGTTTGCCTTTGGCGAAATCGTCTGAGGCGGTGTTATGGCAGTCGGCGCAGCCCAGGGCATTGACGATTTCCGGGCCGCCGCGCGCCCATTTACCGTGGAAGTAGCCGTCTTCGCCATCTTTCTGGATCAGACGCGCCACATCCGGGCTTTTACAGCTCCAGCAGGCCATCGGCAATGGGCCATCTTCGGCATTTTTCGGTGCGCCGGTACGCAGGGTTTCACGCACATCGGTAACCGCATAAGCGTGCCCGCGCGGCTTATTGTAGTCACGCGAGAAGGGGTATCCCGCCCACAGGATCACCAGACGCGGGTCTTCTGCCAGCGCATCTTCACGCGTTGACTGTTCTGACGTCGCTTTCCATGAGAGATATTGATCGGGATGCTGAGGGGCGAAGGTTTCATTCTTCGCTTCAACGGTGACGGTCTTTGCGGGAACGGACGTTTGTTCAGCGTATACAGAGGAAATGAAAAAAAACGGTAATATCAGGCTGAAGAAACGGCGTGCGCGTAATATTGTCCTTGCCATAGAGGTCTCATCCAGATTGCGCCATTGCCTTCAATGGCGGTTCTTTATTTTGTTTTTCCACAACAGCAACCGCACGAATACTGTCATGACATTGCTCCCCTCTATGTGTAACAAAAAACCCCATTAAAAATGTTGTCTTTAATCAATTGTAAGTGCATGTAAAATACCACTTTAGAGTTATACCACCCTCCTTAAACCTACTCCTTTCGTTAGCATTCGACGCGGATCACTTTTTCAACAACTCGCCTGTAACTGCATGTTATCGCGGGTATTAATCCATTTTTGCGAGATTCCTTCAAAAATCACTTTGCCGTTTATTTGCACAGTTCCGTTATTGCGTGATCTGCCGCGCAAATACTAAACAAAACTGCCAAAGCCCCTACATTTAACTTTTGTGAGACATATTATTAACATCTTACAAGGAGAACAAAAGCCATGAGCCAAATACATAAACACGCTATTCCCGCAAACATTGCGGATCGTTGCCTGATAAACCCGGAGCAGTATGAGGCGAAATATCAACAATCTATTAACGAGCCAGATACCTTTTGGGGTGAACAGGGAAAGATTCTCGACTGGATTACACCGTATAAAAAAGTGAAGAACACCTCCTTTGCGCCCGGCAACGTGTCGATTAAATGGTATGAAGATGGCACGCTGAACCTGGCGGCAAACTGCCTTGACCGCCATCTGCAAGAAAACGGCGACCGTACCGCCATCATCTGGGAAGGCGATGACGCCACCCAGAGCAAACACATTTCATATCGCGAATTGCATCGCGATGTTTGTCGTTTCGCCAATACGCTGCTGGAGCTGGGCATTAAGAAAGGCGACGTCGTGGCTATTTATATGCCGATGGTGCCGGAGGCGGCGGTGGCGATGCTGGCCTGCGCGCGCATTGGCGCGGTGCATTCGGTGATCTTCGGCGGCTTCTCGCCGGAAGCGGTTGCCGGGCGAATCATCGACTCCAGCTCACGTCTGGTGATCACCGCCGATGAAGGCGTGCGTGCCGGACGCGGCATCCCGCTGAAAAAGAACGTCGATGATGCGCTGAAAAACCCGAATGTGAACAGCGTTGAACATGTGGTGGTTTTAAAACGTACTGGCGGGAAAGTCGACTGGCATGAAGGCCGCGATCTGTGGTGGAGCGACGTGATTGAGAAATCCAGCGCTGACCATCAGCCGGAAGAGATGAATGCGGAAGACCCGCTGTTTATCCTCTACACCTCCGGTTCAACCGGCAAGCCAAAAGGCGTGCTGCATACCACCGGCGGCTATCTGGTTTATGCCGCCACCACCTTTAAGTATGTCTTTGACTATCACCCGGACGATATCTACTGGTGTACCGCAGACGTAGGCTGGGTGACCGGGCACAGCTACCTGCTGTATGGGCCGCTGGCCTGCGGCGCAACCACCCTGATGTTTGAAGGCGTGCCAAACTGGCCGACGCCAGCGCGGATGGCGCAGGTGGTGGATAAGCACCAGGTTACTATTCTCTACACCGCCCCAACCGCTATTCGCGCTCTGATGGCGGAAGGCGATAAGGCGATTGAAGGCACCGATCGCTCTTCGCTGCGCATCCTCGGTTCCGTCGGCGAACCAATCAACCCGGAAGCGTGGGAATGGTACTGGAAGAAGATCGGTAACGAAAAATGCCCGGTAGTGGACACCTGGTGGCAGACCGAAACCGGCGGATTCATGATCACGCCGCTGCCCGGCGCGACTGAACTGAAAGCCGGTTCCGCCACGCGTCCGTTCTTTGGCGTGCAGCCCGCGCTGGTGGATAACGAAGGCCACCCGCAGGAAGGGGCGACCGAAGGCAATCTGGTGATTACCGACTCCTGGCCGGGTCAGGCGCGTACCCTGTTCGGCGATCACGAGCGTTTTGAGCAGACCTACTTCTCTACCTTCAAAAACATGTATTTCAGCGGCGACGGCGCGCGTCGTGATGAAGATGGTTACTACTGGATCACCGGGCGCGTCGATGACGTACTGAACGTTTCCGGCCATCGTCTGGGCACGGCGGAGATTGAATCCGCGCTGGTGTCGCATCCGAAGATTGCCGAAGCCGCGGTGGTCGGTATTCCGCACAACATCAAAGGCCAGGCCATCTACGCCTATGTCACGCTGAATCACGGCGAAGATCCGTCGCCGGAGCTGTATACCGAAGTACGCAACTGGGTACGTAAAGAAATTGGCCCGCTGGCAACACCGGACGTGCTGCACTGGACAGACTCACTGCCGAAAACGCGTTCCGGCAAAATCATGCGCCGTATTTTGCGCAAAATCGCAGCGGGCGATACCAGCAATCTGGGCGATACCTCAACTCTCGCCGATCCTGGCGTGGTCGAGAAACTGCTCGAAGAGAAGCAGGCCATCGCAATGCCTTCATAACCCTAACCGTGAAATGCCCGATGGCGCGCTGCTTATCGGGCCTACAGGTTCAACATCGCTTGTAGGCCCGATAAGGCTTCAGCCGCCATCCGGCAAAATAAAAAAATCCCCCTACCTTATCTCTGGAGACTCTGTGATGAATGACAATATTTATCAACGGATAGAAGACAGTGCGCGTTTCAGGGAGTTAGTCGAAAAACGGCAACGGTTTGCCACCATCCTGTCGGTCATCATGCTGGCGGTTTATATCAGCTTTATTTTACTGATCGCCTTCGCGCCGGGCTGGCTGGGCACCCCGCTACACGCCGGCACCAATGTCACCCGGGGTATTCCAATTGGGGTGGGCGTCATTCTGATCTCCTTCATCCTGACCGGTATTTACATCTGGCGGGCGAATGGTGAATTCGACCGTCTTAACAACGCCGTACTGCACGAGGTTAAAGCATCATGAAGAGAGTCCTGACGGCGCTTGCCGCCACACTACCCTTCGCTGCAAACGCAGCGGATGCCATTAGCGGTGCAGTAGAACGCCAGCCAACCAACTGGCAGGCAATCGTTATGTTCCTGATTTTCGTGGTGTTTACGCTCGGCATCACCTACTGGGCCTCTAAACGCGTCCGTTCACGCAGCGACTATTACACGGCAGGCGGGAATATTACCGGCTTCCAGAATGGGCTGGCGATCGCCGGCGACTATATGTCGGCAGCATCGTTCCTCGGGATTTCCGCTCTGGTGTTCACCTCCGGTTATGACGGGCTGATCTATTCACTCGGCTTCCTGGTGGGCTGGCCTATCATTCTGTTCCTGATCGCCGAGCGCTTGCGTAACCTGGGTCGCTATACCTTTGCCGACGTCGCCTCTTACCGACTGAAACAGGGGCCGATCCGCATTCTGTCTGCCTGTGGTTCGCTGGTGGTCGTGGCGCTTTACCTCATCGCCCAGATGGTGGGGGCAGGTAAACTGATCGAACTGTTGTTCGGTCTGAACTACCACATTGCGGTCGTGCTGGTGGGCGTTCTGATGATGATGTACGTCCTGTTCGGCGGCATGCTGGCAACGACATGGGTACAGATTATCAAAGCCGTACTGCTGCTGTTCGGCGCCAGCTTTATGGCGTTCATGGTGATGAAGCACGTCGGCTTCAGCTTCAACAACCTGTTCACCGAAGCGATGGCGGTACACCCGAAAGGTTCAGCCATTATGAGCCCTGGCGGTCTGGTCAACGACCCGATCTCCGCGCTGTCATTAGGCCTGGGGCTGATGTTCGGTACGGCAGGCTTACCGCACATTCTGATGCGTTTCTTTACCGTCAGCGATGCCCGCGAAGCGCGTAAGAGCGTGTTTTACGCCACTGGCTTTATGGGCTATTTCTACATCCTGACCTTTATTATCGGCTTCGGCGCGATCATGCTGGTCGGCGCTAACCCGGAGTATAAAGATGCCGCAGGCGCGTTAATCGGCGGCAACAACATGGCGGCGGTTCATCTGGCGAACGCGGTAGGCGGCAACCTGTTCCTCGGCTTTATCTCTGCGGTGGCCTTCGCAACGATCCTGGCGGTCGTGGCCGGTCTGACGCTGGCAGGCGCATCGGCGGTATCTCACGACCTGTACGCGAACGTGTTTCGTAAAGGCGCGACCGAACGCGAAGAATTGCGGGTATCGAAAATTACCGTACTGGTGCTGGGCGTGATCGCCATCATTCTGGGCGTGCTGTTTGAAAACCAGAATATCGCCTTCATGGTCGGCCTGGCGTTTGCCATCGCGGCGAGCTGCAACTTCCCAATCATCCTGCTCTCCATGTACTGGTCGAAGCTGACCACGCGCGGCGCGATGATGGGCGGCTGGTTAGGTCTGGTGACGGCTGTCGTGCTGATGGTTCTCGGCCCAACGATTTGGGTGCAAATCCTCGGCCACGAAAAAGCCATCTTCCCGTATGAGTATCCGGCGCTGTTCTCCATCAGCGTTGCCTTTATCGGGATCTGGTTCTTCTCCGCTACCGATAATTCTGCGGAAGGTAATCGCGAGCGTGAGCAGTTCCGCGCCCAGTTCATCCGTTCCCAGACCGGGTACGGCGTTGAGCAAGGCCGCGCGCATTAATTCAGCGCACTCCTCCGGCCTACGGGTCGGAGGACAACATCAGAACATCACTTTTGCGACCAGCGGCGCCGCCAGCACCATCATCACACCGGACAGCATCATCACCAGACTGGCGACGACGCCCTCCTGCTGACCCAGTTCATACGAACGCGCCGTACCGGCCCCATGTGATGCCGCGCCAAACCCGGCCCCTTTCGCCATTCCTTCACGAATAGACAGTCGCAAAAACAGCGCATCGCCAACCGCCATCCCGAACACGCCGGTCACCACCACAAAGAGCGCCACTAAATCCGGCTGACCGCCCAGCGGCTCTGCCGCCGCCAGCGCAAATGGCGTGGTGACGGAACGCACGGCCAGGCTGCGCTGAATCTCATCCGGCAGCGTAAACAGGCGCGCCAGCCAGACGGAACTGGTGACCGCCACCACGGTTGCCGTTACCACGCCCGCCGTCAGCGACATCCAGTGGCGTTTAATGATGGCGAGATTATCGTAAACCGGAACGGCAAACGCGATGGTCGCCGGGCCTAACAACCACAGCAGCCAGTGCGATTCGCCAATGTAGTTCTGCCAGGAGATATGGCCAAACACCAGTATCAATACCAACAGCGCGGGCGTGAGCACCAGCGGCATCAACGGCAGCTTACGAAAGCGACGGTACAGCCGCTTATTGACGAAATAGATCCCCAGCGTGATGACCAGGCACAGTACGCTTAGCTGAAAATTACTCACGGTTTACCCTGCTCATCTCATAGCGGTATACGTTATCCACCACCCATGCGGTTGCGCCAAGCACCATCAGCGTGCTGATCGCAATCACGGCGAAGATGCGCCAGCCGTCCATCAACAGCAGTTGCGCATAGTTAACGACCGCCACCACGGCGGGGACAAAGAACAGCAGCATTTCCGCCAGTAGCCAGTGTGCGCCCGCACGAACCCAGTTAAGCGGGATCACCCGACAGACAATCAGCGCCAGCATCAACGCCATCCCAACCAGATTGGCGGGAAGCGGCAGATGCAGCCATGAAACAAGATATTGAGCAAAAACAAATAAACCTGCATACAGCAGTACCTGAACCGGTATCTGGAGTCGTTGCATAACAGCAGGCGTAACACGGCTTATCGCCACAGCCATGAGGGAATGTCCTGAAAAATAAAACGGAACGCCAGTATAGAGAGCGCCCGTCCACTACTGAAATGAATTAAACTCATTGCAGGCATAGTCTTAAGGAATAATCATGGATATCAGAACGCTGCGTTATTTTGTCGAGGTGGTGCGCCAGCAGAGTTTCACCCGCGCAGCGGAGAAGTTATTTGTCACTCAGCCCACCATCAGCAAGATGCTGAAGAATCTGGAAGATGAGCTTAATTGCACGCTGCTGATCCGCGATGGGCGACGTCTGCTGCTGACGGATACCGGGCGCGTGGTGTTCGAGCGCGGCCTGGCGATCCTCGCTGAATTTCGCCAGCTGGAAGCAGAGCTGGGCGATATTAATCATCTCAATAAAGGGCTGCTGCGGCTTGGTATCCCGCCGATGGTCGGCATGCTGATGGCCGGGCCGATTAGCCTGTTTCGCCAGCGTTATCCGGGTGTGGAACTGAAGATTGCAGAATTTGGCGGTTTGACGGTACAGCAGGCGGTAATGAACGGCGAGCTGGATGTGGCGATGACCGCGCTGCCGGTGGAGGAAGAGAGCGGACTGACGACCTTGCCGCTGTTCAGCCACCCGCTATGCGTGCTGGTGCCGCGTTCCGGTAAGTGGATGGCGTGCGAGTCGATTTCCCCCGAAGCGCTGGCGGAGCATCCTCTGCTTATCTACAACGAAGATTTTGCGTTGAATCGCCAGCTGATGCGGCTTTTTAAGCAGCATGATGTGAAGCCGCGTATTGCGGTACGCAGCGGTCAGTGGGATTTCCTGGCCGCTATGGTGCAGGCCGGCGTCGGAATTGCGATTTTGCCGGAGCCGATTTGCCAACGGCTGGATAAACAAACCCTGCGTTGGCTCCCGCTGGAGAGTGATTTACGCTGGCAGTTAGGCATGATCTGGCGCGAAGGCGTTTATTTGTCCCACAGCGCCAGGGCGTGGTTGACGTGTTGTGAAGGGTTCTGGTTAACGCAGGAATAATACCTCGCTCGCCGGATGGCGGCGCAAGCGCCTTATCCGGCCTACGGGAATGCATTTTGTAGGCCCGGTAAGCGAAGCGCCACCGGGCGATACGGGTGCTTACTGATTCTCGATCAACAATGCTTCCAGCAAATCCAGGTCATGCAGCAGTTTTTGCAGGGTTTCGTTACTGATCTCACGCGTCGCGCGCAGGTGGTACAATTCTGCACGTTCCGAGCGTAGCGCCGCCAGGCGGAAGCGCCGTTCGAGGTTCTCTTCCTGCATTGAGCTTTCCACATCGTTACGCCCATCGGCGCGGCGACGCAAATTACCAATCACACGGGAGCTGACCTCGGTGAGTAACTGGTTATCGATGTTCTCTTCGGTATCTGCCGCCAGACGTTCTTCCATCTTCTGAATCGCGACAATCGCCACTTCCGCCGTGGCGGCGCGGGCGATTCGCTCCTCTTTCTGCTGCTGTGAGTGATCGCCCACTTCCAGATGTTGCAACAGAATCGGCAGCATCACGACCCCCACAAACAGCGAGAACAAAATCACGCCCGCCGCAAGGAATACCAGCTCATAGCGCGCCGGGAAGCCGTTACCATCCGGCAACAATAGCGGGATAGAGAGCACACCGGCCAGCGTAATCGCCCCGCGTACCCCCGCAAAGGAGGCGATGAGGACTTCACGCATCGTCCAGGCGCCAAACTCCATCGGCTTTTTCTTCAGGAAGCGATTACTGAAGTTCTTCATCGTCCACAGCCAGCCAAAGCGCACCAGCATCAGCGCGGCATAAATCAGCACGATATCGGTGAACAGCATCCAGGTTTCAACGTTGGGATCGGCTTCCGCCGCCACCAGCGACGACTCCAGAATCCCTGGCAGTTGCAGACCCAACAGCAGAAAGACCATGCCGTTAAAGACAAACTCCAGCATCGCCCAGGTGCTGTTGGCGCGCAGACGCATCGCCAGCGGCGCGCGACGCATAACACCGGAGCGGGTGATGGTCATCCCGGCCGCCACAGCGGCAAGAATGCCGGATACGCCGATATGTTCCGCAATCAGGTAGGAGGCGAACGGCAGCAGGAACAGCAGGACGATTTGCGTCGCTGGCTCATCCCCGCCCCAACGGCTCAGGAAACGCAGGGAGCGACCGTATAACCAACTGACGACAAAGCCCGCCAGAATACCGCCCACTGCGACTTTAAAGAACTCCACCGTCGCCCCGCCGACGGTAAACACCATCGTCCCCATCGCCACAGCGACGGCAAATTTCAACGACACCAGGCCGGACGCGTCGTTCATCAACGCCTCGCCTTGCAGGATGCCCATAATTTTCTTCGGAATGCGCCCCTCGCCGACAATGCCGGAAAGCGCAACCGCATCGGTCGGCGACAGTACGGCAGCCAGCGCGAAGGCCGGTATCAGCGGAATGCCCGGCACCAGCCAGTAAATCATAAAGCCAATTCCGACCACCGTGACCAGCACCAGCGCCAGCGCCAGACCGAAAATCTCTCGCCCATGTTCAAGAAACTCCCGGGTCGGCGTTTTCCAGCCGTCTGCGAACAACAGCGGCGGAATAAACAACACCAGGAACAGTTCAGGGTCAAATTCCACATGCAAACCAAACGTCGGCCATGCCAGCAGCGCGCCAATGGCGATTTGCATGAGGGGTAAAGGAAGCTGGAAGGGCAATACACGAGTAAATACCCCCGACAGCGAGACCACAAGGGTCATGATGAGTATTGTGAAGAAGATTTCCATGCGTTCCCTGTTTGCGATATTTCTTATGTTTTAAAACGTGAGGCGTCGTGCCTCAATTCTATCTTCCTCAGAGTAACGCAAAAGACAACGGGATGTGTCCTGAAAATAAAAACGGGCGGCAAAAGCCACCCGTTTTTAGAGGACGCCAGGAATCAGATAGCCCAGCCGCCCGCATAGAAGGCGACCAGCGCTACGGCAATTACCACGGTGCCGACGTTCAGCTTACGCCATTCGCCCGACACAATGCGGCCGATCACCAGCGTAGCAAAACCAATCATAATGCCGGTTACGATGTTGCAGGTCAGGACGATAAACACCGCCGTGATCAGACCCGCCATCGCATCCACAAAGTCAGCGAAGTCGATTTTCGCCACGTTGCTCAGCATCAGCAGGCCGACGTACATCAGCGCGGGCGCGGTCGCGTAGACCGGAACCAGATAAGAGAGCGGAGAGAGGAACAGGATCAGCAGGAACAGGACGCCGACGGTGATCGCCGTCAGACCCGTTTTACCGCCTGCCGCCGTACCCGCCGCCGATTCAATGTATACCGCCGCAGGCGCTGCGCCAACCAGACCAGAGAACACGCTGCTCAGGGAGTCGGTGGTCAGCGCTTTGCCGCCATCAATAATCTGCCCGTCTTTATCCAGCAGGTTCGCCTGGCCAGCGACCGCGCGAATCGTGCCGGTGGCGTCGAAAACAGCGGTCATCACCAGCGCCAGCACGCTCGGCAGGACGATCGGGTTCAGCGCGCCCATAATATCCAGGCTGCCAATCAGCGAGTTGCCGTGTTCATCACTTAAAGACGGCATAGCAAAAAAGCCGGAGAAATGGACGGATGGATCGAAGATCAAACCCACAACCGAAATACCAATAATGGTCAGCAGAATGCCACCCGGCACCTTCAGTTTTTCCAGGCCGATAATGACCGCCAGACCAATCAGCGACATGATAACCGGGAAAGAATCAAAGTTACCCAGCGCGACCGGCAGACCGTCCAGCGGGTTCTTAATCACCAGACCCACGCCATTCGCGGCGATCAGCAACAGGAACAGGCCGATACCGATGCCGGTGCCGTGCGCCACGCCATGCGGCAGGTTGCGCAGGATCCAGCTACGGATACCGGTCGCCGAGATGATGGTAAACAGCACGCCCATCAGGAATACCGCACCCAGCGCAACCGGAACGCTAATGTGCTGACCCAGCACCAGGCTAAACGCGGTGAAGGCGGTCAACGAGATGGCGCAACCGATAGCCAACGGCAGGTTCGCCCACAGACCCATAACAATAGAACCGACGCCAGCCACCAGGCAGGTCGCCACAAATACGGCGGCAGGCGGGAATCCGGCTTTACCCAGCATCCCCGGAACCACGATAACGGAGTAGACCATCGCCAGGAAAGTCGTTAATCCGGCAACCACTTCCTGACGGACGGTGCTTCCACGGTGTGAAATTTTAAACCAGGCGTCGAGTGAACCGCCGGTACGCGCTGAAGGCGTAGACATAGAAAACATCCCCTGAGAGTTTATTTTTCGTCGAGTATGCGTGGTGGACAATCCACTGCCAGCGAAACGTCATCTCCTTGTGCTACGTTTGCAACAATAAGGGGTGTCGCAAAAAAGCAAACGTTTAACTCCGCGCATACAAAACGGGTAGTAAAAAAAAGCAAACGATTATCCAGCGATAATACGGGGCTTTTCAACTAAACTTTGCGGCTTTTTGCTTATTTCTTTTCATCACGCTCAATAAATCGCCAGTCGATGCGCAAACGTTATCGTCAATGCGCAATCTGATAACATTTTTTCTCGGGCGGACGACTGACACATCCGTCTATCCGCCAGGGATCTCAAAAGGACCGCCTTGCTGGATAGCCCTTTGCCACGCCGGGCGCATCTCTACGCGCTTCTTCCAGGCGCTAATGTGCGTCAGGTCGTTAATTCCGCCTCGGCTCAGTAACGCAAACAGAGGAAAACTCATCTGGATATCCGCCATGCTGATATGTTCCCCGGCAAACCAGGGCTGCGCGGCAAGATGCGCATCAATGTAGCGCGCATGCGTCTCCAGTTGCGGGTTGAGATACGCTTTTTGCACGCCCTGCCCCAGAATGCCGCCCAGCGTGCGTAACCCAAATGGCACCGGCGGTTTACCCAGGCTGACAAACACCAGTTTCATTAACAGCATTGGCATTAACGAGCCTTCCGCATAATGCAGCCAGAACCGATACTGCCGTTTTTGCCGGGCATCGGCAGGTTTAAACTGCCCTGCGTGGTCATAGGTTTCCTGCAAATACTCCAGGATGGCGCCGGATTCGGCGAGGATCTCACCGTTATCTTCAATAACGGGCGATTTTCCAAGCGGGTGGATTTTTTTCAGCGCCGGTGGCGCAAGCATGGTTTTTTCACGCTGGTAGCGAACAATCTGGTAGGGCAGCGACAGCTCCTCCAGCGCCCAGAGCACGCGCTGGGAACGAGATTGATTCAAATGATGCACCGTCAGCATGGCTGTCTCCTGTTTTTCATTCAAATTAACTATAGAAAAGAGCGAGAGATGGCGTAAAAATTTCGGCTAAAAAACAGACAATACACTGGCAAACGGGCGGGCATGGCATACAATTACAGTATCAACACAAACCGGAACCTCCACCACGTGCTCGACTGAGGGGTGTTGATGTCGGGGGAAACCCTCCCGTGAACCAACGGGATAGAGCGAAAGACAAAGACCGGAAACAAACTAAAGCGCCCTTGCGGCGCTTTAGTTTTATGCGCGGCGATATGGCGCTCGCTTATCCGGCCTACGCGCGTCCCGGCGAAACGACATTTAATCATCTTCCAGCAATCGCGCCCCTGTTCCCTGCGTACCGAGCTGATCGCCGGGGTTGCGCAGCGGGCAATCGCTACGCGACAAACAGCCGCAGCCGATGCAGCCGTCCAGCTCATCACGCAACGCCACCAGAGTATGAATACGTCTGTCCAGCTCCTCGCGCCATTGCGAAGAAAGCTGCTTCCACTCCTTTGCGCTCAACGTATGCCCCTCAGGCAATACGCCAAACGCTTCGCCAATGGTCGCCAGAGGAATGCCAATACGTTGAGCAATCTTGATGATCGCCACATAGCGCAGCACATCGCGCTTATATCGCCGCTGATTGCCGCTGTTACGGACACTGCTGATAAGCCCTTTGCTCTCATAAAAGTGCAGCGCCGATACCGCCACACCGCTACGTTTCGCCACCTCACCCGGCGTAAGCAGGGACTTTATACGCGGTAATTTCTTTTCCATAAATCGCTTTACCTCAAGTTAACTTGAGGAATTATACTCGCCCGCAGACAAAACGACGAATCGAACACTGAGAAAGAGGCAGCAATATGTCCCATCAGCAGATAATTCAGACCCTTATTGAATGGATTGATGAACATATCGACCAACCGCTGAACATTGATGTGGTCGCAAAAAAATCAGGTTACTCGAAGTGGTATTTACAGCGGATGTTCCGCACGGTGATGCATCAGACGCTGGGCGACTATATTCGTCAGCGCCGACTCCTGCTGGCCGCCGTAGAGCTACGAACGACCGAGCGCCCCATTTTTGATATCGCGATGGATCTGGGATATGTGTCGCAACAGACATTTTCGCGCGTCTTCCGCCGCGAGTTTGACCGCACGCCCAGCGACTACCGTCATCGCCTGTAACCTTACTGCCCGCGCTGCATCAGGAGTGCGGGCGACTGTTGCAACCACTGAATAAACGCCTGCGGCGGCATCGCCTTCGCAAAATACCATCCCTGACAATACTGAACGCCGCGCTTGAACAGCCAGTTCACCTGATCTGCCGTTTCCACGCCTTCGGCAATGGCCTTCAGGTGTAAACTTTGCGCCATTTCGATGATATGTTCCGCGATCAGATGGCTGGTGCTATTGGTGGTCAGCGTGTCGATAAAGGATTTATCAATCTTCAGAATATCGACATTCAATGAATACAGGTTGTGCAGGTTTGAATACCCTGTTCCAAAATCATCAATCGCCACTTCAAAACCTGCCTGACGAAATGCCTGAATAACCGGCGTGGTTTTCGGCACGTCAATAAAGCCGCGCTCCGTCACTTCCACCTTAATTTGTTGCGCAAGAACGGAATGCTGGCGGGCTTTCTCCGCAATTAACGCGATAAGCCGGGAGGAGTGGAAATCAGAAGCGGAGAGATTAATAGAGATATAAAGATGAGGTTGCGAGGCGAGAAAATGTCCCAGATCGTTGAATACTTCTTCCACCACGTAATCGGTAATCTGCGCAATCATCCCCTCTTTTTCAGCCAGCGGGATGAACTCTGCCGGGCTCATCACCTGCCCTTCAAAACCAGGCCAGCGCAATAGCGCCTCCGCCCCCACGCATTTTTCATTTTGAATATCAATAATGGGCTGATAATAAAGACGCAGTTGACGTTTATCGATCGCTCGCTGCAACAAACGGCGCGGTGAATGATATTCCTCACGCGTACGCGACCACATCAATAACACAATGATGCTACAGATAATGCCTAACGGCAGCGTTAACGTCGCCTGATGGTACAGGTTCTGATAGAAACGCGCGTTATCAGTGGAAACAATTATCGCGATCGGACGTTTTTCTGAATGGGCAATAGTATAGAAGCGATTATTTTGCTGAAAGGTAGATTCATCACGGTGCAGCAACGGTAATAATTGTTCGACGTTTGCCTGCTCGCTCACGGAGAAAAAGGAGTTCGTCACCGTGTCATATACACCCCAAGCCAGAGTCGGATCGTCTGACATCACCTCGCTGTAAGACAACGGGTTTATTACCGCGACATAGTGTCCTCTTTGCATATACGTCATTTTGTAGCCAGCAAAGAATGGCGTATCACGATAGTAATAAATAGAAACGTCTGGTTCTCGTTTATAATCTGCGGCAGGGATAATATAAGGACTGGCAGGCGCCATTACCGTAGAGCATAAAAAATGATCGTCTTGCGCATAAATTAACTCGCTGATATACAGACGACCACGAATAATATCCTGCATTCGTTTTTGATGCGCAGGAGTACAGGCTTTTCCCTGATACTGCTGTATCGCGTCGCGGGCCAGCTCCACCTGCTGGACAACCAGTTCCGTTTTTTCTAATGCCAACTCGGCAAAAGAGTGCAGTTGATTACGGGTTTCAGACACCGCCCGCATGTGGGCAAACCATAGCGCCAGCATCACGGGGAGTAATACCACCATGATTGTTCCAAGGAATCTCAGCAACTTTCGTTGCGCGCTATGATTCATTTCGGCCCTGTATCCCTGAATTGTCTGTGCCTGTCATCATCAAGGCGGATGCTATAACAAACAGGTGATTACGTTGCATGAATTAAGCGACATTAGCAACAGACTTTTCCTGGTAAAAGTCTGATATTGACGGATGACGATAATATTTTCCCGTAAGGCAAACTTAAAGTTATGCTTATTTTTATTAGGGAATATTCTAATCCAAAAGGAGTAAGAATTTTCCAGGGTTTTTTCCGATTAATGCAGAAAAATTAAGTTAAATTTCCAGGCTGGTTAATTTTCCGGCGCTAATAAAATGGTAATAAAAATACATCTTCAATAACCAGCCCCATAATCTTCCGGTATAGCCCCCTCCAGATACCCATATTTAATTTGTGGTTATAAAGCGCACAAAAAAGGGTGCCCTGCACTGGCTAACAAACAATTTATTGTGATATAGTTCACAAAAAATGATGAAACAGAAACGTTGTTTCATTCAGTGTCGATGTCATGCCCGTCGATAGCCAGAGTGTACCACGCCTTCCGTGAGCAACGCCGCGCTGTCCAGGGCACCTGCTATTCTCAGAGGAAATGTTTCATGGCTACCATAACCACTGGCGTGGTTCTTCTCCGCTGGCAACTGCTGAGCGCTGTGCTCATGTTTTTAGCCAGCACGCTCAATATTCGCTTTCGTAAATCCGACTATATCGGACTCGCGGTGATCAGTAGCGGCCTTGGCGTCGTGTCGGCCTGCTGGTTTGCAACCGGGTTACTCGGCATCACTCTGATGGATGTCTCCGCAATCTGGAACAATATCGAAGCCGTGATGGTAGAAGCCATGAGCCATACCCCGCCAGAGTGGCCGATGGTGTTGACCTGATGCTGATATAAGCCTCCGCCCGGAGGCTTTTTTATTCTCTCAAAAACAGCCAGTTAACCTTTATCCCGCTAAAATCGCCGTATCATTTATTGTAATGAGAACTATTCTCATATTAACATCCCCGCCGTGATGATTAACTTTTGATACTTTTCCGCTATGCCGACTCCAGTTCAGTGCGCTCCTTTAACGTTTGAATCGCTGTATCGCGCGCATCACGGCTGGCTGACGCACTGGCTGGCGCGAAAGTTACAGTCGGCGTTCGACGCCGACGATGTCGCCCAGGACACCTTCCTGCGTATTATTAACGGTGAATCTCTGACGGCGATTCGTGACCCAAAGTCGTTTCTCTGCACCGTCGCCAAACGGGTGATGATCGACCTTTTCCGCCGCAATGCGCTGGAAAAAGCGTATCTGGAGATGCTTACGCAGTTACCCGAAACGCTGGCGCCTTCCGCTGAAGAAAAGCAGTCGCATCTCGAAACGCTGCAACTTGTCGACAGGATGCTGGACGGGTTGAGCGCCAAAGCGAGAACGGCCTTCCTGCTTTCTCAGCTTGACGGGCTGACCTACAGCGACATCGCGCAACGTCTGAATGTTTCCGTCAGTTCGGTGAAAAAGTACGTCGCGAAAGCCACGGAACACTGCCTGCTGTTCCGCCTGGAGCATGATCTGTGAAAACCTCCCTCACCGATGCCCGCCGCCAGGCGCTACGTTCAGCCTCACACTGGTATGCCGTTTTAAGCGGGGAGCGCGTAAGCCCCCAGCAGGAAGCGCGCTGGCAGCAGTGGTATGAACAAGATCAGGATAATCAATGGGCCTGGCAGCAGGTCGAAAACCTGCGCTGCCAGATGAGCAGCGTCCCCGGCAAACTCGCCAGCCACACGCTGAAAGACAGCCGCCTGACGCGCCGCCACGTACTGAAAGGGTTGCTGTTGCTGGTCTGCGCGGGCGGCAGTTGGCAGCTCTGGCGATCGGAGTTGGGCGAAGGCCTGCGTGCTGATTATCGTACCGCCCGGGGGCAGACTCGCCAGCAGACGCTGGAGGATGGCACGTTGCTTTCGCTGAATACCGACAGCGCGGTTAACGTGCGATTTGACGGTAGCCAGCGCCAGATCCAGCTCTGGTACGGCGAGATCGCCATTACCACCGGAAAAGACGCGCTGCAACGCCCGTTTCGTGTACAGACGCGCCAGGGCCAGCTCACCGCATTGGGTACGGAATTTACCGTACGCCAGGACGGCGATGAAACCGTCCTTAGCGTCCGCCAACATGCCGTCGAAGCGATTCTCGCCGGAGATCCGCAACAAAAGCGGGTTATTCAGCAAGGTGAAACGGTGCGCTTCAGCGCCTCGCAGTTTGGCGACGTCGCATCATTGAATGACGAGTCTGCAAGCTGGACGCAGGGCGTGTTAAGTTTCAGCGACAAACCTCTGGGCGACGTCATCGCCACGCTCTCGCGCTACCGGCACGGCATACTGCGTTGCGACCCGGCCGTTGCCGGATTACGCCTGACAGGGACGTTCCCGCTCGGCAACACCGATGCCGTACTGAATGCGATCGCGAAAACGCTTCCTGTGAAAATTCAGTTTGTTACGCGCTACTGGATCACGCTGTCTCCCGCCATTTAAACGATAACGAAAAAAATTATCATTTTTATTGTCCCTTTTGCCCCGCTCGTTCGACTTCATAACTGAATACAAATAAAGAAATGATGATGGAGACGTGATGGCCTTTCATAACACAGCACCTCTGGTGATGGCGATTCGTTTAAGCCTGCTTCCGCTTGCCGGACTGGCTTCACTGCCTGCATTTGCCACGCAGTTCGATATTGCCGCCGGAGACTTAGACAAAGCACTTAATCAATACGCTGCCCGCAGCGGCATTATTATGTCAGTGGATGCTTCGCTCACGCGGGGCAAACACAGTGACGGACTGCACGGCGACTACGCGCTTGAAGATGGCCTGCGCACGCTGCTAAAGGGGAGCGGCCTACAGGAGAAATCGTTAGGCGATAACACCTGGACGCTGGAAGCCGCCCCGGTTGCCAGCGAGGACTCGTTGACCGTAGTCGGCGACTGGCTGGGTGAAGCCCGGGAAAACGACGTGTTCGAACATGCCGGCGCGCGTGACGTTATCCGTCGGGATGATTTCACCAAAACCGGCGCGACGACCATGCGCGAAGCGCTGAACCGTATCCCCGGCGTCAACGCCCCGGAAAACAACGGCACCGGCAGCCATGATCTGGCGATGAACTTCGGTATTCGCGGCCTTAACCCACGCCTGGCCAGCCGCTCGACGGTATTGATGGACGGCATCCCCGTACCTTTTGCGCCATACGGTCAGCCGCAGCTGTCGCTCGCGCCGGTCTCTCTGGGCAATATGGATGCCGTTGACGTGGTGCGCGGCGGCGGCGCGGTGCGCTATGGGCCGCAAAGCGTGGGCGGCGTGGTGAACTTCGTGACCCGCGCGATTCCGCAGGATTTCGGTATTGAAGCCGGCGTTGAAGGGCAACTCAGCCCCACCTCGTCGCAAAACAATCCAAAAGAGACGCACAACCTGATGGTAGGCGGAACGGCGGATAACGGTTTCGGCACGGCCCTGCTCTACTCCGGCACGCGCGGCAGCGACTGGCGCGAACACAGCAACACCCGTATCGACGACGTGATGCTGAAAAGCAAATACGCGCCTGACGAGGTACACACCTTCAATAGCCTGCTGCAATACTATGACGGTCACGCCGATATGCCCGGCGGCCTGTCCCGCGCCGACTACGACGCCGATCGCTGGCAGTCCACGCGCCCGTATGACAGCTTCTGGGGCCGCCGCCAGCTTGCCAGTCTGGGATATCAATACCAGCCCGACAGCCAGCACAAATTCAATGTTCAGGGTTTCTACACCCGCACCCTGCGCAGCGGTTATTTAGAGCAAGGAAAACGCATTACGCTCTCACCGCGCTACTACTGGGTTCGCGGCATTGAACCGCGCTACAGCCAGAGCTTTATGATTGGCCCGTCTGCGCATGAAGTCGGCGTAGGCTATCGCTATGTCAATGAATCCACGCATGAAATGCGCTACTACACCGCAACCACCAGCGGTCAGTTGCCGTCAACATCCAGCCCTTATGACCGTGATACGCGTTCAGGGACCGAAGCTCACGCCTGGTATCTCGATGACAAAATTGATATCGGCAACTGGACCATTACGCCAGGTATGCGTTTTGAGCACATTGAATCCTACCAGGACAACAACGTTAAAGGTACGCACGAAGAGGTGAGCTACAACGCCCCGCTTCCGGCGCTTAACGTCCTCTACCACCTCACTGACAGCTGGAATCTTTATGCCAACACTGAAGGCTCGTTCGGCACCGTACAGTACAGTCAAATTGGCAAGGCTGTGCAAAGCGGCAATGTGGAACCGGAAAAAGCGCGAACCTGGGAAGTCGGAACCCGATTCGACAACGGCGCGCTGACGGCGGAAATGGGGCTGTTCCTGATTAACTTTAATAATCAGTACGACTCCAACCAGACTAACGATACGGTTACCGCCCGTGGCAAAACCCGTCATACCGGGCTGGAAACGCAGGTACGTTACGATCTCGGCGATATGACGCCCACGCTGGAAAATGTCGCCGTTTATGCTAACTACGCGTACGTTAACGCCGAAATTCGCGAAAAAGGCGACACTTACGGCAATCAGGTGCCGTTCTCACCGAAGCATAAAGGAACGCTGGGCGTGGATTACAAACCCGGCAACTGGACGTTCAACCTGAACAGCGATTTCCAGTCCAGCCAGTTTGCCGACAACGCCAATACCGGGAAAGAGAGCGCGGACGGCAGCACCGGGCGTATTCCGGGTTACATGTTGTGGGGCGCGCGCGTGGCGTATGACTTCGGCCCCGAGATGGCCAACCTGAACCTGGCGTTTGGCGTGAAGAATATCTTCGACCACGAGTATTACACCCGCTCGTATGACGACAACAACAAAGGCATCTATGCCGGACAGCCGCGAACGCTGTACCTGCAAGGGTCACTGAAGTTCTGATTGTTCATTTGTTGCCGGGTGGCGGCGTAAATGCCTTACCTGGCCTACAGAGTGACGTAGGCCAGGTAAGCGCAGCGCCATCCGGCAACCGGAGTTGACTATGTTTGCTTTTATTCGCGTTTATTTTTTCAGCCTGACCATCCTGGCAGCGCCGGTTTTTGCTGTGACGGTGCAGGATGAACACGGCGCCTTTACCCTGAATAAAACACCGCAACGGATTGTCGTACTGGAACTGTCGTTTGCCGATGCGCTGGCGGCGGTGAACGTCAGTCCGGTGGGGATCGCCGATGACAACGATCCCACGCGTCTGCTGCCGGAAGTGCGCCAGATTATTGGGCAATGGCAGCCCGTCGGCACCCGCGCTCAGCCGAGCCTTGAGGCGATCGGCGCGCTAAAGCCTGACCTGATTATCGCTGACAGCAGCCGCCACGCAGGGATTTACGCCGCGCTGCAAGAGATCGCCCCCGTGTTGTTGCTCAAATCCCGCAATGAAACGTACGCTGAAAATCTGCAATCCGCCGCGATCATCGGGAAAGTATCAGGTAAAGATGCGGAAATGCAAAAACGGCTGACGTTGCATCGGGAACGTATGCGCGCGTTTGCCGCCCACTTGCCGAAAGGGGCCAGCGTGGTATTCGGCACCTCACGCGAACAGCAGTTTAATCTGCACAGCCGCGAATCGTATACGGGCGGCGTGCTCGCTGCGCTGGGTCTGCGCGTGCCGGAGGCAATCAACTCTGCGCCAATGACCACGATTAATCTGGAGCGGCTACTGGCGCTCGATCCGCAGTGGCTGATTGTCGCACACTACCGCCAGGAGAGCATCGTTAAACGCTGGCAGCAGGATACGTTGTGGTCCATGCTCCAGGCGTCGCAACACCACCAGGTTGCCGCTGTCGACAGCAACAGCTGGGCGCGGATGCGCGGGATTTTCGCTGCGGAACGCATTGCCGGCGATACGGTGAAAATCTTTCATCACCAGACGCCTGATACCACGCAATGAGGACATTGATCATTTGGGGAGCACCCATACTGGCGCTCCTGGCTGCGTTCTGGCTGAGCCTGTTCTGCTACTCGGCGATCCCGATTTCACCCGTCAGTGCTCTGCATGCCCTGTTTCCTTCTTCAACGCCTCCGCTTTCGGAGGCGTTGGTGCGTAATTTACGTCTGCCGCGCAGCCTGGTGGCATTGCTGATTGGCGCCAGCCTTGCCCTGGCGGGAACATTGCTGCAAACCCTGACCCATAACCCACTAGCCTCTCCTTCTCTGACCGGCATTAATAGCGGTGCGGCACTGGCGATAGCGTTAACCAGCGCATTCAGCCCCATGTTGCTCAGCGGGTATTCCATCGCGTTTATCGCCGCCGCAGGCGGAGGCCTCGCCTGGCTTCTGGTGATGCTGGCTGGCGGCGGCTGGCGACAGGAGCCCGACCGCAACAAACTGATTCTCGCCGGAATCGCGCTCTCCGCGCTGTGTATGGCGCTGACCCGTATCACGCTGCTATTGGCGGAAGACCACGCTTACGGCATTTTTTCATGGCTGGCGGGCGGTATTGCCCATGTGCGCTGGGCCGAGTTCTGGCAGCTCTTTCCTTTTGTTCTGGTGATTATTCCCGTCATGCTGCTGCTGGCGAACGCCCTTAATCTGCTCAACGTCAGCGATGTCGCCGCACACACGCTCGGCGTAAACCTGTTTCGGCTGCGGCTTACCGTCAATATCGGCGTGCTGGTGCTGGTCGGCGCCTGCGTCAGCGTGGCGGGGCCGGTGGCGTTTATCGGCCTGTTAATGCCGCATCTGGCCAGGGCGTGGTCAGGTCACGACCAGCGTAAGTTGCTGCCGATGAGCCTGCTGATGGGCGCAACGTTTATGCTGCTGGCGGATATTCTGGCGCGAGCGCTGGCCTGGCCGGGCGAGCTTCCGGCAGGCGCAGTGCTGGCGCTGATTGGCGCGCCGTGTTTTGTCTGGCTGGCAAGGAGGCGTGGATGAAAGCCTTTATTCTGCTCATCACGTTGTTCCTGCTGAGCATCACCGCGCTGCTGTCATTGCGTCTGGGCGTGGTTCCCCTGCCCTGGTCCGCGCTGATCGATGGCTGGCATACCGGTCACGAGCACCACTATGTTCTGACTCAGTATCGTCTGCCGCGACTGCTGCTGGCGATATTCGTCGGCGCCGCCCTGGCGATTTCCGGCGTACTGGTGCAAGGCATCGTGCGTAATCCGCTGGCCTCGCCGGATATTTTAGGGGTGAACCATGCCGCCAGTCTGGCGACGGTAAGCGCACTCATGCTGCTGCCATCGCTGTCGGTCGTCTGGCTGCCGCTGCTGGCATTTGTGGGCGGGCTTTGTGCGCTGATCTTGCTGCGTGCGATTGCGGGTCGCTCCTCCCCCCTGCGCCTGGCGTTAATCGGCGTGGCGTTGTCGGCAACCTGGGCCAGCCTGACGGATTACCTGATGCTCTCCCGCCCGCAGGACGTTAACAACGCGCTGCTGTGGCTGACCGGCAGTTTATGGGGACGCGGCTGGTCGTTTGTGTATGTGGCGCTGCCGGTAATGCTGGCGCTTATTCCACTCAGCGCCTGGTTTTGCCGCGATCTGGATCTGCTGGCGCTGGGCGATGATCGCGCCAGCACGCTCGGCGTCCCGGTCAGTCGGGCGCAGCGCCTGGGATTGCTCCTCGCCGTCGCGCTGGCAGCCACCAGCGTGGCAGTTTGCGGGCCGATAGCTTTCGTCAGCCTGGTCGTGCCCCACCTGACCCGACGCCTGCTGGGAGGGCGCCATCACTGGCTACTGCCCGGCGCTGCGCTAATCGGCGCATTTGTCTTAACGCTGGCCGATTTGCTGGCAAGGATCATTAACCCTCCCACGGAGCTTCCGGCAGGCATGCTCACCGCCATTATCGGCGCGCCGTGGTTTATCTGGTTGCTTGTGAGGATGCGCTAAATGGATATCAGATGTGAAAACCTGACTGCCGGATACGGTGATAAACGCATTCTTGACGGCCTGTCGGTTACGCTACCCGCCGGGCAGATCACCGCATTACTGGGGCCTAATGGCTGCGGCAAATCGACGCTGCTGAAATGCCTTGCCCGCCTGCTCATACCGCAATCCGGCACCTTGCACATTGCGGGTAAGCCGCTGTCGGCATTCTCACCCCGCGCGCTTTCGCGTCACCTGGCGCTACTGCCGCAACAGCACATGACGCCGGAAGGGATCACCGTGCGGGAACTGGTCAGCTATGGCCGCAGCCCGTGGCTGCCGCTGTGGGGGCGGCTTTCTCGCGACGACCATCAGCATGTCAACCGGGCAATGGCGCAGACGCACACTGACGCGCTGGCAGAAAGGCGGCTGACGGAGCTGTCCGGCGGTCAGCGGCAGCGCGTGTTTCTGGCGATGGTGTTAGCGCAGGATACGCCCATTGTATTACTGGATGAACCCACCACCTGGCTCGACATTAATCATCAGGTGGAGTTGATGGCGCTCATGCAGATGCTAAAACAGGCGGGGAAAACGGTCGTGACGGTACTGCACGATCTGAATCAGGCAAGTCGCTATTGCGATCATCTTGTCGTGCTGGCGCAGGGGAATGTGATTGCGCAAGGGCAACCTGTTGATGTGATGCAACCAGAATTATTACGCAAGGTATTTCAGGTTGATGCGGAAATTCACCCTGAACCGCTAACAGGAAAACCAATGTGTATTATTCGTTAGTCTGCTAGCCATATTTTTACCTGTCCAGAGCAGTCTGTTCATCCTGTCAGACTGCTCATCAAAAATATATTCTTATGCCCTTTATTTTTATTCTCTGTCATTAACCTTAAATATTTAAAAGTTATGTAAGGAACACTATATTTAGTGTTTTTCAACCCAGATATTTAACGAAAGCGTAGGTTGAAATCCCGCTAATTACCGCGATGATGATTGCAAGAATAACCAGTAACATCAATCGCCTACCGCTATATATTCCTAACATAATTACCTCCTTTACTAAATTTACACTTCCATCAAAACACTGAAAATATACGCTACAAGCGTTATCTAACCATCAAGATAAAATAATCTTTAACGAAACGCCATTGATTAATGTCAATAATTCAGACTCTTTATTTTAATAGTATAAGCGCGATTCAAAACATTATGCATTTTATACTTCGAGGAATTTTAAATTGACCAGAATGCCGAATAAAAATCGTCTCCATTCTGCGCCATGCGTTGAAAAAAAACCGTACCAGCAATCTGTTAACGAGGTACTTGAAAAAAAGCAGAGTCAGCCTTCCGGGCTGACGCAAAATGAAGCCAGCGCGCGCCTCGCGCAGCATGGGCCTAACGCGCTGCCAGAAAAAGCAGACAAACCGGCATGGTTACGCTTCCTGGCGCATTTCCACGATGTTCTGATTTATGTCCTGATCGCTGCGGCGGTGCTGACTGCTGTCATGGGTCATTGGGTGGATACGGCCGTCATTTTGGGTGTTGCCGTTATCAACGCCCTGATTGGCCACATTCAGGAAAATAACGCGGAAAAGTCGCTGAAAAGCATCCGCAATATGCTGTCGAACTCAGCGGTCGCGATCCGCAACGGTCAACATGAAACCGTCCCCACAACCGAACTGGTGGTGGGCGATATCGTCGTGCTGCGCGCAGGCGATCGCATCCCGGCAGATCTTCGCGTTATGGAAGCCCATAACCTGCGGGTTGAAGAGGCCATCCTGACGGGCGAGTCTACCGTTGTCGATAAAACAGCCGACACCCTTACCGGCGAACTGCCGTTAGGCGATCGTAAAAATCTGCTGTTCTCCGGCACCACCATCAGCGCAGGCGCCGGGCTGGGCGTGGTTATCGCCACCGGTGAAGAGACTGAACTCGGCCACATCAACCAGATGATGACGGGCATTGAGAAGCACCGTACCCCGCTGCTGGTTCAGATGGATAAACTCGGCAAAGCCATTTTCGCCATTATCGTCGCCATGATGGCAGGACTATTTGTGTTCAGTCTGCTGCTGCGCGATATGCCGATGGGCGAACTGCTGCTTTCTCTGATTAGCCTTGCCGTCGCGGCCGTACCGGAAGGGCTGCCCGCGATCATCTCAATTATTCTGTCGCTCGGCGTACAGACGATGGCCCGCAAACGCGCCATTATCCGCAAGCTGCCGACGGTCGAGACGCTGGGTGCGATGTCCGTGATCTGTTCCGATAAAACGGGCACCCTGACCATGAATGAGATGACGGTAAAAGCCATTATTACGGCGGACAAAAATTACCGCGTTCAGGGCAACAGCTATGAGCCAATGGGCGAGATCCATACTGAGGAGAGCGACGCTGCGGTAGAGATCCTGCCCGGCAGCCTGCTGGAGAACTACCTTCGCACTATCGACCTGTGTAATGACAGCCAATTGATTCAGGACGAAAACGGTCACTGGGGCATCACCGGCGGGCCAACGGAAGGAGCCTTAAAAGTGCTGGCGGCAAAAGCACGCCTTCCCGCCATTGAAACTGAACTGCGCAGCAAAATCCCGTTCGATTCGCAGTACAAATACATGGCGACGCACCATCGCATTGGAAATGAAGAGCGCGTACTGGTGACCGGTGCGCCAGATGTGTTGTTTAAACTGTGCCAGCTACAGCAGACCGCTACCGGTACTGAAGCCTTTACGCAAAATCACTGGGAAGCGGAGATCGCGCGCTATGCGAAAGAAGGTCTGCGCATGGTTGCGGCAGCCTGGAAGCCAGGACGTGCAGAAGCCGCCTCTCTCACCCATGAGTGCCTGAATGACGGCCTGATCTTCCTGGGCATCGCAGGCATGATGGACCCGCCGCGTCCAGAAGCCATTGACGCAATCCAGGCCTGCCAGCAGGCGGGGATTCGCGTGAAGATGATCACCGGCGATCACCCGCAAACGGCCATGAGTATCGGCGGCATGCTGGGGATTCATAACAGCACCCACGCGGTAACGGGCTACGAACTGGAGCAGATGGACGATGCGGCATTAGCCGAAGCTGCTGTCACCTACGACATCTTTGCCCGCACCAGCCCTGAACATAAACTGCGTCTGGTGAAGGCGCTGCAAAACAAAGGCGAGATTGTCGGTATGACCGGCGACGGAGTCAACGACGCCCCCGCGTTGAAGCAGGCGGACGTCGGCATCGCGATGGGCATCAAAGGCACGGAAGTGACAAAAGAAGCCGCTGACATGGTACTGACGGACGATAACTTCGCCACCATCGCCAGCGCTGTGCAGGAGGGGCGTCGCGTTTACGACAACCTGAAGAAAACGATTCTGTTCATCATGCCCACCAACCTGGCGCAGGGTCTGCTGATCATCATTGCCCTGTTGGCTGGGAACCTGATCCCGCTCACGCCGGTACTGATTCTGTGGATGAATATGGCGACCTCCGCCACGCTGTCGTTCGGGCTGGCATTTGAAGCCGGTGAGCGCAACATCATGCGACGCCCGCCACGCCAGAGTAATGAGAACGTCATGGATGCCTTTGCTATCTGGCGCGTCGGTTTTGTCGGAACGTTAATTGCAGCCTGCGCCTTTGCGCTGGAAGCCTGGTTGCAGCCTCGCGGCCACAGCCCGGAGTTTATCCGTACCGTGCTGTTGCAGACGCTGGTCACCGCACAGTGGGTATATATGCTCAACTGTCGGGTTTCGGATGGTTTCTCGCTGGGACGCGGGCTGCTGATGAATAAAGGCATCTGGATGGTCAGCGGCATTCTGTTGCTGTTACAAATGGCGATTATCTATATGCCTTTCATGCAGATGCTGTTTGGCACAGAAGCGCTGCCGCTGCGTTACTGGGGCATAACCTTCGCTATCGGCGCAGTGCTGTTCTGCATTGTGGAGATAGAGAAACCGCTCACCCGTAAATTCCGCCGGAAATAGCCGGCGGTTCACCGCGAAGCAAAAAGCCTCCCGTAGCGGAGGCTTTTTTTTTGCCGATGGGGGAAGGGTTTTGTAGGCCCGGTAAGCGAAGCGCCACCGGGCATGGCGACGGATGGCGGCACAAGCGCCTTACCCGGCCTACGGGAGAGGGATTTTGTAGGCCCGGTAAGCGAAGCGCCACCGGGCATAACGCCGGATGGCGGCGCAAGCGCCTTATCCGGCCTACGGGAGAGAGGTTTTGTCGGCCCGGTAAGCGAAGCGCCACCAGGCATGACGCCGGATGGCGGCGCAAGCGCCTTATCCGGCCTACGGGAGTGAATTTTGTAGGCCCGGTAAGCGAAGCGCCACCGGGCATGACGCCGGATGGCGGCGCAAGCGCCTTATCCGGCCTACGGGAAAGGGATTTTGTCAGCCCGGTAAGCAAAGCGCCACCGGGCATGACGCCGGATGGCGGCGCAAGCGCCTTATCCGGCCTACGGGAGTGAATTTTGTAGGCCCGGTAAGCAAAGCGCCACCGGGCATGGCAGATTAACGAATGACCATCACCGGAATTTTCGCGTATCGCAAAATATTCGCCGCAGCCGAACCGAGCAAATGCGTTGCAATACCCGGCTTGCGCGAACCGATGATAATCATCTCGGCGTTATGCGCTTCTACCGCGTTATTTACTTCATCACGAATATTGCCATGACGGACTTCAAAACGAATATTCTCCAACGGCGTTTTGAATTTTCTCGCAAGGTTAAGCATTTTTTCTTGCGCGTCATTCGTCATGTATTCCTCGTATTTTCTGATATCCGAGGCAAAACCACGCATTGGGGAGGTACCCAGTTTAGGGAACACATGCAGCAGATGGATCACGCCGTTTTCTTTGTCCACCATATGATCAGCGTAGGCAATGGCTTTGTCAGAAAGATCCATCGCCAGAATATCAACGGGCATTAAAATGACTTTATTCATGATGATTTCCTTAAGTTAGCTGACAGGCCAATCACATATCCCTGAAAAGACCTGGCAAGATTCAGCATTCATTTGACCAAAATAACGGGGGAATAATAATCAATAATACCCTGTCTTTTTTGATCATAAGCAAGAAAGGAAATAACCCATAAAGTCTGTAGATATATTTACGTCCGGTGACAAAACTGACAAGCTTGCTATTTAATTGCACGCTATTTCAGCCAAAAAAAAGCTCCCGTGAAGGGAGCCTTTTTAATTCATCAGAACGGGATGTCGTCGTCGAAATCCATTGGCGGTTCGTTAGACGGTGCCGGAGCGGATTGTTGCTGTGGACGGGACTGCGCGCCGCCGCTGAACTGGTTGCCGCCCTGCGGTTGCTGAGGCTGACCCCAACCGCCCTGCTGCTGACCGCCGCCCATATTGCCGCCAGCCGGAGCGCCACCGCCCTGACGGCCACCCAGCATCTGCATGGTGCCGCCAACGTTGACCACCACTTCAGTGGTGTATTTGTCCTGACCGGACTGATCGGTCCATTTACGGGTACGCAACTGACCTTCAATGTAAACCTGAGAACCTTTACGCAGATATTCGCTGGCCACTTCCGCCAGTTTGCCGAACAGCACAACGCGGTGCCATTCCGTCTGCTCTTTCATCTCACCGGTCTGCTTATCACGCCAGGATTCGGAAGTAGCCAGCGTAATGTTGGCAACTGCGCCACCATTTGGCATGTAGCGTACTTCCGGGTCCTGGCCCAGATTACCGACGAGAATCACCTTGTTTACGCCTCTGCTGGCCATGATCGAGTCTCCTGAAAAACGTTTCTGAATAAGTGTAAACGCGCGATTGTAGCATTACCAATAGCGTTTTTACTACGATGCGAGGCTGATTCCAGTAAACAACCTTGGGCGGACATTGTTACACAGTAGCCTGTGTTTTGCATTCCAATACTGTATATCCATTCAGGTTGAGTTGTGTCATAATTAACCGTTTGTGATCGCCGGTAGCGCCATGCGGCCGGGAAAAAGCGTTTTAATCCGGGAAAGGTGAATGGATAAGATCGAAGTTCGGGGCGCCCGCACCCATAATCTCAAAAACATCAACCTCGTCATCCCGCGCGACAAACTGATTGTCGTCACCGGGCTTTCGGGTTCTGGCAAATCCTCGCTCGCTTTTGACACCTTGTATGCCGAAGGGCAGCGTCGTTACGTTGAATCCCTTTCCGCATATGCGCGTCAGTTTCTGTCTTTGATGGAAAAACCAGATGTCGACCATATTGAGGGGCTGTCGCCCGCTATCTCAATTGAGCAGAAATCGACATCCCATAACCCGCGCTCTACGGTAGGTACAATTACCGAAATACATGACTATCTGCGTCTGCTGTTCGCCCGCGTGGGTGAACCGCGCTGCCCGGATCATGACGTCCCGCTGGCGGCGCAAACCGTCAGCCAGATGGTGGATAACGTGCTGTCTCAGCCGGAAGGCAAACGCCTGATGCTGCTGGCGCCCATTATTAAAGAGCGCAAAGGCGAGCACGCCAAAACGCTGGAAAACCTGGCCAGCCAGGGCTACATCCGCGCCCGTATTGATGGCGAGGTCTGCGATCTCTCCGATCCGCCGAAGCTGGAGCTGCAAAAGAAACACACCATTGAGGTCGTAATCGATCGTTTCAAAGTCCGTAGCGATCTGTCCCAGCGCCTGGCGGAATCTTTTGAAACTGCGCTGGAGCTCTCCGGCGGCACCGCGATCGTCGCGGATATGGACGATACGAAAGCGGAAGAGCTGCTCTTTTCCGCCAACTTCGCCTGCCCAATTTGCGGCTACAGTATGCGCGAGCTGGAACCGCGTCTGTTCTCGTTCAACAACCCGGCGGGAGCCTGCCCGACCTGTGACGGCCTCGGCGTACAGCAATATTTCGATCCCGATCGCGTGATCCAGAACCCGGAGCTTTCTCTGGCTGGCGGCGCGATTCGCGGCTGGGATCGCCGTAACTTCTATTATTTCCAGATGCTGAAATCGCTGGCGGAACACTATAAGTTCGACGTGGAAGCGCCGTGGGGAAGTCTGAGTCAGAATGTGCATAAAGTCGTTCTGTACGGTTCCGGCAAAGAGAGCATCGAGTTCAAATACATCAACGATCGTGGCGACACCTCCGTGCGTCGCCATCCGTTCGAAGGCGTGCTGCACAACATGGAGCGCCGTTACAAAGAGACGGAGTCCAGCGCGGTACGTGAAGAGTTAGCTAAATTCATCAGCAACCGTCCGTGCGCCAGTTGTGAAGGCACGCGTCTGCGCCGTGAAGCACGTCATGTCTTCGTCGAGAATACTCCGCTGCCTGCGATCTCCGACATGAGCATCGGCCATGCGATGGACTTCTTCAACAATCTCAAGCTCGCAGGCCAGCGTGCAAAGATTGCGGAGAAGATCCTCAAGGAGATTGGCGACCGCCTCAAGTTCCTGGTAAACGTCGGCCTCAACTACCTGACGCTGTCCCGTTCGGCAGAGACCTTGTCCGGCGGCGAAGCCCAGCGTATCCGTCTGGCCAGCCAGATTGGCGCCGGGCTGGTAGGCGTGATGTATGTGCTGGATGAACCGTCTATCGGTCTCCATCAGCGCGATAACGAACGTTTGCTGGGAACGCTGATTCACCTGCGTAACCTCGGCAATACCGTGATTGTGGTGGAGCATGACGAAGACGCCATCCGCGCCGCCGACCATGTGATCGATATCGGCCCCGGCGCTGGCGTACACGGCGGTCAGGTCGTGGCCGAAGGGCCGCTGGAGGCGATTATGGCGGTGCCGGAATCCCTCACCGGCCAGTACATGAGCGGCAAACGCAAGATTGAAGTGCCGAAACAGCGCGTTCCCGCGAACCCGGAGAAAGTGCTGAAGTTGACCGGCGCGCGCGGCAACAACCTGAAAGACGTCACCCTGACGCTGCCGGTTGGCCTGTTTACCTGTATTACCGGCGTATCCGGGTCGGGTAAGTCTACGCTTATCAACGACACGCTGTTCCCGATTGCCCAGCGCCAGTTAAACGGGGCGACCATTGCGGAACCTGCGCCGTATCGTGATATTCAGGGGCTGGAGCATTTCGACAAAGTCATCGACATCGACCAGAGTCCGATTGGCCGTACGCCGCGCTCTAACCCGGCAACGTATACCGGCGTGTTTACGCCCGTACGTGAGCTGTTCGCTGGCGTGCCGGAATCACGCTCACGCGGCTATACGCCGGGACGTTTCAGCTTTAACGTGCGCGGCGGGCGCTGCGAAGCCTGTCAGGGCGACGGCGTCATCAAGGTTGAAATGCACTTCCTGCCGGATATTTACGTACCGTGCGACCAGTGCAAGGGCAAGCGCTATAACCGCGAAACGCTGGAGATTAAGTACAAGGGCAAGACTATCCACGAAGTGCTGGATATGACCATCGAAGAAGCGCGCGAATTTTTTGACGCCGTTCCGGCGCTGGCGCGTAAGCTGCAAACGTTGATGGACGTGGGTCTGACCTACATCCGTCTCGGTCAGTCCGCCACCACGCTCTCCGGCGGTGAAGCACAGCGCGTGAAGCTGGCGCGTGAATTGTCGAAACGCGGCACCGGGCAGACGCTGTACATTCTGGATGAACCGACCACCGGTCTGCATTTTGCCGATATTCAGCAACTGCTGGACGTGCTGCACCAGTTGCGCGATCAGGGCAACACCATTGTGGTGATTGAGCACAACCTGGACGTCATTAAGACGGCGGACTGGATTGTCGATCTCGGCCCGGAAGGCGGCAGCGGCGGCGGCGAAATTCTTGTTTCCGGGACGCCGGAGACGGTCGCAGAGTGTGAAGCGTCACATACTGCCCGTTTCCTCAAGCCAATGCTGTAATAATGCCCGATGGCGCTGCACTTATCGGGCCTACAGAATATGCGTAATAGTTTGTAGGCCCGATAAGGCGCTTGCGCCGCATCCGGCAAAACGGCTCACGGCTGCACCAACAGCTTACGCTTGTCCTCCGGCAGAGTACTTACCGCCAGTTGATAGGAGGCATCCACCAGATAATAGATTTGCGAATCCGGTAGCGAACCATCCAGGTAGACGGTGCTCCAGTGCGCTTTATTAAGATGTCGGCTTGGTCGCACATCGCTGTGTTGCTGGCGCAGCAACTCCGCCAGTTCAGGGCTGGTTTTCAAAGATACCGCCGGGCGATTTTCCACCTCTTTCACCATGGCAAAAAGCACATCTTCAACCTTGATTTGTGTGGCTTTCCAGTCACTGTGAACGCTCTGTTCCGCGCCTGTTTTTGCCATGCAATATTGCAGTAACTCCGAATTGGTCATCTTCTTATTCCCCTTTTAAGCATATTGCCCCACTGAGAACGTCTCTTACTCAGTTTGCAGCAAGTCCGCCAAAGGTAAAAGCCAGCAGCTCAATTTTGTTCAAAAAAACAGCGATTGAGAATCTTGCCGGATGATGCCACTGTAGGCCTGATGGCGACGCTAATGCGTTTTATCAGTCCTGGGGCAAAAGGTTCCGCCGGTTTTAATATTCCGAGTTCACAATCACCTCTTCCCCAAACGCGCCGGCCTGTGGCAACGGTTTATAGGTAGAGTTGGAGGCGCGCAGGATGCGGATGCCACGAATGCCCGCGTCACGGGCTGCCGTAATATCATTGTCGGAGTCGCCGTAGAAGATGCGGATATTTTTCTCCTGTAGCCACTGCGTTTTGGTGTTCTGGCCCGGCTTGTCGCCTGCAAAAATCACAGGATTCATATTGGCTGCGGGAATGTGGAAATCATCAGCCAGCGTTTTCGAGACGGTTTCGGTTTTCGTCTGGCTCCGCCCCGTGACAAAAAAGATGCTGTCGCCACGCCGGACGTGCATATCAATAAGCAGACGCGCCACCTCTTTCGGAATGCTGAACTCATCCCAGCCGTTGTTCATCTTCTCCCAGAATGCCGGATTTTTCAGATAATCCTCGCTTTCTGGCGAATAGACTTTTTTGCCGCGCCAGAAGCCAGGGCTGGAAAACAGCACGGTGTCATCAATATCAAACCCGACAGCAATGGGAGGACGACCCGCCAGGCTATTTTCGATCTGCGCGACAGAAACCCAGTGGATGGGAGACTGCTCGGCGAGTTTCGCAACATTGGTGCCAGGATTTAGCGGCGACGGCGAGGACGCCAGGGCGATTGCTGAATTATTTAACGTGAAAAGTAAACAAAAGGCGCTCAAGGCCAGGGTTATCTTGCGCATATTTTTCCCTAAATAGTCAGTTAGTTATGATTTTTAATTATATTGACTGGTCAAAAAACTCTCTGACCATAACCCCAGCGGCAGGTGAAAGGAAGAATTTTCTGCGGTTTTGTTACAGAAAAAGAGGATGATCACATATGAATGGAGGGGGCAGCGCTACCGCTTACCGGGCCTACGAGTTGCTTTGTAGGCCGGATAAGGCAACGCCGCCATCCGGCAGGTCGCCCGGTGGCGCTACCGCTTACCGGGCCTACGGGCTGCTTTGTAGGCGGATAAGGCAACGCCGCCATCCGGCAACACAATCACTTACATCACCGCAGCAAACGCCTTCGCCACGCGCTGGACATTGCCGGAATTCAGACCCGCCACGCACATGCGTCCGCTGGCGATCAGGTAGACGCCGAACTCATCACGCAGACGGTCCACCTGTGCAGCGCTCAGGCCGGTATAGCTGAACATGCCGCGCTGTTGCAGCAGATAATCAAAGTTACGGCCCGGTATCTCGGCGTTCAGGACATTCACCAGTTCCTGACGCATCGCCAGGATACGCGTACGCATTGCTTCCACTTCCGCCAGCCAGCTGGCTTTGAGCGCCTCATCGTTCAGTACGGCGGCAACCACCTGCGCGCCAAAATTCGGCGGGCTGGAGTAGTTACGGCGCACGGTGGCTTTGAGCTGACCCAACACGCGGCCTGCGGCCTCAGCGTCTTCACAGACCACCGAAAGCCCGCCCACACGTTCGCCATACAGCGAGAAGATCTTCGAGAAAGAGTTACTGACCAGCGCGGGTAATCCGGCGCTGGCAATGGCGCGAATCGCGTAGGCATCATCTTCCATACCTGCGCCAAATCCCTGATAGGCAATGTCGAGGAACGGAATCAACTCGCGCGCTTTCAGGATCTCAATAACCGCATCCCACTGCGAATGGGTTAAATCAGCACCGGTCGGGTTATGGCAGCACGGATGCAGCAGCACAATGCTGCGGGCAGGCAAGGTGTTGAGGGTCGCCAGCAATTCGTTGAAACGTACGCCGTTAGTGGCGTTGTCATACCAGGGGTAAGTACTTACTTCGAAACCAGCGCCTTCAAAAATTGCGATGTGGTTTTCCCAGGTCGGGTCACTGACCCACACGGCGGATTCAGGAAAATAACGCTTCAGGAAATCCGCCCCTACCTTCAGCGCGCCGGAACCGCCCAGCGTCTGAATTGTCGCCACGCGTTGCTGCTGAAGAACCGGATGATCGGCGCCAAACAGCAACGGCGCAATGGTATGGCGATAGGTATTGAGACCTTCCATTGGCAGGTACAGCGACGCGCCGTGCGGCTGCGCATTAATCCGGGCTTCCGCTTCGGCAACGGCTTTAAGCTGAGGAATGATGCCCTCTTCGTTGTAATACAGACCGATGCTGAGATTCACTTTGTCGCTACGCGAATCCTCTTTGAAACGCTCCATAAGCGAAAGAATCGGGTCGCCAGCGTAGGCGTCAACTTTTTGAAACACGCTGTGGTTCTCCAGGTTTACAGGCAGGGGGTTAAAACACAATAAACCGGAAGCGAGAGAAGATCGAGAGGATGTTGATGTGAATATCGCCGGATGGCGGGGTATCCGCCTTATCCCGCCTGGGATCAATGCGCCACCCGGCACGCATTTAATCAATGTACTTCATCGCAACCCTTGATGTCAGGCGCGTGATAAGTTCGTAAGCACTCACTTTTGTTATTTCCGCAATGCGCTCAACGGGCAGACCTTCACCCCACAAAATGACCGGATCGCCTGCTTTGTCCTGCGCCTGAGGGCCTAAATCGACGCAGATCATGTCCATCGCCACGCGACCGACAATCGTCACTTCCCGACCATTAACCAGCACCGGCGTACCGGACGGCGCCGCACGCGGATAACCATCGCCATAGCCCATAGCGACCACGCCCAGACACGTATCGCGCTCGCTGATCCATGTGCCGCCGTAACCCACCGGTTCGCCCGCTTTATGCTCGCGAACGGCAATGAGGCTGGAGATTAGCGACATGACCGGCTGACAGCCAAAATCTTCGCCAGTGGACTGGTTTTCCAGCGGCGAGACGCCGTAGAGGATGATGCCCGGTCGCGCCCAGTCAAAATGAGACTGTGGCCACAACAGGATGCCGCCGGAAGCGGCGATGGAGCGTTGCCCCGGTTTACCTTCGCAGAAGGTATTAAAAATATCGAGTTGCTGCTCGGTCGCGCCGCATTCCGGCTCATCGGCGCGGGCGAAATGGCTGACGATATTTACCGGCTGGCGCACGTTTTTACACTGCGTAAGCCGTTGATAAAACGCTTCGGCTTTTTCAGGACGCACGCCCAGACGATGCATTCCCGTATCCAGTTTCATCCACACCGTTACCGGTTCATCCAGCCCGGCGGCTTCCAGCGCGGCAAGCTGTTCTTCGTTATGCACGGCGGTATGCAGATGCTGTGCAGAGATGACTGGCAGATCGGTGGCTTCAAAAAAACCTTCCAGCAACAGAATGGGCTGCGTGATCCCGCCCGCCCGCAGGCGCAGGGCTTCTTCAAGGCGGGCGACGCCGAAAGCGTCGGCATCAGGGAGCGTTCGCGCGGTCTCCAGAAGACCGTGTCCGTAAGCGTTCGCTTTCACGACCGCAACCAGCTTGCTGGCAGGCGCCAGTTCACGCAGACGTTGCAGATTGTGTCGCAGAGCGCGGCGGTTAATGACTACAGTTGCCGCTTGCATTTGAATTCCTTATAAAAAGAATCGCCAAAATCATTCGCGTTGCAGGACAAAAACGCTCTGGCGTTTTTGAACAGCGCCGGCGCTGTTCCCGAAGGGATAAGCGGGCGCAGTCAACGCATCTGCGGCGTGAATGATGAAGGAGATTTACTCGTCGTCGTATTGCGGTCCCGCATAGTTATCAAAACGCGACCATTGCCCGTTAAACGTCAGACGTACCGTACCGATTGGGCCGTTACGTTGTTTACCAATAATAATTTCTGCGATGCCTTTTAAGTCGCTGTTTTCGTGATAAACCTCGTCACGATAGATAAACATGATCAAGTCGGCATCCTGCTCGATGGAGCCGGATTCACGCAGATCCGAGTTGACCGGACGTTTATCGGCGCGTTGTTCCAGAGAGCGGTTAAGCTGCGACAGCGCCACCACCGGCACCTGTAGCTCTTTTGCCAGCGCTTTCAGCGAGCGAGAGATTTCTGCGATTTCCAGCGTACGGTTATCGGAGAGCGACGGCACGCGCATCAGTTGCAGGTAGTCGATCATGATCAGGCTTAAGCCGCCATGTTCACGGTAGATACGACGGGCGCGCGAGCGAACTTCCGTCGGCGTCAGGCCGGATGAATCGTCAATATACATATTGCGCTTCTCCAGCAGGATGCCCATCGTACCGGAAATACGCGCCCAGTCTTCGTCATCCAGTTGACCCGTACGAATGCGCGTCTGGTCCACGCGCGACAGCGACGCCAGCATACGCATCATAATCTGTTCGCCGGGCATCTCCAGACTGAAGATCAGTACCGGTTTCTCCTGCAACATCGCGGCGTTTTCGCAGAGGTTCATCGCAAATGTCGTTTTACCCATCGACGGACGCGCCGCTACGATGATCAGATCCGAGCGCTGCAAACCGGCGGTTTTTTTGTTTAAGTCCTGATAACCGGTATCGACCCCTGTCACACCGTCATGCGGCTGCTGGAAAAGGGTTTCAATGCGCGCCACGGTCGCATCGAGGATTTGATCGATGCTTTTCGGGCCTTCGTCTTTATTGGCGCGGTTTTCCGCAATCTGGAAAACGCGAGATTCCGCGAGATCCAGCAGCTCGTCGCTGTTGCGCCCCTGCGGATCGTAACCCGCGTCGGCAATTTCATGGGCGACGGAAATCATATCGCGAACAACGGCACGTTCGCGGACAATATCCGCATAAGCGCTGATGTTCGCCGCACTTGGCGTATTTTTGGATAACTCCGCCAGGTAAGCAAAACCGCCAACGCTGTCCAGTTGCCCCTGAATTTCCAGCGACTCCGCCAGCGTGATCAGGTCAATGGGTTTCCCCATCTCCTGCAAACGGTGCATTTCGGTAAAAATATGCCGGTGCGGCCGGGTATAAAAGTCATCCGCCACTACGCGTTCGGCGACATCGTCCCAGCGTTCGTTATCCAGCATTAAACCGCCCAACACCGACTGTTCCGCTTCAATCGAGTGCGGCGGCACTTTCAGCCCGTCAACCTGCAAATCACGGTCACGCGCATCAGTCTGTTGTTTGTTGAAGGGTTTATTTCCTGCCATAGTGAATGGAGTTACCGAGATAAAGAATGGGTCGAAACTTTACCATATAAGTGGACCCTTACGATACGTTCTGGAGGAAGCATGGCAACACGAATTGAATTTCACAAGCACGGTGGCCCTGACGTCCTGAAAGCAGTGGACTTTACCCCTGTAGACCCGGCGGAAAACGAAATCCAGGTCGAAAATAAAGCGATTGGCATCAACTACATTGATACCTATATTCGCAGTGGGCTCTATCCACCGCCATCCCTGCCCAGCGGGTTGGGCACTGAAGCGGCGGGCGTGGTGAGTAAAGTCGGCAGCAACGTTAAACATATTAAAGCGGGCGACCGCGTCGTTTATGCCCAGTCTGCGCTCGGGGCTTACAGTTCGGTACACAATGTTCCCGCCGATAAGGCCGCCATTCTCCCTAAAGCGATCTCTTTCGAGCAGGCTGCCGCCTCTTTTCTGAAAGGATTAACGGTCTTTTATCTGCTGCGCAAAACCTATGAGGTTAAACCCGACGAACCGTTTTTGTTCCATGCCGCCGCCGGGGGCGTGGGCCTTATCGCCTGCCAGTGGGCTAAAGCGTTGGGCGCAAAACTTATTGGCACGGTAGGCAGCGCGCAGAAAGCGCAAATTGCCTTACAGGCTGGCGCATGGAAAGTGATTAACTATCGTGAAGAAAATATCGCTGAACGGGTGAAAGAGATTACTGGCGGCAAAAAAGTACGGGTGGTTTACGATTCAGTCGGGAAAGATACCTGGGAAGCGTCGCTGGATTGCCTGCAACGCCGGGGGCTGATGGTGAGTTTTGGTAACGCTTCCGGCCCTGTGACCGGCGTTAACTTAGGCATCCTGAACCAAAAAGGCTCGCTGTACGTCACTCGCCCTTCTCTTCAGGGTTATATCACCAGTCGCGATGAATTGACCGAAGCCAGCAACGAGCTGTTTTCACTGATTGCCAGCGGCGTGATAAAAGTCGAGGTCGCGGAGAATCAGAAATACGCGTTGAAAGATGCGCAGCGCGCGCATGAGGTGCTGGAAAGCCGGGCAACGCAGGGATCGAGCCTGCTCATTCCGTAGTATGACGGGGAAAAGAATTAGGGCTTCCACATGGGAAGCCCTTTCTTTTTTAGTTCGGCTGTATGTAGGGTACAGCTCGATGAATTCATTAGCCGCGCAATAGTGACAGATTTGATAATCAATTCCTATTTGCTTCTAAGAAGAAAGTTACAGGTTGTGATCCTCTGCACAATACCTTAGTAAAACCGACGGTTATTGCGCTGATACTGTGGGATTTTTGGCGTTTTTACCGCTTTGATGACCCATACCACGGCAACAGCCAACAGCAACCACGGCAGCAGTTTGATCACCAACGCAAACATGCCGCCCAGGAACATCACGGCGGTCGCCACCATCAGCGCGGCCAGAATTCCCAACAATGACACGCCGGTGGCCATCAGCATGATAAAAAAGCCCATCACAAAAAGTAGTTCCAGCATGATTCCCCCTGAATATGGAATGCCCGGTGGCGTAGCGCTTTGCGGGCCGACATATTCAGACCATTACAAGAAACATGCCAAAATTAATTTATTGATTTGCAAACAAAACGCCCCGCGACTGTGCGCAGGGCGTGGTGAAATTGACTAACTTTTAGTGAGAACTTAACGCTTATCCGCCACCCGTTTCAGCGCATGTTCCAGCACGTCAATGTCGGCGCCTGCTTTATGGGCATTTTCGCTCAGATAACGGCGCCACTGGCGCGCGCCAGGAATCCCCTGAAACAGCCCCAGCATATGACGGGTAATATGCCCGAGGTATGTCCCCTGGCTCAGTTCACGCTCAATGTACGGATACATGGCGCGAACGACAGCCACAGGATCGGCATCCGCCGTGGTCGCGCCAAAGATTTCACGGTCAACGGAGGCCAGAATGCCCGGGTTTTGATAGGCTTCGCGCCCGATCATCACGCCATCCATATGCTCCAGATGCGCTTTCGCCTCTTCCAGCGACGTAATACCACCGTTGATGGACATGGTCAGATGCGGGAAGTCACGCTTTAACTGGTAAACGCGCGGGTAATCCAGCGGCGGGATCTCGCGGTTTTCCTTCGGGCTGAGCCCGGAGAGCCAGGCCTTGCGCGCGTGGATAATAAACATCTCGCATTCGCCTTTACCGGCGACCGTATTGATGAAGTCACAGAGAAATTCGTAGCTATCCTGATCGTCAATACCGATACGGGTTTTGACCGTTACCGGGATCGACACTACATCCCGCATCGCCTTCACGCAATCCGCCACCAGTTGCGCATTTCCCATCAGACAGGCGCCAAACATGCCGTTTTGTACACGGTCAGACGGGCAACCTACGTTAAGGTTAATTTCGTCATATCCTCGCGCCTGCGCCAGTTTCGCGCATTGCGCCAGCGCAGCCGGATCGCTGCCGCCAAGCTGCAACGCCACCGGATGCTCTTCCTCGCTGTATGCCAGATAGTCGCCTTTGCCATGAATGATCGCCCCGGTAGTTACCATCTCGGTATAGAGCAACGTCTGGCGAGACAGCAGACGCAGGAAGTAGCGACAATGTCTGTCCGTCCAGTCGAGCATCGGCGCGATAGAAAAACGATGAGCAGGAAAAGCGAACTGTGATTCTGTAGACATGGCGAAATTTTAAGCATCTGGTGAATTTGGGGCGCTACTATAGCACAGCCCACTGAAAGATTAGCTGACGATATATCGTTAGGGCTGCTTCTCGGCGTTTTACGCAGAACATGGTAAAGTAGAAGATTAACCTTTCACGCAATCCGAGGTGCCACATGGAAAAGACCACCACGCAAGAGCTTTTAGCGCAAGCTGAAAAGCTCTGTGCGCAACGCAATGTGCGGCTGACACCCCAGCGCCTCGAAGTGTTGCGTCTGATGAGCCTACAGGAAGGCGCGATCAGCGCCTATGACCTGCTGGATCTGCTGCGTGAAACGGAGCCGCAGGCCAAACCGCCGACGGTGTATCGTGCGCTCGATTTTCTGCTTGAGCAGGGTTTTGTTCACAAGGTCGAATCCACCAACAGCTACGTGCTCTGTCACCTGTTCGATCAGCCGACCCATAGCTCGGCCATGTTTATCTGCGACCGTTGTGGTGTGGTAAAAGAGGAGTGTGCTGAAGGCGTGGAAGACATTATGCATACGCTGGCGGCAAAAATGGGGTTCGCTCTGCGCCATAACGTGATTGAAGCACACGGGTTATGCCCGGCGTGTGTGGAAGTCGAAGCCTGTCGCCACCCCGGCGAATGCCAGCACGACCATTCTATTTTGGTGAAGAAGAAACCACGTTAAATAAATCGGGCGGCTAATCCGCAGACGCCGCCCAAAGCAAGTACGTTGAACAGAGGGGAGTACGTCCTTGTACTCACGGGCAGGAGAAGTTGATTACCAGCGGTAGTCGTTACGGTTTTCCCATTCTTTCACTTCTTTTTCCGCCTCATCTTTTGCGTAACCATAGCGTTCCTGGACTTTACCCACCAGTTGATCACGCTTACCTTCGATGACTGTCATATCATCATCGGTCAGTTTGCCCCATTGCTCTTTCACTTTACCTTTAAACTGTTTCCAGTTGCCGCCGATTTCGTCTTTATTCATCATCAAGTCCTCATCGTTCGGTTGTGAATAGCGGGAGAACGTCGCTCAAACGCATTACGTTTTCTGCTGAACGTGAGATTAATTGTAGTCAGTGATTCGGCCTTCGTTTTTTAATTCAGAGTTTTTAACCACCGGACTCAGGCAAACCAGGTCCCTTTTCGCCAGTGTCGCCGCCAGATAAATGCCAGAGAAAGCCCACGAAGCGCCAGAAAAACGGTTAGCGCAAGCCACAGTCCGTGGTTCCCCAGCAGCGGTATCGTCAGTAGGGTGAGCGCAAACCCGGCTGCGGCGACAGCCATGCTGTTACGCATTTCAGCCGCCCGCGTCGCCCCGATAAACATACCGTCCAGCAAATAGCACCAGACGCCCACCAGCGGCAGAACCACCTGCCAGATAAGATAGCGATCGGCCAGAAGCTGAATCTGCGGCAGCGAAGTCAGCAGTGCGATGATGTACTCCCCCGCCAGCACATAAACCAGCGCAAACAGCAGCGCCACAATTCCCGACTGGCGACACGCCGCCCGCCATACGTCCAGTAGCTGGCTGCCGTCCCGCGCGCCATAAGCCTGACCCGAATGGGCTTCTACCGCATAGGCGAAGCCGTCCAGCGCATAGGCAGTAAAGGTCAGCAACGTCATAAGAACGGCATTCACCGCAATGATATCGCTTCCCATACGGGCGCCCAGTACCGTGATTGCGCCAAAACAGAGTTGCAGCAGCAGCGAACGCAGCATGATGTCGCGATTAAGCGCCAGCAAACGACGGAAGTTCCCGCGCCAGGCCTGTTTCAACATACCGGGAGAGACTCCGCGCAGATGAAGGACTTTGCGTACCATCAGCAGACCAATTAACAGCGTGGCATATTCGGCGATGACCGTCGCCAGCGCAGCCCCCTGCACGTTCATGTGCAGCCCCATAACCAGCCACAGGTCGAGAACGATGTTCAGGATATTCCCGACAATCAGCAGGATAACCGGCGCACGGGCGTACTGAACGCCAAGCAGCCAACCAAGCAAAACCAGATTCGCCAGAGATGCCGGGGCACTCAGCCAGCGGATCGCCAGAAAGCGTCTTGCCTGCTCCAGCACCGCTTCGCTACCGCCAACGATATGCAATGCCAGATCGATAATCGGCGTGCGCAGCAGCGCAATCAGCGCCCCCGCGCTCAGCGCCAGGATGAGTGGTTGCACCAACGCTCTCGCCAGCGCTTGCGGATTTTTCGCGCCAAAGGCCTGCGCCGTTAACCCGGTAGTGCTCATGCGTAAGAAGAGCAACAGCATGAAAAGGAAGCTGGTTGCGGTTGCGCCAATGGCAACACCACCCAGATAGACGGGGCTATCGAGATGACCAATAACAGCCGTATCCACCAGACCCAGTAAGGGAACGGTGATGTTGGAAAAAATCATGGGTAAGGCGAGGTGCCAGAGTGCTTTGTCAGAGGATGTGAAGAAAGGCATGCAGATGAGCCTGAGAAAAAGTCAAATAAACCAATCGATTAATCGCCGGATGGCGGCATAAATGCCTTATCCGGCCTACGGTACTACGGACACATTTGCCGGATGGCGGCATAAATGCCTTATCCGGCCTACGGTACTATGGGTACATTTGCTGGATGGCGGCGTAAACGCCTTATCCGGCCTACGGTACTACGGGTACATTTGCCGGATGGCGGCATAAACGCCGTATCCGGCCTACGGTACTATGGGCACATTTGCCAGATGGCGGCGTAAATGCCTTATCCGGCCTACGGGGATATTTGTAGGCCTGATAAGCGCAGCGCCATCAGGCGTTATGCCAGCGCCTGATTACAGCCATTCACCGTTACGGATAACGCCTACCGCCAGTCCTTCGATGGTGAAGCTCTGCTCACGCAGATCAACCACGATCGGTTTAAATTCGCTGTTTTCTGGCAAAAGTTCAACTTTATTGCCCTGTTTTTTCAGGCGTTTTACCGTGACTTCATCGTCAATACGCGCCACAACCACCTGGCCGTTACGGACATCCTGAGTTTTATGCACTGCCAGCAGATCGCCGTCCATAATTCCGATATCTTTCATTGACATGCCGCTAACACGCAGCAGAAAATCAGCATTGGGTTTAAACAGCGAGGGATCGACCTGATAATGGCCTTCGATATGCTGCTGCGCCAGCAGCGGTTCACCGGCGGCGACACGACCGACCAGCGGCAACCCTTCTTCTTCGTCCAGAAGCAGGCGAATACCGCGCGATGCGCCGGAAACAATTTCAATCACCCCTTTACGCGCCAGCGCTTTCAGGTGTTCTTCAGCGGCGTTTGGGGAACGGAACCCCAAACGCTGCGCGATCTCCGCACGCGTTGGTGGCATACCTGTCTGGCTGATGTGATCCCGAATGAGATCAAACACCTCTTGCTGCCTGGCCGTTAACGCTTTCATTCCGCCCCCTGGGTGTATATACAGTTATGCTGTGAGTATATACAGCTAAAAGTGATTTTGGAACCATAAACTGCGCAGAAAACAGGAGTTTTATACCGTTATGGAATCTTTATCGAAAAAACCTTAGCGGAAATGTGACCATAGCAGGAGACCCCAGGTCATCAGCGCGACGAAAATAGACAGTAGCACCGCCGCAGACCCCATGTCCTTCGCGCGGCCGGAGAGTTCATTGTATTCGGAGCCAATACGGTCAACAACAGCTTCAATGGCGCTGTTAAGGATTTCAACAATCATCACCAGCATCACGGAACCAATCAGCAGTACGCGAGTAATGGCATCCACATCCAGCCAGCAGGCAATCAGCACACCTGCCAGCACGGCGATGCTTTCCTGGCGAAACGCCGCTTCGTTGACCCATGCGGCGCGAAAACCTTTCCAGGAATAGCCTGCGGCTTTAATGATTCGGGTGAATCCAGTGGTATTATTGGCCATTAAAAGAACCTTTTTGCATTATTAGCGTCAATGAAATTATATCGTTGGCCCGTATGATTCGGGCGACGGCAACGCAGCGCGAAGTATGACGGGATACACCAGAAATTCACCAGACTTTCTGATATCCTTGCAGCGCATTTGCATTATTAACCAGAGGCTTTACATCGTTTATGTCCGGCTGGCCACGAATTTACTACAAATTACTGAATTTACCATTAAGCGTGCTGGTAAAAAGCAAGTCTATTCCGGCAGATCCTGCCCCGGAGTTGGGGCTTGATACATCGCGCCCTATTATGTACGTATTGCCGTACAACTCCAAAGCAGACCTGCTGACGCTGCGCGCCCAGTGTCTGGCGCACGATCTTCCCGACCCGCTGGAGCCGCTGGAGATCGACGGAACGCTGCTGCCGCGTTATGTCTTTATTCACGGCGGGCCGCGTGTCTTCACCTATTACACGCCAAAAGAAGAGTCCATTAAGCTTTTCCACAACTATCTCGATCTCCACCGCAGCAATCCCGATCTGGATGTGCAAATGGTGCCGGTATCGGTGATGTTTGGCCGCTCTCCGGGGCGCGAAAAAGGAGAAGAGAACCCGCCTTTACGTATGCTGAACGGCGTGCAGAAATTCTTTGCCGTCTCCTGGCTGGGACGTGACAGCTTTGTTCGTTTCTCGCCGTCCGTGTCTTTGCGTCGGATGGCTGACGAACACGGCACTGACAAGACAATAGCGCAGAAACTGGCGCGCGTGGCGCGTATGCACTTCGCCCGTCAACGTCTGGCGGCGGTCGGGCCGCGTCTGCCAGCCCGTCAGGATCTGTTTAACAAGCTGCTGGCTTCAAAAGCCATCGCTCGCGCCGTGGAAGATGAAGCGCGCAGCAAAAAAATCTCCCATGAAAAGGCGCAGCAAAACGCCATTGCGCTGATGGAAGAGATTGCCGCCAACTTCTCCTACGAGATGATCCGTCTGACCGACCGTATTCTGGGCTTTACCTGGAACCGTCTTTATCAGGGGATTAACGTCCATAACGCCGAGCGCGTTCGCCAGTTGGCGCACGACGGGCATGAAATTGTCTATGTGCCCTGCCACCGCAGCCATATGGACTATATGCTGCTTTCCTACGTGCTGTATCACCAGGGGCTGGTGCCGCCGCATATCGCTGCGGGCATCAACCTGAACTTCTGGCCGGCGGGTCCGATTTTCCGCCGTCTGGGCGCGTTCTTTATTCGTCGAACCTTCAAGGGCAACAAGCTCTACTCCACCGTTTTCCGTGAATACCTGGGCGAGCTGTTCAGCCGTGGTTACTCGGTTGAGTATTTTGTCGAAGGCGGTCGCTCGCGTACCGGTCGTCTGCTCGACCCGAAAACCGGCACGCTGTCGATGACCATTCAGGCAATGTTACGCGGCGGCACGCGTCCTATCACGCTGGTGCCGATCTACATCGGCTATGAGCATGTGATGGAAGTGGGCACTTACGCCAAAGAGCTGCGTGGCGCGACGAAAGAGAAAGAGAGCCTGCCGCAGATGCTGCGCGGTTTAAGCAAACTGCGTAATCTGGGCCAGGGCTACGTCAACTTTGGCGAACCGATGCCATTGATGACTTACCTCAACCAGCATGTGCCGGAGTGGCGTGAATCCATCGATCCTATCGAGTCTATCCGCCCGGCCTGGCTGACACCGACGGTGAATAACATTGCCGCCGATCTGATGGTGCGCATTAACAACGCCGGTGCGGCCAACGCCATGAACCTGTGCTGCACCGCGCTGCTGGCTTCCCGCCAGCGCTCTCTGACCCGTGAGCAACTGACTGAACAGCTCGACTGCTATCTGAGTCTGCTGCGCAACGTGCCGTACGCGGCGGATTCTACGGTTCCTGCGCAGAGCGCCAGTGAACTGATCGACCACGCCTTGCAGATGAACAAGTTTGAGGTCGAGAAAGACACCATCGGCGATATCATCATTCTGCCGCGCGAGCAGGCCGTGTTGATGACCTACTATCGCAACAACATCGCGCATATGCTGGTTCTGCCTTCCCTGATGGCGGCCATCATTACCCAGCACCGCCACATCTCGCGTGACGCGCTGATGCAGCATGTTGACGTGCTCTATCCGATGCTGAAAGCGGAACTGTTCCTGCGCTGGGAACACGATGAGCTTGCCAGCGTGATTGACGCGCTGAGCAGTGAGATGCAACGTCAGGGGCTGATCGCCGTGCAGAACGATGAGCTACATATCAATCCGGCACATTCTCGCACGCTGCAACTGCTGGCGGCTGGCGCGCGCGAAACGCTGCAACGCTATGCCATCACCTTCTGGCTGCTGAGCGCGAATCCGTCGATCAACCGCGGTACGCTGGAAAAAGAGAGCCGCACGGTCGCGCAACGTCTTTCCGTTCTGCACGGCATTAACGCGCCGGAGTTCTTCGATAAAGCGGTGTTCAGTTCCCTGGTGCTGACTCTGCGTGATGAGAAATACATCAGCGATACCGGAGACGCCGAGCCTGAGCAGACGATGAAGGTGTATCAGATGTTGGCCGATTTGATCACGTCGGATGTGCGTCTGACCATTGAGAGCGCAACGCAGGGCGAGTGACAATAAAAAGCCGGGTGGCGGCTTCGCCCTACCCGGCCTACGTTCTGCGCAATATGTTATGTAGGCCCGGTAAGCGCTACCGGGCTTTTTTTCAGCCAACGTAACTCATCGCCAGCCCTAAAAACAGCACCAGGCCGACATAGTTATTGTTCATAAACGCTTTAAAACAGGCTTCACGTTCGCGCCCGACAATCAGTTTCTGCTGATACACAAACAGCGCGCCGGCCACCAGCACCGACCAGTAATACCCCCAGCCCAGCCCGTTCAGCCAGCCAATCAGCGCCATTAGCGCCAGCACCGCAATCTGCAAAATCCCGATAATAAGTTTGTCATGTCGCCCGAACAGAATGGCCGTCGATTTAATGCCGATTTTCAGATCGTCGTCCCGGTCAACCATCGCATACTGCGTGTCGTAAGCCACTGCCCAGAGGATATTGGCCAGGAACATCAGCCAGCAGCTCAGCGGCACGGACTCACTCACCGCCGCAAACGCCATAGGAATAGACCAGCCGAACGCCGCGCCCAGCACAACCTGCGGCAAATGGGTGTAACGCTTCATGAAGGGATAGACCCACGCCAGCGCCAGCGCCGCAATCGACAGCAGAATGGTCATCGTATTCAGCGTTAATACCAGCAGGAAGGAGAGCACTACCAGTACGACAAACAGCGTGCGCGCCTCTTTCTCCGTGACCGCCCCGCTGGGCAACGGTCGGTTGGCCGTGCGTTTCACATGTCCATCAAACTTACGATCGGCATAATCGTTGACCACGCAACCGGCGGCGCGCATTAACCAGACCCCGGCGACAAACACCGCCAGAATCCACAGTTGCGGTACTCCCGGCGTCGCTACCCACAGCGCCCATAATGTCGGCCAGAGCAGCAGTAAGGCGCCGATTGGCTTATCCGTACGCATCAGGCGGTGAAACGCCAACAGCTTATTCTGCGTCAGACTCCACTCCATTTTGTTTTCCTCTTAATACAACGGTGATGCGGGCAAAAACAGCTCGGTAAGCATCAGTGGCTTACCGCTCAGACGCAGGCGGGAACGACGCCCCCACAGTGCGGCATCACGACCAATCTCAATAAAATCTCGGGTCAACGTTGATGATGTAAACAGGTAGCGCCCTAACGGCGTTTTTCCCAGATTTTGTAAGGCCAGCTCAGGGCCGCACAACGTTGATTCAGGCACGACGGTACGCCCGGCAAGCCAGGGTTCGCCGTCTGCACATAACAAAATTTCACGTAACCAGTAGCGGGATTCGACCGGTAGCAGCGCCACCTCTTCAGCCACTTCATGTGGACCAACAAACGCTTCCCGAAGCAATGTCACGCTTACCCGTTTCCCTTCTTGCTCAAAACGTTTGGTCATGGAATCTTCCAGAAGTAACCAGTCGAGCAACCGGGAATCCAGCGCAGGAATCTCTTTAAAATAGCGCAGCGCACGCAGTTGCGTTAACGCAGGGTGTGACATGCCGTACTCTCCGTTTCATAACGTAAAGGCATTGTATCGCAGAAAAGAGATTACGGGAGGCGTAAACATAATTAAGTGATCGGTTGCGCAACAGAAGTGTAACAACTCGCATGGAATGCTAAAAAAAAGGTGCGCCAGGAGACGCACCAGTTGTTGCAAAATCAGCAATGTGGGGAGACGCTTACCCCTTGCCTTTTACACTGCTGATAAACGTGGAACGGGCAGATGTCGATCCCAGGCGTTCGGCTTCATCAAGCAGTTTCAGAGCTTTATCAACGTCACCTTTCGCTACCGCGTCCTTAATCGCATTGTTGAAGTAGCTTTCCGTGTCGTTCAGCATTGGCTCGCTTTTCTTCGCCGGGGCAGGCGCTGGCGCGGCAACGGCTGGTGCGGTATAGGCGGTCGCCGGTGCCGCAGTGTTGCCGACGGTGACAGGTCCCGGACCGGAAGAACCAAACAGCGGGCCAACCAGTACGCTGGAGCTGCTGTTGGTTTTCACTTTCAGTTTCAGCAGGCCATCAGTCGTGTGGCGCGCGATCGGATCGGGAATATCCGGGACGGCATTACCCACGCCTTTCGCATACGCTTTTGCCGGGTCAAGCAGCGTGGTGGTCTGCTGGAGATCGTTATTGGTGGTAAACACCAGAACGTACAGCTTCTGCTGGCCCAGCGCAGGCGTCAGGCGCATCACCCCTTCCAGACGATCCGCGCTCATCACGCCGGGGGCCTGGTAGGTAAAGTAGCTGCTGGGAAAAAACGCTGAAGGCGTCAGGTTCTGGTCGAGAATCAGCACGTTCGGTGCAAATACGCTGGTTTGTTTGTTAACTTCGCTGCTCAATGTCAGCGTGAGCTCACCGATGTTCGCCGGTACGCTATACGCGGCAACCGGGCCTGTAATACCGGCGACGTCAAGCCGCTGACCACCGGTAGAAAGCTGTGTGGACTGCGTACTGGACTGGTCGACAGGCGTCCAGGTGAGTTGTTGTAGTGCGGCGGTCGGAATCGCAGGCGCTGCGCTGGTGTTTTGCGGAACATAGTTTACATCCGCCAGGCTGATGCCTGGTGCGCTTGCCAGCAACCCCGCCGATAAACAAAGGGCGACGAGACTTTTCTTCATTTTCATTGTTATCACCTCAGATAGCACGGGTTCAGCGGTGGCCAGGCAATAGCGCGCTAAACCGCGAGAAACGGTGCAGATAATGCCGGATAGCGGCTACGCCTTATCCGGCCTGCATCTCGTTACCGGGGGACTTGCGCCCCCCTCGTTATGTCACGTATTACCACCAGATTTCCATCTGGGCGCCGAAGGACCACTCATCGTTGTCGCCACGGCTGGTTGTGTTGAAGCCGGAGTTATTCGATGCGGCATAACGCAATGTGTTATCGCCATCTTTGATATAGCCCCATTTCTCATCCCACTTCGCGTAGGTTGCAAAGAGACGGATAGCCGGGCGGGACCAGATGCTGTCGCCAGCCTGCCATTGTTGCGCCAGGGTGATTTTGTACTGGTTGTTGCGATCGCCAGTCTGCTGAGATTTGACGTTGTCGTAACCGACTTCCAGCAGGGTGCTCATGATCGGCGTCCATTTGAACATCGGACGAACGCCTACGGTCCACCAGTCAGTACCCAGATCGTTATCCAGGTCCTGTTTCTGGAACATACCGACGTACATCAGGTCCCAACGGTCGCCCAGAGAGATCGCCCCGTGGTCCAGAATACGCCACAGCTTACCGTTGTTATTGACGTAACGATCGACATAGTGGAGCTGATCGTCGCCTTCGCCGATATCAAAAGTCGAGCCGTAAGAACCCTGAGGAATACCTTTACCCTGCGTGGTCATCGCGTCAGTGGCGTACTGAACCACAAACTTGTTGTAGCCCTTCAGCATGCTCTGGGTATGTTCAGCAGTGAACATCCAGCCGTCTTTAGATGCGCCGTCAGCCAGACGATAATCGTCAGTGGTGTTTGCGCGACCATAGTCGACACCCAGTTCCAGCACGCCGTCCGGGTTCGTTTCCAGACCGGCTAAACGCACGTCGAAGACGTCGTTGGCGGTGTCTTTAGAAGAGTTGTAAATATCCTGGCTGCTGAAGGTGTAGGAACCACCGGCTTCCTGAGAGCGGGTCGCTGCCAGAGACAGTTTACCGAAGCCCAGGTCGATGTTTTCGATACCCGCACCAGGACCAGAAATATCCCAGTAGTAGAAGTCGATCATGTGAACGTCATGACGCTGATAGAAGCGCTTACCCGCCCAGATGGTGGAGCCTGGCAGCCAGTCAATCAGGTTTTTACCCTGCACGTTGGCTTCACGGAACGCCGGATCGGTTGCTTCCCAGTCATTCTGTTGCGCTACGGAGTAGGCCACGTTAGTGTCGAAATAAAAGCTCTTGTCGCCTTCTTTCCACACTTCCTGACCCAGTTTCAATTCCGCATAGGTTTCACATTCGTTACCAAGACGGTATTTACTTTGAGCGCCAGTTGCCTGGAAACATTGTTGTTCGCCGCCACTACCCGTCCAGCCGATACCGGAACGAGCATAACCATGGAAATCCACTGCCATTGCCTGAGCAGACATAACGCCTGCTGCGACGGCAACCGCCAGAGGAAGTTTGCGCAGAGTAATCATTATTCTATCTCCTGAGATCATTGCTTTTCTTTAAACGCGTCCCCCTTCGGACTGCCTCTTTGTTGGCGGTGTTCTTTCACTTGCCGCCTCGATACATCCTCGAATGGTTTTGCGTTTTGTTTTTTTAATGGGGACCTTAAACGCCCGGCTCCTTATGCAGCCGACGGCATGCGGAACCATCTTCACGGAACAGATGGCAACGCTCTGGCGGCAGACCGATAGCGAATGTGGCACCCTCTTCTACCAACACCACGTCGTTCTGGCGGTAAACCAGGTTTTGACGAATGGCGGGGATCTGGATATGAATTTGTGTTTCGTGACCAAGTTGTTCGACGACCTGAACCTCGCCTTCCAGGGTGACATCGGCGATGTCGCTGGGCAGCAGATGCTCTGGACGAATACCTAAAGACATATTTGCCCCGACCTGAACGCCGTTGCTTTCTACCGGCAGCCAGACGTTCTGGCGGTTCGGCAGCTCAACCTGCACCTGCTCGATAGCGGTCGCGGTGACTTTCACCGGCAGGAAGTTCATTTTCGGGGAACCGATAAAGCCCGCGACGAAGCGATCCGCCGGATAGTGGTACAGCTCCAGCGGCTTACCGACCTGCGCCACGCGGCCGGCATCCAGCACCACGATTTTGTCGGCCAGCGTCATCGCTTCGACCTGATCGTGGGTGACGTAAATCATCGTGCGGCCCAGACGCTTATGCAGGCGGGAGATTTCGATACGCATCTGCACGCGCAGGGCGGCATCAAGGTTAGACAGCGGCTCATCAAGCAGGAACACGCGCGGTTCCGCCACCAGCGTGCGGCCTATCGCCACGCGCTGGCGCTGGCCGCCGGAGAGCGCTTTCGGCTTGCGCTCCAGCAGGTGCGCCAGTTGCAGCACTTCCGCCACCTGATTCACACGCTGATTCATCACCTCTTTTTTGGCCCCCGCCAGCTTCAAACCAAAAGACATGTTTTCTGCCACGGACAGGTGGGGATAGAGCGCATAGGACTGGAAAACCATCCCTACGCCGCGTTCGGCGGGCGGGATGTCGTTCATACGGGCTTCCCCAATGAACAGATCTCCGCTGGTGATGGTTTCAAGTCCGGCGATCATACGCAGCAAGGTCGATTTCCCGCAGCCTGACGGTCCGACAAACACCACGAATTCCCCTTCGTGAATGTCGAGATTGATATCTTTCGATACCACCACGTCACCCCAGGCTTTCGTTACATTTCGCAGCTGTACGCTCGCCATGCCCTTCTCCCTTCGTTACAACCTGTCATCGACAGCAACATTCATGATGGCCTGACTATGCGTGATCCCTTGATTGCGTAAATCCTCCACCCCCCGGCTTTTTTATGGGGGAGGAGGCGGGAGGATGAGGGAGCAGCGTCTGAGACCCGGGCCGCGCCCCGCCGAGGAATTTCGTGATGTCACCTGCAAAAATCGCGGTGTTTTTATGTGCGCCAACACGCATTACTCACATTTATGCAACACAGATCACATAAAGAAGGGGTGGGGCGTAGGGGTAAGGAGGATGGAAAGAGGTTGTCGTATAAAGAAACTAGATACCGTTAAGCCACCTCTGTGTATCCACGAGCACATCACCAAAAAGGATGGGAGATATGAAAATCAAAACTGGCGCACGCATCCTCGCATTGTCCGCACTGACGACGATGATGTTTTCCGCCTCGGCTCTCGCCAAGATTGAAGAAGGTAAGCTGGTTATCTGGATTAACGGCGACAAAGGCTACAACGGCCTCGCTGAAGTGGGCAAAAAATTCGAACAAGACACCGGCATTAAAGTCACCGTTGAGCACCCGGACAAGCTGGAAGAGAAATTCCCTCAGGTTGCGGCCACCGGTGACGGCCCGGACATCATCTTCTGGGCGCATGACCGTTTTGGCGGCTACGCACAGTCTGGCCTGCTGGCTGAGATCACCCCGGACCAGGCATTCCAGGACAAGCTCTATCCGTTCACCTGGGATGCAGTGCGTTACAACGGCAAGCTGATCGCCTACCCGATCGCCGTTGAAGCGCTGTCCCTGATTTACAACAAAGACCTCGTTCCGAACCCGCCGAAAACCTGGGAAGAGATCCCGGCGCTGGATAAAGAGCTGAAGGCGAAAGGTAAGAGCGCGCTGATGTTCAACCTGCAAGAACCGTACTTCACCTGGCCGCTGATTGCCGCCGATGGCGGTTACGCGTTCAAGTTTGAGAACGGTAAGTATGACGTGAAAGATGTCGGCGTAGACAGCGCAGGGGCGAAAGCCGGTCTGGGCTTCCTGGTCGATATGATCAAAAACAAACACATGAACGCCGATACCGATTACTCCATCGCGGAAGCCGCCTTTAACAAAGGCGAAACGGCGATGACCATCAACGGTCCGTGGGCGTGGTCAAACATCGACAAGAGCAAAATCAATTACGGCGTGACACTGCTGCCGACATTCAAAGGCAAACCGTCTAAACCGTTCGTTGGCGTGCTGAGCGCGGGCATTAACGCCGCCAGCCCGAACAAAGAGCTGGCGAAAGAGTTCCTCGAAAACTACCTGCTGACCGATCAGGGTCTGGACGACGTGAACAAGGACAAACCGCTGGGCGCGGTTGCGCTGAAATCCTTCCAGGATCAGTTAGCGAAAGATCCGCGTATCGCCGCCACGATGGATAACGCCCAGAAAGGCGAAATCATGCCGAACATTCCGCAGATGTCAGCCTTCTGGTATGCGGTTCGTACGGCAGTTATCAACGCTGCCAGCGGTCGTCAGACTGTCGACGCCGCGCTGAAAGACGCGCAGGGTCGTATCACCAAGTAATGTTCAGGTCGTGTGCCGGCTGGCGGCATCAATGCCTTCTCCGGCCTACAGAACAGGTAGGCCGGATAAGCGCAGCGCCATCAGGTACGCTGACCTACAGGATTTCAAAGTTGTAGAGGAAGATCCCCATGGATGTCATTAAAAAGAAACATTGGTGGCAAAGCGACGCGCTGAAGTGGTCAGCGATTGGTCTGCTGGGCCTGCTGGTGGGTTACCTTGTAGTTTTAATGTACGCACAAGGGGAGTACCTGTTTGCCATCATGACGCTGATTTTAAGCTCTGCTGGCCTGTATATTTTCGCGAATCGTAAAACCTATGCCTGGCGCTATGTTTATCCGGGCATGGCCGGCATGGGGCTGTTTGTTCTGTTCCCGCTGGTCTGCACTATCGCCATCGCCTTTACCAACTACAGCAGCACCAACCAGCTCACCTTTGAACGCGCCCAGCAGGTGCTGATGGATCGTTCTTATCAGGCGGGCAAAACCTATAACTTTGGCCTGTATCCGGCGGGTGACGAGTGGCAACTGGCCCTCACCGACGGCGAAACCGGCAAGAATTATCTCTCCGACGCCTTTAAATTCGGCGGCGAACAAAAACTGCAACTGAAAGAGACTGACGCACTGCCGACCGGTGAACGCGCTAACCTGCGCATCATCACCCAAAATCGTCAGGCGCTGAACCAGCTTACCGCCATTTTACCCGATGAAAGCAAGGTCATCATGAGCTCGCTGCGCCAGTTTTCCGGCACCCAGCCGCTCTATACCCTTGCCAGCGACGGCACGCTGACAAATAACCAGAGCGGCGTGGCGTACCGGCCAAACAACGATATTGGCTACTATCAGTCCATCAACGCGGACGGCAACTGGGGCGACGAAAAACTGAGCCCAGGCTACACCGTGACCATCGGCTGGGACAATTTCTCCCGCGTCTTTACTGACGAGGGCATCCAGAAACCGTTCTTCGCGATCTTCGTCTGGACCGTGGTGTTCTCAGTTCTCACCGTGCTGCTGACCGTGGCGGTTGGGATGGTGCTGGCCTGCCTCGTACAGTGGGAAGCGCTGAAAGGTAAAGCGATTTACCGCGTGCTGCTGATTCTGCCGTATGCGGTGCCGTCGTTCATCTCGATTCTGATCTTCAAAGGTTTGTTCAACCAGAGCTTTGGTGAGATCAACATGATGCTGAGCGCGCTGTTTGGCCTCAAACCGGCCTGGTTCAGCGACCCGAACACCGCCCGCACGATGGTCATTATCGTCAACACCTGGCTGGGCTATCCGTACATGATGATCCTCTGCATGGGCCTGCTGAAAGCGATTCCAGACGATCTGTACGAAGCGTCGGCAATGGACGGCGCGGGGCCGTTCCAGAACTTCTTTAAGATTACATTCCCGCTGCTGATTAAGCCGCTGACGCCGCTGATGATCGCCAGCTTTGCCTTTAACTTTAACAACTTCGTACTGATTCAGCTTCTGACCAACGGCGGCCCGGACCGCCTCGGCACCACTACGCCAGCCGGTTATACCGACCTGCTCGTGAGCTACACCTACCGCATCGCCTTTGAAGGCGGCGGGGGCCAGGACTTCGGTCTGGCGGCCGCGATCGCCACGCTGATCTTCCTGCTGGTCGGCGCGCTGGCCATCGTGAACCTGAAAGCCACGCGTATGAAGTTTGATTAAGGGAGATAACAACAATGGCAATGGTTCAACCCAAATCTCAAAAGCTGCGTCTCTTCATCACGCACTTAGGGCTGCTGATTTTTATCGCGGCAATCATGTTCCCGCTGCTGATGGTCGTCGCCATTTCGCTGCGTGAAGGCAACTTCGCAACCGGGAGCCTGATCCCGGAACGCATCTCCTGGGAGCACTGGCGGCTGGCATTGGGCTTCAGCGTGGAACACGCTGATGGCCGTGTCACGCCGCCCCCCTTCCCGGTTCTGTTATGGCTGTGGAACTCGATCAAAGTCGCGGCGATCACCGCCATTGGCATCGTGGCGCTCTCTACGACCTGCGCTTACGCGTTTGCCCGTATGCGCTTTCCCGGCAAAGCGACGTTGCTCAAAGGGATGCTGATTTTCCAGATGTTCCCGGCGGTGCTGTCACTGGTGGCGTTGTACGCGTTGTTCGACCGTCTCGGCCAGTACATTCCGTTTATCGGTCTGAATACCCACGGCGGGGTGATTTTCGCTTACCTGGGCGGGATTGCGCTGCACGTCTGGACGATTAAAGGCTATTTCGAAACCATCGACGGTTCGCTGGAAGAAGCGGCGGCGCTGGATGGCGCGACGCCGTGGCAGGCTTTCCGCCTGGTGCTGCTGCCGCTCTCGGTGCCGATTCTGGCGGTGGTCTTTATTCTGTCGTTCATTGCCGCCATCACTGAAGTTCCTGTCGCCTCGCTGTTACTGCGTGATGTAAACAGCTATACCCTGGCGGTAGGTATGCAGCAGTACCTCAACCCGCAAAACTATCTGTGGGGCGATTTTGCCGCCGCAGCCGTGTTGTCCGCCATCCCGATCACGCTGGTGTTCCTGCTGGCCCAGCGTTGGCTGGTCAACGGCCTGACGGCAGGCGGTGTGAAAGGCTAAGTTTCATTGATGTACCTGCCCGGAAACGGGCAATGCCACTGCAACCCTCAACTTATATTATCCCAACTTGTGACTGTTCTTCGGCGCTCCTCGGAGCGCCTTTTTTTATTCCCGTTTTAGCCGTTTCGAATTACATAACCACAGGGTGATCACCAATAACAGGATCGCCGCAGAGTAGATCAGCACATCCATCGGCGATTTATGATCGACGATGATCAGCCGCACAATCGCGGTGATCCCGATATAGACAAAGTAGCGTAGCGGGAAATGAAAACCTGACTGGAAATACTTCACAATCAACGCAATAAACTCAAAGTAGAGAAAGTAGACCACCAGCCCTTCCACCAGTTCGTATTTGCTGGTTTGCTCCGGCGCGAACAGCACATCCGCCAGATGTAAGGTCTCTTTACCGAGGAAAACGACCAGGATCAGGCCCAGACTTAACAGCCCAAGATTCAGCACGGTCTGTAGGATCGTGGAGATAAACTCCACGCGTGGACGAGATAGTGACGTCATAGCAGCACCCTCTTTCTCAGTAGCAAGGTTCCTGTATAACGCAAAAATGTGACGGAGATCTATATTTTTTGTTTATGTTTTGTGCAGCAAAGGTCAGCGGAGAATTATCTCTGTCATGGCATGTTTCAAAGAGAAGGGAAAATGCAGTTAAAACACGTTACCGTCCGCAACGTCACCTGCGGTGAAAATGTGGTGATTTATGAGCCCGCAAACCTGTACGACTGCCAGCTTGGCGACAATGTTTTCATCGGACCTTTTGTCGAAATACAGGGCAATACACAGATTGGCGCAAACACAAAAATTCAGTCCCATACGTTTGTTTGCGAATATGTCACGATTGGACGCGATTGCTTTATCGGCCACGGCGTAATGTTCGCTAACGACATGTTTCGTGAAGGAAAGCCTGACCCGAACAGGCAGAACTGGGGGCGAATTGAGATCGGCAGCAATGTTTCCATCGGCAGCGGCGCGACCATCCTGGCCGTCAGCATTTGCGACGGCACAGTGATCGGCGCGGGAAGCGTGGTCACTAAATCGATCACCGAGAAAGGCGTATATGCCGGAAACCCGGCAAAATTATTGCGTCGCCTGTAAATTGCCGGATGGCGGCGTAAACGCCTTATCCGGCCTACAATGAATGCGGTTTGTAGGCCGGATAAGCGTAGCGCCATCCGGCTGGCAAACGGCTCGATCAGCGGAAATTCACGTTGCGGTCGCTGGTCATATCGTACAGACCAAACTTCCGGCCAAGCTGCTGACCGCCATCACGCGTCAGCGGCGTCCAGCCAATCGCTGCGCGGCTGCGGGTTGGGCTGGACGAGAAGAGATCCAACGGCACCGACACGTACACGCCTTTGGTGAAATCCCCTTCCCCGTACTCGTCCGGCGACACATCGGTGATCGTGGCATAGCCGCCAACCACCACGCCGCTGTCAAAGCGTTTCGCGATTTCCAGCGTACCGCCCTTGTCGCCAGCCAGATATTGACCGACGCTCGCTTTCACCAGCACATCCTGCGCGAACGACGGCGTCCAGTAGGCGGTCAAGTGGCCGGTTTTCACGCTGTAATCGGTGAATTTCATCATATCCTGCGCGCTACGCCAGTCACGCTGTTTCACGTAGTTAGCGTCAAGACCAAACGCCCAGTTGCTGTCGACCGGGCGATACAGCACTTCCGCCCCTGCGCCGCCGTACATGGTCTCCAGATAACCGCCGTAAACCTGGCCGTAGAAACCGTTGCCGAGGTACTGGAAGTAGTTGGCTTGCAGGTTATTAACATAGATATCGTTCTGCACATATTCACGCACATGGGTACGCACACGCGGAAGATGCGAATCGTTCGGTGGATTGGTGTAGTTAAATTTGTCGTAATTGTTGGCGATATTGGCAAACAGACTGCCGGTGGTAAGCAGATGATCCGTTACCCACAGATCCGCCGTCCCCATCACGCCAAGCTGGTACATATAGAAATTTTCCGGGCCGCCGACAGACTGGTTCAACACCGGATCGATATGGAAATCAAAGCGCGATTTATCGATATACCAACCCTGCTCGGTTGTTTCCGGCACGATCGGCTCCACACGTTTTTGCGCCAGTAGGGTCTCGTGTCCTAATGGCTCGCCTTCCAGATGGCGTTTCAGGCTGGCGACATCGGTTTCCGTGGTGACCTGCGGCATATTGAGACGGTTTTCCGTCACGCGGATCGTGCGAATCCCTTCTGGCAGATCGTTCATGACGATCCGATTCGCGCGTTCGATCCCTTCCCGCGAGTCACGGTATTTCACCTGCTCGCCGGTAACGTACAGCGTATCGCCTTTCACCTGAATTTTAGGGTCCGCCAGTCCGGCGTTGTATTTCAGCAGCGTCAACTGGTTAGCGACGACCGAGTGTTGCAGGATGGCGTCCTGCGGTTCAGGCTGATATTTCGGTCGCGCGTTATCGTTATACGATGGGCGCAAATCGTTGAAGTTTGTCCGCAGCGTCACGCCAAACATGAAGGTGTTGCCGCGTTCATAGCTGAGGTTAACGTCGGCCCAATCGGTGACGCGGTAAATGGCGCCGACGTTAAACTTGCTCTTCTGCTCCAGCTTACCCGCGAAATCCTGCTGATAATTGTTGCCTTCATACTCCAGTTTCAGGCGCAGCGGCTGCCAGGGCGTTTGATACTCCACCCCGCCAAACAGCGACGCTGGCCCGTGGAACATATCGCTGCCGTTGACGGAACCGGCCTGTTTATAACTGTTATCGCGGTGACAGAATTTATCGCTGTATGAGCAAAACGGATTGCTCACGTTGCCGCTGGTGCCCAGATAACCCCAGCCAAGACCGAGCGAGAAATCAAACGGCCCCCAGGCTTTGTTCGCTACTATGTATTCCGCATCGAACAGCCCCGTCCCGCCGATATCCCTTGCGCCGACCGCCACCTGCGGCATCCAGTAGCTCTCTTCCCATAACCGCAGTTTCAGGTCGAAGGCTTTGTCTTTGTAGGTCTGGTTGCCGGAAAACGACTCCACGCTGCTGTATTGTCTGGTACGCACGTCGGTATAGCGCAGCGTGGTTTCCAGCCACGGGAACAACTGTATCGACGCGGAGTAGTAGCGATACTGATCGTTATCACGATAGTTCAGGCTCATCTCCCCTTCCCGCGCCATTCGCGCCGTTGGCGTTTGCAGCAGCCCCACGCCGCCGAAGTCAGATTGTGACGGCCCAATGGGGGCCGGATATGTTTCGGCATGGCAGGCTGCGCTGATGCCCAGCGCCAGTAAGCTGAGCAGATGTGTTTTTTTCATTATTCGGGTATCCGCTGCGTCAGAGTACGAAGAATGTCGGCGTTAAGCGCATCCGGCGTGTTGCTCCATAGAGAATCCGTAAGACCGATAAAAATGATGCTGCCTGGCATCGGCTCAACGTGACGCTTGTTCCAGTAAGCGACCGGCGCTTTCTGCGTGCGTCCGTCGGGATAGACAACCCACGCATAGCTGCGATCCGCCCCGCTGAGCAGGCTTTGCTCATCAAGGTAGCTGGCCACGTCCCGCCCCGGGCTGAAGGGGCGTTTACCCGGCTGACTAACCAATCCAAACAGCGTGATATCTGTCGGCTGCCCGCCGACCCACAGCGTGTAATGGCCCTGCAACGGCGGATTGCCCCGTTCGCTGACGCGCACGGTATCCGGGTCAAGGTTAACGAGCTGTCTGCCAGTCACTTTCAATGTCTGCACCTGCTGGCGCAGCGTATTGATTGCGGCGGCGTCATCGCCGCTTTTCTCTGCGCCAAACGCAGCCAGGCGGCTCAATAATTCCTGCTGCTGGCGCTGCGCCGTGGCGGTAGCCCGCTCTTCGCTGATAACCGCGCCAGGCCACCAGCTGTTCGCCAGTTTCGGCTGCCCGACCAGATCGATCAGATGTTCCGCGCCGGTGAGCGTCTTCGGTTCTGTGCTGCCTGCGGCAAACACCTTCACGGTGCCTGCGGCAAAAGATGAGGAAGCGCACAAACTCAAGGCCAGCGCTGCAATGGTCTGTTTCATCATTGTTTTGCCGCCTTAATGAGCGTGGTTTTCACCGGGAAGTAGTCCGCCCCCAGATACTGCTCCGACTGGCGGATTTGCCCTTCGCTGTCGATCCAGTAGCGGTTATGCCAGCGCGCCTGGTCGGTTGTAACTTCTTCATCCAGTACGCGAACGGCGGTTACATCGCTACCGACCTTAATGCTGTCAGTGCCATCCCATTTGAAGACCGAGCGGGCGGTGGCGTAACGCACCTGTTTATGTTCCGTCCAGCCCATCGTGCGCGTCCACGTTGCGCCATCTACGATTTGTGCCGGTCTGGCCAATGGGTCAGCCGCCAGATTGTTCACACCGATCAGATTGTCGCCGCCGAGCAGGGTTTTAATCAGGCGACCATGCTGAGTCACGATGGTGGCCTGATCCTGCGTCACCCATTTCTGCTGCCCGTTCTCTGCGAAAGCGAGCACCACAAACAGCTGCGGCCCGCCATTGAGCTGCATGTACTGGCTGGCATAAGGCATGTTTTGAATGTCATCGTCCGTCAGTTGTACGCCCGGCGTACCGAACAGACTGTCCCACAGCGAATTACCCAGACCTTTAGTGGTGGCTGAGCAAGCCTGTAACAGCAGGCAAATGATGATAATTCCAGGTCGCTTCACGACTCTTCTCCGCATTATTGCCGGGAGGCCCCGGCCAGGAAGTCCCACAGGCTCAGGCAAGCTAAAATAACCACACCGAAGTGTGGTTATGATTAAACGTACCGGTGTTACTGGGTACTGGTGGTTGTGGTGGTAGTGGTTCCGGTATTAGAACCATCGCCACCGCCGGTCGCCGCCAGAGCGACGCCCACCGCCGAGCTTACGGTGCTGACGCTGGTTGCGGAGGAACTTCCCGCTGATACCGACGTCGCCGCCGACCCTGCTGCTTCACCCACCTGAACGGGGGCGGCCCAGACAGAAGTCGCCGCAAGCGCAGATATGGCAAAAATGCCATACAGAGCTTTTTTCATCACAATATCCCTTCATTGAATGAATGGAGATTTACCCGAAAAACGATTCAGGCGGGATCGAGTATACACAACTAAAGCATGTGGATTGCGACAGGTCTAAATAGCGAGACGGTTTTAGGATAATTAAACTTTTGGCTGGAATGGCATTTATATGCTAATTAAATATCTTTTAAAAACATCATATTAAAATAAAACAATGCAATATTTATTATCCGTATACTCTGAAAATAACACCGAGTAACTTACGGGTTATTCATTATTTTAGGATTAAGCTCAATATAAATTTTTGCGGAATAGCACAGACAACCGGAATTATCTTATAAAAAAAGCCGATAATAATATCGGCTTTTTTTACAGATATATCACTTTTCTGCCGGATGGCGGCGGAACGCCTTATCCGGCCTACAGGACGCACCATTTGTAGGCCCGGTAAGCGTAGCGCCACCGGGCGTTACGCCATCAGGCACGCCATGCTTTATAACGGTTAATCAGACCGTTAGTTGAACTGTCATGGCTGGAAATCGCTTTATCATCACCCAGTTCCGGCAGGATACGGTTAGCCAGTTGTTTGCCCAGCTCAACGCCCCACTGATCGAAGGTGAAGATGTTCAGGATCGCGCCCTGAGTGAAGATTTTGTGCTCATACAGCGCAATCAACGCCCCCAGGCTAAACGGCGTGATTTCACGCAGCAGGATGGAGTTCGTCGGGCGGTTGCCTTCGAACACTTTGAACGGCACCACATGCTCAAGCTGAGACGGATCTTTCCCCTGATCGCGATATTCCTGCTCAACCACCTCACGGGATTTGCCGAACGCCAGCGCTTCGGTCTGAGCGAAGAAGTTAGACAGCAGTTTCTGATGGTGATCGGACAACGGGTTATGGGTTATCGCCGGGGCGATAAAGTCGCAAGGCACCATCTTCGTCCCCTGGTGAATCAGCTGGTAGAACGCGTGCTGGCCGTTGGTGCCCGGTTCACCCCAGATGATTGGGCCAGTCTGGTAGTCTACGGCATTGCCGTTACGGTCAACATACTTGCCGTTGGACTCCATATTGCCCTGCTGGAAGTAGGCCGCAAAACGGTGCATATACTGGTCGTACGGCAGAATCGCTTCGGTTTCTGCGCCAAAGAAGTTGTTGTACCAGATACCGATCAGCGCCAGCAGCACCGGCAGGTTTTTCTCAGCCGGTGTTGTGGAGAAGTGTTTATCCATCGCATGTGCGCCGGACAGCAGTTCAACGAAGTTGTCAAAGCCGACGGACAGGATGATAGACAGGCCAATCGCCGACCACAGAGAGTAACGACCGCCGACCCAGTCCCAGAACTCAAACATGTTGGCGGTGTCGATCCCAAACTCACCCACCGCTTTCGCATTGGTGGAAAGCGCCGCAAAGTGTTTCGCGACGTGTTTTTCATCATTCGCGGTGCTCAGGAACCAGTCGCGCGCGCTGTGGGCGTTGGTCATGGTTTCCTGCGTTGTGAAGGTTTTAGACGCCACCAGGAACAGGGTGGTTTCCGGGTTTACTTTCTTCAGCACTTCGGCGATGTGGGTGCCATCGACGTTAGACACAAAATGCATATTCAGATGGTTTTTGTACGGGCGCAGCGCTTCAGTCACCATGAACGGCCCCAGGTCGGAACCACCGATACCGATGTTGACCACGTCAGTGACCGCTTTACCGGTGTAACCTTTCCATTGACCTGAAATAATCGCTTCAGAGAAGGCTTTCATCTTCTCCAGCACCGCATTCACTTCCGGCATCACATCTTTGCCGTCAACGATAATCGGAGTATTGCTACGGTTACGCAGCGCAACGTGCAGCACGGCACGGTCTTCGGTACGGTTGATTTTTTCGCCAGAGAACATGGACTTAATCGCACCGGCCAGATCGGTCTCTTTCGCCAGATCCTGTAATTTCGCCAGCGTCTCTTCGGTGATGCGGTTTTTGGAGAAATCCACCAGCATCAAATCGTCAAATGTCGCGGAAAATCGGGTAAAACGGTCGCTATCTTTCGCGAAAAGATCCGCGATAGTAACGTCCTTCATGTCGTCGTAGTGTTTTTGTAGTGCCTGCCAGGCAGAAGTCTGCGTCGGATTGATGTTTTTCATTAGCAATACTCTTCTGATTTGAGAATTGTGACTGAGATCGATTGTAACGCCAGTCACAAAAAAGTGTGATTGTTTTAGTGCCGTTAGCCCGAACGCGAATCAAACGCGGATAAAAAGCAGCAAAAAGTATAGTCGTTATAAGCACTGTTACTGAGGGCTAAGACAGCATAAAAAATCCGCATAATCCCGGCGTTGACAGTCCCAGCCACACATTTTATTTATAAATACGGTATTTGCGCCTGCACCGGTTTCTGTTCTGCCCTTGTGCCATGGTCGCTTTTTTCATTCCCTGACACGAGGTTGATATGACAACTGCTGTTTCCCCGCTCGTCGTCGCCAAATTTGGCGGAACCAGCGTCGCCGATTTTGACGCCATGAACCGTAGCGCCGACGTGGTGCTTTCCGATGCTAACGCACGCTTAGTGGTGCTTTCCGCCTCTGCGGGCGTCACCAATCTGCTGGTAGCGCTGGCAGAAGGGCTGGAACCGCCAGAGCGCTTCGAAAAACTCGACGCCATCCGTAAAATTCAGTTCGATATTCTGGAGCGTCTGCGTTACCCGAACGTTATCCGCGAAGAGATCGAGCGTCTGCTGGAAAACATTACCACGCTTGCCGAAGCAGCTTCACTGGCGACGTCAATGGCCCTGACCGACGAGCTGGTGAGCCACGGCGAGCTGATGTCCACCCTGCTGTTTGTGGAGATCCTGCGCGAGCGCAATATTCAGGCGCAGTGGTTTGACGTGCGTAAGGTGATGCGCACCAGCGATCGTTTTGGCCGCGCGGAACCGGATATCGCAGCGCTGTCGGAGCTGGCTACGCTACAGCTTGCCCCACGCCTGGCAGAGGGTCTGGTCATCACCCAGGGCTTTATCGGCAGCGAAAGCAAAGGCCGCACAACGACGCTGGGACGCGGCGGCAGCGACTACACGGCGGCGCTGCTTGCAGAAGCGCTGCACGCGGCGCGCGTCGATATCTGGACGGATGTGCCGGGCATCTACACCACCGACCCGCGCGTGGTGCCTGCCGCGCAGCGTATCGATGAAATCGCCTTTGAAGAAGCGGCGGAAATGGCGACCTTTGGCGCGAAGGTGCTGCATCCTGCAACGCTGCTGCCCGCCGTACGCAGCGATATCCCGGTTTTCGTCGGCTCCAGTAAAGATCCAAAAGCGGGCGGGACTCTGGTATGCAATAAAACCCAAAACCCACCGCTCTTCCGCGCGCTGGCGCTGCGTCGCAAACAGACGCTGTTAACGCTGCACAGCCTGAATATGCTGCATTCGCGTGGTTTCCTGGCGGAAGTGTTCGGCATTCTGGCGCGGCACAATATCTCCGTAGATTTAATCACCACCTCGGAAGTGAGCGTGGCGCTGACGCTGGATACCACCGGTTCCACTTCAACGGGCGACACGCTGCTGACGCAGTCTTTGCTGATGGAGCTTTCCGCGCTATGCCGGGTAGAAGTGGAAGAAAATCTCGCGCTGGTTGCGCTGATTGGCAACGATCTGTCTAAAGCCTGCGGCGTCGGTAAAGAAGTGTTCGGCGTACTGGAGCCGTTCAATATCCGCATGATTTGCTATGGCGCATCCAGCCATAACCTCTGTTTCCTGGTGCCTGGCACCGAAGCGGAGCAGGTCGTGCAGAAGCTTCATCATAATTTGTTTGAATAAAATTTCCTCACGCGATAAATAATACCTATAGCCGGGCTCGAACCCGGCTTTTTTATAACTAAACAACACGACAATACTGCAAGGAATTTATTATGTTATCCGTTATCACCCGGCTGTTCCCGTTGTGGGCGCTGCTGCTCTCTGTTATTGCGTATTACACGCCATCGACTTTCACCCCCATTGGCTCGTGGGTGACCACGCTGCTGATGCTGATTATGTTCGGCATGGGTGTACACCTTAAGCTCGACGACTTTAAACGCGTGCTTTCCCGCCCGGCGCCTGTCGCTGCCGGTATTTTCCTGCATTACCTGGTGATGCCGCTCGCCGCCTGGCTACTGGCGATACTGTTTAACATGCCGCCGGACCTCTCAGCCGGGATGGTACTGGTGGGCAGCGTCGCCAGCGGAACGGCATCTAACGTCATGATCTATCTGGCGAAAGGGGATGTGGCGCTTTCGGTTACCATCTCATCGGTTTCCACGCTGGTTGGCGTGGTCGCGACACCGCTGCTGACGCGCCTGTATGTGGATGCGCATATTCAGGTGGATGTGATGGGGATGCTGCTCAGCATTTTACAGATCGTCGTGATTCCAATCGCGCTTGGGCTGGTCATTCACCACCTGTTTCCTCGCGTGGTAAAAACCGTGGAGCCTTATCTGCCTGCGTTCTCAATGGTGTGCATTCTGGCGATCATCAGCGCAGTGGTGGCCGGTTCCGCCTCGCATATCGCATCCGTTGGTTTTGTGGTGATTGTGGCGGTGATCCTGCACAACACCATTGGTCTGCTCGGCGGTTACTGGGGCGGTCGCCTGTTTGGCTTTGATGAGTCCACCTGCCGCACGCTGGCGATTGAAGTTGGAATGCAGAACTCCGGCCTTGCGGCGGCGCTCGGTAAAATTTACTTCTCTCCGCTGGCCGCGCTCCCCGGCGCGCTGTTCTCGGTCTGGCATAACCTCTCCGGCTCACTGCTGGCCGGTTACTGGTCAGGCAAGCCGATTGCCGAGAAGCCGCGTGATAGGGTGAAGGTGTAGACTTGATAAGCGTAGCGCCATCAGGCGCAATCCGTGCACGTCGCCGGATGGTGGCTAACGCCTTATCCGGCCTACACAGCCTCTGCACTTTGCCGTACACTGGGTTATCTGACTGACCGAGGGTACATTTATGGCACTCCCACGCATCACCCAAAAAGAGATGACCGAGCGCGAGCAGCGTGAACTGAAAACGCTGCTCGACCGCGCGCGCATTGCACATGGCCGTCCGCTCACGAATGCGGAAACCAACAGCGTGAAAAAGGAGTACATTGATAAGTTAATGGCGCTGCGCGAAGCAGAGGCCAAAAAAGCCCGCCAGTTGAAGAAAAAGCAGGCTTATAAACCAGATACTGAGGCGTCGTTTTCCTGGTCGGCCAATACGCCGACGCGCGGCAGACGTTAACGCCCTTTCTTCTTCCGCCCCGGCGAGGTAAAGCGTTTTCCGTTTGACGCCGGGCGCGCTTTCTCGTTGGTTTTTTCGATTTTCACCACCGGACGCTTAATGCCCGCCGTTTTCGGCTTCGCTTTCGCCTTCGACGTCGGTTTGGCTTCTGATGAAGAGTTTTCGATCAGCTTAAACAGAGCGATGAGTTCGTCATCCGTCAGATCCCGCCACTCGCCGGGCGGCAGACCGGATAAACTCACGTTCATAATGCGCGTGCGTTCGAGTTTCGTCACTTCATAGCCAAAGTGCTCGCACATGCGGCGGATCTGGCGGTTCAGCCCCTGAATCAGGGTAATGCGGAAAACAAACGGCGCTTCCTTCTTCACCTTGCACTTTTTGGTCACCGTGCCGAGGATCGGGACGCCCGCGCCCATACCGCGAATAAAGTCATCCGTTACCGGCTTATCAACCGTGACCAGATACTCTTTCTCGTGATCGTTACCGGCACGGAGGATTTTGTTGACCAGATCGCCGTGATTGGTAAGAAAGATAAGCCCCTGGGAGTCTTTATCCAGGCGGCCAATCGGGAAAATACGTTTGCTATGGTTCACGAAGTCCACGATGTTATCGCGTTCGCTGTCTTCCGTGGTACTGACAATCCCTACTGGCTTGTTCAGCGCGATAAAGACCAGATCTTCCGCTTCGCGCGGCTCAATCAACCGACCATTCACCTTCACCACGTCGCCAGGCATCACCTGATCGCCAATGGTGGCGCGTTTGCCATTAATGAAGACATTCCCTTGTTCAATGTAGCGATCCGCCTCGCGACGCGAGCAAATTCCGCTTTCACTGATGTATTTATTTAATCGGACAGATGAGTCGGGCAGCATAAATTCTCCTGTAAAAGCGAAATATACCGCACCTTGCGGTCAGGGAAAAAGCGTCGAATGACAGGAGTGCGGCTCACCGCTGCTCATAAAGTCGATGACATCACGAAATCCCCCTGCGAGACGCGTTCCAGAATATCGATAACCACATCGTGAGCCACATCAGCAAGCGGTAAGATGAGCGGTGGTAGCATCACGGATGTTTTTACTTTTTGATTACTGGAGATGTCATGGAACTGCTGTTATTGAGTAACTCCACTCTGCCGGGAAAAGCCTGGCTGGAACACGCGCTGCCGCTGGTGGCGGAACAACTGCATGGCCGCCGTTCAGCGGTGTTTCTCCCGTTTGCTGGCGTCACGCAAACCTGGGACGATTACACAGCGAAAACCGCCGCAGTCCTTGCGCCGCTCGGCGTTTCAGTGACCGGTATTCATAGCGTTGCCGATCCGGTCGCAGCGATTGCCGATGCGGAAGTGGTGATTGTCGGCGGTGGGAACACTTTCCAGTTGCTAAAAGAGAGCCGTGAACGTGGGCTGCTGGCGCCCATCGTGGCTACCGTTAAGCGTGGCGCGTTGTATATCGGCTGGAGCGCGGGCGCGAACCTTGCCTGTCCGACTATTCGCACCACCAACGATATGCCGATCGTTGACCCACAAGGATTTGATGCGCTGGGTCTGTTCCCGTTGCAGATTAACCCGCACTTCACTAACGCGTTGCCGGAAGGCCACAAAGGCGAAACCCGCGAACAGCGTATTCGCGAGCTGCTGGTGGTCGCGCCGGAGTTAACGGTGATTGGCCTGCCGGAAGGCAACTGGATTCAGGTGAGTAAGGGGCAGGCGACGCTCGGCGGCCCGAACACGACGTATGTGTTCAACGCGGGTGAAGAAGCGGTTCCTCTTGAAGCCGGTCATCGCTTCTGATCGTCGCCATGTAGAATGTAAAATGCCTGATGGCGCTACGCTTATCAGGCCTACAGGATAGTGCTTATAACGTAGGCCGGATAAGGCGTTTCACGCCGCCATCCGGCAATCAGCAATCAATAGTCATCCCGCTCGTCGTCTTCATCCGGCTGCTCCAGCACGCTGTAAGCCACCGAACAAAACAGCGAATTCAGGCGTTGCATATCGCCCAGCAGTCCCAGATGCAATGAACTGGTTTCGATGCTCTGTACGTTCTGCTGGTGCAGGCGATCCACATGCGCATGTGAATAACGACGATTGAGAATACGGAAACGATGTTTGCTGCGACGCAAACGTCGGGCGCTGGTAACGTCGCCGGAGAAAAACACCGACATCGCCAGTTGCAGGTTGCTGAGTAACTGATCATACAGCGCATCCAGCTCTTTCAGCCCTTCAATGGAAAACGCCCGCCGCGCCGCCAGCGACTTGTCGGCAATCTCGCTGCCCATCCGTTCGACGATATCCGAGGCCTGCTCCAGGTTCAGGGACATCTCGATGATTTCCGCCCAGCGCCGCGACTCTTCCTCCGCCAGTTCCTCTTTCGGCATCCGCGCCAGATAGAGTTTGATGGCGGTGTAAAGCACGTTGATATCATCCGCCAGCTTGCGCAGCTCTTTCTCTTCGCGCGGCTCGCCGTGCATCACCTTTTTCAGACCTTCCATCATCTGCTCCATCGCATCACCAATGCGCAGCGCTTCCCGGGCGGCATTGGCCAGCGCGAGCGTTGGCGTGTCCAGCGCGCTGACATCCAGATGTTTAGGCTTCAGATGGGCATCCAGTTCCGGTTCATCGCGGATAATACGTTTACAGAAACGCGCCATCGGTTCGGCGAACGGAATCATCACCAGACACCGCGCCAGGTTGTAAAAAACGTGGAAGTAGATAACCAGTTCGGATTTTGGCAGCGGTAACGCATCCATCGTATCGGCCAGCACATGGACAAACGGCAGGATAATCAGGCTGCCCACCAGCTTAAACAGCAGACTGCCCAGCGCCACGCGGCGAGCGGCGGCATTGGCTGCGCTGTTGTTGAGCATCGCCAGCAGGCCGGAACCAAGGTTGGCGCCGATGACCAGGCACAACGCGACCGGGAACGATATGATGCCCGCCGCCGTCAGCGTGGCCGTCAGCAGGACGGCAGCCAGGCTGGAATAGCTGATGATGGCAAACATGGCGCCAATCAGCGCATCCAGCATGATGTCGCCGGTCAGCGAGGCGAAGATGACCTGTACGCCATTCGCCTGAGTAATCGGCGTCACCGCCTGCACAATCAGCTCCAGCGCCAGCAGTATCAGGCCAAGACCGATCCCCACTCGCCCCAGTTGTCCGGCGCGTGACTGCTTACGCCCCAAAAAGAAGATAACGCCGATGAAAATCAGCAGCGGCGATAGCCATGACAAATCAAAGGTAAGGATACGCGCCATCAGCGCGGTCCCCACGTCGGCCCCCAACACAATCACCAGTGCAGGCGTCAGGGCGACCAGATCCTGGGCGACAAATGACGTCACCAGCATAGTCGTGGCGTTACTGCTTTGCACCAGCGCAGTAACGCCGATACCCGCGCAGAAGGCGAGCGGTTTCTTTTCAACACTGCGGCTGAGAACGGTACGCAGACGGGCGCCGAAAACGCGCATCACGCCGGTACGCACAATATGGGTGCCCCACACCAGCAGGGCAACAGCAGAAAGCAGGTGTAGCAGAGTTAACACAGAATCAGGTACTCCTTATCATTATTATGATGTTCAGCCTTTTTACCGGATGGCGTACGGGGATATTTGTAGGCCGGATAGGCGTTTACGCCGCCATCCGGCAAGCAGCCCCGTGAACCTTCTTCCAGTATAAGGGTTTCAAAACAATAAAGAGACAGGGCGCCCGATGAGCACCCTGTTTGTTGTAAGGAAAAATGACAGTTTTATGAACTAGTCGGCATCATAGCCCAGGTTGGAGGCCAACCAGCGCTCCACCTCCGCGACCGTCATCCCTTTACGCTGCGCATAATCCTCCACCTGATCGCGCTGTATTTGCGCGACGGTGTAGTACTTGCTGTCAGGATGGCTGAAGTACCAACCGGAAACGGAAGCGCCCGGCCACATGGCGTAGGATTCGGTCAGCTTCATGCCGGTGTGTTTTTCCACGTCCAGCAGTTGCCAGATGGTGCCCTTCTCAGTGTGCTCCGGGCAGGCCGGATAGCCTGGCGCCGGACGAATCCCCTGATAGTTTTCGCGGATCAGCTCCTCGTTGCTGAGGTTCTCATTCGCCGCATAACCCCAGTAGACTTTACGCACCCGCTCATGCAGGTATTCCGCAAAGGCTTCCGCCAGACGGTCGGCGATCGCTTTGACCATAATCTTGTTGTAATCATCATGCTGCGCCTCGAATGCCTCTGCCAGCGCATCCTCTTCCAGACCGCCCGTGACGGCGAAGGCGCCGATGTAATCCTCTTTGCCGCTCTGTTTCGGCGCAACAAAGTCAGACAGGCAATAGTTGGCAAAACCCACCTTCTCCGTTTGCTGACGCAGATGATGGCTGACCGCCAGCACATGGGTACGCGTCTCATCGCGGTAAATTTCGATATCATCACCCACACGGTTTGCCGGGAACAGCCCCACCACGCCACGCGGGTTGAGCGTCTTCTCGGCACTCAGTTTATCCAGCATGTCGTTGGCGTCTTTAAACAGGCGTTTCGCCTCTTCGCCCACCACCTCGTCTTCGAGAATGCGTGGATATTTCCCGGCCAGCGACCAGGTCATAAAGAACGGCGTCCAGTCGATGTAGTTGCGCAGCGTTTCGATACTGGCCTCAACGTCCTGCACGCCCAGACGATGAGCGACAGGCGGTGTATAGCTTTCCCAGTCAAATGCCAGGTCATTATCACGCGCGGCGGCCAGCGTCACTGGCGGCGTGCGCGGTTTCTTACGCGCATGCTGGATGCGCACGGTTTCATACTCTTTACGGGTACGGGCGACAAACTCATCGTGCTGGGTTTCAGACAGCAACGCCGCCACGACGCCCACGGTACGCGAGGCGTTCTGGACATAGACCGTCGGGCCGCTGTAGTTCTGCTCAATCTTCACCGCCGTGTGCGCTTTGGACGTGGTCGCGCCGCCAATCAGCAGCGGGATGGTGAAGCCCTGACGTTCCATCTCCTTCGCCACGTTGACCATTTCATCCAGCGACGGGGTAATCAGGCCGGAGAGACCAATCAAATCCGCATTCACTTCTTTCGCGGTTTTGAGGATTTTTTCTGCCGGCACCATGACGCCAAGATCGATGATTTCATAGTTGTTGCACTGTAAAACGACGCCAACAATGTTTTTGCCAATGTCATGCACGTCGCCCTTCACGGTGGCGATAACCATTTTACCGTTGCTGGAGCCCTGCTCTTTGCTGGCTTCAATAAACGGTTCCAGATACGCCACCGCCTGCTTCATGACGCGGGCCGATTTCACCACCTGCGGCAGGAACATTTTGCCTTCGCCGAACAGGTCGCCCACCACGTTCATACCGTCCATCAGCGGCCCTTCGATAACCTCGATCGGACGCGTCGCCTGCTGACGGGCTTCTTCGGTATCCTGTTCGATAAACTCGGTAATGCCTTTTACCAGCGAATACTCAAGGCGTTTTTTCACTTCCCAACTGCGCCATTCCGCCTGTGGCGCATTGGCTGAATCATCGGCTTTGCTGCCACGGTATTTTTCCGCCAGCGCCAGCAGACGCTCGGTGCTATCGTCGCGGCGATTGAGGATCACATCTTCCACCGCGTCGCGCAGTTCGGCGGGCAGGTCGTCATAAATCGCCAGTTGCCCGGCGTTGACGATCCCCATGTCCATGCCGTTACGGATGGCGTAGTAGAGGAACACCGCATGAATCGCTTCGCGCACCGGGTCGTTGCCGCGAAACGAGAAGGAGACGTTAGAGACGCCGCCGGAGATCAGCGCGTGCGGCAGTTCGCGTTTGATATCTTCACAGGCGCCGATAAAGTCCTGCGCGTAGTTGTTGTGCTCGTCGATACCGGTCGCTACGGCAAAAATGTTCGGGTCAAAGATAATGTCTTCCGGCGGGAAGCCCACCTCTTTGGTGAGAATGTTGTACGCCCGGCGGCAAATCTCGATCTTACGCGCGCGGGTATCGGCCTGCCCTTGTTCATCAAAGGCCATCACCACCACCGCCGCACCATAGCGACGCAGCAGCTTCGCATGGTGGATAAAGGTTTCCACGCCCTCTTTCATCGAAATGGAGTTAACGATGCCTTTACCCTGAATGCATTTCAGCCCTTTTTCGATGACCTCCCATTTTGAGGAGTCGATCATGATCGGTACGCGGGCGATATCCGGCTCACCGGCAATCAGGTTGAGGAAGCGCACCATCGCGACTTCGGCATCGAGCATCCCCTCATCCATGTTGATATCGATAATCTGCGCGCCGCTCTCCACCTGCTGGCGGGCGACATCCAGCGCTTCGCTGTATTTCTCTTCTTTGATCAGCCGCTTAAATTTAGCGGAACCGGTAACGTTGGTACGCTCCCCCACGTTTACAAACAGGCTGTCATCGCCAATATTCAACGGCTCAAGGCCAGAGAGGCGACAGGCAACCGGAATATCGGGCAGTTTACGCGGCGCTAAACCATCAACCGCGCGGCTCATCGCGGCAATGTGTTCCGGCGTCGTCCCACAGCAGCCGCCGACAATGTTGAGAAAGCCCGACTCCGCCCACTCGCGGATCTGCTTCGCCATCGTATCAGCATCAAGATCGTATTCGCCGAAGGCGTTAGGCAGACCGGCATTCGGGTGCGCGGTGACATAGCATTCAGCAATGCGCGCCAGTTCCTGCACATACTGGCGCAGTTCATCCGGCCCCAGCGCGCAGTTAAGACCGAAGGTGAGCGCTTCGGCATGGCGCAGCGAGTTATAAAACGCTTCGGTAGTCTGGCCGGAGAGCGTGCGCCCGGACGCATCGGTAATCGTGCCGGAGATCATAATCGGCAGCTCGACGCCCAGTGCTTCAAATTCTTCTTTCACCGCAAAAACGGCGGCTTTCGCATTCAGCGTGTCAAAGACGGTTTCAATCAGAATCAGGTCTGACCCGCCTTCCACCAGCGCTTTGGTGGATTCGCGATAGGCCGCGACCAGCTGATCGAAGGAGATATTGCGAAACGCCGGGTCGTTCACGTCCGGCGAGATGGATGCGGTACGGTTGGTTGGGCCAAGCACGCCCGCAACGTAGCGCGGTTTTTCCGGCGTGCGCGCCGTCCATTCATCGGCGCAGGCGCGGGCCAGTTTCGCAGCGGTAAAGTTGATTTCCGCCGACAGGGATTCCATCTGGTAATCCGCCATCGCAATCGTCGTGGAGTTAAACGTGTTGGTTTCGATGATATCCGCACCCGCCTCAAAGTAAGCGTGATGAATCGCAGTAATCACCTCCGGCTTGCTGAGTACCAGCAGGTCGTTGTTGCCTTTCAAATCGCAGGGCCAGTCAGCAAAACGCTCGCCGCGAAAATCCTCTTCACTCAGGCGATAGCTCTGGATCATTGTCCCCATGCCACCATCCAGAACCAGAATACGTTCATCTAACTGCGCACGCAGTTGTTCAACTTTGCTGCTCACGACTTGCTCCCGACAACACTCAACCTGGACCGAAAAAAGGCCAACAAACCATACTGGCATAAACACGACAGGCGGAAAAGAGAACAACGGGCAACATGAGACATGTTCAGCTTCACTCCTCCGATCAGTGCAGGAATTCTTGCATTATATTTTAATAAAACGAAAATGATTTCCACGATACAGAAAAGGAGTCCGCCATGGTTGCCCCTGTCCCCGCGAAACGCGGTAGAAAACCCGCCGCTGCCACTGCGCCCGCAACCGGGCAGGTTCAGTCGCTGACCCGTGGCCTGAAGCTGCTGGAGTGGATTGCCGAATCCAACGGCAGCGTCGCGCTGACCGAACTGGCGCAGCAGGCGGGCCTGCCGAACTCCACGACTCACCGTTTGTTGACCACCATGCAGCAGCAGGGCTTTGTGCGGCAGGTGGGAGAGCTGGGCCACTGGGCCGTGGGCGCCCATGCGTTTATCGTCGGCAGCAGTTTTTTGCAGAGCCGTAATCTGCTGGCGATTGTCCATCCTATCCTGCGCAAACTGATGGAAGACTCCGGCGAGACGGTCAATCTGGCGGTGCTGGATCAGAGCGATCACCAGGCGATTATTATCGACCAGGTACAGTGCACACAGCTGATGCGCATGTCTGCGCCCATCGGCGGCAAACTGCCAATGCACGCTTCCGGCGCCGGGAAAGCGTTTCTGGCGCAACTCAGCGAAGAGCAGGTGACTGGCCTGCTGCACCGTAAAGGGCTGCATGCCTATACCCACGCCACGCTGGTGTCGCCGGTACATCTGAAAGACGACCTCGCCCAGACGCGCAAGCGCGGTTATTCCTTTGATGATGAAGAGCACGCGCTTGGCCTGCGTTGCGTTGCGTCGTGCATTTACGACGAGCACCGCGAGCCGTTTGCCGCGATCTCAATTTCCGGGCCGATTTCCCGCATCACTGACGATCGTGTCACCGAGTTTGGCGCGATGGTGATTAAAGCGGCGAAAGAAGTCACGCTGGCATACGGCGGGTTTAGATAAGCAAGGCTTGCCGGATGGCGGCGCAAGCGCCTTATCCAGCCTACAGTCACGTGTAGGCCCGGTAAGCGCAGCGCCACCGGGCGTCAAGCCGCAAATCTGAAGCAAAACCGCTGTTTGCGCCGATAGGCGTAAACATCTTCCACGTGCCCTTCGCGAATACGCGTCTGTAACGCCCGCCAGTAGTCGGCGCGGAACAGGTCGGCGTGCATCTCCTCAAATAACGGCCCAATTCTTGGGTCAGCGCACAGCCAGTGGCGAAACTCTTCCGGGAAAACATCCCCTGGCGAAACGCTGTACCAGGGTTCGCTGGCCAGCTCATCTTCCGGGTAGCGCGCTTGCGGAATATCGCGGAAATTCACTTCCGTCATGTAGCAAATTTCATCGTAATCGTAGAACACCACGCGCCCGTGGCGGGTGACGCCAAAGTTTTTAAACAGCATGTCGCCGGGGAAGATGTTGGCGGCGGCAAGCTGGCGAATCGCATTGCCGTACTCTTCAATCGCGTCACGCAGTTGCTGGCCCTCCACCTGCTCCAGCCAGATATTCAGCGGCACCATACGACGCTCAATGTAGAGATGGCGAATCACTATCTGATCGCCAAGATCGATGATTTTCTCCGGCGCCTCTTGGCGCAACAGCGTCATCAGCGCTGGCGCGATTCGCCGCTTCTCCAGCACAAAGTTCTCGAACTCCTGCGTATCGGCCATCCGCCCGACGCGATCGTGTTCTTTAACGAGTTGATAGCAGGCGCGCACATGGGCGGCCGACATCTCTTTTTGTGGGGCAAACGTATCCTTGATGATCTTAAACACCCGGTCAAAGCCCGGCAGCGTAAACACCAGCATCACCATGCCGCGAATACCGGGCGCTTCAATAAACTGCTCATCGCTGTTCGCCAGATACAGTAAATACTCGCGATAGCTCTCGGTTTTCGCATGCTTCTGACAGCCAATCGCCATGTACAGCTCGGCGGTGGTTTTACCTGGCAAGATCTCACGCAGCCACTCAACCAGCGCGGCGGGCAACGGCGCGTACACCATGAAGTAGGAACGGGCAAAACCAAACACGATACTGGCCTCAGCCGTGGTGGTCAGGCAGGTATCGACAAACAGTTCGCCTTCATCGGTGCGATGAATCGGCAGCAAAAACGGCAACGTGCCGGCTGGGGTCAGCAACTTCCCCACCAGCCAGGCGGCTTTATTGCGATAAAACAGCTCATTCGCCACCTGCAAATGGCTGCGGTGCAAAGCCTCCGCTCCGAACGTTTCCGTCAGGTGAGCAATGATGTAATGAATATCACGGCTTTTGTTTTGCCAGGGCAAACGCAGCGGTAGATCGCTGAGAATACGCGTCAACAGCGGTTCCCAGCCGTGATCGGGGAAGAAATCTTTCGCCAGCGGGCGCGGGATCGTGCGAAACCGGCGTTCAGGCTGGGAGCTAAAGATAAAAAGCCGCTCGGGAGTGAGCGAGCGGTGGTCAAATAACCGACAGTAGACGGAGTTAAAAAAGCTCTCCGCAATCTCGAAGCGCGGGTAATCCGGCAACAGCCGGGTGTAATGCTCTTTGACACGCAGTAAAAAGGCCGCATCGGTGCTTTTGCCGTCAGTAATGCAGCGCAACTGTTCCACCACCAGACCAACGTGATGATCGTAGAGGTGGATACGGCTTTTCATCGCCTGCTGCACAGCATGCCAGTCGGCCTGTTCAAAGCGCTGCTGCGCGCCGGAAGTCACTTCCAGAAATCGACCATACTGCGCGTCAAAGCCTTGCAGGATGGTTTGAGCAATCAGTAATTCCAGGCCACGCGACATGGTTTGTCCTCATCGGTTGCCGGATGGCGGAGCAAGCACCTTATCCGGCCTACGGTTCGGGGTAGGCCGGATAAGCGTAAGCGCCATCCGGCATGAATCAGAACTGCGATTCTTCAGTAGAACCCGTTAATGCCGTCACTGAGGAGGTGCCACCCTGAATAATGGTGGTCACTTTGTCGAAGTAGCCTGTCCCCACTTCCTGCTGATGGGACACGAAGGTGTAACCGTCTTTGGCCGCCGCAAATTCTGGCTGCTGAACCTTCTCAACGTAGTGGCGCATGCCTTCACCCTGCGCATAGGAATGTGCCAGGTCGAACATGTTGAACCACATGCTGTGGATGCCCGCCAGGGTGATGAACTGGTACTTGTAGCCCATGTCCGACAGCTGCTGCTGGAAGCTGGCGATGGTTTTATCGTCCAGGTTCTTCTGCCAGTTGAACGACGGCGAGCAGTTGTAGGCCAACAGTTTACCCGGGTATTTCGCATGGATGGCATCGGCAAAGCGCTTCGCCAGTTCAAGGTCCGGCGTGGAGGTTTCGCACCACACCAGGTCTGCGTAAGGCGCATACGCCAGACCACGGCTGATCGCCTGCTCAATACCGGCACGCGTGCGGAAGAAGCCTTCGCTGGTGCGTTCGCCGGTAATAAATTCACTGTCGTACGCGTCGCAGTCGGAGGTTATCAGATCTGCCGCATCCGCGTCGGTACGGGCAATCAGCAACGTCGGTACGCCCATCACGTCAGCCGCCAGACGCGCAGCCACCAGTTTCTGAATGGCTTCCTGCGTCGGCACCAGAACTTTGCCGCCCATATGACCGCACTTCTTCACCGACGCAAGCTGATCTTCGAAGTGAACAGCCGCTGCACCGGCTTCGATCATCGATTTCATCAGTTCAAACGCGTTCAGTACGCCGCCAAAACCGGCCTCCGCATCGGCAACGATCGGCAGGAAGTAATCGACAAAGCGCGGATCGCCAGGCTCAATGCCGGATGCCCACTGGATCTGATCCGCACGACGGAAAGTGTTGTTGATCCGATCCACGACCGCCGGAACAGAGTTTGCCGGGTACAGCGACTGATCCGGGTACATGCTGGAGGCCAGGTTAGCGTCCGCCGCCACCTGCCAGCCGGACAGATAGACCGCCTCAATGCCCGCTTTCGCCTGTTGCAGCGCCTGGCCGCCGGTCAGTGCGCCGAGGCTATTGACGTAGCCTTTTTTCGCGTCGCCATGCAGCAGACGCCACATTTTGGCTGCGCCAAGCTGCGCCAGCGTACATTCCGGGTTGACCGAGCCGCGTAATTTCACCACTTCCTCCGCGCTATACGGGCGACGGATGCCTTCCCAGCGCGGTTGCGTCCATTCTTTCTGTAACTCTTCGATTTGTTGGGTACGGGTTTTCATGTGCAGATGCTCCATATTGTTATGTGGTGAGTTAAGCCAGCAGGCGGTAGCCTGGCAGGGTCAAGAAATCGATCAGTTCATCAGAGGTAGTGATCTGCTCCATCAGGCGCGCGGCTTCATCAAAGCGCCCACTGCTGAAGCGGTGCTCTCCCAGCTCATCCTGGATCACCAGCATCTCTTCGGCCAGCATCTGGCGGAATAGCGCTTTCGTGACGGGTTTGCCGTTGCTCAGGGTTTTCTCGTGATGAATCCATTGCCAGATAGAGGTACGGGAGATTTCAGCCGTTGCCGCATCTTCCATCAGGCCATAAATCGGTACGCAGCCATTGCCGGAGATCCATGCTTCGATGTACTGCACCGCCACGCGAATATTGGCGCGCATCCCCTCTTCGGTACGATCGCCCTCGCAGGGCGCCAGCAGCTGTTCGGCTGTAATGGGCGCATCTTCATCGCGGGTAACAAACAGCTGGTTCTGGTTTTCGCCCAGCGCCTCGTTAAAGACCGTCATCGCGGTGTCCGCCAGCCCCGGGTGCGCGATCCAGGTGCCGTCATGACCGTTATTGGCTTCCAGCGCTTTGTCCGCTTTCACTTTGTTGAGCACTTGATTGTTGCGCTCGGCGTCTTTGCTCGGGATAAACGCCGCCATGCCGCCCATCGCAAATGCGCCGCGCTTGTGGCAGGTTTTGATCAACAGCCGTGAATAGGCGCTGAGGAACGGTTTATCCATCGTCACCACCTGACGGTCCGGCAGGACGCGATCCGGGTGATTTTTCAGTGTTTTGATATAGCTGAAAATGTAATCCCAGCGGCCGCAGTTAAGACCAACAATATGGTCACGCAGCGCGTGCAGGATCTCATCCATCTGGAAGACGGCAGGCAGCGTTTCAATCAGCAAGGTGGCTTTGATGGTGCCGCGCGGCAGATTAAAACGGTCTTCGGCATAGCTGAAGACTTCGCTCCACCAGGCGGCTTCCTGCCAGGCCTGAGTTTTCGGCAGGTAGAAATACGGACCGCTGCCTTTTGCCAGCAACGCTTTATAGTTGTGGAAAAAGTAGAGAGCGAAATCAAACAGGCTGCCAGGAATGGCTTCGCCACGCCAGGTCACATGTTTTTCCGGCAGGTGTAAACCGCGTACGCGACAAATCAGTAACGCCGGGTCCGGCTTGAGTTGATAGATTTTCCCGGCTTCGTTGGTGTAGCTGATGGTGCCGTTCACCGCATCACGTAGGTTGATCTGGCCATCAATCACTTTGCTCCACTCCGGCGCCAGTGAATCCTCAAAGTCGGCCATGAACACTTTCACGTTAGCATTCAGCGCGTTAATCACCATTTTACGTTCTACCGGGCCGGTGATTTCCACGCGACGATCCTGTAAATCGTCAGGAATGCCGCGAATTTTCCAGTCACCCTCACGAATGGAAGCGGTTTCCGAAATAAAATCAGGCAACTTACCGTCATCAATATCCTGCTGTTGCTGAATACGAGCAGCGAGGAGTTTGTTACGCTTTGGCGTAAAACGCGTCACCAGTTCGGTCAGAAACTCTACCGCTTCAGCGGTCAGAATTTGCTTCTCCTGCTCACCATGCGGCCTGGTAAAGGTCAGTTCATCGGTTGTCGTTGCCTGTTGATTCATTATGCAGCTCCTCGTCATTGATCCGAATACATCCCCAATGCGAACGAAGGATCGTTGTGTGGTTTTCGTTCAGCACAACTAAGACTACTCAATTAAATTCCAAAATCAAAAACAATTTCCATTTTTAATTTAATTATCAATTAACTTATTGATAACAATAAAAATAAAGTTTAATTACAAGATGAGCGACATTTCAGAAATAAAAAAGGCACCCGAAGGTGCCTGTTTCAACATGCTGAAACGCTTTAGGATCGTGCGCTACAGAAGATTAATCCAGCGTTGGATTCATGTGACGCAGATCATATGGCGTGATCTGGTAGACGTAATAGTTGAGCCAGTTGGTAAACAGCAAATTACCGTGGCTGCGCCAGGTCGCGCGAGGTTTGTTTTGCGGATCGTTTTTCGGGAAATAGTTGTACGGTACATTCGGACTTAAACCTGCTTCAACATCCCGGAAATATTCACTGGCCAGCGTATGGGCATCGTACTCCGGGTGACCGGTTACAAACGCGATTCGTTTATCTTTGCTGGCGAACAGGTAGGCATCTCCATCTTCGGTTTCCGCGAGGATCTCAAGGTCGGTATAGTCCCGAATCAGCGCCGCCGGGAAGTCGGCATAGCGTGAGTGCGGAGCAAGGAATGAATCATCAAAACCACGAGTCAGTAAAGCATGAGGATGAAGGATGTGATGTTCGTAGACGCCGGAAAGTTTATCTGTGCGGGTTTGCTTCGGAATGCCATAGAGAATATTAAGCGCGGCCTGTACCGCCCAACAGACAAACAGCGTTGAGGTGACGTGATCTTTTGCCCACTCCAGCACCTGCTTAATCTGCGGCCAATACGCAACATCATTAAACTCCACCAGGCCCAGAGGCGCACCGGTGACAATCAGCCCATCGAAGTTCTGATCGCAGATATCCTCGAAGTTACAGTAGAAGTTGTTCAGATGCTCTGCCGGTGTATTACGCGATTCACGAGCATCAATCCGCAAGAGCTGAACATCGACCTGAAGCGGTGAGTTTGACAACAGGCGCAGGAACTGGTTTTCCGTTTCGATCTTCTTCGGCATCAGGTTGAGGATAAGTACCTTCAGCGGACGAATTTCCTGGCCAGAAGCGCGGGATGTCGTCATAACAAAGACGTTTTCCTCACGTAAGAAATTGACGGCGGGTAGCTCGTCCAGCACGCGAATTGGCATAACCTGATAACCTCACTACATACGTTTAAACGTTTAGACATCCAGATAGCTGAAGATACCCAGAAATTCTTCTAATGTCGAGCCTGCATGTTGAAGGTGAGAAAGTTTCACGGCGGTGTTTACGATAGAATATAAGCACAAAGAAAAGGAGATAATATGGTTATTAGCATTCGCCGATCGCGGCAGGATGAAGGGGAAAAACTGATTGCTATCTGGTGTCGTTCTGTTGATGCTACGCACCATTTCCTGTCTGCATCCTATCGGAGCGAGCTGGAAGAGCTGGTGCGTTCTTTTTTACCAGAAGCGCCGTTATGGGTGGCAGTGACAGAGCAGGATGAGCCCATCGCGTTTATGCTGCTGACCGGGCAGCACATGGATGCCCTGTTTGTCGATCCCGACGTTCGTGGCTGCGGCGTAGGGAAATTGCTGGTTGAGCATGCGTTTACGCTGGCCCCCGAGTTAACAACCAACGTTAACGAACAGAATGAACAAGCGGTTGGGTTCTACAAAAAGATGGGATTTAAAGTGACAGGACGTTCAGAGGTAGACGATCTTGGCAGACCGTATCCGTTATTGAATCTGGTTCATACGTAGGCCGGATAAGGCGCGGCCGACATCCGGCTGCACCCGGGCGCATGAACGCAAAAAGGCCATCCCTCAGGATGGCCTCTTCACTTTAATTAATGCCT
>NZ_JAOWFV010000039.1:0-568464 GCF_030333505.1 Citrobacter sp. CK189 | reverse complement strand
GATGGTGCATCCGGGAGGATTCGAACCTCCGACCGCTCGGTTCGTAGCCGAGTACTCTATCCAGCTGAGCTACGGATGCAAATGGCGGTGAGGCGGGGATTCGAACCCCGGATGCAGCTTTTGACCGCATACTCCCTTAGCAGGGGAGCGCCTTCAGCCTCTCGGCCACCTCACCACGCGCCTCTTACGAGTGCTTCGAAGAACTTGTTTCTGCTCATCGTCGCTGCGTGGCGCACATATTACTTTCTGGGACTTATAAGTCAAACAATTTTTCCCACGCTTTTATCGTTTGCACACTTCACGCTCAATTAGTCTGCAAAAACGGCAAAAAGGGTGTTTTATCAACAGATAAATCGGCGTGTTACACCGCCTGAGCGCAGGCAGAAAAACCGAATAACCAGGAAAGAGCCTGCCGGCACCGGAAGCGATACGGAAAAAGAGTGAAGAAAAATGAAAAAGAGAAAGGAAGCGAGGAGCAGGTTGCGCCTCATCGGAAGAGATGAGACGCGAAAACCTTAGTAACTGGACTGCTGGGATTTTTCAGCCTGGATACGCTGGTAGATCTCCTCACGATGGACAGAGACTTCTTTCGGGGCGTTTACGCCAATGCGCACCTGGTTGCCCTTTACCCCTAAAACTGTCACGGTGACCTCATCTCCAATCATGAGGGTCTCACCAACTCGACGAGTCAGAATCAGCATTCTTTGCTCCTTGAAAGATTAAAAGAGTCGGGTCTCTCTGTATCCCGGCATTATCCATCATATAACGCCAAAAAGTAAGCGATGACAAACACGTAAAGTGTAAGCAGTCACGGCATCACATTCTGTTAAACCTAAGTTTAGCCGATATACACAACTTCAACCTGACTTTATCGTTGTCAATAACGTTGATGCAAACGCCGCAGACCGGGGCCTGCGGCGTTAGATAACGCTTATAGTTATTACAGTTTTGCGCTAACCCAGCCTTTCACACTGGCTAACGCTGCTGGCAGAGCAGCCGCATCCGTACCACCGGCTTGCGCCATGTCTGGACGTCCGCCGCCCTTGCCGCCCACCTGCTGAGCGACCATGCCGACCAGCTCCCCTGCTTTCACGCGGTCGGTCACATCCTTCGACACGCCCGCAATCAGAGAAACCTTACCTTCCGCTACCGTTGCAAGAACGATAACGGTAGAACCCAGTTGATTTTTCAGATCATCAACCATCGTACGCAGCATTTTTGGCTCAACGCCCGCAAGCTCGCTAACCAGCAGCTTCACGCCGTTGATATCAACCGCTTTGCTGGAAAGGTTCGCACTTTCCTGCACGGCAGCCTGTTCTTTCAACTGCTGCAACTCTTTTTCAAGCTGACGCGTACGTTCCAGTACAGAACGGACTTTTTCGCCCAGATTCTGGCTGTCGCCCTTCAGCAGTTGTGCGATATCGCTTAAGCGATCGCTTTCAGCGTGTAGCGTAGCAATCGCGCCTTCGCCCGTAACCGCTTCAATACGGCGAACGCCTGCCGCAGTACCGGATTCAGAAACGATGCGGAACAGACCGATATCCCCCGTACGGCTGGCGTGCGTACCGCCACACAGTTCGGTGGAGAAATCGCCCATGCTCAGCACACGAACGCGATCGTCATACTTCTCGCCAAACAGCGCCATTGCGCCTTTAGCTTTCGCCGCTTCAAGGTCCATGATGTTGGTTTCGACCGGCAGGTTGCGACGGATTTGCGCATTCACCAGATCTTCCACCGCACGGATTTCAGACGGTTTCATCGCTTCATTATGCGAGAAGTCGAAACGCAGGACTTTGTCGTTAACCAGCGAGCCTTTCTGCGCTACGTGCGTGCCCAGAATCTGGCGCAGCGCCGCGTGCATCAGGTGCGTCGCAGAGTGATTCAGGCGAATACGCGCCCGGCGAGCGTCATCCACATCAGCCTGCACCGCATCACCCACTTTCAGGGAACCGGTCGAAAGCGTACCGATATGTCCAATCGCCTGGCCATATTTTTGCGTATCGCTAACCGCAAACGCGAAGCCTGCGCCTTTCAGTTCGCCTTTATCGCCAACCTGACCGCCGGATTCCGCATAGAACGGCGTCTGATCCAGCACGACAACGGCTTCCTGACCCGCGCTAATCGCATCTACCGCTTTACCATCCACAAACAGCGCGGTCACTTTACCGTTCAGTTCCAGATGCTCATAACCTTTAAATTCTGACGCGCCGTCAACGCGGATCATCGCGTTATAGTCTGCGCCAAAACCGCTGGCCTCACGCGCACGACGACGCTGTTCTTCCATCGCGGCTTCAAATCCCGCTTCATCAACTTTGATGTTGCGCTCGCGGCAAACGTCCGCCGTCAGGTCAACCGGGAAGCCGTAGGTGTCATACAGACGGAAAGCGGTTTCGCCATCCAGCGTGTCGCCGGAAAGCTTCGCCAGCTCTTCGTCCAGCAGCGCCAGACCACGTTCCAGCGTACGGGCAAACTGCTCTTCTTCCGTTTTCAGAACCTGCTCAACCTGTGCCTGCTGGCGCTTCAGCTCTTCACCGGCAGAGCCCATAACGTCAATCAGCGGCCCAACCAGCTTGTAGAAGAAGGTCTCTTTCGCGCCCAGCATGTTGCCATGACGAACCGCACGACGAATGATACGGCGCAGCACATAGCCACGGTTTTCATTCGACGGAACCACGCCGTCGGCGATCAGGAAAGCGCAGGAACGGATGTGGTCGGCAATCACGCGCAGCGACTTGTTGCTCAGGTCGGTCGCGCCAGTCACCTTCGCAACGGCTTCAATCAACGTGCGGAACAGGTCAATTTCATAGTTGGAGTTAACGTGTTGCAATACAGCGGCAATACGCTCCAGACCCATACCGGTATCGACGGACGGTTTCGGCAGCGGTTCCATCGTACCGTCAGCCTGACGGTTGAACTGCATGAAGACGATGTTCCAGATCTCAATATAGCGATCGCCATCTTCTTCCGGGCTTCCCGGAGGGCCGCCCCAGATGTGATCGCCGTGGTCGTAGAAGATCTCGGTACATGGACCGCACGGCCCTGTATCGCCCATCTGCCAGAAGTTGTCGGACGCGTATGCCGCGCCTTTGTTATCACCAATTCGGATGATACGTTCGCGCGGAATGCCGACTTCTTTTTCCCAGATCTCGTAGGCTTCATCGTCAGTTTCATAGACGGTCACCCACAGACGCTCTTTTGGCAGGGCAAACCAGTTTTCACCGGTCAGCAGTTCCCACGCAAACTGAATCGCGTCGTGTTTGAAATAGTCGCCGAAGCTGAAGTTACCCAGCATTTCGAAGAAGGTGTGGTGACGTGCAGTGTAACCGACGTTTTCCAGATCGTTGTGTTTACCGCCCGCACGTACGCAACGCTGCGAAGTGGTGGCGCGGGAATAATTACGCTTGTCGAGCCCAAGGAAAACATCCTTGAACTGGTTCATCCCGGCGTTGGTAAACAACAAAGTTGGGTCATTGTTTGGCACCAGGGAGCTGCTGGCAACTACCTGATGTCCCTTACTGTGGAAAAAATCGAGAAACGCCTGACGGATCTCAGCGGTGCTCTTGCTCATAATTATCCTGAAATCAAGCTAACGAAATATCATTACCCGCCTCAGCGCTCATATGCCCTGCCCGGCTGGCAATTGAAAAAAGTGGGAATAAGATAAGTTTTCTTTACGGGGAAGTAAAATCCCGTATGCAGTCAATCGTCAAAATTTCGCCATATCTCCTGAATATCCTCCATCAGATAGCCACGATAAAGCAGGAAACGCTGGACTTTGACCTTTTCCGAAAATGCGGCTGGTAAGGGTTCGCCATATTTGCGGATCGCCTGTTCGCGAGCAAGAAGCAACCACTCAATCTCGCATTCACGCATTGCGCGTTCAATCGCCTCACGCGCAATGCCTTTTTGATTTAGCTCCTGCCGAATACGTGCCGGGCCATAACCTTTACGGCTGCGGCTGGCGATAAAACGCGAAACAAAACGATGATCATCAAGGTAGTTGTGCTCATGGCACCAGGCGATAACCCGTTCATAGTCTTCCGGCGCCGCATCGATCTCTTCCGGCCCGTTTTTTCCCATAACCGGTGCGGAGAGTTTACGCCGCAGTTCCTGTTCACTGTGATCGCGTACCGCCAGAATACGTACCGCGCGATCCAGCAGACGGTTATATGCGGGGCGTCGCGGTGTGGATTCACTCATAACAAACCTTCGGAAAAAGAAATGCAAAAAGGGCCGCAAGATATGCAGCCCTTCAAAGTATAAGCCCGATAAGACGCTATAGCGCCGCCACCGGGCAATGCAACGATTAGAAATCTTCGTTGGTTTCTTTCACACCTTCACCGTTGTCATCAACGGAGAAGTCTGGCGTCGAGTCCTGATTGCTCAGCAGCAGCTCACGCACTTTTTTCTCGATCTCTTTGGCGGTCGCCGGGTTCTCTTTCAGCCAGGCAGTGGCATTCGCTTTACCCTGACCGATTTTCTCGCCGTTATAGCTGTACCATGCACCGGCTTTCTCGATCAGCTTCTCTTTCACGCCCAGGTCAACCAGTTCGCCATAGAAGTTGATGCCTTCGCCGTAGAGGATCTGGAACTCAGCCTGTTTAAACGGCGCGGCGATTTTGTTCTTCACAACCTTCACGCGGGTTTCGCTACCCACGACGTTTTCGCCCTCTTTCACCGCGCCGATACGGCGGATATCCAGACGAACGGACGCGTAGAATTTCAGCGCGTTACCCCCGGTAGTGGTTTCCGGGTTGCCGAACATGACGCCAATTTTCATACGGATCTGGTTGATGAAGATCAGCAGGGTGTTAGACTGTTTCAGGTTACCGGCCAGCTTACGCATCGCCTGGCTCATCATACGCGCCGCGAGGCCCATATGAGAGTCGCCGATTTCACCTTCGATTTCCGCTTTCGGCGTCAACGCCGCCACGGAGTCAACAACGATAACGTCTACAGCGCCTGAACGCGCCAGCGCATCACAGATTTCCAGCGCCTGCTCGCCGGTGTCCGGCTGGGAGCACAGCAGGTTGTCGATATCGACGCCCAGTTTGCGGGCATAGATAGGGTCCAGCGCATGTTCGGCGTCGATAAACGCACAGGTTTTGCCTTCACGCTGTGCAGCGGCAATCACCTGAAGCGTCAGGGTGGTTTTACCGGAGGATTCCGGCCCGTAGATTTCTACGATACGCCCCATCGGCAGGCCACCCGCGCCCAGCGCGATATCCAGAGAAAGCGAACCGGTGGAGATGGTTTCCACATCCATGGAACGGTCTTCACCCAGGCGCATGATGGAGCCTTTACCGAATTGTTTTTCGATCTGGCCCAGCGCTGCCGCCAACGCTTTCTGTTTGTTTTCGTCGATAGCCATTAACTACTCCTGTCATGAGCCGGGGTCCGCTTGCGCTTGTACCGGATAGTGAATTCTGTACTGTTAGGTGCAATTATACTGTACAGTCATACAGTATCAAGTGTTTTGTAGAAATTGTTGCCAGAGCGTTTTGAGCGCATATTCCGTCGCCTGGCGACGTACGCTGTCACGGTCGCCGCTAAAGCACTCCCGGCGGGTGATCCCCTCGCCCTGTGCGGTTGCGAAACCAAACCAGACAGTGCCGACGGGCTTCACGTCGCTGCCGCCGTCCGGCCCGGCAATACCGCTGATAGAAACGGCATAATCCGCGCGGGCCGCTCTGAGCGCGCCAATCGCCATCTCAATCACCACCGGTTCGCTGACCGCGCCGTGCTGCTCAAGCGTCGGTTCGCGCACGCCAATCATTTGCGCTTTCGCTTCATTACTGTAGGTAACAAAACCGCGTTCAAACCAGGCGGAACTCCCGGCGATATCGGTAATCACTTTCGCTACCCAACCGCCCGTGCAGGACTCCGCTGTCGTTAGCGTTGCGCCGCGCTGTTTCAGCGCCAGCCCTACCACTTCGCTTAACTGCATCAATTCATGGTCAGTCATCATCGCTTAAGGCTCCTGAAAAACGTGCAGCACAAGATAGCACTTTCTGAGCAGATATGGGGACGAGGTGAGGATTTTACGAGGAGGCTTCAGAAAAAAGCCGATGCGAAGCATCGGCCAATCGTACGGTTACTTCATGCTGTTGGCGATGGTCTCAACATTGTGGCGAAACGCTTTTACGTAGCTATCCGCCACGCCGCCTTTTGCCGACAAGGCTTCAGGATACAGCTCGCCGCCCGGCTGCGCGCCCGTCGCGCTGGCGATCTGTTTTACCAGACGCGGATCGAGCTGATTCTCCATAAACCAGGTGTTCACCCCATCCGCTTTAATCTGCTTAATGAGCGCGGCGACCTGCGCGGCAGAGGCTTCACTTTCCGACGACAGCCCCTGCGGCGCCAAAAACTCAACGCCGTAGGCGCGACCGAAATAACCGAAGGCGTCGTGGCTGGTCAGCACCTTGCGTTTCTCCTGCGGGATCTGGCTAAAGCGCGCTTTCGCCCACGCGTCCAGTTCAGTCAGCTGTGCAATATAAGGTTTGCCGGAAGCCTCCAGCGCGGCTTTATCCTGCGGGTCGGCGTTGACCAGCCCGGAAAGAATATTCTGCGCATACAGCGCGCCGTTCGCTGCGCTATTCCAGGCATGCGGATCGGTGACGGTTTCGCCGTCTTCATCCAGCGTATGCGTCTTCACCCCGTCGGAAGCCACCACCAGCGTACCTTTGAAACCGGAGGCTTTTACCAGCCGGTCAAGCCACCCCTCCAGCCCCAGCCCGTTCACTACCACCACATCCGCTTTGCTCAACGCCGCGCTGTCTTTCGGCGAAGGCTCGAAGGTATGCGGATCGCCATCCGGCCCAACCAGCGTAGTGACGTTGACATTCTTGCCGCCGACCTCCTGGGTGATGTCGCCGAGAATAGAAAAACTCGTCACCACATTCAGCGTTTTCGCCAGCGCGCCTTGCGTCATCAACCCCAACGCGAGCGCAATCATTACCCCTGTACGTTTCATCTTTTCCCCTTGCATTAAAAAAGCGCGCGCAGACTGTCAGCCAGCCTGCTGCGCGTGCCGAATAAAATGGAAATAAAGAACAGCGCGCTGGCGGTCAGTACAATCGACGGCCCGGCGGGTAAACTCACCGCCCAGGAAAGGCTTAGCCCCAGCCATGCACAGACGACGCCGCTGCCGCCGGCAAGCAATAACAGCCCCGGTAACGTGCGCGCCCAGCAGCGTGCCGCAACGGCAGGAAGCATCATCAGCCCCACCGCCATCAGCGTGCCGAGTACCTGAAAGCCAGCCACCAGATTCAACACCAGCAACGAGAGAAACAGCCCGTGCAGCAGCGAAGGCAGCCAGCGCGCGTTAACCTGCAACCATGCGGTATCAAACGCTTCACTCACCAGACCACGATAGAAAATCGCCAGCATGATCAATGTGAATGCGCATACCCCCGCCACGAACAGCGCGGAATCGCGATCGACCGCCAGAATGGAACCAAACAGAAGATGCAGCAGATCGACATTTGACCCGCGCAGCGACACCAGCGTAACCCCCAGCGCCAGCGATCCCAGGTAGAACCCGGCGAAGCTGGCGTCTTCTTTTAGCGGCGTACGGCGACTCACCATTCCCGCCACCAGCGCTACCGTAATCCCGGCGATAAACCCGCCGATGCTCATTGCCAGCAATGACATTCCACTGAGCAGATAGCCCACCGCCACGCCGGGCAGCACCGCATGCGACAGCGCGTCCCCCATCAGGCTCATACGTCGCAGCAGTAAAAAGACGCCAAGCGCCGTCGTGCTGACCGAAAGCGCCAGACAGACCACCAGCGCCCGCCGCATAAAGCCGTATTCAATAAACGGCTGAAAGAAGATATGCCAGATCATGCCACCCTCACCCGCTCGGTCATCCAGTGAGACACGTCCGTATCCAGCCGTAACGTCTGCGGAAAATAGCGCGCCACCCGTTCGCTGTCGTGCAGCACCGCCAGCACCGTTTGCCCTCGCTGATACATCTCCAGCATCAGCCCCATCAGTACGTTGCAGGTCTCCTCATCCACGCCGGTAAAGGGTTCATCCAGCATGACCAGCGGCGCTTCCTGCACCAGCACACGGGCAAACAGCATGCGTTGAAACTGACCGCCGGAGAGTTCATCAATGGTCATCGTCGCCATTGCCTCCAGCCCCACGCGCTCAATAGCGTGGGCAATACGCAGACGGGTTTTGCGTTGAAATCCCCCCAGCAGGGAAATAGCAGGCCAGCACCCCATGCTCACCACGTCCTGAACGGTAAGCGGAAACTGCGTCTCCAGCGCGTGACGTTGCGCCAGCCAGCCAATTACCGGGCGGCGTCCGCGCCAGCGAAATGCGCCACTCACCGGAGGAAGAAAACCAGCCAGCGTTTTCAGCAGCGTTGATTTGCCGCAGCCGTTAGCGCCGATAATCGCCGTCATGCTGCCGCGTTCCAGCGTGCCAGTCAGCGGCGACGTGACCGGCTGTCGCTCGTAACCGGCCACCAGTTGATTCAGGATAATCATGGCAATGCCACCGCCCAGCGCACGGCCAGTCCGATAAACAAAACAAGCGCGATAGCCATCAGCAGGCGAGTCAGAGCCGAAAGAGAGAAGAGTGAAGCAGACATATTCGCACCACAAAAAATGTTATAACATAACAATAATGAAATGCGATGCGGATGTAAATGCCAGGAAAAAAGGGAGTGTGGCGAAATGTTTCAGACGTGAAATAGCGCAGCAGCGGCGCTGCACGCTCCCCTTTCTCTCAGGGAAAAGGGAGCGTAATCCAGACCGGGTAAGCGTAGCCCCCCGGAAAACACGCGGCGGCTACTGACTAAACGGCGACGCCGCAGGTACACGCGCCAGCGCGACGGCCTGACCAAGCTGCCAGACCGCCATCGCATAGTGAGTGCTGTGGTTATAGCGCGTGATGGCATAGAAGTTCGGCAACCCGTACCAGTACTGATAGCCCGTACCCACATCCAGGCGCAGCAGGCTGGCCTGCTGATGATTGCCCAGCGACTGCTGCGGCGTCAGCCCGGCGGCCGCAAGCTGAGAAATGCTGTACTGGGTTTTAAAGCCGTTCGCCAGCCCCGGCGCCTGACCGTTGGCCGGAACGGCGACCACATCGCCTTTCACCCAACCGTGGGCTTTGAAATAGTTCGCCACGCTGCCGATGGCATCAACCGGGTCCCACAGGTTGATGTGCCCGTCGCCGTTAAAGTCCACCGCGTACTGCTTATAGGACGACGGCATAAACTGTCCGTACCCCATCGCACCGGCAAAAGACCCTTTCAGATCCAGCGGGTCGTCCTGTTCATCACGCGCCATCAGCAGGAACGTTTCCAGCTCGCCGGAGAAATACTCCGCCCGACGCGGATAGTTAAACGACAGCGTCGCCAGCGCATCCAGAATTCGCGTTTTACCCATGATGCGGCCCCAGCGGGTTTCCACGCCAATAATGCCAACGATAATCTCCGGCGGGACGCCATAAACCTGCCATGCACGGTTCAACGCATCCTCATATTGATTCCAGAACGCCACGCCGTTTTGCACATTGTCCGGGGTAATAAACTGCTTGCGATAGCGCAACCATGCGCCATTCGGCCCCGCTGGCGGTTGCGTGGTCGGCGCCTGTCTGTCCATCAGTCGCAGAACGTAGTCCAGGCGCTTCGCCTGCGACAGGATCTCCTGCAACTGCTGGCGATTAAAACCGTGCTTGTTCACCATCTTCTCAATGAACTGCTGCGCGTTCGGATTATTGGCGAAATCACCGCCCATCACCATGACATTGTGCTGTGGCTCAAGCAGGAAACCGCCGGACGGCGCTCCCGTTGTCGTTTGAATTTCTGAAGACTGTGGTTTGCTGCTACAGGCAGCAAGCAACGCAAAGAGAGGAAGTAGTGCTACATAACGACGCTTGAACATGAGACATCCATTAAACAGATTCAGCCAGGGGGAAGTATGGTAAAGCATCCCGCTTCGCACAAGGAAGCGCTCTTCACAGAATACGCACTATTCTCCCGTAACATCCCTGCTTTTTTTCTCCGTAATAAACGCAAACTTTCATTTTAAAATATTTATCTTTCATTTTGAGATCAAAATAACACTTTTAAATCTTTCGATCTAATTAAAATAACTCACCAATTGGCAAGATAACAACAAACCCTACAGGAGAGAACAATGATCGAAACCATTACACATGGTGCGGAGTGGTTTATCGGGCTGTTCCAGAAAGGCGGAGAGGTGTTCACCAGTATGGTGACCGGTATCCTTCCGCTCTTGATAAGCCTGCTGGTCATCATGAATGCCTTAATAAACTTCATTGGCCAGCAGCGTATTGAACGTTTTGCCCAGCGCTGCGCCGGGAACCCGTTATCCCGTTACCTGCTGTTGCCGTGCATCGGTACGTTTGTGTTTTGTAACCCGATGACGCTGAGTCTGGGCCGCTTTATGCCAGAAAAATACAAGCCCAGTTACTACGCGGCGGCTTCCTACAGCTGCCACTCGATGAACGGACTGTTCCCGCACATCAACCCCGGCGAACTGTTTGTTTACCTGGGCATCGCCAGCGGCCTGACGACACTCGGCCTCCCGCTTGGCCCGCTCGCCGTCAGCTATCTGCTGGTCGGTCTGGTCACCAACTTCTTCCGTGGCTGGGTGACTGACCTCACCACATCCATCTTTGAGAAAAAAATGGGCATTCAACTTGAGCAGAAAGTCCACCTGGCTGGAGCAACATCATGACGCGTATTCGTATTGAGAAAGGCACCGGCGGCTGGGGCGGCCCGCTTGAACTGGATGCAACACCCGGAAAGAAAATCGTCTACATCACCGCCGGGACGCGTCCGGGGATTGTCGACAAACTGGCGAAACTGACAGGCTGGCAGGCGGTGGATGGCTTTAAAGAGGGCGAACCGCCTGAGGAAGAGATCGGCGCGGCGATCATCGACTGCGGCGGCACGCTGCGCTGCGGGATTTATCCGAAGCGGCGCATTCCAACCATCAACATCCACTCTACCGGGAAGTCGGGGCCGCTGGCGCAATACATCATGGAAGATATTTACGTCTCCGGGGTGAAAGAAGAGAACATCACGCTGAGCGGCGAGGAGCCTGCAAACGCGCAGCCTGTCGCCTCGCCTGCGGGCCGCGATTACGACGCCAGCAAAAAAATCACCGAACAGAGCGATGGCCTGCTGGCGAAAGTCGGTATGGGGATGGGCTCAGCGGTAGCGGTGCTGTTCCAGTCCGGGCGTGACACCATCGATACGGTGCTGAAAACCATTCTGCCGTTTATGGCCTTCGTCTCGGCGCTGATCGGCATCATTATGGCCTCCGGTCTCGGCGACTGGATCGCTCACGGCCTGGCGCCGCTTGCCAGCCATCCGCTGGGGCTGGTCACGCTGGCGCTCATCTGTTCATTCCCGCTGCTGTCGCCCTTCCTCGGCCCTGGCGCGGTGATCGCCCAGGTTATCGGGGTGCTGATTGGCGTGCAGATTGGTCTGGGTAATATCCCTCCCCATCTGGCGCTGCCCGCGCTGTTCGCGATTAACGCTCAGGCCGCGTGCGACTTTATTCCGGTCGGTTTATCGCTGGCGGAGGCCCGTCAGGACACCGTTCGCGTCGGCGTGCCTTCCGTGCTGGTGAGCCGCTTCCTGACCGGCGCGCCTACCGTTCTCATCGCCTGGTTTGTTTCCGGCTTTATTTATCAATAAGAGGTTCAGAGATGACCGTGATTTACCAGACCACCATCACCCGTATCGGCGAGAGCGCACCGGACGCGCTCTGCGACAGGATGCTGATTACCTTTCGTGAAGGCGCGCCTGCGGATATCGAAGCGTTTTGCTTTATCCACTGCCACGGCGAGCTGAACGGCACGCTGCAACCCGGCGCACAGTTTCAGCTGGGTGAGCATCGCTATCCGGTGACTGCTGTGGGTAGCGTGGCCGAGCAGAATCTGCGTGAACTGGGGCATATCACCCTGCGCTTCGACGGGCTGAACGAGGCGGAATTTCCCGGCACCGTACACGTTGCGGGGCCAGTACCGGACGACATCGCGCCGGGCTGTATTTTGAAGTTTGTGGCTTAAAGGTTTAAGGAGAGAAAAATGAATCAGGTTGCCGTTGTCATTGGTGGAGGCCAGACCCTGGGGGCCTTCCTCTGCCGTGGGCTTGCAGAGGCTGGTTATCGCGTCGCCGTTGTCGATATTCAGAGTGATAAAGCCGCAAATGTGGCGCAGGAGATTAACGCCGCGTTTGGCGAAGGCATGGCGTACGGTTTTGGCGCCGATGCCACCAGCGAGCAGAGCGTTCTGGCGCTCTCTCGCGGAGTCGATGAAATTTTTGGTCGGGTTGATCTGCTGGTCTACAGCGCGGGCATCGCCAAAGCGGCGTTTATCAGCGATTTTCAACTCGGCGATTTCGACCGCTCGCTACAGGTGAATCTGGTGGGGTATTTCCTCTGCGCTCGCGAATTCTCCCGCCTGATGATCCGCGACGGCATTCAGGGACGCATTATCCAGATCAACTCCAAGTCCGGGAAAGTGGGCAGTAAACACAACTCCGGCTATAGCGCGGCGAAGTTCGGCGGCGTGGGCTTAACCCAGTCGCTGGCGCTGGATCTGGCAGAATACGGCATTACCGTGCATTCGCTGATGCTTGGCAACCTGCTGAAATCACCAATGTTCCAGTCGCTGCTGCCGCAGTACGCCGCCAAGCTTGGCATCAAACCGGACGAAGTGGAGCAGTATTACATTGACAAAGTTCCGTTAAAACGCGGCTGTGATTATCAGGACGTACTGGACATGCTGCTGTTTTACGCCAGCGCGAAGGCGTCGTACTGCACCGGACAGTCCATCAATGTGACCGGCGGTCAGGTGATGTTTTAAGAGGTATGATTGCCCGGTGGCGCTGCGCTTACCGGGCCTACGAATATTATGTAGGCCGGATAAGGCGCAGCCGCCATCCGGCAAAATCAAAGGAGCGCATTATGGTTTCCGCACTGATCACCGTCGCCGTTATCGCCTGGTGTGCGCAACTGGCGCTGGGCGGCTGGCAAATCTCCCGCTTTAACCGGGCGTTCGACAAACTTTGCCAACGAGGGCGAGTGGGCGTCGGGCGCTCCGGCGGACGCTGTAAACCGCGAGTGGTGGTCGCCATCGCTCTGGATGACCAGCAGCGCGTTACGGATACCTTATTCATGAAAGGTCTCACCGTCTTTGCCCGACCGGTTAAAATTCCCGCAATACAGGGCAAACATCTTGATGAATTACAGCCTGATGTGATCTTTCCCCATGATTCGCTCTCACAGAATGCACTATCATTAGCGCTTAAACTGAAACATGGGTAATTTCGTTGTGAATGCTAATTGCTTGCGAAATTATCATTTCACAACTTATACATCAGTCAGGGTAATTACGCCTATGAAACCACGTCAGCGTCAGGCTGCTATTCTGGAGCATCTGCAAAAGCAGGGAAAATGCTCGGTTGAGGAGTTGGCCCAGTACTTTGACACCACGGGCACCACCATTCGCAAAGACCTGGTCATTCTGGAAAATGCCGGAACCGTTATTCGCACGTATGGCGGCGTGGTGTTGAATAAAGATGAATCCGACCCGCCTATCGATCACAAAACGCTGATCAACACCCATAAAAAGGCGTTGATCGCACAAGCGGCCGTTCAGTTTATCCACGATGGCGACTCCATCATCCTTGATGCCGGAAGCACCGTGTTGCAGATGGTGCCGATGCTTACCCGCTTTAGCAATATCACCGTCATGACCAACAGCCTGCACATTGTTAACGCCCTTTCGGAGCTGGACAACGAGCAGACCATCCTGATGCCCGGCGGCACATTCCGCAAAAAATCTGCGTCATTTCACGGTCAGCTGGCAGAAAACGCCTTTGAGCAGTTCAGTTTTGATAAACTGTTCATGGGCACCGACGGCATCGATCTCAATGCCGGAGTGACCACCTTTAATGAGGTCTATACCGTCAGCAAAGCGATGTGCAATGCCGCGCGCGAAGTGATTCTGATGGCGGACTCCTCAAAATTTGGGCGTAAAAGCCCCAACGTTGTGTGCAGTCTGGAAAGCGTCGACAAACTGGTTACCGACGCGGGTATCGACCCCGCGTTTCGTCAGGCGCTGGAAGCAAAAGGGATTGAAGTGATCATAACCGGAGAAACCAATGAGTGATGCATTACTGAACGCGGGTCGCCAGACATTACTGCTGGAGTTACAGGAAGCAAGCCGTCTGCCGGAACGCCTGGGCGATGATTTTGTCCGTGCCGCCAATACGATCCTCCACTGCGAAGGCAAAGTGATTGTCTCCGGTATTGGCAAGTCAGGCCATATCGGCAAAAAAATCGCCGCGACTCTCGCCAGTACAGGAACGCCCGCGTTCTTTGTCCACCCGGCAGAAGCGTTACATGGCGATCTCGGCATGATCGAAAGCCGGGATGTGATGCTGTTCATCTCCTATTCCGGCGGTGCGAAAGAGCTGGATCTCATTATTCCGCGCCTGGAAGATAAATCGATAACCCTGCTGGCAATGACCGGAAAGCCAACCTCCCCGCTGGGTCTGGCGGCAAAGGCTGTGCTGGATATCTCCGTTGAGCGCGAAGCCTGCCCGATGCACCTGGCGCCGACCTCCAGCACCGTCAACACCCTGATGATGGGCGACGCGCTGGCTATGGCGGTGATGCAGGCGCGCGGTTTCAATGAAGAGGATTTCGCCCGTTCACACCCTGCCGGGGCGCTGGGCGCGCGTCTGCTCAACAAAGTCCATCACCTGATGCGCCGTGACGATGCGGTGCCGCAGGTTCAGCTCACCACCAGCGTGATGGACGCCATGCTGGAGCTGAGCCGTACCGGATTAGGTCTGGTTGCGGTATGCGACGCGCAGCGCGTTGTGAAAGGCGTCTTTACCGACGGCGACCTGCGCCGCTGGCTGGTTGGCGGCGGCACGCTGGCTACGCCGGTCAGCGAAGCGATGACCCACAACGGCATTACGTTGCAGGAGCAGAGCCGCGCCATCGATGCCAAAGAACTTCTGATGAAGCGCAAGATCACCGCCGCGCCGGTGGTGGATGAAAACGGTAAACTCACCGGCGCAATCAACCTGCAAGATTTCTACCAGGCAGGCATCATCTAACTTTTCAGCCCCAGACGCTTCGCCAGCCGATGCAGGTTGGCGACGTCTGTCTCCAGCGCCCGCGCGCAGGCGGCCCAGTTGTGGTTATTTTGCGCTAACGCACGGCGAATCATCTCCCGCTGGAAAGCCTCGGTCGCGTCGCGCAAATTGTGATTTGCCGGTAGCGTCGGCGTACTGTCGTCAGGCAGAGCGGGAGAAACCTCCTCCTGTAAGGCAAAATGCTGCGCTTCCAGCACCACCTCATCCCCCGCCCGGGTCGCTCTTGCCAGAACCACCGCACGGTGGATCGCATGTTCCAGCTCGCGAACGTTCCCCGGCCAGCCATAGCTCAGCAGGTGGCTACGCGCCCCCGGGCTCAGCACCACGCGGGAAAGCCCCAGCCGCAGGCGGCACTGTTCGCAAAAATACCCGGCCAGCAAGACCACATCCTCACCACGCTCACGCAGCGGCGGCACGGAGAGCGGGAACACGCTCAAACGGTGGAACAGGTCGGCGCGAAAACGCCCGGCCAGCACCTCTTCGCGTAAGTCGCGGTTAGTCGCCGCCAGCACGCGTACGTCGACGCGCAGGCTGCGATCGTCCCCGACGCGTTGAATATCGCCATACTGCAAAACGCGCAGCAGTTTCGCCTGCAACGCCAGCGACAGCTCGCCGATCTCATCAAGAAACAGCGTGCCGTTATCGGCCATTTCGAACTTACCGCTACGGTTGCTGATTGCCCCGGTAAACGCCCCTTTGACGTGGCCGAAAAGCTCGCTCTCCGCCACGCTTTCCGGCAGCGCGGCGCAGTTCAGATACACCAGCGGGTTCACCGCCCGTGGCGAGCCTTCATGAATCGCTTTCGCCACCAGCTCTTTCCCGGTTCCCGTTTCGCCGCTGATCAGCACGTTGAGATCCGACCCCGCTACAATCTCAATCTCTTTTTTCAACTGCATCATATTTGGCGACAGGCCGATCATCTGCGTTTCTTTCACCTGTTCGAAAGAGGCGGAAGACCCCGGCAACATATTCTGGCTTTCTAATTGCTCAATAAGCAGCGCATTGCTCAGCGCCCCCGCCGCCAGCGCTGCGATGAGCCGCAGCTCTTCATCGCTGAAAACATCAAACTGATCGGGTTCCATGCCGTCAAGCGTGAGTGCGCCAATCAGGGTTTGCCCGGCGAACAGCGGCAGCCCGATACAGGCGTGTACCTTCAGGCTCTCCTGATCCGGGATCAGCCCGTCATACGGGTCCGGCAGGTCGCTGTCGGCCGGAAAACGCACCACATCCCCGGCACGGGCAATGGCTTCCAGTCGCGGATGCCCTTCCAGAGTGAAGCGCCTGCCCAGTACATCCTGCGCCAGACCGTCGATCGCCAGCGGAATAAACTGCCGCCCCTCATAGCGCAGCAGCGCCGACGCATCGCACTCCAGCACCTGACGCAGCGTGGTGATCAGGCGCTGAAAGCGGTCCTGATGCCCGATACCACTTTGTAATTCAATGGCGATGCCCGCCAGGACATCAACTGAAAAGCTCATGGCTACCTCATTGTCATTTTGACAATCAATAGTGTCATATTGACAATTAATTGAATAGTCTTTTTGACTACCATTTTATGAGTATAAATTTTTTAATTATTTAAAATCAATCAGTTAAAAAGTTGGCACGCATCCTGCTATTAGCAATACATCTTTCTTAAAAAAACTGTATTTACTGAGGTTGCTATGTCTATTCTGGTTAAAAATAACATTCATTGGGTTGGCCAACGTGACTGGGAAGTTCGTGATTTTCACGGGACCGAATATAAAACGCTGCGCGGCAGCAGCTACAACAGCTATCTCATCCGTGAAGAAAAAAATGTTCTGATCGATACCGTAGATCATAAATTCAGCCGCGAATTCGTGCAAAACCTGCGTAGCGAAATAGACCTGGCCGACATTGATTACATCATTATTAACCATGCGGAAGAAGACCACGCGGGCGCGCTGACCGAACTGATGGCGCAAATCCCGGATACGCCGATCTACTGCACCGCAAACGCCATTGACTCCATTACCGGTCACCACCATCACCCGGAATGGAACTTTAACGTCGTAAAAACAGGCGACACGCTGGATATCGGCAACGGCAAGCAGCTGATTTTTGTTGAAACCCCGATGCTGCACTGGCCGGACAGCATGATGACCTACATGACGGGCGACGCGGTACTGTTCAGTAACGACGCCTTTGGTCAGCACTATTGTGACGAACGTCTGTTCAACGATGAAGTCGATCAGACCGAGCTGTTCGAGCAGTGCCAGCGTTACTACGCCAACATCCTGACGCCGTTCAGCCGTCTGGTCACGCCAAAAATCACCGAAATCCTCGGCTTCAACCTGCCGGTAGATATGATTGCCACCTCTCACGGCGTGGTATGGCGCGACAACCCAACCCAGATCGTTGAACTGTATCTGAAATGGGCGGCGGATTATCAGGAAGATCGCATCACCATTTTCTACGACACCATGTCCAACAACACCCGCATGATGGCCGACGCGATTGCGCAAGGCATCAACGAAGTTGACCCGAACGTGGCGGTGAAAATCTTTAACGTCGCACGCAGCGATAAAAACGAAATTCTGACCAACGTGTTCCGTTCCAAAGGCGTGCTGGTCGGTACTTCTACGATGAACAACGTGATGATGCCGAAAATCGCCGGTCTCGTTGAAGAGATGACTGGCCTGCGCTTTCGTAACAAACGCGCCAGCGCCTTCGGTTCCCACGGCTGGAGCGGTGGCGCGGTAGACCGTCTGTCCACCCGTCTGCAAGATGCCGGTTTCGAGATGTCACTGAGTCTGAAAGCGAAATGGCGTCCTGATATTGATGCCCTGGAACTTTGCCGCCAGCACGGCCGCGATATTGCCCGTCAGTGGGCGCTCGCTCCGCTGCCGGAAACAAATGTGAAAGCGACAACCCAGGAAGAAGAGTGCGCCTGTGCCGCCGCCGCTGCGGCTGACCTCGGCCCAAGCATGCAGTGCAGCGTGTGCCAGTGGATTTACGACCCTGCAAAAGGTGAACCGTTGCAGGATGTCGCGCCGGGTACGCCGTGGAGCGACGTACCGGATAACTTCCTGTGCCCGGAATGTTCATTAGGTAAAGACGTCTTTGATGTGTTGGCAACGGAGGCAAAATGAGCCGGGGAATTGTCATTATTGGTTCGGGCTTCGCCGCCCGCCAGTTAGTCAAAAACATCCGTAAACAGGACGCGACCGTAGCGCTGACCCTGATTGCCGCTGACAGTATGGACGAGTACAACAAACCCGACCTCAGTCACGTCATCAGCCAGGCGCAGCGCGCCGACGACCTCACCCGCCAGTCGGCGGGGGAGTTTGCCGAACAGTTTAATCTGCGTCTGTTCCCACACACCTGGATTACGGACATTGATGCCGATGCCCATGTGGTAAAAAGCCAGGACAAGCAATGGCAGTTCGACAAACTGGTACTGGCGACAGGGGCATCAGCCTTTGTTCCGCCGGTTGCCGGACGTGAGTTAATGCTCACACTGAACAGCCAGCAGGAGTATCGCGCCTGCGAAACGCAACTGCGTGACGCGCAGCGCGTACTGATCGTCGGCGGCGGTCTGATTGGTAGCGAGCTGGCAATGGATTTCTGCCGTGCGGGTAAAGCCGTCACGCTGATTGACAATGCCGCCAGCATTCTGGCCTCGCTGATGCCGCCGGAAGTGAGCAGCCGCTTGCAGCATCGTCTGACCGATATGGGCGTACATCTGCTGCTGAAATCGCAGTTGCAGGGTCTGGAGAAAACCGCTACCGGTATTCGCGCCACGCTGGATCGCGATCGTCAGGTAGAGGTGGATGCGGTCATCGCCGCGACCGGCCTGCGCCCGGAAACCGCGCTGGCGCGCCGTGCCGGGTTGACCATCAACCGTGGCGTCTGCGTTGACAGCTATCTGCAAACCAGCCACCCGGATATTTATGCGCTGGGAGACTGCGCGGAAATTAACGGCCAAGTTCTGCCTTTCCTGCAACCGATTCAGTTAAGCGCCATGTATCTGGCGAAAAATCTGCTCGGCGGGAACGCGCCGCTGAAGCTGCCCGCCATGCTGGTGAAAATCAAAACGCCGGAATTGCCGTTACATCTTGCAGGCGAAACCCAGCGTTGCGACCTGAACTGGCACATTGCGGCGGAGTCCGAAGGGATGGTCGCCCGAGGCATAAATACCGAAGGTCAGCTTTGCGCCTTTGTGGTGAGCGAAGACCGCATGAAGGAGGCCTTTGCGCTGCTGAAAACGCTGCCCGCGTAAGTTCATTGTGCCGGACGGCGGCTGGCCTGCAAATCATGACGCCGTAGGTCTGATAAGCGCAGCGCCATCAGGCAATGTTCGAACATCTTTGCCGGATGGCGGCGTAAACGCCTGATCCGGCCTACGGGAAGCGCCTGTTTGTACGTCGCCATCCGGCGATACTGCCACTGATTTATTAACCTCACGCACACGGAAGTGCGCTGCTGCTTGTCGGTATGCCCCGACACGTTTCGCCCCGCCAGTCCCGGGGCTTTTTTTTATTTCTGCGCCAGCTCGCGCGCTGCGGCAATCGCTCCCTGCCCTAACGACACTCCCCCATCCCCGGCTGGTAAACGCTGCGGGAACAGTAAGGTAAAATCAGCAAGACAGAACGCCAGACGCCTGCACAGCAAGCGGTTATGCAGCACGCCACCGCCGAATACCAGCGTGGTGATCCCGCGAGCGGTCGCTTCCTGACGTAGCAGCGCGGCGAACCCATGCGCCAGCGCGTCGTGAAAGGCCCACGCCCGCTCCTCGGGAGCAGCCTGCCAGTTCAGCCACTGCCGCCAGAACGTGGCTAAATCCAGCTGGTTGTTTTTAATCGGCATCGTCACCGGATGTTCAACGCGATTGCATCGCGAAGCCAGCGCCTCCAGCGCACAGGCCGCTTCCCCTTCATAACTGAGTGTGTCAGGCGCGCAGCCTGATGCGGCGGCGACGGCATCGAACAGGCGTCCGCACGACGACGCCAGCGGGGCGTTGATTCCGCGCTCAATGGCCCGCGCCAGCACGTTCCACTGCTGTTGTTGCAACGCAGCCGTTTCTGGATAGTCCCGCCAGTCAGGAACAAAGCGCAGACACTGCGCCAGCAGGTTGCGCCAGGGCTGCTTCGCGGCGAGATCGCCGCCCACCAGCGCGACGGCGGGCAGGCCGCCAAGATGCTCGCATTCACGGTAATTAACGCGTAAACACTCTCCGCCCCACAGCGCGCCGCCCTCTCCCATACCGATGCCGTCGAGCGTCAGGGCAATCACATCGCCTCCGTTCAACGGCCAGCCGTGTTCGACCATGCATGCCGCCGCATGCGCATGGTGGTGCAATACCGTTTCGGTCGGAAGCGTCATCTCGCTGGCCCACTGGCTGGAGACGTAGCCCGGATGCGCGTCGCAGACAACGCGTTGCGGCGTAAAATCGTAAATGTTCTGAATCAAACGCAGCGCGTCACGCCACTGCGTTTGAATGCCGTCATCGCTGAGATCCCCCAGATGCTGGCTTACCACCGCCTGCTCGCCGCGCACCAGACAGAAGGTATTTTTCAGATCGGCGCCCAGACAAAGCATCGGCGGCACATCGTGAAATCCCGGCGGCAGCGCGATCGCATCCGGCACATAGCCCCGCGAACGGCGTAGCATTTCACCGCTGTCACGCACGACCGAGTCATCCATTCGCTGCACGATATCGCGGTTGTGCAACAGAAAACCGTCGGCGATCGCCTTCAGGTCGTCCAGCGCCTGTTGGTTAGTGATAGCTGGCGGTTTACCGCTAAGGTTGCCGGAGGTCATCACCAGCGGACAATTCAGCGCCTGTAAAAGCAGATGCTGGAGCGGATTCGCGGGCAGCATTACCCCCACTTCCGCCAGCCCCGGCGCGATCCCCTCGCACAGCGACGCGACATGCTGTTTATCCACCAGCACGATGGGGGCGGCCGGCGTAGTCAGCAGTCGGCGCGCCGCATCCGGCAAGCCTTCCGCATCCGGCAACATTACCGCCAGCGGTTTCGCAGGGCGGCGTTTACGCACCCGCAGCATCGCCACCGCCTCATCGTTTTGCGCATCGCAGGCCAGATGAAAGCCGCCAATACCTTTGATGGCGACAATGCCCCCCGCTTTTAACATCGCGACGGCAGCCTGTAGCGCGGCGTCTTTTTCCGCCCGAGCGCTGCCAGAGCGCCACGCCAGATGCGGGCCGCAGGCCGGGCAGGCAACTGGTTGGGCGTGGAAACGGCGGTCGTATGGATCGCGATATTCCGTCGCACACTTCCTGCACAACGGAAACGATGCCATCACGGTAAACGGACGGTCGTAAGGCATCGCACGAATGATCGTAAAACGCGGGCCGCAGTGGGTGCAGTTGATAAAAGGGTAACGGTAGCGCCGCTCGCCGGGCGTATTCATTTCGGCGAGACAGGCCGGGCATGTGGCCGCATCGGGCACAATTTGCGTATTCATCGTTCCGCCCGCACTCTGGCGGATGGAGAAATCGGCAGGCAGTTGAGACCAGGCAAACGGCTCGCTCTCGACGCTGTCAATACGGGCCAGCGGCGGGCAATGTTGATGTAACTGCACAATAAACTCCGCCGGATCTTCCTGTAAGCGCACAACCACACCGTCACCGTCGTTACACACGTCGCCATGCAGCTGTAACCGCTGCGCCAGTTGCCAGACAAAAGGCCGAAAACCAACGCCCTGCACCTTGCCACGAATACGCAACTGTACGCCGGAGTGGTTGTTTATTGTCATGAAATCGTTCCCGCAGTCATCTATCCCGGTTTGCCTGATGGCGCTACGCTTATCAGGCCTACGGGGATACGAACAGTAGGCCGGATAAGGCAAGACCGCCATCCGGCATGAATACCACCGTATTTTACGCGGTTTTTCAGGAATCAGAAAAGCAAAGACGCGGAGGAGTCCAGCGCCGCACGGCGACGTTTTTCCGCACTCAGTTGTTCAAGTTTGTTGCGATCGACGCAAATCAGCGCGTGGGTCGGACAGGCCTCCATACAGGCAGGGCCGGCCTCGCGGTGGTGGCAAAGGTCGCATTTGTTGGCCTCCGCTTTTTCCGCCCGGACGTTCAGACCCGCGCCGCTGTTGCGAATCACCGGACGCACAACCACTTCCATCGCGCCGTATGGGCAAGCGACCACGCAGGTTTTACAGCCAATGCAACGCTCCTGCATCACATGTACGAAACCTTTATCACGGCTGATGGCGCCGTTCGGGCAGACGTTGGCGCACGGCGCGTCTTCACACTGGCGGCACAGCGTCGCCGTGGAGACATTCACACCTTTGATCACATGGATGCGGGGTAAGAAAGTTTCAGGGGTCAGCGACGCGCAGTCCTGGTTTTCCTGATGAGACACCACACAGGCCACTTCACAGGTACGGCAACCAATGCATTTATTGGCGTCGGCAATGATGAAACGGTTCATCAAATTCTCCAGCAATGACAGATTATGTGCCGAAACATTCATAAATCGTGCCAGTTTTTAACTGATTGTTATTGCTTGATATTTGATGATGACGTTGTGACCAGGCACTGTCATCGTCACGAATGACGATGACAAATGACAATGTAAAGCGGGATCAGCGGGCAGGCAGCGGCGCTGCCGAATCGCGCAGGATCAGCGCACCGGTAAAGGTTTTTGGCGGCGTAAATTCACCGCCGTCCAGCATGAAGATAAGACGTCCAATCGTCTCCTGAATCATCTCCGTAACCGGAATTTTAACGCTGGAAAGCGCCGGGATGGTATAGGGCGCCATCGCGATGTCGTCGAATCCGATGACCGAGGTCTGCGCAGGCACGCTCATGCCACGCTCGTGTAACTGTTTGATGGCGCCAATCGCCATATCGTCATTACTGGCTACCAGCGCGGTAAAACTCACCTTGCGCGCCAGGAGCGTATCCACCCCTTCAGCACCGCTGGCGGGCGTCCACTTTCCGTTGACAATCAATTCGTTATTGATAGCGATGCCGTGTCGCGTCAATGCGTCTTTATACCCTGAGAGACGCTCCACGCCGGTAGGGGAATCCATCGAACCGGTGATAAACGCAATCTCGCGATGCCCCCCGGCGATCAACTGTTCCACCGCGTTAAAGCTGGTCTGCTTCTGGTCGCAATAAACGCAGTGGCTGCTGTTTCTTCGCAGCCGACGGTTAAGCACCATAATGGGCTGGGCGTGTGAGTCGATAATGTCGTCAATCTCATCCACGCTGAGAAAACGGGGATAAATCATAATGGCGTCGCAGCGCAGATCGAGCAGATACTGAATCGCCTGACGCTCTTCTTCCGCGCTGTGTTTGCCGTCCGCGAGCAGAAGCTGACGCCCCTTATCCTCTGCCATTCGCGCCGTATGAAACAGCAGCTCGCTAAAATAAACGCCGTGGTAAAGGGTGTTCGTCACCACCAGACCGAGGGTCTGCGTTTTCTTCGCCGCCAGACTGCGCGCTAACAAATTGGGTCGATAGCCGCTCTCTTCAATGGCCTGAAACACGCGGTCTTTGGTCTCCTGGCTGACGTAGCCGTTACCTGAAAGCACCCGGGAAACCGTCGCTTTCGACACCCCGGCCCGCTTAGCCACCTCCAGCATCGTCGTCATATTACTCATCCATTAGCACTCAATGACACGCAGTGTACTTCACCGTACCGTTGTTGTCCTTGATGGTAAATCACCGCCCAAAACAACAAGTGATCATTCTCACAATTATAAAAAATGATCAAATTGTGATCTTGTGTCATTCAGTGAAACTATTCATGATTTTGTGGAACCGGTTTCCTATTTTGCGTTTCATTGCCCACGTTTTTTTAGCGAAAAGGCGTAAGACGATAAAACTACCCTATTGATAAAACAGGATAAAATCCGATGTCTAAGAATTATGCGGCACTGGCGCGCTCCGTGGTGACGGCGCTGGGCGGTGTGGATAACATCACCGCCGTGACACACTGCATGACGCGTCTGCGTTTCGTTCTCAAAGATGACGAGCAGGTCGACAGCGCGACGTTGAAAACCCTCAGCGGCGTTCTCGGCGTGGTTCGCAGCGACAACCAGTGTCAGGTAATTATCGGCAACACCGTTTCACAGGCGTATCGCGAAGTCGTCAGTCTGCTGCCGACCGATATGCAGCCCGCAGCGCCCGTCGGCAAACCTAAACTCACCTTTAAACGCATCGGCGCGGGGATCCTTGACGCGCTGATCGGCACCATGTCCCCGCTGATCCCGGCGATTATCGGCGGATCGATGCTGAAACTGCTGGCCATGATCCTCGAAATGACGGGACTGCTGGAAAAAGGCGCCTCCACGCTGACCATCCTGACGGTGATTGGCGACGGCGCGTTCTTCTTCCTGCCGCTGATGGTGGCGGCGTCAGCAGCAATCAAGTTCAAAACAAACATGTCGCTGGCGATTGCCATCGCAGGCGTGCTGGTTCACCCGAGTTTTATCGACCTGATGGCGAAAGCCGCCGAAGGTGAACACGTTGAATTTGCCCTGATCCCGGTGACGGCGGTGAAATACACCTACACGGTGATCCCGGCGCTGGTGATGACATGGTGTCTTTCATATATCGAACGCTGGGTGGATCGCATTACCCCGGCCGTCACGAAAAACTTCCTGAAACCAATGCTGATCGTCCTGATCGCCGCCCCGCTCGCCATTGTTTTAATCGGCCCAATCGGGATCTGGATCGGTAGCGCCATCTCCGCGCTGGTTTACACCATTCACGGCTATCTGGGCTGGCTTTCCGTCGCCATCATGGGCGCGCTGTGGCCGCTGCTGGTCATGACCGGGATGCACCGCGTCTTTACCCCAACCATCATCCAGACCATTGCTGAAACCGGCAAAGAAGGCATGGTCATGCCGTCTGAAATTGGCGCTAACCTGTCGCTGGGCGGCTCCTCTCTGGCCGTCGCATGGAAAACCAAAAACCCGGAACTGCGCCAGACGGCGCTTGCCGCCGCCGCTTCCGCAATTATGGCGGGGATCTCCGAACCAGCGCTGTACGGCGTGGCGGTACGTCTGAAGCGTCCGCTGATTGCGAGCCTGATCAGCGGTTTTATCTGCGGCGCGGTGGCAGGTATGGCGGGGCTTGCCAGCCACTCGATGGCGGCGCCGGGCCTGTTCACCAGCGTCCAGTTCTTCGACCCGGCGAACCCGATGACCATCGCCTGGGTGTTTGGCGTGATGGCGCTGGCCGTGGTGCTCTCTTTTGTTCTGACGCTGCTCCTCGGCTTTGAAGATATCCCCGTGGAAGACGCAGCCGCACAGGCAAGAAAAAACCAGGCCGCGCAACCGACTACTGCAAAAGAAGCCAGCATCTGACTGGCGCATATTGAGGATGACTATGTCTGTATTTCCGCAAGGATTTTTATGGGGCGGCGCACTGGCCGCCAACCAGTCTGAAGGGGCATACCGGGAAGGCGGCAAAGGGTTGAGCACCGTCGATATGATCCCACACGGCGAGCACCGGATGCCGGTCAAACTGGGGCTGGAGAAACGCTTTCAACTGCGGGATGACGAATTTTATCCAGGCCATGACGCGATTGATTTTTACCATCGCTATAAAGACGATATCGCCCTGATGGCGGAGATGGGCTTCACGGTGTTTCGCACCTCGATCGCCTGGAGCCGTCTCTACCCTGACGGCGATGAGCTGACGCCGAACGAAGAAGGCATCGCGTTTTATCGCGCGATGTTTGAAGAGTGTAAAAAATACGGTATTGAGCCGCTGGTCACGCTGTGCCACTTCGATGTGCCGATGCACCTGGTGACGGAGTACGGCTCCTGGCGCAATCGCAAAATGGTGGAATTCTTTACCCGCTACGCGCGAACCTGCTTTGAAGCCTTTGACGGTCTGGTGAAATACTGGCTGACGTTCAACGAAATCAACATCATGCTGCACAGCCCATTCTCCGGCGCGGGCCTGGTGTTTGAGGAAGGTGAAAATCAGGATCAGGTGAAGTATCAGGCCGCGCATCACGAGCTGATTGCCAGCGCGCTGGCGACCCAAATCGCCCATGAGGTCAACCCGCAAAACCAGGTCGGCTGTATGCTGGCGGGGGGCAATTTTTATCCGTACTCCTGTAAACCGCAGGACGTCTGGACCGCGCTGGAGAAAGACCGCGAAAACTTGTTCTTTATTGATGTGCAGGCGCGCGGCGCTTATCCGGCCTATTCCGCCCGCGTCTTTCGCGAGAAAGGCGTGGTGATTGAAAAAGCCCCGGAAGACGACGCTATCCTGAAGAACACCGTCGATTTCGTCTCGTTTAGCTACTACGCGTCACGCTGCGCTTCAGCGGAGATGAACGCCAATAACACCAACGCCGCCAACGTGGTGAAATCGCTGCGCAATCCGCACCTTGACGTCAGCGAATGGGGCTGGGGGATTGACCCGCTTGGTCTGCGCATCACCATGAATATGATGTATGACCGCTACCAGAAGCCGCTGTTTCTGGTGGAAAACGGCCTCGGCGCAAAAGATGAGCCGGACGCGAAAGGTGAGATCCATGATGATTACCGCATCCGCTACCTGCGTGAGCATATTCGGGCGATGGCCGACGCCATTGAAGACGGCGTGCCGCTGATGGGTTACACCACCTGGGGCTGCATCGATCTGGTGTCCGCCTCGACAGGCGAAATGAGCAAACGCTACGGGTTTGTGTATGTCGACCGTGACGACGCTGGCAACGGCACGCTGGCGCGTACCCGCAAAAAATCATTCTGGTGGTACAAGAAAGTGATTGCGAGTAACGGGGAAGATCTGGCGTAGCCCGTTTTGCCGGGTGGCGGCTTCGCCTTACCCGGCCTACAAAACCGTAGGCCCGGTAAGTATGTAGGCCGGATAAGCGTTAGCGCCATCCGGCATCACAAACGACGCCTACTCCTCGCCCTCAGCAACCAACTGCTCAAATCCACCATTCCCCTGCCACCCTTCAAGACGCTGATAAACTACCTCAACCGCGTCTTTAATCGCTTGCGTCATCGGATAATAAAAGCCAACGATATCCGGCTGGATGCCGAGGAAAATCACGTCGCCAACGTCCTCTTTCAGCTGATCCACCAGGTAATTCAACGGCATATTGTGGGTGGTCATCATAAACATTTCGGCGATGTCATCCGGGTCGATGATGCGGATCTCGCCCGGATTCAGCCCCATGTCGGTCGCATCGACAATCAGCAGACGATCCGGGCGCAGTTCGCGGATCGCGACAATATCGTTCTCCGGCGCGCTGCCGCCGTCAATAACAACCCAGTTGCCTTTAGGCTGCGCGGCGCACATCTCGGCCAGCAGTGGCCCGGCGCCGTCATCGCCCATCATACTGTTGCCGACGCACAATAAAACATCAGTCACGGTGTCTCCTCACCATCAGATAGATGGCGCTTTCCTGATGAATATCGTGGAGCATACTCAGCATCAGCTTGCTCCACGCCTGCTGTTGCGGGTTTTGCGCAGCGAGCGCGCTGTCGAAAGCGCGCGCCAGCATTTGCACATGGTTAAAATCGATGACGATCTCGCCGTACTTCGGCACGCCTTCCATTTTACGTCTGGCCTCGCTCCCCTCTTCCAGAGTCGCAATCCACGCCAGATAATCCTCCCACGGGCAGGTTAACGCCGCTTCCAGGCAGTCGATGACCCCAAGGTGGTGGCCAATCGCTAGGCTGTAATAGACAACCTGCTGCGCCTCGGCGGGCGTCGCATCGTTCTCATCAATAAACTTACGGCTCAGTTGACTGAACACCACCGTTTCACTCATCGGATACGCGCCTCTTCAACCACATGATTCAGGTGAGTGACGATCTCGGTCAGACGCGGATCGTTTTCCGCTTCCAGCCAGCGCGCCACCTGATGTTCACCCTGCCCTAGTTGGGTCAGGTAATCATCGGCGATCTGACGGCCATAGCGATAACCCGCCAGACGACGCGCCGTGCGATCCACCTTCACGCGCAGCGGCTGCACCATGTCGGGATGCAGAATCTCTGCCGCCTGCTCGTCCAGTTCACCCGGCGCGCGGGCGTGGATTTTCTGCTCCAGCAAACCCAGCGCCATCGCGAAACCGTACAACGTTGCCGCAGGCGTCGGCGGGCAGCCCGGAATGTAGACATCCACCGGTACGATTTTGTCGGTGCCGCCCCAGACGCAGTACAGGTCGTGGAAGATACCGCCGCTGTTGCCGCAGGCGCCGTAAGAGATACAGATTTTTGGGTCCGGCGCGGACTGCCAGGCGCGCAGCGCCGGAGAACGCATCGCGCGCGTCACCGCCCCGGTGAACAGCAGAATATCCGCATGACGCGGCGACGGGACGACCTTGATGCCAAAACGTTCAGCGTCAAACAGCGGAGAAAGGGTGGCAAAAATTTCGATTTCGCAGCCGTTGCAGCCACCGCAGTCCACGCGGTAGACATACGCCGAACGCTTAATGTTTTTCAGCAAAGACGCCTTCATGCTGGCGATGGATTCATCCACCGTCATCGGCAGCGGAATGCCGTTGGCATCGCGTGGGCCTAATAAATTGCTCATCAGCTGGCCTCTTTCATATGGCGAGTCAGTTCAATACGGTCGGACGGCACCAGGCATTTCTGACGTTTGCAGTCCGGGCAGGTCTCAAAGCTTTCACGGTGATGTTCCGCGCGGCTGTCGCCATTGTGTTTCAGCAGCGCGATGGCGTAATCAATCTCTTTCTGCACCGCAAAAGGACGGTTGCACACGCGGCAATTGCACAGCGTAAAGCGGGACTGTTGCAGAAAGTCCGCTTTCTTCCACACCGCCAGCTCATACTCCTGCGAGAGTTTAATCGCCGCCGTCGGGCACACTTCTTCGCAGCGGGCGCAAAAGATGCAGCGCCCGAGGTTGAACTGCCAGGCCAGTTCGCCGGTAACAAGGCAGGTTTCAACCATCAGCGCATTCGACGGGCAGGCATTGACGCAGGCTGCGCAGCCAATGCACTGCTGCGGGTTATGCTCCGGTTTGCCACGGAAGTTTTTATCGACCGCAATCGGCTCCAGCGGATACGACGACGTCGGCGCACCGGTTTTGATAACTTTTTTGATAAAGGTAAACATGGCGATTCCTTATTTCAGCGGCGAGTTTTTACGCTCAATGCTGTAGCGCTCAAGTTCTTTGTACGGCACGACTTTGCTCTTCTTCTTACGCACATCCACCACGGTCATGCGGTCGGTACAGGAGTAGCAAGGGTCGAGGCTACCGATGATCAGCGGCGCGTCGGAGACCGTGTTACCGCGCAGCATATAGCGCAGGGTCGGCCAGTTGGCGTAGGTCGCCGCACGGCAGCGCCAGCGGTACAGCTTCTGGTTGTCGCCGGTCATGCTCCAGTGGATGTCATCCCCGCGCGGCGCTTCGGCAAAGCCCAGCGCAAAACGGTGTGGGATATAGGTAAAGCCTTCCACCATCAGCGGGCCGCCCGGCAGGTTGTCCAGGCCGAAATCGATCATGTTCAGCGCGGTGTACACTTCGTTGATGCGCACTTTCAGACGGGAAATGACGTCACAGCCCTGCTCGCTATGCACTTCCATCGGCAGCAGGCCGTAACCGACAAACGGGTGATCGGCGCGGGTATCGCGCGCGTGACCGCTGGCGCGCACCATCGGCCCCACGTTACTGAAGTCGCGGGCGATTTCCGGGTCGAGGCGCCCAATACCGACGGTGCGCTGCTCCATGTTCGGCGTGCTGAGCAGCATATCCACCAGTTCCTGCACCTCGCGGCGCATCTGCTGCGCCAGTTGACGGGTCTGGATCATATCCTCTTTCAGCAGATCGCGACGAATCCCGCCGATCAGGTTCAGACCGTAGGTTTTACGCGCCCCGGTAAGGATCTCCGCCATTTTCATCGACGTTTCACGCACGCGGAAGAACTGCATAAAGCCGGAGTCAAAGCCAGTGAAGTGACAGGCCAGACCGAGGTTCAGCAGGTGTGAATGCAGGCGCTCCACCTCCAGCAGAATGGCGCGAATCATCTGCGCGCGTTCCGGCACCACGATGCCCATCGCATTCTCGACGGAGGTGGTATAGGCGGTGCTGTGAGCAAAGCCGCAAATGCCGCACACGCGGTCCGACAAGAAGGTGACTTCGTTGTAACCCATGCGGGTTTCCGCCAGTTTCTCCATGCCGCGATGGACGTAGAACAGGCGGTAATCGGCGTCGATAATGTTTTCGCCGTCAACAAACAGACGGAAGTGACCCGGTTCATCAGAGGTGACGTGCAGCGGGCCGATCGGCACCACGTTGTTTTTCTTGTCACCCAGCTCGTTGATAAATTCGTAGGTTTCGGCATCGGTGGTCGGTGCCGGGCGTTGACGGTAATCCATGCTGTCTTTACGCAGCGGATAGAGTTCATCCGGCCAGTCATCCGGCAGCACCAGGCGGCGTTCATCAGGCAGGCCGACCGGGATCAGGCCATACATGTCGCGGACTTCGCGTTCGCCCCACACCGCAGCCGGCACGCGCGGCGTCACGGACGGAAACTCCAGTTTGTTGGCATCGACTTCAACGCGCACGGTAATCCAGCACTTCGTCCCCTGCTCCATCGACATCACGTAGTAAACGGCATAGTGGCCGCACAGCTGGCGTTCGTCGTTGCCAAACAGTACCGAGAGCCATCCGCCTTGTTTGTAGTAGAGAAACTCCACCACTTCCGGCAGGTAGTTCACCTTCACGGTGAGGGTCAGCTGATCTTTGGTCTGCCAGGCTTCGTCCAGCACCACGCCCGGAAAAGCCTGGTGCAGCGCCGCAAGGTATTGTTGACCTAATTTTTCTTCAGACATGCTCAAACTCTCTTAAATCACGCCACCAGCAAGGAGACGAATGCTAAAAACGCAAACCCAAAACCGGCCCAGGTCACGCGTGAAGTGGCGCAAAAACGCAGGCGCGCCATGCTGTTTTCGAACAGGGCAATCACCAGTACGCCAGCGATCAGCTTGACGATGGCAATCACCAGCGCCAGCAGCAGCCCACCCGCGCTGAAGGTCTCCATCTGTCCCCACGGCAGGAATACGCCGACAAACATTTGCAGCACCACCAGTTGTTTCAGGCTGATGCCCCACTTCAGCACCGCGAAGCCGCTGCCGCTGTATTCGGTCAACGGGCCTTCCTGCAACTCCTGCTCCGCTTCCGCCAGATCGAACGGCAGTTTGCCCATCTCGATAAAGGTGGCGAACGCGCAGGCGCACAGCGCCAGCATCAGCGGAATGCTGCGCGTTGCCGGCCAGTGGTAAATCGTGTCGGTGATATTGCTGATGTGCGTGGAACCAGCCACCTGCGCCGCCACCCACAGGCCGAGCAGCAGGATTGGCTCCACCAGTACGCCGAGCATCGCTTCGCGGCTTGCGCCGATCGCGGTAAACGGACTCCCGGTATCCAGACCGGCAATAGAGAAGAAGAAGCGGGCGATCGCAAAAAGGTAGATCAGGGTGATCAGATCGCCCAACTGCGGCAACGGCGAACCAACCGTCACCACCGGCAGCGCGGTGGCGATAGTCAGCATGACGCCGACCATCACAAACGGCGTCAGGCGAAAGACCCAGCCGGAATCGGCAGGCGCAACGCTCTGGCGCCCCAACAGCTTGATCAGGTCACGATACTCCTGCAAAACGCCCGGCCCGCGACGATTGTGCAACCGGGCACGCGCCACGCGGGTAATACCGGACAGCAGCGGCGCTGCGGCGAATAACACCAGCGCCTGAATTAACGGATATAACACACTCATTCTCAGGCTCCTCGTGAAACCACAATCACCACCAGCACCGCCAGCTCAATCAGCGCCAGGCGGCGGAACAGAACCGGTGCCGCCGCATTCTGCCAGCCCGGAACCAGCGATACCGGGTTAAGCCATTTACGCAGCTTGAGTACCGGGGCAAAGGCCTCTTTCACCGGCATGGCGAAACCGTGGGCGGTAATCACCATCGACTGCTCGTGGTCGTAGCCACAGACCCAGGCCGCGCCGCGTGAACGCGACGGCAGACGGTTGCCTTTGAAAATCGCCATGATGATGAACGGCAGCAGCGGACAGGCGATCAGCAGCAGCGCAATCATCGGCTGAGAAACGGTGGTATTCGCCGTCTCCAGCGGCAGAGGCACGGCAGCGGAGATCAGCGGCAGCAGCCACGGCGCGGCAACGCCGCCCAGCACGCAGCAAATGGCCAGCGCGACGACGCTCACCCCCATCAGGATTGGCGCACAGCAGGCGTTTTCCGCCTCTTTGGTACGCGGCGCGCCAAGGAACGTAACGCCATAGACTTTCGCCATACACATCACCGCCAGCGCACCGGTAATCGCCAGCCCGACGGCCAGCAACGGCCCTAACAGACGGCCAATGAACGCGCCGCTGTTGCCCAGCTTGAAGAAGGACTGATAGATAACCCACTCACCGGCAAACCCGTTCAGCGGCGGCAGCGCGGCCATCGCCATCAGGCCAATCAACATCGCGACAGAAATCACCGGCATACGTTTACCAATACCGCCCAGTTTTTCGATGTCGCGGTGCCCGGTACGGAACCAAATGCTGCCCGCGCCCAAAAACAGCACGCTTTTGAACAGGCTATGGTTGACCAGATGATAGAGACCGCCGGTCAGGCCGAGCGCAATCAGCGCCGGTTGATTAAGGGCAATACCGGTGACGCCCGCGCCCAGACCGAGCAGGATAATGCCGATGTTTTCCAGGGTGTGGTACGCCAGCAGGCGCTGAATGTTATGTTCCATCAGCGCATATAAACCGCCGACAAACGCGGTGATCATGCCGAGCACCAGCAGCAGAACGCCCCACCACAGCGGCGCATTGCCGCCAATCAGCGATAAAGAGAGAATGCCCAGCAGACCCATTTTCATCACCACGGTAGAGAACAGGGCCGCCGCCGGCGCGCTGGCGTTGGCGTGCGCCTGCGGCACCCAACCGTGCAGCGGGATAATCCCGGCCAGCAGACCAAAACCGACTACGCCGAGCAGCCAGATGTCAGAACCAAGCGGCAACGCCTGGGCGCGCAGATCGAGCAGACGCAGTTCCAGCGTGCCGTAACGCTGCCACACCAGCCAGCAGGCGACAGCCAGCAGCAGCGTACCGATACGCCCCAGCGCAAACCACAGTTTGCCCTCTTTGCTGCAACCGGTAAGAAACACCGCGCACAGCGCCATGATTTCCGCCATCACCACCAGCGTACCAAGATTGCTGGCGACGACCGCGCAAACTGCCGCCGCCATCAGCAGGTTTACCAGCAGCCCGTTGGCTAACACCAGCGGGTGACGATGCCAGTCGATGTTGTACAGGCTGACGAACAGCCCGCACAGCCCCAGCGTAATCAGCCAGATGGCGTTCAGCGGGGTGATTTGTAAACCATGACCGATCAACGGCATCACGCCGCTGACCGCTGTCGCATTCACCAGGACGGAAACACCCGCCGCCGCGGTATACAGACTGCCGACCGCGCCGCCGACACCGGCGACCCAGCCGCTCAGCGCTTTATGAAAGGAGAACAGAAATGCCAGTACGGCCGCCGCCGCGAACCAGGCCACACCGCTATTGATCAATGAAATTGCGTTCATTTTGCCTCCCCACTTTGCGCCTGCTGAAACAAGGTGAGATCGCCAAAATCGGTGTTGAAGGTCAGCTCACGTTTGCGCTTGCTGGCGCGGGCGATATCCATGTTATTCACCAGGTGTAACGCGTTGGTCGGACACATCCGCACGCAGGCCGGGCCTTGTTCGTCGAAGCTGCACAGATCGCATTTGACCGCGATGGCGCGCACGCCCGGCACCCAGTCCAGCAGCGTGCTGACGCGTGCCGGCGCGGGAGGCGCCGGCGGGGCTTTCGGTGAATTGGCATTCGCCGGAATATGCAGCGGACGGCTGCCGGAAAATTCAATCGCGCCGAACGGGCAGGCAATGCCACACAGCTTGCAGCTTACGCACAGGCTTTCATTCAGCTGTACGGCGCCGTCTACCCGATTGATGGCGTTCACCGGGCACACCACGGCACAGGGCGCATCTTCACAGTGGTGACACAACTGCGGCGCGGATTCTTTTTCATTGAGCATCACTTTCAGCCGCGGCATTGATTGCAGGCCGTGCTGGCGATGCGTCTCTGAACAGGCTGCTTCACAGGTGTGGCAGCCAATACAGAGCGTGGAGTCAGCAATTACAAAACGATTCACCAGGCATTCCTCAGGTGATAGTCATTTTTGACGAAAACATGTCTGAAAAATGTCATTTTCGACACTTATCGACATTCCCATCCCCTCAAACATTCATATGCAGCGTGAAGCGCACGCCGCGAGTAACAACGGGCAGCGCCTCGTGCTTATGCCGCCGGGCTATTTCCCTTTACCAGTTGACGTAAATTCACCGGGCGATTGTTTTCCACGGCGGTGTACAGGCTGTCGTAAACGCTGGCGATTTTTTCGAGATAGTGCTCCAGCACCTGCTCGCGATCGCGGTTACTGACCTTCTCATCAACGAGGCCGTCAATGGTCAATTGCGCTTGTGCAATCAACTGCTTATCTTCACCGTCTTTGGTTTCGACGTAATACTCGATGGTGTGGCTGTTAAAGCCGTCCGCCAGGGTGACGTAAATCGTGAAGTGCTCGAAAAGCACAAAGCACAGATCTTTGTCCGGCGCACAGCTCATGGCGTGATGCAGACGCGCTTTTGATAAGGTGATCCCCTGAACCAGTGAGTTGCAGTAGATTCGCCACTGGTCCAGCAGGCGATGATGCCGCTGCGCGATGTAATCAGCCTTTTCGCTTATTTCCCAAATAGTCATGTCAGGTTACCCGGTTAGCAGAGATAGCCAGCCTTAAGCATTTTCCATGCCAGTTTTTAAACCTTTATTTTTCATGATGATACAAAAACAGCCATCACGTTCGACGCCGTGACGACATGTCATTTCGTCATCGTCGTCATTGTCACAAGCAAGGGAAAAATAACTGGCATATTTATTGCTTATTCAGGGCAATGAATTCGGGAGGCGATATGCACGAAATAACTCTCTGCCAACGGGCACTGGAATTAATTGAACAACAGGCCGCAGCGCACGGTGCAAAACGGGTAACTGGGGTCTGGCTCAAAATTGGCGCATTTTCTTGCGTAGAAACCAGCGCTCTCGCCTTTTGTTTTGATCTGGTATGCCGTGGCACCCTGGCGGAAGGTTGTAAACTCCACCTCGAAGAACAAGAAGCCGAATGCTGGTGCGAGTCTTGTCAGCAGTACGTCACGTTACTGACGCAGCGCGTGCGCCGTTGTCCGCAATGCCAGAGCGACACGTTACGCATTGTGGCCGATGACGGGTTGCAGATTCGCCGAATTGAAATAGACAGTAATCCAACGCCGGATAGCGACGCCTGAGCGTCTTATCCGGCCGACAGGAATGGCCTGAGTTGTAGGCTGGATAAGGCAAAGCCGCCATCCGGCAATAGATTTACCGCAAGATAGAGATCAGGAGTGAGCGATGTGTACGACATGCGGTTGCGGTGAAGGCAACCTTTATATAGAGGGAGATGAGCATAATCCTCATTCGGCGTTTCGTAGCGCGCCTTTTGCCCCGGCGGCTCGCCCGGCACTGAACATCACCGGCGTGAAGACATCCGCCTTTACCCCGAGCCAGACCGCAGAAGGCGATCTGCACTACGGTCACGGTGAAGCGGGAACCCATGCGCCGGGTATGAGCCAGCGCCGGATGCTGGAAGTCGAAATTGACGTGCTGGACAAAAACAACCGTCTGGCCGAGCGCAACCGCGCCCGCTTCGCCGCCCGCCAGCATCTGGTGCTCAACCTTGTCTCCAGCCCCGGTTCCGGTAAAACCACCCTGCTGACCGAAACGCTGATGAAGTTAAAAGACAGTGTGCCGTGCGCGGTGATTGAAGGCGACCAGCAGACGGTCAACGACGCCGCCCGCATCCGCGCGACCGGTACGCCTGCTATTCAGGTCAACACCGGCAAAGGCTGCCATCTTGATGCGCAAATGATTGCCGATGCCGCTCCGCGTCTGCCGCTGGCCGACAACGGTATTCTGTTTATCGAAAACGTCGGCAACCTTGTCTGCCCGGCCAGCTTTGACCTCGGCGAGCGCCATAAAGTGGCGGTGCTTTCCGTTACGGAAGGCGAAGACAAGCCGCTGAAATACCCGCATATGTTCGCCGCCGCTTCGCTCATGCTCCTGAACAAAGTCGATCTGCTGCCGTACCTCAATTTTGACGTTGAGAAGTGCATCGCCAGCGCCCGGGAAGTCAATCCTGACATTGAGATCATCCTCATCTCCGCCACCAGCGGCGACGGGATGGATCGGTGGCTGAACTGGCTGGAGGCACAGCGATGTGCATAGGCGTTCCGGGGCAAATTCGCTCCATTGACGGCAATCAGGCGAAAGTCGATGTCTGCGGCATCCAGCGCGATGTCGACCTGACGCTGGTTGGCAGTTGCGATGAGAGCGGTGAGCCGCGTCTGGGCCAGTGGGTGCTGGTTCACGTTGGTTTTGCCATGAGTGTGATTAACGAAGCGGAAGCGCGCGACACCCTCGACGCGCTGCAAAACATGTTTGATGTCGAACCGGACGTCGGCGCTTTGTTGTATGGCGAGGAAAAATAATGCGTTTTGTTGACGAATATCGCGCACCGGAACAGGTGATGCAGTTAATTGATCACCTGCGTGAACGTGCCGCGCATCTCCCTTATACCGCCGAACGTCCGCTGCGCATTATGGAAGTGTGCGGCGGTCATACGCACGCCATCTTCAAGTTCGGCCTCGACCAGCTGCTGCCCGACAACGTGGAGTTTATCCACGGCCCCGGCTGCCCGGTGTGCGTGCTGCCGATGGGCAGAATTGACAGCTGCGTGGAGATCGCCAGCCATCCTGAGGTGATTTTCTGCACCTTTGGCGATGCCATACGCGTACCGGGGAAACAGGGTTCGCTATTGCAGGCCAAATCCCGTGGCGCAGATATCCGCATTGTTTATTCGCCAATGGATGCCCTGAAACTGGCGCAGGAAAACCCAACGCGCAAAGTCGTTTTCTTCGGTCTGGGATTTGAAACCACCATGCCGACCACCGCCATCACGCTGCAACAGGCGAAGCTTCGCAACGTGCAGAACTTTTACTTTTTCTGTCAGCACATCACGCTTATTCCAACGCTGCGCAGCCTGCTGGAGCAGCCGGATAACGGAATTGACGCGTTTCTCGCGCCGGGTCACGTCAGCATGGTGATCGGCACCGACGCCTATAGCTTCATCGCGACGGATTTCCATCGTCCTCTGGTGGTGGCGGGATTCGAACCGCTTGATCTACTGCAAGGCGTCGTCATGCTGGTTGAGCAGAAAATAGCCTCCCATAGCCAGGTTGAGAACCAGTACCGTCGCGTGGTGCCGGATGCCGGTAATCTACTGGCGCAACAGGCTATCGCCGAGGTGTTTTGCGTCAACGGCGACAGCGAATGGCGCGGGCTGGGCGTGATTGAATCATCCGGTGTCCACCTGACGCCAGACTACCAGCGGTTTGACGCCGAAGCGCACTTCCGCCCGGCGCCGCAACAGGTGTGCGACGATCCGCGTGCGCGCTGCGGAGAAGTGCTCACCGGCAAGTGCAAACCGCACCAGTGCCCGTTGTTTGGCACGACCTGTAACCCGCAGACGGCGTTCGGCGCGTTAATGGTCTCCTCCGAGGGGGCATGCGCCGCCTGGTATCAATATCGTCAGCAGGAGTGTGAAGCATGAACAGCGTACAACTTGCCCACGGCAGCGGCGGTCTGGCCATGCAGCAGCTGATTAACAGCCTGTTTATGGAGGCCTTTGTCAACCCGTGGCTGGCTGAGCAGGAAGATCAGGCGCGTCTTGAACTGGCGCAACTGGCGGCGGAAGGCGACCGCCTGGCCTTCTCCACCGACAGCTACGTTATTGACCCGCTGTTTTTCCCCGGCGGCAATATCGGCAAACTGGCGATTTGCGGCACGGCCAACGACGTGGCGGTCAGCGGCGCAATCCCGCGTTATCTCTCCTGCGGCTTTATCCTCGAAGAAGGTCTGCCGATGGAGACGCTGAAAAGCGTGGTGAACAGCATGGCGGCAACCGCGCGCGAAGCCGGTATCGCCATTGTGACCGGTGATACCAAAGTCGTTCAGCGCGGCGCGGCGGATAAGCTGTTCATCAACACCGCCGGGATGGGGGCGATTCCCGCCAATATTCACTGGGGGGCGCAGACATTAAGCGTAGGAGATGTGCTGCTGGTCAGCGGCACGCTCGGCGATCATGGCGCAACGATCCTCAATTTGCGTGAACAACTGGGGCTGGATGGCGAGCTGGTCAGCGACTGCGCGGTATTAACCCCGCTGATTCAGACGCTGCGCGATATTCCAGGCGTGAAAGCCTTACGCGATGCGACGCGCGGCGGCGTGAATGCTGTCGCCCATGAGTTTGCCGCCGCCTGCGGCTTCGGTATTGAGTTGTCCGAATCCGCGCTGCCGGTCAAACCGGCAGTGCGCGGCGTCTGCGAACTGCTGGGGCTGGATGCGCTTAACTTTGCCAATGAAGGCAAACTGGTGATCGCCGTTGAACGCCAGGCCGCAGACGCGGTGCTTGACGCGCTGCGCGCGCACCCGCTGGGCCGCGATGCGGCGCCGATCGGCGAGGTAGTTGAACGCAGAGGCGTTCGCCTGGCCGGTCTGTATGGCGTGAAACGTACCCTTGATTTACCCCACGCCGAACCGTTGCCGCGTATATGCTAGCGCCTGATGGCGCTGTGCTTATCAGGCCTACGGTTCGACGCAGTTTGTTGGCCGGATAAGGCGTTTACGCCGCCATCCGGCAAAGGCGCCTGATGGCGCTGCGCTTATCAGGCCTGCGGTTCAATGCAGTTTGTAGGCCGGATAAGGCGTTTACGCCGCCATCCGGCAAAGGCGCCTGATGGCGCTGCGCTTATCAGGCCTACGGTTCGACGCAGTTTGTAGGCCGGATAAGGCGTTTACGCCGCCATCCGGCAAAGGTGCCTGATGGCGCTGCGCTTATCAGGCCTACGGATGGACAGGCCTGCGGTGATACCCAAAATATATTACCTATATCTATAATTTATTTACCGTTTTCGCACTGCATCGCGGTGCTTTTCTGGAAAAGCAACATGTCGTATACACCGATGAGCGATCTCGGACAACAAGGTTTGTTCGACATCACTCGTACATTATTGCAGCAGCCCGACCTGGCGTCGCTCAGTGAAGCGCTTTCGCAACTGGTCAAGCGCTCAGCGCTGGCCGACAGCGCGGCTATTGTGTTATGGCAGCCACAGACACAACGCGCGCGTTATTATGCAACTCGCGAAAATGGTAAACCTGTCGCGTATGAAGACGAAACCGTGCTGGCACACGGCCCGGTTCGGCGCATTCTCTCGCGCCCCGATGCGCTGCACTGCAATCATCACGAATTCAGCGAAACCTGGCCGCAACTGGCGACAAACGGGCTGTACGGTGAATTTGGCCACTACTGTTTGCTGCCGCTGGCCGCTGAAGGGCGCATTTTTGGCGGCTGCGAATTCATCCGCCAAAACGACCAGCCGTGGAGCGAGAAAGAGTACGAACGTCTGCAAACCTTCACCCAGATTGTCGCAGTGGTCGCTGAGCAAATTCAGTGTCGGGTCAGCAATAACGTTGACTACGATCTCCTGTGCCGTGAGCGCGACAACTTCCGCATTCTGGTGGCGATCACCAATGCCGTGCTTTCACGGCTGGACATCGACGAACTGGTGAGCGAAGTCGCGAAAGAGATCCACCACTACTTTAATATCGATGCCATTAGCATCGTCCTGCACAGCTCCCGCAAAAACAAGCTGAGTATCTATTCCACACATTATCTGGATGAACATAATCCCGCGCATGAACAAAGCGAAGTGGACGAAGCGGGAACGCTCTCTGAACGGGTTTTCAAAAGCAAAGAGATGCTGCTGATTAACCTGAACGAGCGGGATACGCTTGCGCCGTACGAACGCATGCTGTTCGACACCTGGGGCAACCAGATACAGACCCTGTGTCTGCTGCCGCTGATGTCCGGCAATACAATGCTCGGCGTGCTGAAGCTGGCGCAATGCGAAGAGAAAGTGTTTACCACCGCCAACCTCAAACTGCTGCGCCAGATTGCCGAACGCGTGGCGATTGCCGTGGACAACGCCCTCGCCTATCAGGAGATTCACCGGCTGAAAGAGCGTCTGGTCGACGAGAACCTGGCGCTTACCGAGCAGCTCAATAACGTGGATAGCGAATTTGGCGAGATAATCGGTCGCAGCGAAGCCATGTACAACGTGCTCAAGCAGGTGGAGATGGTGGCGCAAAGCGACAGCACCGTCCTGATCCTCGGTGAAACAGGAACCGGTAAAGAGCTAATTGCCAGGGCGATTCATAATCTGAGCGGGCGTAACGCACGGCGAATGGTGAAGATGAATTGCGCGGCGATGCCCGCCGGGCTGCTGGAAAGCGATCTGTTTGGTCACGAGCGCGGCGCCTTTACCGGCGCCAGCGCGCAGCGTATTGGTCGTTTTGAGCTGGCGGATAAAAGCTCGCTGTTTCTTGATGAAGTGGGCGACATGCCGCTGGAGCTACAGCCGAAACTGCTGCGCGTGCTTCAGGAGCAGGAATTTGAACGTCTGGGCAGCAATAAACTGATCCAGACGGACGTCAGGCTGATCGCCGCCACCAACCGCGATCTGAAAAAAATGGTGGCCGATCGAGAGTTCCGCAACGATCTCTATTACCGTCTGAACGTCTTTCCGATCCAGCTCCCGCCGCTGCGCGAGCGCCCGGAGGACATTCCGCTGCTGGTCAAAGCCTTCACCTTTAAAATCGCCCGCCGGATGGGGCGCAACATCAACAGTATTCCTGCCGAAACGCTACGCACGCTGAGCAATATGGAGTGGCCGGGGAACGTCCGCGAGCTGGAAAACGTCGTCGAGCGCGCCGTTCTGCTGACGCGGGGTAACGTGCTGCAACTCTCGCTGCCGGACATGGGAATGCTCACGCCGGGCGCGCCGCCGGTCGCCACCGAAGTCGCCCAGGAGGGCGAGGATGAATTTCAGCTCATTATGCGCGTGTTGAAAGAGACAAATGGCGTGGTGGCGGGGCCAAAAGGCGCCGCGCAGCGTCTGGGGCTGAAGCGCACCACCCTGCTCTCTCGCATGAAACGATTAGGCATTGATAAAGATGCATTGGTATAGCATCTCTGGCTATACTGGCAGATATCTCAACGAAAGGAGGCAGTATGGCGGTATCAGCACGTAATCAACTGACCGGTACGGTTAGCGCAGTCGCAACGGGTGCGGTGAATGATGAAGTTGAACTGACGCTGGCGGGCGGCGCAAAACTGGTGGCGATTGTCACTCACAGCAGCCAGCAGGCGCTGGGTCTGACAAACGGCAAAGACGCCATTGCTTTGATTAAAGCCCCCTGGGTTACTCTGGCAAGCGAAGATTGCGGCCTGAAGTTCTCCGCCCGCAACCAGTTTGCCGGTAGCGTATCTCAGGTGACGGAAGGCGCGGTCAACGCGACTGTACACATCAAAACCGACGCCGGTTTTGAGATTGTGGCCGTTGTCACCAATGAAAGTCAGGAAGAGATGAAACTGGCGCAGGGCAGTCGCGTTATTGCGCTGATTAAGGCGTCAGCGATTCTGATTGCGACCAAAGCGTAATGGTGTTGCCCGATGGCGCTAACGCTTATCGGGCCTACGCAACTGCGATTAACTCCCGCCATCCGGCAAGACACATTTATTTCTTGCGCTGATACTTTTCCGGCAATTCCGGGACGGGGCGTTTGTCATCAATAAGGTGACGGATGGTCAAAATCGGATGGCGCCAGAGCATTCTTGGGCCTGCCCAACGCATGATCTGCTTCATCTCCTCACGCTTCGCGGGCTGATAACAGTGCACCGGACACTGCTTACAGGCCGGTTTTTCCTCGCCAAACACGCACTTATCCAGCCGCTTTTGCGCATAGGCAAACAGCGCATCGTAATGACCTTGCTCGTTTGAGGCCTGCGGGCACTGGCTCTCGTACAGCGCGATCATTTTTTTAATCGTCAGTTTTTCACGAGCAATACGCTTACCGGACATGATGCCTCCACAAATAAGTTGCATAAATAATACACCTTATCTTCTCTCAGGACTATCACCCTAAGGTGACACATCCTTAGCGCCCTACGTAAATAAGAATTATTTTCATTTATCTATGCCTTGTGCTATATAACATAGCAAAGGCTATATTCGATGAATAATTAACCGCATTATGATGAGGGATACTATGCCGCACTTGCTCCGTCTGAAATCCATTCTCCTTGCCAGCGCGCTGGCGATGCTTGCGCTGTCGCCTGCTTATGCAAAAGATAAATTTAAGGTCATCACAACGTTTACCGTCATCGCCGACATGGCGAAAAACGTAGCGGGCGATGCGGCGGACGTCAGTTCAATCACGAAGCCTGGCGCGGAGATCCACGAGTATCAGCCGACACCCGGCGACATTAAGCGGGCGCAGGGCGCGCAGCTGATCCTCTCTAACGGCCTGAACCTGGAGCTGTGGTTCGCCCGGTTCTACCAGCACTTATCTGGCGTGCCGGAAGTTACGGTATCCAACGGCGTGAAGCCGATGGGCATTACCGAAGGGCCGTATAACGGCAAACCCAACCCGCACGCCTGGATGTCGGCGGAAAATGCGCTGATTTACGTGGATAACATTCGCGATGCGCTGGTGAAATACGATCCAGATAACGCCGCGACGTACCAGAAAAACGCCGAAAACTATAAAGCCCAAATCCGCCAGACGCTCGATCCACTACGCGACGCGCTGGCGAAGATTCCTGCCGACAAGCGCTGGCTGGTGACCAGTGAAGGGGCATTTTCCTATCTGGCGCGCGATAACGACCTGAAAGAGCTGTACCTCTGGCCGATCAACGCCGATCAGCAAGGCACGCCTAAACAGGTACGCAAAGTGATCGACGCGATCAGGGAACATCACATCCCGGCGGTGTTCAGCGAAAGTACCGTTTCCGATAAACCGGCCCGCCAGGTCGCGCGTGAATCCGGCGCACACTACGGCGGTGTGCTATATGTTGATTCTCTGAGCGCTGCCGACGGTCCGGTGCCGACGTATCTGGATCTGCTGCGCGTCACAACTGAAACCATCGTCAGCGGCATCACTGACGGGCTGAGGAGCCAGAAATGAGTCAATCTGCGATTACCGTTGATCGCGTCACGGTGACGTATCGCAATGGTCACACTGCCCTGCGGGACACGACGTTTCAGGTGCCTGGCGGCTCAATTGCCGCGCTGGTTGGCGTCAACGGTTCAGGGAAATCGACGCTGTTTAAAGCATTGATGGGGTTTGTCCGACTGGCGAAGGGAGAAATCGCCATCCTGCAACAGCCCGTCAACAAAGCGTTGAAACAGAATCTGATCGCCTATGTCCCGCAATCTGAAGAGGTGGACTGGTCGTTTCCGGTACTGGTGGAAGATGTGGTGATGATGGGGCGCTACGGCCATATGGGGTGGCTGCGCCGCCCCAGCGCGCGCGATCGTGAAAGCGTGGACGCTGCGCTGACGCGGGTGGACATGCTGGAATATCGCTATCGGCAGATTGGCGAGCTTTCCGGCGGGCAGAAAAAACGCGTCTTTCTGGCCAGAGCCATCGCCCAGGACGGGCAGGTTATTCTTCTGGATGAGCCTTTTACCGGCGTTGACGTGAAAACCGAAGCCCGCATTATTGCCCTGTTGCGCGAGCTGCGCGATGAAGGCCGCACCATGTTGGTTTCAACGCATAACCTCGGCTCGGTAACGGAGTTTTGCGATTACACGGTGATGATCAAAGGCACCGTGCTGGCGAGCGGCCCGACGGAAACCACCTTCACCGCTGAAAACCTCGAACTGGCGTTCAGCGGCGTATTGCGTCATGTGGCGCTGAGCGGCGGCGAGGAGCATATCATCACCGACGACGAGCGCCCCTTTATCTCACGGCGCGCGGCAGGCGGAGGTGAATCATCATGAACTGGCTTGTGGAACCGTTCGGCTACCAGTACATGCTCAACGCCATGTGGGTCTCGGCAATGGTCGGCGGCCTGTGCGCCTTTCTCTCCTGCTATCTGATGCTTAAAGGCTGGTCGCTGATTGGCGACGCGCTTTCCCACTCCATCGTCCCCGGCGTGGCGGGCGCGTATATGCTGGGGCTGCCCTTCTCTCTCGGCGCGTTTCTCTCCGGCGGCCTGGCGGCGGGCAGCATGCTTTTTCTCAACCAGCGTTCACGCCTGAAAGAAGACGCGATTATCGGTCTTATCTTCTCCTCTTTCTTTGGCATCGGGCTGTTTATGGTTTCGCTCAATCCGATGTCGGTCAACATCCAGACCATTATCCTCGGCAACGTGCTGGCTATTGCGCCGGAAGATATTCTGCAACTGGCGATCATCGGTACGGTCTCTCTGGTGATTTTGCTGCTGAAGTGGAAAGATCTGATGGTGACTTTTTTCGACGAAAACCATGCGCGATCGATTGGGCTTAACCCCGCCCGGCTGAAGCTGCTGTTTTTCACGTTGCTGTCGGTCTCCACCGTCGCCGCTCTGCAAACCGTCGGCGCTTTTCTGGTGATCTGTCTGGTGGTCACGCCTGGCGCCACCGCCTGGCTGCTGACCGATCGTTTTCCGCGCCTGTTAACCATCGCCGTCGCCATCGGCAGCCTGACCAGCTTTTTCGGCGCCTGGCTCAGCTACTGGCTGGATGGTGCGACCGGCGGGATCATCGTCGTCCTGCAAACGCTATTGTTTCTGCTGGCGTTTATCTTCGCCCCGAAACACGGCCTGCTTGCCAACCGCCGTCGTGCGCGCCTGAATAAGGAGACCCCATGCGCTTAACCGCCTTACTGGAACCCTTCCAGTTTGATTTTATGATCAACGCGCTCATGGTCTCGGCAATTGTGGCGATCCCCTGTGCGTTATTGTCGGTGTTTCTGGTGCTGAAAGGCTGGGCGTTAATGGGCGACGCCATGAGTCACGCCGTGTTCCCCGGCATTGTGCTGGCCTATATCGCCGGTATTCCGCTGGCCATCGGCGCGTTTATTGCCGGGCTATTCTGCGCGGTTGCCACCGGCTATCTCGACGATAACAGCCGCATTAAGCGCGATACCATCATGGGAATCGTCTTCTCAGGAATGTTTGGCGCAGGGCTGGTGCTGTACGTTTCTATCCAGTCTGAAGTCCATCTGGATCATATTCTGTTCGGCGATATGCTGGGCGTGTCCATCAGCGATATTCTGCAAACGGCGCTGATTGCGCTGGGTATTGCGCTGATTATCGGGCTGAAATGGAAAGATTTTTTACTGCATGCCTTCGATCCGCACCAGGCAAAAGCCAGCGGCCTCAATACCGCCCTGCTGCATTATGGTCTGTTGTGCATGATCGCGTTGACCATCGTCGCAACGCTGAAATCGGTGGGGATTATTCTTTCCATCTCGCTGTTAATCGCCCCTGGCGCGATTGCGATTTTGCTGACGCGGCGTTTTGCCCGCGCGCTGATGCTGGCGGTCACGCTGTCGGTCGTCACCTCTTTTCTCGGCGTTTATCTGTCGTTTTTCCTCGACAGCGCCCCTGCGCCAACCATCGTAGTATTGTTCACTGCGATCTTCATCGTGGCATTTATTTACGCTACGTTGCGGGAGCGGCGTTCCGAAATGCAGCTCAAACAGCAGTTATAAAAATCAGAAACGGAATAAGGATCGATAAGTCGTCCATCGCTGCTTTCCCTGAAATGCGTATCTCCGTTATCATGTGCCCCTTATGTGATAACAACGAAAAGAAAAAGCATCGCAATCCATTTAAAATCAGGGAACTGGACACGACTCCATGAGTACAATCGATAATCTCGACGCCCATACCCCCATGATGCAGCAGTATCTCAAGCTGAAAGCCCAGCACCCGGAGATCCTGCTGTTTTACCGCATGGGCGATTTTTACGAACTGTTTTACGACGATGCACGCCGCGCCTCGCAATTACTCGATATTTCGCTGACCAAACGCGGCGCATCGGCGGGCGAACCGATTCCGATGGCGGGCATCCCGCATCACGCCGTCGAAAACTACCTTGCGAAGCTGGTCAATCAAGGGGAGTCCGTCGCAATCTGTGAACAGATTGGCGATCCGGCCACCAGCAAAGGCCCGGTTGAACGTAAGGTCGTGCGCATCGTTACGCCTGGCACTATCAGCGATGAAGCGCTGTTGCAGGAGCGCCAGGACAACCTGCTGGCCGCCATCTGGCAGGACAGCAAAGGCTACGGTTACGCCACGCTGGACATCAGCTCCGGGCGTTTTCGCTTAAGCGAACCGGTTGACCGTGAAACGATGGCCGCAGAATTACAGCGCACTAACCCGGCAGAACTGCTGTACGCCGAAGATTTTGCCGAAATGGCGCTGATCGACGGCCGCCGTGGTTTACGCCGTCGCCCGCTGTGGGAATTTGAAATCGATACCGCTCGCCAGCAGCTAAACCTGCAATTTGGTACACGGGACCTGATCGGCTTTGGCGTAGAGAACGCACCACGCGGACTGTGCGCCGCAGGCTGTCTGTTGCAGTACGTCAAAGACACCCAGCGCACTTCACTGCCACACATTCGCTCCATTACGATGGAACGCCAGCAGGACAGCATCATTATGGATGCCGCCACGCGCCGCAACCTGGAGATCACCCAGAACCTGGCGGGCGGCGTGGACAATACGCTGGCTTCGGTGCTCGACTGCACCGTCACGCCAATGGGCAGCCGTATGCTCAAACGCTGGCTGCATATGCCGGTGCGCGACACGAAAACCCTGATCGAACGTCAGCAGACCATTGGCGCGTTGCAGGATGTGACCAGTGAATTGCAACCGGTGCTGCGTCAGGTGGGCGACCTGGAGCGTATCCTCGCCCGTCTGGCCTTGCGTACCGCCCGACCACGCGATCTCGCCCGTATGCGTCACGCCTTCCAACAGTTACCGGAACTGCGCGCACAGCTTGAAACCGTAACCAGCGCCCCCGTGCAGAACCTGCGCGAGAAAATGGGCGAGTTTACCGAACTGCGCGATCTGCTGGAACGCGCCATTATCGATGCGCCGCCGGTTCTGGTGCGCGACGGCGGCGTTATTGCGCCGGGCTACAACGAAGAACTGGACGAATGGCGCGCGCTGGCTGACGGGGCGACCGACTATCTCGATCGTCTGGAAATCCGCGAGCGTGAACGTACCGGGCTGGATACGCTGAAAGTCGGCTTTAACGCCGTACACGGTTATTACATCCAGATCAGCCGTGGGCAAAGCCACCTGGCGCCCATTAACTACGTCCGCCGTCAGACGCTGAAAAACGCCGAGCGCTACATTATTCCCGAGCTGAAAGAGTACGAAGACAAAGTTCTGACCTCTAAAGGCAAAGCGCTGGCGCTGGAAAAACAGCTTTATGACGAACTGTTTGATCTGCTGCTCCCTCACCTGGCAGAGCTGCAACAGAGCGCCAATGCGCTGGCTGAGCTGGACGTGCTGGTCAACCTGGCTGAACGCGCGTATACGCTGAATTATACCTGTCCGACCTTTAGCGATAAGCCCGGCATTCGGATTACCGAAGGTCGCCATCCGGTTGTCGAGCAGGTGCTGAACGAGCCGTTTATCGCCAACCCGCTGAACCTTTCCCCGCAGCGCCGGATGCTGATTATCACCGGGCCGAACATGGGGGGTAAAAGCACCTATATGCGTCAGACCGCGCTGATTGCGCTGCTGGCGTATATTGGCAGCTACGTGCCTGCGCAAAGCGTTGAGATTGGCCCGATCGACCGCATCTTTACCCGCGTAGGCGCGGCGGACGATCTGGCTTCCGGTCGTTCAACCTTCATGGTCGAGATGACCGAAACCGCCAATATTTTGCACAACGCGACCGAAAACAGTCTGGTTTTGATGGACGAAATCGGGCGCGGCACATCGACCTATGACGGCCTGTCGCTGGCGTGGGCGTGTGCGGAAAATCTGGCGAATAAGATCAAAGCGCTGACGCTGTTCGCCACCCACTATTTCGAACTGACGCAGTTGCCGGAGAAAATGGAAGGCGTCGCGAACGTGCATCTGGACGCGCTGGAGCACGGCGATACCATCGCCTTTATGCACAGCGTGCAGGACGGGGCGGCAAGCAAGAGTTACGGTCTGGCGGTAGCTGCGCTGGCGGGCGTGCCGAAAGAGGTGATCAAACGCGCGCGGCAAAAGCTGCGCGAGCTGGAAAGCCTCTCGCCGAATGCCGCCGCGACCCAGGTGGACGGTACGCAGATGTCGCTGCTGTCGGTTGCGGAAGAGACCTCTCCTGCCGTTGAAGCGCTGGAAAACCTCGACCCTGACTCTCTGACGCCACGCCAGGCGCTGGAGTGGATCTACCGGTTGAAGAGTCTGGTGTAAATCAGAAACGCCCGGTGGCGCTACGCTTACCGGGCCTACAAGAAGCATCACAATACGTAGGCCGGATAAGGCGTCAGCCGCCATCCGGCACAACGCCCGATGCACAGGCCAGCAAAACACCCCCCAATCCGTAGGCCGGATAAGGCGTAGCCGCCATCCGGCACAACGCCCGGTGCACAGGCCAGCAAGACACACCACAATCCGTAGGCCGGATAAGGCGTCAGCCGCCATCCGGCACAACGCCCGGTGCACAGGCCAGCAAGACACACCACAATCCGTAGGCCGGATAAGGCGTCAGCCGCCATCCGGCACAACGCCCGATGCACGAACCAGCAAAACACAACCACAATACGTAGGCCGGATAAGGTGCCAGCCGCCATCCGGCACAACGCCCGATGCACAGGCCAGCAAGACACACCATAATACGTAGGCCGGATAAGGCGTCAGCCGCCATCCGGCTTTTTTATTAACGCTTATCTTCCGCCAGCAGCGGTGGAATGCCCGGCACCATCGGCGCTTGATCAATATCTTTCTGCGTCATGCGAAACGCTTGCGGGTAATGTTCACGGCTGGTACGGCGTAGCGGCTCGGTATCACGCCAGGTGTACAGACAATGCTGGCACTGATACACCGTCCAGATCCCTTTGACCGGAGAGGTCGCCATCAATTCAATATGTTCATCAGCGCAACGTGGACAAATCATCTGCTACTCCTTATTTACGGTTGGCCAGCATGGCAGTCAGCTTTTCAGCCCAGGCTTTGGTTTCCGGTAAATCACATACCGGCTGGCTGTAGTGGCCGCGATTATCCGGCGCAACCGGCGTTGTGGCGTCGATGATCAGTTTGTCAGTGATCCCCGCCGGGCTTGAGCCTGGGTCCAGTTCCAGTACCGACATGTTCTGCAGCTGCACCAGATCGCCTGCCGGGTTGACCTTCGACGACAGCGCCCACATCACCTGCGGCAGGTTGAACGGATCGACATCCTCATCAACCATAATCACCATCTTCACATAGCCCAGACCGTGCGGCGTGGTCATTGCCCGCAGGCCAACCGCGCGGGCAAATCCACCGTAGCGTTTTTTGGTCGAGATAATCGCCAGCAGACCGTGGGTATACATGGCGTTAACCGCCTGCACCTCCGGGAACTCCGCTTTCAGCTGCTGATACAGCGGCACACAGGTCGCTGGCCCCATCAGGTAGTCAATTTCAGTCCACGGCATCCCGAGGTAGAGCGATTCAAAAATCGGTTTAGTGCGATAAGACACTTTGTCGATGCGCACCACCGTCATATTGCGCCCACCAGAATAGTGGCCGGTAAACTCGCCAAACGGCCCTTCAATTTCACGCTTACGGCTTTCGATCACCCCTTCAAGGATCACTTCTGAGCCCCACGGCACATCAAAGCCGGTCAGCGGCGCGGTGGCGATCGGGTATGGGCTTTCGCGCAGCGCGCCCGCCATTTCATACTCAGACTGATCGTATTTCAGCGGAGTGGCGCCCATCAGAGTGATGATCGGATCGTTACCGAGCGTAATAGCAATCGGCAGATCTTCGCCACGCTCTTCCGCCTTATGCAGATGCAGCGCGATATCGTGCATTGGCACCGGTTGCAGGCCCAGCTTACGCTTGCCTTTCACTTCCATCCGGTAGATACCCACATTCTGCTTGCCGAAGTGATCCGGGTCGAGCGGATCGCGGGAGACGACACAGGCTTTATCCAGATAGAAGCCGCCATCGCCATCGTTGAGGCGAAACAGCGGCAGAATATCAAACAGGTTGATCGCCTCGCCATCAACGGTGTTTTCCGCCCACGCCGGGTTGACACGGCGCTCGGGGGCGACGGGGAACGTGTCCCAGCGGCGGATAAATTCATCAATTTGCTTTTTTACTGGCGTATTAGGCGGCAAGCCTAAAGAGATGGCATGGTTCTGCCAGGAACCAATGGTGTTCATCGCCACGCGCGCATCCGTGAAGCCACGGATATTGTCGAACCACAGCGCCGGCGCGCCGTCGCCAATGCGCCCGGTTGCGTTAGCCGCAGCAGCCAGATCCGGCTCTGCATTCACTTCTTCACTGATTTTCAGCAGTTGCCCCTGCTCGTCGAGCGCCTGCAAAAAGCTGCGTAAGTCATCAAATGCCATTATTCATTCTCCTGTGAAAAATTCTGCGCCTGCTGCAACCCCTGCCAGCGCCGGGCACGCGGATGCTCCAGACCAAACTGATCCAGCACACGCGCCACAATATGCTGCGTAATATCATCAATGGTTTGCGGATGGTTGTAGAAAGCAGGCATGGGCGGCACCATCGCGACCCCCATGCGGGAAAGGGCGAGCATGTTTTCCAGATGGATCGTGCTGAGCGGCATTTCACGCGGCACCAGCACCAGTTTGCGCCCTTCTTTCAACACCACATCGGCGGCACGGCCAACTAACCCCTCGGCATATCCTGCGCGAATCCCCGCCAGCGTTTTCATACTGCAAGGCATAATGATCATGCCGTCGGTGCGAAATGAGCCGGAAGAGATCGTCGCCGCCTGATCCGCCGGGTTATGGCAGTAATCAGCCAGTCCGGCAACATCTCGCGCACTGTAAGGCGTTTCCAGCTCAATGGTCGTTTTGGCCCACTTAGACATTACCAGGTGTGTTTCTACTGTCGGCATTTGCCGCAGCGCCTGTAGCAGCGCAATGCCTAGCGGCGCCCCCGTTGCGCCGGTCATCCCCACAATCAGTCTCATCCATCACTCCATTTTGTTCGTATACGAACGTTTTAGATAAAATACGCTACCCGGAATACCTGGACAAGCTTCATTCCCCATAGCCGCACGGAGAGCTAAAAGATTGAGCATTATAAAAATTGCTACAACCCGTTATGATAGCAACAGATATTTTGCCAGGAGCGCACATGGAGTTACGAAACACAGCGTTTCATCTGTTACGTCAGCTTTTTCAACAGCATACGGCCCACTGGCAGCACGAATTACCGGAACTGACCAAGCCACAGTATGCGGTAATGCGCGCTATTGCTGAGCATCCAGGCATTGAGCAGATTGCCCTAATGGAGGCGGCGGTCAGTACAAAAGCGACGCTGGCGGAGATGCTGAGTCGAATGGAAAGCCGGGGACTGGTGACGCGGGAAAGCGATCCACAAGATAAACGCCGCCGCTTTGTTTATCTTACTGGCGAAGGAGAAACGCTGCTGACCAGCGCCATGCCGTTGGGGGATCGTGTGGATGATGAATTTTTAGGGCGCCTGAGCGACGATGAGCGCAAACAGTTCACGCAGCTGGTGCGCAAGATGATGGGGTAAAGTCAGCCTGGGATATTTTTGTCGGCCCGATAAGCAAAGCGCCATCGGGCAATAAGTACCAGATGGCGGCTACGCCTTATCCGGCCTACGAACTGACGCCCAAAGAAAAAGGCCAGTCTCACGACTGGCCTTTTTTTGACGAATAATCACTTACTCACGGAACAGCGCTTCGATATTCAGCCCCTGAGTCTGCAAAATTTCGCGCAGACGACGCAGGCCTTCAACCTGAATCTGACGAACACGTTCACGGGTGAGACCAATTTCACGCCCCACATCTTCCAGTGTCGCCGCTTCATACCCCAGCAGACCGAAACGACGTGCCAGCACTTCACGCTGTTTGGCGTTCAGTTCGAACAGCCATTTGACGATACTCTGTTTCATATCATCATCTTGCGTGGTGTCTTCCGGGCCGTTCTCTTTTTCATCGGCCAGGATATCCAGCAACGCTTTTTCGGAATCACCACCCAGCGGGGTGTCTACCGAGGTTATGCGCTCGTTGAGACGAAGCATACGGCTGACGTCATCAACCGGTTTATCCAGTTGCTCTGCTATCTCTTCCGCGCTCGGTTCGTGGTCCAGTTTATGCGACAACTCTCGTGCGGTACGCAGATAGACGTTCAGCTCTTTAACAATGTGAATCGGCAGTCGAATCGTACGGGTTTGGTTCATAATGGCCCGTTCGATCGTCTGGCGAATCCACCAGGTAGCGTATGTTGAGAAACGGAACCCACGTTCAGGGTCAAACTTCTCGACGGCACGGATAAGCCCCAGATTGCCCTCTTCAATCAGGTCCAGCAACGCCAGTCCACGATTGCCATAACGGCGGGCAATTTTTACCACCAGACGCAAGTTACTCTCAATCATGCGACGGCGAGAGGCAACATCTCCACGCAGTGCGCGACGCGCAAAATAAACTTCTTCTTCGGCCGTTAACAGTGGCGAATAACCAATCTCACCAAGGTAAAGCTGAGTCGCGTCCAACACACGCTGTGTGGCCCCTTGCGATAACAGCTCCTCTTCAGCCAGGTCGTTATCACTGGGTTCCTCTTCACTCAAGGCTTTTTCGTCAAAAGCCTCTACTCCGTTCTCATCAAATTCCGCGTCTTCATTTAAATCATGAACTTTCAGCGTATTCTGACTCATAAGGTGGCTCCTACCCGTGATCCCTGGACGGAACTAGCAAGTGCAAGCCTGGTTCCGCCGAATTATCGCTGCGGTAAATAGCGCAGCGGGTTTACGGATTTCCCCTTGTAACGAATTTCAAAATGCAAGCGTGTAGAACTGGTTCCGGTGCTACCCATGGTAGCGATTTTTTGCCCCGCCTTAACTTCTTGTTGTTCCCGGACCAGCATCGTATCGTTATGGGCGTAGGCACTCAGGTAATCATCGTTGTGTTTGATGATAATAAGATTACCGTAACCGCGCAGCGCGTTACCGGCATATACGACGCGTCCATCTGCGGTCGCGACAATAGCCTGTCCTTTACTGCCTGCAATGTCGATCCCTTTGTTGCCACCTTCGGTAGCCGCGAAGTTTTCGATCACTTTGCCTTCAGTCGGCCAGCGCCATGTGGAGATTGGCGAACTGGTTGACGTACTGCTTGCAGTCGGTTCGGTTGTGCTCGCTGTTGGTGCCGTTACAGGCGCTGTGACCACGGTCCCAGCAGGCTTGTTGTTCGGCAACATTTTATTAGCACTTTGTTCACCTGAATCCTCAGAATACGTAATTGTCGGTTTCGACGCAACTACAACGGTGGAATTTTGTGCAGGTTTGGTCACAACTCCTTGCTCTACTGCATCCGCCTGCGTAATCGCGTTGCCGCCGGTAATTGGCGTGCCTGAGGCATTGCCGACCTGGAGCGTTTGCCCCACATTCAGGCCGTATGGGGCCGGAACGTTGTTACGCTGAGCAAGGTCGCGGAAATCGTTCCCGGTGATCCAGGCGATATAGAAAAGCGTGTCGCCTTTTTTAACGGTGTATGTGCTGCCGCCGGTGTAGCTGCCTTTCGGAATGTTCCCATACTGGCGGTTGTACACGATACGGCCATTTTCCATTTGCACAGGCTGCTCAGCGACCGGCTGGATCTGCCGGGACTGGGCAACCGGTTGAACAGGCTGCACGGGCTGAATCTGCGGCGTTTGTTGCGCCGTTGTCCCCATCTTGGGCGGCGGCGTGATCAGCATCCCGGAGCTGGTGCTCGACGGGGCATTACCATTAACTGAGCTTACCGGCGCAGGAGGATTCGAAGAATTGGAACAACCTGCCAGCCATAGCGAAACCAGCGACAATGCCGCAATGCGGCTAACGGTGAATTTTGGGCTTCCCGCGCTCATTTATCCCCCAGGAAAAATTTGGTTAACAACCAGTGACGTAATAACCGTGCAAGGCATCGGCCTGGACGCTGGAAACGTCCCCACAATACGCTTACCCTTTATAAAATAACCAGGAAAAATCCGGGTATTAAAGGATGCTTAAGCGAGTTCGCCTTTCACTAAAGGCACAAAGCGGACGGCCTCCACGGTATCGATAATAAATTCGCCTCCCCGGCGACGCACCCGTTTCAAGAACTGATGCTCCTCACCCACGGGTAAAACGAGAATCCCGCCTTCATCCAGTTGCGTCATTAACGCCGTCGGAATTTCCGGCGGAGCTGCCGTCACGATGATGGCGTCAAACGGGGCGCGAGCCTGCCAACCTTGCCATCCATCGCCATGACGAGTTGAAACATTGTGTAAATCAAGCTGTTTCAGGCGACGACGCGCCTGCCATTGCAGCCCTTTAATGCGCTCCACCGAGCACACATGCTGTACCAGATGCGCAAGAATCGCCGTCTGATACCCGGAGCCGGTGCCGATCTCCAGCACTCTGGATTGCGGCGTCAACTCAAGCAATTCTGTCATTCGCGCCACCATATAGGGCTGCGAAATGGTCTGCCCCTGGCCAATCGGCAAAGCGATATTGTCCCAGGCTTTATGTTCAAACGCTTCATCAATGAATTTTTCACGCGGGACGGCGGCAAGCGCATCCAGCACTTGCTCATCTTTGATGCCCTGAGCGCGCAATTGTTCAAGAAGAGTGTGTACGCGTCTGCTTACCATTGCGCGTCAACTCCCACGCTGTCTAACCAGTCCGAAACCACATCATGCGCGCTATACGCCGTTAAATCCACATGCAGCGGGGTAACGGAGACATAGCCCTCATCCACCGCCGCAAAATCGGTGTCCGGCCCGGCGTCGCATTTGCCGCCCGGCGGGCCGATCCAGTACAGCGTGTTGCCGCGCGGGTCCTGCTGTGGAATAACCTGATCGGCCGGATGGCGGCTGCCGCAGCGGGTTACGCGAATGCCTTTGATTTGATCCAGCGGCAGATCCGGGACATTGATATTCAGAATGCGTCCGGTACGCAGCGGCTCCCGACGTAATGCACGCAAAATAGAGCAGGTTACCGCTGCCGCCGTCTCATAGTGCTGATGGCCGTCAAGCGATACCGCCAGCGCGGGAAAACCCAGGTGACGGCCCTCCATCGCTGCGGCGACGGTCCCGGAATAGATGACATCATCGCCCAGATTAGGGCCCGCGTTAATGCCTGAAACCACAATATCCGGGCGCGGACGCATCAGCGCGTTCACGCCCAGGTAGACGCAGTCGGTCGGCGTGCCCATCTGCACGGCGATATCGCCGTTATCAAAGGTAAAGGTACGAAGCGAGGATTCCAGCGTCAGCGAGTTTGACGCGCCACTGCGGTTACGATCCGGGGCGACGACCTGTACGTCAGCAAACTCACGCAGCGCTTTCGCCAGCGTTTGTATACCGGGCGCGTGGACCCCATCATCGTTACTCAGCAATATGCGCATAATCACCCATTGTGTTAATCAGTTCCCTTACGACGCTGGTGGCGAAACTGCCTGCCGGTAGCCAGAAGCGCAGCTCAACGGTGACGTCATCCCACCAGTTCCAGCGTAATTGTTGCGGATAGAGCAGCATCGCCCTGCGCGCCGCGTCAACCTTTTCGCGCAGCAGTAACGATTGCAGTTCGCTCTCATCCGCAATGGCAGCCTCTTCAAACGCCAGCGCGTCGCGCAGGGTTCCCCACTCGCCGCTACCGGGAAGCCCCGCCGTAATCATCAGTTCTTTTTCGTCAACGCGACGCTGTAATTCCGCCTGTTCTTCCTGCGTGGCCACAAACCAGCTCCCGCGCCCCGCTAATTGTAGCGCATCGCCATCAACAACTTGATTAAAGTCTGGTTTTTTCACGCGTTCGTTGACGATCTGATTAAACAACGCACTGCGGGCCGCCGACAACCAAAAACTGCGTTTATTGCGATCGCGCACCGGCGCATTGCTTTGCGCCCAGCGCAGCGCGCCTTGCAGGTTGCTGCCGCCAATGCCGAATCGCTGCGCGCCAAAATAGTTTGGTACGCCGCGCGTATTGATGGCCTGTAGCCGGGCTTCAACATCATCACGATGGCTGACTTCACGCAGCACCAGCGTAAACGCGTTGCCCTTCAGCGCGCCTAAACGCAGCTTACGTTTGTGACGCGCGTACTCCAGCACTTTACAGCCTTCAATCTGGAATGCGCTCAGGTCTGGCATCTCTTTGCCCGGCACGCGCGCACACAGCCACTGTTCAGTGACGGCATGCTTGTCTTTCTGCCCGGCAAAGCTCACTTCACGGGCATGAATTTTAAGGAATTTCGCCAGCGCATCGGCCACAAAACGGGTGTTACAACCGTTTTTCAGAATGCGAACCAGAATATGTTCGCCTTCGCCATCTGGCTCAAAACCTAAATCTTCAACCACCACAAAATCTTCCGGGTTCGCTTTAAGCAGCCCGGTGCCCTGCGGCTTTCCGTGGAGGTACGTCAGGTTTTCAAACTCGGTCATTTCGCGGCCTTAATCAGTAGCGCCACCGCTTCGCAGGCAATCCCTTCCCCACGCCCGGTGAACCCGAGTTTCTCCGTGGTGGTCGCCTTGACGTTGACATCATCCATATGACAACCAAGATCTTCCGCGATAAACACGCGCATTTGCGGGATATGCGGCAGCATCTTCGGCGCCTGGGCGATAATGGTCACGTCCACGTTACCAAGGGTATAGCCTTTGGCCTGAATACGTCGCCATGCTTCCCGCAGCAATTCGCGGCTGTCCGCGCCTTTAAAGGCCGGATCGGTATCCGGGAAAAGTTTGCCGATATCGCCAAGCGCCGCCGCGCCGAGCAGCGCATCGGTCAGCGCATGCAGCGCCACGTCGCCATCAGAATGCGCCAGCAGCCCTTTGTCATACGGGATGCGCACGCCACCAATGATAATTGGGCCTTCTCCGCCAAAAGCGTGTACGTCAAAACCGTGTCCGATTCGCATCATGCATTCTCCTGATATACACATCATCCTTCAAGCTGCCTCTTTGTTGGCTGCCTTTGTTCACCCCAGTCACTTACTTATGTAAGCTCCTGGGGATGCACTCAGTTGCCGCCTCGATGCAGCCTGAATGATTTTGTGTCTAGATTGTTCGGGTCAGATAAAATTCCGCAAGCGCCAGATCTTCCGGGCGGGTGACTTTTATATTATCAGCCCGGCCTTCAACCAGTTGGGGATGAAAACCGCAATACTCCAGCGCGGACGCCTCATCGGTAATGGTCGCGCCTTCGTTCAGCGCACGGCTCAGGCAATCATGCAGCAGCTCGCGTGGGAAGAATTGCGGCGTTAACGCGTGCCACAGGTCGGTACGCTCTACGGTATGCGCAATGGCGGCTTGACCCGGCTCGGCGCGTTTCATGGTGTCGCGTACCGGAGCGGCGAGGATTCCGCCCGTGCGGCTGGTTTCGCTAAGCGAGAGCAGACGCGCCAGGTCATCCTGATGCAGACAAGGCCGGGCGGCGTCATGCACCAGCACCCACTGCGCGTCACCGGCCGCCCGTAAGCCTGCCAGTACGGAATCGGCGCGTTCGTCACCTCCGTCCACGACGGTGACCTGCGGATGTTGCGCCAGAGGAAGTTCGGCGAAGCGGCTGTCGCCAGGGCTGATTGCGATAACGACGCGCGTCACCCGGGGATGCGCCAGCAGCGCATGCACCGAGTGTTCAAGAATGGTTTTATTGCCAATAGAGAGATATTGCTTAGGACATTCCGTTTGCATTCGGCGGCCAAATCCGGCAGCCGGTACCACAGCGCAAACGTCCAATAAAGTGGCTGCCATGTCATTTCCTGGGCTGATTTATCGATTAGTTTGCCCCGCAGCCTGAGCACGTTTAGACGCGTCAGGCACCAGACGGTAAAAAGTTTCGCCCGGTTTGGTCATGCTGAGTTCATTACGCGCGCGCTCCTCGATCGCTTCCTGGCCGCCATTGAGATCGTCAATTTCGGCGAAAAGCTGATCGTTACGCGCTTTAAGTTTCGCATTCGTAGCTTGCTGCGCAGCCACATCATCGTTGACGCGGCTGTAGTCATGTATGCCGTTCTTACCGAACCACAGCGAATACTGCAACCAGACCAGTAAAGTCAGCAGCAGCAGCGTTAGTTTACCCATCCTGCCCCCTGAAAAACGGCACCATCATCCCATAACTTTCCCAGAGACTCTACTCTGAGGCGGGAATGCCGCGACAACGCGGGCAAATGTACCACATTTATCCGCCGATCCGCATATCTCGTGCAGGGAGAACATAATCTTATTGTTGGTTACGGTTTGAATTATGGCCACTCTCGCCCGTCATGAAAAGGGAGGGCTGACCTACCCCAACAGCCACATGAAGAGCGCGCCAAACATCGCGCCTACCGTTAATAGCGTAGCCGTAATGCTGTAGAACAGTTTGCCGCTCATGATTGAATGCAGGGCCACGCCGACCACAACCGCAACGGGCATGAGCGCCAGGAAGAAGGGCCAGGTATAGAGGAAGAAAAACAGCGTGTTAGGGCCATAGATGAGAAAGGGAATTCCCAACGCCAGCAGCCACGAAGCAAAACCGACCACGGCGCCCGGCAGTGACCAGGTTGTGTCGTCGTCGGTCGTGAGGGCATCTGACCTTGTGATAGTAATGTTATGGCTATTACGCATATCGAATCCTGTAACCTTGACTCACCGGGCATACAAGCCCGGCGGTGTCTCAGGATCTGATAATATCGCCCTGTCTCAGTAGATCTAATAATTGGGCAACCAAATTTGTTACTAATTGTTCACCATCCAGATGAACTTCAGGCGATTCAGGCGTTTCATATACCGAATCAATGCCGGTGAAATTACGCAGTTCACCCGCCCTGGCCTTCTTGTACAGCCCTTTAGGATCGCGCGCTTCACAGGTTGCCAGCGGCGTATCGACAAAAACCTCGATAAACCGCCCCTCCCCGATGCGCTCGCGCACCATCTGCCGCTCCGCGCGATGCGGCGAAATAAACGCCGTCAGCACCACCAGCCCGGCATCCACCATCAGGTTCGCAACCTCCCCCACCCGACGGATATTCTCTTTACGGTCTGCGTCGCTAAAGCCAAGATCGCTGCACAGGCCGTGACGGACATTATCGCCATCCAGCAGCCAGGTGCTGACGCCCAGCTTATGCAGGGCCTCTTCCAGCGCGCCTGCAACCGTTGATTTCCCCGAACCGGAAAGTCCCGTAAACCAGACCACAGCCCCTTTATGCCCATGCAGCGCTTCACGATCTTCGCGCGTCACCGCATGGGCATGCCAGACGACGTTTTCGTCATGCAGCGCCATTACTTGCCTCCCAGCAAATCACGCGCGCCCCAGTGCGGGAAGTGGCGACGGATCAGCGCGTTCAGTTCCAGCTCAAAATCGCTGAACCCGGAAGGCGTCGCGGCGGTGCGCTCAATAGGCTCACGCACCAGCCCCGCGCCAACGGTCACGTTGGACAGCCGGTCGATGATGATTAACCCGCCAGTGACCGGGTTCTGCTGGTATGTATCCAGCACTAACGGTTCGTCAAAAGTCAGTTCGACCAGGCCGATACCGTTCAGCGGCAGGCTTTCCACCTCGCGCTGGGTCAGGTTGTTGATATCAACCTGATGGCGAATGGCATCGACGCGCGCACGGGTCTTTTTACCGGCAATCTTGATGTCATAACTCTGCCCGGCCGACAGCGGTTGTTCCGCCATCCATACCACATCAACGGCGGCGCTCTGTACGGCTGGCAGGTTTTCGCCTGCATCCAGCAACAGATCGCCACGGCTGATGTCGATTTCATCTTTCAGCACCAGCGTAATCGCTTCACCGGCGTGCGCCTCTTGCAGATCGCCATCAAAGGTGACGATGCGCGCCACGTTGGATTCAACGCCGGACGGCAGAACTTTGACACGCTGCCCGACCTTCACGCTGCCGGAGGCCAGCGTTCCGGCATAACCACGGAAATCGAGGTTCGGACGGTTCACATACTGTACCGGGAAGCGCATCGGCTGGGTGTCGACAACCCGCTGGATCTCAACCGTCTCCAGCACTTCCAGCAGCGTCGGGCCGTTGTACCACGGCATACTGGCGCTCTGGGTCGCGACGTTATCCCCTTCCAGCGCAGAGAGTGGCACAAAGCGGATGTCCAGGTTCCCCGGCAGCTGCCCGGCAAACGTCAGGTAATCTTCGCGAATACGGGCGAACGTCTCCTCGCTGAACCCCACCAGATCCATCTTGTTGATCGCCACCACCAGGTGCTTGATGCCCAGCAGCGTAGAGATGAAACTGTGGCGGCGGGTCTGATCCAGCACGCCTTTGCGGGCGTCGATCAGCAGGATCGCCAGATCGCAGGTCGATGCGCCGGTCGCCATGTTACGCGTGTACTGCTCGTGCCCTGGCGTGTCGGCAATAATAAATTTGCGTTTCTCGGTCGAGAAATAGCGGTATGCCACATCAATGGTAATTCCCTGCTCGCGCTCAGCCTGCAACCCGTCGACCAGCAGCGCCAGATCGAGTTTTTCACCCTGGGTGCCATGACGCTTACTGTCGTTATGCAGCGACGAGAGCTGATCTTCATAAATCTGACGCGTATCGTGCAGCAGTCGGCCAATCAGCGTGCTTTTACCGTCATCGACGCTGCCGCAGGTCAAGAAGCGCAGCAGGCTTTTGTGTTGCTGGGCAACCATCCAGGCTTCGACGCCGCCTTCATTAGCGATTTGTTGTGCAAGTGTGGTGTTCATGGCGGCTCCTTAGAAATACCCCTGACGTTTCTTCAGCTCCATTGAGCCCGCCTGGTCGCGGTCAATCACGCGCCCCTGACGTTCACTGGTGGTCGAGACCAGCATCTCTTCAATAATTTCCGGCAGCGTCTGCGCGCTGGATTCCACCGCCCCCGTGAGCGGCCAGCAGCCGAGGGTACGGAAACGCACCATGCGTTTTTTGATCACCTCGCCGGGTTGCAGGTCAATACGATCGTCATCGATCATCATCAGCATGCCGTCGCGCTCCAGCACCGGGCGCTCAGCGGCCAGGTACAGCGGCACGATCTCGATATTTTCCAGCCAGATGTACTGCCAGATATCCTGCTCGGTCCAGTTAGAGAGCGGGAAAACGCGGATGCTTTCGCCTTTGTTAATCTGCCCGTTGTAGTTGTGCCATAGCTCCGGGCGCTGGTTTTTCGGGTCCCAGCGGTGAAAGCGGTCGCGGAAGGAGTAAATACGCTCTTTGGCGCGCGACTTCTCTTCGTCGCGGCGCGCGCCGCCGAACGCGGCGTCAAAGCCATATTTATCCAACGCCTGTTTCAACCCTTCGGTTTTCATAATATCGGTGTGTTTAGCGCTGCCGTGAACGAACGGGTTAATCCCCATCGCCACCCCTTCCGGGTTTTTATGCACCAGCAGTTCACAACCGTAGGCCTTTGCGGTGCGATCGCGGAATTCGTACATCTCACGAAACTTCCAGCCGGTATCAACGTGCAGCAGCGGAAACGGCAACGTACCTGGATAAAACGCTTTACGCGCCAGATGCAGCATGACGCTGGAATCTTTACCGATGGAATACATCATCACCGGATTAGAAAATTCGGCGGCCACCTCGCGAATGATATGGATGCTTTCCGCTTCCAGCTGCCGCAGGTGGGTGAGTCGTTTTTGGTCCATAACCGTTCCTTTGCAATACCGCTATTTTGCTAAACATTCAGATAACACGACTATAGGGAGCGCAGGAGAACGAATGAAATTACGAATTGGAATGAGTAGTTCCTCAAAGGAATAACGATTTGAGAAAGCAAATATCAAAAAGTGCTTAACCCACCGAATTTAGGGCATTTCAGAGCAAATGAAATTGTTTTACGGCAATCACGGTTTCATACTAAGCGGGTAAAAATTTCTGCTCTGTATTTAAGGACTCACTATGTTTTCCGCATCGCGCCTCCGTGCAGCGCTCCTGGCGCTCGGCGTATGCTTTATCCTTCCCGCGCAGGCAACGTCACCGAAGCCTGGCGATATCGCCAATATTCAGGCACGACACATTGCAACATTCTTTCCCGGCAGAATGACCGGAACACCGGCGGAGATGCTCTCTGCCGATTATTTACGTCAGCAATTTGAGCAGATGGGATATCGCAGCGATATCCGAACATTTAATAGCCGCTATATTTATACCGCCAGGAATAATCGCAAGAACTGGCATAACGTGACGGGCAGTACCGTTATTGCGGCGCACGAAGGGAAAGCGCCGCAACAAATTATTATTATGGCGCACCTGGATACCTATGCGCCGCTGAGCGATGCCGATACCGACGCCAATCTCGGCGGTTTAACCTTGCAGGGCATTGACGATAACGCCGCCGGGCTGGGCGTGATGCTGGAACTGGCTGAACGCCTGAAAGACATCCCGACGCAGTACGGCATCCGCTTTATCGCCACCAGCGGTGAAGAAGAGGGAAAACTGGGCGCAGAAAACCTGCTTAAGCGGATGAGCGCCGCTGAGAAGAAAAATACGCTGCTGGTAATTAACCTTGATAACCTGATTGTCGGCGACAAACTCTACTTCAACAGCGGGCAGCAAACGCCGGAAGCCGTACGCAAACTGACGCGCGACCGGGCGCTGACGATTGCGCGCAGCCACGGTATCGCCGCCGCGACCAATCCGGGTCTGAACAAGGATTACCCGAAAGGCACAGGCTGCTGTAACGACGCCGAAGTCTTCGATAAAGCCGGTATTTCCGTGCTGTCGGTTGAGGCCACCAACTGGAATCTGGGGAAAAAAGACGGCTATCAGCAGCGTGCGAAAACGCCTTCATTCCCGGCCGGAAACAGCTGGCACGATGTGCGTCTGGATAACCAACAGCACATCGACAAGGCGCTACCAGGAAGAATTGAACACCGCAGTCGCGATGTCGTGCGCATCATGTTGCCGCTGGTAAAAGAACTGGCGAAAGCCGGTAAAGCCTGATGTGTCGCCCGGTGGCGGCTACGCCTTACCGGGCCTACAGAGCTGCACTTGCCGGATGGCGGCATAAATGCCTTATCAGGCCTACAGACACTGTCTGGTAGGCCTGATAAGCGTAGCGCCATCAGGCAAAACAATCACCCTTCGTGCAGCCCGCACTCGCGCTTCAGCCCGAAGAATCGCGTCTCTTCTTCTGCCATGCCGGGCTCCCATTTACGGGTGGTGTGGGTATCGCCAACCGACAGATAGCCCTGATCCCATAGCGGATGGTATTTCAGACCGTGTTTTTGCAGATACTGGTACACCGTCCGGTTATCCCAGTCGATGATGGGCAGCACTTTAAAAACGCCGCGCTGAATCGCCAGCACAGGCAGATGCGCCCGGCTCCCGGATTGTTCGCGGCGCAGGCCAGCAAACCACGTTTGCGCGTTAAGCTCTTTTAACGCCCGGTTCATCGGCTCGACTTTGTTGATGTCATTGTATTTCTCAATGCCCTCAACGCCTTGCTCCCACAGTTTACCGTAGCGGGCTTCCTGCCAGGCCGCGCTTTCCGTCGCACGGTAGACTTTCAGGTTCAGGTTCAGCTTTTCCGTCAGCTCATCAATAAACTGGTAGGTTTCCGGGAACAGATAGCCGGTATCGGTCAGGATAACCGGAATATCCGGGCGAATCTGGTTAACCAGATGCAGGCTGACCGCCGCCTGAATACCAAAGCTCGACGAGAGCACGTATTCACCGGGTAGATTCTCCAGCGCCCACGCCACGCGTCCTTCAGCATCCAACTTTTCCAGCTGCGCGTTGGTTTCAGCCAGCGCCATGACGCGCTCGACTTTCGGCAATTCATTCAGGGCGTTTAGATCGAGTACGGACATAAGTTCCTCACTGTTTGCCTTGCCTGATGGCGCTGCGCTTATCAGACCTACCGTCTACGTAGGCCGGATAAGGCATTTATGCCGCCATCCGGCGATGCACGTTATTCCCAGAAATCCCGGGCGGGATCGAGCACCGGGCGAATGATGCCCGCACGCACCGTAAAGTCGCCGAAGCCTTCACCCGCTTCGCGCTCTTTCACCCAGCGCCCAATCAGTTCATCCAGCGACGCCAGAATTTCCGGCTCGGTAATGTTCTCTTTGAACATACGCGGGATACGCGTTCCGATGCGATTACCGCCCAGATGCAGGTTATAACGACCCGGCGCTTTCCCCACCAGACCGACTTCCGCCAGCATGGCGCGTCCGCAGCCATTTGGGCAGCCCGTCACGCGCAGCACGATGTGCTCATCGCTCACGCCGTGGTGGGTCATCAACGCGTCCACTTTATCGACGAAGGTCGGCAGGAAACGCTCCGCTTCCGCCATCGCCAGCGGGCAGGTCGGGAACGATACGCAGGCCATCGAGTTTTCACGCTGCGACGTGACCGCATTCATCAGGCCGTGGTTGCGCGCCAGTTTTTCAATCTTCGCTTTCTGGCTTTCCGGCACGCCGGCAATGATCAGGTTCTGGTTGGCGGTAATACGGAATTCGCCCTTGTGGATCTTCGCGATCTCCAGCAGACCGGTTTTCAGCGGGCGCCCCGGATAATCCAGAATACGGCCATTCTCAATAAACAGCGTCAGGTGCCATTTGTTGTCGATGCCTTTCACCCAACCGATGCGATCGCCGCGCCCGGTAAATTCATACGGGCGGATCGGTTCAAATTTGATGCCTGCACGACGCTCGACTTCCGCCTTGAACGTCTCGACCCCAACACGCTCCAGAGTGTATTTGGTTTTGGCGTTTTTACGATCGGTACGATTACCCCAGTCGCGCTGAGTCGTCACCACCGCTTCCGCCACCGCCAGAGTATGCTCCAGCGGCAGATAGCCGAACTCGCTCGCGGTGCGGGCATACGTTTTCTTGTTCCCGTGCTCAATAGAAAGCCCGCCGCCGACCAGCAGGTTAAAGCCCACCAGCTTGCCGTTTTCCGCCACGGCGACAAAGTTCATGTCGTTGGCGTGCAGATCGATGTCGTTCTGCGGCGGGATCACCACGGTCGTTTTGAACTTACGCGGCAGATAGGTCTGGCCGAGGATCGGCTCCTCATCCGTTGTGGCGACCTTTTCCTGATCAAGCCAGATCTCCGCATAGGCGCGGGTGCGCGGCAGCAAATGCTCGGAGATCTTTTTCGCCCACTCATAGGCTTCGGCATGCAGCTCAGACTCATACGGGTTAGAGGTGCACAGCACGTTACGGTTCATGTCGTTGGCGGTCGCCAGCGCGTCCAGCCCAACGGAGTGCAGCATCTGATGTACCGGCTTCACGTTCTTTTTCAGAATGCCGTGGAACTGGAAGGTCTGACGGTTAGTCAGGCGAATGCTACCGTAAATCGTATTTTCCGCGGCGAATTTATCGATCGCCTGCCACTGTCTGGTGGTGATAACCCCACCCGGCAGACGGCAACGCAGCAGCATCGCATGACGCGGCTCCAGCTTCTGCTCGGCGCGCTCGGCGCGAATGTCACGGTCATCCTGCTGGTACATACCGTGAAAACGGATCAGCAGAAAGTTGTCGCCTTTAAAACCGCCGGTCAGGCCGTCATTCAAATCTTCAGCAATGGTGCCGCGCAGGTAGTTGCTCTCAAGCTTCATGCGCTCGGCATCTGCCAGTTTACCTTCGACCACCAGTGGGCCTGGATGTTTTTCGCTCATTAGTAGACATCTCGCTGATAACGGCGCTCAACGCGCAGCTCACTTAAAAATTCATCCGCCGCTTCGGCATCCATACCGCCGAATTCGGCAATCACTTCCAGCAGTGCCTGCTCAACGTCTTTCGCCATGCGATTGGCGTCGCCGCAGACATAAATGTGCGCGCCGTCATTAATCCAGCGCCACAGCTCTGCGCCCTGTTCGCGCAGTTTGTCTTGTACGTATATTTTTTCTTTTTGATCGCGGGACCAGGCCAGATCGATGCGGCTCAGGACGCCCTCTTTGACGTAGCGCTGCCATTCCACCTGGTAGAGGAAATCTTCGGTAAAGTGCGGGTTGCCAAAGAACAACCAGTTTTTACCCGGCGCTTCATCTGCCGCACGCTGCTGCATAAAGGCGCGGAAAGGGGCGATCCCGGTGCCTGGACCTATCATGATCACCGGTGTTTCCGGGTTGGCCGGCAGACGGAAATTATCGTTGTGTTCGATAAATACGCGCACTTCACCCTCTTCTTCCACGCGGTCGGCCAGGAAGCTTGATGCCCCGCCCGCCCGCGCCCGGCCTTCTATTTCATAACGCACGGCGCCTACGGTGATATGCACTTCGCTCTCGACTTCCGCCTGGGAAGAGGCTATCGAGTAAAGACGCGGCGTCAGCGGGCGCAGCAGCCCCACCAGCGCGTCAGCATCCAGCTGAGCCGGAGAGAAACGCAGCATATCAACGACAGGCGTCGTCGCGGCGTAATGCTGCAACTGGGCTTTATCACCCACCAGCGGCAACAGCGATTCGCTGCGGGTCAGCGTGGCGTAGTTTTCCACGATATTGGCGGTGTTCACCGTCAGCTCAAAATGCCACTGCAAGGCTTCGGCAAGCGGCAGCACCTTACCGTTAACGGTGACCGGCTCCGTGCCTTTCAGCCAGACCAGTTCGACGATCTCTTTGACCAGTTCAGGATCGTTCTGATACCAGACGCCCAGGGCATCGCCCGGCTGGTAGCGCAGGCCAGAATCGCCCAGATCGATTTCGATATGGCGCACATCTTTTTCCGAGTCGCGGCCGGTGATTTTCTGATTGACGGCGAGCGAGGCGCTCAGCGGCGCTTCTTTGGTATAAGGGCTGGAATGCACGTCATTCACGGCCCCCGTTGCCGCGACAGCGACCTGCGCTGCCGATGCGCTCGGCGCACGCGCTTTCAGTGCGTCAACAACGCGAGCCCGCCATTCTTGTGCCGCCGCCTGGTATTCCACATCCGCATCGACGCGATCGAGCAGACGCTCCCCCCCCAGTTCCGCCAGCTTGCTGTCGAAATCTTTACCCGCCTGGCAGAAAAATTCATAGGAGGTATCACCGAGGCCAAAGACGGCGAAGGCGGTGTTGTCGAGCTTCGGCGCTTTTTTAGAGAACAGAAACTTACGCAGCGCAACGGCTTCTTCCGGTGGCTCGCCTTCGCCCTGCGTGGACGCGACCACAACCAGCAGCTTTTCATTGGCGATCTGTTTGAATTTGTAGTCGCCCGCATTAACCAGCGTGACGCTCAGTTTTGCCGCCAGCAGGTCATCGCGCAGGGCTTCCGCCACGCGCCGCGCATTGCCGGTTTGCGATGCAGAAATAAGCGTAATACCCGGCATTTCAGCGACAGGCGCTGGCGTGGCGGCGAGCGTGCCCGGCTGCTGGTTCAGCATTCCCCAGAAATAGCCGGAAACCCAGGCAAGCTGGGTGGGAGAAAGATCGGTTGTGGCCGCCTGAAGGCGTGCCAGTTGCTCCGGGTTTAGCGGAAGCAAAGCGGATGGTGGGGCCTGTGTTGTCATGCGTCGTTATGTTCCAGTAGCAAAGCGGAATTTATGCAAAAAGACCAAACTAGCGATAAGGTTAACGGCGGGGATAATAACAATTAAAGAAGGGATGGAAATAACAAATAACCAAATGGACTAACCTGTTTTAGTTATAGTTATTAACAACAAAAGCGATTAAACAACCTATTGAAATAGAAAGAAATAATTCACAATTCTTGTGCAAATCTCATTATCCGCGCGTCAACGCCGTTTTAGTTAATGATAAAAAATGTGCTTTCCGGTACCCTACGGCGGTTTTTGTATTCTTGAGAGTTAATCATCCATGTCCACCACCTTGTTTAAAGATTTCACCTTTGAAGCCGCTCACCGCCTGCCCCACGTACCGGAAGGGCATAAATGTGGCCGCCTGCATGGTCATTCATTTATGGTGCGCCTTGAAATTACCGGTGACGTCGATCCGCATACCGGTTGGATCATGGATTTCGCCGAACTGAAAGCCGCGTTCAAACCGACGTACGATCGTCTGGATCATTATTATCTGAACGATATTCCAGGTCTGGAAAATCCAACCAGCGAAGTGCTGGCAAAATGGATTTGGGATCAGGTTAAACCTGCCGTACCGCTGCTGAGCGCAGTAATGGTGAAAGAGACCTGCACAGCAGGCTGCGTGTATCGCGGCGAGTGATTTTTTTGTTTTGCCGGATGGCGACGCGTTGCGTCTTATCCGGCCTACAAATGAGTATGACCGTAGGCCGGGCAAGCGAAGCGCCCCCGGCGAACGCGCTAACGATTTTTTATCACGCAATATTCAGATATTTGTGTGTCTGCATTGATAAGCGCCAGTTACGCGCGATACAGGTTTCAATGCACAGACGCGTCGCGTCTTCTTTCTGGCTGATTGGCTGCAAGGCAATGATTCGCGGCTTATCGTCGCTCAGCGTCGCCAATAGCTCATCCAGCGCTTCAATATCACGGACGCGACCAACAGGGTGCTTGATTTCATTCGCACGCTCCAGCGCCTGCGACAGGACGTCATAGCCACCGCGCATATTCACCTTCGGCGAAACCGTCACCCAGGTATTCGGCGTACAGCGAACCTCGTGTGTGCCGCTGGTTTCAATCTGACAGCTGAATCCATTCTTCTCAAGTAAATCGGTCAATGGCATCAGGTCATGGATACAGGGCTCACCGCCGGTGATCACGACATGACGCGCGGTATACCCCTGTCGGCTTATCACCGCCAGCAGGTCTTCACTACTTGCCGCGCCCCACTTGTCGCTCTCTTTGGTCTTCGCCAGGATGCTGTATAACGACACTTCCCGATCTTCAAGCTTATCCCAGGTGTGTTTGGTATCGCACCAGGCACAGCCAACCGGGCATCCCTGTAAACGGATAAAAATGGCGGGGACGCCGGTAAAGTAACCCTCACCTTGCAGGGTCTGGAACATCTCGTTAATCGGGTACTGCATAGCATTCTCTGTTAAGGGGATAATCAGTGATTATCGCAGAAAGCCTCGCTAAGGTCATGCACAGCAGCTGCGCCAAACGCACGCCATAAAAAAACCCGCCGGAGCGGGTTTTTTACGTTAAGAGTGAAGAGCAGGATTACGCCTGACCTTTGATCTCTTTACGACCGTTGTACGGCGCTTTTTCGCCCAGCGCTTCTTCGATACGAATCAGCTGGTTGTATTTAGCAACACGGTCAGAACGGCTCATAGAACCGGTTTTGATCTGGCCTGCCGCAGTACCAACAGCCAGGTCAGCGATGGTCGCGTCTTCAGTTTCGCCAGAACGGTGAGAGATAACGGCAGTGTAGCCAGCGTCTTTCGCCATCTTGATAGCAGCCAGCGTTTCGGTCAGAGAACCGATCTGGTTGAATTTGATCAGGATGGAGTTAACGATGCCTTTGTCGATACCTTCTTTCAGGATCTTGGTGTTGGTTACGAACAGGTCGTCACCAACCAGCTGGATTTTGTCGCCCAGCACTTTGGTCTGGTATGCGAAACCGTCCCAGTCAGACTCGTCCAGACCGTCTTCGATGGAAACGATCGGGTACTGTTTGGTCAGGTCTTCCAGGAAGTGAGTGAATTCTTCAGAGGTGAATGCTTTGTTACCTTCGCCAGCCAGAACGTATTTGCCGTCTTTGTAGAATTCAGATGCTGCGCAGTCCATCGCCAGAGTGATGTCTTTGCCCAGCTCGTAGCCAGCAGCTTTAACCGCTTCAGCGATAACAGCCAGTGCTTCAGCGTTGGAGCCCAGGTTCGGCGCATAGCCGCCTTCGTCACCAACAGCAGTGTTCATACCTTTAGCTTTCAGAACTTTAGCCAGGTTGTGGAACACTTCAGAACCCATACGTACTGCTTCTTTCAGGGTTTTAGCGCCAACCGGCTGAATCATGAATTCCTGGATATCAACGTTGTTGTCAGCGTGCTCGCCGCCGTTGATGATGTTCATCATCGGAACCGGCATGGAGTATTTACCCGGGGTGCCGTTCAGTTCAGCGATGTGCTCGTACAGCGGCTGACCTTTAGAGGCCGCAGCGGCTTTGGCGTTAGCCAGAGACACAGCCAGGATCGCGTTCGCACCGAAGTTAGATTTGTTTTCAGTACCGTCCAGGTCGATCATGATTTTATCAATGCCAGCCTGATCTTTGGCGTCTTTGCCAAGGATTGCCTGAGCGATCGGGCCGTTAACCGCTGCAACAGCTTTGGTTACGCCTTTACCCAGGAAACGGGATTTGTCGCCATCGCGCAGTTCCAGCGCTTCGCGGGAACCCGTAGAAGCACCTGACGGAGCGGCTGCCATACCAACGAAACCACCTTCCAGGTGTACTTCGGCTTCAACAGTCGGGTTACCACGGGAGTCGATGATTTCACGACCGATGACTTTAACGATTTTGGACATTAGGTTTTCCTCAGTACAAGTTAAACTAAAACTCCAGACAAACAACGCGTACCTTTGGTACGCGTTGCCGTTCTAACTTTTTTTACTTCTTACTTCGCCTGACGCTTCTGATATTCGCTGGCGGCTTTCACAAAGCCTGCAAACAGCGGATGCCCGTCACGCGGCGTTGAAGTAAATTCCGGGTGGAATTGACAGGCAACGAACCACGGATGGTTCGGCACTTCGATGATCTCGACCAACTGATCATCCCCGGAACGGCCCGCAATGCGCAGACCCGCAGCTTCAATTTGGTTCAACAACATGTTGTTGACTTCATAGCGGTGACGATGGCGCTCAGTGATTGTCGGCGTACCGTACATCTGGCGAACCAGGCTCTCATCGGAAAGCTGACACATCTGCGCGCCAAGACGCATGGTGCCACCCAGATCGCTCTTCTCCGTACGGACTTCAACGTTGCCGTTCTCGTCACGCCACTCGGTAATCAGCGCCACAACAGGGTACTTACAGTCTGGCACAAATTCCGTTGAGTTGGCGTTTTCCATACCCGCTACGTTGCGCGCAAATTCAATCAGCGCAACCTGCATACCCAGGCAAATACCCAGATAAGGAATATTGTTTTCACGCGCATAACGCGCCGTCGCGACCTTACCTTCAACGCCACGGTAGCCGAAGCCGCCTGGGATCAGGATAGCGTCCAAATCTTTCAGAATTTCGACGCCGCGCGTTTCAACATCCTGCGAATCGATCAGCTTGATGTTGACGGTGACACGGTTCTTCAGGCCACCGTGTTTCAGCGCTTCAATCACCGACTTATAGGCATCCGGCAGTTCAATGTACTTGCCGACCATACCGATAGTCACTTCGCCCGCCGGGTTCGCTTCTTCGTAGATAACCTGTTCCCATTCGGCCAGGTTCGCTTCCGGGCAGTCTAAGCTGAATCGTTTACAAATATAATCGTCCAGGCCCTGAGATTTCAACATGCCCGGAATTTTATAAATAGAATCGACGTCTTTCAGAGAAATAACGGCCTTTTCAGCAACGTTACAGAACAATGCAATCTTCGCACGCTCATTGGCCGGAACGGCGCGATCGGAACGGCAGATCAGAATATCCGGCTGGATACCGATGGAGAGCAGTTCTTTAACGGAGTGCTGCGTCGGTTTCGTTTTGACTTCGCCTGCCGCGGCCATGTACGGCACCAGCGTCAGGTGCATAAACAGCGCGTGCTCACGACCGATATCAACCGCCAGTTGACGAATCGCTTCCAGGAACGGCAGGGACTCGATATCACCGACAGTACCGCCGATTTCGACCAGCACCACGTCGTGGCCTTCGCCGCCTTCGATGATGCGCTCTTTAATCGCGTTGGTGATGTGCGGGATAACCTGTACGGTTGCGCCCAGATAGTCGCCACGGCGTTCTTTACGCAGAACGTCGGAGTAAATACGACCCGTGGTGAAGTTGTTGCGGCGGCTCATCTTGGTGCGAATGAAGCGCTCATAGTGACCCAGGTCCAGATCGGTTTCGGCGCCGTCTTCAGTAACGAACACTTCCCCGTGTTGGATTGGACTCATAGTACCGGGATCGACGTTGATGTACGGATCCAGTTTCATGATGGTCACGTTGAGGCCACGGGCTTCAAGAATGGCTGCGAGGGAGGCTGCGGCAATGCCTTTACCCAGAGAGGATACGACCCCGCCGGTCACAAAAATATAGTTCGTTGTCATGCTGAACCTGAGAAGTTAGGTTTAAAAGACGATGGAATAACCAGGACGGGAAAGCAGTATACCCGAACATGGCGTACGCCACAAACTTTCATTATCCCCTCTCCTTCGTTCTTCAAGCCGCACCAGTGTTAGCTTCCTTCACTCCCCCCAGTCACATCGCATTTCTATGTTCCTGGGGATTCTTTCAGTCGCCGCCTTGTTGCGACTCGAATAACTCGAAGAGGCAGTATACAAGGTGTTTCATCAACATAACGGGAAGAGAAAATAGCCCCTTTGGGGTAAATGTTTTTGACGTAAATCAAGAGCTTGTTATTTAAAAAATCACACAAAACGCCCTTGACTGCCTAAATTCGTTAGAGATCAATTTCCTGGCGTTTTACCTGCTGCCAGACTTCTTCCATTGTTTCCAGATCAACTCCCGTCATTTCCAGGCCTCGCGCCGCAACAATCCGCTCAACTTCACGAAAACGCCGTTCGAACTTTTCATTGGCTTTTTGTAACGCGGTCTCTGCTTTTGTCCCTAAATGACGCGCCATATTGACGGTGGCAAAGAGCAGGTCGCCCATTTCCTCCTCCAGTTTAGCCTGGTCTACGACAGCCTGCCGCGCCTCGAACATGACCTCGTCGATCTCTTCATACACCTTATCGACAACCGGCCCTAACGTCGTCCAGTCAAAGCCGACGTTCGAACAGCGCTTCTGGATTTTTTGCGCGCGCATTAACGCCGGTAAGCTGCGGGGAATATCATCCAGCGCCGAATGCTGCGCTTTCTGCGCGCGCTCTTCGGTTTTGATTTGCTCCCAGCGGGCTAATACCTCGGTACTGTTGTGAGCGGCTACGTCCGCAAAGACGTGTGGGTGGCGACGTTCCAGTTTATCGCTGATGGCGGCGCAAATATCATTAAAGTCAAAGCGCCCTTCTTCCTGCGCCATCTGCGCATAAAACACGACCTGAAACAGCAGATCGCCCAGCTCTCCGCGCAGGTCGTCAAAGTCCTCACGGGCAATGGCGTCGAGCACTTCATAGGTTTCTTCAAGGGTATACGGCGCAATGGTGGCAAACGTCTGCTCTTTGTCCCACGGGCAGCCGTTTTCCGGGTCGCGCAAGCGTTGCATGATGCCAAGCAGGCGATCGATTTGATTCATTGGAATATCCTGAAAATTGTCACCAACGTAGGCCGGATAAGGCGACAGCCGCCATCCGGCAACTGGCAATGCCTGATGGCAACGCTGACGCGTCTTATCAGGCCTACAAAGCTTATCCGGCCTGGAAAAATTAATTGCCGTGCAAACGACGCGCGTCGATCACATCCGGCACCTGGTTGAGTTTACTGAGTACGCGCCCCAGCACTTGCAGGTTGTAAATTTCGATGGTCATATCGATGGTGGCGAGCTGTTGCCGGGTGTCGCTGCGGCTGGCCACCCCCAGCACGTTCACCTTCTCGTTAGCCAGAATGGTGGTGATATCCCGCAACAAGCCGCTGCGATCGTTGGCCTGAACGCGTACCACCAGCGAATATCCCGCAGAGTAGCTCTCGCCCCACACCGCATCCACGATACGTTCCGGTGCATGAGAACGCAGCTCCACAAGCTGTTCGCAGTCCGCCCGGTGTACGGAAATACCGCGCCCCTGGGTGATAAACCCGACAATCTCATCCCCTGGAATCGGCTGGCAGCAGCGCGCAATGTGGTGCATCAGGTTGCCGACCCCTTCCACCACCACGCGGCCATCGTCTTTACGGCGATTCTGCGGAGCGTATGTTTTCTGCTGAAGCTGTTTCAGCGCGGCGGCATCCTGTTCGGCGGCGCTCGGCTTATTAAACTGCGATTGCAGGAAATTCACCATCTGGTTAAGGCGAATATCCCCGCCGCCAATCGCCGCCAGCAGTTCCTCCAGCTCATTGAAGTTGTAGCGCGGCAGCAGGTGTTTTTCCGCCTCTTTCAGGCTGATGCCCAAATGCGCCAGTTCATCGTCGAGGATTTGCCGCCCGGCGAGAATGTTCTTGTCCCGATCCTGCTTGCGGAACCAGGCGTGAATTTTGGAACGGCCACGGCTGGTCGTCACATAGCCCAGGTTCGGGTTGAGCCAGTCCCGGCTAGGGTTTGGCTGTTTCTGGGTGATGATTTCAATCTGATCGCCCATCTGCAACTGATAGGTAAACGGCACGATACGCCCGCCGATTTTCGCCCCGATGCAGCGATGCCCCACATCGCTGTGGATATGGTAGGCAAAGTCAAGCGGCGTGGAGCCTGCGGGCAGATCCACCACATCGCCTTTTGGCGTAAAGACATACACCCGGTCGTCAAAGACCTGGCTACGCACTTCATCCAGCATTTCGCCAGAATCCGCCATCTCTTCCTGCCAGGCGATCAGCTTACGCAGCCACGCAATTCTGTCTTCATGGCCCGTGCGCGCCCCCCCGGAGACCGCTCCCTCTTTGTACTTCCAGTGCGCCGCGACGCCCAGTTCAGCATCTTCGTGCATCTGTTTGGTACGAATCTGGATCTCAACGGTTTTACCGCCAGGGCCAAGCACCACCGTATGGATTGACTGGTAGCCATTAGGTTTCGGGTTGGCGACGTAATCATCGAACTCGTCCGGCAGATGGCGATAGTGCGTATGCACAATCCCCAGCGCGGCATAGCAGTCCTGCAAACGTTCAGCCACAATACGCACGGCGCGCACGTCAAACAGCTCGTCAAACGCCAGATGCTTTTTCTGCATTTTGCGCCAGATGCTGTAGATGTGTTTCGGGCGGCCATAGACCTCCGCCTTCACACCTTCGGTTTTCATTTCAGAACGCAGATGCCCGACAAACTCTTCAATGTAATGCTCGCGGTCAATGCGGCGTTCGTGCAGCAGTTTGGCGATCCGCTTGTATTCCGCCGGGTGCAGATAGCGGAAGCAGTAATCTTCCAGCTCCCACTTCAGTTGCCCGATGCCCAGCCGGTTAGCCAGCGGAGCATAGATATTGGTGCATTCTTTCGCCGCCAGTACGCGTTCATCTTCCGGCGCGTCTTTAACCTCGCGCAGATGGGCGATGCGTTCCGCCAGCTTGATGACCACGCAGCGGAAGTCGTCCACCATCGCCAGCAGCATCCGACGAACGTTATCCACCTGCTCGGAGGAGACGGAATCGTTATGCGTCGCTTTCAGTTGACGAATCGCCGCCATATCGCGCACGCCGTGAATCAGATTGACGATCGATGTCCCCACGCTCTCGCGCAGGATATCTTCGCTGACAACATTGGCGTCAGCCAGGGGGAAGAGCAGCGCCGCCCGCAGCGTGTCGATATCCATACTTAACGTAGAGAGGATTTCCACCATCTCCACGCCACGCCACAGCAACAGTTCCGCATCGGGATGTCCTTGTGTCTGTTGCAGGCAATACGCCCAGGTTTCGGCTAAGCGTTCACACGACTGCTGGCTGGAGATACTCAGACTCGCGATCCATTTTTTCGGATCAAACTCACCAGCTTTATTAAGATGTGCACTTCTTACCGCAACCATTGTCCTCTCCTTAAGGGACCAGGCCTACCGAAGTCAGCAAGCCATGACTCATTACAAACGCTCAAACAACACCATTGATTCCAGATGCCCAGTGTGTGGGAACATGTCGAGCATCGCCAGCCGCTGAATTTGGTATCCGGCATTCAACAAGGCGTCGCTATCCCGTGCCAGCGTAGCAGGATTACAGGATACATAAACAATACGAATTGGTTTTAACTTTATAATGTGTTTCATCACGCCTGCCGCCCCGGCACGAGCGGGATCGAGCAAAATTTTGTCAAAACCGTTTTTCGCCCATTGCTGCTTCGTGACATCTTCTTCGAGATTTTCGTGAAAGAATGTCACATTCTGTAATCCGTTACGCCGCGCGTTTTCCCGGCCTTTTTCCACCAGCGCCGGAACGCCTTCAACGCCCACAACGCTGGCGGCGCGCGTCGCCAGCGGCAGAGTAAAATTCCCCATGCCGCAGAACAGATCCAGAACGCGGTCGCCAGGTTGAATATCCAGCCATTCCAGCGCCCGGGCGACCATTTTCTGGTTCACCCCTTCGTTGACCTGAATAAAGTCGCGCGGGCTGAAGGTTAAGCGTAGCCCGTTTGAATCATACCAGGGCGTCTCCCCGGTAAGCGGTTCAAGTATGTCGCTTTGAGGGGCCAGAAACAGAGACAGTCCCTCAGAATGCGAAAAGCGTTCCAGTTTTTCTCTGTCCGCCGCGCTCAAGGGCGCCGTATGACGCAGCACCATCAGGGTGCCATTCCCCGCCTGTACCAGCTCGACATGGCCAAAGTGGCGGTTTCCTTGCAAACTTTCCAGACACGCCCTGACGCGAGGCAACAGCGCCTCAAGCTGGGGCACCAGAATGGGGCACTGCCTGACATCCACGATATCGCTGGAGCCCGCCTTGCGAAATCCCATCTGCAATTGCTGAGTTTTAGGCAGATAATTCAGGCTTAAACGCGCGCGACGTCGATAGCCCCACGGCGTATCGGCGATCACCTCGGCGACATCGCATTTCATTAAGCGCGACAGCGCGGCGCTTTTGCTGCGTTGTTGCAGCGCGACGCTGGCATGCTGCTGCTGGCAGCCGCCACAGACGCCAAAGTGTGGGCAGCGCGGCGTTTCCCGTTCCGGGCTATCATTCAGGCGACGCTTAACTTGCGCGCGAGCGAACTGTTTTTTATCTTCGGTAATGACGACGTCGCCCTTTTCCTGGGGCAGTAATCCCGGTATAAACAGCGCCTTTCCATTATGGCGAGCCACGCCCTGACCAAAAGGATCGAGGTCATTGACCGTAACGGTTATGATCTGACGCGTCGTCACGCGTCGTTTTGCAGAGTAGAATTGCGCCATCGACGAGATATTTCTCAATTTAACAGTGTGACCCTAATTGTCCCATAACGGAACTCCATGACCAACTACAGCCTGCGCGCACGCATGATGATTCTGATCCTGGCCCCGACCGTCCTCATTGGTTTACTGCTCAGTATCTTTTTCGTTGTGCATCGCTATAACGACTTGCAGCGTCAACTGGAAGATGCTGGCGCCAGCATTATCGAACCTCTTGCGGTCTCCAGCGAATATGGCATGAACCTGCAAAACCGCGAATCAATCGGGCAGCTCATCAGCGTTCTCCATCGCCGCCACTCCGACATCGTGCGCGCCATTTCCGTTTATGACGAGAATAACCGGCTGTTTGTCACATCCAATTTCCATCTCGATCCGTCAGAAATGCAGCTCGCCACCGGGGAGCCGTTTCCCCGCAGGCTGAGCGTGACCCGCCACGGGGACATTATGATCCTGCGAACGCCGATTATCTCCGAAAGGTATTCGCCGGACGAATCCCCCGTAACAGACGCCAAAACGCCGAGAAATATGTTGGGATATGTGGCGCTTGAACTGGATCTCAAGTCCGTCCGCCTGCAACAGTACAAAGAGATTTTCATCTCCAGCGTGATGATGCTGTTCTGTATCGGCATTGCCTTAATTTTTGGCTGGCGCCTGATGCGCGACGTCACCGGCCCCATTCGTAATATGGTCAATACCGTTGACCGCATTCGTCGTGGGCAGCTCGACAGCCGCGTCGAGGGCTTTATGCTGGGCGAGCTGGATATGCTGAAAAACGGCATCAACTCGATGGCGATGTCGCTTGCCGCTTACCATGAAGAGATGCAGCATAATATCGATCAGGCCACTTCGGATCTGCGCGAAACGCTGGAACAGATGGAGATCCAGAACGTTGAGCTGGATCTGGCGAAGAAGCGCGCTCAGGAAGCGGCGCGTATTAAGTCTGAGTTTTTGGCCAACATGTCGCACGAACTGCGTACGCCGCTTAACGGCGTGATTGGCTTTACCCGTCTGACGCTAAAAACCGAACTCAATACAACCCAGCGCGATCACCTCAATACTATCGAGCGTTCGGCCAACAACCTGCTGGCGATCATCAATGACGTGCTCGATTTTTCCAAGCTGGAAGCGGGCAAGCTGATTCTGGAAAGCATTCCCTTCCCGCTACGCAGCACGCTGGATGAAGTGGTGACGCTGCTGGCGCATTCATCCCATGACAAAGGGCTGGAGCTCACGTTAAACATCAAAAATGACGTACCGGATAACGTCATCGGCGACCCGCTGCGCCTACAGCAGGTCATTACCAATCTGGTCGGTAATGCCATTAAATTTACCGAAAGCGGCAATATCGACATTCTGGTTGAAAAGCGCGCGCTCAGTAATACCAAAGTACAGATTGAAATCCAGATCCGCGATACCGGCATCGGCATTCCCGAGCGCGACCAGTCGCGTCTGTTCCAGGCTTTCCGCCAGGCGGACGCCAGCATTTCACGCCGTCATGGCGGAACCGGCCTGGGGCTGGTGATTACGCAAAAACTGGTCAATGAGATGGGCGGCGATATCTCGTTCCACAGTCAGCCCAATCGCGGTTCCACTTTCTGGTTCCACATTAATCTCGATCTCAACCCGAATGTGATAAGCGACGCGCCGCCAACGCGCTGTCTGGTAGGAAAACGACTAGCCTACGTCGAACCGAACGCCACCGCCGCGCAATGCACGCTGGATATGCTGAGCGACACGCCGCTGGAGGTGATCTACAGCCCGACGTTCTCAGCGTTGCCGCTGGATCACTACGATATCCTGCTTATCAGCGTTCCGGTGACCTTTAACGAACCGCTCACCATGCAGCAAGAACGGCTGGCGAAAGCCGCCGCCATGACGGACTTCCTGCTGCTGGCGCTGCCTTGCCATGCCCAGATTAACGCCGAAAAACTCAAGCAAGGCGGCGCGGCGGCCTGTCTGTTAAAACCGCTCACCTCAACGCGTTTACTGCCTGCGCTGACGGAATACTGCCATTTGAATCAGCATGTTGAACCGCTGCTGACGGATGAAAATAAAATCGCCATGACGGTAATGGCGGTCGACGATAACCCGGCCAACCTGAAGCTGATCGGCGCGCTGCTGGAGGATAAAGTCCAGCATGTGGAGCTTTGCGACAGCGGGCATCAGGCGGTGGAGCGGGCCAAACAGATGCAGTTTGATTTGATCCTGATGGACATTCAGATGCCGGATATGGACGGTATCCGCGCCTGTGAACTGATTCATCAGCTTCCGCATCAGCAGCAAACGCCGGTGATCGCCGTGACGGCACATGCGATGGCGGGTCAGAAAGAGAAGCTGCTGAGCGCGGGGATGAATGACTATCTGGCCAAGCCGATAGAAGAAGAGAAACTGCACAGCCTGCTGTTGCGCTATAAGCCGGGGGCCGTGGTAGCGACCCGATTACCCGCCGCTGAATCGACAGAGTTTATCGTCAACCCGAACGCAACGCTCGACTGGCAACTGGCGCTGCGCCAGGCGGCCGGAAAATCCGATCTGGCGCGGGATCTGCTGCAAATGCTCATCGACTTCCTGCCGGAAGTGCGTAACAAAATTGAAGAACAGCTGGTGGGAGAGGCGCCCGAAGGGCTGGTGGATCTCATCCACACGCTGCACGGCAGCTGCGGCTACAGCGGGGTGCCGCGCATGAAAAACTTGTGCCAGTTAATTGAGCAGCAGTTACGCAGCGGCACCAAAGAAGAGGAGCTTGAACCCGAGTTCCTGGAGCTGCTTGATGAGATGGACAACGTCGCGCGCGAAGCAAAGAAAATATTAGGATGAGGGGGATGCCGGATGGCGACGCTAGCGCGTCTTATCCGGCCTACAGGTGCGTGGCCGTAGGCCTGATAAGCGCAACGTGACCGGCCTACAGGTGCGTGACCGTAGGCCTGATAAGCGCAGCGCCATCAGGCAGTTAACGTAAATGTTGCCCCACGTTAAGGGTGGCGGCGATATTGCGCGCAGCCATGCGCACATTTTCTGCGGCATTCTCCAGCGCCTCATCCAGCGTACAGACGGTATAAATCACGCTGAAAACAGCATCCAGCCCATGTTGGTGCACAACACCCACATCTGCCGTCAGGCTACCTGCAATACCAATCACGGGCTTATTATGTCGTTTCGCGACCTTTGCCACGCCGACAGGCACTTTGCCGTGAATCGTTTGGCTGTCAATGCGCCCTTCTCCGGTAACAACCAGATCCGCATCAGCAACGCACTCCTCCAGATGCAAGGCATCGGTCACGATCTCAATGCCGCGCCGTAACTCCGCGCCGCAAAACGCATATAATGCGGCTCCCAGACCACCCGCCGCGCCGCCGCCCGCCAGTTCAAACACGTTAATATCCAGATCGCGGGAAATCAGCCGGGCATAGTGCGTCAGCGCGTCGTCTAAGCGTTGAATCATCTCCGGCGTGGCGCCTTTTTGCGGACCAAATACCGCAGATGCCCCCTCTTTCCCGGTCAGCGGATTCGTGACATCGCAGGCGACTTCGATACGACACGCGGCAAGACGTTTATCAATACCGCTGATATCAATCTTTGAGAGCGCTTCCAGCGCCGCGCCGCCTTGCGTAATCTCCTGGTGCTGCGCATCCAGCAATTTCGCCCCCAGCGCCTGCACCATACCGGCGCCGCCGTCATTCGTCGCGCTACCGCCAAGGCCAATAATAATATGTTCCACCCCGGCATCGAGGGCGTGGCGAATTAACTCGCCGGTTCCCCACGAGGTGGTTTTTAGCGGATCGCGTAATTGCGGTGGAACCAACTCCAGCCCGCTGGCGGCGGCCATTTCGATAAAGGCCGAACGCTCGTCGCCAGAAAGCCCATAAAATGCCCGCACGCTGTCACCGAGCGGGCCTGTCACGTCAACATCAACAATCCGGCCTGCCGTGGCCTCGACCATCGCTTCAACCGTTCCCTCACCACCATCAGCAACCGGGAGTTTTACGTAATCCGCATCAGGCCAGATTTCACGAAACCCCTCCTCAATGGCGGTCGCTGCCTCAAGAGCGCTCAAACTTTCCTTATAAGAGTCCGGTGCGATCACTATTTTCATAAAGCATCCTTACGCATGTTGACTGTACTAAGCATACACCAGGAGAAGAACCGACCCCATGACGAAACCGGTTCAATACAGTCAGCGCACCATGCACGGGCGCTTATTGTCGAATGTCCAGTTCGGGATCAGATACTGCATTCCCATCGCATCATCACGCGCGCCCAGGCCATGTTGCTGATACAACTCGTGCGCCTTCATCACCTGATCCATGTCAATCTCAACGCCAAGACCTGGTTTATCGGGCACCTGCACCATACCGCCTTTGATTTCAAACGGCTCTTTGGTCAGACGCTGATTACCTTCCTGCCAGATCCAGTGGGTGTCGATCGCGGTGATCTTGCCTGGCGCGGCGGCGGCCACATGCGTGAACATCGCCAGGGAAATATCAAAGTGGTTATTGGAATGCGAACCCCAGGTCAGGCCGAACTCATGGCACATCTGCGCGACGCGAACTGATCCCTGCATCGTCCAGAAATGTGGGTCAGCCAGCGGAATGTCCACAGACTGCAAGGAGAGCGTATGCCCCATCTGACGCCAGTCAGTGGCGATCATATTGGTGGCCGTCGGCAGACCGGTCGCGCGACGGAACTCCGCCATCACTTCGCGGCCAGAGAAACCCTGCTCCGCCCCGCACGGATCTTCCGCATAGGCCAGCGAGCCTTTCAGGTACTTACCGATTTGGATTGCTTCGTTCAGCGACCAGGCGCCGTTCGGGTCCAGCGTCACGCGGGCATTCGGGAAGCGTTTCGCCAGCGCTACAATGGATTCCGCCTCTTCATCTCCCGCCAGAACGCCGCCCTTCAGTTTAAAGTCGTTAAAGCCATACTTCTCGTATGCCGCTTCCGCCAGGCGGACGACCGCATCAGGAGTCATCGCCTCTTCGTGACGCAGACGATACCAGTCGCATTTCTCATCCGGCTGACTCTGGTACGGCAGCGGCGTCGCTTTACGGTTGCCGACAAAGAACAGATAGCCAAGCATTTCCACTTCGCTACGCTGTTGCCCCTCACCCAGCAGGGATGCCACGTTAACCCCCAGGTGTTGGCCTAACAGATCAAGCAGCGCCGCTTCAATGCCGGTGACCACATGAATGGTGGTACGTAAGTCGAAGGTTTGTAAGCCGCGCCCACCCGCATCACGATCGGCGAACTGATGACGCACGGCATTCAGCACGTTTTTGTACTCACCCAGCGTTTTACCCACCACCAGCGGGATCGCCTCTTCCAGCGTCTGGCGGATTTTCTCGCCGCCGGGGATTTCCCCTACGCCGGTGTGACCAGAATTGTCTTTAATAATGACGATATTACGGGTGAAGAACGGCGCATGCGCCCCGCTCAGGTTCATCAGCATACTGTCATGCCCCGCAACCGGGATAACCTGCATAGCGGTAACAACAGGGGTCGTAAATTGTGTACTCATCATTCAGTCCTTATATGAATTAGCGACGGCCGAAAACGGGGCGTTTACGATCAAAAGTCCAGCCGGGGATCAGGTATTGCATCGGGCCTGCGTCATTGCGCGCGCCGCCGGGCAGTTTCTTGTAAGCGTCATGCGCTTTCTGCACCTGCTCCCAGTCCAGCTCCACGCCAAGACCCGGCGCATCCGGCACTGCAATTTTTCCGTCTTTAATTTCCAGCGGTTGCTTCGTCAGGCGACAATCGCCCTCCTGCCAGATCCAGTGGGTGTCAATCGCCGTCGGTTTACCCGGCGCGGCAGCACCAACGTGAGTGAACATCGCCAGGGAAATATCGAAATGGTTGTTCGAATGGCAGCCCCAGGTCAGCCCCCAGTCATCGCATAATTGCGCCACGCGCACCGCGCCGGAGAGCGTCCAGAAATGCGGGTCGGCGAGCGGAATATCCACCGCGTTTAACATCACCGCATGGCCCATTTCACGCCAGTTGGTGGCAATCATGTTGGTCGCGACCGGCAGCCCCGTCGCACGACGGAACTCCGCCATCACTTCACGCCCGGAGAATCCTTGTTCTGCGCCACACGGATCTTCAGCATACGTGAGCACATCGTTCAGCCCTTTACACAGTGCGATGGCTTCATCCAGCAGCCAGGCGCCGTTTGGGTCAACCGTGATTCGCGCATCCGGGAAGCGTTTTTTCAGCGCGCGGGCCGTGTCGATCTCCTGCTCGCCGGGCAACACGCCGCCCTTCAGTTTGAAATCTTTAAAGCCGTAGCGATCCTGCGCCGCCTGCGCCAGATGCACAACCGCGTCGCTGGTGAGCGCTTCCTGATGGCGCAGGTGATACCAGTCATGATTGCCCGGCGTTTTTTCGAGATAAGGTAAATCCGTTTTGGTGCGATCGCCCACGTAGAAAAGGTAGCCCAGCACAGTCACCGCATCGCGTTGTTTGCCCGGCCCTAACAGTTCGCACACCGGTACATTCAGCGCTTTGCCCAGCAGATCCAGCAGCGCCGCTTCCAGAGCCGCTACCGCATTCACCCGCAGTTCGAAAGTCCAGGCGCCTTTACCAAAGGTATCAAAGTCGGCAGCCTGATTACCTTTATGCACCTGTTGCACCACTTTATTCAGGCGGGCCACTTCCTGGCCTAAAACCATCGGAATCGCATCCACCAGCGTCTGGTAAATCACCTCGCCGCCGGGCGCTTCACCCACGCCGGTGTTACCGGCGTTATCGGTGAGGACGACGATATTGCGCGTGAAATACGCGTTATGCGCCCCACCGATGTTGAGTAACATACTGTCATGTCCGGCCTCCGGAATGACTTTCATATCGGTAATGACGGGACTTGATTGCGTTGTCATATTTATTGTCCTGCTACAGGTTTCAGTTCGATGCGTTTAATATCCCCGACCAGCACGAGGTAACTCAGTACCGCCACCAGCGCATGGACGCCAACGTAAATCAGCGCGCCATTGAACGAGCCGGTCGTGCCGACGATGTAGCCAATCGCAATTGGCGTTACGATGCCGGAAATATTGCCAAACATGTTGAATAAGCCGCCGCTCAAGCCGCTGATTTCTTTCGGCGCGGTGTCCGCCATGACTGCCCAGCCCAACGCGCCAATGCCTTTACCGAAGAAGGCCAGCGCCATGAAGCCGATAATCATCCATTCGACGTTGACGTAATTACAGAACACCATCACCATCGACAGCAGCATCCCCATCACGATCGGCGTCTTACGGGCGATGTTCAGCGAGCCGGTACGACGCATCAGCCAGTCGGAAATAATGCCGCCCAGCACGCCGCCCACGAAGCCGCAAATAGCCGGGACGGAAGCGACGAATCCCGCTTTCAGAATCGACATGCCACGCGCCTGCACCAGATAAACCGGGAACCAGGTGATAAAGAAATAGGTCAACGCATTAATGCAGTACTGGCCGATATAGACGCCGATCATCATGCGGGAACCCAGCAGCTGTTTGATTTGGCCCCATTTCACGCTAAACGGGACTTTCACCTTCGTATCTTTCTGATCCATATTGATCAGCGCGCCGCCTTCAGCAATGTACTCCAGCTCTTTTTTGTTAACGCCGGGATGCTGGTTTGGTTCATGGATCACTTTCAGCCAGATAAAGCTGATCACGATCCCCAGACCGCCCATAAAGAAGAAGACATGCGACCAACCCACTTCATGGGTCAGCCAGCCCATGATTGGCGCAAAGATAACGGTGGCAAAGTATTGCGCGGAGTTGAAAATCGCCACCGCCGTTCCCCTCTCCTGCGCCGGGAACCAGGCCGCGACGATTCGGCTGTTGCCGGGGAAAGATGGCGCTTCGGCTAACCCGACCAGGAATCGCAGGGTAAACAGCGCCACGATGATGCCAAAACCGCTGAAGATATCCACAAAGCCCTGTAACAGGGTAAACATGGACCAGATAAAGATGGACCAGAAGTAGACACGTTTAGAACCAAAACGGTCGAGCAGCCAACCGCCGGGGATTTGCCCGATCACGTAGGCCCATGAGAAAGCGGAGAACACGTACCCCATGCCTACCGGGTCGAGACCAATATCTTTGGCCATTTCCGATCCGGCAATGGACAATGTGGCGCGGTCGCCATAGTTGAAGGATGTGACGATAAACAGCATCACCACTATCCAGTAGCGGGCATTGGTGCGTTTTTCCGCGCCGCTCACCGCGTGACTTAATGAACTCATTGTTGCACTCCTGAATTTTCGCGTTATCTACGCTCACTCTGAACTGCACAACCGGTAGGGAATCAGAGATGACGTTTCGTGTTTTTTTGCAGCTTTTTATGAGGTCGTTTGCCTTGTGTACTGCATTTTTAATAACTGGCACGAGAAGTATAAAAAGCACACCTCGCACTCTCACCGTGCAACAACACAGTATTTCGGCAGCGTATCACGTATGTTTGTGGCAAAAGCCCAGGGCAATGGAAGCCACTTCACGGAAATGAAAAACGAAGAGGTAAACAGACAGGGTGCGAGAAGCAAAAGAAGAGGAGTGTGAAACGGGTCGCTTGACCCTATGAAAATGCCTCTGAAAACCCTTTCGTATGAAAGGGTTTTAGGGCAAATGCCTGATGGCGCTACGCTTATCAGGCCAACAGACTGCGCATGTAGACCGGACGTCGCCATCCGGCTGGGTTTTGCTCAGGAGAGCAATGTTCCCCAGTTTTCGACCCAGGGGTTGGATTCGCTCTCCGGCTCCGGGTGTTCGCTGGCGTCAATCAACAGCATCTCCCCAACACGCTGCGCGCTTTGCTCCTGCAACAGCGCATCGAACTGTTTGCCGCCATTGCAAAAATTAACGTAGCTGCTGTCGCCCAGCGCAATCACGCCGTAACGCAGATTTGGCTGAAAACCGAGATTGTCCTTTATTCCCTGGAACAGCGGCACAATGCTGTCCGGAAGATCGCCCTGCCCCGTCGTCGATGTCACAACCAGCACAACTTTATCCAGATACGGCTGCCAGTCGCTCAGTTGCGGATCTTCAAAGACGGTTGCTTTATGCCCCTGCGCGGTAAGGATCGCCTCGGCCTCTTCGGCAACCAACAGCGAGTTTCCATACATGGTGCCGACAAAAATACCAATTTCCGCCATTAACGTTTTCTCCCTGATTTAAGCCTGATTATTTTCATCCTGCCGGGACAACGCACTAAACTCAACCCTTTCATTCTCAGGGAGAAGTCCGCGCCAGCCAAACTGTGATAACGCCTGCATCCAGACGTCGTCCAGACCGGCGCGCAGGATCAGCGGTTCACCGGTAAAGGGGTGGGTAAGCGTCAGTTGACTGGCATGCAACATTAAGCGCTGGCAACCAAAATGCTCTGCGGCGCTGCGATTCTGACGTAAATCGCCGTGTTTGCTGTCGCCGATAATCGGATGGCGTAAATGCGCGAGATGACGTCTGAGCTGGTGTTTACGGCCCGTTTTCGGCTCCAGTTCCACCAGGCCGTAGCGGGTTGTCGGATAACGCCCGGTCGCCACCGGCATTTCGACCGTCGCCAGCCCCCGGTAATGGGTCACGGCAGGCTGCGGGCCTTTATCTTCGCGGGCAAATTTATCGGCAATCTTATCCAGTTCTTCCACCAGCGGATAATCCAGAACGGCCTCATCCATTAACCAGCCGCGCACAATCGCATGGTAGCGTTTCTGAATCTGATGCTGCTCAAACTGCTGCGCCAGCAAGCGCCCCGCTTCGCTGGAAAGCCCCATCAGCAGGACACCGGAAGTCGGCCTGTCGAGCCGGTGGGCGGTAAAGACGTGCTGACCAATCTGGTCGCGTACGGTTTGCATCACCACGACTTTTTCGTCGCGATCCAACCAGCTGCGGTGAACCAGCCAGCCAGACGGTTTATTCACCGCCACCAGCCATTCATCCTGATAGAGGATTTCCAGCATCAGACGTTATCGCGCGTAAACAGCGCGTCCAGATCCTGCAATGTCGTCAGGATCACCTCGCGTTGAGGATGATCGGCCGTCAGCGCCATTTCATAATACGGCGCGACAGCAAAGGCTTGCGGAAGCGGCTGCGCGTTATCGAGCAACGCGTGCATACGGGGGATCAACACCCATTGCAGCCATTCAAGCGGTTCCATCGTATCCATACAAAAAGGTTGCGTGCTGGTAAACAGGTGGGCCTGCGGCTCGTCCATCCGCCAGTGATGATGTTCACGCAGCAGGGCTTCCAGCGCGTGGAGTTGCTGGCGCACACGGTCATGAGTCGTCATGAAATTAACCTCAGTGATGAAAAACTGGCGCGAAGAATAGCATCAGTGAAGACGAAATAAAAAAAGGGAGCACTGTAAAAACAGTGCTCCCGGTTCGTTTCGCAGCATTCCGGCTACTTTTGGTGCTCCCTGCTCATCCGTGACAACTTTTCCTGTGGTCTTGCGACCTGCTCATCCTGAACAATTTGCATCCTGCTCACATCACCCCGATGTGAATCGACTTCATCCTGAAGTATCCTGGCCATCCTGACCCACCGAACATCCTGCCCGGCTCTCGTTCTCCGTCCTGGAGGTGTCCCTTAACGCATCCGGCGTTTTCCACTTTGCTTCATCCTGAAGCCTGTCCTTGTAACACCATCCTGGCGTGTCCTGCTGAAGCGCCATCATCCTGACGTTCGCTTCGTTGTGCGACTCCTTGTCGACAGGTATAGAATCGCCTGTTTCGCCTTGTCTTACAAGACACTTACAGACAATGCCTTAAGGATATTTTCATATGAAAGGCAGGATTGTTAACTCAACTCATTAATATTAAAGGAATTATAGTTAACACCATGGAATAAGTATTCGCTTATTATCTGGCGATCTCTCACAGGGTATGTAAGAGATCTCTCACACGGTGTCTGGCAAAGTGGATTACAGAAGCGGCTTAAGCTGAGTCAGGAATTCCGCAAGAGAGGCGGCCAGAACGGTACGATTGCGCGTTCCCAGCGTCTCTTTGCAAACTTCCCCAGAGAGATTACACACCGAAATGACCTCAAGTTCATTTTCCAGCGTGGCGATAAAAAGCGTAGGCGGTAACTTGAGACGCTTCTGCGTGACCAGATGGCCGATCAGGTTTTCCTGAACGCGTCTGAAGTCATCTGCGCTCCATGTTTGCAGCAGCGTCAGCTTTTCATCCGCGAACTGCGCGTACATATCCCCGGCAAATTGCGTGGTGTAAAAAGCATGGACCGCAGGTTGTATCACAATATCAAATGCGCGTTCAACCGCGTTTACATTCGCCTCGCCTTCAAACGGCTGCGGCTGCCAGTAAACGGCATCGCTGGTCGAAGAGATAATGCACGGGGAAGGCACGCCATACAGCTCTTCGCTGAGCGGCCAGCTGTTGTGTTTCTCATGCCATGCGTCGCAATAACGCGTCGTAAATGCCGTCAGGGCTTGCGATGTCAGTTCGTCCACCGATTTCTCTCTTCATAAAAGCCAGGATACACTTGACGCATAGTGTATCTGGTTTATGACGGTGAAACATGTCTTCTTATGAAAACCATCAGGCGCTTGATGGCCTGACTCTCGGAAAATCAACGGATTACCGGGATAATTATGACGCCAGCCTGCTACAGGGCGTCCCGCGCAGCCTGAATCGCGATCCGCTGGATTTAAAAGCGGACAATCTGCCTTTTCACGGCGCCGATATCTGGACGCTGTATGAACTGTCATGGCTGAACGCGAAAGGCGTGCCGCAGGTCGCCGTTGGTCATGTGGAACTGGACTACACCAGCGTCAATTTGATTGAGTCGAAAAGTTTTAAGCTGTACCTGAACAGCTTTAACCAGACCCGTTTTGACTCCTGGGACGCCGTGCGTCAGACGCTGGAAAACGACCTGCGCGCCTGTGCGCAAGGCGAAGTCAGCGTCGCGCTGTACCGTCTTGATGAGCTGGAAGGGCAACCTGTCGCCCATTTTCACGGCACCTGCATTGATGACCAGGATATCACCATCGATAACTATCAGTTCAGCACCGACTATCTGGAGAATGCCGCCAGCGGCGAAAAAGTCGTGGAAGAGACGCTGGTCAGCCATCTGCTGAAGTCAAACTGCCTGATCACCCACCAGCCGGACTGGGGCTCCATACAAATTCGTTATCGCGGGCGCAAAATCGACCGCGAGAAGCTGCTGCGTTATCTGGTCTCGTTCCGTCATCACAACGAGTTCCACGAGCAGTGCGTTGAGCGCATTTTTAACGACCTTCTGCGTTTCTGCCAGCCGGAAAAACTGAGCGTGTACGCACGCTATACGCGTCGTGGCGGTCTGGATATCAACCCGTGGCGCAGCAACACCGATTTTGTGCCTGCGACGGGCAGACTGGTGCGTCAGTAATCTTTTTTTCTCAATTTTGCGCGCCGGATTCCGCGCGCAAGGTTGTGAAAGGTCATAAGCCAGCGCTATTGTAATCAACAGGGAATGACGTCTTGCGTCCCATAAGGAGTTTACTTGATTACACATATTAGCCCGCTTGGCTCAATGGACATGTTGTCGCAGCTGGAAGTCGATATGCTTAAACGCACGGCCAGCAGCGACTTGTATCAACTGTTTCGTAACTGTTCGCTTGCCGTACTGAACTCCGGCAGTCTGACTGATAACAGCAAAGAATTGCTGTCTCGTTTTGAAAGTTTCGACATCAACGTGCTGCGTCGTGAACGCGGCGTGAAGCTCGAACTGATTAACCCGCCTGAAGACGCCTTTGTGGACGGACGCATCATCCGCGCCTTGCAGGCTAACCTGTTCGCCGTGTTGCGCGACATCCTGTTCGTCAACGGTCAGATTCACAATGCAGGCCGTTTCCAGCATCTGGATCTCGAAAGCTCGGTGCATATTACCAACCTGGTGTTCTCGATTCTGCGCAACGCCCGGGCGCTGCACGTCGGCGAAGCGCCAAACATGGTCGTCTGCTGGGGCGGTCACTCCATTAACGAAAACGAATATCTCTATGCCCGCCGCGTCGGCACCCAGCTGGGTCTGCGTGAGCTGAACATTTGCACCGGCTGCGGGCCAGGGGCAATGGAAGCGCCAATGAAAGGCGCAGCGGTAGGCCACGCGCAGCAGCGTTACAAAGACAGCCGCTTTATCGGTATGACGGAACCTTCCATCATCGCGGCAGAACCGCCTAACCCGCTGGTCAATGAATTGATCATCATGCCGGATATCGAAAAACGCCTCGAAGCCTTCGTGCGTATCGCCCACGGCATCATCATCTTCCCAGGCGGCGTCGGTACGGCGGAAGAACTTCTCTATCTGCTGGGGATTCTGATGAACCCGGCGAATAAAGATCAGGTGCTGCCGCTGATCCTCACCGGGCCGAAAGAGAGTGCGGATTACTTCCGCGTGCTGGACGAATTTATCGTGCATACGCTGGGAGAAGACGCCCGCCGTTACTACCGCATCATCATTGATGACGCCACGGAAGTGGCGCGGCTGATGAAAAAAGCGATGCCGCTGGTGAAAGAGAATCGCCGCGACACTGGCGACGCTTACAGCTTCAACTGGTCGATTCGCATCGCGCCGGACCTGCAAATTCCGTTCGAACCGTCGCATGAGAATATGGCGAATCTGCAACTTTACCCCGATCAGCCGGTTGAAATTCTGGCGGCGGATCTGCGGCGCGCCTTCTCCGGCATCGTTGCGGGTAACGTCAAGGAGGTCGGCATCCGTGCGATTGAGGAGTTCGGGCCTTATAAAATCCACGGCGACCGCGAGATGATGCGTCGCATGGACGACCTGCTCCAGGGCTTTGTCGCGCAGCATCGTATGAAACTGCCCGGCTCGGCTTACATTCCCTGCTACGAAATCTGCGCATAACGCGCAGCGCCCGGTGGAGCACATCCGCCGGGTCAGACGATCGTCCGCTTTCTCAGACCGGGTCTGGTGTTTTCACCGCCCGGTTTTTTCATTGATACCAGTCACATAGTGAAGCTAAGTTTATAAATGCCGCTTATATTTCAAAATAAAAGCATTAATGCGCAAACGTTTACCTTACAATACCAATAGTAATTTATCAGCCGTAATTCTTATTAGTCGCGACAATCCTCCAAAAACATTGTTTTTTATAGCCAAACCTCCGTATATTGCGCCCCGATCTTTTAGGGCATATGTCGTTAATGGTAGCCTTCGCGCCCGTAAATTCGCTTTGACGTTTTTTTAACAGATTAATGGTCCAAATTTATCCACATAACAGGTGGATTATTGCATTTGGGATCGCGATCACTGATACATTCATAAGTTAAATGTATCTTTCCGCCCGCAAATTATTACGGCGAAAAATTATATAAAAATCGTCATTAAACGAATTTCATTTTACGGTCAGGTCTTTTTTCATTGGATTAGACCACAAACCTGACTTTTAGCTTCCTCCAGGAGAAACAGATGGAAACCACTCAAACCAGCACTATTGCTTCGATTGATTCTCGAAGCGGATGGCGCAAGACGGACACCATGTGGATGCTGGGCCTTTACGGCACGGCAATCGGCGCGGGCGTACTGTTCCTGCCAATTAACGCAGGCGTCGGCGGTATGATCCCGCTGATCATCATGGCGATTATCGCTTTCCCGATGACCTTCTTCGCACACCGCGGCCTGACTCGCTTCGTGCTGTCCGGTAAAAACCCTGGCGAAGACATCACTGAAGTGGTTGAAGAGCACTTCGGTATTGGCGCGGGTAAACTGATCACCCTGCTCTACTTCTTCGCGATTTACCCGATTCTGCTGGTTTACAGTGTGGCGATTACCAACACCGTGGAAAGCTTCATGACCCACCAGTTGGCCATCACCCCGCCGCCGCGCGCGATTCTGTCTCTGATCCTGATTGTCGGCATGATGACCATCGTGCGCTTCGGTGAGCAGATGATCGTTAAAGCGATGAGTATTCTGGTATTCCCGTTTGTTGCGGCCCTGATGCTGCTGGCCCTGTACCTGATCCCTCAGTGGAGCGGCGCAGCGCTGGAAACGCTCTCCTTTGATTCCGCTGCCTCTACCGGCAATGGTCTGTGGATGACGCTGTGGCTGGCAATTCCGGTAATGGTGTTCTCTTTCAACCACTCTCCAATCATCTCCTCCTTCGCGGTCGCGAAGCGTGAAGAGTACGGCGATGCGGCTGAGAAGAAATGCTCTAAGATCCTGGCATTCGCTCACATCATGATGGTGCTGACCGTTATGTTCTTCGTCTTCAGTTGCGTATTGAGCCTGACGCCGGCAGACCTGGCAGCAGCGAAAGAGCAGAACATCTCTATTCTGTCTTACCTGGCGAACCACTTTAACGCGCCAGTCATCGCCTGGATGGCGCCGATCATCGCGATTATCGCCATCACGAAATCCTTCCTCGGCCACTACCTGGGCGCTCGTGAAGGTTTCAACGGAATGGTTATCAAGTCTCTGCGCGGCAAAGGCAAATCCATCGAAATCAACAAACTGAACAAAATCACTGCGCTGTTCATGCTGGTTACGACCTGGATTGTCGCCACGCTGAACCCAAGCATCCTGGGAATGATTGAAACCCTGGGCGGCCCAATCATCGCGATGATTCTGTTCCTGATGCCGATGTATGCCATCCAGAAAGTCCCGGCAATGCGTAAGTACAGCGGCCACATCAGCAACGTATTCGTTGTTGTTATGGGTCTGATCGCTATCTCCGCTATTTTCTACTCCCTGTTCAGCTAAGTTTTGTAGCGCCGCTTTCGGGCGGCGCTTCCTCCCTGAGATTTAAGCAATGGATGCCCTATGATTAGCGTATTCGATATTTTCAAAATCGGCATTGGCCCTTCCAGCTCTCACACCGTCGGGCCAATGAAAGCAGGCAAACAATTCACGGATGATCTGATTGCCCGCAATATCCTGACCGATGTCACCCGCGTCGTGGTGGATGTCTATGGTTCACTGTCGCTGACCGGTAAAGGTCACCACACTGACATTGCCATTATTATGGGTCTGGCGGGAAATCTGCCGGATACCGTCGACATCGACTCCATTCCATTCTTTATTCAGGACGTGAACACCCACGGACGTTTACTGCTGGCGAATGGTCAGCATGAAGTGGAGTTTCCGGTCGATAAGTGCATGAATTTCCATGCCGACAACCTGTCTCTGCATGAGAACGGGATGCGTATTAGCGCGCTGGCGGGCGATAAGGTCCTCTACAGCCAAACTTACTACTCCATTGGCGGTGGTTTCATCGTTGATGAAGAACATTTCGGTTTGTCGAACAGTGCGCCGGTCAACGTGCCGTATCCGTACAAATCCGCAGCCGATCTGCAAAAACACTGCCAGGAAACCGGTCTATCGCTTTCCGGCCTGATGATGCAAAACGAGCTGGCGCTGCACAGCAAAGAAGAGCTGGAACAGCACTTTGCCAACGTCTGGGAAGTGATGCGCGGCGGTATTGAGCGCGGCATCACGACGGAAGGCGTACTGCCGGGGAAACTGCGCGTTCCACGTCGTGCCGCAGCGCTGCGTCGTATGCTGGTCAGCCAGGATAAAACCACGACCGATCCGATGGCGGTTGTCGACTGGATCAACATGTTCGCGCTGGCGGTCAACGAAGAGAACGCGGCGGGCGGGCGTGTCGTGACTGCGCCAACCAACGGCGCATGCGGCATCGTTCCGGCGGTACTGGCGTACTACGACAAGTTTATCCGCGAAGTTAACGCCAACTCACTGGCTCGCTACATGCTGGTGGCCAGCGCGATCGGCTCTCTGTACAAGATGAACGCCTCCATTTCCGGTGCGGAAGTGGGCTGTCAGGGTGAGGTCGGCGTGGCCTGCTCTATGGCGGCGGCGGGTCTGGCAGAGCTGCTGGGCGGCAGTCCGACGCAAGTGTGCATCGCTGCGGAAATTGGCATGGAACACAACCTGGGTCTGACCTGCGATCCGGTTGCGGGCCAGGTACAGGTGCCGTGCATTGAGCGTAACGCGATTGCCTCCGTGAAAGCGGTCAACGCCGCGCGTATGGCGCTGCGTCGTACCAGCGAGCCGCGCGTGTGCCTCGATAAAGTTATTGAGACCATGTACGAAACCGGTAAAGACATGAACGCCAAGTACCGTGAAACCTCTCGCGGCGGCCTGGCGATGAAGATTGTCGCCTGCGATTAAGTCCTACCACGTTTCAGGATCTGTAGGCCGGATAAGGCGCTCGCCGCCATCCGGCATTTATTGCCTGATGGCGCTTCGCTTATCAGGCCTACGGATCGCGCTATTTCGCAACACTCGCCTCCTGTCGCCCTGGATGTTACCCTGTCCCCAAATTTGTCAGGGAGAACACCGTGGCCGTCCATCTGCTTATCGTCGATGCACTGAATTTAATTCGCCGTATTCATGCGGTTCAAGGCTCGCCCTGCGCGGAGACCTGCCTGCATGCGCTTGAGCAGTTGATTGTACACAGTCAGCCGACGCACGCCGTCGCCGTATTTGACGATGAAGCGCGCAACAGCGGCTGGCGTCATCAGCGTCTCCCGGACTACAAAGCCGGTCGTCCTCCCATGCCTGACGAGTTGCACAATGAGATGCCCGCAATACGCGCCGCCTTCGAACAGCGCGGCGTGCAATGCTGGGTTTCCAGCGGCAATGAGGCGGATGATTTAGCCGCCACGCTGGCGGTCAAGGTCACACAGGCCGGGCATCAGGCCACTATCGTTTCTACCGACAAAGGCTACTGTCAGTTGCTCTCCCCGACGCTGCGTATCCGCGATTATTTCCAGAAACGCTGGCTGGATGCGCCATTCATTGAGAAAGAGTTCGGCGTCCTTCCCCAACAGTTGCCGGACTACTGGGGGCTGGCGGGGATCAGCAGTTCAAAAGTCCCCGGCGTGGCGGGTATCGGCCCCAAAAGCGCGACTCAATTGTTGGTTCAGTTTCAGACTCTGGAAGGGATTTATGCGCACCTCGACGAGGTGGCGGAAAAGTGGCGCAAGAAGCTTGAAGCGCATAAAGAGATGGCATTTTTGTGCCGCGATATCGCGCGCCTGCAAACGGATCTCCATATCGACGGGAACTTGCAGCAGCTACGGCTGACGCGGTAGCTGTGTTGCCGGGTGGCGCTACGCTTATCCGACCTACATTTCGTGCAATCCTGTAGGCCGGATAAGGCCATCCGGCAAAATTACCAGGCGGTATGATACAACTCGACGATATCGGCAATACTCGCTTCACGCGGATTACCACCGGTGCAAACATCGTCAAATGCCGCCTGCGCCAGCGCCGGAATATCCTCTTTACGCACGCCGACATCGCGTAAATGCAACGGAATACCGACGTCCCGGTTGAGGGTAAATACCGCTTCCACGGCGGCATTACGCGCCTCGCTCAAACTTATCCCTTCAACCTTCTCGCCCATCGCACGCGCGATATCACGGAACTTCTCACCGGTATATTCCGCGTTGTAGCGCATGATATGCGGCAGAAGAATCGCATTAGCAACGCCGTGCGGAGTGTTATAAAACGCGCCCAGCGGATGCGCCATCCCGTGCACCAGCCCAAGCCCCACGTTGGAAAAGCCCATCCCGGCAACATACTGCCCCAGCGCCATCGCTTCGCCCGCTTCACGCTCGCCCGCAACCGAACCACGCAATGCCCCGGCGATAATCTCAATGGCCTTAATATGCAGCGCATCCGTCAACGCCCACGCGGCACGGGTGATGTATCCTTCGATCGCGTGGGTTAACGCATCCACCCCGGTTGCCGCCTTCAGCGCGGGCGGCATGCCATCCATCATGTCGGCATCAATAAACGCGACCTGCGGGATATCATGCGGATCGACACAAACAAATTTACGCCGCTTTTCTTCATCGGTGATCACATAGTTAATGGTCACTTCCGCTGCGGTTCCCGCAGTGGTCGGGATCGCCATCACCGGCACGCTCGGATAACGGGTCGGCGACAGACCTTCCAGACTGCGCACGTCAGCAAACTCAGGGTTATTGCTGATAATACCGATCGCCTTACAGGTATCCTGCGGGGAGCCGCCGCCGATGGCAATCAGGTAGTCTGCCCCGCTTTGTTGAAATACGTTCAGCCCCTCTTTCACCACACCGATGGTTGGATTTGGGATCACGCCATCGTAGATCGCCCATGCCAGCCCTGCGGCATCCATCTTATCCGTGACGTTTCTGACCACACCGCACTGCACCAGCGTTTTGTCACTGACAATTAGCGCCTTGCGATAGCCCCGGCGTTGAACCTCATCGGTTAACGCCGCCACCGCCCCCCGGCCAAACCATGCCGTTTCGTTCAGGATCATTCTGTTCGCCATAGCCCGTCTCCTTCGCTGTGCGAAATTACTCTTCGATACGTAATCCGTAGGTTTTGAATTTTTCCAGCACAATGGCGATAGCCTCATCATCCAGTACAGGCACCGGATCGGTAATCGCCAGCGTACTGAGGTACAGCTGCGCCAGCACTTCCACTTCATGCGCCAGCCACAGCGCTTTTTCCAGGTTCTCTTCGCAGGCGATCAACCCATGATGCTGTAGCAGGGTCGCTTTGCGATTTTTGAGCGCAACGGCAACGTATTCAGAAAGTTCACGCGTGCCGAACGTGGCGTAAGGCGCACACGGAATGGAGTTCCCCCCCGCCGCCGCAATCATGTAATGAATGGCTGGAATAGGACGATTGAGGATCGACACCGCCGTGCAGTGAACGGCATGGTTATGGACGACAGCATTAGCATCCGGGCGCGTCTGGTAGGCCGCCATATGAAAACGCCACTCGCTGGAAGGCAATTTTCCCTGCTCATGCTGACCCTCTGCATCAATAAAGACGATATGTGATTCGGTGAGTTTGTCATACGGAATGCCCGTTGGCGTGATCAGCATCCCGCCCTGATAACGCACGCTCACATTGCCTGCGGTCCCCTGGTTCAGCCCCAGCCGGGTCATCTCCAGGCAGGTGTCGATAATCTGGCGGGCCAGTGTGTTTCGTTCCATTAGTTACCTCTCTCAGTCATTCAAAACGCGACAACAGAACAGCACGTTGCTCTGCTGAATTAATTGAACATTTGGTAACCATCATCATATTGAATAGCGATAAAGGAATTTACATGACTTTATTTTGTGATACGCATCAATTAATCACGTCAGTTAAATACCGTTTTCGCCGGATTCACTCTCGCCAAAATGACCGCTCTTAATATTATTTATCCAAACGGGCATTTTCATAATATTTGTAACAAATGCCCGTTTTCGCAGTAATAAATTAAATCGGTCATCAACGCTGTGGGTTTTTAATTTTATTTACTCAAACGGGCATCATTTTTCAGAAATTAAAGTGATGATAATCACATAAAGCCACCCTCCAGGTGCTAAATGTGACCACCATCATATTAAACAGCGTTTTTTATTTGAAAATGAATTCATGAGTTCACCATCAACAGCCAATTTTCTCTGGCAGATAACAGGAACTCGCCTGGTTTGTCGATCTGGTGAGAAACACCGGTCGTACTTCTAAAATGTTGAACACGCTTCTGAGCCAATGAGGATGCTATGGGAAACACAACAATACAGACGCAGAGTTTTCGTGCGGTGGATACAGGGCAAAGCAAACGCTATATCATTCCGTTCGCTTTACTCTGCTCACTGTTTTTCCTTTGGGCGGTTGCCAATAACCTGAATGACATTTTATTACCACAATTTCAGCAAGCCTTTACGTTAACTAATTTTCAGGCAGGTTTGATTCAGTCTGCTTTTTATTTCGGCTATTTTGTTATTCCCATCCCCGCGGGTATTTTGATGAAAAAGCTGAGTTATAAAGCGGGGATAATTACCGGACTATTCTTATATGCTTTTGGCGCAGCATTATTCTGGCCGGCTGCTGAAGTGATGAATTACACCTTGTTTTTGATTGGTCTTTTTATTATTGCCGCAGGACTTGGTTGTCTTGAAACCGCCGCGAACCCTTTTGTTACGGTATTAGGGCCAGAAAGCGGTGGCCATTTCCGTCTCAATCTGGCGCAAACATTTAACTCTTTCGGCGCTATTATCGCCGTGGTGTTCGGGCAAAGTCTTATTTTGTCTAACGTCCCACATCAATCTCAGGACGTGCTCGATAAAATGACGCCTGAGCAATTGAGCACGTATAAACACAGCCTGGTTTTGTCGGTACAGACGCCTTATATGATCATCGTGGCTATCGTTCTACTGGTTGCCCTGCTGATCATGCTGACCAAATTCCCGGCGCTACAGAGCGACGATCACAGTGACGCCCAACAAAGTTCATTCACCGCTTCGCTTGCCCGCCTGGTGCGTATTCGCCACTGGCGCTGGGCGGTGCTGGCGCAGTTCTGCTACGTCGGCGCGCAAACCGCCTGCTGGAGCTACCTGATCCGTTACGCTATCGAAGAGATCCCCGGCATGACGCCTGGCTTTGCCGCCAACTACCTGACCGGCACGATGGTGTGCTTCTTTATTGGCCGCTTCTCCGGCACCTGGCTTATCAGCCGCTTTGCGCCGCATAAAGTGCTGGCGGCCTATGCCCTGCTCTCCATGATCCTGTGTCTGGTTTCAGCCTTTAGCGGCGGCCATATCGGTCTGCTGGCCCTGACGCTGTGCAGCGCGTTTATGTCGATTCAGTACCCCACTATCTTCTCGCTGGGTATTAAAAATCTGGGACAGGACACCAAATACGGCTCGTCGTTCATCGTCATGACCATCATTGGCGGCGGCATCGTCACGCCGGTCATGGGTTTTGTCAGCGATGCGGCGGGCAACATCCCAACGGCAGAGCTGGTCCCGGCGCTCTGCTTTGCCGTCATCTTCATCTTTGCCCGTTTCCGTTCACAAGCGGCAACTAACTGAACATTTTTCCGAATAACGTGAGGAACCTGTAATGAAAAAAATCAGCTTACCGAAAATTGGCATTCGCCCGGTTATTGATGGACGTCGCATGGGGGTACGCGAGTCGCTGGAAGAACAGACCATGAATATGGCGAAAGCCACCGCTGAGCTTATCACCGAAAAACTCCGCCATGCCTGCGGCGCGCAGATTGAGTGCGTGATTGCGGATACCTGCATTGCCGGAATGGCGGAATCCGCCGCCTGTGAAGAGAAATTCAGCAGCCAGAATGTTGGCGTAACCATTACCGTGACGCCGTGCTGGTGCTACGGCAGCGAAACCATCGATATGGACCCAATGCGCCCGAAAGCCATCTGGGGCTTCAACGGTACGGAACGTCCCGGCGCCGTTTATCTGGCCGCCGCGTTGGCCGCGCACAGCCAGAAAGGCATTCCGGCATTCTCTATTTATGGTCATGACGTACAGGATGCCGACGACACCTCGATCCCTGCCGACGTTGAAGAAAAACTGCTGCGCTTTGCGCGCGCGGGTCTGGCGGTCGCCAGCATGAAAGGCAAAAGCTACCTCTCTGTGGGCGGCGTCTCAATGGGGATTGCCGGTTCCATCGTCGATCACAACTTCTTTGAGTCCTGGCTGGGGATGAAAGTGCAGGCGGTGGACATGACCGAACTGCGCCGTCGCATCGACCAGAAAATCTATGACGAAGCCGAGCTGGAGATGGCGCTGGCGTGGGCGGATAAAAACTTCCGCTATGGCGAGGATCAGAACGCGCAGCAGTACAAACGTAATGAAGAACAAAGCCGCGCGGTGCTGAAAGAGAGCCTGCTGATGGCGATGTGCATTCGCGACATGATGCAGGGCAACAACAAGCTGGCGGAAAAAGGGCTGGTCGAAGAGTCGCTGGGATATAACGCCATTGCGGCAGGCTTCCAGGGCCAGCGCCACTGGACCGATCAATACCCGAACGGCGACACCGCCGAAGCGCTGCTGAACAGCTCCTTTGACTGGAACGGCGTGCGCGAACCGTTTGTCGTCGCTACCGAAAACGACAGCCTCAACGGCGTAGCGATGCTGCTGGGCCATCAACTCACCGGAACCGCGCAGGTCTTTGCCGACGTGCGAACCTACTGGTCGCCGGAAGCGGTAGAGCGCGTCACAGGCCAGCCGCTCACCGGCCTTGCGGAGCACGGCATCATTCACCTGATCAACTCCGGCTCTGCGGCGCTGGACGGCTCCTGCAAGCAGCGCGATAGCGAAGGCAAACCGACCATGAAGCCGCACTGGGAAATCAGCCAACAGGAAGCGGACGCCTGCCTGGCCGCTACCGAATGGTGCCCGGCGATCCACGAATACTTCCGTGGCGGCGGCTACTCCTCTCGCTTCCTGACCGAAGGCGGCGTGCCGTTCACCATGACCCGCGTGAACATCATCAAGGGTCTGGGGCCGGTACTGCAAATCGCTGAAGGCTGGAGCGTGGAACTGCCGAAGGAGATGCACGATCAGCTCGACGCCCGCACCAACTCGACCTGGCCGACCACCTGGTTTGCGCCACGTCTTACCGGTAAAGGCCCGTTCACCGACGTTTACTCGGTGATGGCGAACTGGGGCGCTAACCACGGCGTACTGACCATCGGCCACGTCGGCGCTGACTTCATCACGCTCGCCGCCATGCTGCGTATTCCGGTCTGCATGCACAACGTGGACGATGCGAAAATCTACCGTCCTTCCGCCTGGGCTGCGCACGGTATGGATATTGAAGGTCAGGATTATCGCGCCTGCCAGAACTACGGGCCGCTGTACAAACGTTAATGCGTCACTTCTTTGCCCGGTGGCGTAAGCTTACCGGGCCTACAATTTCGCATTTTGTAGGCCGGATCAGCGCAGCGCCATCCGGCAACGTTTCGGAGCTACTATGAAACAAGACGTCATTCTGGTTCTCGACTGCGGCGCCACCAACGTACGGGCAATGGCCGTTGACCGTCAGGGAAACATTGTCGCCCGCGCATCAACAGCGAATGCCAGCGACATCGCCACGGAAAATAGCGCCTGGCATCAGTGGTCGCTGGCGGCCATTCTGCAACGCTTCGCGGACTGCTGTCAGCAACTGAAGACGGAACTGGCGGCCTGCCGGGTTCGCGGCATCACCGTCACGACGTTCGGCGTAGACGGCGCTCTGGTTGATGAACAGGGTCAGTTACGCTATCCGGTGATCAGCTGGAAATGCCCTCGCACCCTTGCCGTCATGGAAAACATCGGCCGCTTTATGCCGCCGCAGCAGTTGCAGGCGATCTCCGGCGTCGGCGCATTCGCCTTTAATACGCTGTATAAACTGGTGTGGCTGAAAGAGAACCACCCGCAGTTGCTCGAACAGGCGCACGCCTGGCTATTTATTTCATCGCTGATCAACCACCGTTTAACCGGTGAATTCACCACGGATATCACCATGGCGGGCACCAGCCAGATGCTGGATATCCACCAGCGGGATTTCAGCCCGGAGATTTTACAGGCCACGGGTTTACCCCGCCGTCTGTTTCCACGGTTAGTTGAAGCGGGCGAACGGATTGGCACGCTGCAAAACGACGCCGCAAACCTGCTTGGGCTTGAGGCGGGTATTCCGGTGATCTCCGCCGGGCATGACACGCAGTTTGCCCTCTTTGGCGCCGGCGCAGAACAGGATGAACCGGTACTCTCGTCCGGTACGTGGGAAATCCTGATGGTACGCAGCGCGCAGGTGAACACGCCGCTGCTCAGCCATTACGCCGGTTCCACCTGTGAACTGGACAGCCAGGCCGGACTTTATAACCCAGGCATGCAGTGGCTGGCTTCCGGCGTGCTCGAATGGGTGCGCAAACTGCTCTGGACGCCAGAAACGCCGTGGCAGACGCTGATTGACGAGGCGCACGCCATTCCGCCGGGTGCTGAAGGCGTGAAGATGCAGTGCGATCTCCTCACCTGTCAAAACGCGGGCTGGCAGGGGGTGACGCTGAACACAACGCGTGGTCATTTTTACCGCGCCGCGCTGGAAGGGCTCACGGCGCAACTGCAACGTAATCTGCAAACGCTGGAAAAGATTGGTCACTTCCAGGCAACTGAGCTTCTGCTGGTTGGCGGCGGAAGCCGCAACGCGCTGTGGAATCAAATCAAAGCCAATCTGCTTGATATACCGATTAAGGTGCTGGATGACGCGGAAACCACCGTCGCCGGGGCAGCCATGTTCGGCTGGTATGGCGTAGGCGAATTTGCCAGCCCGGAACAGGCCCGAGCCCAGGTACGCTATCAGTACCGCTATTTCTGGCCGCAAACTGAACCCGAATTTATTGAGGGAGTGTGAGATGCTAAAAACTATTTCGCCATTAATATCCCCTGAGTTACTGAAAGTGCTGGCTGAAATGGGGCACGGGGATGAGATTATTTTTTCCGATGCCCACTTTCCCGCGCACAGCATGGGACCGCAGGTTATTCGCGCAGATGGTCTGAAAGTCAGCGATCTGCTCCGGGCGATTATCCCGCTGTTTGAACTGGACAGCTACGCGCCGCCGCTGGTGATGATGGCCGCCGTAGAGGGCGATTCGCTCGACCCGACGGTTGAAGCACGTTATCGCGATGCGCTCTCATTGCAGACGCCGTGCCCGGAGATTGTCCGCATCGACCGCTATGCGTTTTATGAGCGGGCGCAAAAAGCCTTTGCGATCGTTATCACAGGAGAGTGCGCGAAGTACGGGAATATTCTTTTAAAAAAAGGGGTAACGCCGTAATCTCTTGCCGGTGCGCCCGCATGATGCGGGCGTTCATCGAATGATGGGGTGAGAAAAGATGAAAGCGGCACGCCAACAAGCGATAGTAGACCTGCTGATCAACCATAAAAGTCTGACCACTGAGGCGCTGTCGGTACAGCTTAACGTCAGCAAAGAGACCATTCGCCGCGATCTCAGCGAGCTACAGGCGCAGGGAAAAGTGCTGCGCAATCACGGGCGCGCCAAGTATATTCACCGGGAAAACCAGGACAGCGGCGACCCGTTCCACATCCGGCTGAAAAGCCACTATGCGCATAAGGCGGATATCGCCAGGGAGGCGCTGGCATGGATAGAACCGGGCATGGTGATCGCTCTGGACGCCAGCTCAACCTGCTGGTATCTGGCCCGCCAGTTGCCGGACATTGATATTCACGTCTTTACCAACAGTCACCCGATTTGCCAGGAGCTGGGCAAACGCGAGCATATTCAGCTCATCAGTTCCGGCGGCCAGCTTGAGCGTAAATATGGCTGCTACGTCAATCCGTCGCTTATTTCTCAGCTTAAGCCGCTCGACATTGACCTGTTTATTTTTTCCTGCGAGGGGATCGACCGCGGCGGCGCGCTCTGGGACTCAAATACGATCAACGCGGATTTCAAATCCACGCTGCTTAAGCGCGCATCGCAGTCTTTATTGTTGATCGACAAGAGTAAGCTCAACCGCTCGGGAGAGGCCTGCATCGGGCATCTGGATGATGTGACGCACATCATTTCCGATGAGCGCCAGGGGGTGATTCACGCCTGATGGCGTTGCCGCTTATCAGGACAACAAATACCCGGCGCAGGCCGGATAAGGCATTTACGCCGCTATCCGGCAATCCATCGTATTACCGCTCGTCGCGACGCCCGCCCACGGCGGCCCACAGCCGACGGACATGCACGGTCACTTCTTCACGATCGTGATACAACTGTCGCGCCTGAATTTGCGCGTTAATGCCGTGTTCATCAAGCTGCGCCTGAATGTACGCCAGGTTCTGCGACACCTCTTCATAGCGTTTTTTCATCGGCAGCTTGAGATTGAAGATCGTCTCGCGACACCAGCCGTTTACTAACCACTGCGCCATCAGCGCGGCAACCTTAGCAGGCTTTTCCACCATGTCGCACACCATCCACGAGATGTTATTGCGATTCGGACGGTATCTGAATCCATCTTCGCGCAGCCAGGTCACCTGCCCGGTATCCATCAGGCTCTGCGCCATTGGGCCGTTATCGACAGAGTAAACCCACATGTTGCGCTTCACTAACTGGTAGGTCCAACCGCCAGGGCAGGCGCCTAAATCCACGGCATACATCCCGTTCGCCAGACGTTCATCCCACTCATCGGCCGGAATAAAAACATGCAGCGCTTCTTCCAGCTTCAGCGTCGAACGGCTTGGCGCATCGGCCGGGAATTTCAGCCGCGGAATTCCCATATAGAACGGCGAGTTGTTGTCAGGATACGAATACCCGGTATAACAGCAGCCCGGCGCGATGAAGAAAACATGCACCACCGGACGCTTTGGCGTTTCATAGTTTGTCAGAATCCCCGCGTCGCGCAGCGCGGCCCGCAGCGGCACCGTAAATTTACGGCAAAACTTCATCAACTCTTTGCTTTCATTGGTGTCTGCGACTTCAACACGCAGCTCGCCGCCTTTTTCCACAACGCCCTGTAGCATCCCGACAATCGGCGTAATGCGATCGTCCGGCGGCAGGTCGCGCAGCAACTCGCCGACGACGAACATCTGACGCGCAAAAATGAGCGAGAAAAAAGGCAACTCTTTTACTATTTTTTCAGCATCGTCCGGCTGATAGCACTCAAAGACGACGTATCCGGCATTGTCTTTAACACGAGCGAAGCCAAAGATTTCCCGACGCGCCGCCTTATCCGTTATTTCAGCAGCGCACTCCTTTTCAAAACCAGGGCGACACAACAATACAACCTTATTCATGACCAACGCCCTTACGTTTCAAACGGATGGCGCCAATTAACATCAGCACCCAGCCTGCCAGGAAACTCACGCCGCCGACAGGAGTAACAAACGCCCACAGGCGTAAATGAGACAGCGCCAGGCAATACAGGCTGCCGCTAAACAGCACCGTACCTAACGCCAGAAAAACGCTGCTCCAGTAAAACCAGATGCTAATGCGTCGCTGCATCGCAACCGCCAGGCCAAAAATGGCCAGCGTATGAAACGCCTGATATTGCAGGCCGGTCTGGACCCAGCCCATTTCAACCACACCAAGAGTTTTGCTCAGGACATGCGCCCCAAAGGCACCCAGAGCAACATAGATAAAGCCGCTTATCGCGGCAAAAATCAGCATAAAACGGCTGGTCATGGTAGTACCCTAAATAAATTATTGTTCGTAACGAAAGCGGAATTTTTCTTGTTCAGCGGCCGCTTTGGTCAGAATCCACTGACGAAAGGCGGCTATTTTACCCAGTTCTGCCTGACTGTCATGACAAACCAGATAAAAAGCATTTTTACTGACCAGAACGTCGTTAAAGGGACAGACAAGACGCCCGGCTTCAATTTCTGATTGCGCCATGACGTTGTTCGCCAGCGCAACCCCCTGTCCGTGGATGGCAGCCTGTAGCACCATTGCGCTATGGCTGAAAATAGGTCCCTGCTGCACATTAATATGATTCAGCCCCAACTGACGCGTATAGGTCTGCCAGTCTCTTCGCGAAGCATCATGCAGTAATGTATGTTTTGCCAGATCTTCCGGCGTCTTTAACGGCTTATCGCCCGTCAGTAATAACGGTGAACACACCGGCAGTAAATATTCTGCGTACAATTTTTCGACGCGCAAGCCTGGCCAGTTGCCACGCCCATAAAAAATAGCGACGTCGACATCATCAGCCAGCTTATCTTCCTGACGGTCCACGGCCTGAATTCTGACATCGATTCCCGGATAAGTTGAGTTAAAGCTTGAGAGTCGAGGAACCAGCCACTGGATCGCAAAACTGGGCAATAAACTGACCGTAAGCGCGCCTTTTGCACTCCGCGCCTGAAGTTTACGCGTCGCTTCGGTTAATTGCGAAAAAATCTCTTTGATGTCGAGGAAATAGCTCTGCCCCTCTTCCGTGAGCAAAAGCGAACGATTGCGACGACGGAACAGTTTTAGCCCCAAAAAATCCTCAAGTGACTTGATTTGGTGACTTACTGCGGCCTGTGTCACAAAAAGCTCTTCTGCTGCGCGAGTGAAGCTTAAATGCCGCGCTGCGGCATCAAAAACACGTAATGCATTTAAGGGTGGTAATCGTTTTGACATGGCTTTTAGACTTTGATGTTAAATAAATTTAACAATTAGGTAACCTTGTGTAACCTATTAGTTTTTTTAATCTGAGCCATTATAATTTGTCCGTTGAGGTTCTACCAGCAAATACCTATAGTGGCGACACTTCCTGAGCCGGAACGAAAAGTTTTATCGGAATGCGTGTTCTGATGGGCTTTTGGCTTACGGTTGTGATGTTGTGTTGTTGTGTTTGCAATTGGTCTGCGATTCAGACCATGGTAGCGAAGCTACCCTTTTTCACTTCCTGTACATTTACCCTGTCTGTCCATAGTGATTAATGTAGCACCGCCAATTGCGGTGCTTTTTTTTGTCCATGACCGACCGGTTACTGATCCAGTTCGACCATCTCTTTAACGTCAGTACGATTGATCTGCTGTTTGTTGCCGTTAGCGTCTTTATAAGAAATCATGCCGGTTTCATCATCGGTTTTTGGCTTACCGTCTGACACGATAGTACGGCCATCATTTGTGTGCATCACATAATTCGGACCGGAACAGGCGCTCAGGGCAAAAGTCAGCATACATGCAGAGATCATTGCGGCAGTCTTTTTCATTTTCATCTTCTTCTCCTTAAAGCTGTTTATGCTAAATAAAACGGGTTCCGTAACAGGCAAAAACATTCGCCTAACACTATTTAGCATAACCTGCTTCCCTGACTTCACCAGGATAACCAGACAATTCCGATGGTTAGGACAAACCTTGTATCACAGCCCTTTTTGCGCCACGATCGGTATACTGAATTGAGGAATACCATGAACGCTTTCAATCCTGCGCAGTTTCGCGCGCAATTTCCTGCCCTTACCGATGCGGGCGTTTATCTCGACAGCGCCGCGACGGCGCTTAAGCCTCAGGCCGTGATCGACGCCACGCATCAGTTCTACAGCCTGAGCGCCGGAAACGTCCATCGCAGCCAGTTCGCCGAGGCACAGCGGCTAACCGCACGCTATGAAGCGGCGCGCGGCAAAGTGGCGCAGTGGCTGAACGCGCCTGATGATGCATCGATTGTCTGGACACGCGGCACCACGGAAGCCATCAATATGGTGGCGCAATGCTATGCCCGCCCGCGCCTGCAACCCGGCGATGAGATAATCGTCAGTGAAGCGGAGCATCACGCGAATCTCGTTCCCTGGCTGATGGTCGCTCAGCAGACGGGCGCAAAAATCGTCAAACTGCCCCTGAATGCCCTTTTCCTCCCCGACGTGGAGCGTCTGCCTGAACTCATCACGCCACGCAGCCGGATTCTGGCGCTGGGACAGATGTCGAACGTCACGGGCGGCTGCCCGGACCTGGCGCGCGCTATCACGCTGGCGCACACGGCAGGGATGGTGGTGATGGTTGACGGCGCGCAAGGCGCGGTGCATTTCCCCGCCGATGTACAGCAGCTGGATATTGATTTTTATGCTTTCTCCGCCCACAAGCTGTACGGCCCGACGGGCATCGGCGCGCTGTACGGTAAACCGGCCTTACTGGAAGAGATGTCCCCGTGGCTCGGCGGCGGTAAGATGATCGCTGAAGTCAATTTTGAAGGATTCACAACCCAGGCCGTTCCCTGGCGTCTGGAAGCCGGCACGCCAAACGTGGCTGGGGTTATTGGCCTTAGCGCCGCGCTGGAGTGGCTGGCGGAAGTGGATATGGCGCAGGCCGAAAGCTGGAGTCGCGGTCTGGCGACGCTGGCGGAAGACGCGCTGGCGAAGCGTCCGGGTTTCCGCTCTTTCCGTTGCCAGGACTCCAGCCTGCTGGCCTTCGATTTTACCGGCGTTCATCACAGCGATATGGTGACGTTACTGGCCGAATACGGCATCGCCCTGCGCGCCGGGCAGCACTGCGCGCAGCCGCTGCTGGCGGCGCTTGGCGTAACGGGCACCCTGCGCGCCTCTTTTGCGCCGTATAATACAAAGCATGATGTGGATGCGTTGGTCAGCGCCGTTGACCGCGCGCTGGAAATACTGGTGGATTAATGACAAGCCCTCTTTTTGCCGGACACCCGTTTGGCACGACCGTAACGGAAGAGACGTTACGCGCTCTCTTTATCCCGCTCTCGCAGTGGGAGGACAAGTATCGCCAGCTTATTCTGTTGGGTAAGCAACTCCCGGCATTGCCGGATGAGCTAAAAACGCAGGCAAAAGAGATCGCAGGATGTGAGAACCGCGTCTGGCTGGGGCATACCCTGTCGGAGAAGGGAACGCTGCACTTTTTCGGTGACAGCGAAGGGCGTATTGTACGCGGTTTGCTGGCGGTTTTACTCACGGCGGTAGAGGGAAAGACCCCGGCGGAACTGCTGGCGCACTCGCCGCTGGGGTTGTTTGATGAGTTAGGCTTAACAACACAACTTAGCGCATCGCGCAGCCAGGGGCTGCATGCGCTGAATAACGCGATTATTGAGGCTGCCCAGCAAGCCGGATGACGACGCTGATGCGTCTTATCCGGCCTACAACACCGCACGAACCGTAGGTCGGATAAGCATAGCGCCATCCGACACAATCAAGCCTGACGCGCCGCCTTCGCCATCATCTTCTTCAGCGCGTGGGACACAGCAACAAAGCCAAAGGTCGCAGTTACCATCGTGGCTGCGCCGAATCCAGAGGCGCAATCCATTCGTTTCGGCCCTTCCGCCGTCGCTTTCATCGCACATACGGAACCATCAGCCTGCGGATAAACCAGCGCTTCCGTTGAGAACACGCAGTCCACGCCCAGTTTACCCTTGCTGTTTTTCACCACGCCAAAGTCGCTTTTCAGCCGTTCGCGCAGTTTCGCCGCCAGCGGGTCCTGGATGGTTTTCGCCAGATCCGTTACCTGAATCTGGGTCGGGTCTATCTGCCCACCCGCCCCGCCGGTGGTGACTAACGGAACCTTATTTCGGCGGCACCAGGCAATCAGCGCGGCTTTTGGCCGCACGCTGTCGATGGCATCAATGACATACGAAAACCCTGCGCTCATATACTCCGCGACATTATCCGGTGTGACAAAGTCATCCACCACCGTCACCCGGCACTCCGGGTTGATCTGACGAATACGCTCGGCCATCACCTCGGCTTTCGCCAGACCGACGTTATCGCGCAGCGCATGAATTTGCCGGTTGGTGTTGGTGACGCATACGTCATCCATATCGATGAGCGTGATCGCGCCAATGCCGGTACGCGCCAGCGCCTCTGCCGCCCAGGAGCCGACGCCGCCGATCCCGACCACGCAAATATGCGCACCGGCAAACAGCTGCAACGCTTTTTCACCATACAGACGGGCGGTGCCGCCAAAACGCTGGCGCCAGGCATCACTAATTACAACAGACATACGACCTCAGAATTAAAAAGGGGTAATACGATCGTAGGCCGGATACGTCGCTTGCGACGCCATCCGGCATGATTTGCCTGATGGCGCTACGCTTATCAGGCCTACGATTTAAATCTTCAGCGAAGCCGCCATCAGGCAATCAACCGCTAAATACGTTACCGGTTCCCGGGGCGTTTTTCAGCACCCAGACGCGCCCATAGTGATTATACCAGCCTGCGCGGTGCCCGGCGTCCGGGCCTATCCCCTGATAAATATCAAAGTGCTGGCCTTTAATCGCGCCGCCCACGTCCAGCGCCACCATCAGGCGCAATTCGTACTGGCCGTTAAACTTGCCGTTGTTATCCAGCAGCGGGACTTCCGCCAGCAGGGTTGTTCCTGCCGGGATAATGCTGCGATCGGAAGCCACAGACGCACGACCGATAAGCGGCACGGCGCTGGCGCCTTTCACCGGGGCAAAAGATTGCGGCTTAAAGAAGACGAATGACGGGTTTTGCTCCAGCAGCTCGCGCACTTCCGCTTCACTGTGGGTTTCTCCCCAGTGGCGAATGGCCTGCATCGACATATCTTCTTTCTTCACTTCACCGCGATCGATCAGCACCTTGCCGATACTGCGGTAAGCATGGCCGTTTTTCCCGGCATAGCTGAAGAAATTCAGCGGGCTGCCGTCGCCAAAATCAATATAGCCGCTGCCCTGAACGTCCATGATGAAGTTATCCATCAGCGAGTTGCTGTACGCCAGAATGTAGCTGTCGCTCAGCGCGCCGGAATAGATCTCGGCACGAGACGGTAAGCGGCCGCGTTTTGGCGGCATGCGATAAATAGGGTACTGGAACTCGCCCTGACGGGTATGGCGCGCCTGGATAACCGGCGTGTAGTAGCCAGTAAACTGGACGTTGCCGTAGTTATCCGCCCCTTCCATCTGCCAGGCATCAATACCAAACTGGCGCATCATTCGCGTATCGCCACCGGAACGTAACCACTCCTGCACGGCGTTATAGACGTTGCTCTGGTTGCCATACAGACGCGGCGACGCGCTGCGGATTTGGTTGACCTGCTCGGCGAAATCGCCTGCGTTGATAGGCGCCCCAATGGCGTCAGGTTGGTTCACCAGTGAGAAAGGCTGGGTAAACTTCCCGTCTTTATACTGCTGGCCGCGATCGGTCGGTTTAGAGGAACAGGCGGCAAGCATTGCAACCACCGCCCCCATAAGAAGGTAATTTGCCCAACGTCCTTTCATGAGTTCTCGTCTTTTAGCTGTAAATCTTGCGCTATGAAGATAACAAACCCCCGAACCTAATGAAATGCGAAGCGCTCCCCTGACGCAAATTACGCACAAAAAACGTACCAAAGCGCGTTGTTTTTGCACACAATCACCCCAATTTCGTGATCCGGGTGAAAAAAGGGTTGCATGAAAATGTTAGCAGAGTATAGTGCGCATCCACGGACGCGGGGTGGAGCAGCCTGGTAGCTCGTCGGGCTCATAACCCGAAGGTCGTCAGTTCAAATCTGGCCCCCGCAACCAATTAAAATCTGATGTAATATTTTGCAAAGTAGTTCGAATCACAACAAGGCGGTGACGCAGTGAATCCTTAGGAGCTTACTTCAGTAAGTGACTGAGGTGAACGAGGAAAGCCAACGCAGATGTGGTTTGAAATACGAAGCAGAAAGACGGACGCGGGGTGGAGCAGCCTGGTAGCTCGTCGGGCTCATAACCCGAAGGTCGTCGGTTCAAATCCGGCCCCCGCAACCAATATTAAACACCTTAACGGGTGTTTTTTCGTTTCTGCGGCCCGTAAAAAAAGCGCCTTTCAGCGCTTTTTTATTATCCCCTTCTCGCCAGCGTCGCCCCATCGGCAAAGTAGGCTTTAATACCCGCCAGAATCGACTCCGCCACTTCCTGCTGGAACTTCGCCGTTTTGAGCTTACGCTCCTCTTCAATATTACTGATAAAGGCGGTTTCCACGAGAATAGAGGGAATATCCGGCGCTTTCAGCACCGCAAAGCCGGCCTGCTCGACCTGATTTTTGTGCAGATTATTAACCCTTCCCAGCTTGTTGAGCACCGCTTTACCGAACTTCAGACTATCGGCGATGGTCAACGATTGCACCATGTCGAACATTGTGTGATCGACATAGCGATCGCCGCTTTTACTCACGCCGCCGATCAAATCCGAGGCGTTCTGAGTTTGCGCGAGGTATTTTGCCGCCGTACTGGTCGCGCCCTTCGTCGAGAGCGCAAAAACGGATGAACCGCTGGGCTGTCGGCTGGTAAACGCGTCCGCATGGATAGAGACAAACAGGTCGGCGCGCTGCTTCTGGGCTTTCGCCACGCGCACTTTCAGCGGAATGAAGATATCCTCATTACGCGTCATGTAGACCTTCATATTGCCTTCTCTCTCAATTAACGCGCGCAAGCGGCGGGCAATCTGCAACACCACGTCTTTTTCGCGCGTCTTGTATTTCCCCACGGCGCCGGGATCTTCTCCTCCATGACCGGGATCGAGCATGATCACGATCGGGCGATCGCGTCCCGCCTTGCCCGGCTGCGGCCCGCTCTGCGCAGGCGGCACCTGCTTATCCAGATCGCCTTTGTTGTAATCTTCCAGCAGCGCCAGCAACGGGTCCTGCATATCCTGCGCATTGGCAGGGTAGAGATCCATCACCAGGCGTTCTTTAAAGCCCGCCACTGGCGCAAGGGCAAACAGCTGCGGTTTCACGTTTTGCTTCAGCTCAAACACCATCCGCACCGTCTGTGGATCAAACTGTCCTACTCGCGCTGACTTGATATACGGATCGTCCGCGCGGATCTGCGCGCCAATGCCTTTAAGCACCGAGTTCAGATTCACGCCTTCAATATCCACCACCACGCGCTCAGGGTTACTCAGGGCAAACTGTTTGTATTTCAGCAGACGGTTCGATTCCACCGTGACGCGGGTATAGCTGGACGCAGGCCAGATGCGTACCGCGACGACCTGGCTGACGGCAGCCAAACCGACCTGACTTACGCTCAATAGCCACATGGCGCCCGTCCCTTGTAGTAAACGACGGCGACTGATTGCTGAGTTGGATCCCGACATGCTTCTCCCGAGCAAAACAAACTTAACGGTGCTGATGTACAAAACGTCTAAATTGACCGGAAACTTTAGCGAATGACGCATAATCTGTCATCTATAAAAGGGTAAACTTTCTTTTTGTATTCACGGTATTACTGAGAGAAAACTTCAGCGGGATTAAAATTTGCGCTTGCGCACGACGGAAAAACAGAATAAAAATACATTAATTTAGAATAATCATGCAATGAGGGTGTGCCGTGGTGAAGGAACGTAGAACCGAACTGGTACAGGGATTCCGCCATTCTGTTCCCTATATCAATACCCATCGGGGAAAAACGTTTGTCATTATGCTTGGCGGTGAAGCCATTGAGCATGAAAATTTCTCCAGTATCGTCAATGACATCGGGCTTCTGCACAGTCTGGGCATTCGCCTGGTGGTGGTGTATGGCGCGCGTCCGCAAATCGACGCGAACCTTGCCGCACATCATCATGAGCCGCTGTACCACAAAAATACCCGCGTGACGGACGCCAAAACGCTGGAACTGGTTAAGCAAGCGGCAGGCACGTTGCAGCTGGATATCACCGCCCGTCTGTCGATGAGCCTGAACAACACCCCCTTACAGGGCGCGCACATCAACGTCGTCAGCGGCAATTTTATTATTGCACAGCCGTTGGGCGTGGATGACGGCGTGGATTACTGCCACAGCGGACGCATTCGCCGTATTGATGAAGAGGCAATTCATCGCCAGTTAGACAGCGGCGCAATTGTGCTGATGGGGCCGGTCGCGGTTTCCGTCACAGGCGAAAGTTTTAACCTGACCTCAGAAGAGATCGCCACCCAGCTCGCTATCAAACTGAAGGCGGAGAAGATGATCGGCTTCTGTTCGTCGCAAGGGGTAACTAACGACGAAGGCGACATCGTTTCCGAACTTTTCCCGAACGAAGCGCAGGCACGCGTTGAAGCGCAGGAAGAAAAAGGCGATTACAATTCAGGCACCGTGCGGTTCCTGCGCGGCGCGGTGAAAGCCTGTCGCAGCGGCGTGCGTCGCTGCCATCTGATTAGCTACCAGGAAGACGGCGCGCTATTGCAGGAGCTGTTCTCACGCGACGGAATCGGGACGCAAATCGTGATGGAGAGCGCCGAGCAGATTCGCCGCGCCACCATTAACGATATCGGCGGGATCCTGGAGCTGATTCGCCCGCTGGAACAACAGGGGATTCTGGTGCGCCGCTCCCGTGAACAACTGGAGATGGAGATCGACAAATTCACGATTATCCAGCGAGATAATCTGACCATCGCCTGCGCCGCGCTGTACCCTTTCCCCGAAGAAAAAATCGGCGAAATGGCCTGCGTGGCGGTACATCCAGATTATCGCAGTTCATCGCGTGGCGAAGTCTTGCTGGAGCGGATCGCCGTGCAGGCAAGACAGATGGGCCTCAGCAAGCTGTTTGTGCTGACAACGCGCAGTATTCACTGGTTCCAGGAACGTGGGTTTACGCCGGTGGATATCGAGCTGCTGCCCGAGAGCAAAAAAGAGATGTACAACTATCAGCGTCGTTCAAAGGTGTTGATGGCAGATTTGGGATAATCCATTTTGCCTGATGGCGACGCTAAAGCGTCTTATCGGGTCTACGGGGATGCTGTAGGCCGGATAAGCGCAGGCGCCATCCGGCAACTTGCCTCACAGCCCGTTATTAAAAAACGCGGACAGTCCGCTACGTCGCTCCGTGCGCGTCGCAATTGCCCCGCTCAAAACCCGTTCATCGGCATAGAGAGACAGGCGACGACGTGCGCGCGTCACGGCGGTATACACCAGCTCACGGGTCACAACCGGCGAGCGCTGGCTGGGTAAAATCAGCGCCGCATGATCGAACTCCGATCCCTGCGATTTATGCACCGTCATCGCCCAGGTTGTTTCATGCTCCGGCAAACGGCTGGGCTGCACCGACTTAATGCTGCCATCCGGCATGGCGAACCACACCCTCAACCCCTGGCCGCGATCGAGCGCAATACCGATATCGCCATTGAACAACCCCAACGCGCTGTCATTGCGCGCAATCATTACCGGACGCCCTTCATACCAGCGGCTGTGCGGGTGACGCTGAATTTTGCGCTTTTGCAGCATAACCTGTTCGATACGTTCATTCAGACCGCCAACGCCAAACGGCCCTTCACGCAGCGCGCACAGCAACTGGTACTCATTGAAAGCCTGAATAATCGCCCCCGGCTCCGCGCCCTCGCGAACAAGCGCCAGATAACGCCCATAACCGGCCAGCGCCTCATCGAGCATGGCGGCGTAATCCTCGCTGCTCTGTAGCGTTCGTTTTTCAATATCGCTGAATCCCTGCTGAAAGACCGTTTTCATCGCCGCTTTATCGCCGCAATTAATGGCTGCCGCCAGTTGACCAATGCCGGAATCATGCCCGAAGCGATAGCTTTTTTGCAGCAAACACAGGCTATCGCGCAAAGAGGCCGCCTCCGTGCCTGCACCCGCAGGAATGGGGCCTCCCGTCAGTCGGCTCAGCTGCTGCGCGCGCCCGGCGGTAAATCCGGCATTTACCCAGGCGCAGATATCGCCCAGCACCGCCCCCGCCTCAACGGAAGCCAGCTGATCGCGATCGCCGAGAAAAATCACGCGTCCGTGCGGCGGCAGCGCCTCAATTAGCCGCGACATCATCGGCAAATCGATCATTGATGCCTCATCCACCACCAGCACGTCCAGATGCAGCGGATTTCCCGCGTGATGGCGCAGCCTCTGGCTACCGGGCTGTGCGCCCAACAGCCGGTGCAACGTACTGGCGTCATCCGGGATGCGTTTTTTTTGCTCATCCGTGAGCGGAAGCTGGCGCAATGCCGCGCCAAGCGACTCGGTCAGACGCGCCGCCGCTTTCCCCGTCGGCGCCGCCAGTCGTATACGGCATCGCTCGCCGTCCGCCATCTGAATCAACGCGGCCAGCAGCTTCGCCACGGTAGTGGTTTTACCGGTGCCAGGCCCGCCGGAAATGACGGAAATACGGCGCGTCAACGCCACGGCCGCCGCCACTTTTTGCCAGTTGACGTCATCCGTCGGCGGGAAAAGCGCATCCAGCGTACGGGTCAGTTGCAGTTCATCTACCGCGATAGCCTGGTTAACCTCGCTAAAAAAGCGGGCTACCGTGCGCTCGTTACTCCACATCCGGTTCAGGTAAAGGCGATCTTCATGCAGAATCAACGGCGTTGGCCGCTCTCCCCGACTGACCGCCCCGGAAGCCAGCAGACACGATGCCCAGTCTTCAGGCGCGTCCCTCTCGCTAAACCAGGAGACCAGTAGCGGATGCGACTCTTCCGTTATCGCCAGGCGCGAAAGCGGCATACAGACATGCCCTTCCCCCGCATCGCGGCTGAGCAATGCAACGGCCAGCGTTACGCACGGATCGTCCTGCCCGGCAACCGCCAGCGCAAACTGAGCGTCTAATGGCCGCAACAGCTTTTGTTCTACGGCCTCCAGTAACCGCTTCTGAATTGTCATTGCGCCTCCTCCGCTACAACGCCTGCAAACATCTCATCCATTAACGCAATCAATTCGCCGTCCGGCCGGGTCGAGAAAATGCCCTGCCGTGGATATTCACGGTCAACGCCGCGCAGGAAAAGGTAGATCACGCCGCCGAAATGGCGTTCATAGTCATAATCGGCGATGCGATGGCGCAGATAGCGGTGCAACGCCAGCGTATATAGCTGATATTGCAGGTCATAGCGATGCGTCTGCATCGCTGAGGCCATCGCCTCCTGAGTGTAGGCCGTGCTGTCTTCGCCCAGCCAGTTTGATTTGTAATCGAGCAGGTAATACCGCCCTTCATGGCGAAACACCAGATCGATAAACCCTTTCAGCATGCCGCGAACCTGCATGAAGTCGAGCGGCGGGCAGCCCGCCGAGAGCGGATCAAACCGGCGAATCAGCGCATCCAGTTGACTGGCGATAAGCGGCTGTGCGATCGGCAGATAAAACGCCATCTCCACCTGTTTTTCACGGGCGGAAAGATGACGCAGACTCACGCCGCGTTCGGTCAGGGGAGCCTGCAAAACAGCGTCCAGCCACTGCGTTAAAACCGGCTCCCAGTGCGCGTCATAACCGCCAAGCTCCAGTTTTTCCCGCACCCAGGCCGGGTCAACGGGCTGCGTAAAGTCGAGGTCTTCAAACAGGCTATGCAGGAATGTACCCGGCGATGCCCCTCGCGGGAACTGGTGCGGCGTCAGCTCCGGCTCTTCCGCCACATCCCCCACCCCGGCGGCATCCACATCCAGACGCGGAATTAAATCCTGGGCGACGCTATGGCCTTGCTGCTGTAAGCCGGAATAACTGGTTACTCGCCAGTTGTCGGCAGGCGTTCGGCGTAACGCTCTGGCGCTTAGCGCCGCACGCGACGCTTCCGTTACCTGCCAGCGTTCGCTGTCCGGTTCGGCTGGCGTCCGACAGGCGATATCCTCCCCGCAAAGCGCGTCAATACAGGCGCGAAGCCCGGCGGCATCTTTCGGCTCACCTTTTTGCAGCAGGCACCCGAGCGCGCTTTGGTGTACATCGGTATCGCCTTTCTTATCTCCGCGACGACGCACCAACGGCGCAACGCCGAGGCTGCAATGCCACACCGAACGGGTCAGCGCCACATAAAGCAAACGCAGGTCTTCCGCCAGACGCTCTGCTTCCGCCAGTTCAACGCTCTCCTCGGCGTGGCTGAGATCCAGCACCGCGTCAAACGAATTGCGATCGTGATAAAACGCCTGATCCTGCACGCGGAAATGGGTAATAAAAGGCAGCCAGACGAGCGGGTATTCCAGTCCTTTTGATTTATGGATGGTGACGATTTGCACCAGATGTTTATCGCTTTCCAGCCGCAGTTGCTGGCTGGCGGCATTGCTGTCCGGCTCAAGAATATGCTGCGACAGCCAGCGCACCAGCGCATGCTCGCTTTCCAGCTGCGAACCGGCTTCCTGCAACAATTCGCTGATGTGCAGAATATCGGTCAGGCGGCGCTCGCCTCCCGCCGTCGCCAGCAGGTTTTCGGCAATATTCCGCGCTGACATCAGCGCGCGCAGCATGGGCATGACGCCGCGCTTATGCCAGATTTGACGATAGCCGTCGAACTCTTCGACCACCGTATCCCAGGCATTTTCGTCGTTATTCAGCGTTTCGATGTCCTGCGCGGTCAGCCCCATCATCGAGGCCGCCATCGCGCTACGCAGCGTATTTTCACGCTCAGGCGTCATGACGGCCTGTAAGATCCACAGCATCTCCTGCGCTTCCAGCGTCTCAAATACGCTGTCGCGATTGGAGAGATAAACGGACGGAATCGCCAGCAGCGTCAGCGCATCACGAATTTGCGCCGCTTCCTGGCGGCTTCGCACCAGCACGCTGATATCCGAGGCTCGAACCGGGCGTGAGGTTTTCTCGCTAACAAGCAGCGCATCGCCAGTTTGCCCGGCTTTCAGCCAGTCACGAATTTGCGTCGCGCACACCTGCGCCATGTAACTCTGATAGTCGCCAATGCCGCAGCTTTCCCCTTCCATCAACCATATGTTCATGGCGGGCTGCGTCTCGCCGTTCAGCACAAAGCGCAGCGACTGGTTTTTCTGGGCCGATTTAACCGGCGCAAATGGAATTTCGCGGAACATAAAGGCGTCGTTCATCTGACTGAATAACGTATTCACGCTGTTGACCATACCCGGTGCGGAACGCCAGTTGGTATCCAGCGTATAATGGGCGCTGACCTCGCTGCGGGCTTTCATGTAGGTGAAGATATCCGCGCCGCGAAACGCATAAATCGCCTGTTTCGGATCGCCAATCAGCAACAGCGCGGTGTCCGGCTGATGCCGCCAGATGCGGCGGAAAATACGGTACTGCTGCGGGTCGGTATCCTGAAATTCATCAATCATCGCCACCGGGAAACGGCCACGAATTGCGCTTGCCAGCGCATCGCCGCTATTACTACGCAGCGCAACATCCAGACGACTCAGCATGTCGTCGAAACCTAATTCACCCCGGCGTTGTTTTTCCTGCGCAACCGTCTCGCGGATTTCTGCCAGCGCACGGGTGATCAGCAGATCTTTTATCGTCAACGGTTCAGCCAGCAGTTCCTCAATGGCGACAAACAGCGGATGCTGCGGGGTTATGCCGCCCGCTTTAGTTCTCTCTTCCAGGAATCGCCGGGAGAATTTCTCCAGCGCGTCGGGTAATTGATAGGTTTGCGTTTCCGCCTGCGCCCACGCCGTGATCTTCTCGATCCATTTCGTCTGGTTGCCGCGATTGAATTTTCTGCGATCGATTCCCGACGACTCTATCACCCCATCCAGTTCATCAACGGACGCGCACCATTGCTGCTTCAGGGCGTTAATACGCGACAAAATGTGTTCGTGGCGAGACGCCAGCGTCTCGTCTGACGGCGGCGGTGCTTTGATGACCGGCGCTTCGCCCTGCAAATAACGATCGATATCTTTCAGTAGCGCCCGGGGGCCTTTCCACGCTTCAAAGACAACCTGGGCAATTTCGCGCGGCAGCGGATAACAGTGACGCCGCCAGAAGTCGGCGCAGGCCTGATAGCGCAGAAGGGATTCATCTTCGATTAATTGTTGCTCGAACAACATGCCGGACTCAAACGCATTCAGGCTGAGCATGCGCTGGCAAAAACCGTGGATGGTGAATACCGCCGCCTCATCCATCTGTCTTTCCGCCAACAGTAACCACTGCGCCGCCTGCTTTTTATCCTCGATCTCTTCCAGCAGGCGAGCATATAACGGGTTATCGGTAGTTTCACGCAGACAGGCGATGCGCAGTTCATGGATGTTGCTGCGGATGCGGCCGCGTAACTCTTCGGTGGCCGCCTCGGTAAACGTCACGACCAACAGTTCTTCCACGGTCAGCGGTCGGGGAAAGGCGGCAGAGCCGCCCAATCCGAGCAGCAGGCGCAGATACAACGCGGCGATAGTAAACGTTTTGCCAGTGCCCGCAGAGGCTTCAATCAGACGCTCGCCCGTGAGGGGCAAGCGTAAAGGATCAAGGGACTCAGCGGCATCATTCATTCTTTTCACTCATCAGGGGTAAGGTTTGCTGCAACGCGCTGACGTTCTCCCACACTTTCCAGCCTTCCGGGCGCACGTACTCTGCTTTCCCGTTCTGACTGCCGGAAACCTGTGACAGTATCGCCATGCCTTGCGGCTCAACCACCGCCTGATGGAAGAAATCGGCAAGTTTTTGCGGCGTCAGCAGTTTAATCTGAGCCACGATTTTATCACGTGAATCAAAGCGCATATTGCCGCGATCGAAATCTTTGCTTAATTTCGACGCCTCTTCGCCCAGCGTTTGCGGCGCTTGCAACATCTGCGCGATGATCGCCTGCTGAATTTGCGCAAACTCTTCCGGCGTCATCGCCCGCAGCTTCGCTTCCGCCGTTGGGAAGAATGCTTTGTAACGCTCCCAGAGATAAGACGGTTGCTTGTCGCTGCTTTGCAGCAGGAAACCCATCCCCCACTGACGCCCGACGCTCATCGGGAAAGCGAACACCGCATAGCCTAACTGTTCTTCAGTACGCAACTGATTATAGAACCACGGCTGAACGATTTGCCCTAACATCGCGCTGTAGGCTGAACTGGCATATTCATCGTAACCGGTTGGAACGAATACCGCCGCCAGCGCGGAGTCAGTGCTGCTCCCTGCCTTCTCAAAGATGACCGACTGCTTTTTATCCACCAGTACGTCTTTATTGCGACACCACTCTGAACCGTTGGCGCCAAGCTGCTGTTGGATATCCCGCGCCATGGTTTTCACCTGCGCTTCGCGCATATTGCCAATCACCAGAAACTCCGGTCGCGCGCCTGCTTTTAACGTATCGCGGTAAGCCATGACCTCTTTCAGCGTGATCGAAGGCAACAGCTTACGGCGTTCGTCACGCTGGAAGTAAGGCACCTGAGAAAGCATCTGTGCCGGCATAATCGCCTGATCGTAGGCCTTCCCTTTTTCTGCGGAATCCATCATCTGCGCATACCAGGATTTCGCCTGTTCCAGCTGTTCTTCCGTCGCGGTGTAGCTGAAATACCCTTCCAGCAATGCCTGGAAAAGCTGCGGCAAGCGCTGCGTGTAACCGTTCGCGTTAAGCATCAGACCATTGTTGGCGTTGGTGGAAAAGCCAATCCCGCCGACCGATGCCTGGTTGCTTAACTGGTCGAGCGCGATCCCCGCGAGATAATCGTTTAACGCAAACATCACCTGGTTTCTGGCGCTGTCCATTGCTTTCGGGTTACGCAGAATAACGCTGACATCCGCCTTAGGCTCGCTGGCAAAATAACGGCTCGGCGCATAAACCACGCGCAAATCCGGTTCATCGACAATCAGCTCCGGGTGGGGATATTCCTTCTCCGGTTTGATCAGCGTGAAATCGTCTGGAATATAGGGGTTAAGCTCCGGTAATGACAGCGCAATGCCCTGCGCTTTTTGCTGCCAGTCGGCGAGCGTTTTGTCGTCGATTTTATTCACCTGATAAGGCGCGTCGACAAAATAGGCCGTTTTGTTGTGCGGTTCCTTCGGGCTGATGTACCAGATACGCGCATTCTGCGGCGTCATCATCGCCAGGCGTGATTTCACCGCCGCCGCATCATATTGATCGGCGATATTCACCGCATCCAGCGTATGTTCCACCGGAACGCGAATCATCGTATCCGCCAGCCATTCGACGTAATCCATATCACGGGTGATAGAGGGGTAACGGAAGTCGAGATCCAGCACATGCGCCAGCTCATCGAAGTAGCGTTTATCCACGCCTTTTTCACGTAACAGATTGAGATAGCTGAAGATGGCGGCGACAACGTCGTCCCGGTTCGCCAGCCCTTTGTCCGTCAGGGTAGCGGAAATAGCCAGTACGCCGCTGTTACCGTTAACCACCGGGTCAGAGTCCGCACGAATGCCTTCCACTAATCCTTGTTTTTGCAGCCAGTCGGAGAGCGTTCCCGGGCTCCGGTTGCCAATCAGGTAGGTCACCAGTTCGTCGGTTTTGCTGCGAAACTGCGCGCTGTTGTTATCAATACGAAACTCTACGCGCAGCACTTTACGCGGCAGAGCAGGCACATAATGAATGATGATGCCCTTTTGCGCGTCCGTTACTACCGGCACGGTAATTTCCGGCTTTTTGATATTTTTATTCGGCACCCGGCCATAGGTTTCAGCCGCAATACGCGCCAGTTCCGGCAGCGGTTTGTTACTGTAAATCACCGCCTTCATCAGGTTCGCTGAATAATATTTTTCGTGAAACGCCTGCAACGCCTGCTGAACCGGGTTGCCCGGTTTGTCGCTTAAAGTTTCCAGATTGCCGCCAGAGAAGCGCGAACCCGGGTGCGCCGGGTTGATGGTTTCTGCGCTGACCTGCGCCATACGCATACCGTCTCGCGTACGCGCCATCGTCAGTTCGGCATTGACCGCATTGCGCTCACGCTCGGCATATTTTTTATCCAACAACGGGGCGGCAATGGCATCGGCAAGGCGATCGACCGCACCTGACAGGGCGTCGTTTTCCACCTCCAGATAGAAGGCGGTACGATACGGCGCGGTGCTGGCATTATGGCTGCCGCCGTGCATTTTAAGGTATTCGGCAAGGCTGTCAGGCTGGGGATATTTTTTAGATCCCATCAGACTCATATGTTCGAGATAGTGCGCCAGCCCCTGATGTTCATCGGGGTCCTCCAGCGATCCAACAGGCACCACCAGCGCGGAAAGCGATTTCACCGCTTGCGGGTCGGATACCAGCAAAACCACCATGTCATTGTCCAGACGAATCGCCTGATACTGACGCGTATCTTTCTCGCTTTTACGGATGGTTTCCGCCAAAGGCTGCCAACCGGTATCTGCCTGACTTAAGGGTGCCCAAAGGGCGACAAACAACAGTAACGCTTTGAACCAGGTGCTGCGGGGCATTCACGAACCTCATCATTAACTTTCTTTCCCGCTCAGGTGAAGCGCGAGCGCGACGCTGGCGCTTATTGAGCAGGACAAAACTGTGTACTAAACGAGTCAGCATCTCTTATTGTAAAATCAGTCCGTGACAGAAAACGCATCATAAATGAAGCCATTTAATTGCGCAATTTTTATACAGCCCTCACGACTGATTAAAACGAAATAGCGGTAACAGATAACGTTGAGACTGAGAAATAATGCTCTCTATCGTCTTCGGCTCCAGCTGTCGCCACAACCGTTGATACCAGATATCATCCCCTTCTCCGCGTATCACCATGTTACCTTCATAAGCCTGTAAGAACTTCGTCCGGGCTTTTTGCAGCGTGTCAGCATCATCTAACATGGCATCATTCGCCGCGTCATAACAAGCTTTTATCCATGCGCCGCCGCTTTCAGGAAGAACCAGCAGTGGGGATGACATCCCTTCCCGATAACCGTCAATCAGCTGTGCGAGGTAAGTTAACGCCTGTTCAGCCTCTAACGGCGGGAAGCGCCACTCTCCCTCTTTACGCAGGAACAAACGACTTTCGCCTTTTCCGCCACAGGCACAATAGACAAGGTGTTCCAGCCAAAGTTGCATTCCCTGAGCAACGCTTATTAAAGATGGGCGCCAGCGCAACAAACCGTCTTCCTGCACCTGCGGCAACCACCCCGTGATCTGAACGCCATTGCAGAGCAGATCAACTTCCATACTTTTCCCCGGCTGACGACACGCGATAATCCTGTCCGCCAGCGACTGCATCTCCTGACGCTGCGTATCCCAGAGGATCTCGCCAAAAGCGCCATACGGGAGATCGCCCGCCGCCCGGAAGCGACGGAATAAAAGCCCGGCATCCTCTTCTTCGACCAGCGTATTAAGCAACTGCTGATTAAGCTGATAGCGGGTTAGCCCTTCCAGAATGAACGGCTCCGTATCGGGAATTTCACTCTCTTCCGCGCGGAAATTCACCTGTAGCCGCATCTGGAAAAACGCCCGCACCGGATGTGCCCAGAAGCGCTGAAGTTTTTCCAGCGTCAACGTCTCAGGGAGTTCATAGGGCAACGGCTGTACAAAATCAGAATGGGCCTCGCCTGACTGACTTGCAGCAGGCAGCCATTCGCGCGCGTAGCTTTGCTGTTCACCGGGAAGATAGTTTTGCGCATCAAACGGCATCCGCGTGTGCAGGCGAGCGATATGCGCTTTCACGCGGGCCTCGCTCTCATCGCTGGTCAGTTCTTCATCTCCCGGCAAATAGTGACTTTGCCCGATATAATCCATCAGTTCCTGCACCAGGACTGACGGGAAACGTTTGCTGTTATCCTGAATAGAGCGCCCGATGTAGCTAATATAGAGCGTCTGCTGCGCAGAGATTAAGGCCTCAAGGAACAGGTAGCGGTCATCATCGCGACGGCTACGATCCCCGCGCATCGGTTTCTGGCTCATCAGGTCAAAACCAAGCGGCGCCAGCTGACGCGGATAGACGCCGTCATTCATACCAAGGAGACACACAACCTTAAAGGGGATAGAACGCATAGGCATGAGCGTACAGATGTTTACCGGCCCCGCCAGAAAACGCTGGCTGATGCGTTCCTGATCCAGCCTTTGCGCCAGCTCGTCCCGTAACAGAGACAGCGGCACCGCATCGCCATACTCCGCCTCAAGCCCTTCGGTGATAATCGCCTGCCATTGCTGCTCGATAAGGGTCATCGCGGCTTCCGTTTCCGCATCGGGCAGGAAAAAGTCATTGAGCATGTCGCGGCAAACCGGGAGCCACTCTTCCAGCGGACGCGCCTGCGCCAGCCCGCGACGCCAGAGGTTCAACTGCATAAGCAGGGACGCCAGATGTCCGACCAGCTCCGCAATCAACCCGCTGGACTCGTCATAAGGCAGCACGGACTGCCATTCGCCCTGCGCGCTTTCCATCGCGTAACCCAGCAGCATACGCGTCAGGCCAAATTGCCAGGTATGCTGCCCCGTTGCAGGAAGCGCCAGCTCGCGCACGTTGTCGTCATCAATCCCCCAGCGGATACCCGACTCATTGACCCATAAGCGAAGATAGCGCAGCCCTTCTTCGTTGATGTTAAACCGAGCCGCCAGAACCGGCACGTCCAGCAGCGCCAGCACATCTTCAGAGACAAAACGGCTGTCCGGCAACGACAGCAGGCTGATAAACGCCTGCAAAACAGGATGCGACTGACGTGCCCGGCGATCGGAGATGGCATAAGGCAGATAGCGTTCGGCAGGCGCACTGCCAAATACGGCCTGAATAAAGGGGCTATAGCTGTCGATATCCGCCACCATGACGATAATATCGCGCGGCATCAGCGTCGGGTCGGCCTCCAGCATCGCCAGCAGACGATCGTGCAGGATCTCCACTTCACGCTGCGGGCTATGGCATACGTGAAAGGTCACGCTGGCGTCATTCGGGTCAAGCAGACGCTTGTTGTCGCTTCGGGCGTACTCTTCGAGGTTCACCCCAGCCACGGCGCGACTTTCCAGCTCAAGGATGTCCGCCTGAATGTTATGAAGCAGGTTGTCCGGGGGAATATCGACAAACGCATCCAGTTCCTGCGTGTTTTCCAGTTCGGAAAGCAAGTAGATGTAATCCCGCCCCAGTTTCCCCCAGGACGCCAGCATCGGGTTCCCGACATCCTGCTCGCCGTCGCTATTAAATAACTCCCCGGCGCGTTGGTTATCGCGAAACAGCGGTAAGTCGCGCTCCTCAAAGCTGTGACGACGCTGACGAGCCACCAGTTTTACCAGCCAGGCAGGGTCTCTGATATCCCCCCAGTAATAACGACAGGGGTTAGTGAACAGCAGATGGATTTCGATGTGCTTTCCCAGCGCCTGCAAGGCCCGGAGATACACCGGCGGCAGCGCGGAAATACCACAAATAAAGACGCGCGAAGGCAGCCCCGTCGGGCTGGTTGTCGCATTTTCCAGCGTCTGGATAAAACGCTGATACACATTCGCACGGTGCCAGCGCGGCTGCCCCAGTTCAGCCGTGTATTCCACCAACGCCTTCCACAGCGGCGCCTGCCAGATCTGAGCCTCCCCTAACCCGTCAACCATCTGCCCCGCCTCCCACTGGGTAAGCCAGTCGGGGCGATAGACCAGATACTGATCGAAAAGATCGGCGGCACGCGAGGAAAGCTGGAATAGCTTGCGCTTGTCAGCGTCGTCCGTCAGATAGTGGCGCAGTAGCGTAAAATCCTCACGCTCCAGCAGTTGCGGCAGCAGCGTCATCAGCTTCCAGCTCATGTTTTGCTTGCTGAACGCGCTCTCTTTCGGGATATCAGGCAGCACGCGTACAAACATATCCCAGATAAAACTCGCGGGTAGCGGAAAATCGATATTCGCGGCGATACCAAATTTCTGCGAAAGGGTCATTTGCAGCCACTGCGCCATACCGGTACTTTGAACCAACACAATTTCGGGTTCAAAGGGATCGTCAAGCCGATCGCGCTCAACGATGAATTCCATTAACGCTTCCAGCACGTCCAGACGGTTGGAGTGGTAGACCCTTAACATAGCAACTCCTGACTACTGACTTTTCGGGCAATGTAAGCGCGACATCTGGCCTTGCCTGCCCAAAGGGGAAATGAGTTTAACGCTGATGCTGACACATCCCGCTTGTGTTGTCTGCATTCGGTTGGCCTGCCAGCTTTCGGGAGGTGAAAATGAATACAGCGCCGTTTGCTGCCAGCCGTACTGCCAGAGCTGTTGATATTGCGCCCTGACGACAAGACTCGTCATCAACGCCCGCTGATAACCCGATAACGCGGTGACGGTTATCACCAGCAGCGCCATCGCCAGTATCACTTCCGGCAGACTAAAACCACGCTGCCTGTTCAGGGTATCTGGCATAACGCCACCTCACTCAACGGGCAAAAATCGCTCCATCCATGCGGAGAAAATACAACGCCGCTTTCCTCCAGAGCACCCAGGCGCCAGACCGATGCGCCATCATACTGCGCAATCAATAAAGCGGTGTTGTTCGCGAGCAGACGCAGGCAAACGCGGGAATTCGGCGTGGCGTATTGCCGACACTCAACCGCAGCCTGCGCCGACCATGACTGCATCCTTCCCCATTCCAGCGCCGACTGCGCCACCGCCTGACGCTGCAAGGCCCGGCTTTCTGTCGCCACCAGAGTGGAAAAGCTCGCCTGCTGCTGGTTTGCCCCCTGAAGCAGCAGGCTGCCCAATACCAGCAGCAAAAGCACCATCGCCAGAGAAGACACACCCCGTTCACGCTTCACAGATTAAACCCGGTGACGCTGTATTGCGCCTCAAGAGCGGTTTTAGAAGCCGCTTTACTGCGCCCCCGAAGAGACAGCGTCAGTACCGGCGCAAAACCGGGCATCTCCTGACGCTCAACGTTAAATGCCTCAATCTGTACCGTATCGGGATCGGTCATTCTATCCCACCCTTTATCTGCGCATGATGTTGCCCCACGCAGTGTTTCCAGCGTTTTATTGTTTAAACGAAACCCGGTCTGTTCGGCCTCTTTTCCCGGCGCAGTCTCCCAGCGCCCGTTATTATTGGCGTCCCACTGTACGATAACGCACTCCCCCTGCCCGGCAATCACCAGTCCTTTCCCTGTGCAGTTTCCCCGACAATATCCCGCGCGTTGCAGGTGTTTTGCCACGGTATAAGCACGCTGCCAGATCTCATCTTCCAGCAACAGCTGCCGCGTGGTCTGTAGAATCTCACGCTGTAGCGCGGGTAAAAATCGTGCCGCGCCGAGCAGTAGCATGCTGCTTATCACCATCGCGATAAGTACCTCCAGCAGAGAAAAACCGCGCTCGTTCATCGACATGCTTCGGCCTCGCGTCCCTCACAGAGCCGGATTCGCCCCCAGGACGAAACCACCAGACGCCATTCACCCGCGGCGTTTTTCAGGCGGATATGCCCGGCCCAGGCGGTATTGCGCAGACCAAAAAACGCCAGCGAGGGGGTGATCTCCACCACGTCGATATCGCGCCATGCTGGAATAAAGACAAACGGCGCGTCTGGCGTACAGGCACCTTGCGCCGCAGCAGCGCTGACAAAGCACCAGTCGCCGCGTTCTCTGATGACCTGAACAATGTGATCCCGGTTGTGCCAGTTCGCATCCTCACGCAGTTGCAGCAAATAATCCCGCAGTTGGCTGGCGGTTTGCCATAACCGTTGCTGCTGTTGCCAACGCTGCCAGCCATAGAGCCCTGTGGCGCTAAGGCTAACCATAAGAAGCATTGCGACCATTGTTTCAATGAGCGTATAGCCCTGTTGTTTTTTCATAGCGGCAGTATGCCGGAGGCGGAGAAAATGACGAGGCAAGAATGCAGATTATTCGGCGCGTTACGAGAAATAGTTATCGTATTACAGCGCGTTGCAAAAATTCGGGAAGCAGCGCCGAAGAATGGCGTACGGGGTAAAAAAAACCGACGCGCAAAGGCGTCGGTTATGACAGGATGAGCTCAGGTCAGATAGCGACCGGCGCTTTAATGCCAGGATGCGGGTCGTAGCCTTCAATCTCAAAATCTTCAAAACGGTAGTCGAAGATAGAGTCAGGCTTACGTTTGATCACCAGTTTCGGCAGCGCGCGCGGTTCGCGGCTTAACTGTAGGTGCGTCTGTTCCATATGGTTGCTGTACAGGTGCGTGTCACCGCCGGTCCAGACGAAGTCGCCCACTTCCAGGTCGCACTGTTGCGCCATCATATGCACCAGCAACGCATAGCTGGCGATATTAAACGGCAGCCCCAGGAAGACGTCGCAGGAGCGCTGATACAGCTGGCAGGAGAGCTTGCCGTCCGCAACATAGAACTGGAAGAACGCATGACACGGCGCCAGCGCCATTTTATCCAGCTCGCCGACGTTCCAGGCGGAAACAATAATACGGCGGGAGTCCGGGTCATTTTTCAACTGGTTCATGACCGTGGTGATCTGGTCAATATGGCGACCGTCCGGCGCAGGCCATGCGCGCCACTGTTTGCCATATACCGGGCCTAAATTACCGTTTTCATCGGCCCATTCGTCCCAGATCGTCACATTGTTTTCATGCAGGTAAGCGACGTTGGTATCGCCTTGCAGGAACCACAACAGCTCGTGAATGATGGAGCGTAAATGGCAGCGCTTCGTCGTCACCAGCGGAAATCCTTCCCGCAGGTTAAAACGCATCTGATGACCAAAAATGGAAAGCGTTCCGGTTCCGGTACGGTCGTTTTTCTGTGTGCCTTCATCCAGCACTTTTTGCATCAGTTCTAAATACTGTTTCATGGTTCCTCAGGAAACGTGTTGCTGTGGTCTGCGGCGGTAAGCCCAAACCATCATGATCACACCAGCGACAATCATCGGGATAGAGAGAATCTGCCCCATGCTGATGTACTGTACCCATGCGCCGGTAAACTGCGCATCCGGCTGGCGGAAGAATTCAACAATGATACGAAACGCGCCATAGCCAATCAGGAACAGGCCAGAGACAGCCCCCATCGGGCGCGACTTGCGGATAAACAGGTTAAGAATAATGAACAGCACGATACCTTCCAGCACCAGCTCATACAGCTGGGACGGATGGCGAGGCAGAACGCCATAGGTATCAAAGATCGACTGCCACTGCGGGTTTGACGGCAACAGCGCGATATCTTCCGCGCGAGAGCCCGGGAACAGCATGGCAAACGGGAAGCTCGGATCGACACGCCCCCACAGCTCACCGTTGATAAAGTTCCCCAGACGCCCTGCGCCTAAACCAAAAGGAATCAGCGGCGCGATAAAATCGGATACCTGGAAGAAAGAACGTTTAGTGCGTCTGGCGAAGATCACCATCACCAGAATGACGCCGATCAGGCCGCCGTGGAAGGACATGCCGCCATCCCAGACGCGGAACAGATAGAGCGGATTTTCCAGGAACATCGGGAAGTTGTAGAACAGAACGTAACCAATACGGCCACCGAGGAAAACGCCGAGAAAACCGGCATAGAGTAAGTTTTCAACTTCGTTTTTGGTCCAGCCGCTGCCCGGACGGTTTGCCCGGCGAATCGCCAGCCACATTGCAAAGACAAAACCGACCAGGTACATCATGCCGTACCAGTGCAGCGCAACGGGCCCAATTGAGAAAATGACCGGATCAAATTCCGGAAAATGCAGATAGCTACTGGTCATCTGTCACCACAAGTTCTTGTTATTTCGCTGAAAATAGACAGCAATTGATATGCGCGCCAGCCGTTCACAGGCGCTCCAAAGGAGCGAATGATAGCACAAGGGGTGCATCGGTGATGCCGGGAAGATGTAAAAGATCTGTATAGGCTATCAATGACAATCCCAGGAATGCCTGATGGCGCTTACGCTTATCAGGCCTACGGACCGCGCAACACCTTTGCCTGATGGCGCTGCGCTTATCAGGCCTACAGACCGCGCAACACCTTTGCCTGATGGCGCTTACGCTTATCAGGCCTACAGACCGCGCAACACCTTTGCCTGATGGCGCTTACGCTTATCAGGCCTACAGACGGCACAACATCTTTGCCTGATGGCGCTACGCTTATCAGGCCTACAGACCGCGCAACACCTTTGCCTGATGGCGCTGCGCTTATCAGGCCAACAGACGGCACCGCGCCGTAGGCCGGATAAGGCGCGTGCGCCGCCATCCGGCAATCAAGGGCACTGCGCCTGTCACAACCCCCCGCGTATCAGGCCCCCCATGCCACGGCGCTCCATAAACGCCGCCACCTGATGACGCACTTCCGTCGCCATTTGCGCTTCCAGACTGCGCTGCGCCAGCGTTTGCGCGTCTTCATAATCAATGTGCCGCAGCAGGTATTTCACGCGCGCGACGGAGCGACCATTCATCGACAGATGGCGGAATCCCAGGCCTATCAGGATCGCCACACACATCGGATCGCCCGCCATTTCACCGCATAGCCGCAAATCAAGCCCCTGTTTTTCGGCTTCCTGAGCGATCATCGCCAGCGCACGTAACATCCCCGGGTGCAGGCTGTCATAAATACTGGCCACACGCGTATTGTTGCGATCAACCGCCAGGATGTACTGCGTCAGATCATTGGTGCCAACGGAGATAAAATCGACCCGGTTCGCCAGTTGCGGCAGCATAAATACCATCGACGGCACTTCCAGCATGATCCCAATGCGCGGTCTGGGGATCGCGTAACCGATCATCTCTTCGACTTCACGCCCGGCACGCTCAATCAGGCGTCGCGCTTCATCCACTTCATCAATGCTGGTGACCATCGGCAGTAAAATGCTCAGGTTGCCGGTCGCGGCGTTGGCGCGCAGCATAGCGCGCACCTGGATCAGGAAGATCTCCGGCTGATCGAGCGTAATACGAATGCCGCGCCAGCCCAGGCACGGGTTTTCTTCGCTGATCGGCATATAGGGCAGTTGCTTGTCCGCGCCGACATCCAGCGTACGCAGAGTCACCGGTTTGTCGTTAAACATTTGCAGCATCCCCTGATACTGCGCCACCTGCTCTTCTTCCGAGGGGAAACCGCTTTGCAACATGAACGGAATTTCGGTGCGATAAAGCCCGATACCGTCGATACGGCTGCCCAGCTTCTCTTCATGTTCCGGGCTTAACCCTGCGTTAAGCATCACCTTAACGCGTTCGCCGCTTTTCAGATGCGCGGGCAGATTGACATCATCTTCCGCCAGCCGGCTTAGTTCATTCTCTTCGCTGATAAGCCGCTGATATTCCTGCAACAATACCGGTTCAGGATCGACCAGCAACTCCCCGCGATAGCCATCCACCACCAGCGTGCGGTGATGAAGAACCGAAGGCTGAATATCCGCGCCCATCACGGTCGGAATACCGAGCGCGCGTACCATAATCGCCGCATGCGAGTTAGCCGCGCCGTCGCGAACCACGACGCCGGCCAGTCTGTCCTGCGGCAGTTCCGCCAGCGTGGTGGCTGAGAGTTCGTCCGCCACCAGCACAAAACGCTCAGGCCATGTGTTCGGCCCCTGAATGGTGTCATCCAGGTGGAATAACAGACGCTGGCCCAGCGCGCGTAAATCTCCGGCACGCTCTTTGAGGTAGCCATCCGTCAGGGCGGCAAACTGCTCGGCAAACTTTTCGATGACTTTTTTGACGGCCCACTCCGCCACCGCGCCTTTATCAACTTCGGCAAACAGTTCACGACGCAGTCGGGCATCAGAAAGCAGGTGTGAATACAGATCGAAGATCGCCGCCGTCTCTTTCTGCGCGCCAGCGGCAAAGCGCTTACTGTAACGACGAAATTCGTTAGCGGCCTCTTCCAGCGCGCCGGTCAGCCGCTCGCGCTCAAGCGCCGGGTCAAGGGTGGAGGCTTCGTAGACCTGCTCCATCAGCGGCAACGTTGCATCCTGCCATCCTTCCGCTATCGCCACGCCGGGCGCGGCGGGCAGCGCACGGATGCGCGTATGGCGGTATTGACCAAATAACGCGGTTAGCTGCGTCTGCGAAAGGATAGCCGCCATCTGGGTCGCCAGCGTAACGAGGAAAGACTCTTCGCTTTCATCGTACTGGCGCAGTTCACGCTGCTGTACCACCAGCACCCCCAGTAGCTGGCGGCGCTGGATAATCGGCACGCCCAGAAAAGCGCGGAAACGCTCCTCTTTTACTGACGGAATGTATTTAAAGCTGGGGTGTTTCTGCGCATCGGCAAGGTTGATCGGTTCCGCCAGCCTGCCAACCAGGCCGACGATACCTTCATCAAATGCGAGTGTGACAGTACGGCCACGCGGTTTTTTTAGCCCTCGCGTCGCCATGAGGTAGTAACAACGTCGGTCGTGATCGGCCAGATAGACCGAACAGACCTCTGTATCCATCGCAAGACAGATATCAGTGACCAGAATATTCAACGCCTCGTTAAGGCGCGGCGCACTGGCCACCTTTTCCACTATTTCGCGCAGGCGGGTGAGCATAATTTGCGTAGCTTTAACCTCTTTTACGTCGCCAGGCAGGTGCGTTTTGTGGCTTCGGCGTACTCTCCTGAAGCGCCATCACGACACTTGCGAACTCTTTCATCACCCTGCGGTAGACATCGCGTTTAAATGACACCACCTGCCTGACCGGGTACCAGTAACTTACCCAGCGCCAGCCATCAAACTCAGGGGTGCTGCTGGTTTGCATATTGATTTCCGCATCAGCGCTCATCAATTGCAGAAGAAACCATTTTTGTTTCTGGCCGATACAAACCGGCTTCGTGTCCCAACGCACCAAACGTTTCGGTAACTTGTAACGCAACCAGTTGCGAGTAGAAGCAAGTATCCGCACATCTTTACGGCTCAACCCGACTTCTTCAAACAGTTCCCGGTACATCGCTTGTTCTGCTGACTCCCCTGAATTTATCCCGCCTTGCGGGAATTGCCAGGAGTGCTGACCAAATCGCCGGGCCCACATAACCTGCCCCTGGCGATTACAAATTACGATACCTACATTTGGGCGGTAGCCATCGTCATCAATCACCGGACTACCTCAACATAAACCTTATATATGAATGATTGTTTCACACTCCAGAGAGACGGTAAACCACTCTGTTAGGCGTACGCGCTACTAATAACAATTGAATAACTCACAGCAAATAGCCGAGTTATAAACAGAGAGGTGTGTTCACAGACGATTTTATTCACCTTTTCTGTGGATATAGTTGTGAAGAAGTACGGAATTACTACGGGAAAACCCGGAACAGTCTGAATTGGGCGGCAAACACCATTAAAAAATAGCCTCGTAAATTCATTAAGTTAAATGCAAAACCTGCGACCATTCGTGCTAAATCGTGACAGCCATCACATTGAAGATCGTCAGGCTGATGAAAGATCAACCACCGTCGCTTTTATCCACAGATTGTGCCAATAAGTTAGGCACAATTTGTGTAAAAATTCGATTTTCGTCGCACGTCAAGGCTGTAAATTGAAACAGTAGTGGCGGTTTTTCACAGTTATCCCATCTTTCTGTGGATAACATGGTGTAAGATCCTGTTTATTTTCAGTGACCAGATTTGGAAAACCCATTTCTCTGTTGCGCAACTTGCAGGATCAGATTCTAAAAACCAATATAAATCATGCGATTGAACATCGCGTGTGGAAATCGTTAAACTCTGTTCATACGGTATAAAATCATTGTTCACTTTTTCGCCTAAGGTATAACATCATGCCCGGACTCCGCCCGCTACTTTCTCCGCCAGCATCTGAAGCCCTTTTGCTTGCCCAGGCGCAGCAGCTTTCAGGTTACTCGCTGGGCGAACTGGCGGCGCTGGCCGGTTTAGTGGCCCCCAAAGATTTGAAGCGGGATAAAGGCTGGATTGGCGTGCTGCTGGAGATCTGGCTCGGCGCCAGCGCCGGTAGCAAACCGGAACAAGATTTCGCCGCGCTTGGCGTGGAGCTGAAAACCATTCCCGTCGATAGCCTTGGCCGCCCGCTGGAAACCACGTTTGTCTGCGTCGCGCCGCTAACCGGCAACAGCGGCGTGACGTGGGAAACAAGTCACGTCCGCCACAAATTAAAACGTGTGTTATGGGTTCCCGTAGAGGGGGATCGCAGTATTCCGTTAGCCGATCGGCGCGTCGGTTCCCCACTGCTGTGGAGCCCAAATGAAGAAGAAGACCAGCAGCTTCGCCTCGACTGGGAAGAGTTGATGGACATGATTGTGCTGGGTCAGGTTGAGCGGATCACCGCCCGGCATGGCGAATTTTTACAACTGCGGCCAAAAGCGGCGAATGCCAAAGCCCTTACCGAAGCAATTGGCGCGCAGGGAGAGACCATTCTGACGCTGCCGCGCGGCTTTTATCTGAAAAAGAACTTCACTCGCACGCTGCTGGCCCGCCATTTCCTGTTACAGGGCTAACAGGCACAGACTGGACTTTCACCTGCCGCATTGCGCGCCTATAATTAGCGCTTCTTTTTTTTGGCAGGACTTTGTTCGATGTTATTTGCATGGGTAACCGATCCTAACGCCTGGCTCGCGCTCGGTACGCTGACGCTGCTGGAGATCGTTCTTGGGATCGACAATATTATTTTCCTCTCTCTGGTGGTGGCGAAACTTCCTACAGCGCAACGGAATCACGCCCGACGCCTTGGGCTGGCGGCGGCGATGGTAATGCGCCTGGCTTTGCTGGCTTCTATCGCCTGGGTCACACGCCTGACAAACCCGCTGTTCGAGGTTTTCGGCGAAGCGATTTCCGCCCGCGATCTGATCCTGCTGCTGGGTGGGTTGTTCCTGATCTGGAAAGCCAGTAAAGAAATTCACGAATCGATTGAAGGCGAGGAAGAAGGGCTGAAAACGCGCGTCTCCTCCTTCCTGGGCGCGATTGTCCAGATCATGATGCTGGATATTATTTTCAGCCTTGATTCCGTCATCACGGCGGTGGGCCTCTCAGATCATCTGTTTATCATGATGGCGGCAGTTGTGATTGCCGTCGGCGTGATGATGTTCGCGGCGCGCCCTATCGGCGAGTTTGTTGACCGCCACCCTTCCGTAAAAATGCTGGCGCTCTCTTTCCTGATTCTGGTCGGCTTTACCCTGATTCTGGAAAGTTTCGATGTACACGTTCCGAAAGGGTACATCTACTTCGCCATGTTCTTCTCTATCGCGGTAGAGAGCCTGAACCTGATGCGCAATAAAAAGAACCCTCTCTGATTCACTCTTTCGCTCCCTGTAAGGGGAGCGAATACCCGCAATGCCGCTCCCGTTCCTCACAGTTTAAGATTTTACTGCTTTTATCAGACATAACTTCAGGTTATTACTAGACTATTATCAGACGCAGGCCACGTGAGGATAAATGGATGAAAAAATGGGCAGTTGTGATTTCCGCTGTAGGACTGGCTTTTGCTGTTTCTGGATGTAGCAGCGATTATGTAATGGCGACCAAAGATGGTCGGATGATTCTGACCGACGGTAAACCAGAAATTGACGATGATACGGGTCTGGTGAGCTACCACGATCAGCAAGGCAACGCGATGCAAATCAATCGTGACGAAGTCTCTCAGATCATTGAACGCTAATTGTTGAGGTCAGCAGCCCTGCTGGCCTTAGAATTTTCTCTTTCCCTTTTCTCTTCCCTCTGCCATTTTTATATTCCTTTGTCGGGATTTACTGACTTCATAATAAGAAGGAAACGGCTATGCACTATCACCGTATACCCCACAGCTCGCTTGAAATAAGTACACTGGGGCTGGGCACAATGACGTTTGGTGAACAAAACAGCGAAGCCGACGCACATGCACAGCTCGATTACGCCGTGGATCAGGGCATTAACCTGATCGACGTCGCCGAAATGTATCCGGTGCCTCCACGCCCGGAAACCCAGGGGCTAACGGAAACCTATGTCGGTAACTGGCTTGCTAAACACGGCAGCCGTGAGAAGCTGGTTATCGCTTCCAAGGTAAGCGGCCCATCGCGTAATAACGACAGCGGAATTCGCCCCAATCAGGCGCTGGATCGTAAAAATATCCGTGAGGCCTTACACGACAGCCTCAAACGCCTGCAAACCGACTATCTGGATCTGTATCAGGTTCACTGGCCGCAGCGCCCGACCAACTGCTTCGGCAAGCTGGGCTACAGCTGGACGGATTCGGCACCGGTTGTCACGCTGCTCGAAACGCTGGACGCGCTGACGGAGTTCCAGCGCGCGGGCAAAATTCGCTACATCGGCGTCTCTAACGAAACGGCCTTCGGCGTCATGCGCTATCTGCATCTGGCGGATAAACATGACCTGCCGCGCATTGTCACTATCCAGAACCCTTACAGCCTGCTGAACCGCAGTTATGAGGTGGGATTGGCGGAAGTCAGCCAGTATGAAGGCGTCGAGCTGCTGGCCTACTCTTGCCTGGCATTCGGTACGTTGACCGGTAAATATCTGAATGGCGCCAAACCCGCCGGCGCGCGCAACACCCTGTTTAGCCGCTTTACGCGCTACAGCGGCGAGCAGGCGCAAAAGGCGGTTGCGGCCTACGTCGACATCGCCAGACGCCACAACCTCGATCCGGCCCAGATGGCGCTGGCGTTTGTGCGTCGTCAGCCGTTCGTCGCCAGCACCCTGTTGGGCGCAACGACGATGGCGCAGTTAAAAACCAACGTTGAGAGTTTGCATCTGGAGTTAAGCGAAGAGGTGCTGGCGGAGATCGAAGCGGTGCATCAGGTTTATACCTACCCGGCACCGTAATGCGTTCATCCGGCGCTTCTGCCTGATGGCGCTGCGCTTATCAGGCCTACCGACAGCACCATACCCGTAGGCCGGATAAGGCACCTGTGCCGCCATCCGGCGCTTCTGCCTGATGGCGCTGCGCTTATCAGGCCTACCGACAGCCCCATATTGTAGGCCGGATAAGGCGCCTGTGCCGCCATCCGGCGCTTCTGCCTGATGGCGCTACGCTTATCAGGCCTACCGACAGCACCATACCGTAGGCCGGATAAGGCATCTGTGCCGCCATCCGGCGCTTCTGCCTGATGGCGCTGCGCTTATCAGGCCTACAGACGGCGCAACAATCACATCTGGCGGCGCTGCCAAATCCACAGCGCCGCAATCGCCAATGCAAACAGCCCGCCAAAACCAATGCCGATCGCCACGACCGGAATGCCCACCAACACGGCCAGCGAATAGAGACCCAGCATCAACAGCATCGCGCTGTTCTCCCCCAGGTTCTGTACCGCAATCGCGTTGCCCGCGCCGACGCTTTTCTTGCCGCGCTCCTGCAATAACGCATTGAGCGGCACCACGAAAAAGCCGCCCAGCACGCCAATAAGCGTCAACAGCGCATAGGCCGGAAGCAATGCGTGCTGCAAAGAGAAAATCAGCACCACCACGCCAATCAGAATACCCGCAGGCATACAACGCGCTACCGTCTCCAGCGTAACCAGCTTCGCCGCAGCGCCCGCGCCCACAACAATACCGATCGCCACCATTGCGTTCAGGTAAGTCGGCGTGGCGTTATCGGTAATTCCCAGCGCTACCGGCACCCACAGCACCAGCAGAAAACGCAGCGTGACGCCCGCGCCCCAAAAAAGGCTGGTGCCAACCAGCGAGAAACGCGTCTCCCCGTTACGCCAGAGCGACATGCAGGCGCAGAAGAAGCTGCGCACCATCTTACGCAAATGCCAGGACTGGCCTGGCCGCGCCGCCGCGAGTTTCGGAATAAAAAGGTTAGCGACGACTGCGCCCGCATAGGCCAACGCACAGGCGACCAGCGCCGCAATCACATGCCAGTCTGCCAGTACGCCGCCCGCCACCGATCCCAGCAGAATAGCGGCAATGGTGGAGGCTTCCATCAGACCATTGGCTTTCACCAGTTTGTCGCCCGTGGTCAACTCGCCAAGAATGCCATATTTCGCCGGAGAGTAAGCCGCCGCGCCAATCCCCACCAGCGTATAGCCGACAAAGGGATTAAAACCAAAACAGATGCTCGCAGCGCCCAACAGTTTCAGGCCGTTGGCGAACATCATCACCCGACCTTTAGCAAAGCTGTCCGCCACCTGCCCGACAAAGGGGGCAAAAAGAATGTAAGCGCCTACAAACACCATTTGCAGGATCGGCTGGCTCCAGTCCGGGTAAAACTGCGCCTTCAGCAGCGCCAGCGTCGCGAACAACAGCGCGTTATCGCCAAACGCAGAGAGAAACTGCGCGGCGATAACCGACATCATCCCTTTCGACCAGATCGAAGTGTTAGTATGTACTGACTCACGCATGTTGTTTTTCCGGTTCATCAACCCAGCTTTTCAGCGTCACAAAGTCCGGCTTGCCGCTGCCCAGTAACGGAAGTTGTTTCAGATAGCGGATATCACGCGGTACGGCAAGTTCAGGAATGCCGTGCGTGCGGGCATATTGCAGCAGGCTTTCACGCGTCAGCTCGCCGTCTGTCGTGAACAGCACCAGCGCTTCGCCCTTGCTGGCGTCGCTTTTAATCGCCGTGGCGTGCATTTTATCTGGCGAGACGCCCAGCGCCAGCTGTTCGACCATCTCCAGCGAAACCATCTCTCCGGCGATTTTCGCAAAGCGCTTCGCTCGGCCCTGGATCTGCACAAAACCGTTTTCATCGAAACGCACAATATCGCCCGTGTCGTACCAGCCCTGTTCAACGTCGCCCAGCGCATTTTCCGCCGCAGGCGCTTCCAGCACGCCCGGTTTTTCAACCCGCAGGTAGCCGTTCATGATATTAGGCCCTTTGAGTTGCAGACGCCCGCCGTCATCAATGCCCGGAACCGCCAGCAAGCGCGCATCCATGCCTGGCAAAATGCGCCCAACGGTGCCTGGTTTCGCCGCCATAGGTACGTTTATCGACACGACCGGCGCGCATTCGGTCACGCCGTAACCTTCCAGAACGCGCAGGCCGAATTTGTCCTGCCAGAGCTGTCGGGTGCTGTCCTGCAATTTTTCCGCGCCGGCGACGACATAGCGCAGACGATAGAAATCATACGGATTGGCAAACCGCGCGTAGTTGCCCAGAAACGTCGACGTGCCAAACAGCACCGTGCAGTTCCGGTCATAGACCAGCTCCGGCACAATGCGATAGTGCAACGGGCTGGGATAGAGAAACACCTCAGCGCCGGTCAGCAGCGGCGTCAACAGGCCGACGGTCAGGCCGAAGGAGTGGAACAGCGGCAGCGCTGACATAAAGCGGTCGTTCGCCGTGAAATCGGCAATGGTTTTTATCTGCTCAACGTTCGCCAGAAGGCTTTTATGGCTGTGCACCACGCCTTTCGGGTGCCCTTCCGAACCGGATGTAAAGAGGATCATTGCCGCCTCTTCCGGCCGCTGTTTGACCTGCGCCAGGCGCGGCATCAGCAGATGCGCAAAAATCCAGAGCTTATCGGCGAGCGTCACATCAGCTTTTAAATCTTCGAGATAAATCCAGCGAACCTGCGTCAGTTGCTCCGGCAGATGCCAGAGTTTGCCTTTCTCAAGAAACTGACGGGAGGTGAATACGGTTTTGATCTCCGCAGCGGTAATGGCGCTGGTCAACCCTTTCACACCCGCCGTGTAGTTCATCATCGCCGGGATACGGCCACGAGAAACCGCGCCAAAGATGACGGCGGCGCTGATGGCCGCGTTTGGCAGCATCAGGCCGATGTTTTCGCCCTGCGCGCTGTATTTTTCCAGAATGCGGCCGACAAACAGCGTTTTTGTCAGCAATTTGCGATAAGTGTCCGGCGTGAAGTTAATATCTTCAACACAATTTTTACCCGCCCCGTAGCGGTACTGCGCAGCTAACAGTGATTCATACAGCGTTTCACGCGGGCGCACCGCCATGCGCGCTTCCATCATAATTTGATGCAGCATTTCTCCGGCCAGTTTGCGGCGCTCGCGCGCTCGCGGCGCCTCCGGCATCGGCAGATGAGTAGGCGGCAGGATATGCAGGTAAATGCGCGGGAAAAAGCGCTGTTTTACCAGACCTTTCAGGCGGCTAAAGTGCGTAAGCTCTGCGCCTTCAATACGAACCGGCACCACCGTTGCGCCAGACTTCGCCGCCACAAACCCGGCGCCGTCGTAGATTTTCATCAACGAACCGCTCACCGAAATTCGCCCTTCCGGGAAGATAACCACCGGGCGGCCCTGCTCTACCAGGCGTACCAGGTGCTTAATCGCCATCGGCTTCGTCGGGTCGAGCGGCACGAAATCAATCAGCGACTTTAACCAGCGCATGTACCATTGCTGGCTGATAGAGGAATAGACCGCGAAAACAGGGCGAACCGGTAAAAACAGGGCGAGTAAAATACCGTCGATAAAAGAGACATGGTTTGGCGTGATCAGGATGCGCTCACCCTGTAGCGCCCTGGCATCCCCGGTGACGCGTACACGATAAAGCACGCGGAACAGGTTGCGAAAAAATCCAAAAAGCATGTCAACTCCCTTTGCTCACAGTTCGGTAAAGATGCATGGTTGCAGATTATACGAGATGGGGAACAGGCGCGACAGGTAAATGGAAGGACGAAAAAAAACCTGCGCATCCGCGCAGGTTGGTGCAAGAGACAGGTACGAAGAGCGTACCGAATAATCTCACCAATCAATACCTCTGGGATCTTGATTGTGGTCTCCGGCGACGCTGCGCGCCACCAGCAAAACGCAAAGGAATGAACACAAATGCAACGAGTTGTGTAAATTATCGGTTACTGTTACAGATTGGTGTAAGCGCAAAAAAAAACCTGCACATGATGCGCAGGTTGGTGTAATTCTTGTGATCAACCCGAAAGCTGATTTCACCTATCAATACCTCTGGGATCTCAACTCTAGCAATCCGCCCGACGCCCTCACCAGCGAACAATCGCAACAGCGCTTCGCAAAGTGTAACCAAAGGTTTGCATTCTCCCTTTTCTGTCTTACTTCCCCGGCGTGCGCTCACATTTGCGCGTTCCCGTCAGGCAATCTGCTTGAACAGATAGCCATTTTCCGTAACACTGACGAAATGTAAGCGTTTACCCACTATAGGTACTGTCATGGCGACCATAAAGGATGTAGCCCGACTGGCTGGTGTTTCAGTCGCCACCGTTTCTCGCGTTATTAATGATTCCCCGAAAGCCAGCGAAGCATCCCGCCTCGCGGTCACCAGCGCGATGGAATCGCTCAGCTATCACCCCAACGCCAATGCGCGAGCGCTGGCGCAGCAATCCACGGAGACAATTGGTTTAGTCGTGGGGGATGTCTCCGACCCTTTCTTTGGCGCGATGGTTAAAGCGGTCGAGCAGGTGGCCTACCACACCGGTAATTTCTTACTGATTGGCAACGGCTACCACAATGAACAAAAAGAGCATCAGGCGATTGAACAACTGATCCGCCATCGTTGCGCGGCGTTAGTCGTACACGCCAAGATGATCCCGGACGCGGACCTGGCGTCATTAATGAAACAGATGCCTGGCATGGTGCTGATTAACCGCATCCTGCCTGGGTTTGAGCAGCGCTGCGTGGCGTTAGATGACCGTTACGGCGCCTGGCTGGCAACGCGTCACTTAATTCAGCAGGGCCATACCCGCATCGGCTATATCTGTTCCAACCATTCGATTTCTGATGCGGAAGACCGGCTCAAGGGTTATTACGACGCGCTGGAAGAGAGCCATATTCCGGCTAACGACAGGCTGGTCACATTTGGTGAACCGGATGAGAGCGGCGGTGAACAGGCAATGACCGAACTGTTAGGTCGCGGAAGAAACTTCACGGCGATCGCTTGTTACAACGATTCGATGGCCGCAGGCGCAATGGGCGTATTAAACGACAACGGTATTGACGTGCCGGGCGAAATTTCACTGATTGGTTTCGATGATGTGCTGGTCTCGCGCTACGTGCGTCCACGTCTGACCACAGTACGCTACCCGATCGTGACCATGGCGACCCAGGCCGCCGAACTGGCGCTCGCGCTGGCGGAAAAACGGCCTGTACCCGAAATCACCCATGTCTTTAGCCCTACTCTGGTACGTCGGCATTCCGTTTCGACGCCGTCGGAAACCGGGAATTCTTCGTCAAACGATTAATCAGGATAGCGTCATGACAACAATGCTGGATGTTTCACGTCGCGCGGGCGTATCAAAAGCGACGGTTTCTCGCGTGCTGAACGGAACGGGACAGGTGAAAGAGAGCACGCGCCAGAAAGTCTTCAAAGCGATGCAGGCGTTAGATTACCGACCCAATTTTTTGGCGCGATCGCTGGCGAACCGCACCAGTAACAGCATTGGGCTTGTTGTCTCGACCTTTGACGGATTTTACTTCGGGCGTTTGCTGCAACAGGCGTCACGCCAGACAGAGTCGCACGGTAAGCAGCTTATCGTGACCGATGGCCATGACACGCCGGAACGCGAGCAAGAGGCGGTGCAGATGCTGGCCGACAGGCAGTGCGACGCGATCATTCTCTATACCCGCTATATGAGCGAAAAAACGATCATCTCGTTGATTAATACCATAGAGACGCCGCTGGTCGTGATCAATCGCGATGTCAGTCTGGCCCGCGATCGCGCCATATTCTTTGAACAGGAAGATGCCGCGTTTCAGGCGGTGGATTACCTGATCTCACAGGGCCATCGGGATATCGCCTGCATTACCGTACCGAATCACACGCCAACGGGAAAATCCCGCCTGACGGGCTACCGCAAGGCGCTGGAGAAAAACGGGATCGCCTGGGACCCGGCGAAAGTGAAATACGGCGACTCCAGTATGACACGCGGGTACGAAGCGTGCCGTGAACTGCTGGAGGAAGGGATCGCCTTTACCGCGCTCTTTGCCTGTAACGACGATATGGCGCTTGGCGCATCAAAGGCGCTGCATCAGGCCGGGCTGCGGATACCGCAGGATATTTCACTGTTTGGCTTCGATGACGCGCCCAGCGCGAAGTGGCTGGAACCGGCGCTGTCCACCGTTTATCTGCCGATCGACAGTATGATCACCACCGCAATCGATCAGGCGATTCGGCTGGCGAGCGGCGAGGAGCTGGAGCCGATCCCGCCGTTTACAGGAACATTAGTGCTGCGTGATTCAGTGACCACCGGGCCATTTTTTCAGTCGGATTGCTGATGGTTTGCCGGATGGCGGCGCAAGCGCCTTATCCGGCCTACGATATTGCGCCGTCCGTAGGCCTGATAAGCGTAGCGCCATCAGGCAAAGACGCCTTATTCGACCTACGATATTGCGCCGTCTGTAGGCCTGATAAGCGTAGCGCCATCAGGCAAAGGCGTCTTATCCAGCCTGCCGGTTAAAGAACTTCCAGCGCCAGCAACTCTTCAATCGTCTGGCGGCGGCGAATCAATCGCGCTTTACCATTATCAAACAGCACTTCCGGCAGCAGCGGTCGGCTGTTGTAATTTGATGACATGGACGCGCCGTACGCGCCGGTATCGTGCAGAACCAGGTAATCCCCCGGCGCGACCGCAGGCAGCGCACGCGTTTCCACGTTACCGCCTTCCTGCTGCGTAAAGACATCGCCAGACTCACACAACGGCCCCGCCACCACGGTGTCCAGCAGCGGCGCATGTTCAAGCGAGCGACCGTCCGCCGCCAGCGCCGTAATATGGTGATAGCTGCCGTACATTGCCGGGCGCATCAGGTCGTTGAAACCGGCATCCACCAGCACAAAATGACGGCGCCCCATCTCTTTCACGCTGCGTACCTGCGTCACCAGCACGCCGGATTGCGCCACCAGAAAACGTCCCGGTTCAATTTCCAGCTTCACCCGATGCCCCAGATGGCGAGCGATTTGCTCGCGGGCGGCGTTCCACAGTCCGAAGTAATGCTGCGTATCGACCGCCTCTTCTCCCTCGTGATAAGGGATCGACAGCCCGCCTCCCGCCGAAATCGCCTCCAGATCCTGCCCAAAATCGATAACCTGACGCACCATCGCGCCGCACACCTGCTCCAGATGACCGTAATCAACGCCGGAACCAATGTGCATGTGGATCCCAACAAGCTGAAGCCGATGGCGCTGCATCACCGCCAGCGCGGCAGGCAGATCGGTATGCCAGATGCCGTGTTTGCTGTTCTCGCCGCCGGTATTGGTTTTCTGGCTGTGCCCGTGACCAAAACCGGGATTGATACGCAGCCAGACGCGATGGCCCGGCGAAACCTGCCCCAGTTGATCCAGCATATCCACCGACCCGGCATTCACCGGAATGCGCAGTTCGCTGACGCGGGCCAGCGTGGCGGCGTCAATGACATCAGCCGTGAAGACGATATCATCAGGATGGTTTTGCGGATCATATCCCGCCGCCAGCGCGCGCTCAATTTCACCCAGCGAAACGGAATCCACCTTTACGCCCTGCTCACGCATCAGGCGCAAAATATGAATATTCGAGCAGGCCTTTTGCGCAAAGCGCACCACATCAAACTGTTGCAGGGCCGCGATCTGACGGCGAATAATCTGCGCGTCATAAACCCATACCGGGCAGCCGAATTCCGCCGGTAGTCTGAGCAGATTTTCAGCGTTGAGGTCGGTATCAGTGCAATTCAGTGAATGTGGCATAGCAGGCTCCGGGCAAGACATTTTTTATGATTACGCCACAAACTGAAGGGAATAAAAAATATCGTTTTATGGCGAGTCTATGCAAAAATGATATGGATGATATCCACTGAGGGGAAAGCCAACGATGGCAGCCGTGAACCTGCGCCACATTGAAATCTTTCATGCCGTGATGACCGCCGGAAACCTGACCGAAGCGGCACGCCTGCTGCATACCTCACAGCCCACCGTCAGCCGGGAGCTGGCGCGGTTCGAAAAAGTATTGGGGCTTAAACTATTTGAGCGCACGCGCGGACGCCTGCACCCGACGGTGCAAGGATTACGGCTATTCGAAGAGGTGCAGCGTTCCTGGTATGGGCTGGATCGCATTGTAAACGCGGCGGAGAGCCTGCGTGAATTTCGCCAGGGCGAGCTGTCGATTGTCTGCCTGCCCGTTTTCTCCCAGTCCTTTTTACCCACGCTGCTGCAACCGTTTCTCGCCCGCTATCCTGATGTCAGCCTGAACATCGTGCCGCAGGAGTCGCCGCTGCTGGAAGAGTGGCTTTCCGCTCAACGCCACGACCTCGGCCTGACGGAGACGTTGCATACCCCGGCAGGCACCGAACGCACCGCGTTGTTGACGCTAAATGAAGTGTGCGTGCTGCCGCCCGGCCACCCGCTGGCGACCAAATCCGTGCTGACGCCGGGCGACTTTCAGGGAGAGAATTACATCAGCCTGTCGCGCACCGACAGCTATCGCCAGCTGCTGGATGCGCTGTTTAACGAACACCAGGTTAAACGCCGGATGGTCGTGGAAACCCACAGCGCGGCGTCAGTTTGTGCGATGGTGCGCGCGGGCGCCGGGCTCTCGGTGGTTAACCCGCTCACCGCGCTGGATTATGCCGCCAGCGGAGTGACCGTGCGGCGGTTCAGTGTCGACGTTCCGTTTACCGTCAGTCTGATCCGCCCGCTGCACCGGCCATCATCCGCGCTGGTGGATGCGTTTAGTGAGCACCTGCAAACCAGCCTTCCGCGTCTTGTCGATCCGCTGGAGGCCATTCTGGAGCCGGTTACGAAAGCATAAATTCCACGGCGTCAGCCGCATGGATCGCCGCAGTATCAAACACCGGCAGCGCGCTCTGCGCTTCCGGCACCAGCAACCCGATCTCAGTACAGCCGAAAATCACGCCCTGAGCGCCCTGCGCCGCCAGACGTTCGATCACCTGCAAATAATACTGGCGGGAGCGTTCGCTAAACTCGCCGAGGCACAGTTCGTCAAAGATTATCTGGTTGATCTGCGCGCGGTCGTCAGTTTCCGGCACCAGGGTTTCAATCGCAAATCGCTGCTCCAGACGCCCGCGATAAAAATCCTGCTCCATCGTGTAGCGCGTCCCCAGTAGCGCCACGCGCGTCATGTTTTTGCGCACAATCGCCCGCCCTGTCGCATCCGCAATATGTAAAAACGGCAGTGAACAGCGCGACTCAATCGTCTCCGCCACTTTATGCATGGTATTAGTACACAGCACTATCGCTTCTGCGCCCGCCTGCTGCAAACCCAGTGCGGCCTGCGCCAGAATATCTCCCGTTTTATCCCACTCGCCCTGGCGCTGACACTCTTCAATTTCATGGAAATCAACGCTATGCAGCAACAGGCTGGCGGAATGCAAACCGCCCAGCCGTGTTTTGATTCCTTCATTAATCAAACGGTAATAGGGGATCGTCGATTCCCAACTCATGCCGCCCAGCAGTCCAATCGTTTTCATTACCTTCTCCTTCTCACCTTGATGACAGCAGTGAAGCAAACTTGTGATCAAGTTTCCAGTTCATTTGGTCTGCCATTTTCTTTTTCCCCGGTATGAACTAATTTAGTTGAAACATTGTTTCAATAAATAACAGGATCACCGCATGTTTATTTTTCATAATGAGACGACGCTTGAGGATCTGGGAAATGGCGTTACCCGGCGTATTCTGGCTCACGACGGTAACATGATGGCGGTAGAGGTGAATTTCGAAAAAGGCGCAATCGGGCCGTTGCACAATCATCCTCATGAACAGCTGACTTACGTTTTGTCTGGTGAATTTGAGTTTACTATTGGTGAAGAAAAGCATGTGGTGCGCGCCGGCGACACGCTATATAAACGGCCCAATATCATGCATGGCTGCGTGTGTTTACAACCGGGAACACTGCTGGATACCTTCACGCCAGTACGCGAAGATTTCCTCAACGCGTAAGCCATACGCATCCGGCCTGTACAGGAAACCCTGCGCAGGCCGGATGTTATCGCCTCACCGGGGCGAGGCTTTTACGACATCAGAATTAACGCGCCAGCCAGCCGCCATCTACCGCAACGGTATAGCCGTTAATATAGTCAGATGCGCTGGACGCCAGGAACACCACCGGCCCCATCAGATCGCTCGGCAGCCCCCAACGCCCCGCCGGAATACGGTCGAGGATTTCCGCGCTACGCTGCTCATCGGCACGCAGTTGCTGAGTATTGTTCGTCGCCATGTAACCCGGCGCGATAGCGTTCACGTTGATGTTATGTTTCGCCCATTCGTTCGCCATCAGGCGCGTTACGCCCATAACACCGCTTTTAGACGCGGTGTAGGAAGGAACGCGAATCCCGCCCTGGAAGGAGAGCATAGAGGCGATATTAATAATTTTGCCGCCGTTACCCTGGGCGATGAAGTGCTTCGCCGCAGCCTGAGACATAAAGAACACGCTCTTAATGTTCAGGTTCATGACGTCATCCCAGTCTTTTTCACTGAAGTCGATCGCGTCTTCACGGCGGATCAGACCGGCGTTATTCACCAGAATATCGATGTGACCGAACTCCGCCACCGCACGTTCAAGCAGGGCTGGAATACCGTCAATCTGACGCAAATCCGCCGTCAGACTTAAAAAACGGCGGCCCAGCGCGGTGATGCGTTCAATGGTTTCCGTCGGCTCAACAATGTTGATCCCGACAATATCACAGCCCGCTTCCGCCAGACCCAGCGCCATCCCCTGACCCAGACCGGTATCACAACCTGTGACTACCGCGACCTTACCTTCAAGAGAGAATGCATTCAAAATCATTGTTAATCCTTATTTTCTTAGTGCCTGTCACGGACAGACATGATTGCCGTCCGCGACTAGCGCAGATCTTTTACTGCAACGTGGTCCATATCATCAAAGACCTGATTTTCACCCACCATCCCCCAGATGAACGTATAGGCCTGGGTGCCGACACCGGAGTGAATAGACCAGCTTGGGGAGATAACCGCCTGCTCGTTATGCATCACGATATGACGCGTTTCCTGAGGCTGCCCCATCATATGAAAGACGCAGGCGTTCTCTTCCATGTTGAAATAGAAGTACACTTCCATGCGGCGTTCATGGGTATGACAAGGCATGGTGTTCCACAGGTTGCCGGGCACCAGTTCGGTCAGGCCCATGCTCAGCTGGCAGGTCTCCAGTACGTCCGGCACGAAGTATTTGTTAATGGTGCGGCGGTTACTGGTGAGGTTGTCGCCCAGAGTGACCGGCGCGACATCGGCTGGCGTCACTTTTTTCGTCGGGTAAGTGGTATGCGCCGGCGCGCAGTTGTAGTAGAACTTCGCCGGATTTGCGCCATCAACGCTGGCGAAAACAACTTCTTTCGCGCCTTTACCGACGTATAAGGCATCGCGGTGGCCGATCTCATAGCACTGACCATCGACAGCGATCGTGCCCGGCCCGCCGATGTTGATCACCCCCAGTTCACGACGCTCCAGGAAGTAGGTAACGCCCAACTGTTTACCAACTTCACCGCCAACGGAAACCGTTTTCGCTACCGGCATGATGCCGCCGACAATAATGCGGTCGATGTGGCTGTAAACCATGGTGTATTCATCAGCAACAAACACTTTCTCGACCAAAAATTCGTTGCGCAGCCCCTGGGTGTCCAGCGTTTTAGCGTGCGCGCTGTGGATGCTCTGTCTTACGTCCACATCAACCTCCAATAATAAACCGACCGTGAATGTCAGAACGGAAGGCGAAACACCGTTCCGTTTTACTTTATGCGGTAATGATATCCCTCCAGAAACGGGTTTTCAATTACAAATAAAACGTTGTTTCAGTTTTTCTGCATCTTATTATCAAAAGTGTAATTGCGATCACGTCAGCGCGAGATTTCCCTTTAACAGGCACAGGCGGAGATACTTAAAATAAAATTAAAAACAATAAGATAGGTTTATCAGGTGGATATGGGAGCAGCGTGTGCTCCTGAAAAGAAACGCCGGATTGCTGCAACCCGCGGCGTCAGGGAGGGGAAATATCAGCACATATTGCGGCTGGCGCGGTTGGCAGCGCCTGTATGGGGGAAGCGGAAAATGAAAGCGGTTTTAATCTCGTTCGATAGCAAGCGCCACACCTTGCCCACCGCCAATGCAGAGCGTCGCCAGGCCCTTTCGCGCATTGCGTTTAACCATCTCATGCACCAGCGACACCAGAATCCGGCAGCCGGATGCGCCAATGGGATGACCGAGCGCAATCGCTCCACCGTTAACGTTCACCCGGCGTTCGTCCCACTCCAGCATTTTGCCAACGGATAACGCCTGCGCAGCAAAAGCCTCGTTAGCCTCGATAAGATCCACATCCGCCAGTTGCCAGCCTACCCGTTCCAGACAACGTCGGGTGGCGTAAACGGGTGCGATGCCCATCAGTGCGGGATCGACGCCGACGCTGGCAAAAGCGCGAATACGCGCCAGTACGGGTAAATCCAGTTCCTGCGCTTTGGCTTCGCTCATCATCATGACGGCAGCCGCGCCATCGTTAATTGACGAGGCATTGCCCGCCGTGACCGAGCCGAGGAGATCAAATGCCGGGTTCAACTGGGCCAATCCTTCCGCGCTGGCATCGGTTCTTGGCTGCTCATCAGTATCGACAACGACAGGCTGGCCGTTACGCTGGGTGACAACCGGGACAATCTCAGCTTTAAAACGCCCGGCATCAATGGCCGCCCGCGCTTTTTGCTGGGAACTGAGGGCATAGGCGTCCTGCAATTCGCGGCTGATGCCGTATTCCCGCGCCAGATTTTCAGCGGTAACGCCCATGTGGTAATCGTTAAACGCATCCCACAAGCCGTCGTGAACCAGGCTGTCCACCAGTTGGCTGTTACCGAGCTGCGCCCCTGTGCGGCTGTCGGTAAGAACGTGCGGCGCCCGGCTCATGTTCTCCTGCCCGCCGGCAATGACAATATCCGCCTCGCCGCACTGAATCGCCTGCGTAGCCAGGTGCAGCGCTTTCAGGCCGGAGCCGCAGACATCGTTGATGGTGATAGCGGAAACGGTGTTGGGCAGCCCACCTTTGATGGCTGACTGCCGCGCCGGGTTTTGTCCTGCGCCCGCCGTGAGCACCTGACCGAGGATAACTTCATCGATAGCATGTACATCAACGCCGGTACGCTCCATCAACGCTTTTACCACCATGCTGCCCAGTTCAACGGCAGAATGGCGGGACAGCGTTCCCTGGAAGCATCCGATCGGCGTACGTAAAGCCCCAACTATCACAACCTCTTTCATCACCACCTCAGCGCAAAATAACACCGCAATAGTAGAGGATTGTTAAAGATAATTATCCTGCTTGTTTAAAAATGGTGAGTTTTATCACAAAGGAAATTGCAGCTATTTTAATCAGCCGGTATACGCCCCTGCTGTAAATGATCGCGGAGCCAGCTTCCCGCCGCGCCCGGCGGCGACTTCTTGTTCCAGAGAAGATCAATCGAGATCGCCTTTGGCCAGCCGGGCACATCCAGTTGCACCAGCGGTTTTTCAGCCGCGAACTCTTCCACCAGCGCGCAAGGCAATGCGCACCAGCCAAATCCCTGTACCGCCATACTCAGTAATAACAAATAGTTAGGTGCAGACCAGGCCGGGCCGCGCGCCACGCTGGCGCCACTTTCCAGATAGGTATTCAGCCGCAGTTCACGCCAGGTATGCAGCTGATCCCATTGCAGGGTTTTCTGCGCGGTCAGAGGATGTGAGGCCGCCACGTAGAGTCCCATCCATGTCTGCATGGGCAGGCGCGTCACCCCCATCTCGGTAGGGTAATGATTGCGCGCTTCAATCAGCCCGACCTGCGCGCGTCCCTTTTGCAGGAGATCGATGACATCTTCATCTTCGCCGATCAGACATTCAAATTCCGTATGGGGAAACTGGCGGTCGAACTGCACCATTAATTCTTCCAGAACGTCTGGATGCAGGGTGTCGGATAGCACGAATGTCAGACGGGTTTCCGTTTCGCCAGACAGGGATAACGCCACCTCATCCAGACGATCGCTTGCTGACAGAATAGCCTGCACATAGCTGAGCACCCGCTTGCCCTCTTCCGTCAGCACTGGCTGTCGTGAAGAGCGATCAAACAGTGAAAACCCCAGATCGGCTTCCAGGTGGGCAATCGCCGTACTGACGGTGGACTGACTTTTCCGTAACCGGCGCGCCGCAGCGGAAAACGAGCCGCAGGAGACCGTCTCAACAAATGCGATTAATGCTTCGGGAGAGTAGCGCATAAACTATCTACTTTATCGATGGATTCTATCTTTTAGATATCATATTAAACGATAAAATGCCTGACATTCCGTTTTCCCGGAGATGAAAAAAAAGGTTTGATCCTATGCAACATGATTTAGTCCAACGCCGTTCGCTACTCGAACGCATTTTCCATGCGGTCTGCTTCGAAGGCATTGCCACCGCCATTCTGGCCCCGACTACCGCCTGGCTGATGCAGCGCTCAGTGCTGGAAATGGGAGGCTTAACCATTCTGCTGGCAACCACGGCGATGATCTGGAATATCATCTATAACGCGCTGTTTGACCGCTTCTGGCCGTCACACGTAGTGACGCGCACCGCTAAAGTTCGCGCACTGCACGCGCTGGGATTTGAAAGCGGCTTTATCGTTATTGGTGTAAGTATTGTCGCCTGGGCGCTGAACGTCAGCCTGTTGCAGGCCTTCACGCTGGAAATCGGTTTCTTCCTTTTCTTCCTGCCATACACCATGTTCTACAACTGGGCCTATGACACGTTGCGTCTTCGCGTAGTAAGACGCCGCCAGCAGCGCGTTACTGCCTGATAATGCACTGTTTAGCCGGAACATTCCCCGTTCCGGCGCTTCCTGCCTGCCCTCGCACACCGCTTTAGTTTCCCCAGCCTCATGCCATTTATGGTAAATTGCGCTTCTTTTTGTTTATTTTATAGTTGATACGTTCAAATAATGTCGAAAATTTGGTCAAAAGAAGAAACTCTCTGGAGTTTTGCACTATATGGGACTGCGGTCGGCGCAGGCACCCTTTTCCTCCCCATTCAGTTGGGCTCCGCGGGGGCCATCGTGCTGTTTATTACCGCACTGGTTGCCTGGCCTCTGACTTACTGGCCTCATAAAGCGCTGTGCCAGTTTATCCTCTCTTCGAAAACCTCCGCTGGCGAAGGGATCACCGGTGCGGTAACGCATTACTACGGCAAGAAGATCGGCAGTCTCATCACCTCGCTATACTTTATTGCGTTTTTCGTGGTGGTCCTGATTTACGCCGTGGCGATAACCAATTCCCTGACGGAACAGCTGGCAAAGCAGATGACGGTAGACCTGCGGGTGCGTGTTCTGGTCAGTCTGGGCGTCGTATTGATTCTGAATCTGATTTTCCTGATGGGACGACATGCGACTATCCGCGTGATGGGCTTTTTAGTGTTTCCGCTTATCGCCTATTTCTTATTTCTGTCGCTTTATTTGACCGGAAGCTGGCAGCCCGCGTTATTGACCAGCCAGATGTCTTTCGATCGGCACACACTTCATCAGGTATGGATATCCATTCCGGTGATGGTTTTCGCTTTTAGCCATACGCCCATTATCTCCACGTTTGCTATCGACAGACGTGAAAGATACGGCGAGCAGGCCATGGGTAAATGCAAAAAAATCATGAAGGTGGCTTATCTGATCATTTGCCTGAGCGTGCTGTTTTTCGTTTTCAGCTGTCTGCTCTCCATTCCGCCATCCTATATTGAAGCCGCGAAACATGAAGGCGTGACCATCCTGTCAGCGCTGTCTATGATGCCAGCCGCACCGGCATGGCTCTCCATTTCAGGGATTATTGTCGCCGTTATCGCGATGTCAAAATCGTTTCTGGGCACCTATTTTGGAGTGATTGAAGGGGCAACAGAGATAGTACGAACGGCGTTACTTCAGACTGGCGTGAAGAAAAGCCGGGCATTTAATCGCGCCCTGTCTATCATGCTGGTCTCGCTGATTACCTTTGTCGTTTGCTGCATTAATCCCAACGCCATTTCGATGATTTATGCGATCAGCGGCCCGCTTATCGCCATGATTTTGTTTATCATGCCGACGCTGTCAACCTATCTGATCCCCGCGCTCAAACCATACCGCTCTCTGGGAAATCTGCTTACCCTGATTGTGGGTCTGCTTTGCGTGTCCGTGATGTTTTTTGGCTAATCTCAATACAAAACGGCTCATCCACCTGAAGAGGGGCGAGCCGTTTTACTCAGTCTTTAATCTATCGGCATAATAGTGAGGGCGACCCGACTGTCGTAAACGTCCAGCCTTCCCGCCAGGGTTGTATCAAAAACGAGAACGTCGCGTCCTTTGATAAATAAATAAGCGGCATAGCCTTGCGTTCATGACTGCCCTGTAATTCGTCAGACGGATATCGGACCAGATTATGCGTCGTAATAATATAGTTTTGCTGCAACTTCTGGTACGTAAAATAAATAATCCGGCTAATTTTATAAGAATGAGCGTCGGGCGTATTCAACACGCCGGTTAATGTCACGATTCCCTGATGATTATGCATCTGGTAGGTAATATCACCAGCAAAAAGTTCATGGTCAATATCCCAGACGGCATAACCACTGCAATCAATTTTCGGGTTAATGCTGTGTGCATACCAGAATCCTCCGCCACCCACAATGAGGATCGTGATAATAATAGCCGCTGCCAGTATTTTAATTTTCATCATTTATCGAATAGTAGGTTATACACTTTACGGACGGATTTTCTCTGGCATCCTCCGGGCATATAATCGCCGTGATATTTTTTGCGCTGCTCATTCCTGAGAGAAACACATAGTTATTGTTATCGCAAATCTCGCGATGTTTGTGCATAAAGCGAATATAATTTAGCTCCAGCACATCATTCCCTTTTTGCAGGACGGTACAGGATGAAAAAGTCTCGGAATCCAGAACCTCATAAGACGACAGCAGCGACTCTGGAGACATATAAAACAGGCTGGCGGCAATGCTTATCATCACCACCAGAAGCGCCAGTCCGCAAAGCGCCGCAGGCAACGAGAGATGGCGCTTTTTTATTAGCGTGTCTCCCTTCGGTTCCATAGGGGGTGCAACAATCTGCGCCGGCGCTTCGATCGCTGATGCTTTTGCGGTTATCTCATCCGTCTGAATATTCGCTGAAATCATCATACCGCGACGGGCAATGGTTTTTATAAGATCGCGCGGTAACCCAATATCACTTAACGCATTTCTTAGAATGAGAATCGTCTGATAAAAAGTATTCGCCGAGGTAACATGATTCTTCTCTCCCCAACCCGCTGTAATCAGCTGGTTTTGAGAAACCACCGTGTTGTTATGCTGAATAAGATATAAAAGGATAAGGCTTGCAGGACTTTGTAACGTTACGGTCTTCTGCATTGCGCTATTCGATAACGCCCGATTTCCAGGGTGAAAGTCAACCAGGTTATTAATTGTGTAACATCTGGCGTGTTTTAACAAATCCGACACAGTATTCCTTCTGGCATTCACATGATGAATGCCATGCTACAAAATTCTTATATCGAGATCACTATAAATATTTGATTATGCGATTACTGTCAAACGCCAGCGGTAAAATTACTTATAAATCAAAAACCTTAAGTCAAAAAAGATCATTTGTTCTTAATTAAGACTATTTTTAAAGCATTTTCATGCTCTCCTGATATTATTACGATAAGCTTAAAAAGCACACAAATACATAATTTATTAATTATGAAAAACAATAGCGATTTTACAATTAAGATACAGCAATTAACATTAATGCAACTTTTGTCCATAAATGCCATTTAACAAAATATCTTAAACATTTTTGCAATATAACTATTCCTGGATTTTGCTATAAAAGTCCTGGATGCTAAATTGTTTCTGTCTCTGACGAGACACTGCCCCAGGAAAATAAGTAGCATGTAAATAGCCACTATTATAAATGCATCGCAAGGCTTTAAGAAAAATAGCAATAAGTGATATACATCGATTTTTTACGCACGCTAATTGCCGTCTGGCAAAGTATTGACATATTTAAAAACGGATGAAATTATGAAATTATCTACGGATAGGGAGGTTCCTGTATGGAGCTGGATGTTAAATTAAAAAACCTTACGTGCAGTAGTTGTTCTTTACATTGTAAAATAATGCCAGAAAAATCACCTCGTTTACAATATTGTGCTAACGCATGTTTTTGTATGTGGCCGGAAGAAAGTATCTACTTTAACAGAGGTGTTATTGAGGGCATTTTAAATAATAATCATAATGCCCGATTAAATGGTTATATTTTTGTCGATTTCTCTATCAGCTTTTTGCGGCTGTTTCTCGACAAACAGTGGATTGATTATCTCGCCAGCACACGTATGGGTATTGTACTGGTGAGCGATCGGAACATGCAGTCGTTAGCCAACTACTGGCGTAAACATCATCCGGCGGTTTCTGTCGTCATTTATCACGATGATGGACTGGCGGTTGCAAATGAAAAAATCAGACAAGTATTTATTGGGCGACATCTGTCTTTTACAAAAGGGAATACCCTGACCCAGACGGAGTTCATCATTATGGGTAACATGGTTGCAGGGAAAAATCCGCATCAAATCGCCGAGTTACTGAGTATGGATATCCGCAGCGTCTATGCTTATAAACAGAGGATCGAGAAAAGAATGGGCGGGAAGATAAACACGCTGTTTATTCATTCGCATCCACTCTCCAATGAAAAAGCCGCATTCCCAATGATCACAAAGGAATGCAAAGGCTCGCTTATTCATCTGCAAAGACGGCGTTAGCATTGAAGACAACAGTCGGGCACCGGTCCCGGCTATTTTATATAGGAATCCAGCACCTTCAGGATCACTTCCAGATCGTCTTCGCGCTTCACTTCATCGCTCTGGTGAACAATGTGTTCGGTCAGATGCCCTTTGATCACCTCACGCATTAATCCGTTCACCGCGCCGCGTATCGCCGCGATTTGCTGCAATACCGCGGCACATTCGTGAGGTTCATCCAGCATTTTTTTCAGTGCGACAACCTGCCCCTGGATTTTACTGGCGCGAGCTTTAAGTTTTTGTTTATCCCGGATCGTATGTGACATAACAACGCCTTATTAACATAAATCATTATGGATTATAGCATTGTGACGCTACTGGGGGGTAGTATTTGGTACTGGGGGGGAGTAGAATGCGGGGAAATAAGACAACTAAGAATCATTCTCATGGGCGAATTTTCAACATTACTTCAGCAAGGAAACGCCTGGTTTTTCATTCCCAGCGCCATTCTGTTGGGCGTATTACATGGGCTGGAACCCGGGCACTCCAAAACGATGATGGCGGCGTTTATCATCGCCATCAAAGGGACGATTAAGCAGGCTGTGATGCTGGGGCTGGCAGCCACGCTTTCACATACCGCCGTTGTGTGGCTTATCGCCCTGGGTGGCATGTACATCAGCAGAGCGTTTACCGCAGAATCCGTGGAACCCTGGCTACAACTGGTCTCCGCCATCATTATTCTGAGCACGGCGTTCTGGATGTTCTGGCGTACCTGGAAAGGGGAGCGGGACGGGTTGGCTAACAGGCTTCCTGCCCACACTCACCACCATCACGACCATGAGCACCACCATCACGACCACGACCATCACCACGACCACCAGCATGTTCATATTTCCCTGAAAGGGCTAACGGACGGATCGCACGCCTGGCAGGATGCCCATGAACGGGCACATGCGACCGATATTCAGCGCCGCTTTCACGACCGGGAAGTGACAAACGGACAGATTTTACTGTTTGGCCTGACGGGCGGCCTGATCCCTTGCCCGGCAGCCATCACCGTATTGCTGATCTGCATCCAGCTTAAAGCCTTCACGCTGGGAGCCACGATGGTACTGTGCTTCAGCATTGGTCTGGCGTTAACGCTGGTAGCCGTTGGCGTGGGCGCAGCCATCAGCGTGCAACAGGCCGCAAAACGCTGGAGCGGATTTAATACCCTGGCGAGAAAAGCCCCCTATTTCTCCAGCATACTGATCGGTCTGGTGGGGCTTTATATGGGAATGCATGGTTATCTGGGCATTATCCACTAATTGTTCCCCGCCTTTTTCCACAAACGTGCAGCGACCCGGGCGCTGCACGTCCGTTCATATCAATTTTTCGCAAGCCATGAGCAGACCGTAGACGGGCGGTAAGCCGCTCTGATGAGTGAGGCGCATTAACAAATCTTTCCAGAAAGTCGCCTGGCCGTATAATTCGATGCTATTACCCGGCGCGTATTGCAGTTCCGCGCTTTTGCGACAAGCGCGCAGGCATTGCGGATTTATTGCGGAAAAATTGTTCTCTCCCACGCTCAACATCAGCATAATTCCGCGCAGAAAACACGCTTTATGCGAACAAAACGCACTATATCAACTGGCAACTTAAATACGATTGCATCAATTGTTGATCTTAATCAAATGGGGTTTATTGGAAACTAAGCCTTTTAAGCTCCAAAAGATCCAACAAAATAAAATAAAATTCCTAAAGTAAAGAGTACGCACCTAATAGTCAGCAACAGAAACAGTATAGTGATGCTGATGATTATTATAAAACCGGTATCTATTTACATCACACATTCAATTAATTAACACACCGACATGGAACGACTTTACGGCTAAATCATTAATACCAATAAAGCGAATATCTAATTATCTTAATATCGACGCAACCGATCTATTTCCAGTTTTTAATAGCCACCACCTATTACAAAAGATTTATTCGGATGTTTTAAACGATTTTCATATTTAAGATTACTGTCGTTAAAATTCCGGCATAAGAAAAAAGATATATTTTCAGATGGGCTATTTGTCGCCTGAAACGCATTGTTGAATAAAAACAGAGAAGGCGCGTTCAGCAGCACATTTTTCTATTTCAACGCCTCAACACCAGGATTAATACCAATATTTTCGCCAACACTGACTTAATACAGCAACATTCCAGCACAGTGCCATTTTTATGAATGTCCCTGAGCATTGGGAACACCCTGAATTCTCAGGGTAAATCAACACGACTGAATGAAAATGGAGTTTAGTTATGAAACTGAATCGTGCCCTAATTCCGGCGCTGGTGATCTCCGCGATCTATTCTGCGGGCGCGCTGGCTTCTGATAATACCATTACATTTATGGGAGAAGTTTCTGATGAAACCTGTTCCGTATCGGTAAATGGTTCTGAGGCCTCACCTGTCGTCTTACTGCCTACCGTCACGGTAAACACCTTGAACACCAATCAGGTTGCAGGACAAACGACCTTCGACATCGGCGTCAGCGGATGCACCGGCTCAGCCTCCGGGATCAATATTTCGACCGTCTTCGTCGGAAATAACATCAGCGCCACGACCGGGAACCTGGCCAGCAATGGCTCGGCGAGCGATGTTGAAATTCAGATCCTCGACACCAGTGATACAGAGATCGATTTTCGCAATGCGTTTAATGGCGGCGGAGATTTAGCGCTGGCGGCAAATGAGACATCAGCCACGGCAACCTACAAGGCCCAATATTACTCAGGGGGCGCAGCAACCACCGGTACGGTGCAGGCCTCCATGCAATACGCGGTTTCTTACCAGTAATTTAACCCAGGCGGGAATTTCGTCCCGCCCTCTTTCGACCAGGGAGTAATAAATGAACCCCATTCGCGACGCCCTGTATTCTCTCGCGGGGTTTCTGTTTATCTTTTTTACACTCTGGAGTGAACACGTCGCCGCCAGTATTACCATGACCGGGACGCGAATTATTTATAATGGTTCAGCCAACTCTGTCGATGTTCATTTAAAGAATAAAGATTCCTTCCCTTACGTGGTCTCAACCTGGTTCGATAACGGCAATATGACAGACGGGCCGGAGAAATCAGCTCAACTTCCCTTTATCGCCACGCCGCCGGTATTTCGTATTCAACCCGGCGAAGGGCAAATTATTCGGATTGTTTTTACGGCGGCCCAGTCCCTGCCACAAGACAGGGAATCTCTGTTCTATTTTAATTTTATGCAGGTTCCGCCCGCGAATGTGGGCCAACGTAGCCCGGATCAGGGCAATCAAAACAGCCTGCTGATCATGCTACGCAACCGGGTGAAGTTATTTTATCGTCCGGCTGAATTAAACGGTAATCCACAAAAAATGCTGGCGAACCTTCAGGTCACGCGGACAGGTCAAACCGGCATCACCATTAAAAATAATCAGCCTTATTACATCACCATTGCCGGGCTACAGTTGATCAATGCCTCAGAAACCCGCGCCCAAAAAGCAGGCATGATTGCCCCTTTCAGCAGTGAGCGTTATGTCTTTACCGACGCCCGATCGACTGCAAATCAGCGTGTTCGCATCACGTTGATTAACGATCAGGGAGCCAGAATCAGTGAAGATTTTCCTCTTTAACCGCCCGGCGGGTTTCGGCCTGATGGTATGCGTTACGGCATTTTCCGCTGCGACCAGGGCCGATTACTATTTTGATCCCGCGCTGCTCCAGGGGTCCGCATACGGTCATGGTCTGGATCTCCAGCGCTTTAATCATACCCAAGACAGCGTGCCTGCGGGTGAATACGTGCTGGATGTTTATCTTAATAACCAGTTGATTCGCCAGCAGGAAAAGATCGAACTTATCGCATCCGCCACGCCGGATAACGCCGTCGAACCCTGTCTGCCGTTTGAGGTGGTTCGCGCCAGCGCGATTCGCACGCGCTCCTCTGCGGCGTCTTCAACGCCGCACTGTCTGCGCATCAGCGAGACCGGGCAAAAAATCAGTTGGCAAGTGGATATGGCGAAGCTGCGCCTGAATATGACGATTCCTCAGGCCGGGCTTTACCACGCTCCCCGGGGGTATATTCCCGTTTCCGAATGGGACGCCGGAGAGACCGCGCTGTTTTTGCGCCACAATACCAATTTTTATCATACGGAAAATACAGACTCACACCTGCGCTACGACTACCTGTGGAGCAATATCAATGGCGGTTTCAACATCGGGCTGTGGCAATTTCGTCATCAGGGGAACCTCCGCTATGCCGATGACAACCAGACGGGTAGCCACTACAAATACAATGCGGTAGCGACCGCGATTCAGCGCCCTCTTCCTCAGTTTGAGAGCGTGATAGCGTTTGGGGACAATTACACCAACAGCAGCCTGTTCGGTAGCCTCTCATTCAACGGCATAAAACTGAACACCGATCAACGGATGTGGCCGCAGGGCAAACGCGGTTATGCGCCGGAAGTGCGCGGCGTGGCGACCACAACCGCCCGCGTGGTGGTACGCCAGCAGGGTAAAGTGATTTACGAAACCACCGTCGCGCCCGGCGCTTTTGTTATTAACGATCTCTACAATACCCGTGGCCAGGGCGATCTGGCCGTCGATGTCATCGAAGCGAACGGGCAAATCTCAAGTTTTACCGTTCCCTACTCGGCGGTTCCTGATTCCGTTCGACCGGGAAACTGGAACTATGAGCTGGCAATGGGCTACGTTCGCCACTACTACAGCGTGGAGAATAAATTTGTCGAAGGCGTTTTGCAGCGCGGGATGAGCAACACGCTAACCGCCAATTTGGGTTCACGGCTGGCCGATGATTATCAGGCGTTTCTGCTGGGCGGGGTAATGGCAACATCCGTCGGGGCATTCGGCCTCAATACCGTTTACTCAAACGCCAGAGTCGAAAACGACGATAACGAGCAGGGCTGGCGCATTGAGGCCAGCTACAGCAAAACGTTTACCACCGGCACAAATCTGGTGCTGGCGGCCTACCGTTACTCCACCAGCGGTTATCGTGATTTGCAGGATGTGCTGGGCGTGCGCCGTCAGCAGAAAAACAGCGTGGCGTATTATTCGGATACGCTGCACCAGCGTAATAACTTTTCCGCCACGCTCAGCCAGCCGATGGGCGACTGGGGCATGGTTAGCTTCACCGGCAGTACGTCAGATTACTACAGCGACGCGTCGCGCATCACCCAACTCCAGTTTGGCTACAGCAACAGCTGGCGCAACATCACCTTTAATCTTAGCGCCGCCAGACAGCGCAGCAGTTATGCCAGCCGCTACGACACCAGCGTAAACGACCAGGATTTTGACCGCGAAAACCAGCGTAAATACACCGAAAACACGCTTTCACTGGGGATCTCCATCCCCTTCGATGTTGGCGCCAGCCGCACGCAGCTAAATCTGGATATGAATCGCAGCCGCGACGTTCGCACCGCCACGGTGGGGATAAGCGGCGCCACGGGCGAGAACAGCGCCACATCCTGGGCCGTTTATAGCGGTCTGGAGCGAGATAAGCACGACGGCAGCAGCGCAACCTGGGGCGGCAACGTGGAGCAACGAACCGCCGTCGGCGCGTTTCGCGGCTTTGCCTCCCGCGGCAGCGATTACCAGCAATATGGTCTGGGGATGTCCGGCACGCTGGTCGCCCACCGCGGCGGGATCACCGCTGGCCCCTACACCAGCGATACGTTCGCGCTTATCGAAGCGCCAGGCGCACGCGGCGCGGCGGTACGTAACGGGCAAGGCGCAACGGTCGATTATTTCGGCTATGCCCTGCTCCCTTCCATGACCCCCTATCGCTATAACACCGTAAGTCTGGACAGCGGAAACATGAATGCCGAAGTTGAGCTACAGAGCGGCAGCAAGCGCATCGTGCCCTACGCCGGCGCGATTTCTCGCGTGAAATTCACGACCACCAGCGGTAAAGCGGCGCTCATCAACACAACGCTTCCCGATGGCGACCAGCCGCCGATGGGCGCTGACGTGACGGACGGCCACGGCGAATCCGTGGGAATGGTCGGCCAGGGCGGGCAAATTTACGCCCGACTGGCGGAACAATCCGGCGTGCTGTTCGTACAGTGGGGGCAAAAATCCACGCAGCGGTGCCAGGTCTGGTATCAACTACCGGCTAAAACGCATGCGCCGCTGTATCAGCTCACACTACCTTGTCGTCAGGAATAACGTATGAAAATCAGACAGCTCTTTTACGGCCTGTTATTCAGCGGCATGGTTGCGCATCCTGCCCTGTCCGCCTGCATCAAGGTCACGTCAGCCAGCTCCCTTTCTCAGGCGGCGAAAGACGCAGGTTATGTGGGCGCCAGTTGGGGCGGCGTGGGGGATGGCGATGTAAAAGGGAAACTGGGCTTGCCCGGCGTCATTACCTTAAGCAACGGGACGGGATTTCAGAGCGAAGGCACGTTGCTGGGCAGCGCCGCTGCCAGTTTCGTCCCCAATGGACGAACGCAGGGCGTCACGACCAATCAGATTATGTTTCGCTGTACCGTTTCCGAAATCGGCCAGGTATATGAATACTACGCCACCAACGGCGACGATTACTGGGGAGGCATGGTCGACGTACCGGGAATCGACGGCGCTTACTACACCTACGTTAAAAACGTGGCGGTCAGGCTGACCAATCTAAAAACCGGAGAATATTACTCCCGTTACTGGAAAGCGCGCGCAATCCCGGAAAGTGAAATGTTCAATGACGGCACCTATATCTACATCCCAGCCAGCGCCTTTAGCGACGTATTTGTTGAACTGTTTCGGGTTGATGACAGCGCCAGAGGCGTTGATGGTTCCAACCGTTATACCTATCCCTACGCGGGACCGGCAGGCTATATTGCTTTCCACGGTGGCGGCATGAGTTCAGGGCTTTTCGAGGGCGCTGACAGCCGAACCAACTATAGCGGCTGGGGCGCAGCGCAGTGGCCCGGCGGCTGGACGTTAACCAGCCAGACCGTGTTCGTGCGCGGCGCCGCCTGCCGGGTCAACGACTATCCTGCCATTGTCAGGTTACCGCCTACCAGCGTTGGCGAACTCATCAGCGGCGGCAGCAGTCAGGCTCCTTTTAGCATTAGCGTCGAATGCGAAACCGGGGCGTTGTCCGGCACGACGGCGTCCACCAGCTTAAGAGCATATGTAGCGATGGGATTCCTGGTCAGCAATCCCACCGCAGCCAATGCGGCCTCTCAGTTGGGCCTCAAGACCGGTTCCGGCGCCTATACATGGCTACTCGACAATCATTATGGCGTAAACGGCGTTGCATCAGGCGTCGGCATTCGCCTCTACAGCGACAAGCAAAATGGCAATGCGCTGAATCTTCTGCCCAACCAAATAGCCACAGCCACGGGCAACGCGGGCGGCTGGTACGGCTATCAGGATCTGACCACGCAAACCGCCAGCGGCTCAACCAGCCTCTACAGCGGCGACTTTACCGCCTCTCTGGAAGCGATTCCGGGGGAAAACGTAACAGCAGGAACGGTCTATGCACAGCTCCAGGTGGTGGTCAGTTTTCAGTAACTGGCCCACATACACGCTTCTTATCGTCTGGACAGGATGGACGGCGCCCCCCGCACGGGCCGTGGTCAATACGGAAGTGACTCGCGTTATTTTTAACGCCGGAGAGAGCCATTATTCGCTGGCGCTGGCAAATTCAGCGCAGCACCCTGCCCTGGTTCAAATCTGGACGGATGAAGGCGATCCGCTGAGTCAGCCTGCTGAGACCATCACGCCCATCGTCGCGATACCGCCCGTATTCAAAATGCAGCCGACGGAAATTCGGACGGTAAAGTTACAGCTCGCAGAGAAGCCTGAGTTAGCGCGCGAGCGGGAGTCGCTTTACTGGCTGAATATCTACCAGATCCCGCCGATGACCGATCAGGACGCGAAAACGCGGCAAAAACTCGTGCTGCCGCTGCGCATCCGCATGAAAGTGTTTATTCGTCCACAGGGCGTTGGGCCATTGAGAGAGCAGGATGGCGAACGGCTGACCTTCATATTCCAGCCGCAGGAGGCGCAGCTTTATGTTAATAACCCGACGCCGTGGTACATCACGCTGGCAGCGCTGGCGTGCGACAACGTCAGCGCAACGCCGCTGATGATCGCTCCGCTGTCTTCACAACCGCTATCGTTATCCGGGAAGGCAGGACATTGTCGTACCGTCAGGTACGAGCTTATCAACGACCACGGTAATCGCTGGGTTTATGAGAAACCGATAATAAACAGCGGAGCGCCGGAAAAGACCGTGGGCAGAAACCCACGGCGATGACCGGTAAAACGCATCAGGCGCGGATATCGTCATACTCGCGCGTTTTATCAAACTCATGTTTGGCGAAAGGACAAAGTGGAATAACCTTGCGGTTCTCCTCGCGCATCTTTTCAACCACCTTCGCGACAAGCTGTTTACCGACGCCCTGCCCCTTCAGGCTGGGATCGACATCCGTATGCTCAATAATGCTCAGATGTTCGCCCGTCGGTACAAATACGATTTCGGCGACCTGATTACCCGCAGCATCATTCACATAAAATTTGTTGTGGCCTTCGAGTATCTCCATCATTTCCTCACTTATTTCTGGCGGTATTTCAGCGCGCCGCTCGGACAGGTATCAATAACATGCACAACCGTTGCCACATCCACTTCATCCGGGATGATCCACGGCTTACGTTTCAGATTAAAGAGCTTCGCACTACCGCGCACGCAATTACCCGAGTGCTGACAAATGGCCGTATTGAAATAGACATCGATTTTCTCGCCGGTATAGGCCCGGTAACCCGCATCCAGTAGTTCCTGATCCATGACATTGCCTCTGTAATTGTTATGTTTTCGCTAGTAAGCATAGCCCCGTCAAAGTGGCGTGGCTACAGGAAAACAGAGGCATTTGCCAGTTGATGAACAGTCGTCGTTGCGCAAAATAACGTTAAGTCATAAACCAGTAATAAAAGAGACCAACTTTTAATCCAAGGATCACAATATAGGCACAGCAGTACTTCATAGTGCCGGACATTATCTGATTCGCCTGTCCTTCCATTTTGGTTGCCGAAACCGCAATGGCGATACTTTGCGGTGAAATCATTTTCCCGCCCGTTGCGCCGGAGGTATTTGCCGCAGCCAGCCAGTTTGGATCAATATTTAATTTACTGGCGGCAATGGTTTGTAGTTTGCCAAACAGAATATTCGAGTTGGTGTCGCTGCCGGTAACAAACGTTCCCAGCGCGCCAATCACCGGAGCGAGAAAAACGTACGAGCTTCCGGTCAGATCGACAATCGACTGGGCCAGCGTGGAGATAATACCACTAAGATCCATTACCGTTGCCAGAGCGACGATCGCCATAATCGCGACAATGGAATTTTTAAGCTGGAACACGGTCTTGATAAACACTTCCAGCATACCGCGTGCCGATGCCCCCTGAATAAAACCGCCAATAATAGTCGCAAAGATGATCAACATTCCGGGCGTGGTGACCCATTCAACTTTCAGCGCCAGCGTTTTGCCATCGGCCAGCGTAAAATGCAGCACCGAAGCCAACTGAGAAGCCGCCGCTTTTATCGTTGGAAATAACGGCGAGCACAGCAGAATAAAGACAAAAATAAACAGATAGATAGAACCGACCCGGAACAGCACTTTCGCCGAGCGCGGCGTCGTTTCACGGGTGTGGCTGACTTCAATGCGCCACTCGGGATCTGTTTTCCCTTTGCGCAGGCGGCTGGCAATTGCGACAGCAAAAAGACTGACCAGACTGCCGGCAAAGGCGGGTAATTCTGCCCCGAGATGTATGGCGACAAAATACTGCGGAACAAGCGTTGTGATACCGCAAAGCAGCGTAATAAGGAACACGCCGCGAATGGCTTTCAGGCCACCGCCAATAATGCAAATTATGACAAACGGCAGCAGGATATTAAAAAGGGCTAATTGCAGAATAATCGTTCCGCCTAAGGTGTAAACCGGCAGATTAACCTGTTCAGCCAGGATAGAGACCGGAATACCAACCGCCCCGAACGCCGTGGGTACGGTGTTGGCCACAAGTGAAGCAATTGCTGCCTTCAGTGGGTTGAATCCCAGCGCGATGAGAATACCGATAGGTATCGCGACCGCCGTACCGTACCCGGCAGCCGCTTCAAGGAATCCACCGAAACACCACGAAATCAGCAGTACCTGAATACGCTTATCTTCGCTAATACTGGCGAGAATATCGCGGAGAATATCCAGCGCTTTGGTCGCCTGCATGACGTTATAACTGAATATAGCGCCGAGGATCACAATCACGATCGGCCATAATCCTTTCAGTGCGCCATAACCCATCGAGGCTTTAAGATTTTGTACTGGCATGTCCCAGAATATTGCAGACAGCGCGGCAGTGAATGCCAGCGAAATCAAAACTGAATAATGGATGGGCATTTTCAATTTCAGAATTAAAAATACCATAAGCAGCAAAGGAGAGAGTGCCAGGGCAAACATAAAATATTCGTTCATTACTATTCCTGATTGGTTCATTAAACCTGATTTATATTTATGGTGGGGAGGCTACATTGCCGGTCAAATGAAATATGTAAACTGAATCGCTTCAGTGAATAAAGTAATTATGATTTGTAGTTTTGTAACTATTGTAATCTTTTAATTAAAATTCAATGCCAGGCAAATATACTTAAGAGCAAGGCAGATACCTATAAATAGTTATTTAACAACCTGTTTAATAATGATATTGACGAAATTAGTAATCACTTGAAACTATTTTTCGGACGTTCACATCGCTGTAGTTTTCATTATAAAAATGTGAGCGATGCCGAAATAAATAAACCCGGGTATTGCATATGGGTATTGATTGGTGGATTATTCTATTTTGTCATACAAATGAACATAGAGTAGGATAAACCGAAAAACAATGGTCGTTTTTATTATTGATTTATGACCCGGTGGCCGGTTGCCATCGGGGCTAAATAGAAGTGAAGCAATGGAGCATTAATTGTGAATGTAAATTTCTTTGTTACCTGTATTGGTGACGCGCTGAAATCACGGATGGCACGAGACTCCGTATTGCTGCTGGAAAAACTGGGCTGCCGCGTTAATTTCCCCGAGAAGCAAGGGTGTTGCGGCCAGCCAGCCATCAACAGCGGCTACATCAAAGAAGCGATCCCTGGGATGAAAAACCTGATCGCAGCGCTGGAAGACAACGACGACCCGATTATCTCTCCTGCTGGCTCCTGTACCTACGCGGTAAAAAGCTACCCAACATATCTGGTCGATGAGCCTGAATGGGCGTTACGTGCGGAAAAGGTCGCCGCGCGCATGCAGGATCTCACCTCCTTTATCGTTAATAAACTGGGTGTGGTGGATGTGGGAGCCAGCCTTCAGGGCAGAGCTGTCTATCACCCATCCTGTAGCCTGACCCGCAAGCTGGGAGTGAAGGAAGAGCCGCTCACGCTACTGAAAAATGTGCGCGGGCTGGAGCTATTGACGTTTGCCGATCAGGATACCTGCTGCGGATTTGGCGGGACGTTCTCGGTCAAAATGGCCGAAATATCCGGCGAGATGGTGAAAGAGAAAGTCTTACACCTGATGGATGCCCGGCCTGAATATTTGATTGGCGCAGACGTCAGTTGCCTGCTGAACATTGGCGGTCGACTGCAACGGGAAGGCCAGCCGGTCAAAGTGATGCATATTGCTGAAGTGCTGATGAGCCGCTGAGGGGAAAGAGATGTCGATAAAAACCAGCGATGTAGAATTTAAACTGCGCATTCGTCAGCAAATTGAAGATCCGATCATGCGCAAAGCCGTGGCCAATGCGCAGGAGCGAATCGGCGCGAATCGGCAAAAAATGGTCGATGAGTTAGGGCATTGGGACGAATGGCGTGACCGTGCCAGCCAGATCCGCGATCACGTTCTGAGTAATCTCGACGCTTACCTGTATCAACTCACCGAGAAAGTGACGGAAAACGGCGGGCACGTCTACTTCGCCAAAACCAAAGAAGAAGCCACCCGCTACATTTTACAGGTCGCCCAAAGTAAAAACGCGCGCAAGGTAGTGAAGTCCAAGTCGATGGTGACCGAAGAGATTGGCGTCAATCATGTGTTGCAGGATGCCGGAATTCAGGTGATCGAAACCGATCTGGGCGAGTATATTCTCCAGTTGGATCAGGACCCGCCTTCACACGTTGTGGTTCCGGCAATCCATAAGGATCGCTATCAGATCCGCCGCGTGCTGCATGAACGTCTGGGCTATGACGGCCCGGAAACGCCAGAAGCGATGACCTTATTCATCCGCCAGAAGATCCGCGAGGATTTCCTCAGCGCTGAAATCGGTATTACCGGCTGTAATTTCGCCGTGGCGGAAACCGGATCGGTGTGCCTGGTGACCAACGAAGGCAATGCGCGGATGTGTACCACGCTGCCGAAAACACACATTGCGGTGATGGGGATGGAGCGTATCGCCCCCACCTTTGCCGAGGTGGACGTACTGATCACCATGCTGGCGCGCAGCGCCGTTGGCGCACGTTTGACGGGTTACAACACCTGGCTGACCGGCCCACGCGAGGCAGGCCACGTTGACGGGCCGGAAGAGTTCCATCTGGTTATCGTGGATAACGGGCGTTCCCAGGTACTCGGTTCTGAATTTCGCGACGTGCTGCGCTGCATTCGCTGCGGAGCCTGTATGAACACCTGCCCGGCATACCGCCACATTGGTGGACACGGCTATGGCTCAATCTATCCCGGCCCTATCGGCGCGGTGATTTCCCCGCTGCTCGGCGGTTATAAGGATTTTAAAGATCTGCCGTATGCCTGTTCATTATGCACGGCCTGCGACAGTGTCTGCCCGGTGCGCATTCCGCTGTCAAAACTGATCCTGCGCCATCGCAGAGTGATGGCCGAAGAGGGCATTACCCCGAAAGCCGAGCGACGGGCGATCAAAATGTTCGCTTATGCCAATAGCCATCCTGGGCTGTGGAAAGTCGGGATGATGGCGGGCGCCCATGCGGCAAGCTGGTTTATTAATGGCGGTAAAACGCCGCTTAAAGTCGGCGCTATTGGTGACTGGATGGAGGCGCGAGATCTCCCTGATGCTGACGGAGAGAGTTTCCGTAGCTGGTTTAAGAAACATCAGGCAGAGGAGAAAAAGAATGGATAACCGTAGCGCGTTTTTAAACACCATCGCCCAGGCGCTGGGCCGCCCGCTGCGATTCGAACCGCAGGCAGATACGCTGCCGGTTAACAACTATGCGAACGAGCGACTGACCGAACTTAGCCAGCAGCAGCGCTGCGACGCGTTTATCCAGTTTGCGAGCGATGTCATGCTGGTACGCTGCGAACTGACCAGCGAAGCGCAGGCGCCGGAAGCGGCGTTACGCCTGTGTGAAGAACTGGGACATAAATCGGTGGTGCTCAGCGGCGACAGTCGGCTGGTTGAACTGGGGATCACCGAACGCTTGCAGCAGGAATGCAACGCCGTGGTCTGGGACCCGACCCGGGGAGCAGAGAATGTTACCCAGGCCGAGCAAGCGAAAGTCGGCGTAGTGTATGCCGAATATGGCTTAACGGAATCGGGCGGTGTGGTGCTGTTTTCCGCGCCGGAGCGCGGGCGCTCATTAAGCCTGCTGCCGGAATCCTCGATTTTCGTGCTGCGTAAAAGCACCATTCTGCCACGCGTGGCGCAACTGGCGGAAAAACTGCATCAGAAAGCGCAGGCCGGTGAACGCATGCCATCATGTATTAACATCATCAGTGGCCCCAGCTCAACGGCGGATATCGAACTGATCAAGGTGGTCGGCGTGCATGGCCCGGTTAAGGCGGTATATCTGATTATTGAAGATTGTTGATACGGCTGTTAATGACCGCACTACTGGCATGGACGCCATAATAGCGGGCAGTTAATCCTGTTGGGAGTTGAATGCGGAGTTCAGGAGACTTGAAGCTGGAGCGGGCGAAGGGAATCGAACCCTCGTATAGAGCTTGGGAAGCTCTCGTTCTACCATTGAACTACGCCCGCTTCGAGATGCGTAAGGCATTATAAACCTTACGCTCTTATTGACAAGGTGCTTGCTCACTGACTGGCGATTAATTCACCGTCAGCATTTTGGTTTGCTCCCCTGCGGCGGTAAATAACGCAGTGGATCAATCGCTGTTGCGCGGTAGCGAATCTGGAAGTGCAAGCGAACAGAATCCGCATCAGTGCTCCCCATTGTGGCAATTTTCTGCCCGGCTTTCACGCTCTGCCCGTTGTTAACTAACAGCGTGTCGTTGTGGGCATAAGCGGTGATGTAATCCTCATTATGTTTAATCATGATGAGGTTCCCGTAACCGCGTAACTGGTTGCCGACATAGACCACCTTCCCTGCCCCTGCCGCATAAATCGGCGTACCGCGCGCGGCGGAAATATCAATGCCTTTGTTGCCGCCTTCCGCCGTTGAATAAGGCAAAATGACTTTGCCGCTGGCAGGCCAGCGCCAGCAACGTTGCCCTACCGGAGGCCAGGAAGATTGCGGCACAGAAGAGGACGGTCTGACTGCCGCCGTTTTCGTAGAGGATTTCGCCGTGGTCGCACGCGATGAACCGGAACGCTTCGCCCCGCCGCCCAGTTTCAGTTTTTGCCCGACCTCAATGGTGTAAGGCGGGGAAATACCGTTCAGGCGGGCAAGTTCTTTCACGCTGGTTCCCGTCGTGCGCGAAATGCGGTAGAGCGTATCTCCCCGCTTAACGGTATAGACGGAACCCGAATCAGAAGATTGATTGCTGGAGCAGCCCGCTAAAAGCAAGCCTGCACAAAGCAGCATCACAATACTCAGGCTCTTGTTGTTCAGGCGTCCTGCACTCAAAACTATTCCTCGCAACATTTCAAACGCCTTATCATAGCAGCCAAAAGCCAGATGCCCAATGTATTGCCATCGGTGTCACGATATCTCCTTCTTGCCACCGCTACTTTTGGTAATGCCTTTCCACCCTATATAGACTACGCTAGTTGCCAGAGTATATGGCTTGCAGCAGTATGCGGCTATTTTCATATTCAGGAGTTTTTATGACCGGGGAACATGTCATATTGCTGGATGAGCAGGGTAATCCTGACGGCATACTGGAGAAATATGCGGCTCATACCTCTGATACCCTTTTACATCTCGCCTTCTCATGCTGGTTGTTTAACGCGCAGGGGCAATTGCTGGTCACTCGCCGCTCGCTCAGTAAAAAAGCGTGGCCGGGAGTCTGGACCAACTCAGTATGCGGACACCCACAGCAGGGAGAAAGCACTGAAGCGGCAATTATCCGACGCAGCCGTTTTGAGCTTGGCGTCGAAATTACCAACCTGACGCCCGTCTATCCAGATTTTCGCTATCGGGCAACTGACCCGAATGGCATCGTGGAAAATGAGGTCTGTCCGGTATACGCCGCGCAGGTGACCAGTGCGCTACAGGTAAACCCGGATGAAGTGATGGATTACCAGTGGAGCGGCCTGGAAACCGTATGGCAAGCATTGAGCGCGGCGCCGTGGGCGTTCAGTCCGTGGATGGTATTGCAGGCGTCTGACGACAAGGCGCGTGAGTTGTTGCGGGAGTACAGCCAGGGTTAATTTACTGGCTTTGTGCCCGGTGGCGCTACGCTTACCGGGCCTACAGAAGTGCAAATCGTAGGCCGGATAAGGCAAAGCCGCCATCCGGCATCTCACGTCTTATTTTACCGGACGCATCGCCGGGAACAGAATCACGTCGCGGATGGTGTGGCTGTTGGTGAACAGCATTACCATGCGGTCGATACCAATTCCCAGACCCGCTGTCGGCGGCAGACCGTGCTCCAGAGCAGTAACGTAGTCTTCGTCGTAGAACATCGCTTCGTCGTCACCGGCTTCTTTCGCGTTAACCTGATCCTGGAAACGCTGCGCCTGATCTTCTGCATCGTTCAGCTCGCTAAAGCCGTTACCAATTTCACGGCCGCCGATGAAGAATTCAAAGCGGTCGGTGATTTCCGGGTTCACGTCGTTACGGCGCGCCAGCGGAGAAACCTCTGCCGGATATTCGGTGATGAAGGTCGGCTGAATCAGGTGCGCTTCCGCCACTTCTTCGAAGATCTCAGTTACGATGCGGCCCAGGCCCCAGCTTTTCTCAACCTTGATGCCGATAGATTCAGCGATCGCTTTGGCGGAGTCGAAGTTATCCAGATCGGCCATATCCGTTTCAGGACGGTATTTCTTGATAGCCTCGCGCATGGTCAGTTTTTCGAACGGCTTGCCGAAGTCGAACACTTCATCGCCGTAAGGCACTTCAGTTTTGCCCAGAATATCCTGCGCCAGCGTACGGAACAGCGATTCAGTCAGTTCGATCAGGTCTTTATAGTCCGCATACGCCATATAGAGTTCCATCATGGTGAACTCTGGGTTATGACGAACGGAGATCCCTTCGTTACGGAAGTTACGGTTGATTTCGAACACGCGCTCGAAGCCACCAACCACCAGACGCTTCAGGTACAGTTCCGGCGCGATACGCAGGTACATGTCCAGATCCAGCGCGTTGTGATGGGTGATAAACGGACGTGCTGCCGCACCGCCAGGAATCACCTGCATCATCGGAGTTTCCACTTCCATAAAGCCGCGGCCAACCATGAACTGACGAATACCCGCCATAATCTGTGAACGGACTTTAAAGGTGTTACGGGATTCATCGTTAGAGATGAGATCCAGGTAACGCTGGCGATAGCGCGCTTCCTGATCCTGCAAGCCGTGGAATTTATCCGGCAGCGGACGCAGCGCTTTGGTCAGCAGACGCAGTTCGGTGCAGTGGATGGACAGCTCACCGGTTTTGGTCTTGAACAGCTTCCCTTTCGCGCCGAGGATATCGCCCAGATCCCATTTTTTGAACTGCTCGTTGTAAACGCCTTCCGGCAGATCGTCACGGGCAACGTACAGCTGAATACGGCCGCCGACATCCTGCAACGTAACGAAAGACGCTTTACCCATAATACGACGGGTCATCATACGGCCCGCAACGGACACTTCGATGTTCAGCGCTTCCAGTTCTTCGTTCTCTTTCGCGTCGAAGTCAGCGTGCAGTTGGTCTGAGGTGTGATCGCGACGGAAATCATTCGGGAACGGAATACCCTGCTCGCGCAGGCTAGCCAGCTTCTCGCGGCGCGTTTTCAGTTCATTGTTAAGATCGGTTACCGCGTCAGCGCCCTGTGCGTGTTGTTCAGACATGTTGGTTCCTCATAACCCTGCTTTCAAACTTGCTTCGATAAATTGATCCAGGCTGCCATCCAGCACCGCCTGCGTGTTGCGGGTCTCAACCCCGGTACGCAAGTCTTTAATGCGGGAGTCATCAAGGACATAAGAACGAATCTGGCTGCCCCAGCCGATGTCGGATTTGTTATCTTCCATCGCCTGTTTCTCGGCATTTTTCTTCTGCATCTCCAGTTCATAAAGCTTCGCTTTCATCTGCTTCATGGCCTGGTCTTTGTTTTTGTGCTGGGAACGGTCGTTCTGGCACTGCGTCACAATCCCGGTCGGGATGTGCGTAATACGTACCGCAGATTCTGTACGGTTAACGTGCTGACCGCCCGCACCGGATGCGCGATAAACGTCGATACGCAGGTCTGCCGGGTTGATCTCGATATCAATATCATCGTCAACTTCCGGGTAGACGAACGCGGAGCTGAACGAGGTATGACGACGACCGCCGGAATCGAACGGGCTCTTACGCACCAGGCGATGAACGCCGGTTTCGGTACGCAGCCAGCCATAGGCGTATTCGCCGGAAATCTTGATGGTGACGGATTTGATCCCCGCGACTTCACCTTCAGACTCTTCAATAATTTCGGTTTTAAAGCCGCGCGCTTCTGCCCAGCGCAGATACATACGCTCCAGCATGCTTGCCCAGTCCTGCGCTTCAGTACCGCCGGAACCTGCCTGAATATCGAGGTAGCAATCCGCGCTGTCATACTCACCGGAGAACATACGACGGAATTCCAGCTGCGCCAGCTTTTCTTCCAGCGTATCGAGTTCAGCTACGGCTTCGTTAAAGGTTTCTTCGTCGTCGGCTTCTACAGCCAGCTCCAGCAGCCCGGAAACATCTTCCAGACCCTGAGTCATTTGGTCGAGGGTGTCGACAATCGCTTCAAGGGAGGAACGCTCTTTGCCCAGCGCCTGCGCGCGTTCGGGTTCGTTCCAGACATCCGGCTGTTCCAGCTCGGCGTTTACTTCTTCCAGACGCTCTTTCTTGGCATCGTAGTCAAAGATACCCCCTAAGAACGTCAGAGCGTTCCGTGAGGTCCTGAATGCGGTTATTTACCGGGTTAATTTCAAACATGGTCTGATTTCTTTTATTGGACTAGTCAAAATGCAGTGATAAGAGCGGAATTCTACCGGATTCGCGCTCTCATTAATATACTGTTGTCAATTTGGCCAGAGGTGATCAATGATCAGCTGTAGGCTACGGTTGCCGCGAAACTCATTGATATCCAGCTTATAGGCAAGCTGAACTTCGCGTACGCCGTTATCCGGCCAGCAGGCGGTATCAACGTTAAACGCAATGCCGTCCAGCAGCGGGCCGCCGCCAACCGGTTCGACCATCACTTTCAGGTGGCGTTCGCCGACCAGCCGCTGCTGCAACAGGCGAAAACGTCCGTCAAACAGCGGTTCCGGGAACATCTGCCCCCACGGCCCTGCGTCACGCAGCAGTTGCGCCACTTCCATCGTCATCTCAGCCACGCTCAGCGGGCCATCAGAAACCACTTCGCCCTGTAGCAGCGATGGGTCGAGCCACTCGGTCACCAGCTCGCCAAAACGCTGCTGGAAATGTTCAAACTGCGCCTCTTCCAGTGACAATCCTGCCGCCATCGCATGGCCGCCGAATTTGAGCATCATCCCCGGATACAGCGTATCCAGACGCTCCAGCGCATCGCGCATATGCAGCCCCTGAATGGAACGACCGGAACCTTTCAGCGTACCGTCACCGGCGGGCGCAAAGGCAATCACCGGGCGATGGAAGCGCTCTTTAATGCGCGAAGCCAGAATGCCGACCACGCCCTGATGCCATTCTGGATGGTACATCGCCAGGCCGCCAGGCAGCGTTTCACGGCTGCGTTCCAGTTTCTCGCACAGGGTCAGCGCTTCCGCCTGCATCCCCTGTTCGATCTCTTTACGCGTCTGGTTCAGCGCATCCAGTTCATTCGCCAGCACCCGCGCTTCGCCGATGTTATCGCACAGCAGCAACGCCACGCCGACGGACATATCATCCAGCCGCCCTGCGGCATTCAGACGCGGCCCCAGCGCAAAGCCTAAATCGCTGGCCGCCAGCTTCTGCGGATCGCGGTTCGACACCTCAAGCAGCGCCTTAATGCCTGGGCGACATTTTCCGGCGCGGATACGGCTCAACCCCTGCCACGTCAAGATGCGGTTATTGGCGTCCAGCGGCACCACGTCCGCCACCGTGCCTAACGCGACCAGGTCGAGCAGTTCCGCCAGATTCGGCGGCGTAATGCCACGCTCATCAAACCAGCCTTTATCACGCAGGAAAGTGCGCAGCGCCAGCATCAGATAGAACGCCACGCCAACGCCTGCCAGCGACTTCGACGGGAAATCGCAATCTCGCAGATTCGGGTTAATGATGGCTTCTGCGTCAGGTAGCGTATCGCCCGGCAGGTGGTGATCGGTCACTACCACCGGAATCCCCAACGCTCTGGCATGTTCCACACCGGCATGAGAAGAGATACCGTTATCCACCGTCACAATCAGCTGCGCGCCGCGAGCATGCGCCTGATCGACCACTTCCGGGCTTAATCCGTAGCCGTCTTCAAAACGGTTTGGCACCAGGTAGCTGATATTGTTACAGCCCAGCGAACGCATACCGAGGACGCTAAGCGCCGTACTGGTGGCGCCATCTGCGTCAAAATCGCCCACGACGACGATGCGAGTCCCCTCGCGAAACGCGTTATAGAGGATCTCAACCGCCTTTTCGACGCCGCTAAGCTGCTGCCACGGCAGCATCCCTTTTACGCTGCGCTCCAGCTCCTGCGCGCTGCGTACGCCCCGGCTGGCGTATAAACGGCGCAGCAGCGGCGGCAGGTCAGCAGGCAGCTCAGCTGTCTCGTCGGCCTCACGCCGACGAAGTTGTATCTGTTGTTTCACGCGAATTATTTACCGCTGGTCTGTTTCTGGTGCGCGTCAAGGAACGCCTTCATCTCTTTCGGCCCCTGATAGCCAGGCACCACATAGCCGTTGCTCAGCACAATCGCTGGCGTGCCGCTCACGCCGAACTGCACGCCCAGCGCATAATGATTGGCGATATCGATATCGCAGGTGGCGGCTTTCACGCCTTTGCCCGCCATCGCGTCATCAAAGGCTTTGTTTCGGTCTTTCGCGCACCAGATGGACTTCATATCCTGCTCGGCCTGGCTTTCCAGCCCCTGGCGCGGGAAGGCCAGATAACGCACGGTAATCCCCAGCGCGTTGTAGTCTTTCATCTCTTCATGCAGCTTGTGACAGTAGCCGCAGGTGATGTCGGTAAAGATGGTGATGACATGTTTTTCCTGCGGCGCTTTGTAAACAATCATCTCTTTTTCCAGCGCATTCAGGTGTTTCATCAGCAACTGATTGGTGACATTTACCGGCGACGCGCCGCTGACGTCATACATCGGCCCCTGAATAATATGCTTACCATCGTCGGTGACGTACAGCACGCCGCTGTTGGTCAGCACGGTTTTCATGCCTGCAACCGGCGCGGGCTGAATTTCCGTGCTCTGCACACCCAGCTTAGTCAGCGACTGGCGAATGGCTGCATCGTCCGCATGAACCATTCCCGAAAATGCCGCCAGCAGGGTGAACATCATAAAACGTTTTTTCATAACCTATCCTTTCCTGTCAGCACTCACGCTCGCGGGTGATGCTGTTGATGAAGTTGACGCAAGCGCTCCGTTGCGACATGAGTATAAATTTGTGTGGTCGAGAGATCGCTATGCCCAAGCAGCATCTGTACAACGCGTAAGTCAGCGCCATGATTCAGCAAATGGGTGGCGAAAGCGTGACGCAAAACGTGCGGCGACAGCTTTTCGCTGTCGATTCCCGCCAGCACGGCATAGTGTTTAATGCGGTGCCAGAAGGTCTGACGCGTCATTTGTTGCGCCCGCTGGCTGGGAAATAAAACGTCAATCGACACGCCGTTCAACAGCCACGGGCGCCCGTGCTCCAGATACGTCTCCAGCCAGTACACCGCCTCTTCGCCCAACGGCACCAGACGTTCTTTATTGCCTTTACCGATAACCCGCACGACGCCCTGGCGCAGGCTGATATCGCTCATGGTCAGCCCGACCAGCTCAGAAACGCGCAGGCCCGTCGCATACAGCACTTCCAGCATTGCTTTGTCGCGTAATTCCAGCGGTTGGTCAACAACTGGCGACTGTAATAATCTCTCAACTTGTGCTTCGCTGAGATCTTTTGGCAAACGCTGCGGAAGTTTGGGCGACGCGAGCTGCGCGCTCGGATCGTCCTCACGAAATTTTTCACGGTACAGATGCTGAAAGAAGCGCCGCGTGGCGCTCAACAACCGTGCGGAACTGGTGGCTTTATACCCGCCATCCATACGTTCCGCCAGCAGCGTTTGTAAATCATCGCTCTGCACCGTCGCCAGCGTTTTTCCACGATGATGCAACCATTCGACCACCATCGACAAGTCGCGCCGATACGCGCTCAGCGTATTTTCCGCCAGATTACGCTCCAGCCACAGGGCATCGAGAAACTGCTCGATACGCGCCAGATCCTTATCCATCTCGGGCCCCTCTGCGTGTTAAATCAACGCCATTATGCCTGAAGCCGACGCCTTTCTGGTACACTAGCCGCATCGTCATCGCAAGAATCGAGAGCAGTACGTCATGAATATCGGCCTTTTTTATGGTTCCAGCACCTGCTATACCGAAATGGCAGCGGAAAAAATTCGCGACATTATTGGCCCGGAACTGGTCACATTACACAACCTCAAGGATGACTCTCCGACCTTAATGGAGCAGTACGATGTGCTCATTTTAGGCATTCCGACCTGGGATTTTGGTGAAATACAGGAAGACTGGGAAGCCGTCTGGAATCAACTGGACGATCTCAAGCTGGAAGGCAAAATTGTCGCGCTCTACGGCATGGGCGACCAGTTGGGCTACGGCGAGTGGTTCCTGGATGCGCTGGGTATGCTGCATGACAAACTTGTCACCAAAGGCGTTAAATTTGTCGGCTACTGGCCTACCGAAGGCTATGAGTTCACCAGCCCGAAACCGGTCATTGCCGATGGGCAACTTTTTGTCGGCCTGGCGCTGGATGAAACCAACCAGTACGATCTCAGCGATGAGCGCATCCAGGCCTGGTGCGAGCAAATTCTCGGTGAGATGGCAGAGCACTATTCCTGCTGACCGTTTTGCCGGATAGCGGCGTGAACGCCCTGTCCGGCCTGCATGGCGCACCGAACCGTAGGCCTTAAAGCTGCGCGCCATCAGGCCTTCGTTGGCGTTACCCCTGCGTCGCCTGTTGCAACATTAACCGCCGTAAATCCCGCCACTCGGCGTCATCCATGCTGTCTGCCGCCAGCCACAAGTGCTGACGCTTCCCGCTGTCGGCGCGCAAACGCAGCATCATGCCAGTTTTAAGCATCCAGGGCGGCCCCTGAATCGTCCAGTCTTGCCCTTGCCAACGTAAACGCCCATCCATCAGCAGTTTAATTTCGCCCTGCCGGGTATTAATCCGCCGCTGACTGCGCACACAGTCGAACACCACCAGCGAAAGCAATATCAGCCAGAGCGGCGTGTAGCTCAATGGCCAGGGCATCAATAAAACCAATGCGGCGACAAGCCCATGAATGAGCAAAGAGAGCCATTGTGCGCGCCAGGAGACGCGTAAATCAGATTGCCACAGGACCACGTTCCCGATTCCGTGTCTGGATGAGTTTCACCATTTGTTCCAGCTCTGCATCACCCGGTTTACCGTGGTTCATCAACCAGTTAAATAAATCAGGATCGTCGCATTCCAGCAAACGAACAAAGATGCATTTTTCTTCATCGCTTAAGTTATCGTACTCATGTTCGAAAAACGGCATGATGGAAATGTCGAGCTCACGCATACCGCGACGGCATGCCCAATGAATACGTGCTTTGTTATTAATATCCATGTTCTTCTTCCTGTCTCGCGAAAATGAAGTACCCGGCTATTGTAACGTGTTTTTCATGTTCTTTTACGGGAATCTCCATAAACGGAAGCATGATCGGCAAATAAAACCACATTAAGTCAAAGGGTTCATCGATTTTGCATCGCGCCTCGCAAAGCGGGCGATAAGGCACAAATGGGATGTTTAAACCGCTTGCAATGGGCTATAGCTCTTTTACCATTAGTCGCTATTACTGCGTTAAGCAAATCAGGACATTATTATGGCTTTTACACCTTTTCCTCCTCGTCAACCGTCCGCGTCAGCCCGTTTGCCTCTGACGCTGATCACTCTCGATGACTGGGCGCTGGCCTCGATCACCGGCGCCGACAGCGAGAAGTATATGCAAGGTCAGGTCACTGCGGACGTCAACCAGCTTACCGAACAGCAACACTTACTGGTCGCCCATTGCGATGCAAAAGGGAAGATGTGGAGCAACCTGCGTCTGTTCCGCGACGGCGACGGTTTTGCCTGGATCGAACGCCGCAGTCTGCGCGAGGCCCAACTGACCGAGCTGAAAAAATACGCCGTGTTCTCTAAAGTCGCGATCGTGCCTGACGATGAGCGTGTTCTGCTCGGTATCGCTGGTTTTCAGGCTCGCGCAGCGCTGGCGAATATCTTTAGCGAGTTACCGAACAGCGAAAAACAGGTAGTGTGCGAAGGGGCGTCCACCCTGCTTTGGTTTGAACATCCGGCGGAACGTTTTCTGCTGATTACGGATGTCGCCACGGCTGAATCCCTGACTGAAAAACTGCGTGGCGAAGCGGCGCTGAACAACAGCCAGCAGTGGCTGGCGCTGGATATTGAAGCGGGCATTCCGGTCATTGACTCCGCGAACAGCGGGCAATTTATACCGCAGGCAACCAACCTACAGGCGCTGGGCGGTATCAGCTTTAAGAAAGGCTGCTACAGCGGGCAGGAGATGGTCGCCCGGGCAAAATTCCGCGGTGCGAACAAACGCGCGCTCTGGTCTCTGGCAGGTAAAGCCAGCCGCGTACCGGAAGCCGGAGAAGATCTGGAGTTGCAGATGGGTGAGAACTGGCGTCGTACCGGCACCATTCTTGCGGCAGTGCAACTGGATGACGGCCAGGTTCTGGTGCAGGTGGTCATGAACAACGATATGGAAGCTGACAGCGTATTTCGCGTACGCGATGATGCGAATACCCTGCACATCGTACCGCTGCCCTATTCGCTGGAAGAGTGAAAAGAATAACGCCTGATGGCGCGCAGCTTTAAGGCCTACAGTTCAGTGCGCCATGTAGGCCGGATAAGGTATTAGCCGCCATCCGACAGTTGGGTTTCAGGCCCCATCCCTCGTAGGCCGGATAAGGCGTAGCCGCCATCCGGCAACAGTGTGTCAGACCTGCCCTACATACAGATAGATCGCCAGAAAGTGGCACACACTGCCGCCCAGCACGAACCCGTGCCAGATTGCATGGTTATAGGGAATGCGTTTGCAGACGTAGAAAATCACGCCTAGCGAATAGACCACGCCGCCGACCGCCAGCAGCGTCACGCCTCCCGCCGCCAGTTTGATCGCCAGTTGATAAACCACAATCAGCGACAGCCACCCCATCGTTAAATACGTTACCAGCGAGAGAACCTTAAACCGGTGGGCGATAGTCAGCTTGAATAAAATACCGAGCAGCGCCAGGCTCCAGATGACAATCATCAGCCCACGCGCCAGCGGCGAATCCAGCCCTACCAGCAAAAACGGCGTATAGGTTCCGGCAATCAGCAGATAGATAGCGCAGTGGTCGAATTTTTTCAGCCAGATCTTCGCCCGCTGATGCGGAATCGCGTGGTAGAGGGTTGAAGCAAGAAACAGCAGGATCATGCTGCCGCCGTACAGGCTGTAGCTGGTAATGGCCGTTGCACTGGCATTCGCGTCTACCGCCTGAACCAGTAACAGCACCAGACCGACAATACCAAACACCAACCCAATACCGTGGCTGATGCTATTGGCAATTTCCTCTGCCAGCGAATATCCCTGTGCGATTAATGGTTTCTGCACCATAGCTTACTCCAAAGAACGTTCACAATCGTGATAGCGTTCCTAGCGTAACTGAGAATGGTTCCAGTGAACACCTGTTAGCTAAAATAAATATCAACTTAAGATTAATCCTTGTAAATCATGATGTTGAAACTTATTTTTCAACTAACAGTTGTTCATTAAAATCAAAGGCATTTAAAATCAATCACATAAAATTGCGTCTGATCCGGGTAAATCCCGGCAATCACATGTTTAAGTTCTTCAAGCGTCATGTTTTCCTGCCGGGCATGTTTTTCCGTCAGCGTCTCCAGCGTGACGGTTGAGGTGCCAACAACCTCAATTGTGCAGAAGTAACCCTCATCTTCGAAGCGTCCAACCCGTAGAATATCCCCGGCTTTGAAGTGTGATTCGGACTCGTCACGAATGGTGATAGTTTTGCGTCCGGCCAGAATGTCATCCTGGAAACGCTGAAAAAAAGTGATGTCATTTGGCTGCATGTTATTATTCCCTGTAGATGAAGTCTGATGAGTGAGTTTTGCCATTGTGAGTATGTTCTCCCACGCTGCCATCGCCAGTCTCAACAATCTTGAGATGCTGGTCTACAACTATGTCATCAAAAACCGTGACAAAGTCATGTACATGACCATTCGCGAACTGGCTGATGCCGTGGGCGTTTCCACCACCACCGTGCTGCGCTTTTGTCGCAAACTTCACTGTGACGGCTACTCTGAATTCCGCGTGCGCTTTAAATTATATTTAGAGCAGGATGAGCCGCAACAGGCTAATTTTGGCGCCAGCGAAATTATCAGTTTCTTTAAAAGCGTCAATAACGATGAGTTTGATAAATTACTCGATCAGGCTGTCGATATCATTTTATCTTCCGAACGTATTATATTTGTCGGCGCAGGAACTTCCGGCGCGCTGGCAAAATATGGCGCACGTTTTTTCTCTAACGTCGGGAAATTCAGTAATCATATTGACGATCCTTATTTTCCGGTCACCAACGACATGGCAAAAAACGCGCTGGCGATTGTGCTTTCAGTATCGGGAGAGACTGCGGAGATCCTGCGTTTTGCCAGCCAGTTCAGCCTGCACAACTGCAAAGTGCTGTCGATTACCAGCCATGAACACTCGGCGCTGGCAAAGCTGGCTGATTTTAATCTCTCCTGGCATGTACCACAAACCCGTATTGCTGGCGTTTATGATATTACAACGCAGATCCCCGTTATCTATATTCTTGAATCATTAGGCCGTAAGCTGGCGAAAAAATTAGCGTAAAAAAACAATTTGTTTTTTGGGCGTAACAAATTACACCAGCGCTATTTTGTTATATCGTGACTTTTGGCCTTCCTTTGTTAGACTCAAAATCAGATTGTATTAATTTGAGATTGAGCAACAATGAAAAAACTCACCTTACCAAAAGATTTCTTATGGGGCGGCGCAGTTGCCGCTCATCAGGTTGAAGGCGGCTGGAACAAAGGCGGCAAAGAGCCGAGCATCTGTGATGTGCTGACCGGCGGAGCGCATGGCGTACCGCGTGAAATCACCCGACAAGTCGTAGCGGGTAAATATTATCCGAACCATGAAGCGGTCGATTTTTACGGTCACTATAAAGAAGACATTAAGCTGTTCGCCGAGATGGGTTTTAAATGCTTTCGCACCTCCATCGCCTGGACCCGCATTTTCCCGCAGGGTGACGAGACGCAACCGAACGAAGAAGGGCTGAAATTCTACGATGATATGTTCGATGAGTTGCTCAGATACAACATCGAACCGGTCATCACCCTCTCCCACTTTGAAATGCCGCTGCATCTGGTACAGCAATACGGCGGCTGGACCAACCGTAAAGTGGTGGATTTCTTCGTCCGCTTCGCGGAGGTGGTATTTGAGCGCTACAAGCACAAAGTCAAATACTGGATGACCTTCAACGAGATCAACAACCAGCGCAACTGGCGCGCGCCGCTGTTTGGCTACTGCTGTTCCGGCGTGGTGTATACCGAGCATGAAAACCCGGAAGAAACCATGTATCAGGTGCTGCACCACCAGTTCGTCGCCAGCGCGCTGGCGGTAAAGGCGGCACGCCGCATCAACCCGGAGATGAAGGTCGGCTGTATGCTGGCGATGGTCGCGCTCTATCCGTTTTCCTGTAAGCCGGAAGATGTCATGTTCGCGCAAGAATCCATGCGTGAGCGCTATGTGTTTACCGACATTCAGCTACGCGGCTACTACCCGTCTTACGTGCTGAACGAATGGGAACGTCGCGGCTTTAACATCAACATGGACGCTGGCGACGCGGAGATTCTGCGCGAAGGCACCTGCGATTACCTTGGCTTCAGCTATTACATGACTAACGCAGTAAAAGCGGAAGGCGGTAGCGGCGATGCCATTTCCGGCTTCGAGGGCAGCGTGCCGAATCCGCACGTCAAAGCTTCCGACTGGGGCTGGCAAATTGACCCGGTCGGCCTGCGTTATTCCCTGTGCGAGCTGTATGAACGCTATCAGAAACCGCTGTTTATTGTGGAAAATGGGTTTGGCGCCTACGACAAAGTGGAAGAAGACGGCAGCATCAACGACGATTACCGCATCGACTATCTGCGTGCTCACGTAGAAGAGATGATGAAAGCGGTGACGTATGATGGCGTGGATCTGATGGGCTATACGCCGTGGGGCTGCATCGATTGCGTGTCATTCACGACCGGGCAATACAGCAAGCGTTACGGTTTTATTTACGTGAACAAGCATGACGACGGCAGCGGCGATATGTCGCGCTCGCGGAAGAAAAGTTTTACCTGGTATAAAGAGGTTATCGCCAGCAACGGCGAGAAGCTGTAATTTTTTGCCGGGTGGCGGCTAATACCTTATCCGGCCGACAAGTTCTGTCTCCGAATAAAAAAAAGCCGGGTAGCGCTTGCGCTTACCCGGCCTACAGCATGGCAGAGAGATTACTGATATTCGCTCATCGGTACGCAGGAGCAGAACAGGTTACGGTCGCCGTAAACGTCATCAAGGCGTTTCACGGTCGGCCAGTACTTGTTCGCTACCCCCGCCGGGAACACCGCGACTTCACGGCTGTATCCGTGGTTCCACTCCGCGACCAGCTCATTCTGCGTGTGCGGCGCGTTAACCAGCGGGTTATCCTCCAGCGGCCACTCACCGGCTTTCACGCGATCGATTTCCGCACGAATCGCCAGCATCGCATTGATAAAGCGATCCAGTTCCATCTTGCTTTCAGATTCCGTCGGTTCAACCATCAACGTTCCCGCCACCGGGAACGACATGGTCGGCGCGTGGAAACCGTAGTCGATCAAACGCTTGGCAATATCCAGCTCGCTGATGCCGGTCTCTTCTTTCAGCGGACGGATGTCGAGAATACACTCGTGCGCCACGCGGCCATCGCGACCGGTATACAGCACCGGATACGCGTCTTTCAGGCGGCTGGCGATATAGTTGGCGTTCAGAATCGCCACCTGGCTCGCCTGCTTCAGCCCTTCCGCGCCCATCATGCGGATGTACATCCAGCTGATCGGCAGAATGGATGCGCTGCCGAACGGTGCGGCGGACACCGCGCCCTGACGGGTCAGCATCCCTTCGATCTGCACCACGCTGTGACCCGGAACAAACGGTGCCAGATGTGATTTCACGCCAATCGGCCCCATACCCGGGCCGCCGCCGCCGTGCGGAATGCAGAAGGTTTTATGCAGGTTGAGGTGTGAAACATCCGCGCCGATGAAGCCCGGAGAGGTAATGCCAACCTGCGCGTTCATGTTTGCGCCATCGAGGTATACCTGGCCGCCGAACTGATGCACGATCTCACACACTTCACGAATGGTTTCTTCGTACACGCCGTGGGTGGATGGGTAAGTCACCATGATGCAGGAGAGATTGTCACCCGCCTGCTCGGCTTTAGCGCGCAGATCCGCCAGATCGATGTTGCCGTTCTTATCGCATGCGACCACCACCACCTGCATACCCGCCATCTGTGCGGAAGCCGGGTTGGTGCCGTGAGCGGAGGCCGGGATCAAACAGATATCGCGATGACCGTCGTTGCGGCTTTCGTGATAATGACGAATCGCCAGCAGGCCCGCGTATTCGCCCTGCGCGCCGGAGTTCGGCTGCATGCACACGGCATCATAGCCAGTCAGTTTCACCAGCCAGTCAGAAAGCTGGTTGATCATCTGATGATACCCTTCCGCCTGATCTGCCGGGCAGAACGGATGCAGTTCCGCAAATTCCGGCCAGGTGATGGGGATCATCTCCGCCGCCGCGTTCAGCTTCATGGTACAGGAACCCAGCGGGATCATTGCCTGGTTCAGCGCCAGATCTTTACGCTCCAGCGAGTGCATGTAGCGCATCATCTCCGTTTCGCTGTGGTAACGGTTGAACACCGGGTGCGTCAGGATCGCGTCATCACGCAGCATACTCTCCTGGATAGAGCGGCTATCGTGCGCCACGTCTTTATCCAGCGTATCAATGTTCAGACTGTGGTCGTCGCCCAGCAGTACAGAGAACAGTTGCAGCACGTTTTCGCGGGTTGTCGTTTCATCCAGCGTGATGCCGACAGCGTTGTGGATGTCGCTGCGCAGGTTGATCTCTGCGGCTTCCGCGCGCGCCAGGACGGCGGCTTTATCGGCCACCTCTACGCACAGGGTGTCGAAGTAATGCGCATGGCGCAGTTTCAGCCCTTTTTGTTGCAGGCCCGCCGCCAGAATGTCGGTCAGGCGATGAATGCGATTAGCAATGCGCTTCAGCCCAACCGGACCGTGATAAACGGCATACAGGCTGGCGATGTTGGCCAGCAGCACCTGCGAAGTACAAATATTGGAGTTCGCTTTCTCGCGACGGATATGCTGCTCGCGAGTCTGCATCGCCATGCGCAGTGCGGTATTGCCCGCCGCATCTTTCGATACGCCGATAATACGGCCCGGCATGGAGCGTTTGAATTCATCTTTGGCGGCAAAGAACGCCGCGTGTGGGCCGCCGTAGCCCATCGGTACGCCGAAGCGTTGCGCAGAGCCGAACACAATGTCCGCGCCCTGTTTACCCGGCGCCGTCAGCAGCACCAGCGCCATAAAATCGGCGGCCACGCTGACGATAACTTTACGTGACTTCAGTTCGCTAATCAGCGCGCTGTAGTCGTGGACTTCACCGGTGGTGCCAACCTGCTGCAACAGCACGCCGAACACATCCTGGTGATCCAGCACTTTTTCCGCGTCATCGACGATCACATCAAAACCGAAGGTCTCCGCGCGGGTGCGCACGACGTCCAGCGTTTGCGGGTGAACGTCAGAGGCGACAAAGAAGCGGTTGGCGTTTTTCAGTTTGCTGATGCGTTTTGCCATCGCCATCGCTTCTGCGGCAGCGGTTGCTTCATCCAGCAACGAAGCGGAGGCCATATCCAGCCCGGTCAGATCCAGCGTCACCTGCTGGAAATTCAGCAGCGCTTCCAGACGCCCCTGCGAAACTTCCGGCTGATAAGGCGTATACGCGGTGTACCAGCCCGGATTTTCCAGCATATTGCGCAGGATAACCGGCGGCAGCTGCACCGCGGTATAACCCATGCCAATGTAAGACGTGAAGCGCTTGTTGCGACCGGCAATCGCTTTTAATTCGGCCAGCGCGGCGTATTCCGTCGCCGCTTCACCTACCTGCGGCGGCGTGGCAAGCTGAATGTCTTTCGGCACAATCTGGCCGATCAGCGCGTTTAACGACTCGGCACCAACGGTATTCAGCATCTCTTGCTGCTGTGCGGCGTCCGGTCCAATGTGGCGTTCAATGAAAGCGCCGCTGTTTTCAAGCTGGCTTAGCGTCTGTGTCATGGCGATGGTTCCTGAAACGTGCAGTGAATCGTGATTGTCTCTGGCTCAATTGCCCGGTAGCGCTAACGCTTACCGGGCCTACGCGTGCGAAAACGAATACGCAAAATCATTCACGTTGCAGGACGGCGGCGACGCAGAGAACCCCCAGGAGCTTACCTAAGTAAGTGACTGGGGTGAGCGAGGAAGCCAACACACCTGCTGCGTGAAGGATGAAGCGTATTTATTCGTCTTCTAACAATGCTTCGTATGCGGTTGCATCCAGCAGCGAGTCGATTTCGCTTTCGTCGCTGGCTTTGATTTTGAAGATCCAGCCACCCGCATACGGCTCGCTGTTGACCAGTTCAGGGGAGTCGCTGAGCGCGTCGTTTACCGCCACAATCTCACCGCTCACCGGCGCATAAATGTCAGAAGCGGCTTTTACCGATTCTGCTACCGCGCAGTCATCGCCCGCCGCAACGGTGGCGCCGACGTCTGGCAGATCGACAAAAACCATATCGCCCAGCAATTCCTGAGCGTGTTCCGTGATGCCAACCGTGTAAGTACCGTCTGCTTCTTTGCGCAGCCATTCGTGTTCTTTGCTGTATTTCAGTTCTACAGGTACGTTGCTCATCAATAAATCTCCAAAAAAGGATGAATCACGCGACGGCTTTGCCGTTACGCACAAAAACAGGTTTAGTGACTTTTACTGGCATTTCGCGGTTGCGGATCTGCACGATCGCCGTCTCGCCAATACCCGCCGGAACGCGCGCCAGCGCAATGCTGTAGCCCAGCGTTGGAGAGAAAGTGCCGCTGGTGATAACGCCTTCCAGCTGATTCCCCTGGGCATCGGTAAAGCGTACCGGCAGTTCATTACGCAGTACGCCTTTCTCGGTCATAACCAGACCCACCAGTTGTTCGGTGCCTTTTTCACGCTGGACTTCCAGCGCCTCGCGACCAATAAAATCGCGATCGGCCGGTTCCCAGGCGATGGTCCAGCCCATATTCGCCGCCAGCGGAGAGACGCCTTCATCCATCTCCTGACCATACAGGTTCATACCCGCTTCCAGACGCAGCGTATCGCGCGCGCCCAGGCCACACGGCTTCACGCCGGATTCCACCAGCGCACGCCAGAAATCCGCCGCCTTTTCGTTTGGCATCGCAATTTCATAGCCTGCTTCGCCGGTATAACCGGTTGTTGCAATAAACAGATCGCCCGCCTGCACGCCAAAGAACGGTTTCATGCCTTCCACCGCCTTGCGCTGTTCTTCAGTAAACAGCGTGGCCGCTTTCGCCTGCGCATTCGGCCCCTGTACCGCAATCAGCGACAGGTCGTCACGAACGGTGATGTCGATGGCGTAAGGTTCGGCGTGTTGGGTAATCCAGGAGAGGTCTTTTTCGCGGGTGGCGGAGTTTACAACGAGGCGGAAGAAATCTTCAGTGAAGTAATAGACAATCAGGTCATCTATCACGCCGCCCGAGGCATTGAGCATGCCAGAGTAGAGGGCTTTACCGGTCTTTGTGAGTTTCGCCACGTCATTCGCCAGCAGATAACGCAAAAACTCCCGGGTGCGGCTGCCGCGTAGATCGACGATGGTCATATGCGACACATCAAACATACCGGCATCAGTGCGAACTGCATGGTGCTCATCAAGTTGAGAGCCATAGTGCAGCGGCATCATCCAGCCATGGAAATCCACCATGCGCGCGCCACAAAGCGTGTGTTGTTCGTATAAAGGAGTCTGTTGAGCCATCTTGTCCTCATTGAATAAGCGGGGCTTACAACCATTTCATGGTGAAATCTTCGCCACGAAACCCGGCGTCGCAGCCACTCCTGGGCTTCGACGCAAACGTTCTCTTTTACCTGAACTTACCACCGAAGCAGACGCTAAACCATAAGGCAAAATTAACCATCACATTAGCTTATGACCAAAAAACGCCAAACCCGCCTCAGCATAAAAAACCATGAAATAAACAAAAAACCTCCATAAACGATAATCAAATACGCAACCATCCCGCACATATCCATATTAAATGTGGAAAAAATGTCAAAAATGACGATAGTTGAAAATCGTAATATTAAAAAAACTAATGCGAAAAGAGAGGTGAAATTAGATTATTTCAAATGAGGAAAGCGTCCCGGCGCGAAGGCCGGGAGAGGAAAATGTGACGGGTTTCAAACTCTCAGAAGCAGGAGGGAAATGCTTAGCGGAGCCACTCAGGCAGATCGTTCAATCCCATCGCCTGACGAATCAGTTGCGGTTTTACGCCCGGGAGAGTATCGGCCAGTTTCAGACCAATATCGCGCAGCAATTTCTTCGCCGGGTTCTCTCCGGCAAACAGTTCGCGAAAACCCTGCATACCTGCCAGCATCATCGCGGCGCTGTGCTTACGGCTGCGCTCGTAACGACGCAAATAGAGGTATTGACCAATGTCTTTGCCCTGACGTTGCAGACGTTTGAGTTCATCGATCAACTCTGCGGCGTCCATAAAGCCGAGGTTCACCCCCTGCCCCGCCAGCGGATGGATGGTATGTGCGGCGTCGCCCACCAGCGCCAGCCGGTGTGCGGCAAACTGACGCGCATAGCGTCCCGTCAGCGGGAACACCTGGCGTTCACTCTCAACGCGGCATAAGCCGAGGCGGTTATCAAACGCGACGTTCAGCGCCCGGTTGAACGCATCCTCACTCGCCTGCTGCATATGCTCAGCGTCCTGCGGAGACAGCGACCAGACAATGGAACACAGATGCGGATCGCTTAATGGCAGGAACGCCAGGATGCCTTCGCCATGAAACGCCTGACGCGCAACGGCGCCGTGCGCCTCTTCGGTGCGGATGGTCGCCACCAGCGCATGATGACGGTAATCCCAGAAGGTCAGCGGAATATCCGCTTTGTTGCGCAGCCAGGAGTTCGCGCCGTCTGCGCCAATCACCAGCCTTGCCGTCAGCATCGCGCCATCTTTCAGGGTCAGGAAGGTTTCATTTTCTCCCCAGGCGACCTGCTGCAATTCAGCCGGCGCCATCAGGGTAATATCCGCTGACTGCTGCGCCTTTTGCCATAGCGCGTAGTGGATCACCGAATTTTCAATGATGTGCCCCAGGTGGCTGTATCCCATGCTTTTGTCATCAAACTCGATGCGGCCAAAGCTGTCTTTATCCCAGACTTCCATACCGTGGTAGCAGCTTGCGCGGCGAGCAAGAATGTCTGACCAGACCCCAAGACGCGTAAGCAGTTTTTCACTGGCGGCATTGATAGCCGACACGCGTAATGCCGGGGGAGCGTCGCTCGCCAGCGGCTGTGGAACGCGCTGTTCCAGAACGGCCACGCGTAAACCGCTGCCCTGCAAACCGCAGGCGACAGCCAGGCCTACCATGCCTCCGCCAACAATGGCTACATCAACACTTTGCACTGTGTACTCCTGAAAATAGGACAATCAAAAACCGTAGGCCGGATAAGGCAAAGCCACCATCCGACATTACATTACTTCCGCGGCATTGCCTGATGGCGCTGCGCTAATCAGGCCTACTTCTTTATTCCGACCTACCGGTGAATTATCGTGCGACCCAGCCCAACGTCCGTTTTGCCAACGTGTCGCGAAGGGGAGGCAATAACTCCATCGCCATTAAGCCGACGTTGCGCCCGGCAACCAGCGGCGCCCAGCGGTTAGCAAACAGATGCACCAGGCTATCCGTTATGCCAACCGTCGCCTCTCTGTCAGCCTGACGGCGCGACTGGTACTCAGAAAGCACGCCGTACTCGCCGACGTCCGCCCCAGACTCATGCGCCTGCACCAGCGTTTCGGCAAGGCTCATCACATCGCGCAGTCCCAGGTTAAACCCTTGCCCGGCGATAGGATGCAGCGTCTGCGCCGCATTGCCGACCAACACGGTGCGATGGGTTATCGCTTTGGCCGCCGTGGTGAGCGCTAACGGATAAGCGCTGCGCTTACCCGCATGGGTAATACGTCCCAGCCGCCAGCCAAACGCCGACTGTAGCTCATGGCAAAAGCGTTCATCCGACCAGCGCATGATCTCGTCGCGCTGTTCAAGCGGATGGCACCACACCAGCGAACAGCGACCTTCGGACATCGGCAACATCGCCAGCGGGCCGTGTTGGGTAAAGCGTTCAAACGCACGTCCGTCATGCGCGATAGCGGTCGCAACGTTGGCGATCACCGCCAGTTGTTCATAAGGCTGCTGCTGCCAGTCCACGCCGCAGGCGGTCGCCAGAGCGGAGTGCGTACCGTCGGCCGCCACCACGACATGACCAGAAATCACGTCGCCGTTTTCCAGAGTGACATTCACCTTTTCTTGCGTTCGCGCCACGCTGGCAACGCGATCCGGGCAATGCAGCGTCACGCCCGGCGCTTTGCGCAACAGCGCAAACAGTCGCTGACCGACATCATGCAGCTCCACAACCTGCCCCAACGCAGCGATGCTGTAATCCTGCGCGTCCAGAGTGACAAAACCGGCATGGCCGCGATCGCTGACATGTACCGTGTTGATCGCCGTTGCGCAATCAGCAATCGCCTGCCAGACGCCAATCCGCGCCAGTTGCTGACAGGTGCCTACCGCCAGCGCGATCGCCCGGGCGTCGAACCCGGGATGCGCGGCGGCTTCAGGCGCGCTCGCTTCAATCAGGTGCACGGCCAGTTTGCCGTGGCTAAGCTGAGAAAGGGCCAGCGCCAGCGTCGCGCCCACCATACCGCCGCCAACAATAATCACGCTCATAGCTGACGCGCCGCCGCCATTAAGGCTTCAATATCGTCCGCTTTTTTCACCACGCTGGCGGTCAGGTTTTCGTTGCCCGTTTCCGTAATGACGATGTCATCTTCAATACGGATGCCGATGCCGCGATACGCTTCCGGCACGTCGGCGTCCGGCGCAATGTACAGACCCGGCTCAACGGTGAGCACCATACCCGGCTCCAGCACGCGGGAGCGATCCTGCCCGTAAACGCCGACATCGTGTACGTCCAGCCCCAGCCAGTGGCTAAGACCATGCATAAAGAATGGACGATGGGCGTTTTCCGCGATCAACTGCTCCACGTCGCCCTGCAAAATGCCCAGATTAACCAGCCCCGCGATCATGATGCGCACCACTTCTCCCGTGACCTCCTGGATAGACGTTCCCGGGCGAAACAGGCGTAAGCTGGTTTCCAGCGACGCCAGCACGATATCGTAGATTTCGCGCTGGGCGGGCGTAAATTTGCCGTTCACCGGGAAAGTACGCGTAATGTCGCCAGCATAACCTTTGTATTCGCATCCGGCGTCGATCAACACCAGATCGCCATCGCGCATTTCGCTTTCATTTTCGGTGTAGTGGAGGATGCAGCCGTTCTCACCGCTGCCAACAATGGTGTTATAGGACGGATAGCGCGCGCCGTGACGGTTAAATTCGTGGTGAATTTCACCTTCCAGTTGATATTCGAACATCCCCGGACGGCATTTTTTCATTGCGCGGGTATGCGCCAGCGCGCTGATCTCGCCCGCGCGACGCATGACGGCAATCTCTTCCGGCGATTTAAACAGGCGCATCTCGTGCACCATTGGCCGCCAGTCGGTCATCGTCGCTGGTGCAGTCAGGTTCTGTCGGGAACCTTTACGCAGTTTATCCAGCGCGGCGAAAACAATCTCGTCGGCATACGCATATTCGCCCTGCGCGTGGTAAACCACGTCAAGGCCATTGAGTAACTGATAAAGCTGCTGGTTGATTTCGCTGAACGCCAGCGCGCGATCCACGCCCAGTTTTTCCGGCGCGACGTCCTGCCCCAGGCGGCGGCCAAACCAGATCTCCGCCGTCAGATCGCGAACGCGGTTAAACAAAACGCTGTGGTTATGAGTGTCATCGCTTTTAATCAGCACCAGCACCGCTTCCGGCTCGTTAAAACCGGTGAAATACCAGAAATCACTGCTCTGGCGATACGGATATTCACTGTCCGCGCTGCGCGTGGCTTCCTGAGCTGCAAAAATCAACGCGGCGCTGCCCGGCTGCATTTGCGCCAGTAATGCCTGGCGGCGACGCTGATACTCCTGCTGAGATATATCGCTCATAACACTCTCCATTGCGTTTACGTTCTTAGTGCAGAGTCGGTTTCTGGACTTCCGGCGCCGTCGGCTGCTGACGCGTAAAGGTGTCGTGGCACAGCAGCGCCGCAACCCGCACATATTCGATGATCTCTTCGAGCGACATCTCCAGCTCTTCCTGATCTTCGTCTTCGTCATAACCGAGCTGGGCGATGTTGCGCAGATCGTCAATGGCTTCACCGGTTTCGCCGGTCACTTTATCCAGCTTAGGCTGCGTGACGCCAAGCCCCAGTAAAAAGTGGTTAACCCAGCCGGCCAGCGCATCAGCGCGATCGAACACGCTCACGTCGTCGCCTTCAGGCAGAAAAAGCTGAAAAAGGAAGCCGTCGTCTTCCAGCGCGTCGCTGGTTGCCGCATGCATTTTACGCAGCGCCTGCGCCAGTTCGTGACCAAAGGCCAGCCCCTCGTTCGTCAGGTCGTGCAACAGCGGCTGCCATGAGCTGTCGTTGTTGCCGCCGCAAATCATCCCACTGATCAAACCGTGCATTTCGGCCGGGGTTAACCCCGTCCCCTGTTGGTTCAAAAACTGGTTCATTTCGTTGTAACCAGGCATTTCGTTCTGTATAGACATAAGCATTCGTCATCAAAGGGAGGATATTCATGATATGCTACCACTTTGGACCCTGGTGAACCAGAAAAGGGCTTGTATCTTCACACCGGGGTAGCTATAGTGTCGCCCCTTCGCCGACCCAGGGTCTGGAGGCGAAGGCAGCGCAGTCAATCAGCAGGAAGGTGGCATGTCTGCACAACCCGTCGATATCCAAATTTTTGGCCGTTCACTCCGCGTGAATTGCCCGCCTGAACAAAGGGATGCGTTGAATCAGGCTGCGGACGATCTGAATCAGCGGTTGCAAGATCTAAAAGTTCGCACTAGAGTCACAAATACTGAGCAGCTGGTTTTCATTGCCGCATTGAACATCAGCTATGAATTAACTCAGGAAAAAGCGAAGACCCGCGACTACGCGGCGAGCATGGAACAACGAATTCGGATGCTTCAACAGACCATTGAACAGGCGTTGCTTGATCAGGGTCGCATAACCGAAAAAACGGGCCAAAACTTTGAATAACACTTTTCGGTTTACTATGGTAGAGTGACCGTGAAGACAAAATTTCTCTGAGATGTTTGCAAGCGGGCCAGTCCCCTGAGCCGATATTTCATACCACAAGAATGTGGCGCTCCATGGTTGGTGAGCATGCTCGGCTAGTCCGAGAAGCCTTAAAACCGTGACGACGCATTCACCTTGAACCAAGGGTTCAAGGGTTACAGCCTGCGGCGGCATCTCGGAGATTCCCCTTCTACCTGGCGACAGCCATGACGCAACTTCCTGAACTTCTTTTATCCCGACAAGAAATCCGCCAGATGATTCGGCAACGTCGCCGTACGCTGACGTCTCAACAGCAAACCGCGTTCGGTCAACAGGCCGCCACCAGAATGCTTGCTTATCCTCCCGTGGTTCTTGCCCACACCGTCGCGGTGTTTCTTTCATTTGATGGCGAGCTGGACACGCAACCCTTGATTGAGCAGCTCTGGCGCGCGGGAAAACGCGTGTATTTACCGGTTCTCCATCCGTTCAGCCCCGGCAATTTGCTGTTTCTGCATTATCATCCGCAAAGCTCGCTGGTGATGAATCGTCTGAAAATTCAGGAACCGAAGCTGGACGTGCGTGACGTGCTGCCGCTCTCTCAGTTAGATGTGCTGGTTACACCGTTAGTCGCTTTCGACGAAGACGGCCAGCGTCTGGGAATGGGCGGCGGGTTCTACGACAGAACGTTGCAGAACTGGCGACAGCATAAGATCCAACCGGTGGGTTATGCGCACGATTGTCAGTTAGTGGAAAAGTTGCCTGTCGAAGAGTGGGATATCCCGCTGCCTGCGGTGGTGACGCCGTCAAAAGTGTGGGAGTGGCCGCAGTGAATTGCCTGATGGCGCTACGTTTACCCGACCTACGAGCCGATCCCACAGGCCGGGTGAGGCATAGCCGCCACCCGGCACAGTATACAAATTAGTACAGCAGACGAGCGCGAATCGTACCCGGTAGCGCTTTCATCGCCAGCAGGGCTTTCTCCGCCACATCTTCATCCGCTTCGATATCAATCACCACGTAACCGACCTGGGCAGACGTTTGCAGATACTGCGCGGCGATGTTAACGCCCTGCTCGGCAAAAATCTGGTTAAGCGCGGTCAGCACGCCCGGACGATTTTCATGGATATGCATCAGACGACGACCGCCGTGCAGCGGCAGGGAGACTTCCGGGAAGTTCACCGCAGACAGCGTAGAGCCGTTATCAGAATACTTCGTCAGTTTGCCCGCCACTTCAAGGCCGATGTTCTCCTGCGCTTCCTGGGTAGAGCCGCCGATATGCGGCGTCAGAAGCACATTGTCGAATTCACATAGCGGAGAAGTAAACGGATCGCTGTTGGTCGCAGGTTCCGTCGGGAACACGTCGATAGCTGCGCCCGCCAGGTGTTTGCTCGCCAGCGCATCGCACAGCGCCGGGATGTCCACCACCGTACCGCGAGACGCGTTGATCAGCAGCGCGCCCGGTTTCATCAGTGCGATTTCCGTCGCGCCCATCATATTTTTGGTGGAGGCGTTTTCCGGCACATGCAGGCTCACAACGTCGCTCATGTTCAGCAGATCGGAAAGATGCTGTACCTGGGTCGCGTTGCCCAGCGGCAGTTTATTTTCAATATCGTAGAAGAAGACGTGCATGCCCAGCGATTCCGCCAGAATGCCCAACTGCGTGCCAATGTGGCCGTAACCGATGATCCCCAGCTTTTTGCCGCGCGCTTCAAACGAACCGGCCGCCAGTTTGTTCCACACGCCACGGTGCGCTTTCGCGTTCGCTTCCGGCACGCCGCGAAGCAGTAGCAGCAGTTCGCCAATCACCAGCTCCGCAACAGAACGCGTGTTGGAGAACGGCGCGTTAAACACGGGGATTCCGCGTTTTGCCGCTGCGTTCAGATCAACCTGGTTGGTGCCGATGCAGAAACATCCAATCGCCACCAGTTTCTCTGCGGCGTCAATCACATCTTCGGTCAGATGGGTTCGGGATCGCAGGCCAATGAAATGGGCATCACGGATGGACTCTTTCAACTGCTCAGTATCCAGAGCGCCTTTGTGAAATTCGATGTTGGTATAACCTGCCGCGCGAAGGTTTTCGAGTGCCTTTTGGTGCACACCTTCAACCAGCAGAAATTTAATCTTGTCTTTCTCCAGTGATACCTTTGCCATTTCCCCGACCCTGTCTTTTTATCGAAACTGATGTGTTGTATGTGGATTTGTATCCGCCTTTCAACATATCAAAAAAAACTATTGCGGCAATATGAACGTTTGCGTCGCCACTCTGAAGAAATATCATTCAGCGTGAAATGGCAGAGGAAAATGCTGGGGATAAGATTTTCTTTGGAGAGATCGGCAGAGCAACATCCAAAACGTGACACAAGTCACCAAATTTGCCCTGCCAAATTTTTTTAACGCGGGATGAATCACCCTCGCCAGATCATTTTACGATAGTTTTTACGCCGTCTGCCGTACCAATCAGCGCCACATCCGCGCCACGGTTGGCGAACAGGCCGACGGTCACGACGCCCGGAATGGCGTTAATCGCGTTTTCCATCGCGATCGGATCAAGAATTTCCATGCCGTATACGTCGAGGATCACATTGCCGTTATCAGTGACTACGCCCTGACGGTACTCAGGACGACCGCCCAGCTTCACTAACTGGCGTGCGACAGCGCTGCGCGCCATCGGGATCACTTCCACCGGCAGCGGGAATTTACCCAGAACATCGACCTCTTTGGAGGCATCCGCGATGCAGATGAATTTCTTCGCCACCGAAGCAATGATTTTCTCACGCGTCAGCGCCGCGCCGCCGCCTTTAATCATCTGCATGTGGCCGTTGATCTCATCCGCGCCATCAACATAGACGCCCAGGCTGTCCACTTCATTCAGATCGAAAACGGTAATGCCGAGGCTCTTGAGTTTTTCAGTAGATGCATCCGAGCTGGACACCGCCCCTTCAATCTGACCTTTCATTGTGCCCAGCGCATCAATAAAGTGCGCGGCTGTTGAACCGGTACCTACGCCCACAATGGTGCCGGGCTGTACATACTGAAGTGCCGCCCATCCTACTGCTTTTTTCAGTTCATCCTGCGTCATGATCGTTTCGCCTGTGGTGTGAAAATTCAGGCGCATTATAGATCATTGTACGAAAAAATCCCTCCGGCCCCGCTCGCAAGCGGCGGATTTCGTCTGTACCTGAGTGAAATTTATGTCATAGTGCGGGATAAGAAAAATTTCAGGAGTACCTCAGAGCAATGAAACGTCCAGACTACAGAACACTACAAGCGCTGGATGCGGTGATTCGTGAACGGGGATTTGAACGCGCCGCACAGAAGTTGTGCATCACACAATCCGCTGTCTCACAACGCATAAAACAGCTTGAGAATATGTTTGGGCAACCGCTGCTGGTACGTACCGTTCCGCCGCGTCCTACCGAACAAGGACAAAAATTGCTGGCGTTGCTGCGTCAGGTAGAGCTACTGGAAGATGAGTGGCTTGGCGATGAGCAAACCGGCTCCACGCCGCTGCTGCTGTCACTGGCGGTCAACGCCGACAGTCTGGCGACCTGGCTGCTTCCGGCGCTGGCGCCGGTTCTGGCCGACTCGCCTATTCGCCTCAATTTGCAGGTGGAAGATGAAACCCGCACCCAGGAACGTCTGCGTCGCGGCGAAGTGGTTGGCGCGGTGAGTATTCAGCACCAGGCGCTGCCAAGCTGCCTGGTAGACAAACTTGGCGCGCTCGACTATCTGTTCGTGGGATCAAAACCCTTCGCCGAGCGCTACTTCCCCAACGGCGTCACCCGTTCCGCGCTGCTGAAAGCGCCCGCAGTGGCGTTTGACCATCTGGACGACATGCACCAGGCCTTTTTACAGCAGAACTTCGATTTACCGCCGGGCAGCGTGCCGTGCCATATCGTTAACTCTTCCGAAGCCTTCGTACAGCTCGCGCGTCAGGGCACCACCTGCTGTATGATCCCGCATTTGCAGATCGAGAAAGAGCTGGAGAGCGGTGAGCTGATCGATTTAACGCCTGGCCTGTTCCAGCGTCGGATGCTCTACTGGCACCGTTTTGCGCCGGAAAGCCGTATGATGCGCAACGTGACTGACGCGCTGCTGGAGTATGGGCATAAGGTTTTAAGGCAGGATTAACGCGCCGTGCCTGATGGCGCTACGCTTATCAGGCCTACAGGTTATTTTGTAGGCCGGATAAGGCGTTTCAACAACGCTTACTGTGCTTTTGTCTCTGCTGCTGGTTCTAACTGGAACACCACATCGACCTGATCAGCAAACTGAATTGTCGGCTGCTCATAGGTTTCCTGGGCCGACACCGCAGGCGCCGCGTCCGCTTTCATCATTCGCACCACCGGGCTCGGCTGATAATTAGAAACGTGGTAACGCACGCTATAAACCGGCCCCAGCTTGCTGTTAAAGCCCGCTGCCAGTTGCTCAGCCTGGTGAACCGCGTCGTCAATCGCCGCTTTACGCGCTTTATCTTTATAGGCATCCGGTTGCGCAACGCCTAATGACACCGACCGGATCTCATTCAGACCCGCTTTCAGCGCGCCATCCAGCAGAGAGTTGAGTTTGTCCAGCTGGCGCAGCGTAACTTCAACGGTTCGCACCGCGCGGTAGCCTTTCAGCACACTTTTACCATTCTGGTAGTCATAGTCCGGCTGAGTGCGCAGGTTTGCAGAGCTGATGTCTTTCTTGGCAATCTGATTTTGTTCAAGAAAAGAAAGGTATTGCGCAACACGCTCATCGGCCTGTTTCTTGGCGGAAGCGGCATCCTTTGCCGACACGTTGACTTCAATCGCCAGGGTGGCGATGTCAGGCGTCGCATCCACGCTTGCCGTCCCGGAAGTCACGATGTGCGGTCCATTCGGCAACTCATTTGCCTGTACCGGGATTGCGCTAAATCCGACTAATGCCGCAAGGGCCATCACTTTGAACTTCACTGTCGCTCCTCCATGTTACGTTAATCGCCCTGAAACTCAGGGCGCATGCAGGCAAGCTTAGCGGGTATCTGCGCGTTGTCCATCAGACAACGCTTAGTTGAACAATGCGTGAACGTGTGCAACCCCTTCTTTTGCCAGTTGAAAAGCGATAAACCACATCACCAGCCCTACCAGAGTATTGATGATACGCTGGGCTTTGGCGGTACGCAGTCGCGGCGCCAGCCAGGCGGCCAGCAGCGCCAGACCGAAGAACCACAGGAAAGAGGCGCTGACGGTTCCCAAAGCGAACCAACGCTTCGGCTCCATCTCCAGTTGCCCGCCCAGGCTACCCAGTACCACGAAAGTGTCCAGATAAACGTGCGGATTCAGCCACGTCACCGCCAGCATTGTGGCGATGATTTTCCAGCGCCCCTGCTTCATCACCTCGGCGCTGGCCAGTTCCAGGTTGCTGCTCATTGCCGTTTTTAACGCGCCAAAGCCGTACCACAATAAAAACGCCACACCGCCCCAGGTCACTAACGCCATCAGCCAGGGAGACTGCATGAGCAATGCGCTGCCGCCAAAGATACCTGCGCAGATAAGCACTAAATCGCTGATCGCGCAAAGCAGCGCAATCATGATGTGATACTGCCGACGAATCCCCTGATTCATCACAAACGCATTCTGCGGGCCGAGCGGCAGGATCATGGCCGCACCAAGCGCAAGACCTTGAAAATAATAAGATATCACGATAATTATTCCGAACTGTTTCTCTTAAGCGCAGACTATAGCGCGAGAGAATCATTAGCGGAAATTGATAATTTTAATCGCAGATTAGGGGAATTAATAAAGGGGGTAGGAAATGCCGGATGGCGGCTGACGCCTTATCCGGCCTACAAAACAACCTGTAGGCCCGGTAAGCGCAGCGCCACCGGGCAAAACGGCAAACGGCTTATTCCGCGTTCTCTTTCACTCGTTTGAAATTCACGTCCATCTGCGGATACGGGAAGCTGATGCCTGCGGCATCGAACTCACGTTTAATGCGTTCCAGCACATCCCAGTAAACATTTTGCAGATCGCCGCTTTTACTCCATGCGCGCACCACGAAATTAATGGAGGAGGCGCCCAGCTCATTCAGGCGCACCGTCATTTCACGGTCTTTCAGAATACGCTCGTCAGACTGGATAATATCGGTCAGGATTTTTTTCACCTGGTCGATATCAGAGTCATACGCCACGCCAATGATAAATTCGTTACGACGCACCGGTTCGCGGGAAAAGTTAATGATATTTCCGGCAATAATCTTGCCATTCGGGATCACCACAATTTTGCCGTCCACGGTACGCATGGTGGTCGAAAAAATTTGTACGTTCAGTACCGTACCCGCGACGCCGCCGAGATCGACATATTCTCCCGCGCGGAAAGGACGGAACATCACCAGCAGTACGCCTGCCGCGAGGTTAGACAAAGAGCCTTGTAAGGCCAGACCGACCGCTAAACCAGCGGCACCCAACACAGCGATAACGGAAGCCGTTTGTACGCCAACGCGCCCCAGCGCGGCAATCAGCGTAAAGGCAATAATGCCGTAACGCACCAGCGCAGACAGGAAGTCAGCCACGGTCGCATCAATATGGCGCGCCAGCATCAGGCGATTAACGGTATTGGAAACAATACGCGCCACGATCATCCCGATGATGATGATAGCGATAGCCGCAACGATGTTAACCGCATAACTTAGCAGCAGCTCCTGGTTGCGCACCAGCCAGGTGCCCGCACCATTTATGCTGTCGACAACATTCAAATCTTCCATTCAATATTCCTTGGTCATATCAAAAAAACGCAAATGAGATCATTCTCACGAAAACGACCTTTTAAAGGTAAACAAAAACAGTCGAATATGCCATTTTTCAACATGATCCCATCAAGGAAACGCGCAGCGTTAATACTCCGCAGGTCGATCGACCATTCTGATAAATCCGCTCACTAATGCACTCTTCTGCTTAAAGACGTCGGCGATTTCACTCACCACTTTTCCGCTGCCCGCATTCTTCCAGGCGATAGAAAGCGGCGAAGGCTGGCGTGGATTGACCACTGAGCGGGCAACCAGCGCCCCGGACTCGACATACGGACGGCACAATCGCTCCGGTAAAAAACCGACGCCGAGGCCGCTTAAATGGCAGGCCAGCTTGGTGCTGAGATCTGGAACCTTGATCTCCTTTTGTCCGCTCAACAACCAGGCAACACGGCGCGTCAGCGTTCGCGAAGTATCTTCAATATTAATGGCGGGGTAACGGCGCAGCATATCGTCAGACAATACCGGCGCAGGATGGCTCGCCAAAGGATGACTCTGCGCCACCACAAACTGCCAGCTGATATCCCCCAGCGGCAGCAGAGAGATGTTATTGGAGAGCGACTCCGAGCCCGTTACGCCAATCGCTAACTGGAAGTCGTCATACAAAAGCGAATCCCACACGCCCATGTAGACCTGACGGGAAATTTGAAAACGGGTAAACGGAAACTGTTGATGTAACCACGTCAGTAAGTCCGCCGTGGTCTGCGGCTGATACAGCAGGTTATTGATAACAATATTCACCTGCCGCTCAACGCCTGCGTTGATCTGCTGAAGCTCGTCCGGCATTGCATCCAGCCAGTTAAGCCACTGGCGGCAATGCTCAAGCAGGTGCTGCCCGGCAAGAGTCAGGCTGACCGATCGGGTCGTGCGTAAAAAGAGCTGCGTTCCCACCTGCTCCTCCAGCGTTTTTATGCGATAGCTGATCGCCGCTGGCGTTTTATGTAGCGAACTGGCCGCGCGGGAAAAGCTCTCCGTCTCCGCAACCCGAATAAATGTGCGTATTGTTTCCTGATCGAGCATGCCTTCCCCTTGAGTCGACCATCTGTAACCACCGTTGCGCTATTGCTATCCCCAGTAATGTATCGGCGCCTGAAGTGTGTCCAACCGCGAGCAAACGCTGAATCGCGGGCTGCGGGTCGCGCCCTGACTGTAAACGGCGCATCACCTTCAGCACCGGTATTGAAAACTCACCCATTCTGGCGCTGTTCAGATAACTGCAACTTACCGACGTTGTAAGTTGCGCAAGCCGATCCGCCGGAGGTAAGAAATGCCTCAGCCGTGCAGAAAACCCGGCGGCATACAGCACGGCAAGCATACCCGTCAGCATATCATCGCCGCTGGGTGTCAGTCCTGGCCCGCACCCGATAAGCCAGCGCCAGTCCGGCATCATGCCATGATGCCAGCATGCAAGCTGCTTAATTATTTCAGGATAGTGTGGCAGAGCTGTCAGCGGTTGATTTAACGCCCCGGAGAAGCCGCTGCGTTGCGTACAGAATGAGAGATCGACAGGAGCGACAGCAGCAGAACTCAGCGACACACGAAGTATGCGACGAGGGTCAAGCATTATGCCCTGCCCCCACAGGGTGTTCCCCTGTTTGATAAGTCGTTCAACATGGGACACGCGGGAAAACTGCGCGGTGCTCAGTAACACGCCCGTCGGCCCCATTCCTTTCCCATAGCGAAACAGCGTCAATAGCTCGCCACCGGAATGGCAAAAGTTAGTCGCCTGCGAGAAGCGGCTGTGTAACGACCACTCACCATCGGGAAGTCGATAAAGTCCGGCACAGGCCAGGGGATTGATAATGCTCATCGGTACACTCCAGTATGCCGGATGGCGGCGTAAACGCCTTTACAGCATTGCCAGACCGTAGGCCCGGTAAGCGTAGCGCCACCGGGCAAAGCGATTACGCCGTGATGTGATGCAACTCCGCCAGCGCTTCCAGCGCTTTTTCAAAGCAAAGCAGCGGAGCGCGTACGGTTCCCGCCCCCACCTGCCCAATTCCCGCTTCACGATGGGCAATACCGGTATTAATCAGCGGCGTGATCCCCGTTTCAACAACGCGGCGAATATCCAGCCCCAGGCAGGCACCCCTGAAATCCCAGGACGGAATCTGAAACAGCGGATTGCTGGACAGATAGATTTCAGCCATCTCTTCCGACGTTTCCAGCGCCGCCCCCATACCGCCTGCGCCGACAAAACGCGTTACGCCAGGCGCGGCAATCATTGCAGCGCCGCCGATCCCCAACGTTTCCGTGATGGCGCTGTCGCCAATATCCGGGTTCGCATCGGCCTGGCTGTAACCGGTAAAAAACAGCCCCTGCGGCGTATTCACCGGCGCGGTAAACCAACGGTCGCCGGTGCCGCTTACGCGAATACCAAAGTCGCGACCGTTACGCGTCATGGCCGTAACGACCGATCCGGCTTTAATTTCCGCCGCCGCATCCATCACCGCTTTACTGTAGGCCATCGCCAGGTTGAGGAAGAACTGGTCGGTGACACTGAGGAATTGCAGCACGTCAATGATTTCAGCCTTCGGACGATCCAGTCCGGCGATCACCGGCGACAACGTGCGCAGCAGCAAAGAAGAGGCGGCAATATTACGCTGGTGGAACTCATCCCCCATAGTGATCGCCTGCGCCATCAGCGCCGTCAGATCGACGCCGTTTTCCATCCGCGAGAGCGCTTCCTGCAACACCGGCGCCAGCACATCTCGCATCCAGCGCAGGCGTTTCTGGACGTCATCGCCGTAAGCGCCGAAACGCATCACTTTGCCGATCCCTTCATTAAGGTTGCAGCAGGACAAGTTGCCATGCACCACGTCACGCACCACCAGCACCGGCATACTGGCGGAGGTGATACCGCCCATCGGCCCTACCGCGCCCACATGATGACAAGGAATAAACGCCACCTCACCTTGTTCCAGCATGCGTACGGCCTCTTCCTCGCTGGCCGCCCAGCCTTCAAACAGCGACGCGCCGATACAGGCGCCGCGCATCGGGCCGGTCATCTCTTCCCAGGCGATCGGCGGGCCGGCGTGCAGTAATTTACGTCCAGACGCTAATTCGTCCACCGCGTCTTTCGCCGGGCGTACCGTAACCCAATATGGGCGCGCGGCTTTGATTCGTTCAATAATGGCTTCGTTGGCCTGTGCAATAGATGAATACATATCCGTACCTCTGAACTTAATGTAACTGTTTGAGTAGACTGGCGAGACGGGCGTTGCCACCGGCAACGGGCGCCCACTGATAATGCACAACCGGCGTACCGCTGCTTTGCAGATCCAGCGCGAAGCTGCGCAACCCGGCGTTGATGACCTGCACGCCATCAAGAAGCGCGCGATGTGCTTGCGGTATGCCGCGCTCCTGATGGCGTGTAAGACTGATGGCGAGCAGGACGGCTTCTTCCAGCGTTTCCACCACCGCAATCCCGGCCTCGCGAAGTTTTTCCGCCTGCCCGCTGCGCCCCTGCGGGTCGGCATCAGTACCGGTCAGGGTGACAATCACCACCAGCGGCGCGGCGCGTTTGGCGCGCACTTGCTCTATCGCCTCGACGACCGCTCCCGCCGGGTCGGCACAAGCGCCATAGCCCAGCACCACATCCAGCAGCAGCACGCCCACCGCCGGCATTGCAGTCAGTTTTTCGATTTCAATACTGCGGGTTGTTGGATCAATCATCGGATGGGGTCTGCCCAGGGTGTAACTGTCATCACCGAGGTCGACAATGCGATGGCCGCCAGCCTCCAGCATCACGCCCTGGTCGTGGCTTTCGCTGACGGGGACGCCCAGCCCGGCGGAGAGCAGCATGGCGGCTTCGGCTGCCAGCGTGCCCCCGGCGTACAGGCCATAAATACCTTTCCCTGCCACTTCCGGCTGAATCCGTCGCTGTTGCGCCACGCGCATCAGCAGCACCGCCAGCTGGGCGGCATCTGACAAGGAGTTCGCCAGCCAGACGTTACCTTCACGGCGCTGTTCCGGTTGACGCCCGAGGAACAACGCGACCACCGGTTTCCCCACGTTTTGCATTGCCGCAATGATGCGGGTTCGCACCTGCGGCGACGGCGGTTTGGAGACAAAAGCAATCACCCGCGTGGCGCCATCCGCGGTCAGCATGTCGAGCGCGGTTAGTGCGCTGATGCCGCCTACTTCCGCGCTCAGGTCGCGCCCGCCCAGACCTATCGCATGGCTGATTCCCTGCTGATGCAGCGCAATCTGCGACGTCACTTCCTGAATCCCCGTCCCCGATGCGCCAATTACGCCAATCCCGCCTTCAGGCAGTACGTTGGCAAACGCCAGCGGACTTCCGGCAATCATCGCCGTGCCGCAGTCAGGCCCCATCACAATCAGCCCCCGCTCGCGCGCCATTGTTTTCAGCTCGACTTCCTGTTCCAGCGGCACGTTATCGGAAAACAGCATCACGTTTTTATTCGCCAGCAGCCCCTCTCTGGCAACCGATGCGGCATATTCCCCGGCAACGGAAACTAACAGCAGATTGGCCTGGGGTAATTTTTGACATGCGCTCTCCCAGCGGCGCGCTTTGATCAACTGGTGCGAGCTGCCCGAGGCATTCGTCATCGCATTCAGTTCTTTCTCCAGTTGCTCACGAATCAAATCCAGAATGCCGGGCTGTTCGCCTTCGGTTCGCACCGCCACGCAAATATCGTTTGGCGTGGCATCGGCAAAATCGTCATGCCAGAACCCGGTTGAATCCAGCATCGACTTATTCGCTGGCGTGCCCATCATCACCGAGACCTGATCAACTTCCGGGCGTTCACTGAGTTTTCGGGAAATAATCATCAGGCTGACGGAGTCCTGAAAACTTCCCTTTTTAATAAAGGCGTAAATCATTACCGCTACCTCTTTATGTGCGTTTTTCTTTTAAAAACAACATGGCGAATAAACCGACAGCCAGCAGCGCGGCTGAAACATAGAAACTGGAAGCCAGACTTCCGGTGATATCACGCGCCGCGCCTGCAATAATGGGTGCCAGAATGGATGAACTCATGCCGATAAAATTAAATAAACCAAATGCCGTGCTGTAATTATTTTCATCGACGCTATCCGCCACCAGAGCGACCAGTACCGGGTCCAGCGCCAGTTTCCCGACAAGGCCATAAACGCACAGAGCGATAATGACGCCGGTCATATTTGGCATCCAGATAATTGACAGCATGCTGAGAATGGCAACGGGCACCAGGAACATAATTAATGGTTTACGCTTACCCAGTTTGTCAGACAAGCTGGAGAATAACAGCGCGCCAGGAATTGAAATCCACGCCACCAGCGAAGAAATAAATCCGGTTTCACTGCCCGCGATGCCACGTTCACTTTGCAGATAATAGGGAAGCCAGGTCAGAATAACGAAGAAACCAAACAGGCTACAGAACACCATAATATAGGTGATAATTAAATTACGGTTTTTCAGAAGGTCGCTGAAATTCCCTTTTTTTACCGGTTTGCCATCAGCTTCGGCCGTGCGCTTCTTCTCTTTCACAAACAACCAGATCGCAATCCCAACCAGCACGGAGGGGATCGCCATCGCGTAAAATGGCATACGCCACGAATACCCCTGGTCGTACACCAGCCAACTGGAGGTCATCAGGCCCAGCGCAATACCGAAGGCCATCCCGCTATTGATGATGGCGCTGCCCAGCGAGCGGTATTTTTTGGGGATCTGCTCGGAAGACAAGCCATACTGCGGGCCATAGTAAGTCCCTTCTCCCGCTCCCGTTACCACGCGGGCAAACAGCAGCGTATACCAGCTTTTCGCCCAACCGGTGACGGCGGTGAATACGCCAAAAAGAATAAACCCCGGCACCAGCACTTTCTTTTTGCCAATCTTATCGCCAAGAATTCCTGCCGGAACCTGAAGCAAAGCATAAGAAAAATAGAAAACTGAATTAAGAATACCTAATTGCGTACCACTTAAGCCAAATTCTTTTTCCAGTTCTCCCATTACCGGATTGAGTATCGTGCGGTCAGCGTACATAAAAATCCACCCTAACCAGAACAGGAAAACGGTGACCCACCAGGCCGGTATTCCTCTTTTATTCGTGACCTCAGTCACTTCATATGATCCAGACATAAGCAATCTCCCGGTAATATTTACCGCTGAACACCTCATGCTATCTGACATGATACGTGAGGTTTGATGTTTTAACTGAGGCTACCTTATCGGGGGAAAAATCCATTTCATTTGAACAAAATCACACAAAATCCATTTTTATAAATTCCTGGGAACTGACCGCTGCATTATTAAAAAAAGTCTAATAATCATTTTTAAAACAATTTAAATAAAAGAGATAAAAACGCTAAGGATTAGCGAGATATTTTTGTGGGTAAATGAGCTGTCGGTTACATCACATTATGAAAATAACAAGACGATATTTTTACCGCGAGATATTTCGCACAATGAGGTCATCATGAAAAAGAAAATCGTCATTGCCCTTGGCGGCAATGCGTTATTACAGCGCGGAGAAATTCTTAGCGCGGAAAATCAGCAGCGTAGCATTCAGGTATTCGCCAGAATGGCATCCGTACTGGCCCGAGATTATCAACTGGTGATTGTTCACGGCAACGGCCCGCAGGTGGGTCTGCTGGCGTTACAGAATGCGGCCTGTACAGACTCCCCCGCCTGGCCGCTGGATATTCTGGTCGCCGAAAGCCAGGGAATGATCGGTTTTGCTATCGCTCAGGAACTGGCGTCATACACTGGCGGCGCGCCCGTCACAACGCTGATGACCCGCGTGGCGGTCGATCCGCGGGATGACGCCTTTGCAACGCCCGGCAAGTATATCGGCCCGGTATATCAACCAGCGCAGCAGGCGGAGCTGGAAGCGCGCTACGGCTGGCTGATGAAAGCCGATGGCAACTATATTCGTCGGGTTGTTCCCTCTCCGACGCCATTAAAAATTCTCGACAGTGACGCAATACAAACGTTGATAGATGCCGGACATACGGTAATTTGCTGCGGTGGCGGCGGCATTCCGGTTATCGCACAAGACGAGGGATACCAGGGAGTCGAAGCGGTCATTGATAAAGATTTAACGGCCTCGGTGCTGGCGCAGTCTCTCCACGCCGATCATCTGTTGATCCTGACGGATGCGGACGCTGTGTATGAGAACTGGGGAACGCCACAGGCGCGCGCGCTGCGCCATGCAACGGTAGAAGAACTGGCGCCGTTTGCCGCCCCCGATGGTGCGATGGGCCCCAAAGCCGCAGCGGTGATGCAGTTTGTTAAACAGACCGGGAACACTGCGTTTATCGGCGCGCTAAAAGATGCGCCACAGATTCTGGCGGGGGAAAAAGGCACCTGTGTGACGCGGTAAACTTTTTTTGCCGGATGGCGACGCGAAAGCGTCTTATCCGGCCTACGGGAAGCATGGTTGCCAATCGTAATCGCCATCCGGCAAAAAAAATGGCTTCCCGAAGGAAGCCATTTTTACAATCAGCAGGCTGAATTACAGAACGTCAATCGCGTTCAGTTCTTTGAAAGCCTGTTCCAGACGCGCGATCATGGAAGTCTGGCCGGCACGCAGCCATACGCGCGGATCGTAGTATTTCTTGTTCGGCTGATCTTCGCCTTTCGGGTTGCCCAGCTGACCCTGAAGATACGCTTCGTTATCTTTGTAATACTTCAGAACACCTTCCCAGGTCGCCCATTGGGTATCGGTATCGATGTTCATTTTGATTACGCCGTAGCTTACGGAGTCTTTGATTTCCTGAGCGGTAGAACCGGAACCACCGTGGAATACGAAGTTCAGGCTGTTGTGCGGCAGGTTGTGTTTCTTAGAAACATATTCCTGAGAGTCGCGCAGGATGGTCGGGGTCAGAACCACGTTACCCGGTTTGTAAACACCGTGTACGTTACCGAAGGAAGCCGCGATGGTGAAACGCGGGCTGATTTTGCTCAGCTCAGTGTATGCGTAATCAACGTCTTCCGGCTGGGTGTACAGTGCAGAAGCGTCCATGTGGCTGTTGTCCACGCCGTCTTCTTCACCACCGGTGCAACCCAGTTCGATTTCCAGAGTCATGCCCATTTTGGCCATGCGCGCCAGGTATTTGGAGCAGATTTCGATGTTCTCTTCCAGAGACTCTTCAGACAGGTCGATCATGTGAGAAGAGAACAGCGGCTTACCGGTCGCAGCGAAATGTTTTTCACCCGCGTCCAGCAGACCGTCGATCCACGGCAGCAGTTTCTTCGCGCAGTGGTCGGTGTGCAGAATTACCGGAACACCGTAGTGTTCAGCCATCTGGTGAACGTGATGCGCGCCAGAGATAGCGCCCAGGATTGCCGAGCCCTGAGGAACGTCGGTTTTCACGCCTTTACCCGCGATAAAGGAAGCGCCACCGTTGGAGAACTGGACGATGACCGGCGCTTTAACTTTCGCAGCGGTTTCCAGAACGGCGTTGATGGAATCGGTGCCCACGCAGTTAACTGCTGGCAGAGCAAAGTTGTTTTCTTTTGCTACCTGGAACACTTTCTGTACGTCATCACCAGTAATTACGCCTGGTTTTACGAAATCAAAAATTTTAGACATGTTTCGTTGTCCTGTATCGTCGGGCCTTAGAAAAAACACGGGCCGCCCTGAATGTCAGCACGGCAATAAATCAACGGGCAGGAATCCCTGCCCGTAACGATTACTTCTTAGCGCGCTCTTCGAGCATTGCTACTGCTGGCAGCACTTTGCCTTCCACGAATTCGAGGAATGCGCCACCGCCAGTGGAGATGTAGGAGATTTTGTCAGCAATGCCGAACAGGTCGATTGCCGCCAGAGTGTCGCCGCCGCCTGCGATGGAGAACGCTTCGCTGTCTGCGATCGCGTTGGCAACAATTTCGGTGCCTTTACGGAAGTTCGGGAATTCGAACACGCCAACCGGGCCGTTCCACAGAATAGTTTTCGCATTCTTCAGGATGTCAGCCAGTTTCTCAGCGGAGGTATCGCCCAGGTCCAGAATCTGCTCGTCGTCTTTGATATCGTTAACAGATTTCAGGGTCGCGGTAGCGGTTTCGGAGAACTCGGTTGCTACGCGTACGTCAGTTGGAACCGGGATATCACAGGTGGTCAGCAGACGTTTCGCTTCGTCAACCAGGTCAGCTTCGTACAGGGATTTGCCCACATTGTGGCCCTGAGCGGCAACGAAGGTGTTTGCGATGCCGCCGCCAACGATCAGTTGGTCAGCGATTTTGGACAGGGAGTCCAGAACGGTCAGTTTGGTAGACACTTTAGAACCGCCAACGATAGCCACCATCGGGCGAGCCGGTTCTTTCAGCGCTTTACCCAGCGCATCCAGTTCTGCCGCCAGCAGCGGACCTGCGCAAGCGACGTCGGCGAATTTACCGATACCGTGGGTAGAAGCCTGAGCGCGGTGCGCAGTACCGAAAGCGTCCATCACGAATACGTCGCACAGCGCAGCGTATTTCTTAGACAGGGCTTCGTCGTCTTTCTTCTCGCCTTTGTTAAAGCGAACGTTTTCCAGAACCACCAGTTCACCAGCAGCCACTTCAACGCCGTCCAGGTAATCTTTTACCAGGCGAACCGGATTGGACAGTTTGTCTTTCAGGTAGTTAACAACCGGCAGCAGAGAGAATTCTTCGTTGTACTCGCCTTCGGTAGGACGACCCAGGTGGGAAGTAACCATCACTTTCGCACCCTGTTTCAGGGCCAGTTCGATGGTCGGCAGGGAAGCGCGAATACGCGCGTCGCTGGTTACTTTCCCTTCTTTAACTGGAACGTTCAGATCCGCACGGATAAAAACACGTTTACCAGCAAGATCCAGATCGGTCATCTTAATTACAGACATGGTGAATCCTCTCATTGATTCATAAAGTTTTGCAGACGTCATGCGCTTCATCCTTTTGAAGGATTTTGCGCATGGAATGTCCTACTTGAAACCAACTGCGGCCATCGCTAACGTCGTGTCGAGCATTCGGTTAGCAAAGCCCCATTCATTATCGCACCAGACCAATGTCTTGATCAGGTGGGCGCCACTGACCCGTGTCTGGGTGCCATCAACGATGGCGCTATGCGGGTCGTGGTTGAAATCTATCGAGACCAACGGCAATTCCGTATAGTCAACTATACCATGAAATGCCCCATGTGCTGCTTTTTGCAGCAACTGGTTGACTTCATTGGCTTTTACCGGCTTTTTCACCGTCACGCTTAAGTCGATCGCCGTCACATTTATGGTCGGTACGCGTACCGCAATCGCCTCAAAACGGTCGTTGAACTGCGGGAAAATTCGCGTAATGCCCGCCGCCAGTTTGGTATCAACCGGAATAATCGACTGGCTGGCGGCGCGGGTGCGTCGCAGATCGGAATGGTACGCGTCGATCACCTGCTGATCGTGCATAGCGGAGTGGATCGTCGTGACGGTTCCCGACTCAATGCCGTATGCATCATCTAACAATTTAATGACGGGGATGATGCAATTCGTGGTACAGGACGCATTCGATACGATGCGGTGTTCCGCACGCAATTGCTCCTGGTTCACGCCAAACACGACGGTGGCGTCAAGATCGTGGCTGCCGGGATGTGAAAAGAGCACTTTTTTCGCGCCAGCGGCAAGATGCGCCTCGCCGTGTTCACGATTACCGTACACGCCCGTGCAATCCAGCACGACATCAATACTCAGTTCGCGCCAGGGGAGCGCATCCAGCGTTCGCTCGTGCAAAATGCGAATCGTGTCGTCACCGACGATGAGCTGCTCGCGCTCCTGGCGAACATCCCATGCAAAACGTCCATGGCTGGTGTCATATTTCAACAAATGCGCCATGCCCGCAGCATCCGCAAGTTCGTTGATTGCCACCACGCTGATTTCCGCCCGGCGTCCTGATTCATACAAAGCACGAACCACGTTACGCCCGATGCGACCAAAGCCATTAATCGCTACGCGTACGGTCATAGGTCTCCTGCAAGGCTATCCCGATTCAGATGAGGCTGACAGAGTAATCCAGCAAATCGTCGAGGAAAACCTTACCTGTCGCAAACTGCGACTGATTGATTATTTGTCGAACATTTAATCGACTGAAACGCTTCAGCTAGAATAAGCGAAACGAGGAATAAAAGGAATGATTGTCCAGTCAAAGAAGCCAGTTATCTGACCTGCATCACACTTTCATCCCCTCTAGCGCCCAATTTATTCCATATTCCAGAATGGCGAATAAGCGTAGCAATATCTTTTCGTTGCCGCGTCACAAATCCTGATTTATATCAGGAAGTACGTGAGCCAGCGTCTATATTATCAGCGCTACGTCCGAGTCTCGGAGTCCCCAAACCATGACAATGCCGCCAGTTCCCTCATCTGCCGCACGCTTTTATGCGCTGCGCCTGCTTCCCGGCCAGGAAGTTTTTTCACAACTACACGCGTTCGTCCAACAGCACCAACTGCGCGCCGCGTGGATAGCCGGGTGTACCGGCAGCCTGACTGACGTCGCGCTGCGATTCGCCGGGCAAGAGGAAACCACCCTGCTCACCGGAACGTATGAGGTCATCTCCCTGAACGGCACGCTGGAACTCACTGGCGAACACCTTCATCTCTCTGTTTCCGACCCAAAAGGCGCAATGCTGGGCGGCCATATGATGGCAGGCTGTACCGTTCGCACCACGCTTGAGCTGGTCATCGGAGAGCTTAACGCGCTGGCGTTTAGCCGCCAGCCCTGCGCTGTTTCCGGTTATGAAGAACTGGTTATCTCACCCCGTTAACGTTTCACTCAGTAAGAGGTTTTCTATGGCGCGTCGCCAGTTTTCCAGCCAGTCCCTGGCTTTGATCGTGATTGCTATCGCCATCAATATGATCGGCGGACAGCTCATCAGCATGTTGAAGTTACCGGTTTTCCTCGACTCCATCGGGACGTTGATCAGCGCCGTCCTGCTCGGCCCGATTGTCGGCATGTTAACCGGGTTGCTCACCAACGTACTCTGGGGATTATTAACCGATCCCATCGCCGCCGCCTTTGCGCCGGTCGCGATGGTGATTGGTCTGGTCGCCGGTTGGCTGGCGCGTGCCGGATGGTTTCGCACCCTGCCAAAAGTGGTGGCCAGCGGCGTGGTGATTACGCTGGCGGTCACAGTTGTCGCCGTGCCGCTGCGAACCACGCTGTTTGGCGGTGTGACCGGAAGCGGCGCCGACCTGTTTGTCGCCTGGATGCACTCTGTCGGTCAGAACCTGGTGGAGTCCGTTGCGATTACCGTCCTGGGGGCGAATCTGGTCGATAAAATCCTGACCGCGATTATCGTCTGGGTGCTGTTGCGCCAGTTGCCATTACGCACCACGCGCCATTTCCCAACGATGTCGCCCGTGCGCTAATGCACCCTTTTACCTCGTTAACGCTCTGGGCGCTGGCCGCCTGCACCACGCTGCTGCTTCCTGCCGGCATGGCGCTCACGCTGTACAGCGCGGCGACGTTTCTCTGTTTACTGGGGATAAGCGCCACGCGCCCGCGGGCGAAATATGTCGCGTGGCTGATGTTTTCTCTGGGATTCGGCCTATGGCTGGTACACGGAGGCTGGCTGACCGAGTGGATCAGCGGCCAGCCGCGCGATCCGCAACGCTGGCAACACGCCGTCACGCTCTGGCTACGGATTCTGGCGATAGTCTCCACCTCACAGTTGTGGATGCAGTACGTGCCGGTTCGCCAGTTTATTCGCGCCCTGTTCGCCTCACGCCTGCCGCCGGGCATCGCCTACCTGTTTGCCGGCCCACTGCTGGTTGTCGAACAGCTAAAACGCCAGCTGTCGATCATTCATGAAGCCCAGCGCGCCCGCGGCGTGCCGCTGGACGAACGTTGGTATCAGCGACTTCGCGCCATGCCTGCACTTATCGTTCCGTTAACGCACAATGCGCTCAACGATCTGGCGGTTCGCGGCGCGGCATTGGATATGCGGGCGTTTCGTTTACATCGCCGTCGCACCACATTGTGGGCGCCGGAGGACAGCGCCCGGCAACGGGTCGCACGCTACAGCATGATACTGGCGATGCTGGTCGAAACCGGAGTGTGGATATGGTTACGCTAGAGCAGTTCCGTTATCACCCGACACATGCGACGCGCGCCCCGCTGTGCTTCGATTTTCATTACGACACGCCCGGTATCGTGGCGATTTTTGGCAATAACGGCAGCGGAAAAAGTACGCTGGCGCAGTTAATGGCGGGCTGGTTTCCCGATTTTCTTCCCGGCACGATCGACGGCAAAGGCGAACTGTTATGCACGCCCATAGGGCAGCGCTCCCTGGCGGAACACGCGCAAACCATCCAGCTTGTCCAGCAGTCGCCCTGGCTGCAACTTTCCGGCTGTACCTTCAGCGTGGAGGAAGAGATCGCGTTCGGCCCGGAAAACCTTGCGCTCAGCGAGGCGGAGATCCTGCGTCGCGTTGATGCCGCGCTCTCGCTGACGGAATGCCAGCCATTGCGCCATCGCCACCCGGGTACGCTTTCCGGCGGGGAAACCCAGCGCGTGGTGATTGCCAGCGCACTCGCTATGCAGCCGAAACTGTTGATTCTTGATGAAGCGTTCAGCCGTTTAACAGCTCAGGCCACGGCGCTGCTGCTGACGCGTTTACAGGACTGGGCGCATACGCAACAGGCGTTAATCATTCTTTTTGAGCGTGACCCCGCCCCCTTTCTCGCCTATTGCGATCGCACATGGCAGTTGCACAACGAAGGATTATCTTTACGATGCTGACGCTAGAACAGGTGACTTTTCGCTGGCCGGGCGCCGCTACTCCCTGCCTTCACGATATCTCACTGACGCTGAACGCAGGGGAATGGCTGGCGCTGACCGGTGATAACGGCGCGGGGAAATCGACGCTTCTGCGCATCATGGCTGGCTTACTCACTCCGTCATCCGGCGACGTGCTGCTTCAGGGAACGCCGATTGCGCAACGCAAAAACCGCGAACGCGCGCAGATTCTCGGCGTGCTGTTTCAGGAAGCGGAAAACCAGCTTTTTCACAGTAATGTCGCCGAAGAGGTCGCTTTTGGCTTGCGGCTACAAAAGTTGCCGCCGACCGAAATTGCGCAACGCACCGCTACGGCGCTGAAATTATGCGCTCTGGAAGAGGTCGCGGATATGCATCCGTTAGATCTTCATACGGCGCAACGCCGTATGGTCGCCGTTGCCAGTCTTGACGTCATGAGACCAGCAATTCTGATGCTTGATGAACCCAGCCGGGATTTTGACGCCCACTGGCTGGCAATCTTTGAAAACTGGCTCGCGGTTTGCCGACAACGGGGAACCAGCGTGGTGGCGATCAGTCATGACACCGCCTTTACGCAGCGCCATTTTTCCAGGGTGGTTCGTCTGCATAACGGGGCCATTACTGAGGCTCGTCAGGCAACGCCTGCGCAAGACGATACTCGCCCTTTGCCGTCATCTCTAACGTAAGACTCGCAGGTAAGCTGTTTTCCAGCACCCGACAAACGTTAGGCCCGTCGGTACGGTCAAAAAATATCTGCGCCTGCTCTTCTCTCAGTCCTCCTGCCTGTTTACGTGCGATTAAACGTCCGCGTAGCACATCGGCAGGCGCGCGGATAAACAGTGAATAATCGCAATACTGCCGTAGCTCGCGCCAGGACGGCGCGTTATACAACAGCCAGTTTCCTTCAATAATAACGACAGGCGCCGTCACCTGAATGGCATTTTCGACAGGGTCATGCAGCTGGCGATCATATTGAGGCCAGGTTGCATTCTGCTCATGGAGCTGACGTAAATTACTCGCCAGTTTTTCAACGTTAAAGGTTTCAGGCGCACCTTTAGCGGCGCGCAGTTCATGCTCATCCAGCCAGCGATTATAATGATGGAAGCCATCCATCGGCAGCGTCTGGATCGTCGGTAATTCTGGATCGTTACGCGACAGATATTCCCAGAAGGTGGTGAGCGTTGACTTTCCTGTTCCTGGCGGGGCGCTCAGAAAAATAACGGTGCGGCGCTCAGGTGTTTTCGCGTTTAATGTTGCCAGATGCCGTAACAGCGGTTTATGGACATTTTCTACTTCATCGTCATCATACCAGGCGTCAGTCATCAGCCCATTAATCTGGAGCGATATTTTCACGGTGTTAATTCCCTTAATATCGTCGTTACCGCTAAAGCCAGCCCGGTTTTGATCATGGTGACAAAACGTATTTCTGAATAGATGGCGAAATCGGCAAACTTCATTGATTTCAACGAATTGTAGAGTGTGGCATTCGTCGTTATGCTATTGACGTTACTCATAAAATCCCAGGTGATATCATCAGAAAAACGGGGGATTTCACGCTGTTCACGTAAATACTGATAAAACTGAGAAAAGTGAATCACATCGGCATACAGCCATTTATCCATTTTTCCCAACGCATAAATCAAACGTATTGCCACATCAATGTCATCAAGCGGGCCGCTTTGAGCCAGTAACGGCTTCACTGCATATTCGACGATTTCTTCATCGTTATTGACGAATAATGACGGCAGAAAATTTTTGATGGCCTGCAACAGGATGTCATTTGCGGTTGCCATAAACGAAAGTAAATTATCCTGAGCGTCCAGTTGCTCAAGTACATCATCTTCTGTCAACGTCGTCATGCGTTTCTCGATAAATCACCAGCAATGCAGAGAGTCTATTATATTACACGTTCGATCGATGCCGCCGATCAGTAATGTTTGCGTACTGACGCCATTTTCCGTTTTCTGCACGCCATGTAACAGATCGCCTCCCGTTACGCCCGTTGCTGAAAACAGAATATCCTGGCTTCCCACAAGTTCATCCAGCGTATAAACCCGGTTCACCGCGACACCCATTTGCTTACAGCGACGTAACTCATCGTTCGCGATCAATCGGTGTTCCGCCGTTTCACCTTTCGCCTGACAAAAGTCAATCAACTCAGCCTGCATATCACCATCAAGCGCCTTCACGGCGCAGGCTGATATCACCCCTTCCGGCGCGCCACCAATAGCGTACATCACATCGAACGGATGATGTTGCTGGCAGGTTAATACGCTGGCGGCGACATCGCCATCCGGCAAGGCAAACACCTTGACGCCAAGCTGCGCGGCCTGCTGAATAACCGCCTGATGGCGCGGTTTATCCAGCGTCGCCATACGCAACGACGTGAGCGGCTTATTCAGCGCAGCGGCAATATTACGCAGGTTCTCTTCCAGCGATAACGCGAGGTTAATCGCCCCTTTTGCCTGACGGTTAACCACCAGTTTGCGCATATACATGTCAGGCGCATGCAGCAGGCTCCCCTGCGGCGCCAACGCCATCACGGACAACGCATTATTCTGCCCCATCGCCACCATGCGCGTTCCCTCAATCGGGTCGACGGCGATATCCACGCTCGGCCCTGTCCCGGTTCCGACCTCTTCACCGATATACAACATCGGTGCATGGTCGATTTCGCCTTCGCCGATAACAATTTTGCCCCGCATGGCGACTTCATTTAATGACTGACGCATGGCTGTCACCGCCAGTCCATCGATTTTGTTTTTATCGCCGCATCCGGTTTGCGGCCAGGCAGCAAGCGCTGCCTGTTCCGTAATCCGAAAAAGCGGCCACGCCAGAGACATCATGCCGCCGCCTCCCCAATATCTACGCCAAACTGCGCCAGCAAATATCTCTCCGCGTTTTCATTCCAGATGCCGTGCGTCTCTTCAACCAGACGCGCCAGCGCTTTGAATAACGGGTCGGTTTTTCCTTTTTCGGCAAAATCGGCGATAGCGGTCAGCGGCATGGTCACGCCGTTATAAATGAGTTTTTTCCCTCCCGGAATATTGGGCAGGTTAAGCACCGTTTCCGGGACGGCATCCAGCCCACCAATGTGCGTTACCATAAACGAAGGCTGTAATTGCCCTGTGGCGCTTAACGCAATGGCCTCTTTCATGTCATCGGTCGAACCGCCGGACGTTCCCACAACATGGGTACTGTTGTAATGCACGTTATAGAAGTTAAACGGAACCTTAAAATCTTTATCCGTTGGGCCCGCGAAAAAGTTCAGACAACCGTCTTCAGCCAGCAGTGTATCGGCCATTTCCACCACCGCCGGGACGGCGGCATAAACGAAAACGTCATCGAAACCCGCATCTTCCGTTAGCGCACGCAGTTTTGCCGTCGGGTTTTCCATGCCGCAGGTATTCACATAAACAAGCTCAATCCCCTTCGCCGCCGCCAGCTCGACCGGCAGCAGTTTTTTCGCTTGTGACAGACGGGCTTCATCAATATCGACCACCACCACTCGCGAAGGCTGGATACCACCGTTGATGGCATAATCAATGGCGCCGATCCCCATCGGCCCGGCACACGCCAGAAGCGCAATATTACCGCCAGGTTTCACCCCCATGCGGTGCTCATAAACATAAGGCGTCGTGTGGTAGTTCGCATTGTATGCGCCGATAATACAGCACATGGGTTCTGCCAGTGACGCCGCCGCGAAATAAGAGCCGTGATACGGTAAAACACAGCCGAGGTTAATCGCCAGCTCAGGAATAATCATATACGTCGCATTGCCGCCAAAATATTCATAGCTATATCCCGCTGAATATCCGCTGGGCAACCCCATCGCCGGTTGCAACACAAAACGTTGTCCCTTTTTATATTTATCGGTCAGGTTTTTCCCCACCTCAACAATAATACCTGCGCACTCATGACCAGTAATAACCGGGTGATTCTCTAAGTCATCAGGCACACGTTTATGCTCGCTACCTAACGTGGCGGCTTTCCATGTCGATAAACATACGCTGTCTGATATTACACTCACTAACAGTTCATTATCTGTAATTTCAGGCAATTCAAACTCGCGGATGCGAACATCCTGCTTACCATAAATAGCAGCGACTTTGGTCTTCATAGTTACTCCGAAAAATTGATGATGCTAATCCGCGATGAGTTTTTTAAATAATTCATCCAGCAGTGGGTCACCGATGTAATTTTTAATTAACACCGTGGGCTTATTACTCACACGCTTAACGCGGCCCTCAAGGCTGGCATGCGTCACGATAATATCGGCGTCATCAGGAACATTTTCGATAGCATGATGAGCCACCGCAATCACCAGACCGGCTTTCTCCAGACGCTTACGGAATGTCGTTGCCCCCATCGCGCTGGAACCCATTCCGGCATCGCAAACAAAAGCGATACGTTTAATATTCTTATAAGAAAATGCGCCTTCCTGTTTCATTGCCTTCACGGCTTTCGCAGACTCTGCGAAATGGTCTCCTTCATTCTCCGTTTCAACGCTCTTTTCCATTTTCAGGATGATCGAAGTCACGATGAAGGTCACCAGCGTTCCCGCCGTTACACCCGCGATCGTAGCCAGGAAAGATCCTTTCGGCGTCAGCGCAAGGTACGCGAAAATCGAACCCGGACTTGGGCCTGCAACCAGTCCGCCGCCTAACAGATTAAACACCCAGGTTCCCGTCATCCCGCCAGCGATCATCGCAATCAGCGTTAACGGTTTCATCAGTACATACGGGAAGTACAGCTCGTGAATCCCCCCCAGGAAGTGGATGATCATCGCTCCCGGCGCGGACTTTTTGCTCATACCACTGCCAAAGAAGGTAAAGCCCAGCAGCAGCCCTAATCCCGGGCCAGGGTTAGAGGCCACCATGAAGAAAATCGATTTCCCCGTCTCCGACGCCTGTTGCATCCCCAACGGGTAATAGACGCCCTGATCAATCGCGTTATTCAGAAAGAGAATTTTCGCGGGTTCGTTAATAAGCGACAGCAGCGGCAGATAACCGGCATGCACCAGCGATTCAATACACTCTTTCACAAAATTATTCGCGATGAGCACTGCCGGGCCAATCACCTCAAACCCCAGCAGGCACAGGAGCATCCCGGCAATACCCAGAGAGAAGTTATTAATCACCATCTCAAAGCCAGCGGGAATACGCTTGTCCAGCAGTCGGTCGATATGTTTAATCACCAGTCCACCAAGTGGCCCCATGATCATTGAGCCGAGGAACATAGGAATATCCGCGCCGATAATGACGCCAATCGTACCAATTCCCCCCATCACCGCGCCTCGTTTCCCGCCCACCAGATGGCCGCCAGTAGAACCGATCATTACTGGCAGCAAATAGGTGATCATAGGGCCAACTATTTTGGCGAAATGTTCATTCGGTAGCCAACCGGTTGGAATAAATAAGGCAGTAATAAACCCCCAGGCAATAAATGCGCCGATATTGGGAATGACCATTGCAGTCAAAAAGCCCCCAAAAGCCTGGACCTTTGCACGAGCAGACTTGTGTTCCATAATAATATCCTGTAGAGGAGAAATTAATTATGCGCGAGCAATAATATCCGCTAGCTGTTTTTCAGATGTCGCTGTTAACAACTCAGTAAGAATTTCATCTTCACATAATAATTCACTTAACACCTGAATAGCGCCAATGTGAGAGTCCGCATCTGCGGCGGATAAGCCGATTAATAGTTTGATCGGATCATCTTCTGTAAACTTCACTTCTTGCCGGAGGAGTGTTAACGACATCCCCGTTTTTAAAGCACCACATTCAGGACGCGCATGCGGCATTGCGACGCCTGGAGCCAGAATATAATAAGGTCCATTGGTTAATGTGGACTCTTTAATGGCCTGAATATACCGTGAGTTAACATAATCATGAGAAAGCAGAGAGGACATGGAAAAATCAATTGCTTCGCGCCAGTCAGTCGCTGCATTTTTTATTGCTATTGACGATTCAGGGAAATAATCAATCAGCCGCATAAATTATCCTTATTTATATAGGGTACTGCTTATCGTTAAAAACAAAATACTCGCGCGGCAAAGCGAAATCAATCGAGGGGAAAAATGCGAAGAAGGAGAAAGTGTTTTTTTAGAACTCAATAAAAACAGACAGTTAAAAACATAAAAATAAAAAGCAACTGTATTTATGTGTTATTCATCACAATTACATCAAATCACTAAATATCAAATATGTGAATTAGATCATATATGGCCACTTGTCTGAACGAAATTATTTATAATCCCTTTATAAAAAACGGGCCGCCTGAGCGACCCGTTCGGAGTTGTATCGTGATTACAGCAGTTCTTTTGCTTTCGCGACAACGTTATCAACGGTAAAGCCGAACTCTTCGAACAGCAGCTCAGCAGGCGCAGACTCACCGAAGGTGGTCATGCCGACGATAGCGCCATTCAGGCCCACGTATTTGAACCAGTAGTCAGCGATACCCGCTTCCACTGCCACGCGAGCGGAAACCGCTTTCGGCAGTACGGCTTCACGGTAAGCGGCATCCTGCTTGTCGAACGCGTCGGTAGACGGCATGGAGACCACGCGCGCTTTCACGCCTTCGGCAGACAGTTTGTCCCATGCGGCAACGGCCAGCTCAACTTCAGAACCGGTTGCGATGAAGATCAGTTCCGGCTGACCGGCGCAATCTTTCAGCACATAACCACCGCGCGCGATGTTCGCCAGCTGCTCTTCGGTACGTTCCTGCTGCGCCAGATTCTGACGGGAGAGGATCAGCGCGGTCGGGCCGTCCTGACGCTCAACGCCGTATTTCCACGCCACTGCGGATTCAACCTGGTCACACGGACGCCAGGTGCTCATGTTCGGCGTTACGCGCAGAGAAGCCACCTGCTCTACCGGCTGGTGAGTCGGGCCATCTTCGCCCAGACCGATGGAGTCGTGGGTGTAGACCATCACCTGACGCTGTTTCATCAGCGCAGCCATACGCACCGCGTTACGGGCATATTCCACGAACATCAGGAAGGTAGAGGTGTACGGCAGGAAACCACCGTGCAGGGAGATGCCGTTAGCGATGGCGGTCATACCGAACTCGCGCACGCCGTAATGGATGTAGTTACCCGCAGCATCTTCGTTGATGGCTTTAGAACCCGACCACAGGGTCAGGTTGCTTGGCGCCAGGTCAGCGGAACCGCCGAGGAACTCAGGCAGCAGCGGCCCAAACGCTTCAATCGCATTCTGAGACGCTTTACGGCTGGCGATTTTCGCCGGATTAGCCTGCAACTTAGCGATAAATTCATTCGCTTTCGCATCGAAGTCAGACGGCATTTCGCCTTTCATACGACGGGTAAATTCAGCGGCTTCCTGCGGGAAGGCTTTTGCATAGGCGGCGAATTTCTCATTCCAGGCCGCTTCTTTTGCCTGACCGGCTTCTTTCGCATCCCACTGCGCATAGATTTCAGACGGGATTTCGAACGGCGCGTATTTCCAGCCCAGCTGTTCGCGGGTCAGTGCGATTTCAGCATCGCCCAGCGGCGCGCCGTGAGAGTCGTGCGTACCCGCTTTGTTCGGGGAACCGAAACCGATGATGGTTTTGCACATCAGCAGGGACGGTTTGTCAGTAACAGCGCGCGCTTCTTCAACCGCGCGTTTAATCGCTTCAGCATCGTGACCGTCGATACCGCGCACAACGTGCCAGCCGTAGGCTTCGAAACGTTTAGCGGTGTCATCAGTGAACCAGCCTTCAACGTGGCCATCGATAGAGATACCGTTGTCATCGTAGAACGCGATCAGTTTGCCCAGCTTCAGCGTTCCTGCCAGAGAGCAGACTTCATGGGAGATACCTTCCATCATGCAGCCATCGCCCATGAAGGCATAGGTGAAGTGATCCACGATATCGTGGCCTGGACGGTTGAACTGCGCCGCCAGTGTTTTTTCCGCAATCGCCATACCGACCGCGTTCGCAATCCCCTGGCCCAGCGGGCCGGTGGTGGTTTCAACACCTGCGGTGTAACCCACTTCCGGGTGCCCCGGCGTTTTGGAGTGCAACTGACGGAAGTTTTGCAGCTCAGACATCGGCAGGTCATAGCCGGTGAGGTGCAGCAGGCTGTAGATCAGCATGGAGCCGTGGCCGTTAGACAGCACGAAGCGGTCACGGTCAGCCCAGGAAGGGTTCTGCGGGTTGTGGTTCAGGAAATCACGCCACAGGACTTCGGCAATGTCAGCCATACCCATAGGGGCACCCGGGTGACCGGATTTGGCTTTCTGTACTGCGTCCATGCTCAGCGCACGAATAGCATTGGCAAGCTCTTTACGTGAGGACATTTTGACTCCAGATCGGATGATGAAGGCCATGCCCTTAACGACTTGACGACAGCGCGTTTTGGGCTACGCCGGAAAAAAGTGCCAACAATGTAACCCAAGCCGCGAGCCATGTACATGGAGCATCCTTTCGCCGCTTCAGAAATCTCCGGATCGTGTTCGCATGTTGCGCAATCTGCTCCCCCCCTTGTCGTTCTTTTCTTTATACTTAGCGTGGCGCTGGTTCATCGACACAAGGCGCACTTTTAGAACAATCCTGATTTCGTGCGGAAGAGAAAACATGAAAATTCGCGCTTTACTGCTTGCTATGAGCATGGCGACGGTTCTGACCGGTTGCCAGAATATGGACTCCAATGGACTGCTCGCTTCAGGTGCAGGCGCTTTTCAGGCTTACAGCCTCAGTGATGAGCAAGTAAAAGCGCTCAGCGACCAGGCATGTACGGAAATGGACAGCAAGGCGACGATCGCCCCGGCCAGCAGCGAATACGCGAAGCGACTGACCAAAATCGCCTCTGCGCTCGGCGACAATATCAACGGCCAGCCGGTGAATTACAAAGTCTATGTGGCGAAAGACGTTAACGCGTTTGCAATGGCGAACGGCTGTATCCGCGTCTATAGCGGCCTGATGGACATCATGACCGATAACGAAGTGGAGGCGGTCATCGGCCACGAAATGGGACACGTTGCGCTCGGCCATGTGAAGAAAGGGATGCAGGTTGCGCTGGGGACTAACGCGGTTCGCGCCGCAGCCGCTTCCGCTGGCGGTATTGTCGGCAGTCTGTCGCAGTCGCAGTTGGGCGATCTTGGCGAGAAACTGGTGAACTCACAGTTCTCCCAGCGCCAGGAGTCCGAAGCGGATGATTACTCCTATGACTTGTTGCGCAAACGCGGCATCAGTCCGGCTGGTCTGGCAACCAGTTTTGAGAAACTGGCGAAGCTGGAAGCGGGACGTCAAAGCTCCATGTTTGACGATCACCCGGCCTCCGCCGAACGTGCCCAGCATATTCGAGACCGAATGGCGGCAGACGGTATTAAATAAAAACGAAGGAGGCAATATTGCCTCCTTTTTTATAACGCATAAATTGATAACTTAAGCGCACAGAACGTTAAATATCAGAATATAAACAGTAGCGATATATTCGACGTTTTATTCTCTGATAGAGGATTATTTTAGTATTTATATTCCCCGGCATGTTTTATCACTTCTTTTAACGCCGCAGACAAAATATAAAATAGTCCAGCCCCAATATGGCCGGTACGCCAACGGCTGTAAGCCTTTGTCACAAAATGTTTGCAATCAATAATTATTCAGGTAACTATCCGTAACGCAGTAATTCAATTTGATATTATCCATAAAGAGAAGTTCCCTCAGTGAAAAAAGAAATATCGTTAATCGCATTAAGTTTATTCGCCGCATTGCCTGCCATTGCCAGCCAACAATCCGACAGCCAGGGTTTTGTTAATGACAGCCATTTAAATCTCTTTTTACGTAACGCCTGGATTAACCGCGACTATCAGGGCGGCGTACAGGACAAAGCCGAATGGGGCCAGGGCATTGTCGCCACCTTTGAATCTGGCTATACCGAAGGTTTGATCGGCTTTGGCGTTGACGGTATTGCGCAGTATGGCGTGCGTCTGGACGGCGGCCGTGGCCGCAGTGGCGCAGGCGGTATCGACTTCTTCAAACAAGACAGCGACGGCCGCGCGAAATCCGATCTGGCAAAATTTGGCGCAACCGCCAAAATGCGCATCTCCAACACCGTCCTGAGCTACGGCAACCAGCGTCCGCAGCTCCCGATCGTCTACGCCGACGATTCCCGTCTGCTGTTTGAAAGCTTCACCGGCACCATGTTGACCTCCAGAGAGATCGACGGTCTGGAAATTAATGCCGGTTATTTCACCGACGAGCAGCGCAAAAGCGACGACCGCCACAACAGCGGCCTGAAAAGCCTCTCTTTCGGCGGCGCGAGCTACCAGTTTAACGATCAGTTCAGCGGCGCCCTGTATGCCTCGCACGTCGAAGATGTGCTGAACAAACAGTATCTGGGACTGAACTTCAAACAGCCTTTCAGCACCGGACAGCAGCTGGTGCTGGACTTTAACGGCTACAACTCACGTCTGGATTCCGGTTACGCCGATAGCCTGAATACTGGCCGCAGCAACAGCATCTGGAGCCTGGCGGCAAGTTATATCTGGGATATTCATACCTTTAAAGTGGCGTATCAGCAAAGCAGCGGCCGCACCGGTTATCACTACGGCAGCTATCGCGATCAGGGCGGCGTCGGCGATGGCGGCAACACCATCTGGCTGGCGAACTCTTACTGGTCTGATTTTAACGGTGAAAACGAACGTTCCTGGCAGGCGTCATATGGACTGGATTTTGCCGGTCTCGGTTTACCGGGGCTGAGCTGGACAACCGCTTATGTTCGCGGCGATAACATCAAAACATCGGCAACCAGCAACGGCAAAGAGCACGAGTGGTTCAACCAGGTGCAATACCAGGTTCAGGACGGCATGGCGAAAGACCTGAAACTGAAGCTGCGCTATTCCGTATTACGCGTGTCCAGCAACGCCAGCGACTATAACGTCAGCGGCAACGAGATTCGCGCTTACGTGGAATATCCGTTTAACATCTTTTAAGTTAAAACCCCTCTCCTGATGACGGAGAGGGGGAAGCACTTATTCGCCTTTTTTCGCCGCCTGAATGTAGAGCATTTCCAGCGCCAGGGTCGCCGCAGCCAGCGCGGTGATTTCGGACTGGTCATAAGCCGGAGCCACTTCCACCACATCCATCCCGACGATGTTCAGATCTTTCAGACCGCGCACCAGTTTAATGGCGCGATCGGAAGTCAGGCCGCCGATCACCGGTGTCCCTGTGCCCGGTGCGAACGCCGGGTCCAGACAGTCGATATCAAAGGTCAGGTAGACCGGCATATCGCCAACGATCTGATTAACCTGCGCGATGATGTCATCCACGCCGCGATCGTTCACCTGGCAGGCATCCAGCACGGTGAAACCGTTGTCTTTATCAAATTCAGTACGAATACCAATCTGCACGGAGTGGTTCGGGTCAATCAACCCCTCTTTCGGCGCAGTGTAGAACATGGTGCCGTGGTCAAACTCGCAGCCGTTCGCGTAGGTGTCGGTATGCGCGTCAAAATGCACCAGCGCCATTTTACCAAAGTGCTTTGCATGAGCGCGCAGCAGCGGCAGGGTCACGAAGTGGTCGCCGCCGAAGGAGAGCATACGTTTACCGGCTGACAGCAGTTTCTCCGCATGCGCCTGCAATTTTTCACTCATCTCGCGCGCGTCGCCAAACGCATAGACCAGGTCACCACAGTCCACAACGTTCAGACGCTCGCGCATGTCGAAGTTCCACGGGAAGCGGTTGTGCTCCCAGGCCAGGTTAGTGGAAACCTGACGGATTGCCGCCGGGCCGTGGCGGCCACCCGCACGACCGGAAGTCGCCATATCAAACGGTACGCCGGTGATCACCCAGTCAGCGTCGCTGTCATAAGGCTGGAAATTCAGCGGCAGACGCAGAAAGCCGAAGGCGTTGGAAACCAGGGAGTTATCGTACTGATGACCTAAAGTGCTCATGTCCTGACCTCTTTTAAAGTCGATACATTAAAAACAGATGAAAAAAAATCCCCTCCGCGTCGTTAAACCCGACGAGGAAGGGATTGATTCGTAAATCGCTTATTGGGGCGAATTATCGCCGTTAATTCATACGGGTTCAAGTGAGTATAGCATTCTGCCGGATGGCGGCTTCGCCGTATCCGGCCTATATTCGTAGGCCCGGTAAGCTCAGCGCCACCGGGCATCAGCGGCTACTCGTCTTCCAGGTAAGTGTACCCGTACAGCCCTGTCTCAAACTCTTCGAGGAACTGCTGTTGCAGCGCATCGTCCAGACCGGTCTGTTTCACCTGATCGCGGAAGTGGGTCAGCAACGTGTTCGGATCGAGCTGTACGTATTGCAGCATATCCGCCACGGTGTCCCCTTCGTCAGACAGCTCAACTTCCACGCTGCCATCCGGGAAGACAAACACGTCAACCGCTTCGGTGTCGCCGAACAGGTTGTGCATGTTGCCAAGGATCTCCTGATAGGCGCCGACCATAAAGAAACCGAGCATCGGCGGGTTCTCTGGATCGTACTCCGGCATCGGCATAGTGGTGGCGATGCCGTCACCGTCGATGTAGTGATCGATCGCGCCATCGGAATCACAGGTGATATCCAGCAGCACCGCGCGGCGCTCAGGCACCTGATCCAGCCCTTCCAGCGGCAGCACCGGGAACAGTTGATCGATACCCCACGCATCCGGCATTGACTGGAACAGCGAGAAGTTGACGTACATTTTGTCCGCCATACGCTCCTGCAACTCATCGATGATCGGACGATGCGCACGGTTCTGCGGGTCCAGCTGTTTCTGTACTTCGTGGCACATGCTCAGATAAAGCTGTTCCGCCCAGGCGCGTTCCTGCAAACTGAACGTCCCGGAAGAGTAGCCAATGTGAATGTCGTGCAGGTCCATCTGGCTGTCGTGCAGCCATTCACGCAGCGAGCGGCGGGTGCCCGGCTCGTGCATCTCCTGCCAGGTTTCCCACATGCTCTGCAACGCGCGCGGCGCGTCGTCGGCAGGCGCGGTGGGCACGGTATATTCGTTACGCTCCACGCCGATGATGTTCGATACCAGCACGGTATGGTGCGCAGTTACCGCACGGCCAGACTCGGTGATCACCGTTGGGTGCGGCAGACCGTGTTCTTCACACGCATCGCCAATCGCCCAGATGATGTTGTTGGCGTATTCGTTCAGGCCGTAGTTAACGGAGCAATCAGACTGCGAGCGGGTTCCTTCGTAATCCACGCCCAGACCGCCGCCGACGTCGAAACACTGAATGTTGACGCCCAGTTTATGCAATTCAACGTAGAAACGGGCGGATTCGCGCACGCCGGTGGCAATGTCGCGGATATTCGCCATCTGCGAGCCGAGGTGGAAATGCAGCAGTTGCAGGCTGTCCAGTCGCCCGGCTTCACGCAGGGTTTCAACCAGTTGCAGCACCTGCGTCGCCGCCAGGCCGAATTTGGATTTTTCGCCGCCGGAAGACTGCCATTTACCGGAACCCTGCGAGGCCAGACGCGCACGCACGCCCAGGCGCGGGATCACGTTCAGACGCTCGGCTTCATCCAGCACGATCGCGATTTCCGACATCTTCTCGATGACCAGGTAGACCTTGTGGCCCATCTTTTCGCCAATCAGCGCCAGACGGATGTATTCACGGTCTTTGTAGCCGTTACAGACGATCACGCTGCGGGTCATTCCGGCGTGCGCCAGAACCGCCATCAGCTCCGCCTTCGAACCGGCTTCCAGCCCCAGCGGTTCGCCGGAGTGAATCAGCGATTCAATCACCCGACGGTGCTGGTTGACCTTGATCGGATAAACGAGGAAGTAGTCGCCGTTATAACCGTAGGATTCACGCGCGCGTTTAAACGCTGCGTTAATGGAGCGCAGACGGTGTTGCAGGATCTGCGGGAAGCAGAACAACGCAGGCAGACGCTGGCCTTGCGCTTCGCGAGCTTTCACCAGTTTGGCGAGATCGACGCGTGCCTGAGGGACGTCAGGGTCCGGGCACACGCTGATGTGTCCCAGTTCGTTGACGTCGTAGTAGTTATTGCCCCACCAGGCAATATTGTAAGTACGCAGCATCTTGCTGGCTTCCTGGGAGCTCATTGCAACCTCCTGCATGGAGCGTAGTACACCCTGTTCGCCTGCTGACGAAGGCGAACCCATAGACATGTCGTCAGACATAGCGAACCTCAAATTTTATTAACAAGTGTAAAACAGTTGACTACTATCGCAATCCGTAGACGCGATAACAACCCATAAACAGACGTATTTTCCAGCAGATAGTGCTGACGCTCCGCCTGCGCGACCGGTTTCTTTTTCATATCATTGTAAAACACGTAACCGAACTTAAGTATGACGGTTCGGCGAAACCACGAGAAAACTCTTGTTTCAACAAGAGCGCCCTTGTTCAGTCTTCCGTTACCGACCGGCTCTGGAGTCCTGAGAAGCGCCGAGATGGGTATAACATCGGCAGGTATGCAAAGCAGAGATGCAGATTGCGGGGGACATGCGCACACCAGAACGGTGCGACAGATTCAGCAGAATACAACGGTTCATTATCTCGTATCACCTCCACGGCCGCCCCGTAAGACAAGCCTCTAAGCCAAAGCAACGTTTTAGCCCGGCTGGAAGTGGCGACACGAAGAATCCGTCGTGTGCTTTTTAGTATGAGCCGCGCGCCGCGTTTTATACCGACAAGAGGGGAAAAATGCAAAGCATAAATGCGCACATTGCCAGCAGTGTCCTGAAAAATTTCCAGTCGTGTTTTCAACGCAACGGGAGTTGATTCAAAAAAAACTGGAAATCGGGTGAAGAAGTGACCTAAAATAGCCATCCAGATGTTAATCCATCCATACTGATTAACACTCAGACTGCCAGTGTCATCAACCTGCAAGCCTTGGTAGAATCCTCTGCTTTGGCTATTCCACACAACAGTTTGAGCTAACCAAATTCTCCTTAGGTGAAATAAAACATGGCAAAACACCTTTTTACGTCCGAGTCCGTATCAGAAGGGCATCCTGACAAAATTGCTGACCAAATCTCTGATGCCGTGCTGGATGCGATCCTGGAACAGGATCCGAAAGCGCGCGTCGCATGCGAAACCTACGTTAAAACCGGTATGGTTTTAGTTGGCGGTGAGATCACGACCAGCGCATGGGTTGATATCGAAGAGATCACCCGTAACACGGTCCGTGAGATCGGCTATGTGCATTCCGACATGGGCTTTGACGCCAACTCTTGCGCCGTGCTGAGCGCTATCGGCAAACAGTCCCCGGATATCAACCAGGGCGTTGACCGTGCCGATCCGCTGGAACAGGGCGCGGGCGACCAGGGCCTGATGTTTGGTTACGCGACCAATGAAACTGACGTGCTGATGCCAGCGCCGATCACCTACGCGCACCGTCTGGTACAGCGTCAGGCTGAAGTGCGTAAAAACGGCACGCTGCCGTGGCTGCGCCCGGATGCGAAAAGCCAGGTCACTTTCCAGTATGACGACGGCAAAATTGTCGGCATCGACGCGGTAGTGCTGTCTACTCAGCACGCTGAAGAAATTGACCAGAAATCGCTTCAGGAAGCGGTGATGGAAGAGATCATCAAGCCGATCCTGCCGTCAGAATGGCTGAACGCGTCGACGAAATTCTTCATCAACCCAACCGGTCGTTTTGTTATCGGCGGCCCGATGGGCGACTGCGGTCTGACAGGTCGTAAGATTATCGTGGATACCTACGGCGGTATGGCGCGTCACGGCGGCGGCGCATTCTCCGGTAAGGACCCGTCTAAGGTTGACCGTTCCGCAGCCTACGCCGCGCGTTATGTTGCGAAAAACATCGTTGCCGCAGGTCTGGCTGACCGTTGTGAGATTCAGGTTTCTTACGCTATCGGCGTGGCTGAACCAACCTCTATCATGGTTGAAACCTTCGGTACTGAAAAAGTGCCTTCTGAACAGCTGACCCTGCTGGTACGCGAGTTCTTCGACCTGCGTCCGTACGGCCTGATTCAGATGCTGGATCTGCTGCACCCGATCTACAAAGAAACCGCTGCATACGGTCACTTTGGCCGCGAACATTTCCCGTGGGAAAAAACCGACAAAGCGCAGCTGCTGCGTGATGCCGCAGGTCTGAAGTAATTTACTGACGTTGCTTTTTTTAAGGCCAGCCTCGTGCTGGCCTTTTGTATTTGTGCGCGCATCTTTTGCCCGGCGGCGCTTCGCTTGCACGGGCCTACGGGTTCTGTCGTTTTGGCGTAGCCGTCACCCGGCGATTAATGAAACCGCTTACCCTCCATTCCATAAGCAATGCGTTGAAAATAATCCTTTTGCATGATCGTTTTTCTTCTGACGTTACATTTTTTTCAGTTAAGTCTTAAATGTGCGCATTCGCGATACAAACCACCTCACTTACCTCTATGTTTTCAAAGTATTAATTACTTTAACGATCAAATGTTAGTGTAAACGATTACACTAACGTGATTCTAATCACATATTTTTGCGGGCCACTCACCTACCCTTAGCATCAACAAAACTGGCAACCCAACCGGAGGCATCATGCCTGACAATAAAAAACAGGGGCGTTCAAACAAGGCCATGACATTTTTTGTCTGCTTTCTTGCAGCCCTGGCAGGATTACTTTTTGGCCTGGATATCGGCGTTATCGCCGGTGCTTTACCCTTCATCACTGACGAATTCCAGATTACCGCGCACACTCAGGAGTGGGTGGTCAGTTCGATGATGTTCGGCGCCGCCGTCGGTGCCGTCGGCAGCGGCTGGCTCTCCTTCAAATTAGGTCGTAAGAAAAGCCTGATGATCGGCGCGATCCTGTTTGTGGCCGGTTCGCTGTTTTCCGCCGCCGCGCCTAACGTTGAGGTGCTGATCGTTTCCCGCGTTCTGTTAGGCCTGGCCGTTGGCGTCGCGTCCTACACCGCCCCGTTGTACCTGTCTGAGATCGCGCCGGAGAAAATTCGCGGCAGTATGATCTCCATGTACCAGTTGATGATCACCATCGGTATTCTTGGCGCCTATCTGTCTGATACCGCGTTCAGCTACAGCGGCGCATGGCGCTGGATGCTGGGCGTGATCATCATTCCGGCCATTCTGCTGCTGATCGGCGTGTTCTTCCTGCCGGACAGCCCGCGCTGGTTCGCGGCGAAACGTCGCTTTATTGATGCCGAACGCGTACTGCTGCGCCTGCGTGATACCAGCGCAGAAGCCAAACGCGAGCTGGATGAGATCCGTGAAAGTCTGCAAGTAAAACAGAGCGGCTGGGCGCTGTTTAAAGAGAACAGCAACTTCCGTCGCGCGGTGTTCCTCGGGGTGCTTTTGCAGGTGATGCAACAGTTCACCGGGATGAACGTCATCATGTACTACGCGCCGAAAATCTTTGAACTGGCAGGTTATACCAATACCACCGAGCAGATGTGGGGCACCGTTATCGTTGGTCTGACGAACGTGCTGGCCACCTTTATCGCTATCGGTCTGGTAGACCGCTGGGGGCGTAAACCAACGCTGACGCTGGGCTTCCTGGTCATGGCTATCGGCATGGGCACTCTCGGCACCATGATGCATATCGGCATTCACTCGCCGTCAGCGCAATACTTCGCTATCGCCATGCTGCTGATGTTTATCATCGGGTTCGCGATGAGCGCCGGCCCACTGATTTGGGTACTGTGCTCTGAAATTCAGCCGCTGAAAGGCCGCGATTTCGGTATCACCTGCTCTACCGCCACCAACTGGATCGCCAATATGATCGTCGGCGCAACGTTCCTGACCATGCTCAACACGCTGGGCAACGCAAACACCTTCTGGGTCTATGCCGGTCTGAACCTGTTCTTCATCATCCTGACCATCTGGCTGGTTCCTGAAACCAAACACGTCTCTCTGGAACACATTGAGCGTAACCTGATGAAAGGCCGTAAGCTGCGCGAAATCGGCGCTCACGACTAACGCTGATAATTAGCGGTAAGTGCCCGATGGCGCAAGCTTATCGGGCCTACTGCACTCAGTTGAACGCAGCGCGGTTTGTCGGCCGCCATCCGGCAAAACTTAGCGGGGTGAAGCGTCCCCCTTGCAGTCTCCATCACCTCCCATTATCCTCTGTCGTTATGAAAACCTCCCGTCTCCCTATCGCTGTCCAGCAAGCCGTTATGCGCAGCCTGCGGGAAAAACTCGCCCAGGCCAATCTCAAACTGGAACGTCATTACCCGGAACCCAGGCTGGTTTATCAACAACGTGGAACTGCCGCGGGAACAGCATGGCTACAAACTTACGAAATCCGTCTCAATCCTGTGCTATTGATGGAAAACGTCGACGCGTTCGTCAATGAAGTGGTGCCGCACGAACTGGCGCATTTGCTGGTCTGGAAACATTTTGGCCGGGTTGCGCCGCACGGCAAAGAGTGGAAATGGATGATGGAAAGCGTACTGGGCGTCCCTGCCAGACGCACGCATCAGTTTGAACTGCAATCCGTTCGCCGCAATACCTTTACCTACCGCTGTAAATGCCAGCAGCATCAGCTCACCGTGCGCCGCCATAATCGCATCGTACGCGGTGAAGCCACCTACCGCTGCGTTCACTGCGGCGAACCGCTTGTTGCTGAATAATCGCCAGAATAATCAGGAACTTTTCTGATCTGCCTGATTGCATACAAGAACAACTTTCGCTACGTTGCGGGCTCGTTTTGACACGGAGTTCGTGATGTACCGTAATTTCTCTTTTGCCGCAGCGTTGTTGGCGATGATGCTCTCAGGGCAGGTGCTGGCTACAGGCATCAACAGTTTTTCTCAGGCCAAAACCGCCGGGGTAAAAGTCAATGCCGATGTTCCCGGCGATTTCTACTGCGGGTGTAAAATTAACTGGCAGGGTAAAAAAGGCGTCGTGGATCTCGCCTCCTGCGGCTATAAAGTCCGAAAAAATGAAAACCGCGCCAGCCGCATTGAATGGGAACACGTCGTACCCGCCTGGCAGTTCGGCCACCAGCGTCAGTGCTGGCAGGACGGCGGGCGAAAAAACTGTGCGAAAGATCCTGTCTACCGCAAGATGGAGAGCGACATGCACAATCTGCAACCCGCCGTCGGCGAGGTGAATGGCGATCGCGGCAACTTCATGTACAGCCAGTGGAATGGCGGCGAAGGTCAGTACGGCCAGTGCGCCATGAAGGTCAATTTCAAGGAAAAAATCGCCGAACCGCCTGCTCGCGCCCGTGGTGCAATCGCCCGTACCTACTTTTATATGCGCGATCAGTACAATCTGACGCTCTCCCGTCAGCAAACGCAGCTTTTCAACGCCTGGAACAAGCTGTATCCGGTCACGGACTGGGAGTGCGAGCGCGACGAACGCATCGCCAGGGTACAAGGGAACCACAATCCATACGTGCAACGCGCTTGCCAGGCGCAAAAGAGCTAACCTACACTAGCGGGAATATTTTTAACCCAGCCCCACGCGATCAGATGGCGTGGGGAGATGACGCGGATTTTTCTATTATGCGCATTCCCCGCATTTATCACCCTGAACCCATCACATCCGGCAGCCAGTTCTCCCTGTGTGAAGACGCCGCCAACCATATCGGACGCGTGCTGCGTATGGGGCCAGGCCAGGCGCTCCAGCTGTTTGACGGCAGCAATCAGGTGTTTGACGCCGAGATAACCAACGCCAGCAAAAAAAGCGTCGATGTAAAAGTGCTCAGCGGCACCCTCGACGATCGTGAATCCCCGCTGCATATTCACCTCGGCCAGGTGATGTCGCGCGGCGAAAAAATGGAATTCACTATCCAGAAATCGATCGAACTGGGTGTAAGCCTCATTACGCCACTTTTTTCTGAGCGCTGCGGCGTTAAACTGGACAGCGAACGTCTGAACAAGAAGCGCCAGCAGTGGCAAAAAATCGCTATTGCCGCCTGCGAACAGTGCGGTCGTAACCGGGTGCCGGAAATTCGCCCGGCAATGGATCTGGAAGCCTGGTGCGCCGAGCAGGACGAGGGGCTGAAACTGAACCTTCACCCGCGCGCCAGCGCCAGTATCAACACCCTGCCGCTCCCCGTGGAGCGCGTACGCCTGTTGATTGGCCCGGAAGGCGGTTTGTCGGCAGATGAAATCGCCATGACCGCCCGCTACCAGTTTACTGATATCCTGTTAGGACCTCGCGTTCTGCGTACTGAGACAACTGCGCTCACCGCCATTACCGCGCTACAGGTGCGTTTTGGCGATCTGGGCTAACGGAGAAGAACAATGATCAAGCTCGGCATCGTGATGGACCCCATCGCAAGCATCAACATCAAGAAAGATTCCAGCTTCGCTATGCTGCTGGAAGCACAACGTCGTGGCTACGAACTTCATTACATGGAGATGGCCGATCTGTATTTGATCAACGGTGAGGCTCGCGCCCGCACGCGTACCCTGAGCGTAGAGCAGAACTATGACAACTGGTATACGTTCAACGACGAGCAGGATCTGCCGCTGGCCGATCTGGACGTCATCCTGATGCGTAAAGATCCGCCGTTCGATACCGAATTTATCTACGCCACTTATATTCTGGAGCGCGCGGAAGAGAAAGGCGCGCTGATCGTCAATAAGCCCCAGAGCCTGCGTGACTGCAACGAAAAACTGTTCACCGCCTGGTTCTCCGACCTGACGCCGGAAACACTGGTCACGCGCAACAAAGCGCAGCTGAAAGCCTTCTGGCAGAAGCACAGCGACATCATTCTCAAGCCGCTGGACGGCATGGGCGGCGCGTCTATCTTCCGTGTGAAGGAAGGCGACCCCAACCTCGGCGTGATCGCCGAAACGCTGACCGAGCATGGCACCCGCTATTGCATGGCGCAGAACTACCTGCCTGCCATTAAAGACGGCGACAAACGCGTGCTGGTTGTTGACGGCGAACCCGTTCCGTACTGCCTGGCGCGGATTCCGCAGGGCGGCGAGACCCGTGGCAACCTGGCGGCCGGTGGTCGCGGCGAACCGCGCCCGCTTACCGACAGCGACTGGGAAATCGCCCGCCGCATTGGCCCAACCCTGAAAGCGAAAGGGCTGATTTTTGTGGGTCTGGATATCATCGGCGATCGTCTTACCGAAATTAACGTCACCAGCCCAACCTGTATTCGTGAAATTGAAGCGGAGTTCCCGGTTTCGATTACCGGAATGCTGATGGATGCCATTGAGGCGCGTTTGCAGAAGTAAATTAGTTACCGGATGACGACGCCTTCGCGTCTTATCCGGCCTGGAATTTCACCCCACAGGCCGGATAAGACGAAACTGCCATCCGGCAAAGCTATTTTCAGAGGGTGACATCTTCGCGCTTTCCCCACATACTGGACGCTGTTGCTTTTTTGAACCCGGATACAGAACCTCTGACAATGAATTTACAGCATCACTTTCTTATTGCCATGCCTGCTCTCCAGGACCCAATTTTCCGCCGCTCCGTGGTGTACATTTGCGAACACAATGAAGATGGCGCAATGGGGATTATCATTAATAAGCCTCTGGAAAATCTACAGATTGAAGGGATTCTGGAAAAACTGAAGATTACGCCTGAACCGCGCGATCCGGCGATTCGTCTGGATAAAGCCGTAATGCTCGGCGGGCCGCTGGCGGAAGATCGGGGATTTATTTTACATACTCCGCCCTCCCGCTTTTCGTCCAGTATTCGTATTTCTGACAATACGGTGATCACCACGTCCCGCGACGTGCTGGAGACGTTAGGCACACCGGAGCAACCCTCTGAGGTACTGGTGGCGCTGGGTTATTCATCATGGGATAAAGGTCAACTGGAGCAAGAGCTGATGGATAATGCCTGGCTCACGGCCCCTGCCGATCTCAATATTCTGTTCAAAACGCCGATTGCCGACCGCTGGCGCGACGCAGCCAAATTAATCGGAATTGATATTCTGACCATGCCTGGCGTGGCGGGGCATGCCTGATGAGCGGAACCTTACTCGCATTTGATTTCGGCACCAAAAGTATCGGCGTAGCGATAGGACAGCGCATCACCGGCACCGCCCGCGCGCTGCCAGCGATAAAAGCGCAGGACGGAACGCCAGACTGGAACATTATCGAGCGTTTGCTGAAAGAGTGGCAGCCGGATGAAATTATTGTCGGGCTACCGCTCAATATGGATGGCACAGAGCAGCCCCTCACCGCTCGCGCCCGCAAGTTCGCCAACCGCATTCATGGCCGTTTTGGCGTATCGGTTACGCTGCATGACGAACGCCTCAGCACCGTAGAAGCGCGCTCTGGCCTGTTTGAACAAGGCGGTTATCGCGCACTCAACAAAGGCAAGGTGGATTCCGCCTCGGCCGTCATCATCCTCGAAAGCTATTTCGAGCAGGGTTACTGAAGCGAATTGCCTGATGGCGCTTCGCTTATCAGGCCTACGGGCTACGGGCACGCGTGTAGGCCGGATAAGGCCATCGGCCGCCATCCGGCACAACCGTTCGCTAAAGCCTGCCCTGCGCCTGCCGCTGTTGCAGACTCTGGGCAAACGTCTGCATCCCCGCCTGTTGGCTGGTCTGAATAACGCCGGGCAACTGGTGGATTTTCCCCTCCCGAATAAGATTGCCAACCGCTGGCGTGTTGATGAGCAGTTCGAATAACGCCACGCGTCCGTCCTGCCTGTCGGTTTCCAGCTTCTGCGACAACACGGCGCGCAGGCTGCCCGCAAGTTGACTGCGTACCGGATCTTTCTCCTGCGCCGGAAAGGAGTCGACCAGCCGCTCTACCGCCTGTGCCGCGCCGCGCGTATGTAGCGTCGCCAGTACCAGATGCCCCGTTTCCGCCGCCGTCAGCGCCAGGCGAATGGTCTCACTGTCGCGCAGTTCGCCTAATAAAATCACATCCGGGTCTTCACGCAGCGCAGCGCGTAACCCGGCGGCAAAGGAGCGGCAGTGTACGCCAACCTCCCGCTGCTGAATCAGGCAGCGCTGGCTGGTATGGCGGTACTCAATAGGATCTTCCAGCGTCAGAATATGACCATCGAGATGCTGGTTGAGGTATTCCACCATTGCCGCCAGCGTGGTGGATTTCCCGCTTCCCGTCGCCCCGGTCACCAGAATCAGTCCGTTCTCGCCGCCAAGGAGCGCGGGTAGCGCGGCAGGTGTCTGGAGCGCGTCCAGTTGCGGGCACGTAGTGGGCAGCAACCGCAGCGCCAGCGATGCGCCCTGCTCATGATGAAAAGCGCTGGCGCGTAACCGCAGTTCGCCCGGCAGCGACACCGCAAAGTCGAGCTGACCATCCGCCTGCCACGCCCGGCGCTGCGCGTCGTTAAGCCATTGTGACAGCAAAACCTCGACATTCGGGCTGCTAAACGGGGCTATTTCCACTTTTCCCCGTTTACGCCAGCGCGCAGGCCATGCGTTGCACAGGTGTAGATCCGAGACGTTATGCTTTACACTAAGGGCCACTATTTCTTCCATATCCATACGAACATCCTCGGAAAATGAACGATATCGCGCATAACCTGGCACATGTCCGGGACAAAATCTCAGCCGCCGCGACGCGTTGCGGGCGGTCTTCAGAAGAAGTTACGCTGCTTGCAGTGAGTAAAACCAAGCCTGCGAGCGCCATCGCAGAAGCCATCGCGGTCGGGCAGCGGGCGTTTGGCGAAAACTATGTTCAGGAAGGGGTAGAGAAAATTCGCCACTTCAAAGAAAGCGGCGTCGAAGGGCTGCAATGGCACTTTATTGGCCCCTTGCAGTCCAACAAAAGTCGTCTGGTGGCAGAGCATTTTGACTGGTGCCATACGATCGATCGTCTGCGTATCGCCGCCCGCCTGAGCGAACAGCGCCCGGCAGGTCTGCCGCCGCTGAACGTGCTGATTCAAATTAATATCAGCGATGAGAACAGCAAGTCCGGGATTCCGCTTACGGAACTGGACGCTCTGGCGGCAAGCGTGGTTGAGCTTCCCGGTATCAGGCTGCGCGGACTGATGGCGATCCCCGCCCCTGAGTCAGATTATGTAAGGCAGTTTGAAGTTGCACGCCAAATGGCTGTAGCATTTGCCGGGCTGAAAACGCGCTATCCTGGCGTTGATACCCTTTCTCTGGGTATGTCGGATGATATGGACGCCGCAATTGCGGCAGGTAGCACGATGGTGCGCATCGGCACCGCTATTTTTGGTGCGCGTGATTACACAAAAAATTAAGGAAAACTGAGGAACGCCATGAAGACGTTGACCTTCCTGCTCTCAACGGTAATTGAACTGTATACCATGGTGCTATTGTTGCGCGTATGGATGCAGTGGGCTCGCTGTGATTTTTACAACCCTTTCTCACAATTTGTGGTGAAAGCGACTCAACCCATTATCGGGCCGCTGCGTCGTATTATTCCGCCAATGGGGCCGATTGATAGCGCCTCCATGCTGTTGGCATTTATTCTGAGCTTTATCAAAGCGATAGTGCTTTTCATGGTCGTGACGTTCCAGCCGATTATCTGGATCGCCGCCATACTTATCGTCCTGAAAACCATCGGCCTGCTGATTTTCTGGGTACTGCTGGTGATGGCGATCATGAGCTGGGTGAGCCAGGGCCGCAGCCCGATTGAATACGTTCTGCTTCAACTGGCGGACCCTTTGCTGCGCCCGATTCGCCGTCTGCTCCCTTCGATGGGCGGCATCGACTTCTCGCCGATGATCCTGGTTCTGCTGCTGTATGTTATCAACATGGGCATCGCTGAAGTCTTACAGGCGACGGGCAATATGCTGCTGCCGGGGCTGTGGATGGCGCTATGAGTGCCGTTACCCCCTGCGCTGACGGTCTGATTTTACGGCTCTATATTCAGCCGAAAGCCAGCCGTGACAGTATTGTGGGTTTACATGGCGACGAAGTGAAAGTCGCCATTACCGCCCCGCCGGTTGATGGCCAGGCCAACAGCCATCTGGTGAAGTTTCTTGGCAAACAATTCCGCGTGGCAAAAAGCCAGGTCGTCATTGAAAAGGGCGAACTGGGCCGCCACAAACAGGTTAAAATCATTCATCCGCAACAGATCCCGCCAGAAATCGCGGCGTTAACTGATTAGGTATCCTATGCAAAAAGTTGTCCTCGCTACCGGCAATGCCGGTAAAGTGCGTGAGCTTGCCTCACTGTTGAGCGATTTTGGGCTTGATGTCATCGCGCAAACCGAACTGGGCGTTGATTCAGCCGAAGAGACCGGTCTGACGTTCATTGAAAATGCGATCCTGAAAGCGCGTCATGCCGCAAAAGCTACCGGTCTGTCCGCCATTGCCGACGACTCCGGCCTGGCCGTTGATGCGCTGGGCGGCGCGCCGGGTATTTACTCCGCCCGTTATTCCGGCGAAGACGCCACCGACCAGCGTAATCTGGAAAAACTGCTGCATACCCTGCAGGAGGTGCCGGATGAGAAGCGCCAGGCGCGTTTCCACTGCGTGCTGGTCTACATGCGCCATGCAGAAGACCCGACGCCGCTGGTGTGCCACGGAAGCTGGCCAGGAATGATTACCCGCGAAGCGGCGGGCAATGGCGGTTTCGGCTATGACCCTATTTTCTTTGTTCCGTCTGAAGGTAAAACGGCAGCTGAGTTAACCCGTGAAGAAAAAAGCGCGATCTCCCACCGTGGGCAGGCGCTGAAGCTGCTGCTGGACGCCTTACGCAATGGTTAAGCTGCCGCCGCTGAGTCTTTATATTCACATCCCGTGGTGCGTGCAGAAATGCCCGTACTGCGATTTCAACTCGCATGCGCTGAAAGGCGAAGTGCCGCACGATGATTATGTTCAGCACCTGCTGAGCGATCTCGATACCAACGTGGCATATGCGCAGGGACGCGAAGTAAAGACCATTTTTATTGGCGGCGGTACGCCGAGCCTGCTCTCAGGCCCGGCAATGCAAACGCTGCTGGACGGCGTGCGGGCGCGCCTGCCGCTGGCGGCGGATGCAGAAATCACGATGGAGGCGAATCCGGGGACGGTAGAGGCCGACCGTTTCGTTGATTACCAACGCGCCGGGGTAAACCGTATCTCCATCGGCGTGCAGAGTTTTAGTGAACCGAAGCTAAAACGCCTCGGGCGCATTCACGGCCCGGAAGAGGCGAAACGGGCAGCGAATCTGGCGAGCAGTCTGGGGCTGCGCAGCTTCAACCTGGACCTGATGCACGGCCTGCCGGATCAAACGCTGGAAGAGGCGCTGGGCGACCTGCGCCAGGCTATCGCGCTCAATCCGCCGCATCTGTCGTGGTATCAGTTGACTATCGAACCTAACACGCTGTTCGGCTCACGCCCGCCGGTATTGCCAGACGATGACGCACTGTGGGATATCTTCGAGCAAGGCCACCAGTTGCTGACGGCGGCGGGTTATCAGCAGTACGAAACCTCCGCGTATGCCAGGCCGGGTTATCAGTGTCAGCACAATCTGAACTACTGGCGCTTTGGCGATTATCTCGGAATTGGCTGCGGCGCACACGGTAAAGTGACCTTCCCGGACGGGCGCATCCTGCGCACCACCAAAACGCGTCACCCGCGCGGTTATATGCAGGGGCGCTATCTGGAAAGCCAGCGTGATGTCGAACAGGCCGACAAGCCGTTTGAGTTCTTTATGAACCGTTTTCGGTTACTGGAAGCGGCTCCCCGGGCGGAGTTTACGCAGTATACCGGGCTTGCCGAAGCGGTAATTCGTGAGCAGCTCGACAAGGCCATCGCCCAGGGGTATCTCACCGAATGCGAGCAGCACTGGCAGATTACCCAACACGGCAAGCTGTTTTTAAACTCCCTGCTGGAGCTGTTTCTGGCGGAGTGATGGCGGGTGAAGATGTAGGCCGGATAAGGCCTTGAGCCGCCATCCGGCAAATTGCCTGATGGCGCTGCGCTGATCAGGCCTACAGGGTTAGGGCGATAAGCGCAGCCACCTTCACCGATTAATACTGATTAAACATCGTCTGGATCTGTTGCGGATCTTTGGTTTGCGTCAGCGCCAGTTGCAACAGCACGCGCGCTTTTTGCGGGTTCAACGAACCGGAAGCGACAAACCCGTATTTCGCGTCATCGACTTCAGCATCCTGCGTGGTGGCGCCAGTCGGTACACGAGAAGAACGCACGACAACCGTGCCTTTATGCGCAGCAGTCGCCAGCGTATCGAAAACCGTTTTGTACAGGTTGCCGTTACCCACGCCCGCGCTCACAATCCCTTCGTACCCCGCATCCACCAGCGCTTTCGCCGGCAGATCGGACGCATTCGCGTAGTTATAAATAATCCCGACTTTCGGCAGTTCAGTCAGCTTAGAAACGTCAAACGGCGTGGAAGTGGTGTGCTTGCGCGCTGGCGTACGCTGATAATCGATGTTACCGTTGTGAATGTAGCCCAGCGGCCCGTAATTCACAGACTTGAAGGTGGCGACATCGGTGGTATTAGTCTTGGTGACGTCACGGCCGTCCAGCACAGTGTCGTTCATCACCACCAGTACGCCGCGATTCGCGGACGCTTTATCCGCCGCAGTGACCACGGCGTTATAGAGGTTGAACGGGCCGTCGGCGCTCATTGACGTGGACGGACGCATCGCCCCGACCAGCACTACCGGTTTATTACACTTGACGGTCAGGTCGAGGAAATAAGCCGTCTCTTCCATCGTATCGGTACCGTGGGTGATCACGAAGCCGTCGGTGTTATCGCAGTCGGTGTTGATTTTCTTCGCCAGCGTTAACCAGACTTCATCGTTCATATCCTGCGAACCGATATTGACGACCTGCTCACCTTTTACAACTGCGATATCCTTTAACTGAGGCACCGCGTCCACCAGGCTTTCGACGCCAACTTTACCCGCCGTATAATTTGATTTTGTCGCGGAGTCACCGCCACCGGCAATGGTTCCCCCGGTCGCCAGAATAGTGACATTCGGCAAAGCCAGCGCCGCGCCGCTGCAACCCATTACCAGAGCGGCGAGTACCGTTTTCCTGAAAAACTCCATGTTATTTCTCCAGTTACGTGAATTTGACGCATTATCCCAATGTCGAAGATGAATAATGTGACGTCTTCCAATTAACCAGATAAATATCTTTTTACGTTTGTGGTTTTTAGAGATGGATATCAAAACGGCGGGGTATGACAACATAAAACGGCACAGCAGGCGCTGTGCCATAGACAAGAGTTTTATTTCAGGCTGCTCACCAGCGCTTTGCGGCTGTCTTCCAGCGTCACAACGCGACTGCACACATCTTTGCCGAACTGCTGGAAGTCTTTTTCCTGATTCTTCCATTCGTTCTGAATCGACGTTTGCAGACCACCGAGGCTACCCAGCACGCCCTGCAACGGATTACCGCCGCCTTTAAGCACCGCTTTCGCGCCCATTTCGTTAATGCTGTCCTGCAAAATGCCGCCCATCGCCTGATTCACCAGTTGCTGGCCGTCGGCGCGCACCTGATCAATCGCCTTGTAGTGGAAGGTCAGGCCGTCAGTACGATGCTCAATGATGCGGTTCATCTGCTCTTTCAGTTGCGCATCAAGTTTGGTCAATCGACCACGCATATTGCTGCTTTCGCCCACTTCCTGCGCGATGATTTTATCCAGCGCCACGCGGCCTTTCTCGACGCGGCTTCTGGCGCCCTCATCGATCCACGGCAGCGCGCTGCGCAATTCCGCCTGGTAATCTTTCGCCTGTTCGCGCTGCGCGGCGCTAAGGGTGTACTGTTTGCCGTTAAACATCACATTGCCGTCCGGCGCGATCACCAGGTTGCCGTTTTCACCTTTTACCTGAACCGTTTGCGGGCTGAGAATCACATCGTCACGCGGAGTGACGCTGCATTGATAATCTGCGTGTGCGGCCATCGCCGTCAACGAAAGAACTGCCGCCAGCAGCGTTTTGCGCATCATAACTTTCCCTCAAGACAAATCGGGCCAGCAAATGCTGGCCCCGTATGCTTTATTAGTCCCACCAAACGTCGAAAAGTTCGCTGGTGCGCACGTCTTCAAGTTTGTGTTCTTCCAGCCACTTACGCACAATCGCCTGATGTTCTTCGGTGCATTTGCCGATTTCCTGCATGCAGATCAGCCCTTCCCAAGACAGATAACCGCTGCCGTCAAACGCCAGTTTATTTGGCTCAATAACGTCATTGATAAAGTCATCGACAATTTTATCAACCTGCTCTTCAGAAGTGCCTTCCGGGAAACGCCATGCAACCGAAAACCCTAATTCCTGGAATTCGTCGATATGCATTTTTTTACGCAGACGACGACTACGGTTCTTTGCCATTATTTCACCCTCTCGAACATTAAGTCCCATACGCCGTGGCCAAGACGATGACCACGTTGTTCAAATTTGGTTACCGGGCGCGATTCCGGGCGCGGTACATAATCGTTACTCTCTGACAGGTTTTTGTACCCGTCGATGGAGGACATCACTTCCAGCATATGCTCCGCATAGGCTTCCCAGTCGGTCGCCATATGGAACACACCGCCCAGCTTCAGTTTGCTTTTCACCAGTTCGGCAAACGGAACCTGAACGATACGGCGTTTATTATGACGCGCTTTATGCCACGGGTCAGGGAAAAAGAGCTGAACCATCGATAAAGAATTGTCAGGAATCATTTTATGCAGCACTTCAACCGCGTCATGACACATCACACGCAGGTTCCCGACGCCTTCTTCGTGCGCAGACGCCAGACATGCGCCGACGCCAGGCGAATGCACTTCAATACCGAGGAAATTTTGTTCCGGGCGGGCTTTCGCCATCGCCACCAGCGAGGCGCCCATACCAAAACCAATCTCAAGCGTAACCGGCGCGTCGCGGCCAAACAGCGTGGCGAAATCCACCGGTTCTTCGCTGAATTCAACGCCCATCACCGGCCAGTAGTTTTCCAGCGCGTGTTCCTGCCCTTTCGTCAGTCGCCCCTGGCGACGAACAAAGCTACGAATTCGGCGCAACGGGCGGCCGTTTTCATCAAATTCCGGTGAAATGACGTCGTTCTTCATAAAAGTTAAGTCTGCTTGTGATTGAGTTCCGAAAACGGGCATTATCCAAAGTTAGTTGCCGGATGCAAGTAAAGGAAGAGAGTGATCACAGGAAAGTTCCGGTTTACACCTCGTTGCCTCTGTGCTGCAATCTTGCCCCCAGCAATTTTAAAGCGGTGACCATGCAAGCGTCTCAATTTTCGGCTCAGGTTTTGGGCTGGTACGATAAATACGGGCGGAAAACCCTGCCCTGGCAAATTGACAAGACGCCCTACAAAGTATGGCTCTCGGAAGTGATGTTGCAACAGACGCAGGTTGCGACAGTTATCCCCTATTTCGAACGTTTTATGTCGCACTTTCCAACGGTGACGGATTTAGCCAACGCGCCGCTGGATGAGGTTCTGCATTTGTGGACGGGCCTCGGCTACTACGCCCGCGCGCGCAATCTGCATAAGGCGGCGCAACAGGTGGCGACGCTGCACGGCGGCCGGTTCCCGGAAACGTTCGACGAGGTCGCCGCCCTGCCCGGCGTAGGCCGCTCCACCGCCGGCGCGGTTCTCTCGCTCTCTTTGGATAAACATTTTCCGATTCTCGACGGCAATGTTAAACGCGTGCTGGCACGCTGCTATGCTGTCAGCGGCTGGCCGGGGAAAAAAGAGGTTGAGAAACGGCTGTGGGATCTGAGCGAACAGGTTACGCCTGCCAACGGCGTGGCGCGTTTTAACCAGGCGATGATGGATTTAGGCGCTATGGTGTGTACGCGCTCCAGGCCGAAATGTTCGCTGTGTCCGCTCCAGAATGGCTGCGTTGCCGCCGCGAACGAGAGCTGGTCGCTGTACCCCGGCAAGAAGCCAAAACAGACGCTGCCGGAGCGTACAGGCTATTTTTTGCTGTTGCAGCATAATGACGAGGTGTTTCTGGCGCAGCGTCCGCCGAGCGGCTTATGGGGCGGATTATACTGTTTTCCTCAGTTTGAGGATGAAGATGGCTTGCGTCAGTGGCTGGCGCAACGGCATATTCAGACCGATAATCTCAGTCAACTTAATGCTTTTCGCCACACGTTTAGCCATTTCCACTTAGATATTGTGCCTATGTGGCTTCCCGTGTCTTCATTCACCGTGTGCATGGATGAAGGCAACGCGCTCTGGTATAACTTAGCGCAACCGCCGTCGGTCGGACTGGCGGCCCCCGTGGAGCGTTTGTTACAGCAGTTACGTACCGGCGCGCCGGTTTGAGCACCCCGGTCGATAAAGAGGATTTTTTATGAGCAGAACCATTTTTTGTACTTTCCTGCAACGTGAAGCGGAAGGCCAGGATTTTCAGCTGTACCCGGGCGAACTGGGGAAACGCATCTACAACGAGATCTCTAAAGAAGCGTGGGCGCAGTGGCAGCATAAGCAAACCATGCTGATCAACGAAAAGAAACTCAACATGATGAACGTCGAGCACCGCAAACTGCTGGAGCAGGAGATGATCAACTTCCTGTTTGAAGGGAAAGACGTGCATATTGAAGGCTATACGCCGGAAGAGAAAAAATAAGCATCTCTTGCTGGCAATCTCGTAGGCCGGATAAGGTGCTTGCACCGCCATCCGGCAAAACGATACAACAACAAACACAACACGCACTCCCGGAATGATGAAAAAATTTTTCGCGCTTGCTCTTGTTGCGCCGTTGCTCATCTCCTGCTCCAGTTCGACCAAAAAAGGCGATACCTATAACGAAGCCTGGGTCAAGGATACCAACGGTTTTGATATTCTGATGGGGCAGTTTGCCCATAACATTGAGAATCTGTGGGGGTTCAAGGAAGTGTTGATCGCGGGTCCGAAGGACTACGTGAAGTACACTGACCAGTATCAGACCCGCAGCCATATCAACTTTGACGACGGTACCATCACCGTCGAAACCATTGCCGGAACAGAGCCCGCCGCGCACCTGCGTCGCGCGATCATCAAGACGCTGTTAATGGGCGACGATCCCGGTTCGGTCGACCTCTACTCGGACGTCGATGATATTCAGATCTCCAGAGAGCCGTTCCTGTATGGTCAGGTGGTCGATAATACCGGGCAACCCATTCGCTGGGAGGGACGCGCAACCAACTTCGCTGACTATCTGCTGAAAACGCGTCTTAAGAGTCGCAGTAACGGTCTGCGCATCATCTACAGCGTGACGATCAATCTGGTGCCGAACCACCTGGATAAACGTGCGCATAAATATGTTGGCATGGTTCGCCAGGCCGCACGCAAATACGGCGTCGATGAGTCGCTGATTCTGGCGATTATGCAAACCGAGTCCTCTTTCAACCCGTATGCGGTCAGCCGGTCCGACGCGCTGGGGCTGATGCAGGTGGTACAGCACACCGCCGGGAAGGACGTATTCCGTTCACAGGGGAAATCGGGCACGCCAGGCCGCAGTTTCCTGTTCGATCCTGCCAGCAACATTGATACAGGCACCGCTTATCTGGCGATGCTCAACAATGTCTATTTAGGCGGCATTGATAATCCGACATCGCGTCGTTACGCGGTGATCACCGCTTATAACGGCGGTGCAGGCAGCGTGTTGCGCGTTTTCTCTAACGATAAGGTTCAGGCGGCAAACATTATCAACAGTATGTCCCCGGGCGATGTGTACCAGACATTAACCACGCGACATCCTTCTGCGGAATCGCGTCGCTATCTGTATAAGGTCAATGCCACCCAGAAATCCTATCGTCGGAAGTAATCTCGCCGTTCCCGCCCCCGATCGCACTGGGGCGGGAAGGCCGAAAAGTGTTAACTCCATCACTCTTTTGCTTTGCAATTAGAAATTGTTTGCAAATATTTGTCACAGGTAACAAAAAATACCCTTTCTTCATTGATAGAATCACATCATATTGCAACGGCAAATGTGCCTTTTAAAACATCCATCCGCTATATGGTGTGAGGAAATTAACATGAATCTTAAGCTGCAGCTGAAAGTCCTCTCCTTTCTGCAGTTCTGCCTGTGGGGAAGCTGGCTTACCACCCTCGGCTCATATATGTTTGTCACCCTTAAATTCGACGGTGCATCCATCGGTGCTGTGTATAGCTCGCTGGGGATTGCCGCCGTCTTTATGCCCACGCTGTTAGGGATTGTGGCCGACAAATGGTTGAGTGCGAAATGGGTATACGCCATTTGCCACGTCGTTGGCGCTGCAACATTGTTCATGGCTGCCGAAGTGACCACGCCAGGCGCCATGTTCTTTGTGATCTTGCTTAACTCGCTGGCCTATATGCCAACGTTAGGGTTGATCAACACCATCTCCTACTACCGCCTGCAATCCGCAGGGATGGACATCGTCACCGACTTCCCGCCTATTCGTATCTGGGGCACCATCGGCTTTATTATGGCGATGTGGGGCGTAAGCTTCTCTGGCTTTGAACTGAGCCATATGCAGCTGTACATCGGCGCGGCGCTTTCCGTCATTCTGGTACTGTTTACGCTTACGCTGCCGCACATTCCGGTTGCCAGACAGCAGAAGAACCAGAGCTGGACTTCAATGCTGGGGCTGGATGCTTTCGCGCTGTTCAAAAACAAACGCATGGCGATTTTCTTTATCTTCTCCATGATGCTGGGCGCCGAGCTGCAAATTACCAATATGTTCGGTAACACCTTCCTGCACAGCTTTGATAAAGATCCGCTGTTCGCCAGCAGCTTTATCGTGCAGCATGCCTCGGTCATGATGTCGATTTCGCAGATTTCCGAGACGCTGTTCATTCTGACCATTCCGTTCTTCTTAAGCCGTTACGGTATTAAGAACGTCATGCTGATCAGTATTGTGGCCTGGATGCTGCGCTTTGGCCTGTTCGCTTATGGCGACCCAACGCCGTTCGGTACCGTGCTGCTGGTTCTGTCGATGATTGTTTACGGCTGCGCCTTCGACTTCTTCAACATCTCCGGTTCGGTGTTTGTGGAAAAAGAGGTACGCCCTGAAATCCGCGCCAGTGCGCAGGGCATGTTCCTGATGATGACTAACGGCTTCGGTTGTATCCTTGGCGGCGTCGTGAGCGGTAAAGTGGTGGAACACTACACCCTGAACGGCATTACCGACTGGCAGACCGTGTGGCTGATTTTCGCAGGCTACTCTCTGGTTCTGGCCTTTGCGTTCGTGGCACTGTTTAAATACAAACACGTTCGCGTTCCGGCAGGCGCGCAGACTATCGCGCATTAATCTTTACGCCGGATGGCGCTAATGCTTATCCGGCCTACAAGGGAGTCGCCCCGTAGGCCGGATAACGCGAACTTATTTCAGCACATAGCCATACAGCCGTTTAATCCCATCGGCATCAGTTTCGCTGTAAACTCCCTGCAACTCAGGCGAGAAACCGGGTAGCAGGTTGACGCCCTCTTCCAGCGCCAGGAAGTAGCGCTGTACCGCCCCACCCCAGACTTCGCCCGGCACGACGCACAGCACGCCCGGAGGATATGGCAGCGCGCCTTCTGCCGCGATACGCCCTTCAGCGTCACGAATACGCACTAACTCAACATCGCCGCGAATAAAAGCGCTATTGGCATCCTGCGGATTCATCGCCACCGCAGGCAGGCTCTCTTTGCGGAACATCGCTTTTTGCAGATCTTTCACGTCAAAACTGACGTACAGATCGTGCATCTCCTGGCATAACTGGCGCAGGGTGTAGTCGCGGTAACGTACCGGATATTTGTTAAAGATGGTCGGCAGCACATCCGCCAGCGGCGTGTCGTCTTCGATATGTTGTTCGAACTGGGCCAGCATCGCCACCAGTTGCGCCATTTTTGCTTCGCTTTCGGCAGGCGTCAGCAGGAACAAAATCGAGTTGAGATCGCATTTTTCCGGCACGATGCCGTTCTCACGCAGATAGTGCGCCAGAATGGTGGCCGGGATACCAAAGTCGGTATAGCGCCCGGTTTCAGCATCAATACCCGGCGTGGTCAACAGCAGTTTGCACGGATCGACAAAATACTGATCCTCCGCATAGCCTGCAAAGCCATGCCATTTCGCCCCGGGTTCAAAGCTGAAGAAGCGTCGATCGCTGGCAATCAGTGCCGTTGGATGCTCCTGCCACGGCTTACCCTCCACAAGCGGCGGAATGAATGGCTGAAGCAGTTTGCAGCGGGCGAGTATCGCCTTGCGCGCCTCAATGCCCAGCGCCACGCACTCTGCCCACAGGCGGCGACCGCTCTCCCCTTCATGGATTTTGGCATTGACATCCAGCGCGGCAAACAGCGGGTAGAACGGACTGGTGGAAGCATGCAGCATAAAGGCGTTATTCAGGCGCTTGTGCGGGCAAAAACGCGCCTGACCGCGAATGTGGTTGTCCTTTTTGTGAATCTGCGAGGTTTGCGAGAAACCAGCCTGCTGCTTGTGTACCGACTGCGTAACAAAAATTCCCGGATCGTTTTCGTTCAGCGCCAGCAGCAGCGGCGAGCCGTCCGCCATCATCGGAATAAATTGCTCATACCCGACCCAGGCGGAGTCAAACAGGATGTAATCACACAGACTGCCGATTTTGTCGATGACCTGACGGGCGTTGTAGATCGTGCCGTCATACGTCCCCAGTTGAATGACGGCCAGACGAAACGGGCGCGGCCGATCGGCTTTCTGCGGGGCGACCTCACGGATCTGCTCACGCAGGTATGCCTCGTCAAAACAGTGCTCATCAATGCCGCCGATAAAACCAAACGGGTTGCGCGCGGCTTCGAGATAGACCGGCGTGGCGCCCGCCTGAATCAACGCCCCGTGGTGGTTTGATTTATGGTTGTTACGATCGAACAACACCAGATCGCCGCGCGTCAGCAGCGCGTTGGTCACAACCTTATTCGCCGCCGAGGTGCCATTCAGCACGAAATACGTTTTATCCGCATGAAAGACTTTCGCTGCAAACTTCTGCGCATGCTTGGCCGATCCCTCATGAATGAGCAGATCCCCCAGCTTTACGTCGGCGTTGCACATATCCGCCCGAAAGAGGTTTTCGCCGAAGAAGTCATAAAAATGCCGACCGGCCGGGTGTTTTCTGAAAAACTCACCGTGCTGATGGCCCGGGCAGGCAAAAGTGCTGTTACCCATATCGACATACTGGGTCAGCGTGTCATAAAACGGCGGCAGCAGATTCTCTTCATAACGGCAGGCGGCCGACTCCAGTTCCAGCCAGTCCTGCGCGTTGCCGCTTATCACCGCCTCAACACCGGCAGGCGCATCAACATGATCGTCAGAGAGAATAAACACCGGCAACTGAAAACCGGTGCGTTTAAGCAATGCCAGGATGCCGCTGCGACTATCCGCAACGGTAATGACGACTGCCGCGACATCAGTAAAGTCAGTGCCGTCCAGCGCCACCACATGGCGGTGGGTAGACAGGCGGGAGACCAGTTCACCACTGGCGGCAATATTCATTGATTTCATAAGCGCAAAAACCCGTTTCGGGAGAATAGAAGTCCCGGGCAAGGTAACATTACCCTGCCCCACGAAATGTTGGGTCAAACTGGTCACCAGCTCCGACCGCCAGACATCAGTAAAAGCAGACAGCCTCTGATCTTACTGTTGTCCCGCAGTGAGCGTGCGCTGCCCTCACCGCATGGTGAGAGAATGAAGGGAGATCAAAGAAAGGGGCAATCGTCGCGCAGAAAGGCGAAGTTGAAGGCGATGTAAGGGTAATATGGTCATCCCAGGCAGCCCCGTACAAACAGGAGAAAATTCGCGCAATCATGGCACCTTTCCCCTGGGGGCGCAAGATCAAATCCCGGACATACGCGCCATCAACAAACGCGCATAATACGTGATATTCAGGGCATAATAATGCAATCAGATAAAACAAATAGCAGGAGCGACTGTGGTAATCGGGCCTTTTATTAACGCCAGCGCCGTTTTAGCTGGAGGCGTGCTTGGCGCGCTTCTCAGCCAGCGTTTACCGGAACGGATTCGTGTCTCAATGACCTCTATTTTCGGGCTGGCATCGCTGGGGATCGGTATTTTACTGGTCATAAAATGCGCTAATCTTCCGGTAATGGTTCTGGCGACAATCATCGGCGCGCTTATCGGCGAGTTTTGTTACCTGGAAAAAGGCATCAACACGGCGGTGACGAAAGCGCAGCAACTGATTAAGAAACCGGGGAAGAAAGCCGTCCACGACACCTTTATTCAGAACTATGTCGCCATTATTGTTCTTTTTTGCGCCAGCGGAACCGGCATTTTCGGCGCGATGCATGAAGGCATGACCGGCGACCCGAGCATTCTCATCGCAAAATCGTTTCTCGATTTCTTCACGGCCATGATCTTCGCCTGCTCGCTGGGAGTCGCCGTCGCCGTTATTTCCGCCCCTATGTTGGTTATCCAGCTATTGCTCGCCACCTGCGCAGCCTTAATTTTACCGCTCACCACCCCGGCGATGATGGCAGATTTCAGTGCCGTAGGCGGATTACTGCTGCTGGCGACCGGTCTACGTATTTGCGGAATCAAGATGTTTGCGGTGGTCAATATGCTCCCCGCCCTGCTCCTGGCGATGCCGCTTTCCGCCGCGTGGACCGCGTTTTTTGCTTGAAAATGCGTGCAATACCAACAATCTGGTGATAGATTGTGCAGTCTGCATGGATTTGAAGAAATTTCGTTGACGAAACGAAGCGAATCGGTTTTAATGCGCCCCGTTGCCCGGATAGCTCAGTCGGTAGAGCAGGGGATTGAAAATCCCCGTGTCCTTGGTTCGATTCCGAGTCCGGGCACCACTTTCTTGCTTGTTTTGCGCGTTTCTATGAATCTCTATATGTAGCGGGTTCAATAAGTTAGCGGAAAACTCTTCCCAGCGGATATCTATTTATCTGTCTGTATCTGGGGCTTTTGGTGGTCAACCTGGTTCGATAAAGGAATGCCCCCCAAATGGCATTAACCGATAAACAAGTCCGCAGTGCAAAACCCTCTGATAAACCCTACAAGCTCGTTAACACGCTCGATTTGTATCTTCCCGGTTCCCTTATCTGGTATCTCAAATATCGTTTTGAGGGAAAAGAATCAAGAGTGCCACTCGGTTCTTATCCCGAAACCTCACCCGCCCTTGCCCGCGAAAAACGCAATGCCACTAAACGGATACTAAAATCAGGTTTAAATCCTTCACAACAGTGTCGGTCTGAAAAAATCATTGTTGATGAATCTCTGACGTTTCAGTATATCGCCACCCTGTGGCATACCGATTGCCTGAGACTTGTAGTGGCTCAGTAATTCCGGACACCTCAATAGCCTGTTAATTGTAACAACAGTAAATTGAGGTAAGCGAATAATGACCCAACGTAAACAAACCAAACGCCGTTTTTCTCCCGAATTTAAGCTCGAAGCGATTGAACAGGTTGTTAAATATCAACAGTCTGCTGTTGAGGTCGCTCATACTCTTGAACCAGACCCCAGCCAATTACGTAAATGGATACGTCAGTATTAGGCCGAAGTGAGTGACGTGACGCCGGATAATCCTGCTCTGACGTCCGAGCAACGTGAAATCCAGTCACTGAGGGCGCGAATTAAGAGACCAGAAATGGAAAAAGAAATACTAAAGCAGGCAGCCGTGTTGATGAGCGAAATACCCGTCAAATCTATACATTAATCACACGGCTGAAAGCAAAATGGCCGGTGATTGAGTTGTGTCGTCTGCTGAAAATAACGCGTAGCGTTTACTATGCATCGCTAAAGCGGTCGGTCGATATAAGCCGACTGCATCTGAGAAGCCGTTTGCGGGAGTTACATCAACAGAGCCGGGGGTCAGCCGGAAATCGAACTCTGAGTCTGCTAATGCGTCGCTCCGGTTATAACGTGGGACGTTGGCTGGCTCGTAGGTTGATGCAAGAATGTGGTCTGGAGAGCCGCCAACCAGGGAAACATCGCTACCGAAACGTCGGGGAAGAAACATCTGCCTCCCCGAACTTGCTGAAACGGCAGTTCACACCGACGCAAGCAAATCGGGTCTGGAGTTGCGATATCAGGACGTAGATACCGAGTATTGAGGTGCGCTTTTGTGCGCGGGCATCTGTCACCAGTACAACCGTGTTATAGTCAATATTCAGCGTCTGGCTGCTCAGGTCGGTCAGTTCATCCTGAATATGCTCCTGTGAGAATCCCGTTGTCGGGCCATTAAACGATATCAGCGCCATCACGAAAATATCATCAAATAACGGCAGGTTACGTTCAACGGGCGATGGTAATTCCTGGCAGGCTTTATCCCAGAATTTTTCTGGTACTGGAACGAAGAGTCAGCATTTTTACAGTTTCATTTTTCGAACACCCTTTATTGATACTCTGAAAGACGGATATTTCCACCGTTGGCGATAATATAAAACAGCTCTCCCGGACGCTGGGTGATCTGCGGTGGATGTTCCAGCCCACGATGGCGAATCGACTCTTTAATTTCATCGTAATTCGGATTACAGGTAATACGAGGATTTAAATCAAATGCCCACAGTTGATCCAGTGCAACAGGCATGAGTATGCCCTGATCAATGTTCATCATTATGATCCTGAATAAGTCAGTGAGTAACAGAAAGACGGTCAGCGACTGTTTATTTTCGCATTAATCTAACCATCAATCTCCGATTCAAGCCAGACCACACTGGCAGGCCCAATCCTGACGGATTTGAGGAAATGTCCCGTTTTCATGTAGGCGTAAACCTGAGAACGCTTGAGACCGATTTTATCCAGAACCTGTCGCAATCGCAGGAATCGATGAGAAACCAATCAGAAATAAACAGAAAATATCAAATTAGATCATTTCATTTGATTCATGAATATAAAAACAATTCTCCTAAAATTATCAACAACAGGATATAGTCATAACAACAACCAGAGCTTTATAATTACATCCACATCTAACATCCATTTTCAGGAAAATATATGAAAATCTGTTCAATGATATGTTTATGCGCCGCAATATTTTTATTGAGTGCCTGTATCCATTCCCCAATTGATGCAAATAAAAAATCCCTACCCAGAACGGAGAGTGGCATCAGTAAAAATACTCCCAATCAGTTAACAGATAAAGATATCTTCGGCAACGAGACCACGCTTGCCGTTTCAGAAGAAGATATCCAGGCCGCACTGGATGGTGAGAAATTCAGCGTCCCGCTGAACTCTGCCGTCATTCTGGTCCAGTCTGGCAATCGTGCACCAGAAATGATCATGCAGCAGGAAATGAATCGCTATTATCGGATATCAACATTTTCAGGTATCCCCGACAGGCAAAAAGCTATTTCTTGTAATAAGGTGAAAAACGAAGAAGGAGAAGCCGTCAACAGCGAAAATATGAATTATATGCAAGCCCTACGTTATATTGCGGCAAAAGGACAACAAAAGGCGATCATTGTTTACTGGGATACGCTACAACTGGGGAAGTATAATACTGCGACAAAAACCACTATCTGGTCGGATTTCCGAAACGAAACGTTGTCTGATTCAGTCTCGTTGCGCTACCTGGTGCGTTTCGCCCTCGTGGATGTGGCGACGGGCGAATGGGCAACCTGGTCTCCTGTTAACTACGAAGATAATATTCTCCAGCCACTCACCGGAAAAACACCGATCACAGAACAGCAGATCGCTCAGTTAAAGCAAAAAACCTTTGCCACAGTGATTAAAGACCTGGCAAACCGCTATCAGTAATTAACACCTTCACTTCGCCTGCCGCCAATAATTTGTGGCGGCAAAATTTCCTGTTCTCTGAGCCATCTCTTTTTCCAGACCAGAAGCCATGCCAGCGTCCACTCCACAAATGGGCACGAACTTGCCGCCCACTCACAGCACTGACCGTAGCATCATCGAATGCCGCTCCGTATCCTCACCGACAGTCCAGTACCGAGGCCATTCGCCGGAAGAAGTCTGAATCCCTTTTTAGTTTTCACCAGTTTTGGGCGAGTCGGGTACGTACCAGGTTGACACTCACTGTCAATATGCATCCCTGGGGGTCTCACATAGATACACCATTCAGGAATGGCGCAGAAAGATATCCACAGGGGTGCTTCAGACAAGGGCGTGTCGGTCAGTGTGTTTAATACTAACCGATGCAGGGTATAAATCCCTTTGCTGTAGCGCCAAGCTCCCGGTACCGAAAATTTCTGTAGTTCCTGCCAGAGTTCATGCGTGAAGGAAATATCCGGTTTGTCCATAAACAGCAGCATCCAGTATTTTATGGGTAAAAAACACCAGTGCGGCCAGTCAGGGATGTCTTTCCCCCTCAGTAATCTTACTTTTTCAATGTTTGCTGCGACATTAAGATATTTTTTGCAGAAAATATCAGAAATCAAGACTGGATCATTCTTATAATAAACCACAATTATCTCCTGTGTTTACGCTACCCGTTCAGATAAACAGGAGTAATCATGATAAATGCCTTCGATCCAGTAATTGTTACCTGATTCTTGCGTCAACATTGTCAGAAGAGAGCGTTTACGTTTCTGGAAGAGGAGAAAGAGTACCATCTTCAGGATCATTAATATCCGACTTCATCTTATGTGTTTTTTTACCCACGGAGACACTGAATAATCTGGGTTGTGTTTGTGGATCGCCCGAGCAACTTCCACCGTGTTTTTCAACGACATTAACTACATCCACACCCGATTCATTGTCTGGTATATAAAGGTAATCCGTACATTCCGGAGATACAAGAAGCTTTTTCTCTTCAAGCGTCTTCTTGACCAGTTGCATAATCGGTGGTAACTCGGCTGAAAATGCATTTGCAGTTAAAGCCATATAGCTAAGCAATGTTATAAATATAGACTTTTTCATTTTCACTCCAACATACTAAAGTAATGCAGTGGATTAATATAACACATGGATACTCCCCCCCCCCCACACAGTATCATAATCTTTTATTCCGGTAGTTCTAATAATGTTAACTATGTTCTTTTCATAAGCAGGATTTGTGGCATACCCTGCTTTAGCAATCTCATGTATAAATTCTCAGGATCATTCGGATAAGAAAATGCAGCTGCATAACGCTTGTTAACACTAAGGAATCGACCATAATCATCAGCTGATTGCTCTAAAGAATCGTAAGAGCGAAAACTGTCCTTAATCTTTACTGATTGTCATCATAATTTTCATGTGTTGTAAATGTTATTGACTTACCTTCCGGAGATTTTCCTTTCACACCAAAATATGCTCCGCCTTTCGCCTTACGTCCCCAGCCTGATTCAAATGCGCCTTGAGCAATAGTCACCTCTATCGGAACTCCCCAGTTACGTTTAACATTAATGGCCGCAGGTAATGCCCTGTTTATCCATTCAGATTTAATTGCCGGTAAGGGCAATGACACTCGCTGTGCTAATTGTTGAAGCTGATTGCTATCCGGTACTACCACGGCCTGCTTCTGATGAGTTGAAGCACTATGATAAGCCACAGCATTCGCCTGATTTAACCTTCTGAAGGTTGGACCATGCAGGTTAACGATGGCATCAGCGTGAGGCAAATGAACGAAGTTTGTCTGAAAGTAAACTAACCTGGAAAATGTCTTAGGCCCCCATAACCCGTCTTCTTTCAGCGATTCCATCTTATCGTCACGAATAGCTCTGTCAGTAGCATCTGAATTTTTTTGACGTCACCAATATTATTTGGCTGACTAACACCCACCGCCCTGCTAATTCTCAATTTCATACGATACGACCTCCTTTGCATTTTCAATTATTCACGCTAAAAAAGTCGCGCCTCCCACAGACTGTACGCACTGGTTCCGGCAATACAGTGTTCCTGGGTAATACTTTCATAGGTCAGTGATACTGACTCTTCCGGTTGCCCCTCGCTGTTGGTGATTGTGTGTGGCACATTATGTGCAATACTGGCGATGTGGGCGTTAATCAGCTTCACTTTGTAATACAGTTCATTAATGCCGAAGCGGTTGGTACGGTAATACTCAAAGTCACAGGTCAGACACTCATTTTCGCTGATGGCTTTAGTCAGTAATGGGGAGGACTTGTCCACCGGCTTCTGGATCACCAGCGTCTGATGATTGACGTTCTGTGCACGAGTCAGTCCGTGGGACAACCCCAGCACCATAATCTGATCCATATGCATAATCTGCGCTTTGTTGCCAATAGAGGCCATAGAAGAGCAGCCAGCGGAGATCAGTCCCTGAAGATCTCCGTTCAGCGTCAGATAAACCGGATTTGCCATGATAAACTCCTTTGATTTCGTCGTTATTTTTCGGATTTGGTTTCAGTTGTCGTTTCCGGCATTCCGCCGTTTTTCAACAGCAGCCAACGGCTTAACACGCCATCCAGCCGTTCATTAATCTGTTTTTCCAACGCCTCAGTATTCTGTCCCTGTGCACGGGCGTCCTGGTACTGCGTCAGCAGGGATTCCAGCGGTGTTTCTTGCCCCAGCCCCCGCTCTGCCTGCCAGATAACATTCTTTATATAGGAAAGTGTCAGCCCCTCTTTCTCGCGCTGCATCACCAGGTCCGCAAAGGCATGTAAATTCTGGCGGGTCTGGAGCCAGCCGCGCAGTTGTGGACTGCCCTGTGCGCGGGTTCTCAGCGTTTCATTCCATTTCGCACTCGCCTGCTGTTGTTGCAGGCTCTCCGGCCAGCGGCTGTCGGCGGTACGGGCCATCTGCATACCCGTCTCCAGCAACTGCAATGGCGGGGTATCAGGAAGCTGTTGCAGCCGTTGCCCGTAACTGTCCAGGTCAGGTGATGTCAGCCAGACCGTTGCCGCGCCCTGTGCCGTATCCCTGACCTGTGCCAGTTGCCGCTGCATCGGGTACACCTGCCACCACCAGAGAGCGACGGCGATAACCGCGGTCACGATGAATCCCGCCATAAAACCTTTTACCAGGCTGCCCTGACTGGCGATACCGCCATTATCCGCCAGACCACGGACTTTCACCCGCATCTCCGGCAGCTCAGGGAGTGGAGAGACAGTCTCAGTGGCCGTGGGCGCGGTACTTTCCGGGGCATAGACCAGTGTTCTGACGGCGGTCTGTGTGGCGGCACTTGCATGATTCCGGGGTTGCGGCTCCAGCCGTTTGCGCGTGTTCTGCACAAAATACAGCAGGTTCTCCACGCGCGGCTGGCGCCTCAGCTCCACTTGCTGGAGCTTGTCACAGATAAGCTGTAAGGCCCGCTCGGTGCGGTACAGCAGCGGCAGGTCGTTTTCCGCAAAGGATGTCTGCTGACGCAGGATATTTCCGGTACGGGTGTTGAGCCAGTCCAGCATCTCGGTGCGTGCAGGCCCACCCTGCGGCCAGAATATGCCCCATTCATGGGTAATCATTGCCGCCAGCAGTTCGGCTCCTTCACAAAAACCGGCCAGCCCCTGCGTGCGGGTACGCGCCAGGGTGTAGTAGGTAGCCGTGTGCAAATCCACACCGTTGGCCTTAAAAATGGTCAGCGCCAGCGATTCCACCAGCCTCCAGTTCATTTCCGGCTGCGACGGGTGGCTGGCCTTGTTGATTTCCTCGCGAACAGCAATGAACTCCGGCAGATTGCGCGGATCGCTGCCTGTCACGATAGTTTGGGTCAGTATATCGTTGCTCATCCCGCCTCCTCAGTACAGCGTATCCGACAGCCGGAACTGGCTGAACAGCCCGCCGCTGAACGGATTGTCTTCGGTATCAGCGTGTATCCGGTAGACCATCGCGCCGCCGTCCACATTAAAGCGCACGCTGAACGTTCCCTCGTCCACGCTGGTTAACTGACCAGCCCCAAACAGGCGGAACTGCGCCCACGGCCCACTGAAGCTGATACTGCGTGGAGCACCACCGCTGACACCAACCAGCGTCAGTTTGCTTTCATTGCCCTCGCGCATGTTGTTCGGCCAGACCAGGTGCGCGGTGTAGTTACGCCCCTGACTGTAATCGACTAACTGACCGTCGAGGTTCAGTACGCTGCGGCGTTTGTTCCCGGAAAGCGAAACGGTCTCCACCGCAAATGAGGTACCCAGCCCGTTCTGTTTGCTGAAGAAGATGTCGCGGATTTTTTGCGCCGTCTCAAGCTGGTTACGGATATCCTCACGAATAATCACGGCGTTATAGCCGTCTTCCAGACTCAGGTCGTTTTCCATAAACAGTTTCAGGTTCTGCTGATAAAAGGTATCCAGCACGCCATCCGGTTTAAAGAATCTTTCAAAAGCGTCCAGCGACGCATCCTGTGATGAACGCGGATTAAATGGATAATTGCCAGCCAGCTGTTCATTGAACGGTTTCACCACACTGTCGCGCCAGTCAATTTCCATATAGTGCACCGCTTCCACCATCACCACATGCCAGGCCTGATCCGCCAGCTTGCCTACCCAGCGGTTAAGCGGCGCGGGCAGGGTTTTCGCCATTTGTCGCGTGGCAAATATAGGGTCACTGCTGTTCTGGTCAAGACGGAGCTGGACGGCTTTCAGCGCCGATTTCCCCGGCACCGGCGCATTCTGGATAGCCAGCAGGTAGCGGTGCAGTTCCGTTAACTGCTGATATACCGCCTGAAAGGTATTTTCCCTGTTATTCTGTACCTCCAGCGTGCTGTTTTCCGGCGCAAACTCATGGCCGAGACGCGTCAGCAAGCGGTAATCCGGCTCTGCCTGTGCGTCTTCACGCTCTTTATCAGAAAGTTTTTCAGAGAGAACCGCAGGCTGCGTGTTATCCCGCAGCGCCGTCAGCGCCCGCTGTAACGGCTGATCGCCGCTGATAATCTGCTCCAGTGCGCCGGTCAGTTGCGCAATGGACTCATAGTCACGCACGTTAAGGTTGTCCATTCCCGCCCGCCAGGTGGCGGTGTAGTCGCTGAGATACTGTTCGGTCAGCTGACGCTGGATTTCTGCCCGGTCGGCTTCGCTGTATTTCACACTGTGGGTCAGGTTCAGCACCCAGGAATCCATCGCCGTCAGCTCAATCAGCGCATCGCGCTGTTTGACAAAATAACTTTGCAGACCGTAACGGGTGAGGAACTGTGGAACCACCAGTTTGTTATCATCTGAGGAAACGAACACCTGTTCGAATGTCGGTCCAACCTGATCGCGCAGATTCAGATCAGCGGGCAGCACGCCCAGCGCCCGTGTTTTCAGGCTCTGGTATACGCGCTGGTAAACCGGCAGTTTACTCAGTTCATGTTGTGCATCGACGACCGGTTTATCATACGGCGTCCAGCGACTGATGGCGTCACCGTCGCCTGCTGCCCGCTCCGCGTGCCAGTCGGTATGCTTCAGTGCGTAGTCGAGGTGCGACATCAGTTGTGCCTGAATATCCCGCTGGCCGTGGAATTCACCGCTCCAGCGCTTCGCCATATACTGCTTCACCACCTCATCATTACGCCCGCTTTTGTCTTCCAGCATTCTCATGACACGCAGCACCGCAAGCTTTTCTTCGCTTTCCGGCGGGGCGGCATTCATCTCTTTGACCAGACCGTTAAACAGCGCAGGAAGGTAGCGTTGCTCCAGCAGTTGCAGATAAGTTTGTTCCACATACGGGCCGATACGCCTGCCCTGATACAGCCCCATATCGGCGAGGCGGCTGCGGTCATCCCAGTCGCCGTAGGCCAGCGTTGCGTCGCGCACCGGGTTAAGCAGCGGCAGTTGCAGATTACCGTAGTCATCCATCCCCTGTGGGGGAGTGATCGCCATAAACGCTTCTGCCTGTTTCAGCACCTGAACACCGGAGGCGTAGTTGTTATTGTAATAATGGTGCCAGCCGGTGATTAACAACAATGCCGCCACCCCACCCACGACGGAAAAAGCGGTCAGACGGCGACGGCTGCTTATCAGCCAGGCGCGGCTTTCTCCGGCCAGATTCGGCTCGGCCAGCAGTGCCTGTGGAAACAGATTACGGGTAAAGTAAGATGCGGTATCCACCAGCGGCCAGGCGCTCAGCGGACTGCCGTCCAGCCGGTACTGCCTGGCGGCAGACTGCGTAAAAAGATCATCCATCTGACCCCGTTGCAGCGACGAAGTCAGGTATACGCCGCGCAACATCACATCCATATTTTCACCGTCCAGCAGGCCGTCGAGCAGGGCTTTCAGGTCGTCCCGGCTCCCCTGTATCTGGCGGGAAAAACTGAACAGGGAACTGCGCATATGCGTCTGCGTGAGCATCAGATCCGGCATGGCGTGGTTCATTCGCTCACACCATGTCTGCCAGAAAGCATCCAGCTCTGCGCGCCAGTCCTCGTTTTCATGGGCGCGGCGGGTGAAGGTCACGCCCAGAATCGTATCGCGATCTTTTTTATCCAGTGACTGAAACAGGGCGGCAAAGCCGTGTAATAAATCCAGCCGCGTCAGCACCAGGTAAACCGGTAGCTGGCAGTGAAGGTGCTGGCGCACATCCTGCAACCGGCTGCGCAGCGTCTGTAACAGATGTTCGCGGCGGCGTTTGTCAGCCGTCAACAGGTCGGGTAAGTCAAGAGTGATAATGATCCCGTTCAGCGGCTGGCGGGCGCGTTTTTCCACCAGCCAGTCCAGAACGTGCTCCCATAACCGACGGTGCAGGACATCAGCATCCGGCTGTTCGCAGAGTACGCCGTCAACATCAAAAATCACCGCCTGTTTGCCAACATGCGGCGTCAGGTACACACGTTGTTCTGCGCCGCGCACAGTTTCCAGCGTATAAATAACATCGGACGGAAAACCTTCCCGTAACAGTGCGGTTTTACCGCTTCCGGCAGGACCGATGACCATATACCACGGCAGTTGCCACAGGTAACGACGGTTATCGAGATGGCGTTGCAGGCGCAGCAGCCACCTGTCGAGGTAATGCTGTTGCGCATTCAGCTCAACACTTAGCGGGTCCTGCGCTTCCTCACGTTGCTGTTTTTGTTGATTCTCAAACTGTTGCAGGCGTTTCATCACCCGGACGGTAAGCCACCCCAGGGCGATAATTCCCCATGCCGCCGTCGCCAGCCAGCGGTTCGCCAGCGGTTTAAGCCACTGTTCGTCGTACAGTGACCATGTCGGGCCTTTCCACCAGATCCATACCAGCAGCACAATCCATGCCAACACCAGCAACCAAAACGCAGAGACCTTAAACCTTGGCATCGCGGGTCGCAGGACAGATCTCATGCCACTGAATATTCGGGGGGTCGGTAATCTCACAAAAACTCCTGTTATCTCTTACTGTTCTGCCGTGAACTTCTGTTCAAGCTGCTCAAGCAACGATGGCTCCCAGTCTGCCAGCGCCATCCGTAAGCCCGTCGTGAACAATATCCGGTACTGCTGCTGTGCCAGTGTGATCAGTCCGGCCTCTTCCATAAGCTGTGCGCCGGAATACTGCCGATAAAACTGATCGCGGGGGGAGCCTTCGGGCAGCGTATCCAGATACCGTAATGCTGCTTCCAGCCCCTGTTCAGTAAAACAGGCTCTGGCGGTCTGCCATTCCTCACCGGATTGCTGTGCTGATGCGGGCTGGCCGGAGGAAGCGGTGGCGGTAATCCACTGTTTTGTCTGGCTGCTGATAAAGGGCGTATGGTCGTTAAACAGTAGGGTGGAAAGCTGGGGCAGACGGGTAAGAAAGCCACCAGCTTCCTCACGGATAGCCTCTGCCACGGCGATGTAGCCCAGCCGCTGCGCAGCCTGTGCTGAAAGGTAATGACCGTCAAACCAGTAGGGCGCCAGAAGTACGCTTTTCTCTACCTGTTGCCACAACACCATATCGGCATTATTCAGGCGCGCCTGATAATCATCCATCATATCGACAGGGAATGCGGCCAGCGACGTGCGTCCGTTACTTTCAGCCTGCGGCGCGGAGGTAATTGCCAGCCACAGCGCATGGCGGCGCAGACGGTAGCCCAATGGGGCATCCGGCTGGCGTTCACATAAAATGGCGGCGACTTTCAGCAACGTATCGCGCCAGGTTTTGTCGTCATGGCTGTCGATATTCACCACCGGCGCGGAAGCTACCGGTGACGGCGTAGAGGCAGACGCTACAGGCGCGGCAGAAGGCTGCACAGACGTGACGGCAGATTGTGCAGAAACGGGCGTCGCGGCAGGTTCGCTGTCGCGAAACGCCCGCTGGTACAGCGCGGCAATATCGTCCGTTGCCTGCGCCAGTTCGACGGCGTTATTGCTCTGCCAGAGCAGCGCCAGTTTTGCCAACTCGCCCAGGAGCAGATCGCGTTGAGTGGTATTCGTCTGACGGGAAAACTCGCCAGCGCCTGCTTCAAAACGCTTTATGACCTGGGCGGCAAAACGTTTTTTGTGCGTCATACCCGGTGCCGCCACCGTCCAGTAATGCTCCACGTACAGCGCCAGTAAATGCAGCGCCAGCAACGGATCACCGGCATGTTGTAGCGTACGCAGCAGATGGGCCAGCAGGCGAAAATCCTTGCTTTCCGAGGCCAGAAGCACCAGCCCCCGGCGCTGAATTTCCGGGATATCAAGCTGGCTGTGAGCCAGCGAGCCGAGTTTGAGCATTTCGCCGTCGATATATTCCCAGTCAGGATTATCGTCTTTCAGCGCGCAGGCCAGTTTGTCTTCCGGCAGATTTTCCAGCAGGTGCGAAATCCAGATATCCGGATCACGTAAGTTCATAGTGTTACTCTCCTGCCCAGTGGCAGGCGTCGCGCAGCGGCGCGATGGTTTTCGCCAGCCCGTCAATGTTAAAGGTCAGTTTCCCGGCGGCGCTTTCCGTACCGGTGTCGATAGTCAGGGTCTTTGCGCCGAAAAGCTGTTTGATTTCGTCAATGCCGGATAAGCCCCGGCTGGACTCCAGCAGCGTGCCGTTCTCGCGGATAAACCAGCGCGACTGAAAACGTCCGGCGTCGGTGCTCAGCGTGACGGCGATGTCGTCAGGCGTCATGGTATGCGTCAGCGCCACCTGCATCCGGGTGATGTTGTCCACGCAACTGAACATCAGCACCGGACGCGGCGGCACGTTGCCGATGGCGGGCGTGGTGATAATTACCGTTGGCCGCTCTCCACCGCTGCTCTGCGTCATCATCAGTGTGGTGGAATTGTCCGGACGCTGCTTTTCCTGAGTGAAGGCCCGCTTCCAGGCTTCACCTTCATAACGGGCCTTTACCAGCGCGCCATCAAAACCGGATTGCTCCGGTGCCAAGATATGGTCATAGCAGTCGAGACGCTCCAGCGCAGCAGGCTCCCGGCGACAGGCCATCATGGCCCTGAGCGTTGTCTGTGCGTAGGTTTCCGGCACCACAATCCCCGGCAGTACGGCAACCGCCTGTTTCGCAGGTGTTTCCGCCTGTACTGCGCCGGGGAATAATCCCGGCAGCAGCAGCATGATCAAGAGCGTCTGCATTCTGCTCATAGAACGGTTTCGTCCTCTGTTTCCGGTTCTGACTGCATGTTTTCTACAAGGCTGTCATCCGGCGCATCTTCAACGTCAGCGGTAAACGCGCCGTTCGTCACGCCCAGCACGATACGGACAATGGCGACGTTCGCCGCCATTTTCTGCAACAGCAGCAGGGACAGTGGCGGGAGCATCTCGCCATCGATAACCGATTCCAGCATCCGCGCGCCGTTTTCGGCGCGGGTGACACGCTGCATGATTTCGTCGGTCACTTCCGGCTCAATCACCACCTCCGCACTGAAGCGGGCGCGTAGTACGTTGTCCAGCCGCGCCAGCTTCCCGGCAATAATGACGGAGAGCGTTTCACGCGACAGCGGTAGATACGGCACCACTTCCATGCGAGCCAGCAGCGCAGGTTTGAAGAAATCCGCCAGCACCGGGTACAGCGCGTCATGCATGGTTTCCGGGTTATCCGCATGTTCGACAATCACCTGATAACCAAGGTTGGAGGTGAGGAAAAAGACGATGTTTTTACAGTCAATTAGACGGCCTTCGCCATCGGCCATCTCGCCCTTGTCAAACGCCTGGTAGAACAGGTTGAGTACGTCCGGGTGGGCTTTTTCCACTTCGTCGAGCAGCACCACGGAATACGGTTTCTGACGAATCGCTTCGGTCAGCACGCCCCCCTCCCCGTAGCCAACATAGCCCGGCGGCGAACCAATCAGTCGCGAAACGGTGTGTTTCTCCTGGAACTCCGACATATTGATGGTGGTGAGGTACTGACGACCACCGTAGAGCAGCTCAGCCAATTGCAGCACGGTTTCGGTTTTGCCCACACCGCTGGGACCGGCCAGCAGGAACGCGCCGAGCGGCCGCCCCGGACGGCGCAGATCGGCGCGGGCGGTAAGCAGGTGTTTGTGCAGGTGCCCGATCGCCAGATCCTGGCCCTTGATGGTATCGCCCAGCCACTGAGGTAAGTCAGTAATCACTGACATTTCGTTCTGCGACAGGCGATTAAGCGGCACGCCTGTCCATTCGGCAATGACGGCGGCGATTTGCTTTTTATCAACGTGCGGAGAAACCAGCAGTTGCGTATGGTGCAGAATCTCCAGTTCAGCAGTTAGCTGTGCGAGACGGATGGCAGGAGGAATGCCAGGTGTCGCATCCGTCGGTTCTGCAACGGGTTCATCCGTTGATGCGGCGTTATCGTCAGAGTTCGGTAGCGTGATATCTTCACTACTGCTGGCTTCCGTTTCGTCCAGTAGCTCCTTACGCAGCGCAATAATTTCCTGAACCAGCGCCTGCTGCTGGTGCCATGCCGCTTCCAGTTCATCCAGTTCGGCCAGCGTTTCGTCATACTGAACGATAACGTCAGTCAGCCGTGAGGTATCCGACCGCAGGCCGATGCGGATCTCGCGCTCAAGCTGGCGCATTTCCGCCTCGCATTGGTGGCTTAAGGTGGTCAGCGCCGAAATTTGCTTCGGCGGCGACGAGAGGTTAATCGCCACCCGCGCGCAGGCGGTATCCAGCACATCGATGGCTTTATCCGGCAACTGACGACCAGAGAGGTAACGTTCGCTCAACGTCGCCGCGGCCTGTAACGCGTCATCGTCAATCAGCACGCCGTGGGACTGCTCATATACCGCCGACAGGCCGCGCAGGATAATGGTCGCCTCCGCCGCAGTCGGCTCACTCACCTTCACAAGCTGGAAACGGCGTGACAGTGCGGCGTCTTTCTCGAAGTATTTTTTGTACTCGCGCCAGGTGGTGGCGGCGATAGTTTTCAGCTCGCCGCGCGCAAGTGCCGGTTTCAGCAGGCCGGAGATATCCAGTCCGCCCTGCTGGTTACCCGCGCCAATCAGGGTGTGCGCCTCATCGATAAACAGAATGATCGGTTTCGGTGACTGACTCACTTCTGCCATCAGCCCCTTAAAGCGTTTTTCAAACTCGCCCTTCACCGATGCCCCTGCCTGCAATGCGCCGAGATCGAGCGTCATAATGTCGGTGTCGCGCAGTTTGTCCGGCACCTGGCCTGCGACAATGCGCAACGCCAGTCCTTCAATTAGCGCACTCTTACCGACACCCGCTTCGCCGACCACGACCGGGTTGTTTTTGCGGCGGCGACAGAGAATGTCGATCATCAGATCAATTTCATGGTCGCGGCACAGCACCGGATCAAGTTTGCCGTTGCAGGCGTCTGCAGTCATGTTTTTGGCATAACGACCAAGCAGACTGTCGCCGGTATCGGCTGTGGTGCCGACGGTCTGCCCGCCAGCGTCCGGTACGACTGACTCCGCCGACTCGCGCGTCCACTCGCCGAAGTCCTGTTGCAGGCGATCGCGGTTGATACCGGTGAGCAACCTGGCGGCGGCAGACGGGACATAGCGCAGCGGCGAATGCAGCAGAGCCAGCAGCAGTGTTCCACCGCGCAGCTCGCTATGCTGCATCTCGGCAGAGGCCAGCAGCCAGCCCTCTTTCAGCCACTCGACCAGCATCGGCGAAAATGCCGGATAACTGTCTGTCGCTCGCGCCGTCACGTAATTTTCTACCGTCAGCGCCCGGCGAAGCGCATTTGTGTCGATTTCTGCCCGCTCAGCAATCACCCTCACGTCACTGCGCACCGCTGCCAGCATCTGCAACAGCACATGCGCCACGGTGATTTCCGTTGCCTGCTGGCTCATACACTCTGCCGCCGCCGCCTCCAGCGCCTGCCGGGAAAACGGGTTAAGATGCTTAACCAGAGAGGTCAGATTAATCTGGATCATATGTCGTGTCCTTACCTGGCAAGCAGCCGGTTCAGTTGATGCAGAATATCCTGCGTCTGGCTGTCCAACCGCAGTAGATAAAAGAAATAAAACAGCGCCAGCACGACGATACCGCCAGCCAGAACATGCCGGATGGTCAGTCGTTTGATAAGCTGATAGCGTCCACCCTGTGTTTTTTTATCCTGATGCAGCAGTGGAAAAGGCGCATCGCCACGCAGGGTATGCAGAACATGGTGCAGACGGCGGTATATCTGTTCAAATTCACCCTGATCCTGCGCAGCAACCCTGTAGCGTCCGCGAAATCCCAGCGAAAAGCACAGAAATAAAAACTCAAGCAGATCCTGATAGCGCTTTGGCTCGCGGATCAGGCGCTCCAGCAGTATGAATACCTTTTCGCCACCCCAAGCTTCGTTATGGAAATGCACCAGTAACGACTGTTTGATCCATTCATTTTTGTTCGACCAACCGTTACCCAGCGCGGCCTCATCAATAAAGGTGCAGAGAACATAGCGGAACGAAACAATCACGCCCGGCTCGTAGCCCTGCTCCTGCAATAGTTGCTCCACGGCCTGAACGTCCGTCACCACCTGCGCAAAAAGGTGTTCCGGCATACTCTGACTGTTCATCCCGTCCACGCGCATCACCATCCCCAACAGTGGCGTGGCAGCGTCAATCATCGGGTTTATGCTGTTACCACGCAGGGCCAGCCGGTACTGGCGACCGGAAAGGTTTTCGTTCGCGACCTGAGGCGCAGTATTGACCTGTCCCGGCGGGTTCCCTGTGGTCAGACAGTCAATGGGCGAAACGAACGGCTCGCTCATGGTATTAACCCCTTATCGCCCACAACTGTATCCCCAGATCCGGGAAGGTGCCGGAGATATGCAGCGCCAGCGCCCCGGCTTTTATCACGTCCTGCCAGGCCGCCGCGCCTTTATCCAGCTCGAAGTAAACAAAGCCATCATGGTACGGTAGCTGGCGCGGAGCGGCGGTTCGCGGCGTCAGCGGTACGCCCGGCACCTGCACGCTAACCATATCGCGGATTTTGTTGGTGGCCGCGATTTTTGACTGCTGGGTAAACTGGTGGATAAGCTGACTGTGCGGCATCCGCGCGCGTACCGCCAGAATGAAGGTGCCGGAACGCAACAGGGTCGGATCGTTAACCGTGGCGACATAAAACCCGTCAGAGAAGAGAAGCGGCAGATTTTGCGCACGCGGCATCAGTACGGTATTGAGCGCCCGGCGCAGTTCCGGGATCACGGTATCAAACGACTGCGTAAGATTGCGGTGGTCGTAAGATTCCACCGGACAGGGCAGACGACTGTCTTCCGTAAAGGTCATCAGCTCACCCAGCAACCGGACCAGATCCAGATAAAACGTTTCCGGGTGCAGAGTGCGCAGGTGAGTACGATGAGTGAAGTGCATCTGGCTGCGGTTAAGCAGCTGTAACATCATAAACTCAGCCACATCCGCAATACCGCTCTGTTCCGGCGAACCGATACGCTTTGCCAGATCGCTGGCGCGGTTGCTGAGAAGCCCCTGTACATCACCGGCAAACCCGTTCAGCACCGGGCTGACGCGGATGGCCTGACAGGTCGGGATAAAGCTGTCATCCATCACCAGCGCGCCACCAGACTGCTGGCTGAGAATACGGCACAACGGCAGTGTGACCATCGCGCTGAGATCGTCCGCGCCGCTGACGATTTTCGGTGCCAGTTGTCCCAGCGCGATGGGCTGCACGTCACCGTCATCGGAGTGCAAATCGCGAATATCGGCCTGCGTCAGGCGGTAACGCTCCGTTCCCTGTCCCGCGCTCCGGCGTCCTTCGATTTCACAGGTGATATCGCTGATAACAGGCAGCGCCAGGTAAATATCGTTACTGCCGGACCGGGAGAGATCGAACGGCTGATACGGCAGAGGGAGTTGATCCTGCTCCGGGATGCTGAACACCGTGCCATCCGGCATACAGCCCGTCGCGTAGTCCAGCATCAGTTTCCCCTGGGCAAGCAGCTCGGTATTGATCGACAGCGAGGTGAACCCCCAAGCAAAATCATCCTGCGCACTCATACGCTGGTTCAGCAAATATTCCTGATTACGCTGCTGCTGCTGGAAGTGCTGTGGCAGGGCAAACAGACCTTCCTGCCAGATCACCCTGTTTTTCATGGTCGCCATTATCAGTTGTCCTCTTTCTTCATTTCGATACTGCCCTGTCGTACATGTACCAGCAGACGGTAGTGATGACCCGTCCCTTCTACCGGTTCGATTTGCTTCCACTCAGTAGCCTGGTCGTCAGAGAAGTACGCCACGACTCCAATAAACTGTGTTTTTTCGTTCAGCCTCACTGGCGGCAACGTTTTTATGGTGTCCGGTAGCAGGTTAAAGTCCTGGTGGTCGATATAATTTTTCCCCAGCACTTCCGGCAGCGGCGTGCTGGCAACCGTGTCGTAGTCAGCCGCCTGCAACTTCGAGTCATCGCTCATATAAATAAGCTGCACATCGACCGCTGCCGCCTCACCGTTCGCATTGATATTCGTGTCAGGCTCGGTCAGCAACGTGACCGTCACCTCCGATGACTGATCTGCCAGTTTCCCGACCTGAACATCCGGGTTCTTAATCACCTGGCCGAGCTTTTTCACCGTTTCGCAGCCTGTCAGGGTGAGACTGAAAAGCACAACCACCATGCAGGAACGAAAAAAACGTCCTGTCATGCTTCCGGCTCCCGCTGTTTCTCGCGCAGTACCCGGTCATACACCTGGGCATAAACTTCGTTAAACAGCATTTCAAATCCCTGCTGGCGGCTGGAGGCCAGTTCGTCGTAGTAATCGCAGTACATCTGCCAGGCACCGGCATCATCCAGCGGCTTTCGCAGTTCATGGCTGCGCCGGTACTGTACAAAGCGGCGCATCAGGCTCTGCGGGGAGAACGCATCCAGCAACACGCGCAGCGATTCGACAATCGCGGCCCGGTTCGCTTCCTCGTGATGCCGGACGTTACGCAAACTCTCGCCAACGGCAGCGGGTGCCGCCAGGTGTACCGGACTTTTACCTTCGGCAAACATCACGTCCAGCGCGGTGGTGTAGTCCATATTCAAGCGCAGCGGATTATCTTCCAGCGGACGTAAATGCTTGTCCGACAGGCTGTTACGACGCAGCTGTAGTTCAAGCAGCCCTTTTATCGCCGCCTGCAACGTCCGCCCCGCTTCCTCCAGAAAATCGTCGGCATCCTGTGAGTTACGTACGGCAAGCGAGCCGCCCAGCCCGCGCAACAGCGGGGTCACCGCAAGATGAAGCTGTGCGGTGTCTGCCAGGGACGCCGCCGCATCCTGTCCGACCAGGGGATCGGGATACAGTGGCGGCAGATCCATAAACGGAGTGTCGATCACACCATCCCTGTCAGGAACAGAAGATCGCGCAGGTACGATCCCTGAAAGCGGATCACCCGCCACGGTCAGGCTTTCTGTCCGCAGCGCCTGGAGCGGATCGGCTGAAAAACTGTTGACCACGGTATCTGCAAGCTGGTGCATCCTGGGCATTCCCGGATACGCTGGCTGGCCGTCCGTCGTCAGTAGCGCGTCTGCCAGACGGTCACGGTTGGTGACGATGGTTTCCGGTGCCGCCATCTGCTCGCCGTAGCTGACCAGCTTTCCATTGTGGATAAATACCTTCAGCGCCAGCGACCCCAGAACGACTTCATCGCCCTGACGCAGGCGTACCAGCCCGGTATCCGTGGACACCGGTGCCAGATTAATCATCAGCCCCGGCACCAGGCTTTTCAGACAAAATGTGCCATCATGCATCACCACCTGGCAGGCACGATCGGCGACGGAGCCGGCCCTGTCCTGTACCGGCCAGTGGCAGGCGGGCGCGTGGCCGATATCCCCGCCATCGGCGGTAAACAGACATTTTGCGGCGCGTCCGCTCTCCAGCTCATTGCCGTTCATCACCTGTAGCGTCAGTGAGAGTACGGGAGTGTGCGTTTTTTCCTCAGCCATTTGCGGTTCCATAAAATTAATCCCTGATGTGGAGGGTGACGGATGGCGGCATTTTCGGCTGGCCGATAAACGCCGTGCGTCCGATGCAGGATCGGAAACGATCGCCCAGCCGCATTCCCTTCGCCTGATCCGGCGCAAGATCAAGCTGCAAATCCCAGGCGAACTGATCGCGTAACAGGAAGGAGATAAACATCGTCAGCGCCTGGTGGTTTTCCCCATCCGGTAAAAAAGAGAGGTAGCGGGCCATTGAGAGGTTGCCGAGCCGTAGCAGAAATTTGCCACTGCGATCCGGCACTCTGGCACCGAGGGTAAAATTAACGCCAATCACCGAGCGGCCTGGCACATACCCGGCTGTTTTCCGTTTCGGGTTACGCACGCCCAGCCGGTTCTGCTGTGCAGGATCAAGGGGCACTTTACGCAACTGCCAGTTTTCGATGCTGACATCCGGCAAATCGAAGCAGTGACTGATCAGGTTGCATACCACATCCGGCGAGCGCCCGGGTGTTGCCAGTATCCCGGCGTAGGCCAGCATCTTGCTGTGGTTGATAGCGAGTCTGTCGCGCACGCTCGGGTTACCTAAGCCCACCAGAGCATACATCCGCTGTGAAAAAGTGTCGGTTCCGCCGTTGCGAAAACAGATGTAATAGCGGTACTTGCGCCAGGCGTGATAGGCAAACTGCGTCCAGCGGTGGCTGAACAGATCGAGGAACCCTTTCAGCCCCTCCTCATTCTGCGCGGATTCCCGCGCCATTCGATCCAGGTAGTAGCCGGGCAGCGGTGACTGGCTGCCGGAAAAACCCAGGAATCTTGTCGTCAGGATAAACTGCCCGCTTTCACTGCGTTCAAGCGTGCTCAGGTCGCTACCCGGAAAGGCAATACTGGCATCGGATTTGAACAGCGCCACTTCCTGCTCCGGTTCGGTACGCAGGGATGGCTCGCGATCAGGCTCACCATACCGGCGGTACAGTGACTCCATCAGCACATAAAAATTCATCCCGCGCACATCCGGGAGCGGTGTCGTTTCCCCTACATCAGGGCGTGCTGACCTGTATGTTGCCATTCCCAGGACTCCTGACTTTCCGTGTTAATAATTTTGAGGCAGTGAAATGAGTTGATGCTGGCGTACAGCGCAAAAAAGTATGACAGCACGGTACCCAGCAGGTAGATCTCGCCTTCACAGACAAAGGGGGCGGGATTAATCCACAGCGTGGTGGACAGACCGCGAACCGGCACCCCCTTAAACAGACGGTCAACCGGGCGGGATTCCATTTTTTCGATGGCATCGAGCTTCTGTGAGGAAAGCCGCGCCTGCTGTGGATGGTGGATACCCGGCATATCGAAGGTACGCAACACCTGGATCAGCGCCTCCCGGTCCAGCAGCGAGAGGTAGTTCAGATTCATGCAGGAAATCAGCGACCAGTGCATATCGCCATCCGTCACCGGATACAGCGGACGGGTCGGGCGCGTCACGTTGCTGAACGACGCCACCGCCGGATTTTTGTTAACAGGAACGCAGATATCACCGGTATGCAGTGATGCAGGCAACATCCGGTTAGTGCAGACCAGCGAGGCAGTGAACACTTCACCGCTAAGCCGGGAAGAGTCAGGCTGGCTGCCATCCGCGTGGACAAAGGCAATGGCGTGCTCCAGACCACGATGAAACAGGGAGCTTCTGGTGCGGTGGTGCCAGTAGACGACTTCACGCTGCCGACTGTATTCAATCTGATGCTGAAACCCTTCAAATTCGGGCCAGATATGTATTATTTCACCAGGCTCAGGAGTATCATCCGACGCTGCAACCTTACTGGAAACCGTCTTCACCTGGAAAACATCATAGTGCTCCGGGTTCTGTTGACTGGCCCGTAATGCATATTGCGGTGAACTGTCGTCCGGCCTGACAGGCTCAGAATGGTGGGCGAACAAATTCACCACCGGCGTACAGTACAGGCGCAATGAATCTTTGCGAAGCTTGATATCCACAGGCAATGGCAAATTAAAATGCAAACGCAGTGTAAACGCGCCGACCGGGAAATCTGCCGGTAGCGACGTGCCCCCCTGCAAATGAAAGAAGAAAAAGCTCTCCGGGTAGCAAAAATACTCCTGAAGCACGCGGTAACCGCTATGGACGTTTTTCGGCCACGGCAACAACGCATCTTCCCGTTCAAACCCGGCGGCATTCAGCCACAAATCCGGTAGTGGAATACGCCGCTCTCCAGCCACCAGTTCCGCATCCATTAACCGCTCACTGAACCATAAATAGAGTTGCTGGCGGGTATAGTCATCTCCGTTTCCCAGCCAGAAAGTGAGCTTATTCAGATCCAGTGTGTCGGGAGAGACGCTACCTTCGGTGAAAAAATCAATGTCAATGTATCCTTTTTTCAGCGTGCTGGTGTTACGCACATCGCGAATATGTAACGGTTGCAGCCAAGTATCACGTGCCAGGGTAAAATGGCAGACAGGAGACGGGGTAACATCATCCCCGGCCAGGATCTTACGTCCCGATGACGTCACGCGAATCGGGCCTGAGCAAATCAGTTCATCACGACAAACCTGAACAGGCGCAGAAAACTGTGTCGCAACGGGGTTGTATTCAACCACAGCCATTGAAGGCACCGGACGCAGATAATTGGGCCACAGCATGTTGATTAGCCCGTTCGTAAACTCTGGAAACTCATCCTCCAGCTTCTGTCGCAGGCCACCGGAAAGGAAAGCAAATGCCTCCATCAGGCGTTCCACATCGGGGTCGCCCTCTTTCTCAGCCAGAAAACGGGCAAGATGAGGTTTTTCACGACCAAGAAGTTTGCCCAGTTGACGCAGATAATCCAGTTCCTCGCGGTAATAACGCTCTTCGAAGGCCATCAGTCTGACTCCACGCACCAGTGCTGGTGATTATCCAGCAGAATGTCAAACTCCAGAACATCCTGTCTGTCGCTGAAATCCAGATACGCCACAATATGAAAACGCAGTTCCAGTGGCGCATGGTGATCCTCTGTGGCAGCTGTCACCACCACATCCGATATCCGGGGTTCGTAACGCAGAATACAGTTCTGAATCGCCTGAACCATCCATTCCCGGATGTTCTGGCGTTCAGGTGACTCATCGTTAAAATCAGCGATCCCCAGCTCCGGCGAACCATGACAGCTACCGGAACGGGTGTTGAGGATATTGCGCAGGTTATCGCGTACAGAATACAACAACTCCGTTTTTAGGTGCTGGCGTGAAGGCAGTTTTTCCGCCCCCCCGATACGTTCAAACAGACTGCCCCCGAACTCCCGTTCCGTGATCACAACGCTTACTCCTTGTCCAGACGACCGACCAGGGACAGCTCAAATGATGCCCCCATATACTTAAAGTGGGGTCTGACGCTCAGGGCTACCTGGTACCAGCCTGGCTCACCTTCCACATCAGAGACTTCAATCTTCGCCTGACGCAGCGGTTTACGGCTGCGCACGTCAGAAGGCGGGTTCTCCTGGTCAGCCACGTACTGGCGTATCCAGCCGTTCAGCTCACGCTCCAGATCGCCCCTTTCTTTCCATGAGCCAAGCTGTTCGCGTTGCAGCACTTTGATGTAATGGGCCAGTCTGTTGATAATGAAAAGATAAGGAAGCTGCGTACCGAGTTTGTAGTTGGTTTCGGCCTCTTTACCCTCCACAGTGTTGGGGAAAACTTTCGGTTTCTGAACCGAGTTTGCGGAGAAAAATGCTGCATTATCAGAGCCTTTACGCATTGTAAGAGTAATAAAGCCCTGCTCTGCCAGCTCATACTCCCGCCGGTCGGTAATGAGAATTTCAGTGGGAACTTTGGCCTGAAGCTGGCCCATTGCCTCATATAAATGCACCGGCAAATCTTTTACCGCACCACCGCTTTGTGGACCGACGATATTTGGACACCACCTGGTGGACATGAAACTTTCGGCCATGTTCGCCGCCAGAAGAAACGCAGTATTCCCCCACAGATAATGCTCGTGATTTTTGCTGACATCCTCATGGTAGTTAAAGCTCTTAACCGGATTCTCCTCCGGTGCATAAGGATGGCGCAGCAGGAAACGCGGCGCCGTCAGGCCGAGATTGCGGGAATCTTCGGACTCGCGCAACGAACGCCATTTGGTGTAGGCCGGGCCTTCAAAAATGGCGGCAACGTCTTTAATGCCAGGAAGTTCGGTAAACGAATCCAGACCAAAGAACTCCGGCGATACAGAAGACAAAAACGGGCAGTGGCTCATCGCGCTGACGGCGCTGATATATTTCAGCAGCTTCATATCCGCGGCGGTGTTCTCAAACGCGTAGTTGCCAATCACTGCGGCAAATGGCTCACCGCCAAACTGACCAAAACCGCTGGAATAGACGTGCCGGTAGAACCCTGACTGGGTAATTTCTGCCGCAAATTCAAAGTCATCCAGCAATTCGTCCTTAGTAGCGTGCATGATGTGAATTTTAATGTTTTCACGCGGATCGGCATGATCAACCAGCAGTTTCAGCGAACGCAGGAATGACTCCAGTTCCTGAAATTCCGGGGCATGGAGGATCAGATCCATCTGGCGTCCCATACGCGTATCAATATCGGCGATCATGCCGTTGACGGCCAGAATATCGACAGACTCTGCCTCATCATCATTCTGCAACAGTGCGGTGATAAAGGCGGTCACACCCTGACGGGCGATATCGTAGCTTTCTGACGCCGGTTTAAAACGGGTCTGCGCCATGATCTCATCCAACAGGCAGGGTGTGGCGACAGGTGATGTAGAAGCGAGCGCTTCCGGTAAGGTGGTCTCTGACATACTGAAATCCTTGTACAAGTTATTTCCGACCCGCGAGGCCCAGCTCCGCAATCAGCTGTTCGCGGCTCTTTTCGTCAGCAAGCAGTGCCTGAAGCTGCGCACGGAAGGCAGGCATATTGCCCATTGGCCCCCGGAGCGCTACCAGCGCTTCGCGCAGTTCTAGCATTTTGCGCATCTCCGGCACCTGGGCGGCAATGTTGTCCGGTGACAGATCGGCCAGCGCTTTCACTTTCAGATTGACGCACATACGTGCATCAGGGGTTTCACTGAGCGCAGAGGGCACCGTAAAATCACGCCCAATACCCGCCTGGTCCAGTACGGCGTTAAAATTGTTACGATTAATAGCAACCGGCTGGCGTTCGTCCAGCGGAATATCATCCGCGCCACCGGTCAGATTGCCAGTCACCAGCAGGTTAAGCGGGAGTTCCACTTCTGCTGTCTGATTTCCCGTTTTCGGTTGAAATTTTATATTTACACGTTCTTTAGGGGCAATACTGCCACTGCTGTCATTTTTTCTGCTGCTCATAAGAATAGTCCATCAGATTGTCGTTCGTGCCATGAACACAGCATGTTTGTCACTACAAAAAAATTACTGATAATGCCGTTTCAGTGGCAGTAAAAGATAAATTTCACACTTTTCTCGCTTCGCATTTTACGCTCAATAAAAGAGATTTTAAAAGATCTTTTTCTTCGAATAAAACAGGGGTATGATTTTGTCATAAAATACGACGACATGAGACTCAACGTAAGCCAGTGGCGTCACACGCAAGGTTAGCAATACTCACGAAATAATTGTAACATACTGATTTTAAATACATTTAAAGATAAACCATAAACAATTTATATAATAACACCATATGAATTAATTTTATAAATGAGAAAAACTGATAACCTGAGAAATATCCAACAGATTTTCCTTAAAACAAGACAAACACAATATATATTTACAATTAATCATTCCTTACCACATAGACAATGAAATACATATAAAACGAATTTACCTGATCACCCACACATATATTTAGCTTAAATTAAAAAGATATTTATAAATATTAAACGTTGCGTACCGGTTTATCCGCAAACCGGATGCAAAAGCATGATGCGACTCCCGGAGTGAGCCGCATTATTATCGGCCTGTCAGGAATTAACGGCAGACCACCGGAAATAGTTGTTAACAACACTCACAAGGAGCACTACAAATGCCAACTCCATGTTACATCTCAATAACAGGCCAGACCCAGGGCAATATCACCGCAGGCGCATTCACCGCAGATTCTGTCGGCAACATCTATGTGCAGGGCCACGAAGATGAAATGCTGGTGCAGGAATTTCTGCATAACGTGACGGTGCCAACCGATCCGCAGTCTGGTCAGCCAGCCGGTCAGCGTGCCCACAAGCCGTTCATTTTTACCGTGGCGCTGAATAAAGCGGTTCCACTGCTGTACAACGCACTGGCGTCCGGTGAAATGCTGCCAAAAGTTGAACTGCACTGGTGGCGTACTTCTGTTGAAGGTAAGCAGGAGCACTACTTCACCACCCGCCTGACAGACGCGACTATTGTGGATATGGACCTGCATATGCCGCACTGCCAGGACCCGGCACAGCGTGAGTTCACTCAGTTGCTAGCCGTTTCACTGGCGTACCGTAAGGTTGAGTGGGAACACATCAAGTCTGGCACTTCCGGTGCCGACGACTGGCGTGCGCCGCTGGAAGCATAAGGAAAGTCCACAGCATCCGGCCCTCACGGGCAGGGTGCTGTTTTTACATTACGCCGCAGGCAATCAATAAAGAAGAAGGTTGTCAGTAAGAGGTTACATTTTTACGGGAGATGGCGGACGCCGGAGACTTCGGCGGTAGCGTGCCTGAATGCAGCGTAACACTGTACTGTTACAGTCGCTGAACAGCGGGATGTCTTTTTTCTTGTCAATATTAGGGAGGTTAATATGTCGTTAAAAGGGTTGAGTTTTACACTGGAAGTGAGATAAATAGCTGTGCCGAATAGTAGAGCAATTAAAGAAAAAGCAGCCCGGATTGTACGATCTAGTTAATCGCTAACACCAACCGGACTGAGCGATGCGGATTATAACACCACTATCCCGTACCAAACGACGTCTTATACCGAAAACTGTTTAGAATACGCAGGATAAAAAATTACGCGCGCAGACCTATGGCTGTGCTGATGTTGCAGTGTGAGCGCATGAGAAGTATATTTCTCGTATAACGATATTTTTTGACGATTTACAATAAAATCAATGTGTTAATTATAGTTATAGTTATAATTCCATGAGCTTTTAGTCATCAATTACATGCAAACGGTCTTAATATGGAAAACGATTATTATAAAGTAACTAAAGATTTGATTCATACAGGGCTTGATGCAATATCAAAGTCCATAAAAGAATGTGAAAAAAAAGCCAGAGTAAGGGAGTCCATATTTTCTGACTTGCAAGAAGCTGGAATAGCTGTCAGAAAACGAAGCGACTGGAAAGCAAAAAAGGCCCCAGGAACTGATGGCGAAGACTGGAACTACCCCGCAATCGTGATACATCATGCTGGAAATAGTTACTCCTGTGATAACGATGGGGAAGTTAAAATGCGTCAGGCTGAAGAAACCGACATTAAAAGTTTTAATCATTTAAGTTATCATTATGCTATAGATTGCACAGGTATAATTTATGAAGCTCTGGATATAAGAGAAAAGGGTGCTCATCTAAAAGGTGCAAATACAGGAAAAATTGGCATAGTTTTTTTATCAGACTTTAGTTTACCAGGTGAAGCATCACAATATGGCCCCTCCCGATGGGGATCATTAAGTGAGTTTGCCGGGCAAGTGAAGGATAACTGGGATTCATCCGTTGATATACCAACCACTAATCAGAAAAAATCTATCGATGTTTTAGTTAAGACTCTTATAAAATTTTTCCCGATCACACAATTAGGAGGACATAGAGAGTTTGCCTCTTTAAATGATTTAGGCCGAGCTTGTCCAGGAACTTATGGACTTCAGATTGCAGCTGACCTCAGAACAAAGTTCAAGTTAATGGCCCCTTAAAAACAGTGGGTTAAATGTAAAATAAATATACTTGAGAAAAATATCATATGCGTGTTTCTTCATTACGTAACTTTATTATTTACCTGTTTTTATATTTACTAATTGGAATAGATAAGCAGCCATACTATGAAGAAGGTGATATGCCTTGGGTACCAATTTTTTTCATTAAACACACTATATCATCAAAATTAATCTTTGAAATCCCCGTTTCTCCTGCTGATATATTGAGGGATACATCATTAACTCAGGCCAAATATAATGAATTATACAATTACTGCCAGGTAAGGTATAGAACCGAACTATCCGAATGTAGAAAAGAAATAAAGAAAAAACTTCTTGCCAATGGATTCTACATACCAGACTGAATGATACTACTATCTGATATAATGACCCAGAGAAATCCATAAAACATGCATTTAGACTAAAAAAAACAAGCCAACCACAAGATAAGAATTGATATAAGTTGCGACATAAATATTGATGAAAGAATTAAATTTACAGAACATACTTATCCGATTCCCCACTCCTCTACTAAACAATCAAATAAAAATATTTCAACGAAAGAGCGTCATATAAAACCTTAATATATTAGTTCATATTATTGCTCTTTATTTTCAACTTTTTGATAATTTTCAAGAGAATTTGAGGTAAATCCGATGCCAACGGCTGGCTCGCTCCTCCGGGGACATAAGTTCAATTAACGGCATCCGGCCCTTACGGGCATGGGGCCTGAACGCAAGCGTAACACTGTACTGTCACAGCAGCTGACCAGCGAGCTGTTTTTTTTACTGTCACCATTAGGAAGGTAATATGTCGTTAAAAGGGCTGCGTTTCACACTGGCAGTGGGCGGACTGCCGGAAATGACCACTGCGGTGGTCAGTTTTCGACTTACTCAGCATTACTCAAAACCTTTCCAGCTAAAGGTGGATATTGCTAGCGGTCTTTCTGACCTGACAGCAACCGATTTTCTTGAAAAAAACGCCGTACTGACCATCTGGCAAGGAATGGAGCCACAACGCTATATCAGTGGTATTGTCTCTGCCGTAACCCTCAGTGAAAACAACCACTGGCAGATGGGGTACCATATAATTATCTCACCACCACTCTGGAGAAGCGGTTTACGCCAGAATTTCCGCATTTTCCAGCAGCAGGATATCAAGGCAATCTCCTCCACCCTGCTCAATGAAAATGGCATCACCGAGTGGACCCCGGTATTTTATGAGCCGCACCCGGCACGCGAGTTCTGCGTGCAGTACGGTGAGACAGACCTTGCCTTCCTGACCCGCCTGTGGTCAGAAGAAGGTATCTTTTATTTTGACTGGTGCACTCCGGAAGGGACGGAGCAAAAGCTGGTACTGTGCGATGATGTGGCGGGAGTATCGTCACTGGGAGCCATGCCATTTAATCCGAATACGACGGCAGAGGCATCTACCGAGCATATCAGCCAGTTCAGGTATCATGCGCAGATACGGCCTTCATCCGTCGAAACTCAGGACTACACCTTCAAAACGCCCGGCTGGCCGGGTTATTACAGCCGTGCCGGAGAGAATCTGAACGGCCAGCTCACGCAGTATGAAATCTTTGATTATCCCGGACGTTTCAAGGACGAATCCCACGGACAGGCGTTTGCCCGCTACCAGATTGAGGGCCGGAGACATGATGCAGAGATAGCAACAGGTTACAGTAACTCACCAAAAATGTGGCCAGGGAAGCGCTTTACCCTGACAGGACATCCATCAGTATCGCTGAACAGGGAGTGGCAGATTGTGGGTAGCGTACTGGCAGGAGACCAGCCGCAGGCACTGCATGGCAGTCAGGGAACGGGAACCACTCTCAGCAATCGTTTCGAGGTTATCCCGGCAGACAGGACATGGCGCGTTCCGCCCCAAAAGAAACCTTCCGTGGACGGCCCCCAGAGCGCCATCGTCACCGGCCCGGCGGGGGAAGAAATCTTCTGCGATGAGCATGGCCGGGTGCGGGTGCGCTTTCACTGGGACCGCTACTGTCCGGGGAATGAGGACAGCTCCTGCTGGGTACGGGTATCGCAGGCATGGGCGGGCACCGGGTTCGGTAACCTCGCCATACCGCGCGTGGGCCAGGAGGTTATCGTGGACTTCCTCAACGGCGACCCGGACCAGCCGATAATCATGGGCCGCACCTACCACCAGGATAACCGCTCACCGGGCAGTCTGCCGGGCACGAAGACGCAGATGACTATCCGCTCAAAAACCTATAAAGGCGGCGGGTTTAACGAGCTGACGTTCGATGACGCCACCGGGAAGGAGCGGGTGTATATCCATGCGCAGAAGAACATGGATACGGAGGTACTGAATAACCGGACAACGGACGTGAAGGTTGACCACACAGAAACTATCGGCAACAACCAGAAAATCACGGTGGGCGTGGGGCAGACCGTCAATGTGGGCAGTAAAAAGGCAGAGGGTCATGACCAGACGGTCACGGTGGCGAATGATCAGAAAATTACCGTTCAGAATAACCAGACACTGGATGTGACGGAAAAACGGACAAAAACGGTAGGTGGCGATCAGATATCAACTATTACAGGAGACGATATTGAAAAAGTACTAAAAACACAAATTATTGACATTGGCAAACTGTTTTCCCTAACCGCAAAAAATATGATAGTGCTGAAATGTGGTGAAAGTCTGTTCAGTATGGACGAGGGCGGAACTATTACCATCACAGGTAATCTGATTAAAATCAAAGGCAAAGAAGTTGACATTAACTGATATATCTATCGGGACAATATATGGACAAAACCTGTTCAGAATATTAAACGGATGTGTGGATGTGTTATTTTAATGAGGAACATACTATGGATTTAAGTGGAAGTAATTTTGTTTATCAGCCTGATAATTTACAGGATGTTGTCAGATACAGAGTTGAACAAGAAGTATCAATCAAACTTAACAAAATCCTGGTGAACAATACAATAGTCAAAACTGACTATACAGTAAAGCATAATCATAATGAGCCTTTATTCTATTCAGTGTATGTCGATGACCATATATCAAAAACATCACCAGATGCACATCAGACTCTGTTGGATATCGTGAAGGAAATTGACATAATAAAAAGTAATGTGGATTTATTAATTAATGCTGACACAGGCAGGCCTGAAGTACTAAAAAATCATCATGTTATTATTGATGAATGGAATATCTTCAAAGAAAACTTTTTTAAAAAAAATGAATTCATTCGTGCAAAAGAGACCCAACAGGGTATTCAGGATTTCATGTCAGTATTTGACGAACAAATCCATTCCCATGAGCAGTTGATTGCTGGCCTAGGTAGTCAAATTTTCTTTGATACATTTTTTAATTATTATCTTGTCCATACGCAGGGTTTTGAATCTGATTCTGGTATGAATTACCATTCTCAGTTATTTAAAGATATCATAACGCCTCTGGTTGTTAGTCAGAAAATCATTCAGGAAAATCCGAAAACTGTAACCATTCGCAAAACGGGTGTGCCGAAAGGTAATATAAATGTGGCAAAAATAAAAGAACAATATGATGAGAGATATAAACCAGTCATTGACTATCAATTTTCTGAGTATCAGGTTAAGTATGATGCTCAGATTGAATTTAATACAGCGAGAAATCATATAGAGTATGCTGATATCCGAATGAATGAGTGTATCAGAAACAACGTGGAAATGGATATTCACTGTCGCATCTGGAGAATACAGTAATGGCGCGTTCATTTGTCAGACAAGGTGTAAATATTATTTGCAGTAATATGACCATATCGACCCCCAGAAAGCTGGGGCTGAATCCGGCTAAAGAACCAGTTGAGACAGCGGGAATTACAATATATTCAAAAATTCCTGTACCATTGCTCAATATATCAGATAAAAAGCTGGATGCTTGTTTTGAATGTAAAATGCCGCTGAAAGTATGGGGTGGGCTTGCCATGTTTTTTGCAGGCATAGCCGCTGTGGCGGTGGTTGTTCTTGTAGTTGCCACTCTGCCAATATCCGGCCCTATTGCTGCCGCAATAACTGCTGCATCCGCGACCGCTTTAACAATTGGAACAATAGCAACAGTGGGTGAAGTGGCTGCGGCAAGTTATGGCATTTATAAAACACTGCATGAGTGTGACAGGGTTGCTGATTCTCAGTGGCAGGAATATCATAAAACCGTTTTTATTGAAAGAGAAAATGCGCTTCTGGATTCATCGTATATAAAGTGCCCGGTTGGTGGTAAGCTTAACATTATTATAGATGATGCTATTGCACAAAAAGCAGCAAGAATGATATCCGACGCTAACAGTAGTGAGATTTATGCTCATTGGACCAGTAAATTTGTTAATGGCATAATTACTTATATCGCCACGATGGGGTTACCATTTGGGGTATCCGTTCTCTCAGGGTTAGAGATTTACGGTACAGCAACTGATAGCGGTAAGTCAAACCAAGGTCGTGATATTCCTGGTGACATTAAGACAGCGGCAAAAAATCAAGGAATTGGTACCGCAGGTGATGTGGGAAACGCGGCGCTTAAGCATGGAACCACAAATGTGGTAGGTTCCTGGATTCTGGACGGGGTTATCATAGCACAGAGTAAAGGTATGCTAACGGCGGCTCATGGAGACGCAGTCCTGAACTGGCTGGTTAAATACGGGAGTCGTTTTTCCTTTAAAGAGTTTGCTACAGGCAGCCTGGTAGGACTCGGTGGCACTGTGCTGGGTTTTGCTGTGGATGAATATTCTAATGAAAAAGAAAGGAAGTATGAGCAAGAGGCAAATACTGAACTCGACTTATTCAATACAAAAGATGAATCTGAGACATCAAAAAATTCCATCGGTATAATTTCCGTAAGAAACGATTAAAAAGGGGGGGATATGGGTAAATCGCTTGGAACTCTTTTTGGCTCTCTTGTTATCGCTCCGGCCATATTTTTTATCATTAATTCACTGTGCTTTCGTGGTAATCAGGTCACGCAGGAGCAGGTAACCCAATATATCAATGACAGTAAGACCATTGAATTCTTAATTCCTTATGCATACGATGAAAGTGATGAAAAAAAGGTAAGTTTCGAAGTGTATCGCAGAGGCTTACGTGATCTTAAAACAATTCATCGGTTTGCATTCTTCTCCAAAGAATACAACAGATATTTTGTGGTAATGAACTTTGATGGTTTTGATTATAGTGGCGCATTTAACTCTGATCGTAACGGACTTGAGAGAAATCCCGTACTCCATAGAGGTGGGTACTTTATGGTACATGCAAACAATACACAATGGCATGATATAAACTATGGAGCTAAAGAAAATCCAGTACCGATTTTCGCTTTTGAAGTAAGTCCCCGCAGTTATAAAACCAGTTGGGTCCTGGAAGATAAAAAGAAAGAATTTGATGTTTCCGATGATATTAACCGTATATTTGTAGAGCAATACCTTAATTATTTTATATCAGATGAAAATTTCAAGAAATTATTTCAAAAACAATAATATCTTTATCATGATAAATGATGCACATCAGACTCTTTTGGATATTGTGAAAGGAATTGACATAATAAAAATCAATTAAGATTATGCCTCCAATCCATACGTAGATTCGCAAAAGGTATCCAATAGCAATGAATTCATTTTCTCCCCGTTTTGTAAACGGGCTGATGATGTACGTAAGCATTATGCTGGATGTGTTAATTACCCGCATCAAAGGACTGGAGGCACAGTCTTATTTTCACCGGAATAAAAAACAAACAACAATTCTGTTACACCGTAAATAAAAAGGCTGTCGGATGGTGGTGTTAAACGATTAGCTACATTTCATATAAAAACAATGGTGCCCACACCGACAGACAACCAATAAAATGGTATCTATCCAATCAATTAAATATATCAAGGTTCCTTAAGCTTATATTTATCTTTTTTTATGTATATGCGTGTTTCATGTATCTTATGTATATACCATAATTGACAATCACCACATGTACCAATATTTAATTAATAACTAGTTTTAAATCTTTATTCATTTTGCACGTCAATTTCTATAAATATGCTTAAAACGACTCAGAGATATTATTATGAAAAAAATAGTAAAATCGAAAATCCCCCAGAATCAGTAACATATGGTTTTGAATACCAGAAAGAACATTTTTGGCGATGCCGTTATACATCCTCAGAGGTAACAAGCTTATATTACAAAACATTACTCCCACTAGATGTAAAACCGGTTAGCATTAAACCTGAGCTAATCTCAGGAACCAATAGTTCCTATACTATTTATAGATATTATTCTTAATTCACTTAACAATTATGATTTAAAATATGAAGATAAATTTTATATTGAGAATTAATACCCCCTCCACCGACTGTTATATTAATCATTTAAGTGTATGTTTATACCTATAAGTAATCAATACTAGAAATAGAGTGATCTGTTTTAATTCTTACGGAGTATTTTTGAAGTTATTAAATTCGATATACGGTAGCAAAGGGGAATTAAACACAAATCATCCGATATATTATTTTCTACTGTTTGTGCCGTCATCGCAGGTGCTGATGAGTAGCAGGAGATAGAATATTTTGGTCATGTTCATCTGTACTGGTTAAAAAGTTACGGGGATTTTGAAAATGGTATTCAGGTTCATGATACCGTTGCCAGAGTTGTATCCTGCATAAGCCCTAAAAAATTCCATAAATGTTTCATTAACTGGATGCGTGATTGTCACGCTTCAGATGATGGAGATATTATTGCTATTGACGGGAAAACACTTCGCCATTCAATACTTTTCATTCCGACCGGGAGTTATCACGCGTTTTTGCTATCCACGAACCAGCCTCTGGCTGTACTGTTTCCAAGAAGCACGCCAGTATCAGTATGTAAAACTCTTACCCGGCAGGGAAAACACCAGCAAATAGAAAACAATTCATTAGCCCAAAGGATTACACCAAGTCCGAGTACCACTTCTTTAGAGCCTATTCGTTAAGAAGTGAGATCCTTAACGGGCAAGACAAGTCCCGACCCCATATTGTGCAAAAGTGAACATCGTTCATTTTCTATCAGATCGTTCAGGGATTCAGAATCCGGATGGTGTTTATGACATCGTCCGGATTTTTTTCGTCCCTACCCTTTCCATTTCATCCCGTTACAGATCTTACCCTGCCTGCGCGCCACAGGAGCATACCTCTGCCAGGATGACCACCTGAGTCATCACGATATAAATCCATCTCCCGTCTCGTTTAGGCTATTATCGTTAGTATATATTGTATTCAGAATGACAACTTTCAGGATGAATATGAGTAAGTTACGCACTGCAATTATCGTGGATGATCATCCCCTCGCGCGTCTGGCTATCCGTGGAGTGCTGGAGAAACAGCGCATTACTGTAATTAACGAATATGAAGACGGGGCGACTGCGCTGGAAGCGTTAACAAAAACGGCTGCGGATATTGTTGTCGTGGATGTCGAGATCCCCGGAGTGAATGGCGTCGAACTGGTAGAAAAGCTCAGAGCACGGCAGTTCACCGGCGTGCTGATTGTCGTGTCCGCGAAAAACGATCGTTACTACAGCAAACGTTGCGCTCAGGTGGGCGCTAACGCTTTCATCAGTAAAAAACAGGATATGGAAAACATTCTGGCCGCCATTAATGCAGCGCAAAATGGTTATAGCTATTTTCCTTTTTTCCTTGAAGCCCCCTCAGTTGCGTTAACCGATGCACAACGCCTGGAATCCCTCTCGGCACAGGAGATGAAGGTGATGGGCTATATGCTTAATGGTCTTGATAATTCACAAATTGGCGATGCAATGCATATCAGCAGCAAAACGGTCAGCACCTATAAAACACGGTTAATGGAAAAGTTAGGCTGCAAATCATTAATTGAGCTGCTCTCATTTGCCCACCAAAATAAGCTGACCTGATGATGAATAAATGGCCCATATTCGTGCTCATTGTTTTATCGATTACCGGGCGTAGCGTTCATGCCCAGGATGAGCTACCCGTTGAGCTGGAGTTGTCGGGCTACAATTACATTACGCCGGTTCCTGTTTATCTGAGTGAGGATGACAAGCGCTGGCTGAAACAGAAAAAAACGCTTAAGGTTGCGGTTTATCAACCAGAGCAATCGCCCCTCGTGCAGACCACGCTCACAGGACGTTACCGTGGGATGAATGCCGATTATCTTGTGCTGATTCAGCATTCACTCAACACCCACATCAGCGTGACGGCCTGGAAAAATCAGGAATCGGCAATTCATGCGCTGAAAGCGGGCGAAGTCGATATGGTCTTGACCGGTCTGGAGAGTCGCCCTTTCGCCGAAGAAGGCATTCTGTCCTCGCAGCCGCTGGTACATTCCTGGCCAAATTTAGTGACGTCGTTAGCCAATGTCATGGTTCCCTTGCAGAGTGCGCAAAGCACCCGGGTCGCTACTGTGAATCACTATCCTGATGAGGGGTTTATTCAGCAGTCATTTCCTAACGCAGAGATCATTAATTACTCCACCTATCAGGAAGCGCTCAGCTCCGTCGCGCATGGGCAAAACGCCTGGTTTGTTGGCGACTCACTGACAACCAGCACCTGGCTATCGCAGGAATTTAGCCTCGCGTTGACGACGGTGAAATACTGGCCTGAACCACAGAAAAAAAGCGCCTTTTTATTTTTGCCAACGCAGGAACGTCTGCTGACAATTGTGAATAACACGCTCAGCGCCATCGATGAAAATGTGCATGGGCAAATAGCCCAGTCAATGATCGATAAAGGCAATCTGTCCTTTCTGTTAGAGCCGCTTAACCTGACCAACCGAGAGAAACAGTGGCTGAAAAGTCATAGCACACTGCGTGTCATCATTAACCCGTGGTTTGCGCCTTACACTATGGTCGACAGTAACCAGGAAACGCGGGGCGTGGTGGGGGATATCCTGAATCTGATCGGTCTGCAAACCGGTATGCAGTTTGAAACCATTGTCGTCAAATCGAACGAAGAAATGGTTTCTGAAATGAAGAAAAACAACTGGCATATTGTGCAGGCCGCAACCTACGACTTGAGCCGTGAAAACGCGCTCTCCTTTACCCATCCCTTTATTACCACCCAATTCGTCACCGTTGTCAGAAAAGAGAATACGCAGGAGACCACGCTACGGGCGGGGATGAGTGTGGCGATCGGCGCCGACCACGCGTTACTGGAAAAGCTTAAAGCCCAACACCCCGGCATCCAATGGAAAGAGGTGGAAAACTCCAGCGTAGCCTTGAATCTCGTGGCGACGGGAAAGGTGGACGCGGCCATTTCAAATCAGCTGACGGCCCGCTATATGAGCGAGCATTATTATCCCGATCAGCTCGCCTGGCTCCCGATTGCCGGTGAAGCGCCAGCGGCAATCAGTTTTGCCGTTCCCCGTTCCGAACCGGAACTTCGGCAGATCCTGGACAAAGCCCTGGATGATATTCCGCAAAAAGAGATTTTCCAGATCGTCAGTAAATGGATACGCCTGCCGGACGTCAAAATTGATACCTGGGAGTTGTATAACAGACCGTTCTATCTGGTGGCGATACTGGCGACGTTGCTGGTGGTGAGCAGCTTGCTGTGGGCCGTTTACCTGTCGCGGAAAGTCCGCCAAAGGAAACGTTCTCAACGCTTACTGGAGGCGGAACGAAACAAGGCACAGCAGGCCAATGAAGAGAAGCGGGAATTTCTTTCCCATATGAGCCACGAGATCCGAACGCCGGTCAGTGCAATTATGGGATTTCTGGAACTCTTGCAGCTCTCCCCCGCTCGCTTCAGCCCTGAGGATAAAGCATCGGTGGATCAGGCTGCCCAGGCCTCGCGATCATTGTTAAAACTGATTGGCGAGATCCTCGATCTGGAAAAGATTGAATCAGGACTCTTAGACACCGTTCCGCAGTGGGTAAATGTTGATGCTCTGATAAAAGAAAAAATGACGCTGTTTAGCGCACTGGCGGCCCAAAAAGGGATCGACCTGCGTTATGACTCGCGGCTGGACCCGCAAGAGGCGATGCATCTGGACCCCCAGTTGCTGGGGCAGGTACTCACCAACCTCATTGGCAACGCGGTTAAATTTACGCAGCAAGGGTATGTCAGGATTTCGGCGACAAAGTCCAACGCGATGCTGGCGCTCTCGGTGAGCGACTCCGGTCCGGGTATTAGCACTGAAGAACAGAACCGTTTATTCACCGCCTTTAGTCAGGGGAAAGCGGGTAAGCATCATCGCGGTTCGGGCCTGGGGTTAGCGATCAGCCGGGCATTGATGACGCAAATGGGGGGAACCATCGCGCTGCAAAGCGAAATAAACCGTGGAACCACCCTGACGCTGAACCTGCCCGTGCAAACCTCGCGTGATATCACGCCGGTATCTATTGACGCGCCCCCGCCCCCTCCCGTTATTCAGGGGACGCTGCGGGTATTAATCGTTGACGATCATCCCTCCAGTCGACTGCTCCTGAAACGCCAGCTTGCAACGTCAGGTATTGTTGCGGATGAAGCCGAAAACGGCGAAGAGGCCTTACGACACCTTCAGCAACAGCATTATGATTTGCTTATTACCGACCTCAATATGCCCGCAATGGACGGCATTGAACTTACCCGTCAGGTACGGAAATTTAATCGCGACCTCACCATCTGGGGGTTGACCGCCTCAGCGCAAGAACATGAACGCGAACGCTGTCTTGCGGCAGGCATGAATGCCTGTATTTTCAAGCCGATTACGTTATCGCAAATCTCGCACTTCCTTTCAGGAATGTGTGAGACAGCCAATACGATGTTTGATATCGAAATGCTGGGTATGCTGGCGCAAGGCAACCGGTCGCTCATGCTTACAGCGTTAAAAGATGCACAGCAGGAGAACCGCCGTGATTTAGTCGCCGCCCGACAAGCGGCGCATACTGAAGATTATCTGACCGTGAAGCGTCATATTCATCGCATTAACGGGACTGCCCAACTGCTGGGCGTTAAGGCATTGATGAAGGTAGCGCAGTCGCTGGAAGACAAACTACCTGACGCCATTTCCGCCGCAGACCTTGCCACAGACCTTGATCGCATCGACGCCTTACTTGATGAATTAGATCAGGCTATCGCAACATTCATTCCATAACCTTCCTACACGCGTAGGCGGCACCTGACAGAAAAATAAGGTGCCGCTGATGTTGTCCCGTTGTTAACCAGGTAAAATTAGCCTTGTTCTGACGGAATATATTTCGTTAATTAAACCTGGGATATTTCCTAAGAAAAATCCATTTTTGCCGTCATTTCAAGTTTCAACTATCAAATGACATCAAACCATTAAACTACACCTATCAATAGTGATAGTGTTAAATTTCATTTTTATGGCACATAAATAGTTTTTTATTTCAATAAAGACAGCAATCACTGGATCGTTGTTCTTTTGAAAGGGAACAAATAGAAGAAACGATCGTTTTTATGATTATATTCGAAATCCATTATTTTTGTGGTGTCATCTGATTTTATTTTCTGTAAATTTCACAAAGAAACATGAGGTGAATTTCTGGCGTTAAATAACCAAAGAGGGCATGCCAAAAAGGGAAGTTTTATGGATTTGTCAAACTCCGTTTTTTCTGATGATTATTTTTTTATCGTCGGTATCAGTACGCTGTTAACATCGGAGTTGATTGATGAAAATTACTACATAGTAGATGTTGAGACAACAAACCTCCTGCAGGTTAAAGAGCATTTTTTTGCAGACAGGAAGATTATTGCGTTTATAAGCAATGATCTTGACTACTATGCATTAAAACATCTACGGAGTATTACGTTTGTTGATAAGCGAAGCCGACTTAATGAAATTCTGTCCTGCCTGTTTGTCAATGATTCCCGATATATTTATCGGGTGAAGTACACGCTTTCAATGCGAGAAAGCGAAGTGCTCTCATGTATGCAAAAAGGGCTTGATGCGAATGAGATTGGTAAACAATTAGGTATGACGGTTAAGACATTTTATGCCCACCGGCGCAGTTTGGTTTTTAAACTTCAGGTCGGCAATCGTATATCTTTGTACCGAACTATCGCACGAGTAGAAAGTTATAAGCAGGACACCTGCGAACACAGTATTTCGTTAATCAGACAATGTCATTCGTCAGATAAGTATTTCACTGGAGGGAATTAGCACATTATTAATTAACATTTAAAGTATCAGTATATTATTTCTTAAATATTAACTTAACTAACTGGATCTTATATGAAAAAGATTGCACTGATTTCCGCGATTTTATCGCTCTCTGTATTTCAGGCAGCAAATGCTGCTGACGGCGTAATTAGTTTTACTGGCAGCATCACCGGTACGGCCTGTGTGGTGGATACCTCTGCGATTGCGCAGCCTGTCAACCTGGGGACTGTCGCAACAACCGCATTCTCAGGCGGTAGCGGAGCAACGGCGGCGGCGAAGCGTTTTAATATTGTGCTGAAATCCTGCCCGGCCAGCATTTCCAACGCCAGTATTCGTTTTGATGGCATCACCGACACGATTAACCCTTCTATCTTAGCGCTGAGCAATGGGCAGACAGCATCGAATGTTGGTGTCGCGATTTATGAACAGGACAACTCAACGTTGATCCCCGTGGGTTCCGCATCCTCCAGCGTAGCGCTGGAAGAAGATGTTGATAACACACTGACTTACTTTGCCAAATATATGGCAACCGGCGCTGTTGGCGCGGGTACGGCAAACTCTTCAACCGCGTTTACCGTTATTTACCAGTAAAAGCAGGGCCCTTCGCGGCCCTGAGTAATTCACTCAGGATCTCTTCATGTTTCAGAAAGTCTATAAAAAGATTGCCGTTGGTCTTTTGTTTATCTCCGCAACGGCAATAAGCGGTGTGGAAATAGGCGGCACCCGGCTTATTTATAACGGCAGTGGCAATCAGGCGGCAATCAGCGTTAACAATCCAGATAACAAGCCGTATTTAATTCAGTCATGGGTAAGCAAAAGTGAAAATGGCGATGACAGTGACAATGCATTCATCACCACGCCGCCTTTATTCAAATTAAATTCGCAGGCGCAGAATTCAGTACGCGTTATGTTATCAGGCGACACGCTCCCTACGGACAGAGAAAGTGTTTACTGGTTGAATATTAAAGCAATCCCTTCGTCATCACCGGATGCTAAAAATGAATTATTGATTGCGGTCAAAAGTAAAATGAAGCTGTTTTATCGTCCGGCAGGATTAAAAGGCGACCCTTCACTTGCGTATCAGCAGCTAACGTTTTCAAGCGTGGGTGGAAAGTTAAGTGTGCATAACCCCTCGCCGTATAGCGTGTCGCTATACGACATCAAGGTGAATGGGAAACAACTAGCAAAACCTCCAATGGTTTTACCATTTCAAACGGTATCGCTACCTCAGTCGGCGGTAACGGGTGGTGAAGTATCGTGGCGTGCGATTAATGACTTCGGAGGCATTACGGCTGAACATAAATTTAAAATGTAGGTTACAAAGCCATGTTTCATGTCAATGCAGTTTCGGGTTTTGCTAAATTAACTCGGTTATCCACACTTATTTATCTGTGTACGCATACTCCTGCTGTACTGGCTGGCGATTATTTCTCTCCAGATTTTATTGAAACCCGTGGAAATATCCCGCGTGATATTGATATTTCTCGTTTTAATGAAGCTGACGGGCAGGTGCCTGGCGTCTATCACGTTGATGTCTATGTAAATGGAAATTATCTGGCATCACAGGATATTTCATTTATTGACAGTAAGAGTGGGTTAATACCGGTGTTGACTCGTGCAGATCTGGTGCAATGGGGCGTTAAGCGCAATGCACAACCTGAATGGATGCACATGGCAGATACCGCGAACGTTGAACACCTCAGCAAACTGCTTCCCGGCAGCCAGCTTATTTTCCAGTTTGACGGGATGCGCCTGGATCTCTCCGTACCGCAGGAGTATCTACAGCGCGATCCCCGGGGGTCGGTATCGCCTGAGCGGTGGGATGATGGACTGAATATGCTGTTCCTGAACTACAACTTCTCAGGCGCTAACACGCATGGCAGCGACAAGTCGAGTAACGACAGCTATTTGAACCTGCGTAGCGGTATTAACGTTGGGCCCTGGCGATTGCGTCATTACGCCACTTATAACAACAACGATGGCGCTGGTCACTGGAACACCCTTGGCACGTCGCTGGAGCGTGACATTAAGGCTCTGAAAAGTCAGTTCAGCATAGGCGATGGTTATACGCAGGCCGGTGTGTTCGACAGCGTGAATTTTCGCGGCGCGCAGCTTTATTCAGATGACAGCATGATGCCGGAAAGCGTCCGTGGTTTTGCTCCCGTGGTACGCGGTATTGCACAAACCAACGCGCAGGTCACCATTCGTCAGGGTGGCAACGTTATCTGGCAATCTTATGTGCCGCCAGGCCCGTTCGCGATTGACGATCTGTACCCGACCACCGCCAGCGGCGATCTGGAAGTGGCGGTACGTGAGGCGGATGGATCGGTGCATCAGTTTATTCAGCCATTTTCCGCGGTGCCGGTGATGCAACGCGAAGGTCAGTTCAAATATGCGCTGGCAGCAGGGAAATATCGCGCGGCAAACAGCAAAGATAAAGAGCCGGAATTTCTACAGGGCACGCTGAGCTACGGTTTACCCTGGGATAGCACGATATATGGCGGCACGCTGGTATCCGCAGATTACTGGGCCGGAGCACTGGGGATCGGAAAGGGGTTCGGTGAATTCGGCTCACTCTCTTTTGACGCCACTTTCGCCCGTACGCAACTGCCCGGCAAGACAGAAGAAGGCGTGTCGTTACGCGCGCAATACGCCAAAGACTTTGCTTCGACGGGCACCTCATTCAGTTTGATGGGCTATCGCTATTCCTCATCAGGTTTTCGTGATTTCCAGGAAGCGAATGGGGACGTGAATACCTTTCGAATGGGGAGCGACACAATACGTGAAGGCAACAGCTGGCGCTATGAACGGAACAAACGCAGCAAGGCGCAGGTGACGCTGAACCAGCGACTTGGCGACTGGGGAAATATAAACCTCTCCGCCTGGCAACAGGATTACTGGGGCGGCGACACCGAGCGCAGCGTTAACGTGGGTTACAACACCAGCATAAACAATATCAACTACGGCCTGAACTACAGCTATTCACGCGGCCCCTGGCACAATGAAAACGATCATATCGTCTCTCTGACGATGCAGATTCCGCTCTCACGTTTCCTGCCAGACAGCTGGATGACGGTATCCGGGAACAGCAACAAAAAAGGCGATACGACTTCGCAGGTGGGGTTATCCGGTTCAGAGCTGGAAGATAAAAACCTGAGCTGGAATGTGCAGCAGGGCTACAACAGCAAAGGCTCGGATGCGATGGGAAGCGCTTCCGTCAATTACAAAGGCCGTCATGGCGAGTATCAGCTTGGTTACAACTACTCTCGCGATAACCGCCAGATGTCGGTTGGGGCGATGGGCGGCATTGTGGTTCACCCTTACGGCGTCTCGGCCACGCAGCCTCTTGGCGAAACTATGGCACTGGTGAAAGCGGACAACGCGGCGGATGTGAAAGTGGCGAATAACAGCGGGATTTACACCGACAGCAGAGGTTTTGCCGTGGTGCCGTATGTCACGCCATATCGGCAGAACAGTCTGTCATTGGATACCGCATCGCTGAACCCGCATACCGATGTGCTGAATGACACCTACACCGTTGTACCGACCAAAGGCGCGCTGGCGCTGGCTGATTACCCTACCGTCACCGGTTATAAGGTCATGCTTCAGTTCACCGGAAAAGAGATTCCGTTTGGCGCGACGACCCGTATTAAAAATCACGACAACATTCCAGAAGGAATGGTTGACGATCGCAAACGCGTCTGGCTCAACGGCGTACCGGAAAAAGGAAGCGTGATCGTTAACTGGGCCGAGGGAAGTTGTCAGGCAACGTATCAGATAACGCAGATCGCTGACAAACCGCAAACAGTCATCGCGCAATGCCACTGATCTGGAGAGAAAGAAAAATGTATCGAATTTTAATCAGCTTAATTTTTACCTCGCTGGGATTATTTTCACACACCGCCCTGGCGTGGAACTGCACTACGGTTACGTCAACAACAACGATCTCACCGCAGAATGTAACTATCTCGCGGGATCTCCCTGTGGGCTCAATAATAGGAACACAGGTTATTACACCGACAATTAATGCCTTTAACTGTTGGGACTCCGCTGAGGGCGTTATATCCAGGCAGATTTTTGGTATCAGAGCCATTGGCACATTCGATTCGTCACTCAACGGGCGTCAGATATATAAAACGAACATTAGCGGCGTGGGGTATTCCCTGTCCGCCGCAACGACAAAATGTGCCGCAGGCATCGTGACCGTTACGGGAAGCAATACCATACGGGGAGACATAAATACCGCTAAGCTCTGTGAAAATACGGCGGGGATGGTGAACAGCAATTTGGATGGCGTGGTTATCGTGACGTTTTATAAGACGGCAGCCGAAACCGGGTCTGGAACAATAACGGCAAGAACCGTGGGATCGCTGGTTATGTTAAATAACGCGCTGCTGTGGCATTCACCTGAATCTTCCGTCAATATCAACGCGTTCACGGTTACCACGCCAGCCTGTAATCTACAAACGACGTTTATCCCCGTGAATATGCAGGACGTGGATAAACAAGCCTTTAATGGCAAAGGCACCACGCCGGGAGACGCACACACAAAGTCTTTCGATCTGCCGATGGTTTGTAATGCCGGAACAAAGGTCAGCGTTAAGATGGAAGGCGATATTTTTGATGCGAGCAAAGGCGTGCTGAAAACCATTGGCGGAAATAATGCCGCCACGGGCGTGGGAATCCAATTACTTTATAACAATCAGCCGATGGCGCTGGGTTCAGATGTCGCCGTTGGCACTTCATCCTCCGGCGGCGGATTCACGGTGCCGCTGAAAGCGCGTTATTACCAGACCGGAGACACCATCACGACCGGTGCAGCGAATGGCGTTTTGTCATTTACCATGACATACCAATAAGACAGTGAGGGGGCGGCAAGACCGAAGCTGAACCACGTCCCCTCGCCATTTATTTTACCGGTTTTCCGTGGCGGTCGCCGGATTACGCAATTGCCCTATCAGCCGCTGCATGTTGTCCTCACAGGAAATACCGTCAGGCCGGTTTGCAATACTGGCGATCAGACTCAGCAACTCGCTCTTGCTCTCTTCAAGCTGCTTCTGCATGAGTTCAATCTCCGCGATACGCTTCTCCAGGGATTGTATCAGCCCCTCGTGATCCCACTTTTTCTGCTCCTGCGGTAAAAAGCAGCGGATCTGCCCAAGTGAAAAACCGGCACGCTGAGCGTTATCAATAATCTTCAGCAGATTCGCCACCTCCGCCGAATAATTACGATACCCGTTGCTCTGACGCTGAGGAGGACTGATCAGCCCTTCTGCTTCGTAAAACCGAATACGGGAGGGCGTAAGCCCCGTTACTTTTGCCAGTTCACCAATCTTCATACCGTTTACAGACCTCTCTTGACCTTAAAGTTAACTTTAAACTTATACTCTCTAAACGGTCAACAGAAGATCGTTGCCGGACGAGCGCGCAGACCCTGACGTTTCTCCTTTTTCCGGGAGCCGACGTCCTGGCGCTACGCGCAAGACAAGTCTCTCCCTTTAACAACTTACTGAACCGGAGAAACGATATGGGTTACGTAACAACCAGCGATGGCGTTGACATTTTCTATAAGGACTGGGGACCGAAAGAGGGAAAAGTGATCTTCTTCCACCACGGCTGGCCGCTCTCCAGCGACGACTGGGATGCTCAGATGCTGTTTTTCGTGGACAAGGGGTTCAGGGTCGTCGCGCACGACAGGCGTGGTCATGGACGTTCCAGCCAGGTGTGGGACGGTCATGACATGGATCATTATGCCGATGACGTTGCCGCAGTCGTTAAGCATTTAGGCGTCCAGGGCGCAATGCACGTCGGGCATTCAACCGGCGGTGGCGAGGTCGTGCGCTATATCGTGCGTCACGGCGAGGATAACGTCTCCAGAGCCGTGCTGATCAGCGCAGTTCCGCCATTGATGGTAAAAACCGACAGCAATCCGCAGGGTACGCCCCGGTCGGTGTTTGACGACTTCCAGGCACAGCTGGCCGCCAGTCGGGCGCAGTTCTATTACGATATCCCTGCGGGTCCTTTCTATGGCTACAACCGTCCGGGTTCCAGTCCGTCTGAGGCGGTCATCTGGAACTGGTGGCGTCAGGGAATGATGGGGGGAGCCAAAGCGCACTACGACGGTATCGTCGCGTTCTCGCAGACGGATTTCACGGAAGATCTCAAGCGCATCACTATCCCGGTTCTGGTTATCCACGGCGATGACGATCAGGTCGTTCCCTACCATGATTCCGGCGTACTTTCAGCCGGGCTGCTCAAAAACGGTACGCTGAATACGTACAAGGGAGCCCCACACGGCATCCCCACCACGCATGCAGATCGGGTTAACGCCGATCTGCTGGCCTTTGTGAATAGCTGATATACCAACCACGACGGATGGGCTGGCAAGTCAATTAGCAAAAAAAGGAGTCGCGGGCGGCTGCATTCCAGTTTAAAACATACGAACCTATGTTGAGGAGTCTGACCATGCTGGATCACCGCCCGAACTCACAGGATGATCGCCTGCGGCAGGACACCGCATCGCTGCGCCACGAAATTACCGCAAAAGTCAGAACATATACCGAACATCAGGAACGGGTCGTCTGCCCGTTCCCCGGTCTGAGCGTTGCTGAACTCCACGGCCCAATGCCGCCGCTTTCTTATATTTACCAGCCCAGCGTGTCGCTGATCCTCCAGGGAGAAAAGCGCGTCACGTTAGGCGATACGGCCTATGTGTACAACGAATCCCGTTTTCTTCTGACGGCGGTCAATCTGCCGACCGTCGCCGAAGTGATGCAGGCCAGCGCCGAGCGTCCTTTTATATCGCTGTTGCTGGAACTGGATTTATCTGTTGCGCGCGAAGTATTGGTTGATATGGAACAGCACGGCAATGACGTGGGATTCGCAGGCGAAGGACTCTCGCTCAGCCATGCCGACCGCTTTTTATTTGACGCCATACTGCGCTACATCACGCTCGCAGAACGCCCGCAGGATAAGGGGTATATCGGCAACCTGATTCAGCGGGAAATTCTGTATCGCATTTTAACCAGCCCGGCAGGTATGACGCTGCGGGAAACCGTACTAACGGGATCGAGCAGCCAGAGGATATCTTCCGCAATCAACTGGTTACGCACGCACTATTCCCAACCATTAAAAATGGAGGATCTGGCCGGGATTGCAGGAATGGGCGTTTCGACGCTGCATCACCACTTTCGTCGCATGACCAACATGAGCCCGTTGCAGTATCAGAAGCAATTACGGCTCCATGAAGCCAGACGCCTGTTGTTGTCAGATAATGTGGATGCCTCGACAGCGGCCATCAGAGTGGGTTATGAAAGCGTCAGTCAGTTTCACAGGGAGTACAAACGCCTGTTCGGCATCACGCCAATCGGCGATAAAGTGCAGTCGCTGAAAGGCGCAGAACGCGTCCGGGAAGCGGGAACGTTGACCGGGATACCGCGCTGATACACGCATATCGGACCGCAAAACAGTCGATCCGATATGCGTTGCTTACCGTCAGTTCGACAGTGAAGCCATATCAATCACAAAGCGGTATTTCACATCACCCCGCTCCATACGCTCAAAAGCCTGGTTAATCTGCTGGATATCGATGATCTCACACTCCGGGTACACACCTTTACGGGCGCAGAAATCCAGCATCTCCTGCGTTTGTGCAATCCCGCCAGACGGTGAACCCGTGATGCGACGACGCCCCAGAATCAGCGGCAAGGTGCTGAACCCTTCCATATTCCCCAGATTACCAACAATAACCAGCGCCCCTTCCACATCAAGTAGCTGAACGTAGGGCGAAACATCATGGCGCGTCGGGATTGTGTCAATAATTACATCAAAAGAGGACGCCGCGTTATTCATCGCCTCTGCGGAAGTCGAGAGCAGAACGTGTTCGGCGCCCAGCTCATGCGCCTCTTTCGCTTTTGACTCACTGCGGGTGATAACCGTCACCTCTGCGCCCAAAGCGGCCGCCAGACGAACCGCAAGGTGCCCCAGGCCACCGATGCCAATCACCCCAACGCGCGAGCCGGGGCCAACGTTCCAGGTCCGCAGCGGCGAGTAAACGGTGATGCCCGCGCAGAGCAACGGCGCCGCTCTGGCCGGATCAAGGCCTTCCGGCAGATTCAGGACAAACTCCTCGCGAACCACGATATGTTTCGAGTAACCGCCGTAAGTGACGTCTCCTGAGATGCGGTCACGCCCGTTATAGGTCACCGTCGGAAACTCACGGCACATTTGCTCTTCGTGCCTGCGGCACTGATCGCACTCCTGACAGCTATCGACAAGGGTTCCGACCGCCACCTGTTGCCCGACCTGATAACGCGTCACTTTACTGCCGACATCAATCACCCGGCCAATGATTTCGTGTCCGGGAATACAGGGGTAAATCGTCGCGCCCCACTCTTTCCAGTCGTCACGGGTTTGATGCAGATCGCTGTGGCAGACGCCTGACCACAGGATTTCGATCGCCACATCATTGGCACGCAATGCGCGTCGTTCAAACGTAAAAGGGGCCAGTGGCGTAGTCGCGTTTAATGCAGCATAACCGATGGTTTTCATAGCAGCTCCAGTTGTTTGTTTTCCACCTGAAACTGTAGCGGCTTGATGAATGGCAGAGTGAGCCTAATCCTGCCGGATGATTGCCTGATACTCCCGACAGAACGTCTGTCACGCATCCCCTGGCATTGAATGGCCAGGGCGGACGCTGGCGCATCACGCCCAAGGCTCTTTTTCAGAAGAGGCTATTCCCCTTTCTCCACAATTAACGGCTCGATATCGCTCTCTTTTTTGATAACCAGCGAATCATCGCCACGCAGACACGTACCGCCATAGTTGCCGCCAACGGTGAAAGTGCAGACCTGAATATACTTCCCGGCCACGTTTGGCAGGCACCACAACTGCTGGTAAATGTTTTTCTGCGCGGCAAATTTCCCACTGGTTTTATCGAGTAACTCTTCCTGATGGCTCACCAGATCGATATTGCTGCCGCAGCGCCCGGCGATCGGTTTCACCGCATAACCGGTGCGCGCCAGTTCGTCATTAACCGTGAAATCGGTATCCAGCAAATAGCGGTGATGCGGGAAGAGCGACCACAGGATAGGCAAAATAGCCTTATTGCCGGGGATCACCGTCCACAGCGGTTCAAACACCAGCACTTCCGGTCGCAATAGCACATCAATCAACCGCACTTCATTTTCAGGATGGCCGGTACGAATCGGCACGGCGGCGTATTCCGTCTCGCTGACTTCACGCACCTGTTCAATTGCGGTTTCCCACGCCCAGGTTTTCCAGACGCAGTTCACCAGGCGGCCATCGCCGTCAATCAGCTGACCGGCATCATCCCAACGCAGCGCATCCAGTCCCCGGAGAATTTTGCTTTCAAACCCGGCCTGGCGCAGCGCCTGCTGCATAAACTGGGCGTGATAGTTCTCCTCAATATCCTTATCCTGCATGATGTGGACGAAAGGACGCGCTAGGCTGTGTTTCCATGCGCCCGCCAGTTCGTTGATCAACCCTTCCGCCGGATTATGCCCCTTCCCGGTGTAGCCCTTTTCGGCCCAGCGTTCGAGGATCAGCCCCGCTTCGGTATGGCATGATGCGGAATCGGCGTTGTACTCGTACACCTTCAGGCCGCGTTCATCCATACAGAAATCCATACGACCGGTGATCATATGGTGGCGACGACGCTGCCAGGAGAGGCGCAAACGCGGCCAGAGGATTTTCGGAATGTCGAACAGCGCCAGCAGGTTATCGTCTTTCAGCACCTTGTCGGTGGCATGCAGGTACATCAGATGCAGCTCGTTGGTGGCTTTAATCAGCTCCTGCTCGGCGCTTTCCGTAATGGTGAAATACTGATGCGGGTCCTGATTAATCACATGCCCGTTCGCCAGCACATAGGCTTTTTGCAGCGGGTCCCGCTCATCCAGCCATTTGCCGTCAAACTGCCCTTTCTCTTCCAGCCGCGCGCCGCGAATCTTCAGTGAATCATTGGCGATGTCTGGTTGAGGCAGGCTGTACTGCGTGTCCTCGGTCTGAATCATCCAGCCGAGGATCGTGGTGTCGTCAAAGGTATCGCGCAGGGTATAGCAGCCGTTTTCCACCACCATATCCAGCTCGCGGGTCCACTGTTGCCCTGGGGGCAGCGGCGTGTGGATCACATTCTGTTCGGCGATACGGATCTTGTTGTCCAGCAACTGGGTAATGATCGCCACATGGCCGGTATCTTTAAACTCGCCGCCGTTTTGCCAGATAAGCAGCGCGCCAGCGACCGGCGCGCGGGGCGAACCATTGGGGAACGCCTGTAACGGCAGGATGTTGTCGTTCACCACTTCGCGCAGGAAACGCAGCGAGAAGATCTCCCACGCCATGCCGACATCCGTGAACACAACCCCATAATTGAGAAAGAGAAAGCGGCGGGCGAACTCAACGCACTGCCATTTATGGCCCATATACTCGTTGCCGATGTAGCTGCGAAACGCGGCATCATCGCTGTATTCCCGTGGGTCGAGGGAGCTGTAATCTGAAGAGTAGATTGCTACGCCACCGGGGGCGTAGCCCAATAATGTCCCGAATGGGGCATCCTGACGGGTCGTTCCTTTGCTCATGCACCTTACCTCAAAACAATACAGCCTGAGCAGTATGGCGTGAATTTTTCGCTCTGCTTGCCTGCTCAATAACACTAACCGGACAGAGGTCGATTCATCATACACCTCTACCCGGCCAGACGGCGCACAGAGACAAAAAATTCATAGCGGGAACGATGTTATGTTTTATTGATAACCACCGGCACGCTCTTATAGGCTGGCGTCAGGCTTTCGCTATCAACCGCATCCAGAGACAACAGCACATTCGCTTCCGGCAGATAGGCGCCAATCGATCCTGCCGCCATGTTGTAGATCACGACCGTCAGCCCGCGCATCGCGCGATCCTCACAAGGGCGTCCATGATCGTCCAGCGCCTGAATGGTCACCACATCGCCCTGCGCCAGCCCGCGCGCCCTGGCTTCCGCCGCATTTAAAAACACGACGTCACGGCGGCCGGTAATACCGCGATAACGGTCATTCAGGCCATAAATGGTGGTGTTGTACTGATCGTGGCTGCGCAGCGTTGCCAGCACCAGCGCATCAGCGGGTTGCTGCTGATGCTCAACGGCGCGCTGCTGGCTAACGACAAAGTTGGCTTTGCCATTCCCGGTATGCCACTCACGGCGCGAGGCAGGCGTGTCCATGCGAAATCCGCCCGGCGCGGCAATGCGGGCATTGTAGTCATGAAACGCCGGAATAACGGCTTCAATAGCGTCGCGGATCAGAGCATAGTTTCCCACCATCTCTTCCCAGTTCACCGGCGAACGCGTAAGCGTGGCGCGTGCCATTCCCGCCACAATCGCAGGTTCCGATTTCAGCCACGGCGAAGCCGGTTTCAGAGAGCCGCAGGAGGCGTGCACCATCGACATCGAATCCTCGACGGTGACGGACTGAATCCCCGTCGCCTGAAGGTCGCGCTCCGTTCTGCCCAACGCGGGCAGCAGATAGTTATGCTTCGCCAGCAGCAGGTGCGAGCGGTTCAGTTTGGTTGCCACATGCACCTGCATATCCAGCTTTTGCATCGCCGCAAACGTCCGCTGCGGCTGCGGCATCGCCACGGCCAGATTGCCGCCCATGCAGATTAACGCCTTAGCCTCGCCCCGCTCTATCGCCCGAATGCTCTCCACGCTGGCGCGGCCGTGTTGACGAGGAACGGTAATGGCAAAACGCGCTTCAAGGCGTTGCAGGAAGGCGTCTGACGCCGCTTCGTTAATCCCTACCGAACGGTCGCCCTGCACATTGGAATGCCCACGCAACGGGCAGATACCCGCGCCCGGCTTTCCGATATTGCCTTTCAGCAACAGCAGGTTAACCAGTTGCTGCACATTCCCGGTGCCGTTTTTATGCTGGGTGATCCCCAGGCCGTAGCAAATGATGGTGGCGCGCGATTTATTGTAGCTGTGCGCTAAATCTTCCATCTGGCTGCGCGTCAGACCTGAATCCGCTTCCAGTTCCGCCCAGTGGCACTGGCGCAGGTCATCATACAGCGCCTGATAACCGGCGGTATGCGCAGCAATAAACTCATGATCGAGGCAAGGCTGCTGGTTTAGCAGCACCCGCGCCTCATCCATTTCAATCAGCGCCTTCATCATGCCTTTGAGCAGCGACGCATCGCCGCCCATTTTCACCTGGTAGTAGCTGCTGCTGAGTTCGGTCGCCTGGCCGGTAAGCATCTCTTTAGGGCTTTGCGGGAAGCTAAAGCGTTCAAGTCCTCGCTCCGCCAGCGGATTGATAGCGATAATTTTGGCGCCGCGCTTTGCCACATCGCGCAGCGTGGTCAGCATACGAGGATGGTTGGTTCCCGGATTATGCCCGATGCAAATCACCAGATCGCAGTGGTCAAAATCCGCCAGTTCAACGGTGCCTTTCCCCAGACCAATAGCGCGCGTCAGCCCTGCGCTGGTCGGGCCGTGGCACATATTGGAACAGTCCGGGAAGTTGTTGCTGCCGTATTCGCGGGCAAACAGCTGATACAGGAACGCCGCTTCATTCGAGGTTCTGCCGGAGGTATAAAACTCTACCTGTTCCGGGGAATCGTAGCTGCGCAGGCGTTCGCCGATTTCCTGAAACGCGATGTCCCATTCCACGGCTTGCCAGGTATCGGTTACGGCATCATATTTCATCGGGTGCGTCAGGCGGCCAATATTTTCCAGCTCGTAATCACTGTACTGCCATAAAGTGGACACCGGATGACGACGGAAAAACGCCGGTGAGGCTTTCTTGCTGGTGGTTTCCCAGGAGACCGCTTTGACGCCATTCTCACAAAGTTCCATCGGCGCCCGATGGCCAGGGTCAGGCCATGCGCAGCCAGGGCAGTCAAAGCCTTTGACCTGATTCATTTTGAACATCGCGATAATATCGCGCGTGACGGCCTTTTGGGAAAACACCGACGCAGAGACCGCTTTCACAGCTCCCCAGCCGCCCGCCGGGCCCTGATAACCGCTTACTCCTGGAACACCATTTTTCATTGTTACTGCTTATTCACTGCCAATTTTTAATGGCGAGTACGGTAACAATTTCCGTCTGATATTGATTTCCTCTTGATGGAGTACAGGCGGGCTACAATTAACGAGTTATATTGTGTTCCCCTTCCAGCGAAAAAACCGGCGCTTAATGTCCCAATCTGTTAAACCGCATGGCCTCCGACTGCTACACTGCTTCAACACACCAACCCAGAAGGCAGGTCAACATGTCAGAGAATACTTATCAACCCGCGAAAGTATGGACGTGGGATAAATCCGCAGGCGGCGGCGCATTCGCCAATATCAACCGTCCCGTTTCTGGCCCGACTCACGACAAGACGTTGCCCGTCGGCAAGCATCCGCTACAGCTCTACTCCCTGGGAACGCCAAACGGCCAGAAAGTGACCATCATGCTGGAGGAGTTGCTGGCGCAGGGCGTGACGGGCGCAGAGTATGACGCCTGGCTGATTCGCATTGGCGACGGCGATCAGTTCTCCAGCGGTTTTGTCGATGTGAACCCAAACTCAAAAATCCCGGCGCTGCGCGACCACTCGCAGAACCCGCCGCTGCGTGTCTTTGAGTCCGGCGCAATTCTGCTCTACCTGGCGGAAAAATTTGGTTATTTCCTGCCGCAGGATCTCGCTAAACGTACCGAAACCCTGAACTGGTTATTCTGGCTCCAGGGGGCGGCGCCGTTCCTCGGCGGCGGCTTTGGTCACTTCTACAACTACGCGCCGGTGAAAATAGAGTACGCGATCAACCGTTTTACGATGGAAGCCAAGCGTCTGCTGGACGTGCTGGATAAGCAGCTGGCGCGTCATCCGTATGTGGCGGGCGATGAGTACACCATTGCCGATATGGCTGTCTGGCCGTGGTTTGGCAGTGTCGTGCTCGGCAACGTGTATGACGCCGCAGAATTTCTGGATGCGGGAAGTTATAAGCACGTACAGCGCTGGGCGAAAGAGATTGCGGAACGTCCGGCGGTCAAACGCGGGCGCATTGTGAACCGCACCAACGGGCCGCTCAACGAGCAGCTTCATGAGCGTCACGACGCCAGCGACTTCGACACACAAACCGAAGATAAGCGTCAGAGCTAAACCGTGACGCCGGATGAGATTTTAACGTCGCCATCAGGCGTTATATTGCCTGATGGCGTTCGTTTATCAGGCCCACGGGTTTGTGATAGTCGGCGTTTAATTAAACCCATGTTGCATGAGAATCAGTCCTGCCGGAGTGGAAAGCAGAAATTCGGCAAGCGGTTTTCCGCGCGCCGTCAGACAGGCAAACGCGTACTCAGCGATCGGATTATACGGTTCAGGAATATCAACCACGCGCAGGGTACTGATTTGCCGCAGTCTGGGGGCATAGCTGGCATAACCAATAAAAACATCCGTGTAATCGTGGTCGATTAACCATTGCGCCGCCAGCGCTCCGGCGGGAAGCGGCAAAGAATCGCGGCCGCCGACCAGCGCCACAGCACGCGAGCGGATCGCCTCGCCGACGGCTCCCATTCGCGAAAAAAGCTGTTGCGTGTAATCACCGGAAGGATCGCAGCCCGGCGTTGATGTGCCAATTCGCAGATCCTCGCGCATCAGCAACGACCGCCAGTCGTCGCCCTCCCGCATAGCGTCAGCACGCACGGTCAGGCAGAGGCGATTCAGCGCAAAGGACGAAACCGACAGCGCCCACCCGCTCGCCAGCAGCGCCTGCGGATGCGCCACATTAGCCGAGGCGAAAAAGTCGCACGGCTCACCGGCTTCAATCCGTTCACGCAGCAATCCCGCCGGGCCGAAATCACAGCGGATCGTCTCTGCCTGAAAACAGGCCATTAGCGGTTGCCAGACGGCACGCAGGCTGCCTGCGGCAAGGATTTTCATCAGTCAACGCCCTGATAGTCAGTGCGATAAAAACGCTGATACCAGTCATTGGCGACCTTGCGCATATCAATATCCTGGAATTTCTGCGGATAGAGTTTTTTCGCCATCCACAGCTCGCCAATGCCCATCGCTTCCGGCATCGGATAGCCCCAGGCTTTCGCGTAGTCCGGCATCAGATAGACGCGATGATTTTTCACCGCATCAATCACCTGCCACTGCGGGCTTTGCAGGATCTCATCCACCACTTTCGGATAGCGATCCTGAACAAAAATCACCTGCGGATTCCAGGCGATAACCTGTTCCATTGCGACCTGCTTAAAGCCTTTGATGGTCGATGCCGCCACGTTCAACGCCCCCGCGTGCGCCATCATCAGGCCAGTATATTTACCGGAGCCGTAGGTGGTCAGTTCCGGGTTCGCCATATAGGCGCGAACGCGTTGATCTTCCGGGATGTTTTTCAGGCGATCGCTCACCATCTTGCGCCCCTCATCCGTTGCGGCAATCAGCGCTTTTGCTTCGTCAGGTTTATTGACGATATCGCCGATCAGCGTGATCCCTTCACGCAGCCCTTGATCGTAAGCCTGTTCTTCATCCGTCATTGTCGGGTTCATTTTTGCCTGTTCGCCCGCCGCATCATGGCGCAGAGAAATCGCCACCACCGAAATGCCCAGGCTGCTGATTTTGTCGATCATTTCCTGCGGCGCATAGTTAGTGACAAACACCACCTGCGGATGCAGCGCGACCAGTTTTTCCGCATCAACGTGGGTTAAATCACCCAACGCGGCTTTCGTTGTCAGCTCCGGCGCCAGGCGGGCATAACCGTCGCCAAGCTGTTGTTTCCAATTCGCCATCACGCCAACAATTTTGTCGGTGGCGTTCATCTGCACCAGCAAATTCAGCGTCTGATGCTGGAGTACCACTACGCGATCCACCGTATCCGGGACGGTAACCTGGCGACCAATCTGATCGGTAAACGTACGCTCGGCCTGAGCCATAAACGGCAGGGAAAAAAGCAACGCCAGCAGGGAGAGCTGGCGTAAGGATTTAAACATGGGAGATGTCCTCACAATCGATATATACATTAGTATACAACGATTGCAAGGCCGCTTGATAGATTGCCTTCAGGGATTATCAGGCGCTGGTAACGTCATACTCCATTCGGCGTAGCGCGTCTAATGTGGCTTTGGCTTCCTCTTCATCAATGATGCTCATGGCAAATCCCACATGCACCAGCACCCACTGCCCCACCAGCGTTGCAGGGCTGTCTTCACAGATCAGGGCAATATTCACATCACGCTTGATGCCGCACACTTCAACCTGCGCAAGCTGGTGAATATCTTCACCAACGGACAGAACCTGCCCCGGGACTCCAATACACATAGTTAACCACCTGGACGTTATTCCACTTCAATACTTTTCACTTTCAGCGAGTCGCCGGTATCCACCCGCAGACGATCGCCCTGACAGTGTGGGCACTGCGCGTCATGCTGCGTGATTTCAACCGCCTGGCTGCAATCCCAGCACCACGCCTGAGCGGGTTTATAGTCGATGTGCAACGCACACCCCTGCGCGAGCGTACCCTGGCAAACGATATCAAAGCTGAAGCGCACGGCGCTCTCTTCTACGCATGAGAGCGCGCCAATTTCCAGCCATACGCCGGTGACTCGCGTCACGCCATGCTGTTCCGCCTGCTGCTGGATAATCTCAACCGCGCTCTGGCACAGGGACAGCTCATGCATGCTCGCCGCTCCGGCGTCCAAACAGCAGCGCACGACGCCCTGCCAGCTGCGGCGCATCGGGATCGCTGACCGGCAGCGACAGCAGCATCCGCGCGCAGTCGTCCGCCAGACGCATCCCCTCTTGTGCCGACATACCGTGGTTGAGCGGCGACATCAGCGAGCAGGAGAGGTATTGCGAAACCCCGTCCAGTTCGCCAACGGTAAAGGTCATCGCGCCATACGGCAGACGTAATCCGAGTTTTTCACTGACTTTGCGTACCGGCCAGAGCTGGTCGGGGCCGGGGAAAATCAGCGCGCTCAGCATCCACGGCGCGATCACGCTGCCCGTCCACTGCCCTTCAAACAGGGTGAAGTCAGAGACATACACCGGCATATTCGGGTGCAAAAACGAGAGATCGTGCATTGAGCGTCGGGCAATCTCTTCAAACGCCGCCTGAACCTGCATTCTCGGGGAGGACGGGAACCCTGAAATCTCCTCAGACATGCGCAGCCTCCCGTGGAATAGCCTCAACGCCTGACTCGCGCAGCGCGGCAAGAACCTGCGCCAGAGCAGGTTCAATCATCGCTTCAACCGTTGGCGTCAGGCCGATATGCGGCTCCAGCGATTCCGGGATCACGCCGACCAGCGTCAGCTTTTTCGGAAACTCGCCAGTGAAGCGCAGGGCCGACAGAACGTCGGCCAGGCCAAGCTGATGCGGTGAGATTTTGTTGGTGAACAGCGCAGGCACCTCATCATCACGCAGGATCATAAGGGTTCCCGGCGTGTTCTTTCTCGACACAATGGCGTCCGCGATGATCAGGTGATCTCTGTCCGCCATATCGCCGAGAAGCTCCATTCCCGCCGTGCCGCCATCAAGGATCTCCACGAAATCCGGCAGGATGTAGCGCTGTTCTAATGCTTCAACGATACGCACCCCGATGGCTTCATCGGTCAGCAAAATATTGCCGACCCCTAACACTAAAATCCGCATTACAGAACCTTAACTGAGACGACTTCGTTCCCGTCAGCGTCCACTACGTGCACCGCGCACGCCATGCAAGGGTCGAAGGAGTGAATGGTACGCACCACTTCCAGCGGTTTTTCTGGATCGGCGATCGGCGTCCCCACCAGCGACTGCTCGTACGGCCCCACTTCATCGTTAAAGTTACGCGGACCGGAGTTCCAGGTGGACGGAACCACCGCCTGGTAGTTGCTGATAATGCCGTCTTTAATGACCATCCAGTGAGAAAGCATACCGCGCGGCGCCTCAAGGAAGCCCACCCCTTTAAACTCACCCGTCGCCGGGATATCCGGTTTAACGAACGTGGTGTGGTCGCCTTTCCCGATATTGGCGATCAGCGCGCTGTACTGGTTTTGCAGAATACCCTGCAATTCGCAGCAGTGAACGGTGCGGCCAATGATACGCCCCAGCGTGGAGTGCAGTTGCGCCACTTCCAGCGTTTTACCGGTCAGTTTCTGGTAGATCGCGATGATTTCATTCAGTTTGGCCTTCGTGGACTCGCGTCCCGCCGCCAGTTTAACCAGCATATTGGCCAGCGGCCCCACTTCAACGGTTTTGCCGTAGAAGGTCGGGGACTTAACCCACGAGTATTTACCGTCATCAGACCAACCGGTGTATTCCGGGACGGTAGTCCCTTCCCACGGTTCCTGCGGCGCTTCGTCTTTGTACCAGGCGTGCTTCGCGCTCTCCTGAATCCCTTTAATCAGGTATTCATCGGAATGCGAGGCGATCGGGCGATACGTCGACAGATCCGCATTCTGGATATAGCCGCCAGGGAACAGGAAGCTGCCGTTTTTACCGTCGGTCGGAAATTCCGGCGCGCTCAGGTAGTTAACCGCGCCTTTTCCACGCTCCAGCCATTCTGGATAGAACGCCGCGATTACCGCCGTATCCACCTTGTAAACCTGCTCAACAAAGTCGCTTAGCTTGTCGATGAAGGACTTGATGTACATCAGGCGTTCAAGGTTCAGCACGCCGAGACCGTCGAGGTTGATCGGGTTCGCCACCCCGCCCACCGCCAGGTTCTGGATGTGCGGCGTTTTACCGCCCAGCAGCGCCACCACGCGGTTGGCGTCACGCTGGCATTCCAGCGCTTGCAGATAGTGCGCGACCGCAATCAGGTTCACTTCCGGCGGCAGTTTCATCGCCGGGTGTCCCCAGTAGCCGTTAGCGAAAATCCCTAACTGGCCGCTGGCAACGAGGTCTTTGATCTTGTTCTGCACCTTCGTGAACTCTTCCGCGCTATTCAGGTGCCAGCTCGACACGCCGTTCAACAGCGCCGACGCTTTCGCCGGATCGGCTTTCAGCGCAGAGGTGATATCCACCCAGTCCAGCGCAGAAAGCTGGTAGAAGTGCACAATATGGTCATGGGTAGTATGCGCCGCCAGAATGATGTTACGGATGTACTGCGCATTGACCGGAACGTCAATCTTCAGCGCGCTCTCCGCCGCACGAACGGAAGAGATCGCGTGGGTCGTGGTGCATACGCCACAGATACGCTGCACAATCATCCAGGCATCGCGCGGATCGCGATTCTTCACGATCTCTTCCATGCCGCGCCACATGGTGCCGGATGCCCATGCTTTTGACACCACACCGTTTTCGATTTCGCAGTCGATGCGTAAATGACCCTCAATACGGGTTACCGGATCAATAGTAATTCTCTGGCTCATGCTTTGCTCGCCTCATGACGATTGTGATCGTTTTGTTTTAATGGAGGAAGTATCGGCAGTAGACGAATGAGTAAGATGTATGCACAAATCTCAATAGCCACAAAACCAATAGAAATCAGCAGTTCTTCCCAGGTGGGGAAGTAGTGGTAGCCACCGCCGGGATTGAACGCCACCAGCGAGTAGGACATACGCCACGTTGCGCAGCCCAGCAGCATACTGAGGGCGGACAGATACAACATCCGCGAGTCGCCGCGCAGTTTCGGCAGACGGAGCACCACCAGCGGGAAGACCATCAGCAGGACTTCAACCCAGAACAGCAAGGAGTAGTAGTCACCGGCAAACGCATAAGAGAGCTTGTCGCGGTAAATCAGTTCACCAAAACGGCACACGAGGAACAGCGCGATGAAAACGCTGATAGTACCGGTCAGCTTGATAAACAAACTTTTCTCATCCGGGCCGTTGCCTTTTAAGCCGCTCTGCACCAGAGAGCCTTCAAAAATAACGATGGAGAAACCCATGATGAAAGCGGTGAACAGTGAGAACAACGGCAGCATTTCATAGCTCTGCCACAGCGGATGTACTTTAATACCGGCGGCAATCATCAACGATCCCATTGACGACTGGTGCATGGTCGGCAGCAACGCCCCGAGGGCGATAACAAAGAACATCACTTTGTTCAGACGCTTAAGCGAGACTTTCCAGCCCAGGCGTTCAAACAGCGCGGGGGCAAACTCCAGCGCCATCACGCCGATGTAGATGGTCATACAGACCGCCGTTTCAAACAGCACCGAGTTCACATTGAAGTGCCCTGGGATGTAGAAATACGGCAGGTTCCAGTAACGACCAACGTCAATGGTGATCGACAGCCCGCCCAAAGAGTAACCGAACAGGCTTGCCAGCAGCGCCGGGCGCACCAGTGGATGGTATTGCCCCCGGTTGAAGACATACACCGCCCACGCCAGCGCCCAACCGCCGCACGCGAAGCCGGTGCCGATCAGCAGGTCAAAAGCGATCCACACGCCCCAGGGGAAGCCGCCGTTCAGATCGGAGACCGATCCCAGCCCGAAGACCAGACGTTTCACAATGAGAAGCATACACAGGACGACAAGCGGCCCGAAGATGATGATCGGTTTACTGATTATTTTCCCGCCCAGCGGTTTAGGATCATGACTCATGATCGTCTCCTCCGTCGTGATGCTCGTTTTTCGTATTACGACGAACCATCACGGTTAAGCCCGCCAGCACAGCCAGTGGCAGCATCATGCCTTTATACAGGGTGTGTTGAATGTGTTCAGAACGCGCGCCAGTTGACAGATCGGCCAGTTGAGGGAGATCCAGATTCTGGTAAGGAACGCCGGTCAGCACCAGCACCTGCGTGCCGCCGCCCTCTTTTTCACCGTACAGATGCGGGTAATACTTCGGTACGGTATGCAGATACGTATCGCCAGTCTGCAACGTCTGGCGCGGATAGTGGTATTCGCTGCCAGGCTTCAGCGCCAGGCGTTTTTGCGCCTCCGCCATTAGCTCTTCTCGCGTACCAAAAATCACCGCGCCCGCCGGACATACCTCAACGCACCCCGGCAGACCGCCTTTGTCCAGACGCTCAACGCCCTTCTGGTTGCACAGTTCACACTTGTGCAGCGCGCCAAACGGGTTGTTGTAGTCGTATTTCGGCACGTTGTACGGGCAGGCGACCATGCAGTAGCGACAGCCGGTACAGACGTCTTTGTTGTAATGAACGATGCCGGTTTTCGGGTCTTTCTTCAGCGCGGATACCGGGCAAACGGAGACGCAGTTAGGGTCAACGCAATGCATACACTGTTTCTTAATGTACGCGTAGCCGTTCTCTGTCTGATCTTTATTGACGCCACTTCCGCTATGCCACACCTGAATGATGTTATTGGTGTAAGGCGACAGCTTGTCGTTATTCGACCAGGTTTGCGCTCCTTCCGGGTTACGCGCCGGGAAGTTGATATCCTGGCATTTGGTCACACACGCCTGACAGCCCACGCACAGCGTCGAGTCATACAGCATCCCCAGGGAACCCGGGATGGGCGGACGGTTTTCCGCAGCCGCATGGCTGATGGACGGCGACGCGCCCAGCAGCAATGCCCCGCCAGAGGCTGCTTTAATAAAGTTACGTCTGTTCACGGTTATTCTCCCCGTGAGTCAGCGTTATCTTTCTTCTGCTGACGCCCCAGTTCACGTACCGCCATCACACTGACACCGGCAACCAGCCCAACCACGCCGCCAAGCAGCCCGACGGCGCCTGCGGAAATGTGGCCACCCTCTTTCAGGTTGACATCCGGCTTCTCGGAACGCGGGGTTTGATTTTCCACATGGGCAAGTTGGTGGATGCCTTTATGAAAGCCAACGCCTTCCTCGTTACAGCCGTAGCAGGGGTGCCCAATCGCCACCGGCCATACGCCGCCGACATCGCAGAACTGCAACGTCGAACAGTTGCCGTAGGTTTCAGGCCCTTTACAGCCCAGATGGTAGAGGCACCAGCCTTCACGGTGGCCTTCATCGCCGAACTCTTTGGCGAAGCGACCGGCGTCAAAATGCGGGCGGCGTTCGCAGTGTTCGTGAATCAGACGGCCATAAGCGAAGGTTGGACGGTTTTTGGCATCCAGCTTCGGCGGTTTACCGTAAGTGATGATGTGGGCAACCGTTGCCAGGAAGTTATGCGGGTTCGGCGGGCAGCCCGGGATATTGATAACGGTTTTGCCCGGCAGGACTTCCTGCAACCCGACGGCGCCGGTCGGATTCACGCCAGCGGCAGCGACGCCGCCCCATGCGGAACAGGAGCCGATCGCGATAATCGCCGCCGCGCCTTCCGCCGCCTTGCGGATGTGATCCACAATCGGCTCGCCGGCAACCATGCAGTAAATACCGTTATCTTTTAATGGGATGGAACCATCGACAACCAACACATACTGCCCTTTATACTTCTCCAGAGCGTTATGCTTGTTCTCTTCAACCTGATGGCCGAAGGCGGCGGAGAGGACCTCGTGGTACTCCAGAGAGATCGTTTCCAGAACGAGGTTTTCTACCGTTGGGTGGGTCGCGCGAAGGAGCGATTCGGTACATCCCGTACATTCCTGAGCGCCGATCCAGACGACAGGCGGGCGCTGCGGACGGGAAACCGATTCGGCCATTTCTGCGGCGGCTTTGCTACTGAGCCCCATGGTTGCGGCCAGTGCTGCACAAAGCTTCATGAAATCACGACGATTAACGCCGTGAGAAGTGATGAGAGTATTATCTCCAGTCATTTTATTGTTATTCCGTTGCAAAGACCTGGCTCTATTTTGCACCGTTCACAAATAACTTATTGCGATCGGCGCGCCATTTACCACACTTTCTTTATGGTTATTGAACCATGATACTTTGACGGAACAACAAAACGAAGGAGTAAGACAATAGTGTAATTAATTAAACCGGGGTAATACCCCCTTCGGATCAATTTTCGAGACGATAACCCGCCATAAAGAACCGGATAGTCGTATTCGATTGATTCTCCCGAAAGAAGTCCATCACCATATCTTTGTCCAGGCCATAACGGCGCGTCAGAATCCCCGCTTCCCAGGCGCTTAATTGTCGATCGCCGGTTTTTTCAAACATGCGATGCGAAAATCCTAATACGAATCCGCGCTTATAATCAGAACAAAAACCCGCCACGTTACGCGCGCTATCGGCACACGTTGCGTTTAATCCGGCCATCAGGCCCTTACCAAAATGATTGTCCATGATACCTCCAATCGCTATATAACAAATTATATAGCGATTTTTTAAGCGAACGCCAGAGGTATCACATACTTTTTTTTACCGGATCAGAAGGCGACCCATTCATCGCCTGACTTCGCGGCAGACGCCCCACGCGGACTGGCTGGAGAGACCGTTTTCGCCGGGCTGATTTGCGCGTCATTATGAGAAAGGCGGAACTGTTGCACAGAGCGTTGCAGCTCTTCCGTTTGCCGTTCCAGCGCCGCCGCTGCCGCAGAAACTTGCTCCACCAGCGCGGCGTTTTGTTGGGTCACGCTGTCCATCTGGGTTATCGCCACGCCAACCTGGGAGATCCCTTTGCTTTGTTCCTCGGAAGCGGCAGCGATCTGCTTCATGATGGTGGTGACTTCAGTTACTCCGCGCAGAATGGCCTCCATCGTCGCGCCCGTCTCCTGCACCAGCTGCGCGCCCTGCTCGACACGACGCACGGATTCAGCGATCAGCGTTTCAATCTCTTTGGCGGCCCCGGCGCTACGGCTGGCCAGATTACGCACTTCACCGGCGACGACCGCAAACCCACGCCCTTGTTCACCGGCTCTGGCGGCTTCAACGGCGGCATTCAGCGCCAGAATATTGGTCTGGAAGGCAATACTGTTGATGACATTCGTAATTTCGGCGATCTGTCTGGAGCTGGCTGAAATACCGTCCATCGTCTCGACCACTTCAGAAACCAGCGTGCCGCCTTTTCCGGCCGTCGCGGAAGCGGCATCAGCAAGCTGACTGGCCTGGCGCGCATTATCCGCATTCAATTTCACCGTCGCGGTGAGCTGTTCCATGCTTGCAGCTGTCTCTTCCAGCGCCGCCGCCTGCTCTTCCGTACGGGAAGAGAGATCGTTATTGCCGCTGGAGATCTCTGTCGCGCCACGCCAGATATTGTCACTGCCTGAACGAATCGAACTGACCGCTTCCCGCAGGCTATCCTGCATCGCGCTCAGTAGCGGCACCAGACGACCGACACAGTTACGGCCAAACTCTTCAATCGGCTGGCTCAGATCGCCTTGCGCAATCTGGCGGAACTGTTGGCGAATGCGCGCCAGCGGTTTCACTAACATCGTGACCAGGTAACGGTCGGTAAAGAAGAGAATCACAATTCCCAGAATAACGGCGGTGATAATCAGGGTGCGGATAATTGACGTTTTGCCGTCCACCATCACGCGGGTGCTGTCCAGCATCGTGCCGGCCGCGCTGTTAAAACGTTCTGCGCTGGCGCCGAAGGCGCGGCTCAGGGCGGGGGTGACATTATTCGCCTGTTCTGCAAATTCGGTGAGCGTACCCTGCTGCGCCAGTTGCATCTGCGGCGCGACGCCCTTATCAAGCAACGCCTGCCAGTTTGCCAATACCGCAGCGGCGATCTCCGGGTCCATCGGCCCTGGAGAGAGCGTTTTCATCTCTTCCAGCTTTTTGCTCATATTGTCCAGCGCCTGCTGTACTGGTACAAAATCGGGCGTACCGCCGCCGATTTTAACATCCATCGCACGGCTTAAACGCGTGACAAAACGAAAATACTGATCGTTCCCCTGACTTAGCACCGTCATCTGACGCACAATATGACGATCGATATCATTCCCTTCCGCCACTTTAGATAATGCATGGACGCTGAATAAACCAACGCCCGACCAAAGAAGACAGAAGAGCCCCAATATTGTCAGCATGACAATACGAATAGTGAAGTTTTGCAGCAAACGCATAAGAATTTCCTTGCCGTACTTGAGGGATTCGCCATCAGGCGACACTTATCCTCGTTATCGGCAGAGAATGCAGAATATATACTTTCTTTATTGTTTTTTTACTTAACTAAGTATACGAATCATCGTCAGCACGCTATTCCTGTGAATGCTTATAAAGCATAACGGCATTATTATGCCGCAAAGCAATATGCCGCACCTGAAATAATCGTTTGTTTTTCATTGTAAATATTTCTCAAACCAGGCCAGAGTGCGCGCCCAGGCCAGATCCGCTGCGGCCTTATCATAGCGGGGAGTCGAATCATTATGAAAACCATGATTCACCCCAGGATAGATATACGCTTCATAGACTTTATTATTCACCTTCAGCGCCGTTTCGTAGGCAGGCCAACCTTCATTAATTGAGGTATCTAACTCGGCGTAATGTAATAATAAAGGCGCATTAATTTTAGGTACATCTGACGCCGGAGCCTGACGACCATAAAAAGGAACGGCGCACGCCAGTTCTGGATAGGCCACCGCCGCCGCATTTGATACGCCGCCGCCATAGCAGAACCCCGTAATAGCCACTTTTCCGCTGGCCGCCGGATGACGTTGCATAAACTCAATCGCGGCAAAGAAATCATTCATTAATTTTGTGGGATCAACCTGCTGCTGTAATTCCCGCCCCTTATCGTCATTACCGGGGTATCCGCCTACTGAGCTTAATCCATCAGGCGCCAGCGCAATATAACCCGCTTTCGCCACGCGTCGTGCGACATCCTCAATATAGGGATTCAGCCCCCTGTTCTCGTGTACGACCACGACCGCAGGCGTTTTCCCCGTCGCCTTCGCCGGTTTAACCAGATAGCCGCGCACCTCGCCATGCCCGTTCGGTGACGGATACGTAATGTATTCCGGCAAAATGTCCGGGTCGGTAAATTCCACCTGCACCGCCAGTGCGTAATTCGGCTTCAGGAGATTAAACAGCGCAAGCGCGGTCACGCCGCCGACGGCATACTTTGCCGCGAGGTTAAGAAACTCGCGTTTAGAGATTTTTCCATGTGCATAGTAGTCATAGTAATCGAGCAACTCCTGCGGAAAGTCTTTGGCAGTCAGACGCGGCATAGTTTCACTCCTGAATTGATGTTTTTTTAAGCAAAGCATAACGACGTGTTTTTGCCCAATTTTTCGCATCAATGTGACCTGACGAACGGGATAAACCCCGCTGAGCCGCTAGAATAGAAACGTTGTTTTGAAATTCACTTTCTCTAAGGAGATGACATGGCCTGGTTAGCCAACCCCGAACGTTATGAGCAGATGCTTTATCGCTACTGCGGTAAAAGCGGTTTGCGTTTACCCGCGCTATCGCTGGGTTTGTGGCACAGTTTCGGCCACGTTCAGACGCTGGATTCACAGCGTGCGCTGCTGCGTAAAGCCTTTGATTCAGGCATCACCCATTTTGATTTAGCCAATAACTACGGCCCGCCGCCGGGAAGCGCAGAAGAGAACTTTGGCCGTTTGCTGCGGGAAGATTTTGCGCCGTATCGCGATGAGCTGATCGTTTCCACCAAAGCGGGTTATGACATGTGGCCTGGGCCATACGGCTCCGGCGGGTCGCGTAAGTACCTGCTCGCCAGCCTCGATCAGAGCCTGAAGCGGATGGGGCTGGACTATGTCGATATCTTCTATTCCCACCGTGTCGATGAAAACACGCCGATGGAAGAGACCGCATCCGCGCTGGCGCAGGCGGTACAAAGCGGTAAGGCGCTTTACGTCGGCATCTCCTCCTATTCGCCCGAGCGAACTCAACGAATGGCGGAACTGCTGCGCGAATGGAAAATCCCGCTGCTGATTCATCAGCCGTCCTACAACCTGCTCAACCGCTGGGTGGATAAAAGCGGTCTGCTGGATACGCTGGCGGCCAACGGCATGGGTTGCATTGCGTTCACACCGCTGGCTCAGGGATTGTTAACCGGAAAATACCTAAACGGTATCCCGGAAGGTTCACGTATGCAGCGTGAAGGGAAAAAAGTTCGCGGTCTGACGGAGAATATGCTGACGGAAGCGAATCTGAACAGCCTGCGTTTACTCAATGAGATGGCGCAACGTCGCGGCCAGTCAATGGCGCAGATGGCGCTTAGCTGGCTGTTGAAAGATAATCGCGTGACGTCGGTGCTGATCGGCGCCAGTCGACCAGAGCAGCTGGAAGAAAATGTGCAGGCGTTGTCGAACCTGACATTCAGCGCTGACGAGTTAGCGCAAATCGATAAACATGTCGCGGACGGCGAGCTGAACCTCTGGCAAGCCTCATCGGATAAATAACGCTTTCGGGCACGCGCGCCGGGTGGCGGTTCCGCCTTACCCGGCCAACGTCAGGCGCGTTTATTAAACCTCTTCCGGTTTGATTAGCGGCCGCTGATATTCAGGCCACACCAGAGCAACCAGGGAGGGATACGCCTCCAGGCTAAATTCCCGGAAACATTGCCGCAAGTTAAGTACATCCAGATCGGAATGCGGAACCTTTTCCCCGTTCAGACAACGCTTTTTAATGTTGTCATAATATTTATAGACCGCAGAGTTGAGATCGCTGCAACGGCGCTGCGCATCAAATAACCCCGGCGTGCTGTTTAGCTCCGCCATCGTCATCCGCTTTATCGTTGCGTGAAGAAAATCAATATATTCGTGATTGACTCGCCAGTACCATACCGGTGTAATAGTATTCATGAGCGACGAAAAATGATCTTCGCCCTCCTCTTTGGACAAGGGTTCCGCTTGATTTACTGGATTAGACGCCTCAGCAGAGCGCTGTTTATTAAATTCGTGCATCAAGAAAAGCACGCCACCAGTGAGTAATAGCAGAGTGATAATAGAATAAAAAATGCTGTTCATATGCCGACTCCATTTTTTTTGATTTTAAAATTACACCATGCTATTGTCAAAGAGACCTGCCTTATAAAAAACAATATCCTATTGATAGTAAAGGACATTCCAACATGCTTCCCGAGCATCTTGTACCGACTCGTTTTCATTTATCTGCCTCGCCAGGCGATGCTGAGACCGTAGAAAATAGTGAAAATTTGACTCAGGGAAAGAAAACGCTGAGCGATTACGAGCCAGATATTTTAATTAGCGCCACACCGACTGGTCAATCTAAAAACATGTTACTTGAAGAACGTGACCGTCATTTAAAAGACCGGCTTTATCGCGTAGCTAAAATTGAGACGTTTGCTCGTCTTATTAATAGCCTACAGGCGGAAGGCGATGTTGATGCTCAGGCATTAAGTAAAATTCTGGCAGATGCCACAACAAAAATAAACGATCACGGCAATGAAATTTGGCTTAATCTCATAACCAGAGAGAAAAACTCTCCCGTTTTTTATTCTCTGGAAGAGAAATAATATGAAAGACGTTGAAGATAATAATGTTTATTTAGCTTTAGATAATAATAAAAGCGATGAATTTATCTTAAAGCAAAATCTTAAAGCGCTTATCGCCAATAAAAACGCGACCCTCGAACAGGTGGCGCAGGAGATCGTGTCGATTCCCGCCGCGTTAGTGCGGCTGAAATGGCAAAATCGCCGTGAAATCTATGCGCTCCAGGTCAAAGAAGAGATCTACGGTTCGGTTATCAATACGATTATTGAGCAACATCCCGAGATGCGGGATAAAATCATGGCGCGCCTGGAGAGCACATATCAGCACTTACTGGCGCGAGAAACGGCGACCCTGCGCCTGACCCGTAAGCTATCCGATGGCGATTACCGAACGACCAATATCACCACCGTCGCGCTGAATGAAAAACGTTTTCCCACGACGAAGTAATCTGGTGAGTCAGCAATCCAGCGATACCGCATCATGCAGGCCTGGTAAGCGCAGCGCCATCAGGCAATAAAAAAGCCGGGTACGGCTTGCGCCCTACCCGGCCTGTCTGTCTGCCCATCAGCAACAACGATTACTTCGCTTTCGCGACCTCTTCACCCACGAGACCAATTTTCAGGTAACCCGCCTGGTGCAGCGTATCCATCACTTTCATCATTGTTTCATAATCAACGGTTTTATCCGCACGGAAGAAGATCGTCGTGTCTTTCTTCCCTTCGGTTAACGCGTTCAGCTCGCCGATCATGGTTTCATCCGTTACCTGATCGTTGCCGATAAACATGCTGTTGTCGGCCTTCACGGACAGATAAACCGGTTTTTCCGGGCGCGGCTGCGGGGTGCTGGTGGACGCAGGAAGATTCACCTTCACGTCCACCGTTGCCAGCGGCGCGGCCACCATAAAGATAATCAGCAGAACCAGCATGACGTCGATAAACGGCGTCACGTTGATTTCATGCATTTCACCGTTATCGTCCAGATTTTCATTAAGACGCATTGCCATGGAACATTATCCTACACGTAATTTCTGCGCGGTACGTACCGGCTGAGCGGAAGCGCTCGCGTTCAGATCCAGATCGCGGCTTTGCAGCAACAGAATCTGTGCCGCCACGTCGCCCAGCGTCGCTTTGTAGCTGCCGATCTGACGTGCGAAAATGTTGTAAATCACAACCGCAGGAATTGCCGCGACCAGGCCGATCGCCGTAGCCAGCAACGCTTCCGCGATACCCGGCGCGACAACCGCGAGGTTGGTGGTCTGGGTTTGCGCGATGCCGATGAAGCTGTTCATGATGCCCCATACCGTACCAAACAGACCGACAAACGGAGAGATGGCGCCGATGGTCGCCAGGTAGCCATTGCCGCGTCCCATATGACGGCCAACCGCCGCTACGCGACGCTCCAGGCGGAACCCGGTACGCTCTTTAATACCTTCGTTGTCTTCACTGCCTTCCGACAGTTCCAGCTCGTTCTGCGCTTCATAGAGCAACTGTGAGCTTAAACTTTTTGCCGCGAATGCGGAGGCAATATTGCTGGCCTGGTCTAAAGAACGCGCTTCAGCCAGCTGCTGTTGTTCACGCTTGAGCCGACGCTTCTGCGTAAAGAACTCAAGACTCTTACTGAAGAAGATAGCCCAGGTGACTACTGACGCCAGAATCAGACCAATCATCACGCACTTAACCACGATGTCGGCGTGCTGATACATACCCCAGACGGAGAGATCCGTCTGCATCAAATTATTACCCACTCTGTATCTCCAGGACGCAAATCACAAATTCTGAGCGTAATAATATCAAAACGACGTCGAATTGATAGTCGTTCTCATTACTATTTACATAGTGCCGCACCTTTGGTTTCTTTTCCTTGCGCTTACGCAGTAAAAAAGTCACCAGATGTCATTTTGAGAAAATTTTCTGCTTTATGCCGATTCTTCAGGATGCGTCACTCATCATTCATGATAGTTTAGACATCCAGACGTATAAAAATGGGTACTCCAACATGGCAGAAAAACATCTTGAAACCAAACTGGTGAGCGCAGGACGCAGCAAAAAATACACGCTGGGATCGGTGAACAGCGTCATTCAGCGCGCCTCCTCGCTGGTATTTGACACCGTAGAAGCCAAAAAGCACGCCACCCGCAACCGCGCCAATGGCGAACTTTTCTATGGCCGTCGCGGAACGCTAACCCATTTTTCGCTACAGGAAGCCATGTGCGAACTGGAAGGGGGCGCCGGATGCGCGCTTTTCCCCTGCGGCGCGGCAGCTGTCGCCAACACGATTCTGGCCTTTGTGGAACAGGGCGATCACGTCCTGATGACCAACACCGCTTACGAACCCAGCCAGGATTTTTGCACCAAAGTTCTCGCCAGACTCGGCGTGACGACCGGCTGGTTTGATCCGCTGGTCGGCGCGGATATCGTTAAGCATATTCAGCCCAATACGAAAGTGGTGTTTCTCGAATCCCCTGGCTCCATCACGATGGAAGTGCATGACATCCCGGCGATTGTCGGCGCGGTAAGACGCGTTGCGCCAGACGCCGTCATTATGATTGATAACACCTGGGCGGCGGGCGTGCTGTTTAAAGCGCTGGATTTCGGGATCGATATCTCCATCCAGGCAGGAACGAAATACCTGATTGGTCACTCGGATGCGATGGTCGGCACAGCCGTGTCTAATGCGCGTTGTTGGGAGCAATTGCGTGAAAACGCCTATCTGATGGGGCAAATGCTGGACGCGGATACCGCTTATATGACCAGCCGTGGGCTACGTACGCTGGGCGTGCGCTTGCGCCAGCATCATGAAAGCAGCCTGAAAGTCGCCGAGTGGCTGGCGAATCACCCTCAGGTCGCCCGCGTTAATCATCCCGCCCTTCCTGGCAGCAAAGGCCACGAATTCTGGAAGCGCGATTTCACGGGCAGTAGCGGGTTGTTCTCGTTTGTGCTGAATAAAAGGCTGAGTAATGAGGCGCTTTCCGCTTATCTGGATAATTTCAGCTTGTTCAGCATGGCTTACTCCTGGGGCGGCTTTGAATCCTTAATTCTGCCTAACCAGCCGGAACATATCGCCGCCATTCGTCCCGAAGGCGACGTTGATTTCACCGGCACGCTGATCCGTTTGCACATCGGTTTAGAGAATGTTGACGATCTGATTGCAGATTTAGCCGCAGGATTCACGCGTATTGTGTAAAGTTTCCGGTCATGGACAGAATTGCAGACACTCCGGGCAGAAAAGTCTGCATTTGTTGCGTCCGGGATCAAGGCATCCCGGGCAATTCAGGAGTACAATAGCCCCATAAACGCGGTTCCACAGGAAAGTCCATGGCTGTCATTCAAGATATTATCGCTGCGCTCTGGCAACACGATTTTGCCGCGCTGGCGGACCCACACGTTGTTAGCGTTGTCTACTTTGTGATGTTTGCCACGCTATTTTTAGAAAACGGCCTGCTCCCGGCCTCTTTTTTACCCGGAGACAGCCTGCTCTTACTGGCAGGCGCGCTGGTTGCACAAGGTGTCATGGACTTTGTCCCCACGATCCTTATTCTGACGACAGCCGCCAGTCTCGGCTGCTGGCTGAGCTATATTCAGGGGCGCTGGCTGGGAAATACGCAAACGGTGAAAGGCTGGCTGGCGCAGCTTCCCGTTAAATACCATCAGCGCGCGACCTGTATGTTCGACCGGCACGGCCTGCTGGCGCTGCTTGCCGGGCGCTTTCTGGCGTTTGTGCGCACCCTGCTGCCCACAATGGCGGGGATTTCAGGGTTGTCCAGTCGCCGGTTTCAGTTTTTTAACTGGCTGAGCGGGCTGCTGTGGGTCGGCGTGGTGACCAGTTTCGGCTACGCGCTCAGCATGATCCCATTCGTGAAACGTCATGAAGATCAGGTGATGACGTTTTTGATGATCCTGCCGATTGCCCTGCTGGCCGCCGGTTTGATCGGCACATTATTCGTCGTGATCAAGAAGAAGTATTGCAGCGCCTGATTTGCTGATTGCCGGATGGCGCTCACGCTTATCCGGCTTACACATGATTAGCTTCCCTGCATCATTCTCATTCGTGCCGCATCCTCCCCCGGCGTTACGCCAAAATAGCGTTTGAACTCCCGACTGAACTGCGACGCGCTCTCGTAGCCGACGCGCATCGCAGCGGCGCTGGCTTTCATCCCGTCGTGAATGATCATCATCCGCGCTTTATGCAGACGATAGGTTTTCAGGTACTGCAACGGCGAGGTACTGGTAACGGATTTAAAATTATGATGGAACGCCGAGACGCTCATGTTGGCTTCCGCAGCCAGTTGCTCAACGTTCAGGTTCTCGGTGTATTTGGTTTCAATCCGCTTCAGCACCCGGCTAATCAGGCTGAAATGGGTCTGGCGGCTGACCAGCGCCAGCAGCGCGCCGCCACGCGGCCCCATCAGAACGTGATACAGAATTTCGCGAATAATCTGTTTCCCCAGAATGCGCGCATCCAGCGGCCTTTCCATCACATCTAACAGGCGTTCCGCCGCACAAAGAATGTCATCCGACAGCGTAGCGGAGTTAATCCCGCTTGCCGCCATCGACGGTTGAAACAGATCGTCCTCGCCAATGTCCATCAGCAACTCCTGCAATTGCAGGATATCAACATTCAGACGAATCCCCGCGAGCGGTACTTCCGGCGTCGCATAAGTTTCACATTCAAAGGGTAAAGGTACTGTCAGCAGCAGATATTCATTGGCATCGTACTGAAATACGCGTTCATTGATATAACCGATCTTATGCCCCGAAAAGAGAAATATGATGCCAGGCTGATACATCACAGGCGTGCGCAACCCCGGCTCCGTGCCGTAGAGCAGACGCACGTCGGGCAGGCAGTCATTCAGGTTATTTTGATTGTTTATCAGCTGCTTAATTTTATCTGTCAGCAACAGGCAGATGGCTTCACGGTTCATGGCGCACTTTTTTCTCATCGGTTTACGACGCTTTGATTGTGCGCAAATTTATCTTTTTTCTCCAGCGCTCTGGAGAAATGGGCAAGACATTGGCAGAAATGAGCATTGAGAGGAAGGCGGCTGGCGACCACAATGTTCACCATCAGGCAGACATTCGCCTGCCCACTTTTTTACCCACATAAGGGAACGAGCAATGAACAACTTTAATCTGCATACCCCAACCCGCATTCTGTTTGGTAAAGGCGCGATTGCCGATCTGCGCGATCAAATCCCTCAGGGCGCCCGCGTACTGATCACCTACGGCGGCGGCAGCGTGAAAAAGACCGGCGTACTGGATCAGGTACATGACGCGCTGAAAGGTCTGGACGTGCTGGAATTTGGCGGCATTGAGCCAAACCCGTCTTATGAAACGCTGATGAACGCCGTCAACATTGTACGTGATGAGAAAGTGACGTTCCTGCTGGCGGTCGGCGGCGGTTCCGTGCTGGATGGCACTAAATTTATCGCGGCGGCGGCGCAATATGACGAAGGCGTGGACCCGTGGCGCATTCTGGAAACCCGTGGCAACGACGTGAAAAGCGCCGTACCGATGGGATCGGTGCTGACGTTGCCGGCAACGGGTTCAGAATCTAACTCCGGGGCGGTGATTTCCCGTAAAACCACCGGCGATAAGCTGGCCTTTATGACGCCGTTCGTCCAACCCGTGTTTGCGGTGCTCGATCCGGTTTATACCTACACCCTGCCGCCGCGCCAGGTTGCTAACGGCGTTGTGGATGCATTCGTTCACACCGTTGAGCAGTATGTCACTTATCCGGTTGACGGAAAAATTCAGGATCGCTTTGCCGAAGGTATCCTGCTGACGCTTGTCGAAGAAGGCCCGAAAGCGCTGAAAGAGCCGGAAAACTACGATGTCCGCGCCAACGTAATGTGGGCGGCCACTCAGGCGCTGAACGGTCTGATCGGCGCGGGCGTCCCGCAGGACTGGGCAACGCATATGCTGGGTCATGAGCTGACGGCGATGCACGGCCTTGATCACGCGCAGACGCTGGCTATCGTCCTGCCTGCGCTGTGGAATGAAAAACGCGATACCAAACGCGCCAAACTGTTGCAGTACGCAGAGCGAGTCTGGAATATCACCGACGGTTCCGACGATGCGCGTATTGATGCCGCCATCGCCGCCACCCGCCGCTTCTTTGAGCAAATGGGCGTACCGACTCGCCTGTCTGATTACGGTCTGGACGGCAGTTCCATTCCGGCATTGCTGGCAAAACTGGAAGCGCACGGCGGCACAAATCTGGGTGAACATCAGGACATTACGCTTGATGTCAGCCGTCGGATTTACGAAGCGGCTCGCTAAGGTTTTTTCGCCTCTGGCTTTCGTTTTTGGACATTTCGTCCAGACTTAAGTCACACAACCTCACCGGAGTTTGCTCCGGTGAGATCGCATAAAGGAGGAACGCATGGCTAATCCAACCGTTATCAAGCTACAGGATGGCAACGTAATGCCACAACTGGGCCTGGGAGTCTGGAAGGCAAGCAACGAGGAAGCAATTTCCGCCATTCATAAGGCGCTGGAAGTGGGATATCGCTCCATTGATACCGCTGCGGCGTACAAGAATGAAGAAGGCGTCGGAAAAGCGTTAAAAGATGCCGGTATCGACCGGGAAGAGCTGTTTATTACCACCAAACTGTGGAATGACGATCAGAAACGCCCTCGAGAAGCCTTGCAGGAAAGCCTGGATAAGCTCCAGTTGGATCACCTCGATCTCTATCTGATGCACTGGCCCGTTCCGGCTATCGACCATTATGTTGACGCCTGGGAAGGGATGATTGAACTGCAAAGAGAGGGGCTGGTGAAAAGCATCGGCGTGTGTAACTTCCAGGTAAACCACCTCCAGCGTCTGATCGATGAAACCGGCGTTACACCGGTGATCAACCAGATCGAATTGCATCCGCTGATGCAACAGCGTCAGCTGCATGCCTGGAATGCGACGCACAAGATCCAGACCGAGTCCTGGAGCCCGCTGGCGCAAGGCGGCGCAGGCGTTTTCGATCAGAAAATCATTCGCGATCTGGCGGATAAGTACGGTAAATCTCCGGCGCAAATTGTGATCCGCTGGCATCTGGATAACGGGCTGGTGGTGATCCCTAAATCCGTCACCCCTTCACGTATTGCGGAAAACTTCGACGTCTGGGATTTCCGTCTCGACAAAGACGAATTAAGCGAAGTGGCCAAACTTGACCAGGGTAAACGCCTGGGGCCGGACCCGGATCAGTTCGGCGGCTAACCTTCCTTTCCGGCCCGACATTTCTGTCGGGCTTTTTGACTACCAGGCGGGTTTGGTAGAAAGTGTTGAGTCGGTACGACGCGAATTGTGAACTCAGCAACGGAGAAAAGGAATGAGCTGTATTTTTTGCCAAATCGTTGAGGGTAAAGCCCCCTGCCATAAGATCTGGGAAGACGAGCATCATCTGGCCTTCCTCTCCATCTTCCCGAACACCGACGGTTTTACGGTGGTGATCCCGAAGAAGCATTATCCCAGCTATGCGTTCGACTTGCCGCCGCAGGCGCTGGCCGATCTGATGCTTGCCACCCAAAAAGTGGCGAAAAAGCTGGATAACGCCTTCCCGGACGTGGGACGTACGGGAATGTTTTTTGAAGGATTTGGCGTGGATCATGTGCACAGCAAGCTCAGCCCCATGCACGGTACCGCTAACCTGAGCGAATGGAAGCCTATTGAATCGCGGCAGGCGAAATTCTTTGAACAGTACGAAGGCTATTTGTCATCGCATGACCACGAGCGGGCGGATGACGAAAAACTGGCGGCGCTGGCCGCCAGAATTCGTGAAGCGAACGCATAATCCGTCCGTTTGCCGGATAGCGGTGCAAGCACCTTATCCGGCAAACAGCTAACGGGTTTAACGTCCGGCTACCTTGCTGCGTTTTTTATTGCTTGCAGGCGTCTGACGCTGATGCGCCACTGGCGTATGCTTAGTCAACGCCGGGCGCGTATTGCGGTTCTGACGACGGGCTTCACGCATCTCGTCCAGCGTAGGCGCCGGAACCAGACACTCGCGACGACTGCCAATCAGATGCTTTTTCCCCATCTCTTCCAGCGCCTGGCGAATCAGCGGCCAGTTCGCCGGATCGTGGTAACGCAGCAGCGCTTTATGCAGACGACGCTGTTTGTCGCCTCTCGGCACCACCACGTCTTCACTCTTATAGCCAATTTTACCCAGCGGGTTTTTCCCGGTGTAATACATGGTCGTCGAGTTCGCCAGCGGCGACGGATAGAAGTTCTGCACCTGATCCAGACGGAAGCGATGGCGTTTCAACCACAGCGCCAGATTCACCATATCTTCGTCCCGCGTACCGGGGTGCGCAGAGATAAAATACGGGATCAGGTACTGCTCTTTCCCGGCCTGTTTTGAGTAAAGGTCGAACAGTTCTTTGAAGCGATCATAGCTGCCCATGCCCGGCTTCATCATCTTCGACAGCGGCCCTTCTTCGGTATGCTCTGGCGCAATCTTCAGATAGCCGCCCACATGATGACTCGCCAGCTCTTTGATATAACGCGGATCTTCAACGGCAATGTCGTAACGCACGCCGGAGGCGATCAGGATCTTCTTGATGCCTTTCAGATCGCGGGCGCGGCGATAGAGGTTGATCGTCGGCTCATGGTTGGTATCCATATGCGAGCAGATATCCGGGTACACGCACGACAGGCGGCGGCAGGTTTGTTCCGCGCGCGGCGACTTACAGCGCAGCATATACATGTTGGCCGTCGGCCCGCCGAGATCGGAAATTACGCCGGTAAAGCCCGGTACGGTATCGCGGATCGCTTCGATCTCATTGATGATCGAATCTTCTGAACGGCTCTGAATAATGCGGCCTTCGTGTTCGGTAATCGAGCAGAACGAGCAGCCGCCGAAACACCCGCGCATGATGTTAATCGAGAAGCGGATCATTTCGTAAGCCGGAATGCGGCTGTCACCGTATGCCGGATGCGGCACGCGCTTATACGGCAGCGCAAAAACGCTGTCCATCTCTTCGGTAGAGAGCGGAATGGCGGGTGGGTTGATCCAGATATAGCGATCGCCATGCTTTTGCATCAGCGCACGCGCGCAGCCAGGGTTGGTTTCGTGATGCAGAATACGCGACGCGTGCGCATACAATACCTTATCGCCCTTCACCTTCTCAAAGGAGGGCAGCAGCACGTAGGTTTTCTCCCACGGCTTCGGACGCGGCGGCTGAACGGTCACGGCTTTGGCTTCCTGCTTTTTCGGCGCAACCGGTTTGTTATCCGCGCACGGCAGATCTTCGCCATACGGATGGGGGATCGGATCAATTTTCCCTGGCGTATCCAGACGCGTGGAATCAACCCCACTCCAGCCCGGCAGGGCTTCTTTAACAATAATCGCGGTGTTACGCACATCGCGGATCTGGCCGATCGGCTCCCCCATTGCCAGGCGGTGCGCAACTTCAACCAGCGGGCGCTCGCCGTTGCCGAACATCAGCATATCGGCTTTCGCATCCACCAGCACCGAGCGGCGTACGGTATCAGACCAGTAATCATAGTGCGCGGTACGACGCAGGCTGGCTTCAATACCGCCGAGGATCACCGGCACGTCTTTCCAGGCCTCTTTACAGCGCTGGGTATAGACCAGCGTCGCACGATCCGGGCGCTTGCCCGCCACGTTATCCGGCGTATAGGCGTCGTCATGGCGCAGTCGGCGATCGGCGGTATAACGGTTGATCATCGAGTCCATGTTGCCCGCTGTGACGCCGAAAAACAGATTCGGTTTCCCCAGACGCATAAAATCATCTTTGCTGTTCCAGTCCGGCTGGGCAATGATGCCAACACGGAAACCCTGCGCTTCCAGCATACGACCGCAAATCGCCATCCCAAAGCTCGGATGATCGACATACGCATCACCGGTAACCAGAATAATGTCGCAGCTATCCCAGCCAAGTTGATCCATTTCGTCGCGTGACATCGGCAAAAAAGGCGCGGGACCAAAACAGGCCGCCCAGTATTGAGGCCAGGAGAAAAGATCTCTGTCTGGCTGGATCAGGGATATTGCGCTCATAATGCTTCCAAAAAAATGGTAAAAAAATAATCAAAGGCCGGGGATTATATGCCGGAACGAAAGAGAAAGGTATTCACTTCTCGCCCTTGCGGGCGAGGGAAGATTTACGGCGCCGGGTTCACCAGCATTTGTCCGATAGACCCCCGGTCGGCCATTTCCAGCGTCTGGCTGTTGAAGTAGAACGGGAAGTGCGCCCAGGAAGGCTGTCCGTAATAAACCAGCAATTCCACCTGTCCGTCCACCCATACCGTATCTTTCCAGCCCCGATCTTCCGGGAACGGCATGGCGCCATTGACGTTGCGGATCAGGAAAGAGACACCCTCAATATGGAAAGGCTGCGGCATATCGGCGCGAACGGTCCAGCGCTCCCAGGAACCTTGCTGGGCGGTGATATCAATGCGGTTGACGTCCCACAATTGCCCGTTGATGCCGGGATCGTCCCCGAGGCTGATATCCCGGCTGCGAATCGGCGCGCCGCTGACAATCTCCGTGGGCAATAAACGCATCGGTAGGCTGTCAGTCACCAGCGGCAGCAGCCCGGTTGGCCGTAAGGTCAGCACCAGCGTAGAGACCAGAATGCTGGAAGGTTCAAAGAAGCCACGGATGCGATCGACAATACTGGCCGCTTCCCCGCAGGTGATCGACACCTCATCGCCATTGGTCATATCGACCAGAATTTCCCGGCGTTCACCGGGCGCCAGCGACAGTTGTTTAACGGACACCGGCGCGGGTAAAAGGCCCTGATCGCCAGAAATAACATGCAGCGCGCGACCGTCGCTCATTTGCAACTGGTAACGGCGAGAGTTCGACGCATTCAGCAAGCGCAGGCGTACCCAGCCGCGGGAAACCTCCACGTAAGGACTCTGTGCGCCGTTGACCAGCAGCGTATCGCCAACAAACCCGCCGCTGCCCGGTTCGCTGTACTCCGGCGTACCGAAATTATCCAGCCGCTTATCCTGGATAATGATCGGGAAATCATCCACGCCGTAATGATTGGGGATCGGCAGCGATTTGCTGACCTCATCCTCGATCAGCCACATCCCGGCAAGGCCGTTATAGACCTGCTGCGCGGTACGGTTTGGCGTATTGGCGTGATACCACAGCACGGCGGCGTTCTGACGAATCGGCAATACCGGCGCCCAGTCAGCGTTGGGCGACATCATCCGCGCAGGGCCGCCCATCAGCGGCCCCGGCACCTGCAATCCGCTGACGGTCATGGAGACATTTTCAGTCAGACGGTTGCTGTAGATGAGCTTAACGTCATCCCCTTTCCAGACGCGAATCGTCGGCCCCAGGTAACGCCCGTTAATCCCCCAGACGGGCGCGCGCGTACCCTGCGTAAAGGACCAGTGCGCGCGCTGCAACGTCATAAACAACGGCTGCCCGCGACGGGACTCCAGCAGCGGCGGAACGGGCAGAGGCTGCTGCTGACCGGCAGCATTAGCCTTCAGCGGAACGGCACCGGCACACAGTGCGATCCCCGAAGCCTGAATGAACTGACGCCGACTGAGTGACATATAAGCTCCATTTAAAACAGACAAAGAGTGCGCAGGAAGTCGTTTCCCACAAAAACGCGATCACACTGATTCAGACTTTGCCGGTCGCTTCGCGCTCTGCAATTTCCTGATCGAGTTCTGCAATTTTTTGTTCCATCAACGAGCGGCAATGCGCCGCCAGTTCACGAACCTGATCCTTACCAAACTGGCTGATGTCCACCGGCGGCAGCATCTCTACAATCACCAGACCGTTATTCAGTCGGTTAAGCTTAATTTTATTCGATGTATTGGAAACACACACCGGAATCACCGGAACACCGGCGGCGATAGCGGCATGAAAGGCGCCGGTTTTAAACGGCAGCAGGCCACGGCCACGGCTGCGCGTTCCTTCCGGGAACATCCAGATAGAGATACGGCGCTTTTTAAAATGGCTCACCACTTCCGCGATTGTGCCGTGCGCTTTGGCACGATTATTTCGGTCAATCAACAAGTTACCGGTTAACCAGTACAGCTGGCCAAAAAACGGGATCCAGACCAGGCTCTTTTTGCCGACCGTCACCGTAGGCGGTTGCACAATGTTGGCTGCCGTCACCATATCGTAGTTGTTCTGATGGTTAGCGATATAGATAGCGTTGCCATAGCTTTCGGCATCAGCAGGCTTACGGCACTCCACCTTCAGGCCATAAAGCGGCGCCAGACGGCCAAACATATGGCCAAACGTCGCGACGTGCTTCGGGTTACGCGGGCTGAAAAGGCAGTAGATCGAACCGAAAATGCAGACAAGAATGCAGTAAATAACGGTAATGATTAGACGAAAGATATATAGCATAACAACCTCTGAAGGCCTAAGAGCGTCGCATTCTACGTCACCTGATATCAGGTTAGGGCTTTGTTAAGAGCGGCTCTCTGGAAAAGCGTATTGTTAATCGCAATGCGCGAATAAACAACGGTTTTACGGGAAATTTTATTGTTAATCCGGCCTGACAGCATCGTTAAAACCGCAGGCCGGACAAGGCGTTTACGCCGCCATCCGGCACAATGAGATGGCCTGATGGCGCTTAAAATCGCCTTATTCTTCGCTGTCGCCGTCGCGGGCGCGTCGTGGCGAGTCAATCTCAATACGATCGATGCGCTGCAAACCGCGCATCAGCGTACCGCGACGACCGCGCTCGCCGGTCACTTTTTGCAGCTCTTCAGGGCGCAGTTTGATTTTGCGCTTGCCGACATGAATCGTGAGCGTGCTTTGCGGCGGCAGAACGTAGAGCTGGGCCAGCGCATCGTCGCCTCTGGCCGCTTCCGCAGACGGAATGTTGATGATTTTGTTCCCTTTCCCCTTCGACAACTGCGGCAGATCGCTGACCGGGAACATCAACATACGCCCGGCGGAGGTGATCGCCAGCAGCATATCGGTTTCATCTTCAATCACCACCGGCGGCATAACGTGCGCGTTTTCCGGCAACGTGATCAGCGCTTTACCCGCGCGGTTGCGGGCGACCAGATCGTTAAAGGTACAGACGAAACCATAGCCGGCGTCCGAGGCCATCAGCAGTTTCTGCTCATCCCCTTCCATCAGCATATGCTCTACGGTCGCGCCCGGCGGCAGCGTCAGCTTACCGGTCAACGGCTCACCCTGACCACGCGCCGACGGCAGCGTAATCGGGTCGATGGCGTAGCTGCGCCCGGTCGTGTCGATAAACACCACCGGCTGGTTGCTCTTGCCTTTCGCCGAGGCTTTCCAGCTGTCGCCCGATTTATAGTTCAGACCCTGCGCGTCAATATCATGGCCTTTGGCGCTACGCACCCAGCCCATCTGCGACAGCACGATCGTCACCGGTTCAGACGGCAGCATGTCATGCTCGCTCATCGCTTTAGCTTCTTCACGCTCGCGCAGTGGGGAGCGGCGATCGTCGCCATACGCGTCTGAATCCGCCTGCAACTCTTTCTTCAGCAGGGTGTTCATTTTGCGCTCGGAGGCCAGAATGCCCTGCAATTGATCGCGCTCTTTCGCCAGCTCATCCTGCTCGCCGCGAATCTTCATCTCTTCCAGTTTGGCGAGATGGCGCAGTTTCAGTTCGAGGATGGCTTCGGCCTGGGTTTCCGTGATGCCAAAACGCGACATCAGCGCCGGTTTCGGTTCATCCTCATGGCGGATTATCTCAATCACTTCGTCGATATTGAGAAACGCCACCAGCAAACCTTCCAGAATATGCAGGCGCTTGAGGACTTTCTCCAGACGATAGTTCAGGCGGCGGCGCACGGTATCGCGACGGAACGCCAGCCATTCGGTCAGGATCTCCAGCAGGTTTTTCACCGCCGGGCGACCGTCCAGACCGATCATGTTCAGGTTGATGCGGTAGCTCTTTTCCAGGTCCGTGGTCGCAAACAGGTGGTTCATCACCTGCTCCATATCCACGCGGTTGGAACGCGGCACGATCACCAGACGGGTCGGGTTTTCGTGATCGGACTCGTCGCGCAGATCGTCAACCATCGGCAGCTTTTTGTTCCGCATCTGGGCAGCGATCTGCTCCAGTACGCGAGCGCCGGACACCTGGTGCGGCAGCGCGGTAATCACCACCGCGCCATCTTCTTTTTTCCATACCGCGCGCATACGCACGGAGCCGCGACCATTTTCGTAAATCTTACGGATTTCCGCACGGGAAGTGATGATTTCCGCTTCGGTCGGGTAGTCCGGCCCCTGCACGATATCCAGCACCTGCTCAAGCGTTGTTTTCGGCTGCTCAATCAGGGTGATCGCGGCTTTCGCCACTTCGCGCAGGTTATGCGGCGGAATGTCTGTCGCCATCCCAACGGCGATGCCGGTGGTGCCGTTGAGCAGAATATTGGGCAGACGCGCAGGCAGCATCTTCGGCTCTTGCAGGGTGCCATCAAAGTTCGGCACCCAGTCCGCCGTCCCCTGACCGAGTTCACTCAGCAGGACTTCCGCGTATTTCGACAGGCGGGATTCGGTATAACGCATCGCCGCGAAGGATTTCGGATCGTCCGGCGCGCCCCAGTTCCCCTGCCCGTCAACCAGCGGGTAACGGTAAGAGAACGGCTGCGCCATCAGCACCATCGCTTCATAACAGGCGCTGTCGCCGTGCGGATGGTATTTACCCAGCACGTCGCCGACGGTACGGGCGGATTTTTTAAATTTGGCGCTGGCGTTCAGCCCCAGTTCAGACATCGCGTACACGATGCGACGCTGAACCGGCTTCAGTCCGTCACCAATAAACGGCAACGCCCTGTCCATGATGACGTACATGGAGTAGTTCAGATAGGCGTTTTCCGTGAATTCATGCAGCGCAAGGCGCTCTGCCATATCGCTCATTAATCGTGGTTCCTCAACTGTTAGCCTGAACAATAACCCAGTATCCGTCAGGCAATATTGCCGCAGATACTACCTTATCTGGCGCGTTGAGTCACAAAGAAAAAGGGCCACGAGTGCGGCCCTGATGGGGTTTATTTGGCGACTTTGGTGATTTGCTTCACGTCGATTTCAACGGAATTCCAGTCTTTATCCACTTCGCCCTGGATTTCAACCAGGTCCTGCGGCGTTACGGTAACGCCGTTCCAGCGTTTGTGGTCGATATCGACATTCACCGTCCCGGTGGCGTCCTTGAACAGATACAGATCGTCGGAGATACGCTCAACGATGTTACCGCGCAGGGTGACCCAGGCGTCATCACGCATTGATTTCGCGCTTTCTACGGTCGTATTACTCCCGTTCGGGCCAACAAACCCGCCGCCCTGACTTTGCGTCGCCGTCGGGCCAGAAAATCCACCTTGCTGAGCCGCCAGAACCGGAGCGGAACACAACGCCATTACGGCAACCATTGCAGCCAATTTTTTCATGACTCTCTCTCCCTTTTTACGCTGTTTCGTCTCAATTAAATAAGGTAATCCTTAACAACTTCTTAAGGCAAAAAAAGATACTTTTTTTTCTGTACAACGCGCGCCACGACAGGGTTTACTGGCGAGAGAAAGAGTCACCGCAGGGATGAACATATGCGTATTTTACTGGTAGAAGATGACGCGCTGATTGGCGACGGCATCAAGGCGGGTTTAAGCAAAATGGGATTCAGCGTCGACTGGTTCACCGAAGGTCGTCAGGGTAAAGAAGCGCTCTACAGCGCGCCTTATGATGCGGTGATCCTCGACCTTACGCTACCGGGGATGGACGGGCGGGATATCCTGCGCGAATGGCGTGAACAGGGAAAACGCGAACCCGTACTGATTCTGACGGCGCGCGATGCGCTGGCGGAACGCGTGGAGGGGCTGCGTCTGGGAGCGGACGACTATCTGTGCAAACCTTTCGCGCTGATTGAAGTCGCCGCCCGCCTGGAAGCGCTGTTACGCCGCGCTAACGGCCAGGTGAGCAACGAACTGCGCCACGGCCAGGTTACGCTCAATCCCGGTAATCTGGTCGCGACGCTGGCAGGCGATCCGCTGCCCCTGAAGCCGAAAGAGTTTGCCCTGCTGGAGCTGCTGATGCGCAACGTCGGGCGCGTGTTGCCGCGTAAGCTCATCGAAGAGAAGCTGTATACCTGGGACGAAGATGTCTCCAGCAATACCATTGAGGTACATGTTCATCATTTACGCCGTAAGCTGGGCAGTGATTTTATCCGCACCGTACACGGGATCGGCTACACCCTGGGCAACCCATGAAACTCACACAACGTCTCAGCCTGCGCGTCAGGCTCACGCTTATTTTTCTGATCCTGGCCGCCATCACCTGGGTGGCCTCCAGCTTCGTGGCCTGGAAACAGACGACCGACAACGTCGACGAGCTGTTTGATACCCAGCTCATGCTGTTTGCGAAGCGCCTTATTACTCTGGATGTCAACGAAATCTCGGCGCCTGAACGGATGGCGCAGACGCCGAAAAAATTGAAGCATGGTCATGTCGATGACGATGTGCTGGCCTTTGCGGTGTATACCGCCGACGGCAGAATGGTGCTGAACGATGGCGATAATGGCCGGGATATTCCCTACAGCTACCGTCGGGAAGGTTTTGATGACGGATACCTGAATGGCGATGATGATAAATGGCGTTTTGTCTGGCTGACCTCTGCGGATGGCAAGTACCGTATCGTCGTCGCTCAGGAGCTGGAGTACCGCGAGGATATGGCGCTGGCGATTGTCACCGCGCAGCTAACGCCGTGGCTGATCGCGCTTCCGCTGATGCTGCTCATCCTGATTGTACTGCTTAGCCGGGAACTCAGGCCGCTGAAAAAGCTCGCCCAGGCGCTGCGTTTGCGCTCCCCGGAATCGGAAGAGCCGCTTGACGATAAGGGTGTGCCAAGTGAGGTTCGTCCGTTAGTCGGCGCGCTCAACCAGTTATTTGCCCGTACGCATTCGATGATGGTGCGCGAGCGGCAATTCACGTCGGACGCGGCGCATGAGTTACGCAGCCCGCTCACTGCGCTGAAAGTACAAACCGAGGTGGCGCAACTCTCGGACGACGACCCGCAGGCGCGTCAAAAAGCGCTCATGCAACTGCATACGGGGATTGAGCGCGCCACGCGCCTGGTGGACCAGCTCTTAACCCTTTCACGGCTCGACTCGCTCGATAACCTGCAAGATGTCGCGGAAGTCTCGCTGGAGGCGCTATTGCAATCCGCCGTGATGGATATCTGGCAACCGGCCCAGCAGGCGCATATTGACGTGCGTCTGCACGTTAACGCCCACAACGTCACGCGCACGGGCCAACCGCTGCTGCTCAGCCTGCTGGTGCGCAATTTGCTGGATAACGCCATTCGTTACAGCCCACAGGGCAGCGTGGTGAACGTGACGCTGAATGCCCGGTATTTTACCGTCCGGGATAATGGCCCCGGCGTTTCGCCGGCGGTGCTGGCGCGTATCGGCGAACGATTCTATCGCCCGCCAGGGCAGAGCGTCACCGGCAGTGGTCTGGGTTTGTCGATTGTCCGCCGCATCGCCTCGCTGCATGGGATGAGCGTCTCGTTTGGCAATGCGCCGGAAGGAGGCTTTGAAGCCGTAGTAACCTGGTGATCGCAAGATTATTGCGCAATGAGCAAAAGACTTTGCACATTTTGCTCATTTCACCGGGCCGCTCATCTGCGTAAAATCTGTTTCAAACGCATTCCTGAGAGGACAAATAATGAGCAACATTCTGATTATCAACGGGGCGAAAAAATTTGCGCACTCCAATGGTCAGTTGAACGACACCCTGACCGAAGTGGCGGATGGCCTTCTGCGCGACCTCGGGCATGATGTCAAAATCGTCCGCGCTGAAAGTGATTACGATGTCAAAGCCGAAGTCCAGCACTTCGTCTGGGCTGACGTGGTTATCTGGCAGATGCCTGGCTGGTGGATGGGCGCGCCGTGGACCGTAAAAAAATACATGGATGACGTCTTTACCGAAGGCCACGGTACGCTGTACGCCAGCGATGGCCGCACCCGTTCGGACGCGTCAAAAAAATACGGCTCCGGCGGTCTGATTCAGGGGAAAAAATACATGCTTTCTCTGACCTGGAACGCACCGATGGAGGCTTTCACCGACAACGATCAGTTCTTCCACGGCGTTGGCGTGGATGGCGTATACCTGCCGTTCCACAAGGCCAATCAGTTCCTCGGAATGGAAGCGCTGCCGACCTTTATCACCAATGACGTCATCAAAATGCCGGATGTCCCGCGTTATATCGCAGAATATCGCAAGCATCTGAGCGAGATTTTTGGTTAACTAGTAGCCTGGAATTAGAAGGAGTTAACCATGCTTACTGTCATTGCTGAAATCCGTACCCGTCCAGGTCAACATCACCGTCAGGCGGTACTGGATCAGTTTGCCAAAATCATTCCGACCGTGCTGAAAGAAGAGGGTTGCCACGGCTACGCGCCGATGGTCGATCACGCTGCGGGCGTGGCCTTTCAGACGACCGCACCTGACTCAATCGTGATGGTTGAACAGTGGGAAAGCGTTGCGCATCTCGAAGCGCATTTGCAAACCCCACATATGAAAGCCTACGCCGAAGCCGTTAAAGGCGACGTGCTGGAAACAAGTATCCGTATTCTGGAGTCAGGCGTTTAAGTTTTGCGCTAAATGCCGGATGGCGCTTCGCTTATCCGGCCTACAGCACGACAGCGCATTCCCTGAATGTAGGCCCGGTAAGCGCAGTGCCACCGGGCAATTCCTGGCAATATGGTTACCAGTACAGCTTCCAGCACTGGGTAAAACGCGTTAACGCTTCCACGTAGAAATAATCCCCCCAGCTAGCACACTCATCGACCCCTTTGTTGCTCGAAAGGTGGTACACCGAATGTTTCAACAGCCCGTTCCCCTTCTCATTTTTCGCCATCAGATAGCCCTTCGTTAGCGATGACATGATTCCCATCGCCCACTGCTGATAACGCTCACGATCCGGATCGGTCACGGGCAGGTGTTTGATCAACTCCAGCAGGCCACACACGGCAATCGCCGCCGACGAGGCGTCACGCAGCGCGTCTGTCCCCACCAGCGCCAGATCCCAATGGCAGACCGCGTCTTCCGGCAGGCGATTAAGGAAATAGTTCGCCAGCTTTTTCGACAGCGCCACCATCTCTTTGTCGCCCGTATAGATATAGCTCAGCAGGAAGCCATAAATCCCCCACGCCTGACCGCGCGACCAACATGAATCATCCGCATAACCCTGCTGGGTGTTGCCGTAACGCGGCGCGCCGGTTTTCACATCCATGTAGTAAGTATGGAAAGTGGATGCATCTTCACGAATCAGGTATTTCGCGGCCTGCGCCACATGGGCTTTTGCCGCCTCGGCAAAACGCGGATCGCCCGTCTGCTCGCTCGCCCAGTACAGCAGCGGCAGGTTCATGTTGCAGTCGATGATCATCCGCCCGGCCTGTTCGGGATCGTTAAGATCGCCCCACGCCTGGATAATCTGCGCCTTTTCATGGAAACGCTCCAGTAGCGCTTCTGCCGCCATCAGCGAAAAACCACGCGCATCGCGGTTGCCCGTCAGTCGCCAGGCTGCGACGCAGGACAGGGTATAAAGGAACCCCAGATCGTGGGTGTTGGTGTCGTGGCGTCCGGCAATACGCAGGCCAAAAGAACGCACATGTTTTTCCGCCAGTTCACGATATTTCGCCTCGCCGCTCATCTCCCACGCCAGCCACAGTTGCCCGGTCCAGAAGCTGGTGGTCCACTCAACGTTGTCAGTTAACGGGTAATAACCTTTAACGCAGGTTTCGGCAGGAAATTTTTCACCGAATTCCGTTAAATGACGGCTAATCAGTTCGAGGACGTGTTCACGCGCGCCGATCATTTCATCCTGAAAAGTTCCGGCGTCAACCGGGCTGCCAGGAAATGCGCGCAACGTTTCCTCAACGATATGATTTAACATATTTCGGTTCCTTCTAAATTAAACCCAATGAAATTTAATGCGCCGTATTATTTTCGGCGATCTCAATAGCGGTACGATGGCGGGATTTACTCTGACATGCCGATAAGGTAAATGCCGAAATAAGCGTAAAGGTCAGAGCAATAATCCCCATGATGATATACGTTTTCTCAAAACCAATTCGGTCATACATTAATCCGGCAGGTGAAGAGATCACCACATTGCCGACATACAGCATCGCCTGATAGCCCAATAAATACATGGTCGCATTGACGCGTTTATCAAAGTGTTCAGCAATGTATTTAAAGACCGAAACCAACAGCAGACAGATTTCCAGACCATACAGCGGCTTCAGTACGGAGATGAGCAGGTGTGAATCACACAGCCCGGAAATAATCAGACGCGCGCCAACCAGCGCCCCCACAATCAACAAACCGCGTTTAGCGCCGATCGCGTTAACAAATAATGGAACCACCATATACATGACAAATTCCATTCCCGACTGCACGGTTCCCAGATAGCCAAACACCGCGTTGCCTTCATGAACGTCAGAGAAGAAAGTGACAAAGTAGCGGGAGAACTGCTGCTCTGCGATAAACATCATCCACGCCACACCGGCGACATACAGACAGAACGCCCAGAACTTACGGCTGCGCAACAGCGCGTAGACATCCGCCGGGACGATTTTCTCTTTTGTCAGCACGTCCGCTGCGTTTGCCGCATTCACATTCACTTTCAGACTCAGCAGTACCACCAGCATCACTACCGACGCCACGCTGCCCATAATGAAGTTATACGCCGGAGAGAGGTTAAACAGCAGGCCGGAAAACGACGACGCCACCGCCCACCCCAGCGAGCCCCACATACGGATTTGGCCAAACTCCATGCCGTTAAGACGGCTGAAGCGGTCAGAGTAGGATTCACAAGCCGCCACGCCAGCATACCAGGCAAAGCTCAGGTAAATCGCGCCTATAACAATGCCCAGCATGGTGTTTGAAAGCAATAATGGCTGATAAACATAAATAAAGAATGGCGCCATTAGTGCCGACATCATCACAACAAAATAGAGCAGGTATTTGCTCATGCCGATTTTATCGAGAATGTAGCCATAAATGGGCTTCAGAATGACCGCAAAAATACCGTTTACTGCAAACACCGTACCAATAACCGTGCCGCTTAGCTGTGCTTTCTGCCCCAGCCAGATGGCCAGTAAACCAATACTGGCAGACCAGGTAAAGAAATAGAGGAATATAAAGCTACTGATTTTATAATATTCAGTTCTGTTATTTGTTGAACAATTTTTCATACCATCCTCGCCAACGTGTAGGGGCCAGAGTTTTATAAAAAGAACGATAACTGGCGTGCGCTTTCTGGTTCGCGAATAACCACCTGGTTATCGTTTATTTGCAGTTGCGGAATTGCCGTATATTTTTTCTGTTGCCTGGAAGCAGAAACCGCGCAACACAGCCAGCTTTCGCCCTGTGCAATTTCTGCGGTAAGCAGTGGAATCGCGGCGCATTGTGCAAACATAATGCTGCTGTTCGGCGGCGTAATAATGCTGTCCGGCTGGCGGGCCAGCGCGGGCGACAGATCGACGATCGTGCTGCATCCGTTCTCTGCCGCCAGGTAGCATCCGCGCTCACTGAGCTGATGCGCCGCTTTCATCACCGCAAAGCCGCCTTCCACGGTTTGCAACGTTCGCGCGCTGTGGATGCGGTGCAGGCGAAGATGCCACTCGCCGAAGGGCGCCAGCCAGGTCTCGACAGTGACGTCATGCCACGGAGACCAGCGGGAAAAAATAAAATTCTCATCGACCCGCACTTCGTCGCAGCGACGGCGGCCACGGAAATAGTTGTCGCCATCCGCCAGCAGCAGCATGGAGTCGCACGCCGCATGTTTAAGGCCATAGCGTCCGCGTTCAATGGTGAAACCAAAACGGCTGGAGTAGGCAAACTTCGTGTATTTCGCTTCGGTGTTAACGTAGTTATTCAGTTCAAGCTGGCCCGAAGTCAGCATCGTGACATGGTCTGAATTCTCACTGTGCTGCAAAATTTGTGCGGCATGGGGAATAACGTGTTTTTCTGCGCATTGCGGCAGCGGGAGTTCTTCGGCCTGCCAGAAGGCGTGATCGTCCGGCAAGGCGAGGATCAAAAAAACCTTCAGCGCCCAGTAAGGGGAGCCCGGCGAGTTGTAATCTTCACACATCGCCAGGTTCGGATAAGCAAACCCCAGCGTCAGAATGCCGTCACGATCGACGATCGGGTGCTGCTGCCACCAGCGCAGATGCCGCAGGATCACCCCTTTAATCACGCCCGGCGAGAAGACATCCAGCTCAGCAAACGCCGCCGCGCTCCAGAACGCGACCATCGCAAAGCGATAGGTCAAACTGCGGCCAAACGGTACGGATGCGCCATCTGCTGCCGACATGTAGATAAAATCAGCGGCAAACAGGCGAGCGCGTTCGCGCAGGGTGGCGGCACGGGCAGCATCTTCCGGGTTCAGTGTGGCGTACAGCAGCCCGTAAAAATGAAAAGCCATCGAGATGTAGTAATCTTTTGGGCGACCGGGGCCATCGGCATACCAGCCGTCACCCAGGTAGTACGCTTCCATCATCGTAAAACGGCGGTCGATCGCCGCCTGATCGAACGGCAGCCCGGCACGTTTGAAACCCAACTGGACGATAATCGCAAAGTAGTTCCAGTTGCTGTCCGGCATTTGTGCGTCGGTGATCTGGTTTAGCCAGCGATGGAGATTCGCCAGTTCCGTTTCGCTGAACTTGTCGGTTAAACGCGTTTGCAGCAACGCCAGGCCGAGGCCGTAGGCGGCCATCTCAACCAGGCGCTGATCGTAAGGGTCGGTATCGCCCCAGTAGTGCGGACTGAGTGGATTGGTGCCGAGTTTAATCGCCTGAATATACTTATCAGCAAACGGCACCTCAGCGCCGCCAGCCATCAGAGGAAACAGACCCCATAACGCTCTGGAGAGCCCTTCCATGCAGGCGATATCCACACTGTAGTGCGCGCAGGTGTCACCCAGTGAAAACTGCGCCGCCCCTGCGGGAAACTGTTTATCCAGCGCGCTCAGCATCGTTGTGACGGCGCTGATTACGTCTTCACGGAATGACAATGGATTTGATTTTTCTTCAGTTGCCGACCACATACTCTGCCCCTCTGAATTAAGTGGCTAAAGGATAGTGAATCGCCGACAAGCGGAAATGTTATCTCAATCACACCAATAGAATTAAAATAAAACAGTGATTGAAAAAATTTAAAAACAAGGTTTATAAACCAGAATTCAGCGGCAAAAATTTAAATCTGTTGCACTATGAATGCACCCTCATCTCAGGAACATCTGGAACTGATCGCGCTCAATGACGCCATTGCGTCATTTAGTCGATTATTTGCTAACTCGGTTCGCTATCACCACTGGCATCAGTGTCTGGAGGTGCTGTATGTGGAGGAAGGATTTGGCGTAGTGATCGTCGATCACCAGCAATACACCATGCGGCCAGGTCGATTGTTCTTTTTCCCGCCCTTTACCCTGCATAAAATCATGGTGGATGAGCAGGCGCAAGACCACTACCGCCGAACCATTATTCACCTCGATCAGCATGCGGTACTGAAAGTGCTGCGCGATTTTCCGCTTAATCAACAGCGTCTGCAAAGTCTGACCGTACGTGGCGGCGAGGCCAGAGTATTCGATGTGGCGGATATTCACCCGCACGTTGATTTTCTCTTCAGCCGTTACGAAAAAATGGCAGCGCTCAAGCCGCTTAACGCCGAACAGATTTCCTGCCTGTTATTGAGTTTATTTAGCCTGTTGCCCGAAGATAACGTCAATATGACGGAGATTGGCACCGGAATAGCAAGCCAGGTGATGTTCTGGCTGGATGAGAATTACACCCGTAAATTCAGCCTCAGCGAGCTGGCAGAAGAGTCAGGAAAATCAAAAAGCTACATTTCCCGGCGCTTTCATTTTGAAACCGGTGAAAGCATCCTCAATTACCTCAATACCCTTCGGTTACGCAAAGCCTGCGAAGCGTTGTTACACAGCGAGGAGAGTGTGCGGGAGATTGCCCGACAGGTGGGGTTTTCAGACGTGACGTACTTTATTAGCGCCTTTGGCAAAGGGATTGGCGAAACGCCGTTGCAGTATCGCAAGCGGCATAGACAGTAACGCCGGATGACGCTTCGCTTATCCGGCCTACGGGCACAATGCGAGCGTAGGCCGGATAAGGCATTCAATGGTCGATTACGCGTCGAGATCCGCCATATCGCCTTTTTCCTGCAACCAGTTGCGGCGGTCTTCGGAGCGTTTCTTCGCCAGCAGCATATCCATCATGGCGTTGGTACGCTGATCGTCTTCGTCGCTGATAGTGAGCTGCACCAGGCGACGGGTGTTCGGATCGAGCGTGGTTTCGCGCAGTTGCATCGGGTTCATTTCACCCAGACCTTTAAAGCGCTGCACGTTCGGCTTGCCTTTCTTACGCTTCAACTGTTCCAGCACGCCCGCTTTCTCTTCTTCCGTCAGCGCATAGTAGACCTCTTTGCCGAGATCGATACGGTACAACGGCGGCAGCGCGACGTAGACGTGCCCGTGCTTCACCAGAGTGCGGAAGTGCTTCACAAACAGGGCGCAGAGCAGCGTGGCAATGTGCAGACCATCGGAGTCCGCATCCGCCAGGATACAGATCTTGCCGTAACGCAGCTGGCTCAGATCGTCGCTGTCTGGATCGATGCCGATCGCCACAGAAATATCGTGTACTTCCTGCGATGCCAGCACTTCATCAGAAGAGACTTCCCAGGTGTTGAGGATTTTACCTTTCAGCGGCATGATCGCCTGATATTCACGATCGCGCGCCTGCTTGGCGGAACCGCCCGCCGAGTCCCCTTCCACGAGGAACAGTTCGGTACGATTGAGATCCTGCGCGGTACAGTCCGCCAGTTTACCCGGCAGCGCCGGGCCGCTGGTCAGCTTTTTGCGCACCACTTTCTTCGCCGCGCGCAGTCGACGCTGGGCGCTGGAAATGGCCATCTCCGCCAGCAGCTCCGCAGACTGAACGTTCTGATTCAGCCACAGGCTGAAGGCGTCTTTCACCACGCCCGACACAAACGCCGCACACTGGCGCGAAGAGAGACGCTCTTTGGTCTGCCCGGCGAACTGCGGGTCCTGCATCTTCACCGAGAGCACGTAAGCGCAGCGATCCCAGATATCTTCCGCAGACAGCTTCACGCCGCGCGGCAGAATATTGCGGTATTCGCAGAATTCACGCATCGCGTCCAGCAGACCCTGGCGCAGCCCGTTCACATGAGTGCCGCCCTGCATCGTCGGAATCAGGTTAACGTAGCTTTCGGTCAGCAGCTCGCCGCCTTCCGGCAGCCACAGCAGCGCCCAGTCTACGGCTTCCGTATCACCGGCAAAATTACCGATAAACGGTTTTTCAGGAAGGGTCGGCAGGCCGTTAACCGCTTCGCCCAGATAGTCGTTCAGGCCATCCTGATAGCACCAGCGCTGCTCGCTATTGTTGACCTCATCTTTAAAGGTGATTTCAACGCCAGGGCACAGCACCGCTTTCGCTTTCAGGATATGGGTTAAGCGAGAGACGGAAAAACGCGGGCTGTCGAAAAAAGTTTCATCCGGCCAGAAGTGAACGCTGGTGCCGGTATTACGTTTACCGCATGTCCCGACAACCTGAAGATCCTGCACTTTCTCGCCGTTTTCAAAAGCGATGCTATAGACCTGGGCATCACGACGCACGGTGACTTCCACGCGTTTTGACAAGGCGTTGACGACGGAAATCCCCACCCCGTGCAGACCGCCGGAGAACTGGTAGTTCTTGTTGGAGAACTTACCGCCCGCATGCAGTCGGCAGAGGATCAGTTCAACCGCCGGAACGCCCTCTTCCGGGTGGATATCCACCGGCATCCCACGGCCATCATCAATCACTTCCAGTGACTGATCGGCATGTAAAATCACATCCACGCGTTTTGCGTGACCCGCCAGTGCTTCATCCACACTGTTATCAATCACTTCCTGCCCAAGATGGTTCGGGCGGGTTGTATCGGTGTACATCCCCGGGCGGCGGCGTACCGGCTCAAGCCCAGTGAGTACCTCAATGGCATCAGCGTTATAAGTTTGCGTCATGATTTAAATTAGCAATTCGAATTGATTGTCAGAAACTGTGCAGTCCAAGGAAATCGACAATCTGGTTGAAATAATCTTCGAAGCCCGTGAATGCATGGTTTCCGCCCTCGATAACGGTCTGGCGGCAGGAGGCGTAATACGCCACCGCCTGGCGGTAGTCCAACACTTCATCCCCCGTCTGTTGCAGCAGCCAGATCAAATCCGGCGCTTCCAGCGGGTCAATCTGCATGACTTTAAGATCGTAAATATGGCGAGACTCTAGCACATATTGCTGCCCGGTGTAGGGGTTCTCGTTCTGACCGAGGTAGTCGGTCAACAGTTCAAACGGCCGCACCGCCGGGTTCACCACCACCGCAGGCAACATAAAACACTGCGACAGCCAGGTGGCGTAATAGCCGCCCAGCGACGATCCGACGACGCCGAGCGGCGCTCCACCGTGTTCAAGCACGATAGATTCCAGCAACTCTGCTGCATCGGCAGGATACGGCGGCAGTTGCGGCACGATCATCTCAACATGAGGGTGGCGCTCCGCCAGCCAGCTTTTAAGCTGACATGCCTTTGCCGAACGCGGAGAGCTATTAAACCCATGCAGATAAAGAAGCGTAGACATCAGTATCCTTCCGAAGCGGTATCGGGTCGGAATTGAGTCCCCGGCAGACGATGCACTTGCGTTTCCAGAGAACCCCCGGCGTACAGTTCCAGCGTCCGCCAGCCTGGCCCTATCGTGTCCAGCGTGAAGTTCGCGCAGTGTGGCTTGAACTGGACGCAGGTGGACGGCGTCGCCAGCAGGCGGCGGCCATTCCAGTCAAGATCCAGCTCCTGATGAATATGACCGCACAACAGGTATTTGACACGAGGATAGTTCGCCAGCACGCTGTCCAGTTCGGCCGCGTTACGCAGGCTGTGCTGATCCAGCCAGCTGCATCCCGAAGGCAATGGATGGTGATGCAGAAGCAGCAAGGTGTGGCGCTCCGGCGCATCGGCAAGTTTGCGCTCCAGCCATTCAAGCTGAAAGTCGCTCAATTCACCATGCGGTACGCCAAAAACCTGGCTATCCAGCAGCAAGATTTGCCATTGATCGCCGATAAACACGCGTTTGGCCGGGGAGATCCCCGCTTCCTGCAACGCGCTGTACATCGCGGGCTGAAAGTCATGGTTACCCGGCAACCAAACGCAAGGCGCGCGAAAGCTTGCGATACCTTCAGCAAAGTGCTGATAGGCCGCAGCCGTTTGATCCTGCGCTAAATCACCTGTCGCCACGATCAGATCGTATTCGTGCTGCCCGGCATGAATCGCATCCAGCACCGCCTGGTAACTTTCCCAGGTATTCACGCCCAGCAGCGTTTCATGTTTTTCGGCAAACAGGTGAGTATCGGTAATTTGTAAGATCCTGACTCTGGCCTCACCAGCCAGAGGAAGGGTTAACAGGCTTTCCAAATGGTGTCCTTAGGTTTCACGACGCTAATAAACCGGAATCGCCATCGCTCCATGTGCTAAACAGTAACGCAGCCAGTCGGCCAGAAACTGATTAATTTGATGCTTTTCGTCGCGTTGATGCAACTTTTTATTTGGATAATCATACCGCGCTTTGAAGCGAAAGATCTGCTGACTTGAACACACTTCGGCCACCATCGCGTCATGGTACAGGCGCACCGTAAGTGACGGCAGGCTCCAGTACGTAATGGCTGGCGCCGTCTGCTCGATCGCAACAAGCGTAGTGTATCGGGTCGATTCAACGATCGTTAACCGATATTGCGCGTTGGCCACCTGATAGCTTACTGTTTCGCCGGGTGCGTCATTGCGCGGCAACAGGCGGCGCAATTGCGAAAAATTAGTTTCGCACAGGCGCATCATTTCAGGGAAGTCAGGTGTGTAACGCTTCATTTTTTCCACTCGTGTTTTAACTCTTGATAGTGCAGTTGCAGCCATTGCAAAGCGATGACAGAAGCCGCGTTGTCGATTTTCCCCTCTTCTACCCACTGGTAAGCCTGCTCCCGACTTACCACATGAACACGAATATCTTCGTTTTCATCGGCCAGACCATGAATCCCGTTCGCGGTCGTGGCATCCACTTCGCCCACTAAAATAGAAAGACGCTCGCTGGTGCCACCGGGGCTTGCCAGGTAACTCATGACCGGTTTCGTCCGTTTGACCTCAAGTCCGGCCTCTTCCATTGCTTCGCGACGAGCGACCTCCTCAACGGTTTCGCCCTCTTCGATCATCCCGGCGACCATTTCCAGCAACCACGGCGTTTCGCTGGTGTCATACGCCGCGATACGAATCTGTTCGACCAGTACAATTTCGTCGCGCTCAGGGTCAAAGGGTAGCAACACTGCGGCGTGGCCGCGCTCAAAAATTTCGCGTTTCACTTCACCGCTCATTTCACCGTTGAACAGGCGGTGGCGGAAACGATAGAGATCCAGTGAAAAAAAACCGCGATATAGCGTTTCTCGTGCAATAATTTCTACATCGTTTTTGGAGAAAGTCATTGGCGAGTTGTCTGGTTTATGCATTGTGCTGTCCTGGTACCAATAGTGATTAAAATGTGAATTTCAAGGGCGTTTGACTGCCGTTTCAGCGACCTTGTGATAAATTGGTGCAAATTAACGCCGGATGGCACGTAACGCCAACTTTTTGCAGTGGCGGATTCTGCTAGAATCAGCAATTATTTTTACAATTTGATCAGCGCTAAATACTGCTTCACAACAAGGAATGCAAATGAAGAAATTGCTCCCCATCCTTATCGGCCTGAGCCTGACGGGGTTCAGCACACTGAGCCAGGCAGAGAACCTGATGCAAGTTTATCAGCAAGCACGCCTGAGCAACCCGGAATTGCGTAAATCCGCCGCCGATCGCGATGCTGCATTCGAAAAAATTAACGAAGCGCGTAGTCCTTTACTGCCGCAACTGGGTTTAGGTGCCGATTACACCTACAGCAACGGCTATCGTGATGCGAATGGCATCAACTCCAACGCCACCAGCGCCTCTCTGCAATTAACCCAGACCCTTTTTGATATGTCAAAATGGCGCGCGCTGACGTTGCAGGAAAAATCCGCAGGTATCCAGGACGTCACGTTCCAGACCGATCAGCAAACGCTGATCCTCAATACGGCGAGCGCCTACTTTAAAGTCCTGAACGCCATTGACGTTCTCTCTTATACGCAGGCGCAGAAAGAAGCCGTTTATCGTCAGTTAGATCAAACCACCCAGCGTTTTAACGTCGGCCTGGTCGCTATCACTGACGTGCAAAACGCCCGTGCACAATACGATACCGTGCTGGCGAACGAAGTCACCGCCCGCAACAATCTGGATAACGCCGTAGAAGAACTGCGCCAGGTCACCGGTAACTACTACCCGGAACTGGCTTCGCTGAATGTCACGAACTTTAAAACCGATAAGCCGCAGGCCGTTAACGCGCTGCTGAAAGAGGCCGAAAACCGTAACCTGACGCTGTTGCAGGCGCGTCTGAGCCAGGATCTGGCGCGCGAGCAAATCCGCCAGGCGCAGGACGGCCATCTGCCAACGCTGGATTTAACCGCCTCTACCGGCGTGTCTGACACCTCATACAATGGTTCCAAAACCCATGGGGCAACAGGTTCCCAATATGACGACAGCAATATGGGCCAGAACAAAATCGGCCTGAGCTTCTCGCTGCCGCTGTATCAGGGTGGGATGGTCAACTCTCAGGTGAAACAGGCGCAGTACAACTTTGTTGGCGCGAGCGAACAGCTGGAAAGCGCGCACCGCAGCGTCGTGCAGACCGTGCGCTCTTCCTTCAACAACATTAATGCTTCTATCAGCAGCATTAACGCTTACAAACAGGCTGTTGTTTCCGCGCAAAGCTCTTTGGATGCAAACGAAGCCGGTTATTCCGTGGGTACGCGTACCATTGTTGACGTGCTGGATGCCACCACTGCGCTGTATGAAGCGAAGCAACAACTGGCGAATGCGCGTTATAACTATCTGATTAACCAGCTGAACATCAAGAATGCTCTCGGTACGTTGAACGAGCAGGATCTGGTGGCGCTGAACAATGCGCTGGGTAAACCGATCTCGACATCCCCGGATAACGTCGCGCCGGAAACCCCGCAGCAGGATGCAGCGGCGGATGGCTATAATGCCAGTACGGTTCAGCCTGCTTCAGCACGTTCCACCAGCAGCAACGGTAACAACCCGTTCCGTAACTGATGAATTGCCCGATGGCGCTTCGCTTATTGAGCCTACCTGATTGCAGGCAGGGTAAGCGTCGCGCCACCGGGCGCTAAACCTTGTCTGAACGTAAGGCAACGTAAAGATCCCGCCATTCTGCCGCATTCTCGCCTCTTCTCGCTTCAATTTCGACCAGCCATCCACTATCCTGAGCATTATTTATTGTGTTTACCACTGGGTCCTGGAAGACAAAAATGAAACGGACAAAATCTATACATCACGCCTCGTTCCGCAAAAACTGGAGCGCACGTCATCTTACTCCGGTTGCTCTGGCGGTTACCGCTGTCTTTATGCTGGCCGGCTGTGAAAAAAGCGACGAAACGGTTTCGCTGTATCAAAACGCCGACGACTGCTCGGCGGCGAATCCGGGCAAAAACGCTGAATGTACGACCGCATTCAACAATGCCCTGAAAGAAGCGGAACGTACCGCGCCGAAATACGCGACGCGTGAAGACTGCGTGGCTGAATTCGGCGAAGGCCAGTGCCAGCAGGCGCCGGCTCAGGCTGGCATGGCGCCGGAAAATCAGGCGCAGGCGCAATCCAGCGGCAGCTTCTGGATGCCGCTGATGGCGGGCTATATGATGGGCCGAATGATGGGCGGCGGCGCGGGCTTTGCTCAGCAACCACTGTTCAGTTCAAAAAACCCGGCCAGCCCGGCCTACGGTAAATACACCGACGCCAGCGGCAAGAACTACGGCGCCGCACAGCCGGGCCGCACCATGACCGTACCGAAAACCGCGATGGCGCCGAAGCCCGCCACAACCACAACCGTTACCCGTGGTGGTTTTGGCGAATCAGTGGCAAAACAAAGCACAATGCAGCGTAGCGCCACCGGCACCTCGAATCGTTCGATGGGCGGCTAAGACGCATGGAAAGAATCAGTATTACTGAGCGCCCGGACTGGCGCGAGAAAGCCACCGAATACGGTTTTAATTTTCACACGATGTACGGGGAACCGTACTGGTGTGAAGACGCGTACTACAAGCTGACGCTCGACCAGGTTGAGAAGCTGGAAGACGTCACCGCTGAACTGCACCAGATGTGCCTTAAGGTCGTGGAGAAAGTGATCGCCAGCGACGAGCTGATGACGAAATTTCGCATTCCTAAGCATACCTGGGGCTTTGTACGTCAGTCCTGGCAAACGCAGCAGCCGTCACTCTATTCCCGCCTCGATCTGGCGTGGGATGGCACGGGTGAGCCTAAACTTTTAGAAAATAACGCCGATACGCCGACCTCACTGTATGAGGCCGCGTTTTTCCAGTGGATCTGGCTGGAAGACCAGCTCAATGCGGGCAACCTGCCGGAAGGCAGCGATCAGTTTAACAGTCTGCAAGAAAAGCTGATCGAACGCTTCGCCGAGCTGCGTGAGCAGTATGGCTTCCAACTGCTGCACCTCACCTGCTGTCGCGACACCGTGGAAGATCGCGGGACAATCCAGTATCTACAGGACTGCGCCGCCGAAGCTGAAATCGCCACCGAGTTCCTCTACATTGAAGATATCGGCCTGGGTGAAAAAGGTCAGTTTTCGGACTTGCAGGATCAGGTGATTGCCAATCTGTTTAAGCTCTATCCGTGGGAATTTATGCTGCGTGAAATGTTCTCCACCAAGCTGGAAGATGCTGGCGTTCGCTGGCTGGAACCGGCCTGGAAGAGCATTATCTCCAATAAAGCGCTGCTCCCAATGTTATGGGAAATGTTCCCTGATCACCCTAACCTGCTGCCGGCTTATTTTGCGGAAGATGACTATCCGCAAATGGAAAAATTCGTCGTCAAACCGATCTTCTCGCGTGAAGGCGCTAACGTCTCCATCATTGAGAACGGGAAAACGATCGAAGCGGTGGAAGGCCCTTACGGCGAAGAAGGCATGATTGTGCAGCAGTTCTGTCCGCTGCCAAAGTTTGGCGACAGCTATATGCTGATTGGCAGCTGGTTGATCAACGATCAACCCGCCGGGATCGGTATTCGCGAAGACAGAGCGTTGATCACCCAGGATCTGTCCCGCTTCTACCCGCATATCTTTGTCGAATAGTCTCTTGTGCCGGGTGGCGGCTCCGCTTTACCCGGCCTACAATTCGTGCCGTAGGCCCGACAAGCGTAGCGCCATCGGGCATTAATCATCCCACCTGTACCGACAGCATACTCAGGCTGCCCATCTCGATGCCGTCAACCGGAATCGTCACCGGCTCTTTGCCATCCCATGCGCCTAACACATACAGCAGCGGCAGATAGTGATCCGGCGTTGGGTTCGACAGCGATCCTCCTTCATGATCGAGGTAATTAACCAGCGGATGCTGTTCTACCGGCCCCTGCCATGTCAGATTCGCTTTCACATACTCATTGAATGACGTTGCCCACGGGTAGGGCGTATTCTCGCCATGCCAGCGCGCCGTGCGCAGGTTATGCACCACGTTGCCACTGGCGACCAGCATAATGCCTTCGTCCCGCAACGCCGCCAGTTTGCGCCCTGTTTCAAAATGCCAGGCCGCCGGTTTGGTGCTGTCGATGCTCAACTGCACCATCGGGATATCCGCATTCGGGTACATCTTGATCAACACGCCCCAGGAGCCGTGATCAAAGCCCCACGCCTCTTTATCCAGCGCGACCGGCGTCGGCGACAGCAACTCAACCAGATGTTGCGCCAGTTCCGGCGAACCGGGCGCAGGATAGTGCGTGTCATACAATGCCTGAGGAAAGCCGCCAAAATCATGGATCGTCTTTGGCGCTTCCATCGCCGTCACGCCCGTCCCTCGCGTGAACCAGTGCGCCGAGACAACGACAATCGCTTTTGGACGCGGCAATGTATCCCCCAGATGCCGCCAGGCGCGGGTATACACATTATCTTCCAGAACGTTCATCGGGCTACCGTGACCTAAAAACAATGCTGGCATACGTGTTGAAGACATGATGATATCCTTACTGAGGGAGTCATTTTGATATCATCACAATACGCTTTTTCGATGGATGAAGAACTCAGATAACCATGATGAAGATCATCAGTTATTTTGAAGGTCAGGTTCGGACAGTTGAATCATAAGGAGTTGTCGATGTCAGTACCTTTAATTCTGACCTTACTGGCGGGCGCCGCCACCTTTATTGGCGCGTTTCTTGGCGTGCTGGGGCAAAAACCGTCCAACCGCGTACTGGCGTTTTCACTGGGATTCGCCGCAGGCATTATGCTGCTGATCTCGCTGATGGAGATGCTGCCAGCCGCGCTGGCGGCAGATGGCATGTCTCCGGTGCTGGGTTACGGCATGTTTATTATCGGCTTGCTGGGTTATTTCGGTCTCGACAGGCTGCTTCCCCACGCCCATCCACAAGATTTAGTGCAAAAAACCGCACGTCCTCTCCCCGGCTCGATAAAACGCACCGCCATCCTGCTGACGCTGGGCATCAGCCTGCACAACTTCCCGGAAGGTATCGCTACCTTCGTCACCGCCAGCAGCAACCTCGAATTGGGTTTTGGCATTGCCCTGGCGGTCGCCTTGCACAATATTCCTGAAGGATTAGCGGTCGCCGGGCCAGTCTACGCCGCAACCGGTTCAAAACGGACAGCAATTTTCTGGGCCGGTATCTCCGGGATGGCGGAAATTCTTGGCGGTGTGATGGCGTGGCTTATTCTGGGCAGCCTGATCTCACCGGTCGTTATGGCGTCCATCATGGCCGCCGTCGCGGGAATTATGGTGGCATTATCCGTTGATGAGCTGATGCCGCTGGCAAAAGAGATCGACCCTAATAATAATCCCAGCTACGGCGTACTGTGTGGAATGTCGGTGATGGGGTTGAGTCTTGTCGTGCTTCAGGCGATGGGAATCGGATAACAGAGGCAGCAGGAAGCGCTTATTCCTGCTCTTTGGTCATAACGCGTTCTTCATCATCGCGACGAAGTAATTTATTGCGGATTTCCAGCAGCGCATCTCTGTCCTGCCGAAACGCCTTACAATAGCGTTTCATATGGCAAAAATACCCTACGATCACCAGAAAAATTAAGACGAGCCAATACCAGGCGATAAACATCCTCTTACCCTTAAAATCTAATATTACCAAACAATTAGCGTTAAAACCTTTTCTACCTATATTGAGGTAGCCCTATATACTGGCACAGTATGAAATCGAGAATATGATTTTGATCATAGAGAAAAAGGTTGGGCTTTTATTAACAGATGGGATGTTTAAAAAAGTAAAATATAAGGGATAAACGGCGGGATTAATGACCTCTGTAAACACAAAAAACCGAAGCCTGCGAACCGGCTTCGGTTTTTATTATCATCTCATCGCCTGATGGCGCTTCGCTTATCAGGCCTACAGAATTAGCTGGCTTTACGCTCGTGCGCCTGGCGGTAAGCCACCAGATCTTCGATCGTCACTACTGCCATGTTGTGTTTACCGGCAAACGCGATGCATTCCGGCGCGCGCGCCATTGTGCCATCGTCATTCGTCAGCTCGCACAGTACGCCAGCAGGTTTGAACCCGGCCAGCGTCACCAGATCGATGGTGGCTTCAGTATGGCCGCCACGGGTCAGAACGCCGCCCGGCTGCGCGCGCAGCGGGAAAACGTGGCCTGGACGGTGCAGATCGGCAGGTTTCGCGCCATCGGCAATGGCTGCGCGAACGGTCGTTACGCGGTCTGCGGCAGAAACGCCGGTAGTCACGCCTTTTGCGGCTTCAATGGTCACGGTAAAACCGGTGCCGTAGGCGCTGGTATTGTTCTCCACCATCATCGGCAGATCGAGCTGCTTGCGACGATCTTCAGTGATGCACAGACAAACAATGCCGCTGCCGTGGCGAATGGTCAGCGCCATCTGCTCAACGGTCATGGTCTCGGCCGGGAAAATCATATCGCCTTCGTTTTCGCGATCTTCATCGTCAAGCACCATCACACCGCGTCCTTCACGCAGCGCGGATAGCGCATGTTCCACACGTTCAAAAGGCGTACCAAAAGAGGAAAGTAGCGTCTGATTCATGGTAAAAAAACCTCATTAAAATTATGGTTACCAGAATCAGGGCAGTCTTAGGAGTACCGACAAGCGGCAAAAAAATAACGTGAGCGGGCCCATGCCCGACTGGATCGTTACTCTCTCCCATCCGGACTTTAACCGTCGGCCCCGGAATTACACCGGATCTGCTGACCTTCAGATTTGCACCTGAAGCGCTCGCGGGCTTTCAACCTGTCCTTCATCTTTCACGCCGCTGCTGCATTGCCGCAACGCGAAATCTTTTGGCCATACGCTGATTTACCGCCGGTGGGGAATTTCGCCCCGCCCTGAGAATAAGCGAGTTAACTATAACGCTATTGATTACCTTCATCAACGCCTTTACTCCGCTAAGCGACACACAATTCTGGTTTATGACGCCTGCATATCGCACTACAATGTGTTCTGACACTTACCAGTTCAGGGAAACCACAATGATTGACCCGAAAAAAATTGAGCAACTCGCTCGTCAGGTTCACGAGTCGATGCCGAAAGGGGTTCGGGAGTTCGGGGAAGATATCGAGAAGAAAATCCGTCAGACGCTGCAATCGCAGCTGACGCGTCTCGATCTGGTGAGCCGTGAAGAGTTTGACGTGCAGACTCAGGTCTTACTGCGCACCCGCGAAAAGCTGGCGCTGCTGGAGCAACGCCTCAGCGAGCTGGAAGCGCGTGAGAAACCTGTAGATGTTAAACCTGCGCCCGCCATCCCGCCTGTCGATCCGCAAGAGTAAAAACCACAACGGGCCGTAAGGCCCGTTGATATTTTCAGTGTTCGAGTTCTAGCTTCTTAGCCTGTGTCGCCTGTTGGCAGTAAAGCGCATAGCGTTTGCAAAACCAGCTGCGGTGCGCCTCATCCATATTTCCGGTAACGGCCTGGATATCAACAGGATGGCCCTCAGCCTGCATCCTGGCGAAACTGCGCGCCAGAAAATCAAAATTGTTTAACGAATATACGTTCTTGTCGTTCATCAGCATACCCTCCAGTTATCAAATATCTGTTAAGGCCATATGCTTTTTCTAATTTCAGTATTCTCTTATATGTGTTGAACGGTTGTGCAAAAAGTGCGCATATCAGTTGCCTGACATCACACTTTGGAAACAAGCCAGATGCCCGATGGCGCTGTGCGTATCGGGCCGTCTGTTCAGCGGTTATTTATCGCTGTCTTTCTGGATTTTCTTGATGATATTGGTGGTCGAACAACCGTCTTCGAAGTTAAGCACCAGCACTTCGCCGCCGTTGGCCCAGACTTCTTCGCTACCGGCAATCTCTTCTGGCTTATAGTCACCGCCTTTCACCAGCAGATCCGGCAGCACACCTGCAATCAGCCGCTGCGGGGTGTCCTCGTCGAAAGAAACTACCCAGTCAACGGACTCCAGCGCACCCAGCACGATCATTCGCTGTTCCAGCGGATTCACAGGACGAGTTTCGCCTTTCAGACGTTTGGTGGAGGCATCGCTGTTCACCGCGACGATCAGGCGATCGCCCAGCTTGCGGGCGTTCGCCAGGTAAGACACATGTCCGGCATGCAGAATGTCAAAAACGCCGTTGGTCATGACCACTTTCTCGCCGCGTTTACGCGCGCTGGCCACGGCCTGTTTCAGCTCGGCTTCCGTCATCACGCCAAAGCCGGTATCCGCACGACCGCGCACCGCATTTTCCAGTTCGATTGGCGAAACGGTTGATGTTCCCAGTTTACCGACGACAACGCCTGCTGCCGCGTTCGCGAAATAGCAGGCCTCTTCCAGGGAGTTCCCCGCCGCTAATGTGGCCGCCAGTACGCCGATCACCGTATCCCCGGCACCGGTAACGTCATACACTTCCTGCGCCTGGGTCGGCATATGCAGCGGCGCTTTACCCGGTTGCAGCAGCGTCATTCCCTGCTCGGAACGGGTCACCAGCAGCGCAGAAAATTCGAAATCGGCAATCAGCTTCATGCCGCGTTCGACAATCTCTTCTTCACTTTTACATTTACCCGCCACCGCTTCGAACTCGGACAGGTTCGGCGTCAACAGCGTGGCGCCGCGATAACGTTCGAAATCGGTGCCTTTCGGGTCGATCAGCACCGGAACGCCCGCTTTACGCGCAAGCTGAATCATCTGCTGAACGCTGGCCAACGCGCCTTTGGCGTAATCAGACAACACCAGCGCGCCAATTGAGCCCAGCGCCTGGTTAATACGCTCGTGCAATGGCAGCGGATCGACGCCTTCAAAGCCTTCTTCAAAATCCAGGCGAATCAGCTGCTGGTTACGGGAAAGTACACGCAGTTTGGTAATCGTCGGATGCGTAGGCACAGAAACGAAGTCGCATTTTACGTTCACATCCGCCAGCGTTTTGCTCAGCGCGCGCGCCGCATCGTCAATACCGGTCAGACCCACCAGACGCGAATTTGCGCCCAGAGAAGCGATGTTCATCGCCACGTTCGCCGCGCCGCCCGGACGTTCTTCAATGGTGTCCACTTTGACAACGGGCACCGGCGCTTCGGGGGAAATACGGCTGGTCGGCCCGTACCAGTAGCGATCCAGCATCACATCACCAACAACCATGACTCCTGCACGTTCAAACTCTGGCAGCGTTACTTTCATTCCTGTCTCCTGAGAGATTCTCTGAGGGTCTTAAAATTTGCGCGCGATAATAGCACACTTCACCCGGCAACCAGCCACTTCTGCCAGCTTGCCCGTACCAGCGCGCGTTCCTTGCTGAAATACTCTTGCGCCACATGCCCAGGAAGCTCCTGTAGCGCAAGGTGATGAAGCTCATCGCGCAGCGTGGTATAGGCCTGCGTCAGCGCCTGCGCTTCCTGTTCATCCATAATGTCGTTTTGCGCCAGCAGTTCCAGAATGCGCACGTTATCGGACCAGCGCGTCAGTTTCGGCTTTTCATGCGCATAGCGCAGCACCAGATATTGGGTAATAAACTCAATATCGGTGATCCCGCCTTCGTCGGCTTTGATATCAAAACGATCGCGATGCTTGTTGCCCAGATGCGCGCGCATTTTCTCGCGCATTTCGCGCACCTCGGTCTGCAACGTTTTACCTTCGCGGGCGAGAGTCATGATATCGCGACGCACGGCGTCAAACTGCGAGGTCAGTTGCGGGTCGCCATAAACCACACGGGCGCGCACCAGCGCCTGATGCTCCCATGTCCAGGCTTCGTTTTTCTGATAATCGGCAAAGGCTTCCGCCGACGTGACCAGCATTCCCGCCGCGCCGGACGGGCGCAGCCGCGCGTCCACTTCATACAAGATACCGGAAGAGGTGCGGGTGCTGAACAGGTGCATAATGCGCTGCGCCAGGCGTAAGTAGAACTGGCGGCCGTCGATTTCACGCTCGCCGTCGGTCATCACGTCCATTGGGCAATCGTGCAAAAAGATCAGATCAAGATCGGAACTATAGCCCAGCTCCCAGCCGCCCAGCTTGCCATAACCCACCACCGCAAACCCGCGTCCGGTGCGCTCAGCAAGGTGCGTCGGCTGCCCATAGCGCGCCACCATTTGCCCCCACGCCTGCTGGACAACAGCGTCGATAATGGCCTCCGCCAGCCAGGTCAGATGATCGCTGACCTTCATCACCGGCAGCGTACCGGCAATATCCGCCGCCGCAATGCGCAACAGTTGCGTTTGTTTAAACTGGCGCAGCGCTTCCAGCTGCTGCTCTTCGTCATCTTCCGGCACACGCAGCAAATACTGGCGTAACTCATCGCGATAAGCGTCGGTCGCCGTTGGCTGATACAGCGTATTCGGGTCCAGTAGTTCATCGAGCAACAGCGGATAACGCGCCAGCTGACTCGCCACCATCGGCGAAGCGGCGCACAGCGAAATCAGGTGCTTCAGCGCGCCGGGAAATTCGCTCAGTAATTCAAGGTAGGTGGTACGCGTAACGATCCCCACCAGCAGAGGCGTAATACGCGACAGCGGCACAGAAGCATCTTCGCGCGAGCACACGTCGCTAAGCAGATGCGGCATCAGATGGTCGAGCACCTGCCGCCCACGCGGGCCAATGGTGCGCTTATCCAGCTCTTTACGAAAGTCGGCGATTAACGCCAGCACGCGTCCGCGATCGTCGTCGGACAGATGCGCCAGCACTGGCGTGGTATCATCTTCCTGTAGCGCATCCTGCCACAGTTCGCGCCAGTGTTCCGACAGCGTATCTTCCTGAGTATCGGTTTCGTCATCGCCAATCAGTTCGTTAAATACCCGACGCACGTTAGCCATGTGCGCCGCCAGAATGTCGGTGAGCTGCGACCAGTCATCCGTGCGCATTCCCCAGGCCAGACGCGCCCGGTTCAGTTCATCGCCCGGCAGCGTCTGGGTCTGCTCATCATTGATGCTTTGCAGCAGGTTTTCCAGACGGCGCAGGAAGAGATAGGCCGCGCGTAACTGTCCGGCGTCATTTTCTGGCAACAGGTGCAGCGCATCAATCGCGCTCAGCGTCGGCAGCAACGAGCGCGATTGCAGCGAGGGTTCCCGTCCGCCGCGAATCAACTGGAACACCTGCACGATAAACTCAATTTCACGAATACCGCCGGCGCCAAGCTTAATATTGTCTTTCAGACCGCGACGGCGCACTTCACGGGCAATCATCCCTTTCATATTACGCAGGGACTGGATCACGCTGAAATCGATATAGCGGCGGAACACGAAAGGTCGCAACATGGTGCGCAGTTCATCGACATACGCACTGTCGGCAGCGCCCATAATGCGCGCTTTGACCATCGCATAACGCTCCCAGTCGCGCCCTTGTTCCTGGTAATAATCTTCCAGCGCGGCAAAACTCAGCACCAGCGGGCCACTGTCGCCAAACGGGCGCAAGCGCATATCCACCCGGTACACAAAGCCGTCCATCGTCGGCTGGTCCAGCACTTTGATCAAACGCTGCCCCATGCGGGTAAAGAACTGCGCGTTATCCAGCTCGCGCCGACCGCCCCGGGTGGAACCGTGCTCCGGCCAGGCGAAGATCAGATCGATATCCGAGGAGAAATTCAGCTCGCCGCCGCCCAGTTTTCCCATCCCCAGAATCAGCAACGGTTGAGGTACGCCATCATGGTTGCAGGGCGTCCCCCATTCGCGACAGCAGGCGTCATACAACCAGTCGCGCGCGGCGACGATCAACGTTTCCGCCAGATGGCTTAGCTGTTGCAGAATGTTTTCTTCTTCCACCAGCGACAGCGCCTGCGCCCAGGCGATACGTACCATGATGCGGCGACGGAATACGCGAAGCTCACGCATCAGCGCCGCTTCATCAGTCACCTGCGCCAACGCGTCCTGTAGCCACGCGGCATAATGCCGCCACTCATCGGCCTGCGGCGGCGCGCTTTCCAGCTCAGTCAGCCATTCGGGATGCGCAATCACGCTGTCCTGCACAAAGTCACTAAATGTAAGTACTGACTTCGCCTGAACGCTAAGCGTGGCTTCAGCCAGGATTTCTGGTAACCGCTCAACCACGGTCTGCCAGTGCTGCTGTAACGGTGAAGAAAGCGGCTTCATTTAAGGTGTGTCCTCAGATGGCTAACTAATCCCGATGAGTGTTGCCGGATGGCGGCGTGACGCCTTATCCGGCCTACAAAACCTGCGCCCGTAGGCCTGATAAGATGCGCTGCATCGCCATCAGGCGTTACTGGTTATCGTTTTCCGCTATGCAGCCAGAACGGCTCCTGGAAGATCGCCTCATTGCGGAAGTGTTCAACTTCAATGCGCTGCCCTGTCACAATCGCGTGGCGCAGGCCCTGCCAGTTCTCCAGCCAGGCCTGTACCGCATTCGCGTCGTAATAACCTGCCAGCAGCAAAATGCTGTCAATATCGCGGGTCAGGCGCGGAAGCTGATCGCGATACCGATCGCCCAACGGCTGCCCGAAAGTCGCTTTCAGCTCCGCCGCATGGCGCGACAGGTGAATATCGGCAAAGCGTTTGAAAGAATCGGCCATTTTCGCCTGCGCTTTGGCATCAAGGAACGGTTGCCAGGCTTTGGTGACCAGCCATTCGGTCAGCGCCAGTTTAGCCATCGCCGTTTGCGTGCTATAGATAGCCGTGATGGCTGAAACCTCAGAGACAAGGGTCGCTTCCGACTGCGTCAGCAAATCGCGTAAGTGAGCGCTTGCTTTACGCGGTACAATACCGCCAAACAGCATCAGCGCATGGCGAACCAGCCCCATCGCCGCCAGTACATCCGCTTTGGCGGCGTCATTTCCACGCACCCACAGTTCTTCATGGTACTGCCATTGCGACAATGCCAGCTCCAGCGCCGCTTCCAGCCCCTGCTCAATGCTGGCTTTGGCTGGCGCTTTCAGCACCGCAGTAGGTCTGATCCCACGCGGAGCATTCCCCTGCGCCAGATGATATCCCCGTGCGGCCTTGCTCAGGCTGCCCTGACGCAGACCCGCTTGCGACACCAGTTGGTTTGCCAGTTTCAACACCGCACGGGTCTCGCCACTTAACAGTTCCAGCTCCAGCTCGCAAATTGGCTCGGCACATTCTCCGGCCTTCACTTCGCCAAGATCGAGCGCGATTTCAATACGGCTGCCGTCAACGTCCACCAGCCATTTCTCACGGTAAAAATCGGTGCTGAACAGCGGCTGCACGCGTGAAGCGAGATCCGCGGGCAGCTCGCCGTTCGGCCAGACCTCCTGCGGGAGCCGTGCGAGATCCAACGTCGGCTCGCTCAGCGCAACATTGTATTCCGGCCGTTGATGCAGGCCCCCCGTAACCCGACCGGCGATTTTCATGGTCATTTCATAACGACCATTCTCGCCACGGATGCGCAGACCTATATCATGTCCACGCAACCACTTGTCCGGCGTTTCGTAGTAAATGTTCTGTAACTGGCTGGGCGCATGGTGCTCGCCGCCGAGTGTTTGCAGATGGTCACGCAACGCGTCTACAGCGTCGTGATTAACGATAAACTTTAATTCGATTTCCTGAGCCATTGCCTTGTACTTATGGGTTATGTCACATATGGGAAGAATGACGGCGAACTTAACGCGTTCTTTTTTGTCAGTAGATAGTATTTTGCGCCAAATTGCCATGCAACGAGCAATTTGACGGGCGTAAAAGTTTAAAACAGTGGCAAAGATGACACAGATGATTCCGATTGATGTCGAATGCTTTGCGTAGAGACACTGATGCCACTACTATCGTTCCACTTTTTATGACAAAAACGACAGCCTGATGCCAAAATTACGCCTGATTGGATTAACTTTACTTGCACTTAGCGCCACTGCCGTCTCCCACGCAGAAGAGAAGCGCTATGTCTCTGACGAACTGAATACCTGGGTCCGCAGCGGTCCGGGAGATAATTATCGCCTCGTGGGTACGGTGAATGCCGGCGAGGAAGTGACATTATTACAGACTGACGCCAACACGAATTACGCTCAGGTGAAAGACAGTACAGGTCGTACTGCCTGGATCCCGATGAAAGAGCTGAACAGCTCGCCCAGCCTGCGTATCCGCGTACCGGATCTGGAAAATCAGGTTAAGACGCTGACCGATAAGCTGAACAATATTGATACCACCTGGAATCAGCGCACGGCCGACATGCAGCAAAAAGTGTCGCAGAGCGACAGCGTGATTAACGGGTTGAAAGAAGAAAACCAGAAGCTGAAAAACGAGCTGATCGTGGCGCAGAAGAAAGTCAGCGCCGCCAATCTGCAACTTGATGACAAGCAGCGCACCATTATTATGCAGTGGTTCATGTATGGCGGCGGCGTGCTGGGACTCGGCCTGCTGCTCGGCCTGGTTCTCCCGCACATGATCCCAAGCCGTAAACGCAAAGACCGCTGGATGAACTAAATCGCCTTCTCTGCCGCACTGACATATGATTAAGGGATGATTTTTTTCAGGAAGGGAAAGTGGCGTGAAGATTTATCTGGTCGGTGGTGCTGTTCGGGATGCGTTGTTAGGGCTACCGGTCAAAGATAAAGATTGGGTGGTGGTTGGCGCCACGCCGCAGGAGATGCTTGACGCGGGCTACCAGCAGGTAGGCCGCGATTTTCCCGTGTTTCTTCATCCGCAAACGCGTGAAGAGTATGCGCTGGCGCGCACCGAGCGTAAATCCGGTTCAGGCTATACCGGCTTTACCTGCTATGCCGCGCCGGACGTGACGCTGGAAGAAGACCTGCAACGTCGCGACCTCACCATTAATGCCCTCGCGCAGGATGACGACGGCCATATCGTCGACCCCTATCAGGGGCGTCGCGATCTGAACAATCGCCTGCTGCGCCATGTTTCCCCCGCCTTTAGCGAAGATCCGCTGCGCGTGTTGCGCGTGGCGCGTTTTGCCGCCCGCTACGCGCACCTCAGTTTCCGCATCGCTGATGAAACCCTGGCGTTGATGCGCGACATGACCGCCGCAGGCGAACTGGAACACCTCACGCCGGAGCGCGTATGGAAGGAGACCGAGAACGCCTTAACCACGCGCAATCCGCAGGTTTTCTTTCAGGTGCTGCGCGACTGCGGCGCGCTACGCGTTCTGTTCCCGGAAGTGGACGCGCTGTTTGGCGTTCCGGCTCCGGCAAAGTGGCACCCGGAAATCGATACCGGCATCCACACATTGATGACGTTATCAATGGCCGCCATGCTCAGCCCGAACGTTGATGTGCGTTTCGCCACGCTCTGTCACGACCTTGGCAAAGGGTTGACGCCCAAAGCGCTCTGGCCGCGCCATCATGGTCACGGCCCGGCAGGCGTAAAGCTGGTCGAGCAGTTATGCCAGCGTCTGCGCGTGCCGAATGAGATTCGGGATTTAGCCAAACTGGTGGCGGAATTCCACGATCTCATCCATACCTTCCCGATTTTGCAGCCGAAAACGATCGTGAAGCTGTTCGATTCGATTGACGCCTGGCGTAAGCCGCAGCGCGTAGAGCAAATCGCCCTGACCAGCGAGGCCGACGTGCGCGGTCGTACCGGTTTTGAGGCGTCTGACTATCCGCAAGGTCGCTGGCTGCGCGAAGCGTGGCAGGTCGCACAGGCGGTGCCGACAAAAGAGGTGCTGGAGGCAGGCTTTAAAGGCGCGGAGATCCGCGAAGAACTCACCAGACGGCGAATTGCAGCGGTGGCGAACTGGAAGGAACGGCGTTGCCCGAAACCCGAAGCGTAAGCTCACCGTTTTGTTGCCGGATGGCGCTCCGCTTATCCGGCCTACAAAATCGAACCGTAGGCCGGATAAGGCATTTACACCCCCATCCAGCATCAAAATCGAACCGTAGGCCGGATAAGGCATTTACGCCGCCATCCGGCATCAAAATAGAACCGTAGGCCGGATAAGGCATTTACGCCGCCATCCGGCAACAAAATCGAACCGTAGGCCGGATAAGGCGTAAACGCCGCCATCCGGCATCAAGCGTTATCAGAAGAAAACAACGTAGACCGCAGCAGCCACGATAAAGCGGTAAATCGCAAACGGAATGAACGAAATACGCTTAATCAATTGCAGGAAGGTTTTGATGGCGATCAGCGCCACAATGAACGCAGTCACAAATCCCACGGCGAACATGGGGATATCTTCCACCGTCAGGAACGACCAGCTCTTGTAGAGATCCAACGCCGTCGCGCCCATCATCATCGGAACGGCCAGCAGGAATGAGAATTCCGATGCGGCATAGCGACTCACCCCCATCAACATCCCACCGGAAATGGTCGCGCCGGAACGGGAAAAGCCCGGCCACAGCGCCAGACACTGGAAGCAGCCAATCATAAACGCCTGACGATACGTCATATCGTCCAGGCCCGGCGCGCGCGGCTCTTTCGGCTTCAGGCATTCCGCGGCAATCAGCAGCAGACCGCCCACGACCAGCGCATACATCACGTTGACGGGATTAAACAAAGACTTAATGGTGTCATGGAACACCAGGCCCAGCACCACGGCCGGGATCATCCCCAGCACAATATGCCCTAACGTCAGGCGCCCTTTTCCGGTGCCCTCATGCGGTTGTTTGCCAAAGTGAATGCCGATCAGGCCGAACAAACGCCGCCAGAACATCACCACCACCGCCAGGATCGATCCCAGCTGAATTACCACCTCAAACGTCTCTGCCGTATCGCCTTCAAAACCCAACAGGTGACCGACAATGATCATATGGCCCGTGCTGGAGACGGGCAAAAACTCCGTCAATCCTTCGACCACACCCAAAATTGCCGCCACCAGCAGCGAGTGTATATCGCTCATCAATAAACCCCTAAATCAAAAAAAACGAACAGCAGTTATGACTCCAGCTTTAAGACCCATATATCGCCGTTTGGTTTAAAAACTATGAAGTTAATTATTTTCTTTCAGATTATTGCCACGCTCAATGATAACGCCAACATTCGCCGCACGCGCTACGGCGCCGGGCTTACTGAGCTTGATGCGCACCCACGGAGAGTTAAAGCGGCTGAGCAGCAGATCCGCCACCTCTTCCGCTACGCGTTCGACTAACGCAAAACGGCCGCCCTCCACATGGCTGACTACCGTATCTGCAATGTCGGCGTAGCTCAGACAATCCGCAACGTCGTCGCTTCTGGCTGACTTACGGTTGTCCCACGCCATTTCGATATCGAACACCAGTTTCTGTTCGATAGTTTGCTCCCAGTCGTAAACACCGATAGTGGTGATTACCGAAAGTTGCTCTATAAATACAATATCCATCACGACCTGCCTGCTTTTTGGCTAACCCGGATACCACTTCCGGCGAAATATGCGTATTATCCACAGAAGTAGCGTTTAACACGACATTTTCAAAACGGAACAGCTTATGAGTGCAATCGCGCCTGGAATGATCCTCTTCGCGTACCTCTGCGGCTCAATTTCCAGTGCCATTCTGGTCTGCCGCATTGCAGGTTTACCCGACCCGCGTCAGAGTGGCTCCGGTAACCCTGGCGCGACCAATGTGTTACGCATAGGGGGCAAGGGAGCAGCCGTAGCGGTACTGATTTTCGACGTCCTCAAAGGCATGCTGCCGGTCTGGGGCGCTTATGCATTAGGCGTAACCCCTTTCTGGCTGGGCCTGATTGCCATCGCCGCCTGTCTGGGGCACATCTGGCCGGTCTTTTTTGGCTTCAAAGGCGGAAAAGGCGTCGCGACCGCATTCGGCGCGATCGCGCCCATCGGCTGGGACTTAACTGGCGTGATGGCGGGCACCTGGCTGCTGACCGTCTTACTGAGCGGTTACTCGTCATTGGGTGCGATCGTCAGCGCGCTGATTGCGCCATTCTACGTCTGGTGGTTTAAACCCCAGTTCACCTTCCCGGTCTCTATGCTGTCTTGCCTGATTTTGCTGCGCCACCATGACAACATCCAGCGCCTGTGGCGTCGTCAGGAGACGAAGATCTGGACGAAACTCAAGAAGAAGCGCGAGAAAGATCCGCAGTAGCTTTTTACACCACGCCGTAGGCCAGGTAAGGCGAAGCCGCCATCGGGCACATACGCATCGCCGGATGGCGACGCAAAGCGTCTTATCCGGCCTACAGATTGGTTCACCACGCCACCTGATATCCCTCGTCTGGCTTGCCGAGTCGCTTCTGGCACCATGCCGCCAGAAACTCCACACATACCCGTAACTTTACGCTGCGGTACAGCGGTTCCTGATAGACCGCCCAGATATTGGCGCTCTGCGCATACTCCGGCAATACCCTCACCAGTTTACCGCTCGCCAGAAACGGCTGCACATCCCACTCTGAACGCAGCATGATCCCTTTGCCCTCCAGCGCCCACTGCAAAACAATTTCACCGCTATTGGAAGAGAGGTGTCCGGTTACTTTCACTGATTTTTTCTCTTGCCCGTTCCCCAGTTCCCATATGCCGTGGGTCATATCACGTTCTTTTGTCACCAGACAATCATGACCGCTTAATTCTTGTAAGGTTTTCGGCTCAGGATATTTCTGGAGATATGCGGGAGACGCGCATAATATTCTTTTATTCTTTGTTAACAAATGCGCAATATAATAATCAGGAATTTCATCGTTAATCCGAATATCCAGATCGATATTATCCTGTACCAAATCAATTTGCCGATCGAAGAGTTCAAAGTGAACCTGTAATTCAGGATAATTGCGCATCAGGTCGGTAATGGCAGGTGCAATATAACTGCGGCCAAAACCAAAACTACAGCCAATGCGAATCATTCCCTCCGGGCGCGTTTTAATTTGCGTCACCTCATCCACCAGCCGCTGATAGTGCGTGAGGAGCTTCAGCGCATGTTCATAGCAGCGTTGCCCGCTTTCCGTCAGCGCAACACCTCTTGCCGAGCGGTTCAACAGCGTGGTGGCAAGGGTTGTCTCAAGAATCTGAATCCGTTTCGTCACGAACGCGGGCGTTTGCCCCAGCGCCGCCGCTGCCGCGCTAAAGCTTCCCGTATGGACAATTTCAACCAAAACCTGTAGGTCTTTGGCTAAGGGATAGTTGTTCAGCATCTGTCGGTTATCCGTGATTTTAATACGCGCAGTGTAAATCTCTTAACGTCGTTAAACCCTGCCTTTGCTCAATTTTCATCACCTTTCTGTAGTGTGATTCACGAACTGTTAATTGCATATACACAGTGACAAAAAATATAAAACCACACCTTTAGTGGTAGTTTACTCCAGAGAATTTATTTCCAGATTAATAAAAGAACTGGAGTTGATATGATGAGCAATCAAAATAACCAAAATGCGGTTACTACGTTGACGGATATTGTCGCTAATTTTACCGCCATGATCTCCACCCGAATGCCCGACGACGTCGTCGATAAATTAAAACAGCTGCGTGATGCCGAAACCTCATCGATGGGAAACATTATCTACCACACGATGTTCGATAACATGCAGAAAGCAATCGACCTGAACCGCCCGGCCTGCCAGGACACGGGTGAAATTATGTTCTTCGTGAAGGTCGGTTCCCGCTTCCCGCTGCTGGGCGAGCTGCAAAGTATTCTTAAGCAGGCCGTGGAAGACGCCACCGTAAAAGCGCCGCTACGCCATAACGCGGTCGAAATCTTCGACGAAGTGAATACCGGCAAAAACACCGGCAGCGGCGTGCCGTGGGTCACCTGGGAGATTATTCCCGATGGCGACGATGCGGAAATTGAAGTTTATATGGCGGGCGGCGGTTGCACGCTGCCAGGGCGTTCCAAAGTGCTGATGCCTTCCGAAGGCTACGAAGGCGTGGTGAAATTCGTCTTTGAAAACATCTCCACGCTGGCGGTCAATGCCTGTCCACCGGTACTGGTCGGCGTGGGCATCGCAACCTCCGTCGAAACCGCCGCCGTGCTTTCCCGCAAAGCGATTCTGCGCCCGATAGGCACCCGTCATCCGAATCCAAAGGCAGCAGAGCTTGAGCTGCGGCTGGAAGAAGGGCTAAACCGCCTGGGAATCGGCCCACAAGGGCTGACCGGCAACAGCTCGGTGATGGGCGTACACATCGAATCCGCCGCCCGTCATCCGTCAACCATTGGCGTGGCTGTCTCCACCGGCTGCTGGGCGCACCGTCGCGGTACGCTGCTGGTTCATTCTGACCTCTCCTTCGAAAACCTGTCCCACACCCGGAGCGCGTTATGAAAAAGATCCTCACTACCCCGATCAAAGCCGAAGACCTGGAAGATATCCGCGTTGGCGATGTGATCTACCTGACCGGAACGCTGGTGACCTGCCGCGACGTTTGTCACCGCCGCCTGATCGAACTCAAGCGCCCCATTCCTTACGATCTCAACGGCAAAGCGATTTTCCACGCCGGGCCGATTGTGCGTAAAAACGGTGATAAATGGGAGATGGTCTCCGTCGGCCCGACCACCAGCATGCGTATGGAAGCCTTTGAAAAAGAGTTCATTGAGCAGACCGGCGTGAAGCTGGTGGTCGGAAAAGGCGGTATGGGGCCGCTGACCGAAGAAGGCTGCCAGAAATTCAAAGCGCTGCACGTCATCTTCCCGGCTGGCTGCGCGGTGCTGGCGGCAACCCAGGTCGAAGAGATAGAAGAGGTGCACTGGACGGAACTCGGCATGCCGGAATCGCTGTGGGTTTGCCGGGTGAAAGAGTTCGGGCCGCTGATTGTCTCTATCGATACCCACGGCAACAACCTGATCGCCGACAACAAAAAACAGTTCGCCGAGCGTCGCGGTCCCATCGTTGACGAGATCTGCGAGTACGTGCACTACATCAAATAACCCTTCAGGAGAGGCGCTACGCCTCTCCCTTTTCTCAGGGATACGACAATGGCACCTTTATCTGGTTGGTGGCGATACCTGGCTCCACTGGTGGTCATCGCCATTATTGCTGTTTTGCCCGTCCCCACCGGTCTTGAGAGCCACACCTGGCTCTATTTTGCGGTCTTTACCGGCGTCATTGTGGGACTCATTCTGGAACCTGTACCGGGCGCGGTCGTGGCGATGATCGGGATTTCGATCATTGCCGTTCTGTCGCCGTGGCTGCTGTTCAGCCCCGATCAGCTCGCGCAGGAAGGCTTCAAATTTACCGCCAAAGCCCTCTCGTGGGCGGTGTCTGGTTTTTCTAACTCGGTTATCTGGCTGATTTTCGCCGCCTTTATGTTTGGCACCGGCTATGAAAAAACCGGTCTCGGTCGGCGAATTGCGCTGATGCTGGTGAAGAAGATGGGCCATCGCACGCTGTTTCTTGGCTATGCGGTGATGTTTTCCGAGCTGATTCTCGCCCCGGTCACGCCGTCTAACTCCGCGCGCGGCGCCGGGATCATCTACCCGATTATCCGCAACCTGCCGCCGCTCTATAACTCGCAGCCTAACGACGCCAGTTCCCGCTCCATTGGCTCGTATATTATGTGGATGGGCATCACCGCCGACTGCGTTACCAGCGCCATTTTCCTGACGGCGATGGCGCCTAACCTGTTGCTGATTGGCCTAATGAAAAGCGCATCCCATACGGCGCTAAGCTGGGGCGACTGGTTCTCAGGAATGCTGCCGCTAAGCATTCTGCTGGTCTTGCTGGTTCCGTGGCTGGCCTACGTGCTGTATCCGCCGGTGCTGAAATCGGGCGACCAGGTGCCGCGCTGGGCGGAAGCTGAGCTAAAGGAGATGGGCCCGCTCTGCTCGCGCGAGAAAAAGATGCTGGTGCTGATGGTCGGCGCGCTGGTGCTGTGGATCTTCGGCGGCGATTACATTGATGCCGCAATGGTCGGTTATAGCGTGGTGGCATTGATGCTGGTATTACGCATCATCTCCTGGGATGACATCGTCAGCAATAAAGCGGCATGGAACGTTTTCTTCTGGCTGGCTTCGCTGATTACGCTCGCCACCGGACTGAACAATACCGGCTTTATCACCTGGTTTGGCAAACTGCTGGCAAACGGGCTAAGCGGCTATTCGCCGATGATGGTGATGGTCGCGCTCATCGTGGTGTTTTATCTGTTACGCTACTTTTTTGCCAGCGCCACCGCTTATACCTCCGCGCTGGCGCCGATGATGATTGCCGCCGCGCTGGCGATGCCGGACATCCCCTTACCGGTGTTTTGCCTGATGGTCGGCGCCGCCATTGGTCTGGGCAGCATTCTCACCCCCTATGCGACCGGCCCAAGCCCCATCTACTACGGTAGCGGTTATCTGCCGACGGTGGATTACTGGCGGCTGGGTGCTATTTTTGGCCTGATCTTCCTGGTTCTGCTGGTAATAACCGGCCTTGTCTGGATGCCTCTCGTTTTGCTGTAAACCTCGTTGGGGCGGCATGACGTCGCCTCTTTTTTCCATAAGCTTCTCGTATGACCGTTTTCCCGATGCGCTGAGGCATACTTTTTTGTATGCACTCCCCTCACGCTGATAAGGGAAACGCTCTGGACACCGTTGCGCACAAGACTCTCACACGGGGCTGGCAGGCCGAACTGGATCTGCGGTTTACCCGCGCCGCGCATAAAACAGTGCTCACTTCGGCGCGACACGTCGGCCCGCTGACGGTACAGCGTCCGTTTTACCCGGAAGATGACGTTTGCCACCTCTATTTGCTTCATCCGCCGGGCGGCATTGTCGGGGGCGATGAACTCACGATTTCCGCCACGCTTGCAACAGACAGCCACGCATTAATCACCCAGCCTGGCGCAGGAAAGTTTTACCGCAGTCGCGGCCCTCAGGCGCAGCTGCGGCAGGATTTTTATCTCGCCCCGCAGGCCACGCTGGAGTGGCTGCCGCAGGATACGATCCTTTTTCCCGGCGCGAACGCTAACATCCAGTCGGTCTTTCATCTGGCGCAAGAGAGCCGGCTGCTGGCCTGGGATCTGCTCTGTCTGGGGCGACCGGTGATGCAGGAGACCTTCAGCCACGGCACGCTGCGCAACCGCCTGGAAGTATGGCGGGACGGTACGCCGCTATTAATAGAAAAGCTGCATCTTGAGGGAGGAAACCTGCACACCGTCGCCAGACATCCCTGGAGCGGTACGCTGCTCTGTTATCCCGCCACGGAAAAGATGCTGGACGGCGTACGCGAGCAAATTGCCCCCCTCGGCGACTACGCTGGCGCGACGCTGATTGATTCACTGCTGGCCCTGCGCTTCCTCGGGCATGACAACCTGCTTATCCAGCGCGTTATGCGCGCCGTCTGGCAATCCTTACGACCACAACTGACCCAAAAACCGCCACTCCTGCCCCGTATCTGGCAGACATAAGAGAATCACTATGGAACTGACTCCCAGAGAAAAAGACAAGCTGTTGCTCTTTACCGCCGCGCTGGTGGCGGAGCGTCGTCTGGCGCGTGGACTGAAGCTGAACTACCCGGAATCGGTGGCGCTGATCAGCGCTTTCATTATGGAAGGCGCCCGCGACGGCAAAAGCGTGGCGTCACTGATGGAAGACGGTCGCCATGTGTTGACCCGCGATCAGGTGATGGAGGGCGTGCCGGAAATGATCCCGGATATTCAGGTTGAAGCCACCTTTCCAGACGGCTCGAAACTGGTCACCGTTCATAACCCGATCGTATAAGGAGGAACCATGATTCCAGGCGAATACAGGATCTCCACGGGAAACATCGCGATCAATACAGGCAGAGAAACCTGCACGATCGTGGTTGAGAATCATGGCGATCGCCCGGTTCAGGTCGGATCGCACTATCACTTTTACGAGGTCAACCCCGCATTACGCTTTGACAGGCAAGCCGCACGCGGTTTTCGCCTGAACATCCCCGCAGGCACGGCAGTGCGTTTTGAGCCGGGGCAAAAACGCGAGGTCGAACTGGTGCGCGTCGCCGGGGCACAGCGTATTTTTGGTTTTCGCGGCGAAGTAATGGGCTCTCTGGAGGCAGACAATGACTGAGATTTCCCGGCAGGCTTATGCCGACATGTTTGGCCCGACGACCGGCGACCGGGTGCGTCTGGCGGATACCGAACTGTGGATCGAAGTCGAAAACGATCTCACGGCCTACGGCGAAGAGGTGAAATTCGGCGGCGGTAAAGTGATCCGCGACGGTATGGGCCAGGGGCAAATGCGTGCTCGCGCGTGTGTGGATCTGGTGATCACCAACGCGCTGATCGTCGATCACTGGGGGATCGTCAAGGCGGACATCGGCATCAAAGACGGCAGGATCTTCGCCATCGGCAAAGCCGGTAACCCGGATATTCAGCCCAACGTGACGATCCCGATTGGCGTCGGCACGGAGGCGATCGCCGGTGAAGGAAAGATCGTTACCGCTGGCGGCGTGGACACGCATATTCACTGGATCTGCCCGCAGCAGGCGGAAGAGGCGCTGGTCTCTGGCGTGACGACCATGATTGGCGGCGGCACCGGCCCGGCGGCGGGCACCAATGCCACCACCTGTACGCCTGGCCCGTGGTACATCGCCCGCATGTTGCAGGCGGCGGACAGCCTGCCGGTGAATATCGGTTTTCTCGGCAAAGGGAATGGATCGAACCCGGACGCGCTGCGTGAGCAGATTGCCGCCGGCGCGATCGGCCTGAAGATCCACGAGGACTGGGGCGCGACGCCTGCGGCGATCGACTGTGCGCTGACCGTAGCTGAAGAGATGGATATTCAGGTCGCGCTGCACAGCGACACGTTAAACGAGTCCGGTTTCGTCGAGGACACGCTGGCGGCAATTGGCGATCGCACGATCCATACTTTTCATACCGAAGGGGCGGGCGGCGGTCACGCCCCGGATATTATCACCGCCTGCGCGCATCCCCATATTCTCCCCTCCTCCACCAACCCGACACTGCCTTATACCGTCAACACCATTGACGAGCATCTCGATATGCTGATGGTCTGCCACCATCTCGACCCGGATATCGCCGAAGATGTGGCGTTTGCCGAGTCGCGTATTCGTCGGGAAACCATCGCCGCCGAAGATGTGCTGCACGATCTCGGCGCCTTTTCCCTGACCTCGTCGGATTCCCAGGCGATGGGACGAGTGGGCGAAGTCATTCTGCGAACCTGGCAGGTGGCGCACCGGATGAAAGTACAACGCGGCCCGTTAGCGGAGGAGACGGGCGATAACGACAACCAGCGCGTAAAACGCTACATCGCCAAGTACACAATAAACCCGGCGTTAACCCACGGCATCGCCCATGAGGTCGGTTCTGTTGAGGCCGGAAAGCTGGCGGATCTGGTGCTCTGGTCTCCGGCCTTTTTTGGCGTAAAACCCGCAACACTCATTAAAGGCGGGATGATCGTCTGCGCGCCGATGGGTGATATCAACGCCTCGATTCCCACACCGCAACCGGTGCATTACCGGCCGATGTTTGGCGCGCTTGGCGCAGCGCGTCATCACTGTCGCCTGACCTTTCTTTCTCAGGCTGCGGTTGAAAACGGCATTGCGCAGCAGCTCAACTTACGCAGCGCCACCGCCGTCGTGAAAGGCTGCCGGACGGTAAAAAAAGCCGACATGATCCACAACAGCCTGCAACCCAACATCACCGTTGACGCCCAGACTTACGAGGTGCGCATTGACGGTGAGCCGATCACCAGCGAACCGGCAGACGTGTTGCCGATGGCCCAGCGTTATTTTTTATTTTGAGGAGACGATATGCTGTATCTGACGCAACGTATTGAAACGCCCGCCGCCGTCACGGCAACGCTGACGCTCCCCATTGATGTCCGCGTCAAAAGCCGGGCGAAGGTAGTGCTGGGCGACGGACGCGAAGCCGGTTTACTGCTGCCGCGCGGTCTGCTGTTACGCGGCGGCGATCGCCTGAGTACGGAAGATGGCGCAGAGGTGGTGGAGATCATCGCCGCAAACGAAGCCGTTTCGGTCGTGCGCTGCGCCGATCCATTCCTGCTCGCCAAAGCCTGCTACCACCTGGGCAACCGCCACGTTCCGCTGCAAATTCTGCCTGACGAGCTGCGCTATCACCACGATCACGTACTCGACGACATGCTGCGCCAGTTCAGCTTAGAGGTGACTTTCGCGCATCTGCCCTTTGAACCGGAGGCGGGAGCATATGCCAGCGAATCTCACAGCCATCACCACGGCCACGCCCACTGATGACTGACGCCAGACAACGGCTGCGCCTGATGCAGCTCGCCAGCAGCAGTTTACCGGTGGGATCGTTTACCTGGTCTCAGGGGCTGGAGTGGGCGGTGGAGATCGGCTGGGTGAAAAACGCGGAAGACTTTGCGCACTGGCAAACGCAACAGCTGGAGCAGAACTTTTTTACCGTCGACCTGCCGATTTTCGCCCGGTTGTACCACGCCTGTGAACGGAATGACGTTACCGCCGCTCGCCGCTGGAGCGCATACCTGCTGGCCTGTCGGGAAACCAGGGAACTGCGCGAAGAAGAGCGTAGCCGGGGGGCGGCGTTTACACGCCTGGTGGTGGACTGGGTGCCGGACTGCCCGCAGACGTGGCGTCCGCTTTTTGCCGACAGCCAGCTCTGCGGTATGGCGTGGCTGGGCGTGCGCTGGCGCATCCCGCTGACGGATCTGGCGTTAAGCCTCGGCTACAGCTGGTTAGAAAGCGCGGTGATGGCGGGGGTGAAGCTGGTGCCCTTCGGACAACAGGCGGCGCAGCAGCTCATTCTTTCGCTTTGCGACCATTACGCGCAGGGTATGGCGCAGGCGCTGGCTCGCCCGGATGCGGATCTGGGCTCATCCACGCCGCTGGCCGCTATCGCTTCTGCCCGTCACGAAACACAATATTGCCGATTATTTCGCTCCTGAGGAGACACGATGAACGACTATAAACATCCCCTGCGCGTCGGCGTGGGCGGTCCGGTGGGTTCCGGTAAAACCGCCCTGCTGGAAGCGTTATGCAAAGCGATGCGCGATACGTATCAACTGGCGGTGGTGACTAACGATATTTATACCAAAGAGGATCAGCGCATTCTTACCGAAGCGGGCGCGCTGGCGCCGGAAAGGATTGTCGGCGTGGAAACCGGCGGTTGTCCGCATACCGCCATTCGCGAAGACGCCTCAATGAACCTGGCGGCGGTGGAAGCATTAAGCGAGACATTCGGCAACCTGGATCTGATCTTTGTCGAGAGCGGCGGCGATAACCTGAGCGCCACCTTCAGCCCGGAGCTGGCCGATCTGACGATCTATGTGATCGACGTGGCCGAAGGCGAGAAGATCCCGCGTAAAGGCGGGCCGGGGATCACCAAATCCGATTTTCTGGTGATCAACAAAACGGATCTGGCGCCGTATGTGGGCGCATCGCTGGAGGTGATGGCGCGCGATACAATGCGTATGCGCGGGGATCGGCCGTGGGCGTTTACCAACCTGAAAACCGGTGACGGCCTGGCGACGATTATTGCGTTTCTGGAAGATAAAGGGATGTTGCGGGTATAGCGTTTTTTATCGCCGGGAGGCGGCTTCGCCTGACCCGGCCTACGGTATTGTAAGCCCGGTAAGCGAAGCCGCCACCGGGCAAAAAATCACGCCGCAGGCAACTCCGCCAGCGGCCAGCGAGGACGCACGCTCACGCCTAAATCCGCCGTTGCGCCGGCTTTGAAGCGCACCATACCGGCGTAGGCGATCATCGCGCCGTTATCGGTGCAAAACTCTGGCCGCGCGTAGAACACTTCGCCACGCCGTTTTTGCATCATTTCCGCCAGCTTCACACGCAGCGTGCGGTTGGCGCTCACCCCGCCGGCCATCACCAGACGCTTAAAGCCGGTCTGATCCAGCGCTCGCTTACACTTGATCATCAGCGTATCCACCACCGCATCTTCAAACGCACGGGCAATATCGGCGCGGGTCTGTTCATCATCACCGTTGCTGCGGATCGTGTTTGCGGCGAACGTTTTCAGCCCGGAGAAGCTGAAATCCAGCCCAGGACGGTCGGTCATCGGACGCGGAAAGACGAAACGCCCTGCGGTGCCCTGCGCCGCCATTTTCGACAGCATCGGGCCGCCAGGGTAATCCAGTCCCAGCAGTTTGGCGGTTTTATCAAACGCTTCACCGGCCGCATCGTCAATGGATTCGCCTAACAGCGCATACTGACCAATCCCGGTCACGCTGATAAGTTGGGTATGACCGCCGGAGACCAGCAGCGCCACGAACGGAAATTCCGGCGGATTGTCTTCCAGCATCGGCGCCAGCAGGTGCCCTTCCATATGGTGTACCGGAATCGCCGGAACATTCCAGGCAAACGCCAGCGAACGGCCAACGGTCGCGCCGACCAGCAGCGCCCCCACCAGACCCGGCCCTGCGGTATAGGCCACGGCATCAATCTCTTTCGCCGTCAGACCCGACTCTTTCAACGCCGCCTGGATCAGCGGCACGGTCTTGCGTACGTGGTCGCGCGAGGCCAGTTCAGGCACTACGCCGCCGTAGTCAGCGTGCAATTTCACCTGACTATACAATTGGTTGGCTAACAGACCTTTTTCGTCGTCGTAAATAGCGATGCCGGTTTCATCGCAGGATGTCTCAATACCCAGTACACGCATGACTTGTTTTACCTCACTCTGATACCGCGCAGTGTAGGGCCAATGCGGGTTGATGTAAAACTTTGTTCGCCCCTGACGACAGCCTCGTGTATACTCCTCACCCTTATAAAAGTCCCTTTCAAAAAAGGCGTCGGTGCTTTACAAAGCAGCAGCAATTGCAGTAAAATTCCGCACCATTTTGAAATAAGCTGGCGCTGATGCCAGCGGCAAACCGATTTAATCAAAGGTGAGAGGCACATGCCGGTAATTAAAGTACGTGAAAACGAGCCGTTCGACGTAGCTCTGCGTCGCTTCAAGCGTTCCTGTGAGAAAGCAGGTGTTCTGGCGGAAGTTCGTCGTCGTGAGTTCTATGAAAAACCGACTACCGAACGTAAGCGCGCTAAAGCTTCAGCAGTGAAACGTCACGCGAAGAAACTGGCTCGCGAAAACGCACGCCGCACTCGTCTGTACTAATGCGTTGAGGGCGTAAGCTCTCGATTCAGACCGAGTTGTAGTTGTAAGGCCGTGCTTCCGAAAGGAATGCGCGGCTTATTTTCGTTTATGCATTGGCATATATACAAAATCATTCAGGATGCGGCAAAGCGGCGCCTGAAAGATGAAGTGTATAAAAGGGGCATATGGCTGGACGAATCCCACGCGTATTTATCAATGACCTGCTGGCACGCACCGACATCATCGATCTGATCGATGCGCGGGTGAAGCTGAAAAAGCAGGGCAAGAATTTTCACGCGTGCTGTCCGTTCCATAACGAAAAAACCCCCTCTTTCACCGTGAACGGTGAAAAACAGTTTTACCACTGCTTTGGCTGCGGCGCACACGGCAACGCGATCGATTTCCTCATGAACTACGACAAGCTCGATTTCGTGGAAACCGTCGAAGAACTGGCTGCAATGCACAACCTGGAAATTCCCTACGAAGCAGGGACAGGTCTTAGCCAGATAGAGCGCCATCAACGGCAAAACCTCTATCAGTTAATGGACGGGCTGAATGCGTTTTATCAACAGTCGCTCGCCCATCCCACAGCAGAGCCTGCGCGCCAATATCTGCAAAAACGCGGCCTTAGCGCTGAAATCGTTCAACGCTTCGCGATTGGTTTCGCTCCGCCAGGCTGGGATAACGCATTAAAACGTTTCGGTAATAATAGCGACAACAGAGCGCTGTTACTGGATGCCGGAATGCTGGTCAACAATGACCAGGGCAGAACCTATGACCGTTTCCGTAATCGGGTGATGTTCCCGATTCGCGATAAACGAGGACGGGTGATTGGTTTTGGTGGTCGCGTACTCGGTAACGATACGCCGAAATACCTGAACTCCCCGGAAACCGATATTTTCCATAAAGGTCGACAGCTGTATGGCCTTTATGAAGCTCAGCAACATAACGCTGAACCACAGCGACTGCTTGTTGTTGAAGGCTATATGGACGTTGTCGCGCTGGCGCAGTACGACATTAACTACGCCGTGGCATCGTTGGGGACATCGACAACAGCCGACCATATCCACATGTTATTCCGGGCGACTAACAATGTGATTTGCTGTTATGACGGCGATCGGGCTGGACGCGATGCGGCATGGCGAGCGCTTGAAACGGCAATGCCCTATATCACCGACGGACGGCAGTTGCGTTTTATGTTCCTGCCTGATGGCGAAGACCCGGATACGCTGGTGCGTAAAGAGGGCAAAGAAGCATTCGAAGCACGGATGGAGCAGGCTCTGCCGCTCTCTCTGTTTCTCTTCAATAGCCTCTTGCCGCAGGTTGATTTGAGTACGCCGGATGGAAGTACGCAGCTTGCCGCGCTGGCGCTGCCGCTGATTAACCAGGTTCCCGGAGATACGCACAGGATCCAGCTACGACAGATGCTGGGGCTGAAATTAGGCATCTTTGACGATAGCCAGCTTGACCGCTTAATGCCAAAACAGGCAGAAAGTGGCACGGTACGCCCAGCTCCGCAGCTAAAACGCACGACCATGCGTATACTTATAGGGTTACTGGTACAAAACCCGGATTTGGCGCCGTTAGTACCACCGCTAGGCGGTCTGGATCAAAAAAAGCTGCCCGGGCTTGGCTTATTTGAAGAACTGGTCAACACTTGTTTGTCTCAACCAGGTCTGACCACCGGCCAACTTTTAGAACATTATCGCGGCACAAATAGTGCTGCGACCCTTGAAAAATTGTCGATGTGGGACGATATAGCTGATAAGGACATTGCTGAAAAAACCTTCACCGACTCACTCAACCATATGTTTGATTCGATGCTTAAGCTGCGCCAGGAAGAGTTGATTGCTCGCGATCGCACACACGGTTTAAGCAACGAAGAACGCCGGGAACTCTGGACGCTGAACCAGGAACTGGCCAAAAAATGAATTGATAGACAAAATCGTTCAAGTTGTATTAAGGCAGCAAGAGAATGCAGCTAACGCAGAGACAACTTGAAGGATGACGTATTTAACGGCTTAAGTGCCGAATAGCGATCGGGAAGCCCCCGACAGCCGCACTGAGAGGCAGCGGCAAAAATATAAGTACGCCCTCGCTTTAAAGGTTGGCAGATACACCGCCGACACCAATCAAACGAAATAAGTGTGGATACCGTCTTATGGAGCAAAACCCGCAGTCACAGCTGAAGCTTCTTGTCACCCGTGGTAAGGAGCAAGGCTATCTGACCTATGCCGAGGTCAATGACCATCTGCCGGAAGATATCGTCGATTCAGATCAAATCGAAGACATCATCCAAATGATCAACGACATGGGTATTCAGGTGATGGAAGAAGCACCGGATGCCGATGATCTGCTGCTTGCTGAAAACACCAACAACACCGACGAAGACGCGGAAGAAGCTGCTGCTCAAGTTTTATCCAGTGTTGAATCTGAAATCGGTCGTACCACTGACCCGGTACGCATGTACATGCGTGAGATGGGTACGGTTGAACTGTTAACCCGTGAAGGCGAAATCGACATCGCTAAACGTATCGAAGACGGGATCAACCAGGTTCAATGCTCCGTTGCCGAATACCCGGAAGCGATTACTTATCTACTTGAACAGTACGATCGCGTTGAAGCCGAAGAAGCTCGCCTGTCAGATCTGATCACCGGCTTTGTTGACCCGAACGCTGAAGAAGATATGGCGCCTACCGCCACGCACGTCGGTTCTGAACTCTCTCAGGAAGAGATGGACGACGACGATGATGAAGACGAAGAAGAAGACGACGACAGCAGCGATGACGACAACAGCATCGACCCGGAACTGGCGCGCGAAAAATTCGCAGAGCTGCGTACGCAGTACGAAGTCACCCGTGACACCATCAAAGCGAAAGGTCGCAGCCACGCCGATGCGCAGACCGAAATTCTGAAGCTGTCTGAAGTGTTTAAGCAGTTCCGCCTGGTGCCGAAGCAGTTCGACTACCTGGTGAACAGCATGCGCGTCATGATGGATCGCGTTCGCACGCAAGAACGCCTGATCATGAAGCTCTGCGTTGAGCAGTGCAAAATGCCGAAGAAAAACTTCATCACCCTGTTCACCGGCAACGAAACCAGCGAAACCTGGTTCAATGCCGCCATTGCGATGAACAAACCGTGGTCCGAAAAGCTGCACGATGTCACTGAAGACGTTCAGCGCAGCCTGCAAAAACTGCAACAGATTGAAGAAGAAACCGGCCTGACCATCGAGCAGGTAAAAGACATCAACCGTCGCATGTCCATCGGCGAAGCGAAAGCCCGCCGTGCGAAGAAAGAGATGGTTGAAGCGAACTTGCGTCTGGTTATCTCTATCGCCAAAAAATACACCAACCGTGGTCTGCAATTCCTGGATCTGATTCAGGAAGGCAACATCGGTCTGATGAAAGCGGTAGACAAGTTCGAATACCGTCGTGGTTACAAATTCTCCACCTATGCCACCTGGTGGATTCGCCAGGCGATCACCCGCTCTATCGCGGATCAGGCGCGCACCATCCGTATTCCGGTGCATATGATTGAGACCATCAACAAACTCAACCGTATCTCCCGCCAGATGCTGCAAGAAATGGGTCGCGAGCCGACGCCAGAAGAGCTGGCCGAGCGCATGCTGATGCCGGAAGACAAGATCCGTAAAGTGCTGAAGATCGCCAAAGAGCCTATCTCCATGGAAACGCCGATCGGCGACGATGAAGATTCGCATCTGGGAGATTTCATCGAGGATACCACCCTCGAGCTGCCGCTGGACTCTGCCACCACCGAGAGCCTGCGTGCCGCAACGCACGACGTGCTGGCTGGCCTGACGGCGCGTGAAGCAAAAGTGCTGCGTATGCGTTTCGGTATCGATATGAACACCGACCATACGCTGGAAGAAGTGGGTAAACAGTTTGACGTTACCCGCGAACGTATCCGTCAGATCGAAGCGAAGGCGCTGCGTAAATTGCGTCACCCGAGCCGTTCTGAAGTGCTGCGTAGCTTCCTGGATGATTAATCTCGCCGCATAAGCATCAACGCCACCGCAAGGTGGCGTTTTTTTTACCGCTTACAGCCCATCAACCACCAGCGATTCATCAAGTTCCCGATACGCCTCCACCAGCTTTTCCGTCCTGATGCGATTTAAGCCGCTGGGATTCGGCAACACCCAGATCTGCGTATCGCCAATGGTCATCGTCTGTTTTCCCCACTGCGCGCCGCGCTGGCTAAATCCCTGCTCAAACGCCTGCTTGCCCAGAATCGCCAACGCCGCAGGTTGATAGTGCTCAATCTTCTCAATGAGCTTATGGCCGCCGCTACGCATCTCCTGAAGCTTAACTTCGTTCGCCTGCACGGTAGGCCTGTCGACAAATTTGGTAACGCCACAGCGGAAATCCAGCAGATGCTGCGCCTCTTCCGGTTTCAGTTGACGCCCGGTAAATCCGGCAAGGTGGATTACCTTCCAGAAACGGTTGGCAGGATGCGCGAACGGGAACCCTGTCCCCGCAGAAGAGAGGCCGGGATTGATGCCGCAAAATACCACTCTCAGCTCCCGCGCCAGTATGTCCTTAACCATGTTAACTCCTGAACGATACATCAGGCTGAAAGTATAACGGATTGAAAATACGTTGTTTATAAAAACAGCATCCGTACGGTTATGGCTGGATTGCAACACGGAGTTACTTTATAATCCACCGCCACGGCCCCTTAGCTCAGTGGTTAGAGCAGGCGACTCATAATCGCTTGGTCGCTGGTTCAAGTCCAGCAGGGGCCACCAAATTTCAAGGACTTGCGAGAAATCGCAGGTCCTTTTTTTCTGGGAGGCCGGAATAAATGCTCCCGTATTGAAGGCGAGAGCATCGGGGCAGATAGATCTTTTTGCGCGCGCTCAGCTTATACCAGTGCCCGAAGCTGCTCTCGCATATATAAAGAAAAATATTCAGGGTTTTTAATAAGCACCCGCTCTCCTGACGCAATTTTTTCAGCCCACCCGACCAATTTTTCCGTAAACCCGGCATTCCACCCTTCCCGATCGCCTCGGGCTGCCACATCTGCTGCTCTCGCCGGAACCCCCAACTCGTTCAAATATTTAAAAATCCCCTTGGCTGTACTTTCATCCATTGGGTGTGGAACTGAAGCGGATGTATTCATACCGTTAATGAAATCTAAGGCTTTATCAATGACTGCTGGCATACTTTTATCCTTAAAATTAACCATCTGAAAAACACCTCTCTAATATGCCCCTGGATTGAACTTAATATCAAAGAAATCATTAAATTTATCCTTTTCTTTCAACCAGGTTTCGAGGTGAGTCACAACACCATCCGTCTTCCGCTCCACAGATCAACCAGATAGCCCGCAAGGCAGGAGACAACAAGCGCAGCAAGTGTGGGGGATTAGACGCCTGGTGAGGGGCGGTCAGTGCCGGGTTCACCGAGAGAAAAAACAAAATTAATTACGCTCCAGTTTGATACGCCTCTAAAAATATGAGTTTCAGTATGAAACACAAATAATGGTCTGTAGAGAAAAGTGTGATCATGTCGAATGACATTAATCAAAAAATACGTTCGGAAGATAATTACGTTATCAATTGAGCAATTTTTATCCTGTTGACTTAATACCTGAGAGCGACAAAATAAAGAACACGAAATAAAACATTTACCGCCGCGCGATAATTCATCGCGGCCTCAGCCCTGTACGTCGTAGCAGGATATGTTATTGGCAGAAACTGCGTTGCGCTGTTTCTCTGAATGCTCATCCGAACCCGGGAAGGTCTTATTATGAGCTATCGTATGTTTGATTATCTGGTGCCAAATGTGAACTTTTTCGGCCCAATGCCATTTCGGTTGTGGGCGAACGCTGCAAACTATTGGGCGGGCTGTAACCCGGAAAAATTTGCGGATATCGCCGGGAGCCCCCGGCGAAAGCCGGTCTAGTCGTGATGCTTGCGCTTGAACTGGCTGGCGTCGATGTCGTACTGCTTCATCTTACGCCACAACGTAGTGCGGCCAATGTTCAGCAAATGAGACATTTCCTGCACCCGTCCGCTGGTGACGCGGGCGGCATGGATAATCGCCTCTTTCTCGATAGCCGTAAACGTCAGGCTGGCGGGTAGCAGCGATGATGTCGTATCCACGCCGGGGCGTTCAGAAAACAGATATTCCGGCAGATTACTCAGGCGGATGTGGCCGTTATCGCTGCTGATAGCAATGTTTTCGATGACGCTGTTCAGCTCGAAGTCATTGCCCGGCCAGGAATAGGCCACCAGCTGCGCCAGCGCATCATCATCCACCTTCAGGCTGGTTGAAAAGCGTTTTTTCAGGCCGTTCAGCCGGTTATAGACCAGCGAAGGGATGCTGTTACGCCGCGCGCGCAGCGGAGGAATAATAATTTCAAACGAATGCAGGGCATAGTAAAGCTGACGGCTAAAGCGGTTCTGCTCAACCAGATTCGCCAGATCAACCGTGGTCGTCGCGATCACTTTCACATCCACCGGGATCAGACGTCGCGCGTCAAGGCGGGTTAACACGCCCTGCTTGATCACTTGCAGCAGCGCAGACTGTAACTCCGGCGCCAGATATTCAATTTTTTCCAGAAACAGCGTGCCACCGCTCGCCAGTTCAAGGCGACTCAGACGACCATTTTCATCATCGGTCGGCGCACTGCCCATAAAATCCTGCCCCAGCACGCTATTGGCATAGAGCTGGCAGTTTACGGCGATATAAGGCCCGCTCGCGCGCTCGCTTTCGTTGTGGATAGCCTGGCTGAGAAGCTCTTTGCCCACCCCTTCTTCACCACACAGCAGAACCGGGAAACTCCCCCTCGCCGCCTGGCGGCCAAAGTGGATCAACCGACGTGTTTCTGGATCGTCCGTCGACATCTGTTCAAAGGTATGGCTCACTTTCCCCAGTTGACTGGTCATCAACTGGCGCATTTGCTCCACCGGGTGCAGCAGCAGAATAAAGCTGTTGCCCTGCTCCTCAACTATCGGTTTCAGGGTAATGACGGCATCAACAAACTGATGCTGACTTTCAAAAGTCACTTCGACATGGCTCAACCCGCGGGCGTGTTTAATGGCGCGACGCAGCAAGGCAGGCAAATTGACCAGATCATGGATGTTTTTCCCCTGGCTGGCCTGCGTATCCAGATGCAGCATCGTGGCCGCCCGCGCGTTGAGAAACTGCAACACGCCCTGCTCGTTCCACGCCATAACGCCATCGTCCATGCTTTCCAGCAGCCCGTACATCTGATTCAGATGACGATTAGACTCGGCCAACAGGCTATCAGTTAACAGTGAATTTCCCACTTCACGGGCGATCGCCAGCGTCAGCGATAAATCAGAAACTGACTGGTGCTCCACCAGACAGCAGAGCGAAATGGAGCCAAACAGGCGGCCGTGATTATCAAATACCGGGGTTGAGCAGAATGACCACGGGTGTAGCGCCTGTTTAAAATGCTGCTCTCCGGCCGTTTTGGTTGGCTGCCCCGGCATGGTTGCCAGCGACAGCGCACAGCTGCCGATGATGCTTTCCGCACAGTAGCTGCCGTCGAGAAAGCCCAGTTCCGCCAGTTTCTCCAGCGTCCCGGGATCGCCGCAGCGGTTTAAGATACAGGCGGATTCATCCAGGATAAACAGCGCGCAAGGTCGTCCATCCATGAACTCCCAGGCATCTTCCAGCGCAGCCTGACCTATCGTCAGCAACGCCGTTTTGCGTCGGCAAATCGATTCAAAGGTCAGCCCTTGCGCCTGGTGCGGCGTCTGCCAGGTTTCTCGCTGCATAAACTTGCTGCAACGATGCCATGACTGAGCGATGACGGAAGATACTTCCTTCCCGATGTCCTGCGTCTGAGCCGTCATATCCTTTTCCGCTATTTTACCATAGACAACCCCTCCGGCCGGAACGGTCAGAGGGGAGGAGAAACTGCCTGTTCATCTCGGGAAGAGAACGTAACTAAAGGCGGATTAACGCGCCAGCCACTGCTGGCCTAACAGATCCGCCGTCAGAATCGCGGCATAAACGCTGTCCGGCGTCACCTCAAACGGCATATTGTGGATGGTTTCGCCTTCCGCGCAGGTCGCTTTCGCCACCGCCTGAATTTTCCCTTCAATGCCGTCTTTCACGCCCATCTGCGCGAGGGTAATCGGCAGTCCCACTTTCTCGCAGAACCCCAGAACGGTTTCGATCTCTTCCATCGGGCTGTTCTGTAATACCAGTTGCGCCAGCGTGCCAAACGCGACTTTTTCGCCGTGATACAAATGGTGGCACTCTTCCAGAATAGTGAAACCGTTGTGAATCGCATGCGCCCCGGCCAGACCGCTGCTCTCAAAGCCAATGCCGCTGAGATAGGTGTTGGCTTCAACGATACGTTCCAGCGCATCGGTCACAACGCCAGCCTGAGCCGCCAGACGCGCTTTTTCACCTTCTGCGAGCAATGTATCATAACACAGGCGCGCCAGGCTCAAGGCCGCCGCCGTAGACTGCCCGCCCGCCATGCTGGTCGCTCTGGCGTCATAGCAGGCTTTCGCTTCAAACCAGGTGGAAAGCGCATCCCCCATCCCGGACACCAGTAAACGCACCGGCGCTTTGGCGATAATTGCCGTGTCCATCACCACCATATCCGGGTTTTTCGGGTAGATCAGATACTCTTCAAACTCGCCCGCTTCGGTATAGATAACCGACAATGCGCTGGTCGGGGCATCGGTGGACGCAATAGTCGGAATAATAACGACCGGCAGTTTCTGGTAGTAGCCAATGGCTTTTGCCGTATCAAGCGTTTTCCCGCCGCCGATCCCCACCACGCCACGGCAGCCTTTTTGTTTCAAAATGGCCATCAGACGGTTGATTTCAACATGGCTGCATTCGCCATTGAAACGTTCTGCGTGGCAACGGATTTCGTGGCTATTCAGGCCATTCAGCACCTTCTCTCCCGCCAGCTTCATGACGAAGTCATCTGCAATCACGAAAAAGCTGTCCGCCAGGTCTTTGGCATATTGACCGAATAAGACAGAAGCATCAGGTCCCTGGAGATATTTGGCTGGAGATTGAATAACTTTTAGCATTCCTGTCATCCTCAAATAAGTGCATGTATTTACATGGTGAGCCCTGGCGTTATTCTGTTTGGCCCTGTGTTAATGGCGAAAACGGAGCGATACCGGAGCGATGCAATCACTGTAGGACGAGGCATCGCCAAAAAAATCTTTCCTCTTTTTGTTCTGAAATGGAACACAGAAAAATTCATCACGTTTCATAGTGGAACAATAAACCCTAAAAAACGGCAGGATTGCGATCCCGATCCGTTCAGCCTTCTCATAATGCGTCTGAAAAAAGGGGAATCATGCGTGGTTTTCGCCGTCGATTGCCGACAAGACAGGAAAATATTTTTCTGTCCGGCCAACTTTTCTGCGTGAATAAGCGGGAAAAAGGCGCGCTCCGGCTCGCATTTTGGCTTTTTTTCATCAGAAAACGTTTCATTACGGAACGTAAAAGAATAATTTCGTTTCGTAATGAAACTCCTTTTCTTCAAATTTTTTTCTTCATGAACTCAGCCAGAATCTCCTCATCGCCGACCTGCCCCGCAGCGTCCCGATGATGAGCGCCTCCGCAACCATAATGTGCAGCCGGGGGTCTGTTTTTCCCACTCTCCAGGAACCGTTATGACTCAATTCTTTTTTAACCAGCGACCCCATCTCGTCAACGACGTCATTGAAGGAACGATTATCTCCAGCCCGTGGAACAATCTGGTGCGCCTGGAGAGCGATCCGGCGATTCGTGTCGTGGTTCGCCGCGATCTGAACCGTAACAACGTCGCGGTGATTTCCGGCGGCGGCTCCGGGCACGAACCTGCCCACGTTGGCTTCATCGGGAAAGGCATGTTAACCGCTGCCGTCTGCGGCGATCTGTTTGCCTCCCCCAGCGTCGATGCAGTGCTGACCGCTATTCAGGCGGTCACTGGCGACGCCGGCTGCCTGTTAATCGTAAAAAACTATACCGGCGATCGTCTGAACTTCGGCCTTGCGGCAGAGAAAGCGCGCCGTCTGGGCTACAACGTTGAAATGCTGATTGTCGGGGATGACATTTCGCTGCCAGACAATAAGCACCCGCGCGGTATCGCAGGCACCATTCTGGTTCATAAAGTCGCCGGCTATTTTGCCGAACGCGGCTACAACCTGGCGACCGTCTTGCGTGAAGCGCAGTATGCCGCCAACAATACCGTGAGTCTTGGCGTTGCGATTTCCAGTTGCCATCTGCCGCAGGAGACGGAGAACGCACCACGCCATCATCCTAATCAGTCTGAGCTGGGCATGGGGATCCACGGTGAACCCGGCGCATCAGTCATTGATACCCAAAACAGCGCGCAGATTGTGCGCCTGATGGCCGACAAACTCCTCTCCGCTCTGCCTGAAACCGGTCGTCTGGCGGTGATGGTCAATAACCTTGGCGGCGTCTCCGTCGCGGAAATGGCCATCATCACGCGTGAACTGGCGCGCAGCCCGCTGCATAAACGCATCGACTGGCTTATCGGCCCGGCTTCGCTGGTGACTGCGCTGGACATGAAAGGTTTTTCACTGACGGCAATGGTGCTGGAAGAAAGTATCGAAAAAGCGTTGCTCTCCGGGGTGGAAACCAGCAGTTGGCAAACGCCGGTGCCGCCGCGTGAGATAACCATTATGCCATCCTCACTGCAAAGCGCGCGGGTAGAGTTTCAGCCTTCAGAGAACGCGTTAGTTGCCGGGATTGTTGAGCAAGTCACCCGCACGCTGTCCGATCTGGAAATGGATCTTAACGCGCTGGATGCCAAAGTCGGCGACGGCGATACCGGCTCAACCTTTGCGGCAGGCGCGCGTGAAATCGCGGGCCTGCTACACCGCCAGCAGTTGCCGCTCGACCATCTCGCCACGCTGTTCGCACTCATTGGCGAACGCCTGACCGTCGTCATGGGCGGCTCCAGCGGTGTGCTGATGTCCATTTTCTTTACCGCTGCGGGGCAGAAACTGGAGCAAGGCGCCAGTGTGGCGGAAGCGCTGAATACCGGTCTGGCGCAGATGAAGTATTACGGTGGCGCGGATGAAGGCGATCGTACCATGATCGACGCTTTACAGCCGGCCCTGACATCGCTGCTTGCGCAGCCACAGGATCTGCACGCGGCCTTTTCCGCCGCGCAAAATGGCGCAGAACGTACCTGTCAGTCCAGCAAAGCCAACGCCGGACGCGCATCCTACCTCAGCAGCGAAAGCCTGCTTGGCAATATGGACCCTGGCGCACACGCCGTGGCAATGGTGTTTAAAGCGCTGGCGGAAAGTCACAACGCCTGATAGTTAGCAGAAAACCGGGCCCGCAGTGGCCCGGTTAAGCTTCCACCTATAAGGAATGATTAAGCCGGCTTACGATGCCAGTATGCTGCGGCGCGCACCCGTTGCGGATCAAACTGTTCCGTCTCAAAGCGACGGCTCAGATGCTTAACCACTTTCCCTTCACCCGTGATCCAGATGAAATAATCCGCCTCCGGCACCGTTAATTGCGCCAGCCGCTCATCAATCGCCTGCTCATCGTGTCCGACCACCCATTCAATGGAAAAGCCATCAAGATGCGCCAGATAATCCTGATATGCGGCATCCTGTACGCTGACCAGCGCCGTAACATTCGGGCGAACGGACAAGCGATCGAGCGCTTCCAGGCGGCGGCGCAGCGCTGGCATCCCTGACTCATCGCAAACATAAACCTGATATGCATAGTCTTCCGGCACCACCAGCGATCCACGAGGCCCACCGATGGTGAGCGTGTCGCCTTCGCGAGCGTTTACTGCCCATGTGCTCGCCACGCCGCCGTCGTGAATAAAGAAATCCAGCGCCAGCTCGTGCCGCTCTTCATCATATAAGGGCGTGTAATCGCGGGAAGCAGGACGTACGCCCTCTCCCCAGACAATCCCTTCGTCCGTTACCGTCGGAGGGACGAACAGGCTGCCCGGTTCAGGGAAAAACACTTTGGTGTGATCGTCAAAGCCGCGCGAGCTAAAGCCTTCCAGCGCTTCACCGCCAAGAACAATGCGCTGAAAACCGGCGCTAATACGCTCGACGCGCAGAACGGTAAGTTCACGAAAACGCAGTTCGTTACGAACGCGCTGTGGGTAGCGTGAGGATGTATTTATCATTTTTTCGCCTTCATGCAGATAATACGATATATCTAAATTAAATTTTAAATGATAATGATTGTTAGTTATGAAGATTGCAAGCACTTTTTTGATACAGTAACTTTCGATATATATCACGATATAAAACAATTTTAATCACTTTAAAATCAATGGATTAAACAAAATAAAAATCTATCAACTTGCAAGATTACAAGTTTTAGATATAAATTAGATATATCTAAATAAAACAGGAGTACATCATGCGACATCATCATGAAGGTTGCGAGAGAGAACATCACCACGGCCATGAACATGGCTGCGAGCACCGTCATGGCCGGGGCGGCGGCGGCGGACGTCGCCAGCGCTTTTTTGGCCACGGCGAACTACGCCTGGTGATTCTGGAAATTTTGACCCGCGAGGCCAGCCACGGTTACGAATTGATTAAAGCCATCGAGAACCTGACGCTGGGCAACTACACCCCAAGCCCAGGCGTGATTTACCCAACGCTGGATTTTCTTCAGGATCAGGAATTTATCACTATCAAAGAAGAGGACGGCGGGCGTAAGCAGATCACCATTACAGAGCAGGGGCAACGGTGGCTGGAAGAGAACCGTGAACACCTGGAGCACATCCACGAACGCGTGAAAGCGCGCTGCGTCGGCTTTGAACTGCGTAAGAACCCGCAGATGAAACGGGCGCTGGACAACTTCAAAGCCGTGTTGGATCTGCGGGTAAATCAGGGCGGGATCAGCGACGCGCAGCTTAAGCAGATCATCGGCGTTATCGATCGCGCGGCGCTGGAAATCAGCCAACTGGATTAAGCAGGCGGTACGTCCTCCGCACGGATGCGGAATACTTTCACGATCTCTTTTAAGTGCCGGGCCTGCTCATTCAGCGACGCCGCTGCCGCAACGGACTCCTCAACCAGACACGAGTTCTGTTGCGTGGTGGCGTCAATCAGCCCAATCGCGCTGTTGATTTGCGAAATCCCATCGGTTTGTTCGCGACTGGCCTGGCCGATTTCACGCAGAATCACATCCATCTCTTCAACGTTATCCACCATACCATTAATCAACGCACTGGCTTTTTCCACCAGTTGCATCCCCTCCTGCGTCTGGCTGGTAGAGTCTTCGATCAGGTGGCGGATCTCACTGGCCGACGACGCGCTTTTTTGCGCCAGTTGACGAACTTCCCCCGCCACGACCGCGAAGCCACGCCCGTGTTCCCCGGCACGAGCGGCTTCCACGGCGGCGTTAAGCGCCAGAATGTTGGTCTGGAAGGCAATAGAATCAATCAGGTTGATAATGTCGGACATGCGATTAGAGGTCTCATTTATCACGCGCATTTTTTGCGTGACCTGACGCATCATCTCACCGTTATTTTTCACCACGCTGGCCGCATCGGCAGAAAGATGGGTCGCTTCGCTGGTGTGGTCCGCCGTATTTTTGACGGTGGCGGTAATCTGCTCCATAGAGGCCGCCGTTTGCTCAACAGAACTGGCCTGTTCTTCAGTACGCGCCGCCAGATCCTGGTTGCCCGCGACAATTTGCGCCGCCGCGCTGGAGATATTTTCAGAGCCGTTCTGAACTTCCTGCACGATCACCAGCAGACGGTTTTTCATCTCCATCAGCGCCTGCAACAGCACGCCGGTTTCATCCTTTTGCGCGATATGAATCGTGCGGGTCAAATCCCCCTCCGCAATCGCCCCGGCAAACTGCACGGCGTCATTAAGCGGCCGGGTAATGGAACGCACGATGTACCATCCCATTATCACTCCGGCGGCAATGCTGATAAGCGCCAGGAGAATCAGCTGTGCCCGGTTGGTGCGAAAATCCTGGTCAACCGACGCGCCCGCGTTGCGCATCAGCGTATCTTCAATAGCGATCAGCTCCTGTACTTTGGCTTTATACGCCTGCTGTATGTTGACGGTGGTCGTCATCATTTCCTGTATCGCCGCCGGACGATTATGGTTCTGAATTTCCTGCAAAATACGGAACCGGGAGGCCAGATACTGCTGACGCACATCGCGAATTCCGGCGATGATAGCCTTTGAGGCCTCGTCATGACGGCTGGCGGACAGCTCATCGAGCAATACCGTAATGCGCTGGCTAATCGCATCCAGCTGCTTTTGCGACTCCTGGCTCCAGCGCCCTTCTTCATCCAGCAGCATCAGCTGCTGCGTGCTAACGAAATCCTGAAAATTATCGATCAGCAGGTTGGCTTTCACCGTTGTGGGATAATCGTGAGTAATGATGTTCTGCATACTGGTATTCGTTCGATCCAGGCTGAACAACGAAAGGCCAGAACTCACGATCATCAGTACAATAAACAAACCAAACGCAATAAATAATTTCGAGCGGATCTTCATGTTATGCAAAAGCATATTTCCCCCTGGAGATTGTTTTTCCTCTATACAGGGTTCGTTATCGGTTACGGCTTCGCTAACTTTATGATATTGATCGTTTTTTATTTCAAGTTATTACGGTAAATAGTTTTCAACGATGAATATCGGCAGACCGATCGTTATACAATTCATTTTTCATGTTCGGGAAAATGAAGAATCACACAAAATAATGCAGCGGGTTTAAATAAGGAAATAGCTCGAAATGGTAAATATTTAATATGTGCTTAACATTGTTAGCCCAATATTATGACAAAACGCTTATCGGCTTCGATAAGCGTTTGTCGGCAGAAATAAAGGGAATTTGATTTAATGCAGAACCGTTACCGCGTCTTCCAGACGGCTGGCGCGATGTTTAACCATCGCTGAAACCTGAGCGCTCTCCTCCACCAGCTCGGCATTTTTCTGCGTGATATGGTTTAACTCATCCACGGCGCGGGTCAGGCTGGAGAGTCCGTCCGCCTGTTCCAGCGTCGAGTGGCTGATTTGCGCAATAAGCTGAGTGACGTTTTGCACCTGGGCCACAATATCATCCATCGTGCGTCCTGCCGCATGCACCTGTTCGGAACCAGACTGTACCCGGCTTGCGCTGGCGTCAATGAGCTTACGAATATCATTCGCCGCGCTGGCGCTTCGGCTGGCAAGATGGCGAACCTCCCCGGCGACAACGGCAAATCCTTTACCCTGCTCGCCCGCTCGCGCCGCTTCAACCGCCGCGTTCAGCGCCAGGATATTCGTCTGGAAAGCAATATCGTTAATCAGCGTAGTGATTGTGCCAATCTGCTGCGTGCTGTCAGCGATGTCATCCATCGTTTTAATGACGGTTTCCATCGCCTCTCCGCCCTGCGTCGCCGCACTGCTGGCCGCGCTGGATAATTTATCGGCGGCGGACGCGGTGGTGGAATTTTTCTTCACGGACTCCGCCATCTGGTTCATGGTCGTCACCGTCTGCTGCACATTCTCCACCGTCTGGCGGGTATGTTTGTTCAGATCGTCATTGCCTTTCGCTAACGTCTCGCTGCCGTTTCTGACGCTGGAAACCTGGCTTGAGACGTCATTAATCAGCCAGCGGCACATAAGCCCAAGCTGGCCTACCGCGCACAACATCAGCCCCAGTTCGTCACTACGGTTAAGATGCGATACGCTATTACGCTCGCCCGTTGCGACTTTCAACGCCTGCCGGGCGACATTTTCGATCGGACGCACAATCTGCCATTCAAACACCGCCGTTCCCGCCAGCATCAGCAGGGCGTTCACGAATAGCGCTGGCCACGCAACGCCCATTTGCGCCATCGCCGCCATCAGCACCACGCCTGTTAGCGCCATAACGCTGCGTACACGCCAGCGAATGGGGATTGCCGGCAGTTTCCCCAGCCAGCCTTTACGCACCACCAGTCCTTTGTGGATACGTTTGTTGCTGCGGCCTTCATTCAGCGCCTTATACAAAGGCTCAACGGCAGCAATCTCTTCATCTGTCGCGCGGGTACGAATCGACATATAGCCGGTCACGCGCCCTTCCCGCACCATCGGCACCGCATTCGCCCGCACCCAGTAGTGATCGCCATTCTTCCGTCGGTTTTTCACGATGCCGCTCCACGGCTCACCCTGCCTGAGGGTGTACCACATATCCGCAAACGCGGCTTTCGGCATGTCCGGGTGGCGTACCAGATTATGCGGTTGCGTAAGCAGTTCATTCAGCGTAAAGCCGCTTACCTGAACGAAGGTATCATTTGCATGGGTGATATAGCTTTGCAGGTCAGTTGTGGACATCAGGGTTGTATCATCATCCAGCGGATAATTATGCTGGCTGACGTAGGGATGAGAAGACATGGTTGCGTCCTGTGCAGGTTACTTGAATGTTAACTTTTCTGTCAGATGTTATTTCGGCGATAATTGATTTATCTTTAGTTGTTAAATTTGATTTAGATCGCAATTTGCGTTTAAACCGTAATATTTGTATGTTTTCTAATTCATTGATTTAAAATACTTTCATTGAGTAACTATTCAATTCCGCTATAACTTCCGCCCCATATACGCACACCGCCCGCACCGTTCTGGTGCGACTGCCCGCTGGTCAGCCCCCGCGTCCCCACACACGCTCTGCGCAAAATATCACCAATTGTTAATGAATGAGATTAAATATTGCACACTTGATATTTTCCCTGGTGTTTATCCCGATTTTCATGATCCACGCCGATATGGCGCAATCCCTGCAATACTTAACTCAGTATCATGTGATACGCGAGTTCCGGGAGCATATTTTGAACAGGTTACCTTCCAGCGCATCGGCTTTGGCCTGTAGCGCACACGCACTGAATCTCATTGAAAAGCGAACGCTTGATCATGAGGAAATGAAAGCACTGAACCGAGAGGTGATTGATTACTTCAAAGAGCATGTTAATCCGGGGTTTTTAGAGTATCGAAAATCTGTGACCGCTGGCGGGGATTACGGAGCCGTAGAGTGGCAAGCGGGAAGTCTGAATACGCTTGTCGACACCCAGGGACAGGAGTTTATTGATTGCCTGGGTGGTTTTGGCATTTTCAACGTGGGGCACCGTAATCCAGTTGTCGTATCCGCCGTACAGAATCAACTCGCAAAACAACCTCTGCACAGCCAGGAGTTACTGGACCCGCTCCGGGCCATGCTGGCTAAAACGCTCGCAGCGCTTACGCCTGGAAAACTGAAGTACAGTTTTTTCAGCAACAGCGGCACCGAATCGGTGGAAGCAGCGCTGAAACTGGCGAAGGCGTATCAGTCGCCGCGCGGTAAGTTTACCTTTATCGCTACCAGCGGCGCGTTTCACGGTAAATCGCTGGGGTCGCTTTCCGCCACGGCGAAATCCACGTTCCGCAAGCCGTTTATGCCGCTGCTGCCGGGCTTTCGCCATGTACCGTTTGGCAACATTGAGGCCATGCGTACTGCGCTTAGCGAGTGTAAAAAAACCGGCGACGATGTAGCAGCCGTCATTCTGGAACCAATCCAGGGCGAGGGCGGCGTGATCCTGCCGCCGCAGGGCTATCTGACCGCCGTGCGTAAACTCTGCGATGAGTTTGGCGCCCTGATGATTCTGGATGAAGTCCAGACCGGCATGGGGCGCACCGGTAAGATGTTCGCCTGTGAACATGAAAACGTGCAGCCTGACATTTTATGTCTGGCAAAAGCGTTAGGCGGCGGCGTGATGCCGGTTGGGGCAACCATCGCCACCGAAGAGGTGTTCTCCGTTCTGTTCGATAATCCGTTCCTGCACACCACAACCTTTGGCGGCAACCCGCTGGCCTGTGCGGCAGCATTAGCGACCATTAACGTGTTGCTGGAGCAGAATCTACCGGCACAGGCGGAGCAGAAAGGCGATATGTTGCTGGACGGCTTCCTCCAGCTTGCCAGGGAATACCCTGACCTGGTGCAGGACGCTCGCGGAAAAGGGATGTTGATGGCGATTGAGTTTGTTGACAACGAAACCGGCTACAACTTCGCCAGCGAGATGTTCCGCCAGCGGGTACTGGTTGCCGGGACGCTCAACAACTCGAAAACGATTCGCATCGAACCACCGCTGACATTAACAATTGATCAGTGTGAGCAGGTGTTAAAAGCGACCCGCAAGGCTCTGGCGGCGTTACGGGTGAGCGTTGAGGAAACATAACACACCGCCGGATGGCGCTACGCTTATCCGGCCTACAGGAATCCGATCCGTAGGCCGGATAAGATGCGCCAGCATCGCCATCCGGCAATGTTCACACAACCCGCACGCCCGCCTGTAGGCCGGGTAAGACGCGCCAGCATCGCCATCCGGCAAATTCGTTCTCTGGCCCCGCTCCTTTTTTGAATCCCATCACAATCATCGCATTCCCCTTTTCCCTTTTACGCCGCGACGGCTAAATTATTAACTCATCCGACCACATAACAATAATTTTACATACTGGACACACTTATGAGCTATCCGTCGCTTTTCGCCCCGCTCGATCTGGGTTTTACCCGGCTTAAAAACCGTGTGCTAATGGGTTCGATGCATACCGGGCTGGAGGAATACCCCGATGGCGCCGAACGGCTGGCGGCTTTCTACGCCGAACGTGCGCGGCATGGCGTCGCGCTGATCGTCACCGGGGGGATTGCCCCCGCACTGTCCGGGGTGGGAATGGAAGGCGGCGCTACATTAAATGACGCCAGCCAGCTGCCGCACCACCGCGTGATCACGGACGCCGTTCATGAGGAAGAAGGGAAAATTGCGTTGCAGATCCTGCATACCGGACGCTATAGCTATCAGCCGCATCTGGTCGCCCCTTCGGCGATCCAGGCGCCCATCAACCGTTTTACGCCGCACGAACTCACGCACGATGAAATCCTGCAACTGATTGACGATTTCGCCCACTGCGCCCAGCTGGCGCGGGAAGCGGGTTACGACGGCGTCGAGGTGATGGGTTCGGAAGGCTATCTGATCAACGAATTTCTTACCGTGCGCACGAACCAGCGTGACGATGAATGGGGCGGCGATTACGCCAGGCGTATGCGTTTCGCGGTGGAAGTGGTGCGGGCGGTACGCCAGCGCGTGGGCAGCGATTTTATCATTATCTACCGTCTGTCGATGCTCGACCTGGTGGAAAACGGCGGGACGTTCGACGAAACCGTACAGCTGGCGCAGGCCATTGAAGCGGCTGGCGCGACGATCATCAACACCGGTATTGGCTGGCACGAAGCGCGTATCCCGACGATCGCCACGCCGGTTCCGCGCGGCGCCTTTAGCTGGGTAACGCGCAAACTGAAAGGCCACGTCACTGTTCCGCTGGTCACGACCAACCGGATCAACGATCCGCAAGTAGCAGACGATATTCTGGCGCGCGGCGATGCGGATATGGTATCGATGGCGCGCCCGTTCCTGGCAGATGCCGAGCTGCTGTCGAAAGCGCAATCAGGGCGGGCGGATGAGATCAACACCTGTATCGGCTGCAACCAGGCCTGTCTGGATCAGATCTTCGTGGGTAAAGTCACCTCTTGCCTGGTGAATCCACGCGCCTGTCACGAAACCCAAATGCCGATAGTTCCGGCTGAACATAAGAAAAGCCTGGCCGTCGTCGGCGCAGGCCCGGCGGGTCTCGCATTTGCCATTAACGCGGCGGCGCGCGGGCACGACGTTACGCTGTTTGATGCCCTGGCCGAGATCGGCGGGCAGTTCAACATCGCTAAACAGATCCCCGGCAAAGAAGAATTTTATGAAACGCTGCGCTATTACCGTCGGATGATCGAAGTGACCGGCGTGACGCTGAAGCTCAACCGGTTTGTCACCGCAGACGATCTGCAACCGTTTGATGAAGCGATCCTCGCTTGCGGGATCGAGCCGCGTAAACCGTCGATCGAGGGCATCGATCACCCGAAAGTGCTGACCTATCTTGAGGTGCTGCGCGATAAAACTCCCGTCGGGAAACGTGTCGCGATTATCGGCTGCGGCGGGATTGGTTTTGATACCGCGATGTACCTCAGCCAGCCAGGCGATCCCAGCAGCCAGAGCATTGCCGAGTTCTGCGTGGAATGGGGGATCGACACCAGCCTGCAACAGCCCGGCGGGTTACGCCCGGAAGGGCCGCATCTGTCTCGCAGCCCACGTCAGATTGTGATGCTACAGCGTAAAGCCAGTAAACCCGGTCAGGGGCTGGGGAAAACCACCGGCTGGATCCATCGCGCAACGCTGTTGTCCCGCGGCGTAAAAATGATCCCGGCAGTCAGTTATCAGAAGATCGACGATGACGGATTGCACGTATTGATCAACGGCGAACCGCAGCTTCTGAACGTCGATCATGTCGTGATCTGCGCGGGGCAGGAGCCACGGCGCGAACTGGCGGAGCCGCTGCGCGCGTCAGGGAAAACGGTACACCTGATTGGCGGATGCGACGTGGCGATGGAGCTGGATGCGCGGCGGGCAATTGCGCAGGGAACAAAATTAGCGCTGGCGATTTAAGGGCATTGCCTGATGGCGCTACGCTTATCAGGCCTACGGGGTAGCACGTTGTAGGCCGGATAAGGCGTTAGCCGTCATCCGGCACACGCTATTAGCGGCGGCGACCGGTTTTGACCGCTTTCAACACCACGAATTTGTTATTGGTAGCGATGGTGGTGCAGTTACCGAAAATCTTCTTCAGCTTGTGGAAATAATCCAGGTGACGGTTCGCCACAATGTACAGCTCGCCGTTGATCTTCAGGCAACGGCGCGCATGGTGGAACATTTCCCAGGCAACGTTATCCGTCAGCGCATGTTTCTGATGGAACGGCGGGTTGCACAGCACGGCGTTAAAGCGGAAAGGTTCCACGCCGGACAAAGCGTTGTTAATCATAAACTCGCAGCGATCCAACGCTTCCGGCATGTTGGTTTCCACATTCAAACGGCTGGACGCGACCGCCATCGGCGATTCATCGACAAACACGACGCTCGCCTGAGGGTTCTTCGCCAGTAGCGTCAGGCCAATCACGCCATTACCGCAGCCGAGATCGACGATCTCCCCTTCCAGATTTTCCGGTAAATGCTGCATAAAGAAGCGCGCGCCGATATCCAGGCCGGTACGCGAGAAAACGTTCGCATGATTGTGGATAGTCCAGTCGGTGCCGTCCAGTTTCCAGCTCAGCGTCTGCGGCGCATCCGCCAGTTCAGGCTTACTGAAGGTACAGTTGATCAGGCGCGCCTTTTTCCAGGCCAGCGTCGTGGTCGTGGGGCCGAGCACTTTTTCGAACAGTTCCAGCGTGGAGGTATGAATGTCACGCGCCTTTGCTCCCGCAATAATACGGGTCTGCGGAGTCACGACCTGGCGCAACGCGCGCAACTGTTGCTCCAGCAGCGCCAGCGTTTTCGGCACCTTAATCAACACGACGCCCGGCGCCGGCGGGTACGTGGCAGTGCTGTCGAGAAACTTCACGCTGGATTCGGCGATATCGTTGTGGCGTAAATTTTCGCGCGTCGCCAGCTCGCTTAAATACGAGTCGCCGATGCTGTATGGTGTATGCTCAGCCAGCGCGCAGCTTAATGCGCCAAAGGCATCATTCAGGATCAGCAGCGGGCCGCTGATTTCCGTGTCGTCTAACTGTTGCAGCAGATATTCATCCGCCGCTTCCCACGCCTGAAGTGGGTTAACGTCATCCGTTTCCGGGAAACGTTTCAGTGTCAGTGAACGGAAACCGTTGTCTACGTGGCTCATCGGCCCTCCTGAATGGTAAAATTTCGCTGTTATCCCTGAAAGGGTGCGTGAGTATACTCTTTTTTTAGATTTAATTTGGGGCTTTGATGGGTCAACTTACTTATCTCCACGGCTACCCGGAGAATTTACTGTCTCAGGTACGCACGCTCATTGCTGAACAGCGTCTGGGCGCAGTGCTGGAAAAACGCTATCCGGGAACGCATGATTTTGCGACCGATAAAGCGCTCTGGCAGTATACCCAGGATCTGAAAAGCCAGTTTCTGCGTAACGCCCCGCCGATCAACAAAGTGATGTATGACAACAAGATCCATGTGCTGAAAAATGCGCTGGGGCTGCATACCGCCGTTTCGCGCGTACAGGGCGGCAAGCTGAAGGCGAAAGCCGAGATCCGCGTCGCCACCGTGTTTCGCAATGCGCCGGAACCTTTTCTGCGAATGATCGTGGTTCACGAACTGGCGCATCTGAAAGAGAAAGAGCACAACAAAGCGTTTTATCAACTGTGCTGCCATATGGAGCCGCAGTACCACCAGCTTGAGTTTGATACCCGCCTGTGGTTAACGCATCTTTCGTTAAAGCAATCTGAGCAGTAGCGCACTGGCTTTGTCATAAAGGCATGCTAAATTGACGAAAGAATCCCTTTATGGAGCCTGAAGGCGTTTATGATACGTTTCGCTGTTATTGGCACAAACTGGATCACCCGCCAGTTTGTCGATGCCGCCCATGAAACCGGCAAATATAAGTTAACCGCAGTCTATTCCCGTCGCCTCGAACAGGCGCAAACCTTCGCCAATGATTATCCCGTCGAGCATTTATTCACTTCGCTTGAAGCAATGGCGCAAAGCGACGCCATTGATGCGGTGTATATCGCCAGCCCGAACTCGCTGCATTTCCCCCAGACTCAGCTCTTTTTAAGCCACAAGAAGCATGTGATCTGCGAGAAGCCGCTGGCCTCGAATCTGGCCGAAGTCGACGCCGCCATCGCATGTGCGCATGAAAATCAGGTCGTCCTGTTCGAAGCCTTTAAAACCGCCAGCCTGCCTAATTTCCAGTTGCTACAGCAGTCGCTGCCGAAAGCAGGAAGAATGCGCAAAGCCCTTATCAACTACTGCCAGTATTCTTCGCGCTACCAGCGCTATCTGGACGGCGAAAACCCCAATACCTTTAATCCGGCCTTCTCGAATGGCTCCATTATGGATATCGGTTTTTACTGTCTGGCGTCAGCGGTTGCGCTCTGGGGAGAACCGCAAAACGTTCAGGCGTCCGCCAGTCTGCTGGAAAGCGGTGTCGATGCGCATGGCGTGGCGGTGCTGGATTACGGCGACTTCAGCGTCACCCTACAGTATTCCAAAGTGAGTGACTCCGTACTGCCCAGCGAAATCCAGGGCGAAGCCGGTTCTCTGGTCATCGAGAAAATTTCGGAATGTCAGAAAGTGTGCTTCATTCCACGCGGCGGAAAAACGCAGGATTTATCCGTTCCTCAGCATATCAATACGATGCTGTATGAGGCGGAACGCTTTGCACATCTGGTCGAGACCAACGAGGTGAACCATCCCGAGCTGACCGTCAGCCGTATCACGGCCAAACTGCTCACGGAGATTCGTCGGCAGACGGGCGTCGTCTTCCCCGCTGATGACGCCACAGCGTAAAACAATGTAAAACAGATGTAACAGGCCATTGACTGATCGTATGGCCTGTCATATTTTGTTACGTGCAAAGGGGAGTAACTTCATTGTCGGTCGATCGTCATTACGATGTGTGAAAAACCACATCCGGTCGCCGGGCAATAAGAAAGTGATGTGCCTTCATGTCTTTGATTGATGACGAAGCCGATTCGCCATCACCCGTGGAGTGAGTACATATCACTTTCTTGTTGTAAGTGAGACCTTGCCGGAAGGCGAGGTCTATGCATATAAAAAGCAGCGGCTGACGTCTTTCGACGTTGGCCGTTTTTTTTATGTGTAAGGAAATTCTATGAATACTGTCGGCACACCGTTGTTATGGGGCGGATTCGCTGTCGTTGTGGTGATTATGCTGGCTATCGACCTTCTGTTGCAGGGACGTCGTGGCGTACATACGATGTCCATGAAGCAGGCGGCGGCCTGGTCTCTGGTCTGGGTGACACTTTCATTGCTGTTCAACGCCGCCTTCTGGTGGTATCTGGCGGAGACCCAGGGCCGGGCGGTGGCCGATCCGCAGGCGCTGGCGTTTCTCACCGGTTATCTGATCGAAAAATCGCTGGCCGTTGATAACGTCTTTGTCTGGCTGATGCTGTTCAGCTACTTCTCTGTTCCGCCTGCCCTGCAACGCCGGGTTCTGGTGTATGGCGTACTTGGCGCCATTGTTCTGCGTACGATTATGATTTTCGCCGGTAGCTGGCTGATCGCCCAGTTCGACTGGATACTGTACCTGTTCGGCGCTTTCCTGCTGTTTACGGGCGTGAAGATGGCGCTGGTGAAAGAGGACGAATCCGGCATCGGCGACAAACCGCTGGTTCGCTGGCTGCGTAGCCACCTTCGCATGACCGATACCATCGAAAATGAGCATTTCTTTGTGCGTAAGAATGGCTTGCTGTTCGTGACGCCGCTGATGCTGGTCCTGATTCTGGTGGAACTGAGCGATGTGATTTTCGCCGTCGATAGCATTCCGGCCATCTTTGCCGTGACTACCGACCCGTTCATCGTCCTGACCTCCAACCTGTTTGCGATCCTGGGTCTGCGCGCCATGTACTTCCTGCTGGCAGGGGTAGCAGAGCGTTTCTCGATGCTCAAATATGGTCTGGCCGTCATTCTGGTCTTTATCGGTATTAAGATGCTGATCGTCGATTTCTACCATATTCCGATCGCCATCTCGCTGGGCGTGGTGTTCAGTATTCTGGTGATCACGCTGATTGTTAACGCGTGGGTAAATCGCCAGAACGATAAAAAGCAGCAGCTACAGTAAGACCCTGCCCGGCAGCGCCATGTCTGCCGGGCTTACAAAAACCACGGTCGTGGGTTGAGTACACGCAGCACTACCCGATAACATGTAAACATTTAGTTAAAAAATATGACGTAGTACGTAAATTCCAGCATTTTACGCTTTCCCAATCCCCATCTTTCCTTATACTCACTCAGGCAAACACTTTGTTACATCCTGAAAGATACGCCAACAGAGCGTGCAAAGGATGAACAACATCACACTGAAAGGATCATGAAATGACTACGCAACGTTCATCGGGGCTACTCCAGCGTTTGGTTCAAGGGAGCCTGGTTAAACAAATTTTAATTGGGCTTATACTGGGAATTTTACTGGCTTTAGTTTCAAAACCTGCCGCAGAGGCAACGGGTCTGCTGGGCACCCTGTTCGTTGGTGCGCTGAAAGCTGTCGCGCCGGTTCTGGTACTGACGCTGGTGATGGCGTCTATCGCCAACCATCAACACGGTCAGAAAACCAATATTCGCCCGATTTTGTGGATGTATCTGCTCGGCACATTTTCAGCCGCGCTGACGGCGGTTGTGGTGAGCTTCCTCTTTCCGTCCACGCTGCAACTGACGACTGGCGCCACGGATATCACGCCGCCGAGCGGCATTGTCCAGGTGATACACGGGCTGCTGATGAGCATCGTTGCGAACCCGATCCATGCGCTGATCAACGCCAACTACATCGGTATTCTGGTGTGGGCTATCGGCCTGGGCTTTGCGCTGCGCCACAGTAATCAAACCACCAAAAATCTGGTGAACGATCTGTCCGACGCCGTCACCTTTATTGTGAAACTGGTGATTCGTTTCGCGCCGATCGGTATCTTTGGCCTGGTCGCCTCAACGCTCGCCACTACGGGCTTCTCAGCACTGTGGGGCTATGCGCAACTGTTACTGGTGCTGATTGGCTGTATGGCGATTGTGGCGCTGGTCATCAACCCGCTGCTGGTCTTTTTACAGATCCGCCGCAACCCGTATCCGCTGGTTCTCACCTGCCTGCGTGAAAGCGGCGTGACCGCCTTCTTTACCCGTAGCTCCGCTGCAAATATTCCGGTGAATATGTCGCTGTGCGAAAAACTGAATCTGGACAGAGATACCTATTCTGTTTCCATCCCGCTGGGAGCAACCGTCAATATGGCCGGTGCGGCAATCACGATTACCGTGCTGACGCTGGCGGCGGTGTATACGCTGGGTATTCCGGTTGATCTGCCGACGGCGCTGCTGCTAAGCGTGGTGGCATCGCTGTGCGCATGCGGCGCTTCTGGCGTGGCGGGCGGTTCACTGCTGCTGATCCCGCTGGCGTGCAACATGTTCGGTATTCCGAACGAAATCGCCATGCAGGTGGTTGCGGTTGGCTTCATTATCGGCGTGTTGCAGGACTCCTGCGAGACCGCAATCAACTCCTCTACCGACGTTATGTTTACCGCCGCGGTATGTCAGGCGGAAGACGCGCGTTTAGCGAAAAGCGCGCTGCGTAGCTAAATAACCACAAGCCTGATGGCGCTGCGCTTATCAGGCCTACAACGCCCCACTCACAGGCCGGATAAGACGTTTACGTCGCCATCCGGCATTGTTTTACAGCGTTACACCGCTTTTGAAAATCGCCAGCTCGCGGAAATCATTGCGTTCATTGCAGGTCTGCTTGCCGTTGGCAAACGCCACAATCGTATCCACAAATTCATTCAACAACTGCGGCATCGCCTTACCGTGAATCAACTGCCCGGCGTCAAAATCGATCCAGTGCTTCTTCTTCGCCGCCAGTTCGCTGTTGGTGGCGATCTTCACCGTCGGGACAAACCCGCCATATGGCGTACCGCGGCCGGTACTGAACAGCACCATGTGGCAACCCGCGCCCGCCAGCGCGCTGGTGGCGACCGCATCGTTGCCTGGCGCGCTTAACAGATTCAGACCGCGCGTTTTCAGGCGCTCACCGTAGCGCAGCACATCCACAACCTGGCTGGAACCCGCCTTCTGCGTGCACCCCAGAGACTTGTCTTCCAGCGTCGTAATCCCGCCCGCCTTGTTACCCGGCGACGGATTCTCATAAATCGGCTGGTCATGAGCGATAAAGTATTGCTTGAAGTCATTGACCATTGTCACCAGTTTTTCAAACGTCTCTTCATCACGGCAATGGCTCATCAACAGCTGTTCTGCACCGAACATTTCCGGCACTTCCGTCAGCACCGTCGTCCCGCCGTTGGCGATAACATAGTCGGAGAAGCGACCCAGCATCGGGTTCGCGGTAATACCGGACAACCCATCTGAACCGCCGCATTCCAGACCAAACTTAAGTTCGCTCAGTTTGCCCGGCACGCGTTTGTCATGGCGCATCACGTTATACAACTGATGAAGATGCTCAACGCCCGCCTCCACTTCATCGTCCTGCTGTTGGCAGGTCATAAAATGAACGCGTTCAGGGTCGAACTCGCCCAGCGTCTCGCGAAAGGCATCCACCTGATTGTTTTCGCAACCCAGTCCAATCACCAGCACCGCCCCCGCATTCGGGTGACGCACCATGTTTTGCAGCATGGTGCGGGTATTGATGTGATCGTCGCCAAGCTGAGAACAGCCGTAGGTGTGGCTGAAGAGGAAAACGCCGTCAGTTCCTTCGGCATCAAAAGTCTCTTTCAGGAAACGGTTCTGGATCTGCCGCGCAATGCCGTTGACACAGCCGACGGTCGGCAGAATCCACAGCTCATTGCGCACGCCGACGTCTCCGTTGGCACGGCGATAAATCTGTACATCGCGATCCGCCGGTTGTACTTCAGGGGCCTGAAAATCGGGTTGATAGCTGTACTCATCCAAATCGCTGAGGTTAGTCCGGGTATTGTGGGCATGAATATGCTCACCCGCCGCGACGTCCACCAACGTATGGCCGATAGGCAGACCATATTTGATGACGTCCTCCCCCTGCGCAATATCGCGTAAGGCAAACTTATGACCGCGTACGACATCCTGGCGTAACGTCACAGTATGGTTATCGACGCTGACCTCAGCGCCCTGCGTTAAATCGGCCAACGCTACCGCAACGTTATCCAGCGTATGGATCCTGATGTATTGCATATCAACCCCAGACCTTAGTTCAGTTCAATGGCGAAATAGTCGCGCGCATTGTTGAAGCAGATGTTTCGTACCATTTCACCCAGCAACTGGATATCCGCCGGTGCTTCGCCCGCATTAACCCAGCGGCCTATCATCTGGCACAGGATGCGACGGAAATATTCGTGACGGGTATAAGACAGGAAGCTGCGGCTGTCGGTCAGCATACCGACGAAGCGGCTCAGCAGGCCAAGCTGCGCCAGTTGCGTCATCTGACGCTCCATCCCGTCTTTCTGATCGTTGAACCACCAGCCGGAACCAAACTGCATCTTGCCCGGCATCCCTTCGCCCTGGAAGTTGCCGATCATGGTGCCCAGCACTTCGTTATCGCGCGGGTTCAGACAGTACAGGATAGTTTTCGGTAGCAGATTTTCTTCATTCTGCTTGCTCAGCAATTTTGACAGCTCTTCCGCCAGCGGACGATCGTTGATGGAATCGAAGCCGACATCCGGCCCCAGCAGTTTGAACTGGCGCTGGTTGTTATTACGCAGCGCGCCGATGTGGTACTGCTGTACCCAACCGCGACGCGCATATTCCGCGCCCAGCCACACCAGTACGGCCGTTTTGAACTGCGCGACCTCATGCTCGCTCAGGGTCTCACCCGCCAGACGGCGCGCCAGAATGCTGTCCAGTTCAGCGTCGCTGGCTTCAGCAAACATAACGACGTCAAGCGCGTGGTCAGAAACCTTACAGCCGTGGGCGGCAAAATGATCCAGACGCTGAGTCAGCGCGGCTTGCAGATCGGTGAAGCGGCGAATATCGGTATCCGATGCTTCGCCCAGCTTCGTCATGTAATCGCCAAAGGTTGCCTGCTCAATGTTGAACGCTTTATCAGGACGCCAGCTCGGCAGCACTTTAACGGTGAACGTGCTGTCTTTCGCGACCGTGGCGTGGTGCTCCAGCGAATCGACAGGATCGTCGGTGGTGCCGACCATTTTTACATTCATCTGCTGCATGATTCCCCGCGCGGAGAATGCATCCTGCGCCAGCAATTCATTGCAACGATCCCAGATCTCATCTGCCGTCGCAGGCGACAGCAGCTTACCTGTAATACCAAATGGGCGACGCAGTTCAAGGTGCGTCCAGTGATATAACGGGTTGCCGATCGTGTGCGGCACCGTGGCGGCCCAGGCGTCGAACTTCTCACGATCGGACGCATCGCCCGTACACAGACGCTCAGCAACGCCGTTGGTGCGCATCGCCCGCCATTTATAGTGGTCGCCTTTCAGCCAGATATCATACAGGTTGTTAAAACGGTAGTTTTCCGCGATCTGCTGCGGCGGCAGGTGGCAATGATAGTCGAAGATGGGCTGATCTTTTGCGTAATCATGGTACAGACGGCGGGCAAACTCGGTATCCAGCAGAAAATCTTCAGTCATAAACGGGGTCATTATCGTCTTCCTCTCAACGAGTGCGTCAGATTGCTTATGTTTTGATGCTGTCAAAGTTATCACACCAATTTCCAGACCCTGAAGATATTTTCGTGAGTTGGATCAATAAAAACCAACAAATAAATTACCCCTAAAAGAGTAAACAGCGCTCCAGGCCGCGCCATTGCTGGTATTTCTAAATCGAAATAATGACCACACTAAGAATCCTGCATTTGTGATGTCACTCACCTTTTGAAGTTGTATGACAAGTTATCTTTCTGGCCGTCGCGATACATAAGCCGACGGAATGCAAAGTTATCGATGGTTAAGACATCGAATTGACCGGTACGGAAACCGAATTAGCACGATGACTCATGGCAACGTTCGGGGCGTACCGGCTTTTTTTCGGTTATCCCGTCGTCAATAACTTCCCCGCTCAGCGCAGGAAGATAACCGCGATTGTTGCGGAAATAACAAAACGATGAGGTTTTACATGCGTAAAATTAAAGGGTTACGTTGGTACATGATTGCACTGGTGACATTAGGCACCGTGCTGGGCTATCTGACGCGTAACACTGTGGCGGCGGCTGCGCCAACGCTGATGGAAGAGTTACACATCTCCACACAACAGTATTCCTATATCATCGCAGCCTATTCTGCTGCTTACACTGTCATGCAACCCGTAGCCGGTTACGTACTGGATGTTCTCGGTACGAAGGTGGGTTACGCCATGTTCGCCGTTCTGTGGGCCGTATTCTGCGGCGCAACCGCACTGGCTGGAAGCTGGGGCGGCCTGGCGCTGGCGCGCGGCGCGGTCGGCGCTGCTGAAGCCGCGATGATTCCAGCGGGCCTGAAAGCCAGCTCTGAATGGTTCCCAGCAAAAGAACGCTCCATTGCGGTCGGCTACTTTAACGTCGGCTCTTCCATCGGCGCGATGATTGCGCCTCCGCTGGTCGTCTGGGCTATCGTGATGCACAGCTGGCAGATGGCGTTTATTATTTCCGGCGTGCTGAGCTTCATCTGGGCAATGGCCTGGCTGGTGTTCTATAAACACCCGCGCGACCAGAAAAAGCTGACGGATGCAGAACGCGACTACATCATTGGCGGTCAGGAAGCGCAGCACAAAGACAATACTGCGAAGAAAATGTCTCTCGCGCAGATCCTGCGTAACCGCCAGTTCTGGGGTATCGCTCTGCCACGTTTCCTGGCGGAACCGGCATGGGGAACCTTCAACGCCTGGATCCCGCTGTTCATGTTTAAAGTGTACGGCTTTAACCTGAAAGAGATTGCCATGTTCGCCTGGATGCCCATGCTGTTTGCCGACTTAGGCTGCATCATCGGCGGTTATCTGCCGCCGCTGTTCCAGCGCTGGTTCGGCGTAAACCTGATCGTCTCCCGTAAAATGGTCGTTACCCTGGGCGCGCTGCTGATGATTGGCCCAGGCATGATCGGCCTGTTCACCAGTCCGTATATCGCCATCATGCTGCTTTGCATCGGCGGTTTCGCTCACCAGGCGCTGTCCGGCGCGCTGATTACGCTCTCTTCTGACGTCTTTGGCCGTAATGAAGTGGCAACCGCGAATGGCCTGACCGGGATGTCCGCCTGGCTGGCGAGCACATTGTTTGCTCTGGTGGTCGGCGCGCTGGCTGACACCATCGGCTTCAGCCCGCTGTTCGCGGTACTGGCGGTGTTCGACCTGCTCGGCGCGCTGGTTATCTGGACGGTGCTGCAAAACAAACCGGCCAGCGAGGCGGGGCCAGGGTCGCAGGTCAATCACCCCGCAACGCAAAGTTGACCTGACCTGCGCCATCATCCAACAAGGTTTACTCATCCAAAGCCGCCTGTTAAACAGGCGGCTTTTTCAACGGTACAAGTGGAGCCAGCCTCGCAAAAGTGGTATAACAAATATAGTCTGCCGTCTTATGCCTGGAGCGCATATGGAAATCACCGAACCACGACGTTTGTATCAACAACTTGCTGCTGACCTGAAAGAGCGCATCGAACAGGGCGTCTACCTTGTGGGCGATAAACTCCCTGCCGAACGCTTTATTGCCGATGAGAAAAACGTCAGCCGTACGGTGGTTCGTGAAGCGATTATCATGCTGGAGGTCGAAGGCTACGTAGAAGTCCGCAAAGGTTCCGGCATCCACGTCATTTCAAATCAACCGAAATATTATGTCGCCCCGGATGAAAATCTTGAGTTTGCCAATTATGGCCCGTTCGAACTTCTCCAGGCGCGCCAGTTGATAGAAAGCAATATTGCCGAGTTTGCCGCCACGCAGGTGACGAAACAGGACATTATGAAGCTGATGGAAATCCAGGAGAAAGCGCGTAACGAAAAATGTTTCCGCGACTCCGAATGGGATCTCCAGTTCCATGTGCAGGTCGCGCTGGCGACGCAAAATACCGCGCTGGCCGCCATTGTCGAAAAAATGTGGACTCAGCGCGTACATAACCCGTACTGGAAAAAACTGCACGATCATATTGATTCACGCACCGTCGATAACTGGTGCGACGATCATGACCATATTCTCAAGGCGCTGATTCGCAAAGATCCTCATGCCGCGAAACTGGCAATGTGGCAGCATCTGGAGAACACCAAACAGATGCTGTTTAACGAAACCAGCGACGATTTCGAATTTAACGCCGACCGCTATCTTTTTGCTGAAAATCCCGTTGTTCATCTGGACACCGCCGCTAACGGGGCAAAATAGACAATCTTACGCTGGCAGGCGCATCAGGGCGCCTGTCTGCGACGCCGCTCAGTAAGCGTAAGATATAAAGTGTCAGCCTGTGTAAATCCTCTCGCCACCCACCTTTGTGATAAGCAAAATCATATTTTAACGACGTGCGATTTCTATAACGGACTACGTCGACCTTTGTTACAATTAGATGCATTTTGAATTTTTGTGTGTTAGTGCTTGCTTACTTCACAACTTAACAAGGAATGGTTCAGGCCGCGATTTTGCGCCCGTCCGCAACCCAAGTAAAAAATGAATAATGTTGCGGTATTGCAAACTCAAAAAACCGGCGTGACGTTAACCGATTCTCCAGGAATACTGAATGGAACTACTGACTCAATTACTGAATGCCCTGTGGGCTCAGGATTTTGAAACACTCGCCAACCCTTCCATGATTGGCATGCTTTATTTCGTACTATTTATGATTTTGTTCCTGGAAAATGGGTTGCTTCCTGCTGCCTTTTTACCTGGTGACAGTTTGCTGGTGCTGGTCGGCGTACTTATCGCCAAAGGCGCAATGGGGTTTCCGCAAACGCTCCTGCTGTTAACCGTGGCCGCCAGCCTGGGCTGCTGGGTCAGTTATATTCAGGGGCGATGGCTGGGCAACACGCGTATTGTACAAAACTGGCTGTCGCATCTGCCCGCGCATTATCATCAGCGCGCTCACCATTTGTTCCATAAACATGGCCTGTCCGCGCTGTTAATTGGCCGTTTTATCGCTTTCGTTCGTACCTTGTTACCCACTATCGCGGGTCTGTCCGGCCTTAATAACGCGCGCTTTCAATTCTTTAACTGGATGAGCGGGTTGTTGTGGGTCCTGATCCTGACCTCGCTGGGTTACTTGCTGGGCAAAACGCCTGTATTCCTGAAGTATGAAGACCAACTGATGTCATGTCTGATGCTGCTGCCGGTGGTACTGCTGGTCTTTGGGCTGGCGGGTTCGTTGGTGGTGCTCTGGAAAAAGAAATACGGAAATCGGGGATAGAGTATGGTGAAACCACACATAACGCTTCGACAACTGGCCTGGACAACCTCTTTTCTCGTGCTGATGAGCGTGCTTTTTCTCGTCTGGTCGACCATTCGCCAGCAGGAATCCACGCTGGCCATTCGCGCCATCCATCAGGGCGTCAGTATGCCGGACGGCTTTTCCATCTGGCATCATCTGGACGCTAACGGCATTCGCTTCAAAAGCATCACTCCACAAAATGACGCGCTGCTTATTACGTTTGACTCCAGCGCGCAAAGCGCGGCGGCTAAGGCCGTGCTGGACAGAACGTTGCCGCATGGCTATATCATCGCCCAACAGAACGGCGATAGCCAGGCCGTACAGTGGTTGACCCGCTTACGGGATAACCCACATCGCTTCGGTTAATGTCCAGGAATCCGAATCATATCACCCACTTTGGTGATTTCGCCGTTTACTGACTATGATTAATAAGGCGGACTTATTGTCCGCCGTGTTATGACCTGGATCATCGTCCCCCGGTAACGGGTTCGAATCACAATGGAAGGTTCAAGAATGAAATACCGCATCGCTTTCGCTATTACCCTTTTCACGCTCAGTGCAGGCAGCTATGCCAATACCCTCTGTCAGGAAAAAGAGCAGGATATACAGAAGGAAATTAGCTACGCCGAAAAGCACAACAACCAGAACCGCATTAATGGTTTGAATAAAGCGCTCAGCGAACTCAGAGCAAACTGCACCGACAGTAAACTGCGTGCTGACCATCAGAAAAAGATCGCAAAACAAAAAGATGAGATTGCTGAACGTCAGCGTGATCTGGTCGAAGCAAAACAAAAAGGCGATGCGGATAAAATTGCGAAACGTGAACGCAAGCTGGCTGAAGCTCAGGATGACCTGAAAAAGCTTGAGGCACGCGACTACTAAGTCAAATCAAACGTTAACGACTCACTCACCTGGAGAAAACTATGTCGAAAGATAACACTACGGAACATCTGCGCGCTGAGTTGAAATCCCTGGCTGATACGCTCGAAGAGGTGCTTAGCTCCTCTGGCGATAAGTCGAAAGAAGAGTTGAGTAAGATTCGTAGCAAAGCCGAGCGCGCGCTGAAAGAAAGCCGCAACCGTCTGGGCGAAACCGGCGATGCGATTGCCAAACAAACCCGCGAAGCCGCAGCGCGCGCTGACGACTATGTACGCGAGAACCCGTGGACGGGCGTCGGCATTGGCGCAGCCGTTGGTGTGGTGCTGGGCGTACTGCTGACGCGTCGTTAATTATGGCGGATTCTCATCACGCGCAGGGGCCAGGCAAAAGCGTTCTGGGCATCGGGCAGCGGATTGTCACTATCCTTGTTGAGATGGTAGAAACCCGACTGCGACTGGCGGTTGTGGAACTGGAAGAGGAAAAAGCGAATCTCTTTCAGCTTCTGCTGATGCTGGGGCTGACCATGCTTTTCGCGGCGTTCGGTCTGATGAGCCTGATGGTGCTTATCATCTGGGCGGTTGACCCTCAGTATCGCCTCAATGCAATGATCGCCACCACCGTTGTGTTGCTGGTTCTGGCGCTGATCGGCGGACTCTGGACGTTACACAAAGCCCGCCAGTCAACGCTGTTACGCCATACGCGTCATGAACTGGCTAACGACCGGCAACTTCTGGAGGATGATAAGCCGTGAGCAGTAAAGTCGAACGTCAAAAGCGTAAGGCGTTGCTGCTCAGCCAAATCCAGCAGCAAAGGCTGGACCTTTCAGCCGGTCGTCGCGACTGGCTGGAAGCGACGGACAGCTGGGATCGCGGCTGGAACACGCTGATCAGCCTGCGTTCCTGGGCGCTGGTCGGCAGCAGCGTTATGGCTATCTGGACAATTCGCCACCCGAATCTGCTGGTGCGCTGGGCAAAACGCGGTTTTGGCATCTGGAGCGCCTGGCGGCTGGTCAAAAGCACGATCCGAAAACAGCAGCTGCGCGGCTGATTCCTGCACCCTTCCTCCTCGCCATCCGGCATAACGCCCGATGGCGCTACGCTTATTGGGCCTACGTATTGCTGTTAATCCAATAAGGTGTTTACACCGCCATTCGGCAATTTGTGCCCTGTCACTCAAAATTTTTGAAAATTATTGACAGTTTTCCTTGCTAACAATTGTTACATGTCACGTTTATGATTCTCTCCATCAACCGCAACGACGCGACATTCCGCGTGATTGCACAAAAAATGAAATCAGCAGCCTGAGTGGTTCCCTGGAGAGTAAAATGAAAAAATTAGAAGATGTTGGTGTACTGGTAGCGCGCATTCTGATGCCCATTCTGTTTATCACCGCAGGTTGGGGAAAAATCACCGGTTATGCGGGTACCCAACAATACATGGAAGCGATGGGGGTTCCGGGGTTCCTGTTACCGCTGACTATCCTGCTTGAGTTTGGCGGCGGTCTGGCGATTCTGTTCGGTTTCCTGACCCGTACAACGGCGCTGTTTACCGCAGGCTTTACCCTGCTGACCGCGTTCATCTTCCACAGCAACTTTGCGGAAGGCGTGAACTCACTGATGTTCATGAAAAACCTGACCATCGCAGGCGGTTTCCTGCTGCTGGCCATCACGGGGCCGGGCGCATTCAGCATCGACCGCGTCCTGAATAAAAAGTGGTAAGCACGCTATACTGAATCAAAAAACGAGGGGATATTCTCCTCGTTTTTGCTATCTGGAGGAGAGAGAAAATGGGACAACTGATTGACGGCGTATGGCATGACACCTGGTATGACACCAAGTCTACGGGGGGGAAATTTCAACGTTCTGTATCGGCTTTCCGTAACTGGCTCACCGCTGATGGCGCGCCGGGTCCGACTGGCGAAGGGGGCTTTGCCGCCGAAAAAGATCGCTATCACCTGTATGTTTCACTTGCCTGCCCGTGGGCGCATCGCACGCTGATCCTGCGCAAGCTCAAGGGGCTGGAACCGTTTATCTCCGTTTCTGTTGTGAATCCGCTGATGCTGGAGAATGGCTGGACGTTTGATGATAATTTCCCGGCGGCAACCGGTGATACGCTGTATCAACACGAGTTTCTGTATCAACTCTATCTGCATGCCGATCCGCACTACAGCGGTCGCGTCACCGTACCGATATTGTGGGATAAAAAGAATCACACCATCGTCAGTAATGAATCGGCGGAAATCATTCGCATGTTCAATACCGCATTCGATGCGCTGGGCGCCAAAGCCGGGGATTACTACCCGACGGCCCTGCGCGGAAAAATTGACGAGCTCAATAGCTGGATTTATGACAACGTCAACAACGGCGTGTACAAAGCCGGGTTCGCCACCAGCCAGCAGGCCTATGATGAAGCCGTAGAGAAAGTGTTCGAGTCACTGGCGCGTCTGGAGCAAATCCTGGGGCAGCATCGTTACCTGACCGGCGACCAGTTAACCGAGGCGGACATTCGCCTGTGGACCACGCTGGTGCGTTTTGACCAGGTTTACGTTACGCACTTCAAGTGCGACAAATACCGCATCAGCGATTACCTGAATCTTTATGGTTTCCTGCGCGATATCTGGCAGATGCCCGGCATTGCGGAAACCGTCAACTTCGACCATATCCGTAACCACTACTTCCGTAGCCACAAAACCATCAACCCGACGGGGATTATCTCCATCGGCCCGTTGCAGGATCTCAATGAGCCTCACGGGCGCGACGTCCGCTTTGCAAAAGCGGGATAATCCTCTTACGCCGCCACCAGGAAACAGCCTGATGGCGGCGCTAACTCGCCTTACCCGCCCGGTGCATTAAACACATTAATCATTCGAATATTTACCACCATTCCATTCACGGCTATTCTTATTTAAAAACAAGTGATTGACCGTATGTTGAGGCGAAAATGGACTGGTATTTAAAAGTATTGAAGAACTATATCGGCTTTGGCGGCCGCGCGCGTCGTAAAGAGTACTGGATGTTTATTCTGGTCAACGTCATTTTTACGTTCGTGCTGGGCGTGCTGGACAAGATGTTCGGCTGGCAACGCGCCGGGGGCGAAGGCGTGCTGACAACCATTTATGGCATTCTGATTTTCTTACCGTGGTGGGCAGTACAGTTCCGTCGGTTGCATGATACCGATCGTTCCGCATGGTGGCTGTTACTGCTCCTCATCCCTGTTATTGGCTGGCTGGTCATCATCCTCTTTAACTGCCAGAACGGTACGCCAGGCGAAAACCGCTTCGGGCAGGACCCTAAAATTCTGCCCTGAAGTGAAGCCGGTAGATGCCTGATGGCGCTGCGCTTATCAGGCCTACGCGAGCGCCTGCACCACCATCCGGCTAAACCGGGCTTGCGCTCTTATCTGCTGGCAAACAGTTTCGGGATTTCCCGCAGGCACCAGGCTTTCGCCTCGCCCATGCTGTCGCGTCGCCAGGCCATAATAATATCAATTTCACTGGTCGATTCCGGGCTGACGACCCGCAGTCTTCCTTGTGCAATATCCTGTTCGACCAGCGGATACGGCATGGTCGCGACGCCCAGCCCGGCCAGCAAGGCCTGACGTTTGTCTTCAATGGTACTCACCGTCAGGCGCGGCTGTTTGTCCAGCAGTTGCACGGTCAATACCGGTCGCTCGCGGGCGGTATCCGCCACCGCCACACCACGATATTTCACGCGGGTCACTTCAGACAGCGGCTCCGGTTCTTGGTGAATCGGATGGTCCGGTGCCGCCACGTAGACGTTCATCAGCGTATACAGCTTGCGGGAGTTAATTTCTGACGACGAGCGGAAATGCATATCCGGTGCAATCACAATATCGGCCCGCCCCTGCTCCAGACGCTCCCAGGCGCCCGCCAGCACTTCCGTGATCACCGAAAGCTGGGTGTTGGCTTTCGCGGCCAGTCGGTCAATCAGCGGGAAGAAGGCTGAGGTCGGCACCAGCGCTTCTGTCACCAGCGTCAGGTGCGTTTCCCAACCGCGCGCCAGCGCTTCGGCATCGGTGGTCAGCTTGTCTGCCGCTTCCAGCAATACGCGCCCGCGTTCCAGCAGCATACGCCCCACGTTGGTGAATTTTGTCCGATGGCCGGAGCGGTCAAACAGCACCACATCCAGCTCTTCTTCCAGTTTTTGCATGGTGTAGCTGAGCGCGGATGGTACGCGACCTAACTCATCTGCCGCCGCCGCGAAGCTCCCGCGTCGATCTATTGCGTCCATGACGCGTAACGCTTCCAGTGTTAACGCCCTTTCTTTGGCCATATCGTTCTCATTCAGGAAATTTGAACATACCGGGCAGAATATCTGGCTAACAATGCAGCGTCCAGCCCCTTAACATAAAAGGAAGTAAAGAGAGGTCAAGAATTATGATTACTACCCGAACAGCCAAACAGTGCGGACAGGCAGACTACGGATGGTTGCAGGCCCGTTATACCTTCTCCTTTGGACACTACTTCGACCCTAAACTGCTGGGCTATGCCTCCCTGCGCGTACTCAACCAGGAAGTGCTGGCGCCGGGCGCCTCCTTCCAGCCGCGCACCTACCCGAAGGTGGATATTTTAAACCTGATTCTGGAAGGCGAAGCGGAATATCGCGACAGCGAAGGCAATCATGTCCAGGCGAAAGCGGGCGAAGCCCTGCTGCTCGCCACGCAGCCAGGCATTAGCTATAGCGAGCATAACCTCAGTAAAGATAAGTCGCTTACCAGGATGCAGCTATGGCTGGACGCCTGTCCTGAGCGGGAAAACCCGTTGGTACAGAAAACCACGCTAACTGCGAGCAAACAGCAACTCCTCGCCTCCCCGGATGGAGAACAGGACAGCCTGCAATTACGCCAGCAGGTCTGGGTGCACCATATTGAGCTGAAAAAAGGCGAGTCGCTGAGCTTTCAACTGCATGGCCCACGCGCCTATTTGCAGTCGATTCACGGTACGTTTCATGCGGTAACGCATAACGAGGAGCGAGAAGCGCTTACCTGCGGCGACGGCGCATTTATTCGTGATGAAGCTAACATAACGTTAGTTGCCGACACGCCATTGCGCGCTTTACTGATAGATTTGCCTGTGTAGTCAGAAAAAATAAGGGAGTTATGACTGTGAGCAAAAAATCGGCTAAAAAGCATCAATCCGTAACCCAACCCGCAGCACAGGATGCGGCAAACGCGCCCGGGAAATTTGGCTACGAGGAGATGCTAACCGAACTGGAAGCTATCGTCGCGGATGCAGAGATCCGGTTAGCGGAAGAAGATGAAGCCGCCTGAAAAGGCGGCTTCTGATTTCCGATAAACGCAATGCCGGATGGTGGCGTAAACGCCTTATCCGGCCTACAAACACAAGTTACTGTAGGCCTGATAAGCGCAGCGCCATCAGGCAAACCCGCGCCACCGGGTTAATGCGCCTTACTGGCCATAATTTCGATAACCTGACGGTCGGTTTGCTGCATTGCATGACAGGCCAACGCGCACAAATTCGAAATAGATTGCTCGACGTTATGCGCCACAATTCCTTCGTTGCCGGTTACCGCCGTATCATCCAGCGCCATTAACACCGCTTTCCAGGCCGCAGACGCGCTGGTCGATACCTTCATCGCACAGCTATTCGATGCGCCGTCGCATATCATCCCGCTCACGTCGCCGATCATACTGCTGATCGCCATCGCAATCGTGTTATAGCGGCCATCCATCAGCCACGCCATTCCTGCCGCCGCCCCCATTGCCGCCGTGGTCGCCGCACAGAGCGCTGACAGGCGTGGAAGCTGATGGTGAATGTAGATCGCGCTCAGGTGCGAGAGCATCAGGGCGCGCGCCAGACGTTCGTCATCCGCCCCCACATGCTCCGCCACCACCATTACGGGAACCGTCGCGGTGATCCCCTGATTACCGGAGCCGGAGTTACTCATGGCTGGCAGCGTCGCGCCGCCCATCCGCGCATCCGAGGCTGCACTGGTGCGAATCAGGATCGCCGTTGACAGATCGTCCGCCAGCAGACCGCGTGCGCACTGCTTTTGCAACGTCGCCCCGATATGCAACCCCCAGGTGCCGCGCAATCCCTCCTGCGACAGCGCGCCGTTCAGTCTGGCAGACTCCAGAATAAAGCGGATTGACGCAAACGGCACCGCATTCACAAACGCCAGAATCTCTTCCAGCGAGGTCTTTGATAAGACCGACAGCGGCGATTCTTGCGCCTCCCCCTGCACGCTTTCGGTCTGCGTAAAGATCACCCCAGTGTGAGTTTCAATGCGCACGATATTGGTGTGCCCGCCGACGATCGTTACGCAGGCCCACGCATCGCCGCTGTACACTTTAGCGCGTGAGAAGAGGATGTCGTCGCATGGCTCCTGCAACATCACCGACACCTTCCCGGCAGCCAGCATCGCTTTCGCATCCGCAATCGCCCCCGAAGAGGCGTTTTTCAACACTTCCAGCCCCGCGCTGGCATCGCCGCCAAGCGCCCCCAGCGCTGCCGCAATGGGAAGCCCAACCATCCCGGTGCCCGGCACGGTGACGCCCAGGCCATTCTTCATCAGGTTCGGCGAGACCCACGCGTCAACGCGTTCAACTTCGCCGTCAAGTTCAGCCGCGGCAACCGCCGCCGCCAGCGCCAGAGAGACAGGTTCCGTACATCCCAGTGCCGGTTTTACCTCTTCTTGTACTGCGAGGATAAAACGCTGCCATAACGGATTTTCTGTAGACTCAAACATAACAACAACCTTACTTTCAGGAAGATCAAGCAAATGCCAGGAACGGAGAAACGCACAGCAGCAAACCCGTGACGATAATCAGATACAGAGACGCGCCCTTGTATTTGTGCAGTGCAGGAACTTTGTAGACCAGCCAGGCCGGGATCAAACATCCCACCATGCCGAAGATCGGGCTACAGATAGAGGTGAAACTCAGCACCGGCGCATTCAGCACAATGGCGCTCCAGGCCAGTAAGATGGCGAAAACCATAATGCCGCGCTGCACGAAGCGTTCGTTAATCTTCTCGACAGGCATTCTGCGGCGCAGCAGGTTCATCACAATTCCCTGAGTCGCTTCGCGAAAGCCTAAGTAAACGCCGAAGAACGCGGTCATAACGGCAAAGATATTCAGGATCACGCTGACCACTTTCACCCAGCCCGCACCCGCGCCGCTAATAAACTGCGCGGCGATCGCCAGTGCAGAGATGTTCTGCTCGTAGGCTTTGACCGCTTCGTCATGCCCCATCGCCAGGGTGAAAGAGACCGCGTAGAAAAAGACGGTAACAAACAGAATGCCGAACGCGATGTTCATGGCGCGCAGCGCTTTATGCCGTGCGACCTCAATGGATTTTTCGCGTGAACGATAAGAGATCACCATCGGACTCAAGGTCTGGATAAACAGGATGGAGGTCAGCGTAAACGGCAAGGTGATGATGGCGTTTTTAATCAACAGCGCCATCGGCGGCAGCGCGCCAATGTTGTACAAATGCCACATCCCGATCATTGAGACGCCGAGCGCCGCGACAACCAGCAGTTTAGTCAGCACCATGCCGGTCGAAATCTTGAACAGAAGCTGCTCGCCGCGTGACGAGATCGCCACCAGAATGCAAATCAGCACCAGTCCATAGAACGGGCTGTCGGAGAGCAAACCTTCCGTGACGCCAAAGGTGTGCAGATAAGAGGCGCTGTCGTTAGTGATGGCGGTGGAGTAGACAAACATCCAGATCACCAGCATCACAAAGTAGAGTGCGCCTAACAGGATGCCCCAGTTTTTCCCCAGATAGCCGCTGATGACGCTCGGGTAGTCTTTACATTCCGGGGACTCCGCCAGCGTGTTGATGAACAGGCGCTGGAACAGATACATCGCGGGATAGCCGATAATAGAGGAGAGTAAAAAGACCCACAGCCCCATTAAACCGACCTGCACCGGGAGAAAAACAATCCCCGCGCCGATCGCCATACCAATACTCATGATGACCCAGCCCGTGTCGGTGCTGTCGAATTTAATGGCTTCGCGCCATTCTCTTTCGGTCATCCCTGCCCGGCGCGCCGGAGCTGATGCGTCGAGTATTACGCTGTTATTCGTTGCCGTTTCCATTACGTTCTCGCTTAATATGTAGGTAGAGTTTTTTATTATTTTTCCGTGCCGCATCAAGGCGATACGCGGTACGTCGTGCGCAGGCGAGTTATTGGAGTAGTGAGGGAATCATACGCGCAGGATCAGAGAAAAACTTCACAAACAAACCCCTGTAATTTCTAAAAGTTAAGAAATATTTTCTATTTTACATCCAAATAAAGAATTTAATTTCTATTTTTGAAGCCGATCACAACAAAAAAGGTGCACTAAAGTGCACCTTTTTTATCATGCCATGTTGATTAGTTCATTGCCGGATGGCGGCGCTTGCGCCTTCTCCGGCCTGCAAACGTACGTAAACCGTAGGCCTGATAAGCGCAGCGCCATCAGGCACGGCTATTCACCTCAGGTACAAACGACCTTAATCGCCAGCCCACCGCGCGAAGTCTCGCGGTACTTATCGTTCATATCCTTGCCGGTTTCATACATCGTCTCGATCACTTTATCGAGCGACACCCGTGGCTCAGACGTCCGCCGCAGCGCCATTCGCGCCGCATTCACCGCTTTTACCGCATTAATCGCGTTACGTTCAATGCAAGGAATTTGCACCTGCCCGGCCACCGGATCGCAGGTCAATCCCAGGTTGTGCTCCATCGCGATTTCCGCCGCAATGCAAACCTGCGATGGACTACCGCCCAGCAGTTCCGTCAGCCCTGCCGCCGCCATCGAGCAGGCGACGCCAACTTCCCCCTGACAGCCCACTTCCGCACCGGAGATAGACGCATTCATCTTATACAGCGCGCCAATCGCGCCCGCGGCCAGCAGATAGCGGGCAATCGAGTTGGCATTCACCGGACGGCGGAACTTATCGTAATAGGCCAGTACAGCTGGAATAATGCCGCATGCGCCGTTAGTTGGCGCCGTTACGACCCGTCCTCCTGCCGCGTTCTCTTCGCTGACGGCCAACGCAAACATGTTGATCCAGTCGATAACGTTCATCGGGTCGCTGGAGAGGCTGTCGCTGGAGACCAGCAGACGCCTTAACGCAACGGCGCGACGCGGCACATTCAGCGGCCCCGGCAGCACGCCCTCGGTGTTCATGCCGCGTTCAATCCCGGCGTGCATCACATCCCAGATGCGCGCAAATCCGGCGTCAATCTCCTCTTTGCTGCGCAGCGCCAGCTCGTTTTGCATCATCAGGCCAGAGACCGAAAGCCCGTTTCGCTCACACAGTTTCAGCAGTTCGCTGGCCGAGTGAAAATCATAAGGCACAGGCGTTTCGACATCATGCGCCTGCCCGAAACGCTCCTCTTCGACGATAAACCCGCCGCCGATGGAGTAATAGGTTTTGCTCAACAGCGTCTCTTGCCCGTTCCATGCCGTAATACGCATCCCGTTTTCATGGCGCGGTAGCGTTTCGGCGTGAAAGAGAATGCTGTCTGCTACCGGGAAATCAACAACGTGCGCGCCCTCGGCCACCGGCAGGCGTCCACTGCGCGTTACGTCTTCAATAAAAGTGGGAATCGCGTCGATATTCACGTTTTGCGGGCTGTTGCCTGCCAGCCCCATCATGATGGCGGTATCCGTCGCATGACCTTTCCCGGTCAGCGATAACGATCCATACAGATCAACCGTAATACGCGTCGTGCGGAGTAAATCACCCTTGCTGGTCAGTTGATCGATAAAACATTTTCCTGCATTCATTGGCCCTACGGTATGGGAGCTGGAAGGTCCAATGCCAATCTTAAAAATATCGAATGCGCTAATCATATCCAGAACCTCGGATTGCCGTTCAGTGGAGACCAGACATCAAATAGTTTCACACTCGTTTTTGGGATCGGGGCGATCCTGACGATCGCCCCGCAGGGGGTTACAGCGTATCGCCACGCACCGCGATAGCCTCAATCTCCAGCTTCACATCCTTCGGCAAACGGGCGACCTGCACACAACTGCGCGTAGGGTAAGTCGCCTGATGCTCATCAAAGAACTGCTGATACACCTCGTTGATGGTGGTGAAATCGTTCAGATCGGTAATGAACACGGTGGTCTTCACGATATCGCCCACTTTCAGGCCCGCTGCTTCCACAATCGCTTTGACGTTTTCCAGGCTCTGACGCGCCTGATCGACGACATTTTCCGCGACCTCGCCCGTTTGCGGGCATACCGGGATCTGACCTGAGGTCAGCACCATACTGCCCAAATCCACACCCTGTACGTAGGGGCCGATGGCCCCCGGTGCATGTTGGGTGGCAATAATCTTTCTCATAGCGCCTCCGGCGTTATATCGCCTGGGTAAAGGTACGTGAAATCACATCCTGCTGTTGCTCGCGGGTGAGCGCATTAAAGCGCACGGCGTAGCCGGACACGCGGATCGTCAGGTTCGGATAGCTTTCCGGGTGCTCGATGGCGTCCAGCAGCATTTCACGGTTCATCACGTTGACGTTCAGGTGCTGACCGCCTTCCACATGCGCTTCATGATGGAAGTATCCGTCCAGCAGGCCGACCAGATTGGTTTTCCGCACGCCGTCATCTTTGCCCAACGCCGCAGGCACAATGGAGAAGGTGTAGGAAATCCCGTCTTTGGCATAGGTGAACGGCAGTTTCGCGACGGAAGTCAGCGAAGCGACAGCGCCTTTACGGTCACGGCCGTGCATCGGGTTCGCACCCGGCGCGAACGGCGTACCGCCACGACGTCCATCCGGCGTGTTCCCGGTTTTCTGGCCGTACACCACGTTCGAGGTGATGGTCAGAATGGACTGCGTCGGCACCGCGTTGCGGTAGGTTGGCAACACTTTAATTTTCTTCATAAAGCGTTCAACCAGATCGCAGGCAATGCTGTCCACGCGCTCGTCGTTGTTGCCGTACTGCGGATATTCGCCTTCGATGACAAAATCGACTGCCAGCCCGTTATGGTCGCGCACCGGTTTCACCTTCGCGTACTTGATGGCGGACAGCGAATCCGTCGCCACGGACAGCCCCGCGATGCCGCATGCCATCGTGCGATAAACGTCACGATCGTGCAGCGCCATCAGCGACGCTTCGTAGCTGTACTTGTCGTGCATGTAGTGGATGATATTCAGCGCGCTGATGTACTGCACCGCCAGCCAGTCCATGAAGTGGTCAAGGCTCTCCATCACCGTGTCGTAATCCAGCACGTCATCCATTAATGGCGCCGTTTTTGGCCCAACCTGGATTTTCAGCTTCTCATCCACACCGCCGTTGATTGCATACAGCAGCGTTTTAGCGAGGTTGGCGCGGGCGCCGAAGAACTGCATCTGCTTACCGATGACCATTGGGCTGACGCAGCAGGCAATGGCGTAATCATCGCTGTCAAAGTCAGCGCGCATCAGATCGTCATTTTCATACTGCAAAGATGAAGTGACGATCGACACCTGCGCCGCATACTTTTTAAAAGCGACCGGCAGGGCTTCTGACCACAGCACGGTCAGGTTCGGCTCTGGCGCAGGCCCCATCGTGTGCAGGGTATGCAGATAGCGGAAGGAGTTTTTGGTCACCAGCGTGCGGCCATCCAGCCCCATACCGCCGATCACTTCGGTTGCCCAAATCGGGTCACCGGAGAACAGCGTGTCAAATTCCGGCGTGCGCAGGAAGCGCACCATGCGGATCTTCATGATGAAGTGGTCGATCAGTTCCTGCGCCTGTTCTTCCGTTAAGATCCCGGCTTTGAAGTCTCGCTCAATGTAGATGTCGAGGAACGACGCGGTACGGCCCAGCGACATTGCGCCGCCGTTCTGCGATTTCACCGCTGCCAGATAGGCGAAGTAAAGCCACTGGACGGCTTCCTGCGCGTTACGCGCCGGACGGGAAATATCGCAACCGTATTTAGCAGCCATTTCCTGCATTTGCAGCAGCGCACGGCGGTGTTCGGCCAGTTCTTCACGCAGGCGAATCGTCGCTTCAAGGTTCTGCCCCCACTCCAGATTTGACTGGAGATCGGCAAACTGCAACTCACGCTCGCGCACCAGATAACGGATACCGTACAGCGCAACGCGGCGATAGTCGCCGATAATGCGCCCACGGCCGTAGCCATCCGGTAAGCCGGTCAGCACCCCGGATTTACGGCAGCGCAGCATATCCGGCGAATACGCGTCGAATACCCCCTGGTTATGGGTTTTACGCAGCTCGGTAAACTGATATTCAAAATCAGCATCCATTTCACGACCATACGCCTGGAATGAGCTTTTGATCATGTTGATGCCGCCAAACGGATGCAGCGCGCGCTTGAGTGGCTTATCGGTTTGCAAACCGACGATTTTTTCCAGCTCCTGCTCAATATAACCCGCGTCATGGGCAGTAATGGTGGTCGCAATATTGGTATCGAAATCGACTGGCGCATGCGTCGAGTTTTCAATACGAATACCCGCCATAACTTTTTCCCACAATGCGGTAGTCGCAGGCGTGGCTTCCGCGAGGAAGGATTCATCTCCCTCATAGGGTGTATAGTTGTGCTGAATAAAATCACGGACATTAATTTCTTCTTTCCAGTCCGTACCTTTAAAGCCAAGCCAGGCTTCGGCATACAGCATATCGCTGGTATCGATATTTACCTTCATGAAAAATAGTCTCTCTACAGAACAACAATAAATTATGCAAATTCCACAGGTGCGTTAACTTTGCCTAAATGAATAGCGTCGAGGGCAATCATTTTTTCTTCATTCGTTGGAATGACGGCACAAATAACGTTGGTGTCTTTGCTGGAGATAATTCTTTCACCGTGAGAATTAGGCAGGCTATTCATCTCGTGATCTAATTTCACGCCCAGAACAGCCAAATGTTCAATGACCAGACGGCGAATTAACACGGAGTTTTCGCCAATCCCCCCGGTAAAAATAATACCGTCCAGGCGGTGTAACGATGCGGCATGCCCGGCAATGTGGCGGGCAATACGGTGCACAAAGGTTTTAATCGCCAGTTGCGCACGTTCATGCCCTTCATGCCAGGCTTTTTCCAGCACACGTAAGTCAGATGACAGACCGGAAATCCCCAACAAACCAGACTCTTTATTCACCACGCGTTCCATATCGCCCAGCGTCTGGTTGGTTTCGCTGGCAATCCACGCCATCGCGCCGAAGTCCACATCGCCGCTGCGAGTGCCCATCATCAGCCCTTCCAGCGGGGTCATCCCCATAGAGGTATCGACGCTTTGACCGTTACGAACGGCACAGATAGAAGCGCCATTGCCCAGATGCGCGACAACCAGACCCGAGTCCTCTTCCTGTAGCGCAAGAAGGTCATGCGCACGTTGCGAGACATAGCGGTGCGAGGTGCCATGAAAGCCATAGCGCCGGACGCCCAACTCCTCAAAATATTTCCACGGCAAGCCGTACAAATACGCTTCAGGCGCCATCGTTTGATGGAAGCTGGTATCAAATACCGCCACCTGCTGTACGCCCGGGAAAAGATGCTGCGCCGATTCAATTCCGCTTAAATTGGCGTAATTATGTAACGGCGCTAAAGGAGAAACCCGGCGGATATTCTCGATAACTTCATCCGTAATAATGGCTGATGCCGTAAAGATATTTCCGCCGTGGGCAATACGGTGGCCAATTAAGGCCACGCTGTCGATTAAATTACGTTTTTCCAGTTCAAACGCAATCGCCTTTAATGCGCCTTCGTAGCTGTGGTGAGCCAGCTTAGCTGGCTCTCCTCCATTTACGGATAAAAACGCATCTTCAGAATTAATACCGTCCGCAATTCCTGCCATTAACACATCGCAATGGGTTGCATCCAGTACTGAAAACTTAATGGAAGACGATCCACAGTTAATCACCAGAACTACCGGAAATTCATTCATTTCACTACTCCGCTCATCCTGAGCTAAAGGATTAGAACAGTTTGTACACGATATTCAGGATGGTCAGCAGACCAATCACGGTCACAAACACGTTATCCAGACGACCACGGTATTTCGCCAGTGACGGCGCTTTACGGATGGCGTACATCGGCAGCAGGCAGAGCAGCGAGGCAATGATCGGCGCACCCATTGCTTCAATCAGGTCCAGGATGTTCGGGTTGGCGTATGCCACAACCCAGGTGGAACCCATGATGAAGATCATGCTGATGGTGTTGAGTTTGCCCAGTGAAACTTTGGTTTTATCGCCTTTGTAACCAAACTTCAGCACCAGACCGTTCAGGCCTTCCAGCGTGCCCAGATAGTGACCGAAGAATGATTTGAAGATAGCGACCAGTGCGATGATGGAAGCCCCGTACTCCAGAACCGTAGCAAACGTTGATTTAGTGCCAGACAGCGACGCAAAGTGGTTCGCCAGATATGAGAGCACCGGAATGTTCTGCGCTTTCGCATCCGCCATGTTGGCCGGAGAGAGCGTGAACAGGCAGCTGAAGGCGAAGAACATCACCACGGCCACCATCAGCATGCTGGCGCGGGAGATGATCTGTGAACATTTACGCTCGGTAAATTCACGACCAAAGTCTTTCTCATACTCTTCACGTTTGGAAACCACGAAAGAAGAGACGATAGGCGAGAAGTTAAAGGAGAACACCATGATGGAGATACCCAGCCACACGGTAACCAGAATGCCGTCATGCCCGGTTAACGCGATATTGCTGAGATCCACCTGATCGATAACCGCAGAGTTCCAGTAAGGGATCAGCGACAGAGAGATCAGCACCAGGCTGGCAATGAACGGCCATACCAGGTAGCTCATCACTTTAACCATCAGGTCTTTACCAAACCAGATAACGAAAGCCATCAGCAGCAGCAGGAACAGCGCCACAAAGCCACGGTTAAGCGCCGGCATCTGCAACTGGTTTTCCCAGAAGGTCATAAAGGTGTTGGTAATGGTTACGCCATAAATCCACAGCAGCGGACAGATAGCGAAGAAGTACAGGAACGTGATGACCACGCCGCCTGTTTTACCAAAGTGCTCTTCTACCGTTTCTGTGATGTTGCCGGAAGGGTTAGAACCGGAAAGACACAGGCGCGCCAGCGCACGGTGGCAGTAAAACGCGATGGGGTAGGCCAACACCAGCATCAAAAGAATCGGGATCAGCCCGCCAAATCCTGCGCGAATAGGGAAGAACAACACCCCGGCGCCGATGGCAGTACCAAATAGTCCCAGTGTCCATGTGGTGTCCGATTTACGCCAGGACGACTGTTTTGTCTGGCTGGATACAATGCTATCAGTAGTACTCATATCCTATCCTCAACGAAAAGATTAATAGCCGGGTTTAAGCGTCAACTAAGCCCGTAATTTGCGATACACGAGAAAGATCGATATTGCCGCCAGAAATAATGCTGACCGTTTTTCTGTTCTGGATATAGCTATCTAATTTCCCGCTTAATAATGCGGCACATGCCAGTGCGCCAGCGCCTTCAGTGACGACTTTATTGCGCTGAATTAATGCAATCATGCTGTTACGAATTTCATCTTCGCTGACCAGGACAATGTCATCCACTAATTCACGAACAATCTCATACGTTAAATTACCCGGGCGAGAAACATCACAACCATCCGCCAGGGTGCCGGTCGTTCGGTGAGTGGTTATTTCTCCTGCATGATAAGATGCCGCCATGCCGTGTACGTTTTCGGACTGTACGCCAATAACTTTAATTGTCGGGTTAATGGATTTAATAGCAATCGCAACACCGGCAATCAGACCGCCGCCGCCAATTGGTACAATGACGTTATCGACATCATACAGATCTTCCATAATTTCCAGGCCAATTGTTCCCTGCCCGGCAATCACTTTCGGATCGTCATAAGGTGGAATAAAAATGCGGCCTTCAGTCTCAACAATTTCGCTCACTTTGGCGATGGTATCGTTGAAGTTGTCACCGTGCAGCACCACTTCAGCGGAGTAGTCGCAGGTGGCCGCCACTTTGGACTTCGGCGCGCCTTTCGGCATCACGACTTTGCCGTCGATACCGAGCATCGCGCAGGAGAGAGACACCCCTTGCGCATGGTTACCGGCAGAGCAAGCCACCACGCCTTTACGTTTTTCTTCTTCCGTTAATGAACTGAGTTTGTTAAACGCACCGCGGATTTTAAAAGAGCCCGTGCGTTGCATATTTTCGAACTTAAGAAATATTTCGCCTTTGCAGCGCTCGCTGAAATAGTTAGAGCGCGGCATACCTGTTTTATAAATTTTCCCCGCAAGTCTTTTTTTCGCTTCGAGGATATCTTCAATCGCAACCGGGAGATCGTATGTAATATGCATTATAACCTCTTAACCTGGGTATTAAGGTAAAATAAATAGTCAGTACCAACGTCTGATATTCAGACAGATGGCATCAGTTTTTGATTAAATTAAATTTAATCCGTTACTTAATTTCTATTAATTGCTTTCGTCTGCAACCATTATAAGATGAATATTCTTTGGCTAATTCCACCAAAACCGATGCTGCTTTTTTAATCCGATAGTTTTTAGACCAGATCGCGGCATAACGCGCGACCGGTAAATCTTCCTCTACTGGAATCGTAATAAACTGGTTTGAACCGAATGGAGATGTCATATCGCAGGGAATGACGGTCAGAAAATCAGCATTGAGAACAAGATTATAAATAGTGACAACGGAATCTGTTTTAACGATGTTTTCACTGCTGATGCCATTTCTTTGTAACGTGGTGAGGAGTTCGCTGTAGTAGCCCATATTCGTTTGTGGCAACACCCACTGTTCGTTCTGCAACGATTCCAGTGTGGTGATGCCGGTGCATGTTCGGGACTTACTGGCCACCAGGACAAACTCTGACTCAAAAAGCGGTTCCACGTGTAGATCCTGTAGTTTCATCTCATCACTGAGCGTGCCGATAGCGAAATCCAGGCGTCCGTCGCGAATCGCGGGCAGGAACGAGGAGAGCTGCGCTTCATACATCGACACCTGCGCTTTTGGGAACACCTCTTTAAATTTATGAATCATGTCAGACATAAAGGTAAAGCCAATCAACGAAGGAAAACCAAACGAAACGTCGACCACCGTGTTGCAGGTCATGCTGTTCATCTCGTTCACCATGTTTTTCATTTCACGGGTGATGGATTCAGACCAGGTAAGCAGCACCTGACCTGCGCTGGTTAACGTGACACCGGTATTTTTGCGAACGATTAACTCAACGCCAAAATAGGCCTCAACATCATTGATAATTTTACTTACAGCAGGCTGAGTTAACCCTAACTCTTTTGCGGCAGAACCGATAGAACCACTTCTAATGACTTCCTGAAAGACCACCAAGTGCTGTGTTTTAGGGAGAAGAATAGTATTCATATCGACCTGCACTAATTACTTTGTTGACGGCATGAAGTGTACCAAATAAAGGTTACATGGTTATGTGCGACTACTCACAAATTAACTTACCTTACATTTTGTAAGCTTATTTTTTAAAAAATAAACCATTTATTATCAACAAGTTGAAAGAACACGACTGCACTTTATCATGATTTTTGTCAAAAAATCATGAGGGGATAACAATATTTTATGGCGATAACATATGCGTTTCATTCGCTATTTTACAAATTCGGGAAAGACGATAATTCAATCAATTATCGCATAATTAACACGCAGATTTACGTTTAAATTTAACGGACAATTAATCAAAAATAAGTACAATTACGCCCTTATTGGGATTAAAGATTGTGGCATATCACATTTTTTCTTCTTATTTGTTTGTAAAAAAACATTACACACACGAATATTTAATTCATTTAATACACGCCATTATCATTACCAACAATATATTAACACTGTGATTGTCAATTTTTGTAGCGCGTAATTTTGTGATAGCGATCAACAGCCAATCTTTTATCCGGTTAAAAAAACACCACACAGCGTTTTGTGTTAGTGGTCACAGAACAAGAAATATCTTTTGGCGGGGAAATTATGTTACGCGGCGCGATCGGGCACCTTCTGCGGGGAATCCGCCGGATGGCGACGCTGGCGCGTCTTATCCAGCCTACCAAAGCGCTCTGCCACAGGCCTGATAAGCGCAGCGCCATCAGGCAGTACCGGGAACCCAAACGCTATGAAAGCAAAAACCCGCCGAAGCGGGTTTTTACATGAAGAGGTGAAACTGACCGATAAGCCGGGTTCTGTCGTGGACAGTCATTCATCTAGGCCAGCAATCGCTCACTGGCTCAAGCAGCCTACCCGGGTTCAGTACGGGCCGTACCTTATGAACCCCTATTTGGCCTTGCTCCGGGTGGAGTTTACCGTGCCGCGAACTGTTACCAGCCGCGCGGTGCGCTCTTACCGCACCCTTTCACCCTTACCTGATCCCGCTTGCGCGGGCCATCGGCGGTTTGCTCTCTGTTGCACTGGTCGTGGGCTTGCGCCCCCCAGGCGTTACCTGGCACCCTGCCCTATGGAGCCCGGACTTTCCTCCCCTCCGCCCGTCTCCCCCGAAAGGGACGACGACGAAGCGGCGACTGTCTGGTCAGCTTCGGCGCGCAGTATAGAGGGTTTGTACGCCATTGTCACCCTGCACTGCGCATTCCTATCGCCAGCGTTGCGGCGATGTTTCGCGAGGCGCGGTAGATATTATCAAACGCGCCGCGAAAGGCTTCATCCAGCGTGCCAATGCGGGTAAGCACGCTGAACACGGCATCAATACCATGCTGATGCACCACTCCCACATCATGCGTCAGACTCCCCGCGATCCCAATTACTGGCTTATGATACTTTTTCGCCACACTGGCGACGCCTATCGGTACTTTGCCGTGAATACTCTGGCTGTCGATACGCCCTTCGCCGGTGACGACTAACGCGCAGTCGTGGATGTGTTCTTCCAGATTGAGCGCCGTGGTGACTATCTCAATGCCGCTGCGCAACTCTGCGCCGAGGAAAGCCATTAAGGCCGCCCCCATCCCGCCAGCCGCGCCCGCGCCGGGGACATTTTCCACATCCACGCGCAGCGACTTTTTAATCATGTCGGCATAATGAGCAAGATTGCCGTCCAGTTCATGAATGAGCTTTTCGGTCGCGCCTTTCTGCGGCCCAAAGATTCGCGACGCGCCATTTTCGCCCGTCAGTGGATTGGTCACATCGCAGGCCACCCGGATAGCACACGTTTTTAAACGCGGATCGAGACCAGAGACATCAATCGAATTCAGGCTGTTCAGGCTGCCGCCGCCGTTCCCAATTTCAGTACCGTTCGCATCCGTTAATCGGGCGCCCAGCGCCTGCACCATGCCCGCGCCGCCGTCATTGGTCGCGCTGCCGCCAATGCCGATGATAATGCTTCTGGCGCCGTGCTCCAGCGCATGCAGGATCAGCTCTCCGGTGCCGCGCGACGTGGTAATCAACGGATTACGCTTTTCTGGCGGAACCAGCGCCAGCCCGCTGGCCGCCGCCATTTCAATAAACGCGGTACTGCCGTCCCCGGACATGCCCCAGTTGGCCATGACGGTCTCCCCCAGCGGCCCCGTCACAAAAGCGGTATACTGCGTTCCATGCGTGGCGGCAATCATGGCCTCGACCGTTCCCTCTCCGCCGTCAGCGACCGGGATAGAAACATACTGCGCATCGGGAAAAATTTCCCGGAATCCTTTTTCTATCGCCTGCGCAACTTCAGCGGCAGAAAGGCTTTCTTTATAAGAGTCTGGGGCGATTACGATTTTCATAGTTGTAGCCTGTTACTGCACAACGCCGGATGGCATTTCACTTATCCGGCCAGGGTCATAGGCCCGGACCGCCGCGCGCGACCGGGCATGACGTCATTAGCGAGCGATTTCCACTTTCGCCAGTTTTTCGTAGTAGCAGGCCAGGGCGCTATGGTCGGCCGTGCCCAGACCATCGGCACGTAGCGCCTGCATCATTTCCATCACGGCGGCGGTCAGCGGCAGCTGCGCGCCTACGCCATGAGAGGTGTCCAGCGCATTCGCCAGATCTTTAATATGCAGATCGATGCGAAAGCCCGGTTTGAAATTCCGTTCCATCACCATCGGCGCTTTCGCATCCAGCACGGTGCTACCCGCCAGACCGCCGCGAATCGCCTGATACACCAGATCCGGGTTCACCCCCGCTTTGGTCGCCAGCGTCAGCGCTTCAGACATGGCTGCGATGTTCAGCGCGACAATCACCTGGTTAGCCAGTTTGGTCACGTTGCCCGCGCCGATATCACCGGTATGCACCACGGAACCGGCCATTGCTTTTAGCAGATCGTAATATTTATCGAAAATCGCTTTATCGCCGCCAACCATCACCGACAGCGTGCCGTCGATCGCTTTCGGTTCGCCGCCGCTTACCGGCGCATCCAGCATATCGATACCTTTTGCTTTCAGCGCGTCGCTGATTTCACGGCTTGCCAGCGGAGCGATAGAACTCATATCGATCAAAACGGTGCCTGGCTTCGCGCCTTCAACAATGCCTCCTTCGCCCAGCGCCACTTCTTTCACATGCGGCGAGTTCGGCAGCATGGTGATAATCACATCGCACTGTTCGGCAACGGCTTTTGCCGTGGTTGCGGTTTCTGCGCCTGCGGCAATAACTTCGGCAATCGCGTCAGGGTTACGGTCAGAAACCACCAGCGAGTAACCGGCTTTGAGGAGGTTTTTGCTCATTGGTTTACCCATGATGCCCAGGCCAATGAAACCTACTTTCATCGTCATAATCTTCTCTCTCTTGTTTCAGTGGTGGTTATTTCTTAAAGGCGTCAGCCAGCTTTTGCGTGGCGGAGCGGAACACGCCCAAATCGCTCCCCACGGCAACGAACGTCGCGCCCCATTCCAGATAGCGGCGCGCGTCGGCTTCGACCGGCGCCAGAATGCCGCACGGTTTACCGTGGGCTTTGGCGCGGGCAAAGATATGCTGAATGGTTTTCTGTACTTCCGGGTGAGAGGCGTTGCCGAGATGACCTAACGCCGCAGCCAGATCGCTTGGGCCGACAAAAATACCGTCAACACCTTCAGTGGCCGCGATAGCATCAACGTTATCCACCCCCTGCTGGCTTTCGATCTGCACCAGAATGGTGATGTTCTTATTTGACTGGGCAAAGTAATCCGGCACGGTGCCAAACATATTGGCGCGATGGGAAACGGAGACCCCACGGATGCCTTCCGGCGGATAACGCGTCGAGGCCACGGCGCGAACGGCTTCTTCTTCCGTCTCGACAAACGGGATCAGGAAGTTATAGAAACCGATATCCAGCAGACGCTTAATGATGACCGGCTCGTTCGTCGGCACCCGTACCACCGGCGCGCTGGCGCTGCCTTTCAACGCCATCAGTTGTGGAATAAAAGTTGAGATATCGTTCGGCGCATGTTCGCCATCCAGCACCAGCCAGTCAAAACCTGCCAGCCCTAACACTTCCGTACTGATGGGGTTTGCCAGCGCGGACCAACAGCCGATCTGAATGCGTTGCGCTGCCAGCGCAGCTTTAAATTTGTTCGGGAAGATATCGTTACTCATCATTTATACCCTGGATGAATCATTATTTATTTCCGCAATTCCGGGAGATATTTCGATTTGCTCATCTAAGGAATTACGCTGATATTTTATCGATAGCGGATAATGAAAGTCGTGAATCAGTATAATCATACTTACGCCGCTAAACATTGTTGCATTGCTCAATTTTAATATTCACAATGAATAATGTTTTGAGCATTTGCACAACGTCATGGGCGGTGATGCACAGATTTGTACATTACTCGCCCAGCGCCCGTACCATCGGGAATAATGGCCGATCGCGATCACATTTTTAAACAAAAACTCCTGGCATTCTTTATTTAGCAGCAACGTATTTTTAATTCCGACAATAAAAAGCAGTTGTTCTCTTTAACACATTTATTATCACCACCTGGCTGGAGAATACTGGACAATGGCCGATATCGAAATTAGACAAGAATCGCCAACCGCGTTTTATATTAAAGTGCATGACACCGATAACGTGGCAATTATTGTTAATGACAATGGTCTGCAAGCCGGAACGCGTTTCCCGGACGGTCTGGCGTTGGTTGAACATATTCCTCAGGGGCATAAAGTGGCTCTGGAGGCGATTCCTGCCCACGGCGAAATTGTGCGTTATGGCGAGGTGATCGGCTATGCCGTTCGCGACATCGCACGCGGCAGCTGGATAGATGAGTCGCTGGTTGAGCTACCGAAAGCGCCGCCGTTACACACCCTGCCGCTGGCGACGAAAGTGCCGGAACCGCTGCCGCCGCTGGAAGGCTACACGTTTGAAGGCTACCGCAACGCGGATGGCAGCGTCGGCACCAAAAATCTGCTCGGCATCACCACCAGCGTACACTGCGTGGCGGGCGTCGTGGATTATGTCGTGAAGATCATTGAGCGTGACCTGCTGCCCGGATACCCGAATGTAGACGGCGTTGTCGGTCTGAACCACTTGTACGGCTGCGGCGTGGCGATCAACGCGCCAGCGGCCGTGGTGCCTATCCGCACCATTCATAACATCTCGTTGAACCCGAACTTCGGCGGCGAAGTTATGGTCATCGGCCTTGGCTGTGAAAAACTTCAGCCGGAACGTCTGCTGGAAGGCACGGAAGATGTGAAAGGGATTCCGGTGGACAGCGCCAGTATTGTGCGTTTGCAGGATGAGCAGCACGTCGGCTTTAAGTCGATGGTCGAGGATATTTTGCAGGTGGCCGAACGCCACCTGGCGAAGCTCAACCAGCGCCAGCGTGAAACCTGCCCGGCTTCCGAACTGGTGGTCGGAATGCAGTGCGGCGGCAGCGATGCGTTTTCCGGCGTGACGGCCAACCCGGCGGTGGGTTACGCCTCGGATCTGTTAGTGCGTTGCGGCGCGACGGTGATGTTCTCGGAAGTCACCGAAGTCCGTGATGCGATCCACCTTCTCACGCCACGCGCGATTAACGAAGAGGTCGGCAAACGCCTGCTGGAAGAGATGGCCTGGTACGATAATTATCTTGATATGGGGAAAACTGACCGCAGCGCCAACCCGTCGCCAGGCAACAAAAAAGGCGGTCTCGCGAACGTGGTGGAAAAAGCGTTGGGCTCTATCGCAAAATCCGGGCAGAGCGCGATTGTGGAAGTGCTGTCCCCCGGTCAGCGACCGACAAAACGCGGTTTAATTTACGCCGCCACGCCCGCCAGTGATTTTGTCTGCGGCACGCAGCAGGTCGCTTCCGGGATCACCGTGCAGGTGTTCACAACCGGTCGCGGAACGCCATATGGCCTGATGGCGGTTCCGGTAATCAAAATGGCGACCCGCACAGAACTGGCGAATCGCTGGTTTGATTTGATGGACATCAACGCGGGCACCATTGCCACAGGGGAAGAGAGTATTGAGGACGTGGGCTGGAAGCTGTTCCACTTTATTCTGGACGTCGCGAGCGGTCGTAAGAAAACCTTCTCAGACCAATGGGGGCTGCATAACCAGCTGGCCGTGTTTAACCCCGCGCCAGTGACCTGATGACGAAAAAGGCCGGATGGGGATCGCATCGCCATCCTGCCTTTTACAGATAACTGAATTACGCGTTCACCAGAATCACTTCAATACCGCTCTTGCGTAAACCTTCCAGGCTGTCGACAGGAATACCTTCATCCACAATGATGGTATGAATACGCTGCGTATCAATGATCTTATGCAGACTGGAGCGGTTAAACTTCGTGGAGTCCGTGACGACAATGATGCGCTCGGCCACTTCACACATCCGGCGGTTAAGTCTGGCTTCATCTTCATTGTGCGTGCTGACGCCACGCTCTAAATCAATGGCATCGACCCCCAGAAACAACATATCGAAATGGTAATTCTGTAGCGACTGCTCTGCCTGGTCACCATAAAATGACTGCGACTGGCGGCGCAGATGCCCACCAGTCATCAGCAGTTCCACTCCCTCAGCTTCCAGCAATGCATTGGCGACATTCATGCCATTGGTCATGGCGATGATATCCGTATGCTGGCGCATCATGCGCGCGATTTCATATGTCGTGGTGCCTGAGTCAAGGATCACCCGGTGTCCGGGTTTAATCAGCGAAACCGCCGCCTGGGCGATACTGCGCTTTACAGCGGTATTGAGTGAACTTTTATCTTCCACCGAAGGCTCAATACCCGGAGTATTGCTGTCGCAAATTAACGCGCCGCCATACGCACGCACGGCAATCCCCTGTTTTTCGAGAAAAGCCAGATCGTTACGGATGGTCACGGTGGAGACGCCGAATAAGACGGAAAGATCGTTAACCTGTACGCTTCCCTGCTGTCGCAACCGCTGGATAATTTGCTCCCGCCTTTCGCTGGTAGCGGTAATGCGCTTATCCGCAGAAGAATCAGTACTGCTCATAAAAAATCCTTTAATCAAATCTTTCGTTTCATTTCGATTTTTCTATTAACGCCTTTCTTTTACTGGAATGCAAGCCCCCATACCTGCAAGCCATAAGACGACGCATCGCTGAAACCTTTCATTATGTTTCTTTTGTGAAACAGATCCGAAAACAGATATCTTTCGTTTTATTTTTATAGCGTCTTGCACCAGTATCAGATGAAACAAAATGAAAGACACTTGTCTTAAGCATTCAACCTGGAGAGGAAAGTGAAACATCTAACAGAAATGGTGGAGCAGCATAAACGAGGGAACACAAATGGGATTTATGCCGTTTGTTCTGCGCATCCACTGGTGCTGGAAGCCGCTATACGTTATGCCCATGCAAACCATACCCCACTGCTGATTGAAGCCACATCTAACCAGGTTGACCAGTTCGGGGGTTATACCGGCATGACGCCCGCCGATTTTCGCGGCTTTGTTTACCAGCTGGCCGACTCACTTAATTTTCCACAATCACAGTTGATTCTGGGCGGCGATCACCTCGGCCCCAACCGTTGGCAAAATCTGCCTGCCGCCCAGGCGATGGCAAATGCGGATGATTTAATAAAGAGCTACGTGGCAGCCGGGTTTAAAAAGATCCATCTCGATTGCAGCATGTCCTGCGCCAACGATCCGATACCGTTAACCGATGAGATCGTTGCTGAGCGCGCCGCGCGACTGGCGAAGATCGCAGAAGAAACCTGCCGTGAGCATTTTGGCGAATCCGATCTGGTTTACGTGATCGGTACTGAAGTTCCGGTTCCCGGCGGCGCGCATGAGACATTGACTGAACTGGAAGTAACAACACCTGACGCGGCACGAGCCACGCTGGAAGCGCATCGTCATGCATTTGAGAAACAGGGACTGAGCGCCATTTGGCCTCGCATCATCGGGCTGGTTGTACAACCGGGCGTTGAGTTCGACCATACGCATATCATTGATTACCAACCGCAAAAAGCCATCGCGTTGAGTGCAATGGTAGAAGCGTATGACACGCTGGTGTTTGAAGCGCACTCCACGGATTACCAGACGCCACAGTCGCTGCGCCAGCTGGTGAAAGATCACTTTGCGATTCTGAAAGTCGGCCCGGCCCTCACCTTTGCCCTGCGCGAAGCGTTATTCTCGCTGGCCGCAATTGAAGAAGAGCTGTTACCCGCCAAAACCAGCTCTGGTCTGCGCCATGTGCTGGAAAGCGTGATGCTCGATCGCCCGGAATACTGGCAGAGTCACTACCACGGCGACGGCAACGCACGCCGCCTGGCGCGTGGTTATAGTTATTCCGATCGCGTTCGCTATTACTGGCCGGATCAGCAGATTGATGAGGCGTTTGCACGGCTGGTTCGCAACCTGGCGGATGACCCCATTCCACTGCCGCTCATCAGCCAGTATTTGCCGCTACAGTACGCCAGAGTGCGCGAAGGGGATCTCAACGCAACGCCGCGAGAGCTCATTATCAGCCACATTCAGGACGTACTACAGCAGTACCACGCCGCCTGCCAGGGCGTTACATCCCAAAACGCATAACAACGAAGAGGAAACGCTATGCCAAACATTGTATTGAGTCGAATTGACGAACGTTTAATCCACGGCCAGGTCGGCGTGCAGTGGGTTGGGTTTGCGGGGGCAAATCTGGTACTGGTCGCCAATGATGAAGTGGCTGAAGACCCGGTACAGCAAAACCTGATGGAGATGGTGCTGGCGGAGGGGATCGCCGTACGTTTCTGGCCGCTGCAAAAAGTGATCGACAATATCCATCGCGCTGCCGATCGACAGAAAATTCTGCTGGTCTGCAAGTCGCCAGCGGATTTCCTCAAGCTGGTGGAGGGCGGCGTTCCCGTAACACGTATCAATGTAGGCAACATGCACTATGCCAATGGCAAACAACAAATTGCCAAAACGGTTTCTGTCGATGCTAACGATATTACGGCATTTAATGGCCTGAAAACCGCCGGTGTCGAATGCTTCGTACAGGGAGTTCCGACAGAACCCGCTTTGGATCTCTTTAAACTACTCTGAGGGATTCACAATGGAAATCAGTCTGTTGCAGGCTTTTGCGTTGGGTATTCTCGCCTTTATCGCAGGCCTGGATATGTTCAACGGGTTAACGCATATGCACCGTCCGGTGGTGCTTGGGCCGCTGGTCGGCCTGATTCTGGGCGATCTGCATACCGGTATTTTGACGGGTGGTACGCTGGAACTGGTGTGGATGGGCCTGGCACCTTTAGCTGGCGCACAGCCGCCAAACGTGATTATCGGCACGATCGTGGGAACGACGTTTGCGATTACGACCGGCGTGAAACCCGATGTCGCCGTGGGTGTCGCCGTACCGTTTGCCGTCGCCGTACAAATGGGGATTACCTTCCTGTTCTCAGTGATGTCTGGCGTAATGTCCCGCTGCGACCGTATGGCGGCTAACGCTGACGCCCGCGGCATTGAACGAGTCAACTATCTGGCGCTGCTGGCGTTAGGCATCTTCTACTTCCTCTGCGCCTTCCTGCCGATTTACTTTGGGGCGGAACATGCGAAAACCGCCATTGATGTGCTGCCGGAACGTCTGATTGACGGGCTTGGCGTCGCAGGCGGCATTATGCCTGCTATCGGTTTCGCCGTACTGCTGAAAATCATGATGAAAAATGTCTATATCCCCTATTTCATCATCGGTTTCGTTGCCGCAGCCTGGCTCAAACTTCCGGTGCTGGCCATCGCCGCTGCGGCCCTCGCAATGGCATTGATTGACCTGCTGCGTAAATCTCCTGAACCGACTCAACCTGCGGCACAGAAAGAGGAATTCGAAGATGGCATCTAATCAAACCACGCTACCAAACGTCTCCGACACTGACGAGACGCTGCTGTCCGGCGTAAACGAAAACGTCTATGAAGACCAGAGTATCGGCGCTGAACTGACGAAAAAGGATATCAACCGCGTGGCCTGGCGTTCCATGTTGTTGCAGGCTTCCTTTAACTACGAGCGTATGCAGGCATCTGGCTGGCTGTACGGTTTACTGCCCGCCCTGAAAAAGATCCATACCAACAAACGCGATCTGGCGCGTGCCATGAAAGGCCATATGGGTTTCTTCAACACCCATCCATTTCTGGTGACGTTTGTGATCGGCATTATCCTCGCTATGGAGCGCTCCAAGCAGGATGTGAACAGCATTCAGAGTACCAAAATTGCCGTTGGCGCCCCGCTCGGCGGAATTGGCGATGCGATGTTCTGGCTGACATTGCTGCCCATTTGCGGCGGTATTGGAGCCAGTCTCGCACTGCAAGGTTCTATCCTCGGCGCCGTCGTCTTTATTGTTCTGTTCAATGTGGTTCACCTCGGCCTGCGTTTTGGCCTGGCGCACTATGCTTATCGGATGGGGGTCGCGGCCATTCCGCTTATCAAAGCGAACACCCGGAAAGTGGGTCATGCGGCGTCTATCGTTGGGATGACGGTGATTGGCGCGCTGGTGGCAACCTATGTTCGTCTGAACACCACGCTTGAAATCAAGGCCGGTGATGCGGTTGTTAAATTACAGGCCGATGTTATCGATAAGCTCATGCCCGCGTTTTTACCGCTGGTCTATACCTTGACCATGTTCTGGCTGGTACGCCGCGGCTGGAGCCCGCTACGCCTTATTGGCATCACCGTCGTTTTGGGTGTAGTCGGTAAATTCTGTCACTTCCTGTAAAGACAAAGAGGTTTGAGATGTTAGGCATTATTTTGACGGGGCACGGCGGATTTGCCAGTGGGATGGAAAAAGCGATGAAGCAGATCCTTGGCGAGCAGTCGCAATTTATCGCTATCGACTTCCCGGAAGCATCAACGACCGCGCTGCTCACCTCACAGCTTGAGCAGGCCGTTGATGAACTGGACGACCGGGAGGATATCGTGTTTCTGACTGACCTGTTGGGCGGTACGCCTTTTCGGGTGGCATCAACACTGGCGTTACAGAAACCGGGACGGGAAGTGATCACCGGCACGAATTTACAGCTCCTTCTGGAGATGGTGCTGGAACGCGAAGGATTAACCAGCGAAGCCTTTCGCCAGCAGGCGCTGGAGTGCGGGCATCGCGGCCTGACCAGTCTGGTGGATGAGCTGGGGCGCTGTCGCGAAGAAAACGCCATAGAGGAAGGGATATGAGCCAGTTGCTGCGCGCCCGACGCGTGTTGACCGAGCAGGGCTGGCTTGACGATCACCAACTCCGTATTGAGAAAGGCGTTATTGCGGCAATAGAGCCCGTTCCCCCAGGAATCACAGTGCGTGATGCAGAGCTACTGTGCCCGGCATATATTGATACTCATGTTCACGGTGGCGCAGGTCTGGACGTCATGGACGACGCGCCGGAGACGCTCGATAAACTGGCGTTGCATAAAGCGCGCGAAGGCGTGGGAGGTTGGCTTCCCACGACGGTCACTGCACCGTTGGATGCTATCCGCAATGCGCTGGAACGTATTGCCCGACGCTGTCAGTCCGGCGGCCCCGGCGCGCAGGTGCTGGGTAGTTATCTGGAAGGCCCCTGGTTCACGCCGCAGAACAAAGGGGCTCATCCGCCTGAACTGTTTCGTGAATTGGATCTTGCCGAGCTGGACGACCTGATAGCCGTCTCACAGAACACCTTGCGCATCGTCGCGCTGGCGCCGGAAAAACCTGGCGCACTGCAAGCGATTCAACATCTCAAACAACGCGGCGTACGCGTCATGTTAGGCCATAGCGCGGCAACGTACGAACAGACCTGCGCCGCATTTGATGCCGGTGCAGACGGGCTGGTGCATTGTTTTAACGGTATGAGCGGATTACACCATCGGGAACCTGGAATGGTGGGCGCCGGGTTAACCGATACGCGTGCGTGGCTGGAGCTTATCGCCGACGGGCATCATGTCCATCCTGCGGCACTGCGTCTGTGCTGTGGCTACGCGAAAACGCGGGTTGTATTAATCACCGATGCGATGCGCGCAGCAGGTATGCCTGACGGGCAATATGATATTTGCGGCTACGACGTCGAAATGCGTGGCGGCATTGTACGCACCGCGTCCGGTGGGCTGGCGGGCAGTACGCTCTCGATTGATACCGCCGTGCGAAATATGGTCAAACACGCTGGCGCGACGCCAGAAGAAGCTATCCATATGGCCTCACTGCATCCTGCACGCCTGCTTGGCATCGATCGCCAGTTGGGATCGATCGAGCCAGGCAAATGCGCCAGCCTCATCGCGCTGGACAATGGCCTGCATCTCCAGCGTGTCTGGATTCAGGGGCAGCCCTTCGCCTTGTAGACCTTTCATTCTCTGTCATATTGGCCTTAGACGTAACGTCATGAGGCCTTTCTTTTTCTTTCGCTAAGGAAATCCTTAGATAACGTAAGTTAAAGCCAACACGTTATATATCAATGAGATAACCACATCCTTCGTTTCATCGATCACATTTTTCGTTTTATTTCACTTTGCATTATTGAACTTTCGATTTCTTTTCTATAGATTTTATTTAACTGAACAGCAGAACAAGTGAAACGAAACGAAAGTCAAAGGCACAATACCAACGGCTGAGTGGAGTTCACAAGACTAAGGACTATGTTATGCCAGAAACTCGCACCTCCGTTACCGGCACCTGGACGGAAGAAGAGATCCGTCAACAACCGGCCAGTTGGATCCGCTCACTCAATAACATCAGCAGTATTCGATCGGCCATTGATCGTTTCCTGACGCCATTGCTGTGCAAAAACGATCTGCGGATCATACTGACCGGCGCAGGCACTTCCGCGTTTATCGGCGATATCATCGCCCCCTGGCTTTCACGCCACACCGGGAAAAACATCACGGCCGTACCCACCACTGACCTCGTCACAAATCCAATGGATTACCTGACGCCCGCACATCCGTTACTGCTGGTCTCCTTCGCCCGCTCCGGCAACAGCCCGGAAAGCGTTGCCGCCGTTGAGCTGGCAAATCAGTTTGTGCCTGAGTGCTATCACCTTTCGATCACCTGCAATGAAGCCGGAAATCTGTATCAAAATGCCGTCGACAGCGATAACGCCTTCGCATTGTTGATGCCTGCTGAAACGCACGATCGCGGCTTTGCGATGACCAGCAGCATCACCACCATGATGGCGAGCTGTCTGGCGGTGTTCGCACCCGATATGATCAACAACCAGACCTTCCGCGATGTTGCGGATCGCTGCCAGACGATCCTCACCTCGCTCGGTGATTTCAGCAAAGGCGTTTTTGGCAATGAGCCCTGGAAACGGATCGTTTACCTCGGTAGCGGCGGGTTACAGGGAGCTGCGCGTGAATCCGCGCTCAAAGTTCTGGAGCTAACAGCCGGTAAGCTGGCTGCATTTTACGACTCGCCGACGGGTTTCCGTCACGGCCCGAAATCGCTGGTTGATAACGAAACGCTGGTCGTGGTGTTTATCTCCAGCCATCCCTACACCCGTCAGTACGATCTCGATCTGTTAGCGGAACTGCGCCGCGATCAACAGGCATTGCGCGTCGTCGCAATCGCCGCTGAAAGCGATCCTGTCATCAACACAGGCCCACATATCCTGCTGCCGCCATCGCGCGCTTTTATTGATACAGAACTGGCTTTCTGCTTCCTGATCTACGCGCAGGTGTTCGCACTCACGCAATCCATCAGCGTCGGAAACACCCCGGACACCCCATCCGCCAGCGGCACGGTTAACCGTGTGGTGCAAGGTGTTGTTATCCATCCCTGGAATGCCTAAGAGGATCGCATCATGAGCATTATTTCCACCAAGTACCTCCTGCAAGATGCCCAGACGAAAGGTTACGCTGTCCCTGCATTCAACATCCATAACGCCGAAACGATCCAGGCGATTCTCGAAGTTTGCAGTGAAATGCAATCCCCCGTGATCCTCGCCGGGACGCCAGGCACCTTTAAGCACATTGCGCTGGAAGAGATCTACGCGCTATGCAGCGCTTACTCCAACAGCTATGACATACCGCTGGCGCTGCATCTCGATCACCATGAGTCGCTGGAAGATATCCGCCGCAAGGTCAATGCCGGCGTACGCAGCGCCATGATCGACGGTAGCCACTTCCCGTTTGAAGAAAACGTGAAGCTGGTGAAATCGGTGGTGGATTTCTGTCACGCGCGCGATTGCAGCGTGGAAGCTGAACTGGGACGTCTGGGCGGCGTGGAAGACGACATGAGCGTCGATGCGGAAAGCGCCTTCCTGACCGATCCGCAGGAAGCGAAACGCTTTGTCGAACTCACCGGTGTCGACAGCCTCGCTGTGGCAATCGGTACTGCACACGGCCTTTACACCAAACGTCCTAAAATCGATTTCCAGCGTCTGGCTGAGATTCGCGAAGTGGTTGATATCCCACTGGTGCTGCACGGCGCAAGCGATGTACCTGATGAATACGTCCGCCGCACCATTGAACTGGGCGTATGCAAGGTTAACGTCGCCACCGAACTGAAAATTGCCTTTGCCGATGCAGTCAAGAAGTGGTTTGCGGAAAACCCTGATGGCAACGATCCGCGTTATTACATGCGCGTGGGCATGGATGCGATGAAAGACGTCGTCAGAAGTAAAATAACGGTTTGCGGATCCTACAAAAAGTTACTGCAACCTTCGCATTGTTAATCTTTGTTTTCGAATTGAATCAATAAACATATAAAAACAACTTACTTCGCAATTTCAAAAGGTCATGATTAATTCCTCATGACCTTCATATTATACTGATGAAAATCATGGAGTACTCTACATGACACAGGAAAAGTCCTTTAAATCGAGGTTATGGGAATTCTTTCAAAGCCTGGGTAAAACATTTATGTTCCCCGTATCGCTGCTTGCATTTATGGGGTTATTATTAGGGGTAGGCAGTTCAATTACCAGTCCGTCGACAATAAAAAGCTTTCCATTCCTGGGAGGAGAACTTACCCAATTAACTTTTGGTTTTATTGCAATGGTAGGTGGATTTGCTTTTACTTATTTACCTGTCATGTTTGCTATTGCTATTCCAATGGGAATGGCTAAACGGAATAAAGCCGTTGGCGCTTTTTCAGGTTTTGTCGGCTATATGCTGATGAATATGAGTATCAATTATTACCTGACCGCAACACACCAGATTGCGGATGCCGCGACAATGAAACAGGTCGGGCAATCCATCGTATTAGGCATTCAGACATTAGAGATGGGCGTGCTGGGCGGCATCATCGCTGGCGTTATCACCTATTTCCTGCACGAGCGTTTCCAGGATACCGTCTTGCATGACGCTTTCGCTTTCTTTAGCGGCATTCGTTTCGTCCCTATTATCACCTCGCTGACAATGTCTCTGGTGGGGTTAGCGATTCCATTACTCTGGACCTACGTCGCGATGGGTATTGCCGGTATCGGGCATATCATTCAGAGCACCAGCGTATTTGGCCCATTCTTATACGGTGTAGGCGTGCTGCTGCTCAAGCCTTTCGGCCTTCATCATATCCTGTTAGCTATGGTGCGTTTCACCCCGGCTGGCGGAACGGAGTTCGTTAACGGCCATGAAGTCGCCGGGGCGCTCAATATTTTTTATGCCGAGCTGAAAGCTGGCCTTCCCTTCAGCCCACATGTAACGGCCTTCTTATCTCAGGGCTTTATGCCGACATTTATTTTTGGTTTGCCTGCCGTAGCATATGCTATCTACAGAACGGCCAAACCCGAAAACCGCCCGGTGATTAAAGGACTGTTACTTTCCGGTGTTTTAGTTTCGGTTATCACTGGTATCTCCGAGCCCATTGAATTTTTATTCCTCTTTATTGCCCCAGCGCTGTATGCCTTCCATATTGTAATGTCTGGGTTGGCTTTGATGGTCATGGCAATTCTTGGTGTCACCATTGGTAATACGGACGGCGGCATTCTGGATTTGTTAATTTTCGGCGTGATGCAAGGAACATCAACGAAATGGTATTTATTATTCCCGGTTGGTATCGTTTGGTTTGGGATCTACTTCTTTGTTTTCCGCTGGTACATTCTTAAGCATGATATTAAAACACCTGGCCGTGAGGACTCTTCAGATGATGCAGCCCAGGCTGTTGCAGCAAATACCAAAGCACGCGGCAAATCAAAATATGATCACGGTGTTATTTTGAATGCGCTGGGTGGGAAAGAAAATATCGATTCTCTGGATAACTGTATTACCCGTTTACGCCTGGTGGTGAAAGATATGTCCAAAGTGGATCAACAAACATTAAAAAACGCCGGGGCGCTCTCCGTCGTTGTACTGGATGCGCATAGCGTTCAGGTCATTATTGGGCCACAGGTGCAAAGCGTGAAAACAGGCATTGAAACCTTAATCTAACAGGAGTCTGGAATGTTCGATTTCGACAGTACCATCGAGCGTCAAAGTGATAAATGCCGCAAGTGGGATCATCCGTTTGTCTGCTCGCGGTTTGGCACCGTACCAAAAGACTTTATTCCGCTATGGATTGCGGACATGGATTTCACCTCACCTCCTGCGGTGATTGACGGCTTCCAGCGTATCGTCCAGCACGGAACATTTGGCTACACCTACTGTTTCGATGCGTTTTATGACGCGGTCATTACCTTCCAGTATGAACGCCATCAGGTAAATGTTCAGCGTGACTGGATCACGCTAACCTACGGCACCGTTTCTACACTGCACTACACGGTTCAGGCATTCTGCCAACCGGGCGATAGCGTGATGATGAATACGCCGGTCTATGACCCTTTTGCGATGGCGGCGCAGCGGCAGAATGTGCATGTTCTCGCCAGCCCGCTTCGCGTGGAAGAGAACCGCTATCATCTTGATGTTGAATTGATCGAAGACCAGCTTAAAACGCATCGTCCAAAGCTATGGTTCTTCTGTTCGCCGCATAACCCTTCAGGAAGGATCTGGCGTGCGGATGAGATCCGTCTGGTCTCTGATTTATGCAAACGCTATGGCGTGATCCTGGTCGTTGACGAAGTCCATGCCGAGCACATTCTTGATGGTAAGTTCGTCAGTTGCTTGTCATCGGGGTGCGCCGCACTGGATAACGTTATTGTCCTGACCTCGCCCAACAAAGCTTTCAACTTAGGCGGGCTGAAAACCTCTTATTCCATCATCCCGAATGAGACGCTGAGGCAGCGTTTTCGCCAGCAGCTTGAGAAGAACTCCATCACCTCGCCGAATATCTTCGGTGTCTGGGGAATCATTCTTGCCTATCAGCAGGGGCTTGCATGGCTGGATGCGCTGAATGGATATCTGCGCGGCAACGCCGTATATCTGGCTGACGCCATTAAGACCCACTTTCCCGACTGGAAAATGATGACGCCGGAATCGTCATATCTCGCATGGATTGACGTGAGTGCGGATGAGCGCAGCGCAACGCAACTGACACAGCACTTTGCTCAACAGGCAGGAGTGGTGATCGAAGATGGCAGCCACTACGTGCAAAACGGTGAAAACTATTTACGGATTAACTTCGGCACCCAACGCTATTGGCTGGAACACGCCATCGACAGAATGCTGAAACATTACTAATCCCTGTAAAAACAGTGTTATCCCCACCGGGTAACACTGTTTTCCCTCTGATGCGGCCAGCCTGGGCAGTAAATGGCGGCCGCCCGACTTTCACACTTACTCCCCCTGCTGCTCCAGCGCATACTTATACAGCGCGTTCTTTTTCACGCCGTGGATTTCGGCGGCAAGAGCGGCGGCCTTTTTCAGCGGCAGTTCCGCCTGTAACAACGCCAGCGTTCGCAGCGCGTCGGCGGGAAGCGCATCGTCCTGGGCTTTGTGCCCTTCGACAATCAGTACCATTTCCCCCTTGCGGCGGTTTTCGTCCTCTTTCACCCATGCCAGCAGTTCGCCGACCGGCGCGCCGTAAATGGTCTCCCAGGTTTTGGTCAGCTCACGCGCCAGCACCACGTAGCGAGATTCTCCCCACACGGCGACCATATCTTCCAGGCTGTCCAGCAAACGGTGTGTGGATTCATAAAAAATCAGCGTCCGTGGTTCTGCTTCAATCGCTTTCAGCGCATCACGGCGGCCTTTCGATTTCGCGGGCAGAAAACCTTCATAGCAAAAACGATCGGACGGCAACCCGGCGGCGCTCAGCGCGGCAATCGCGGCGCACGGCCCCGGCAACGGAACCACACGGATGCCGGCTTCACGACAGGTGCGCACCAGATGGTAACCCGGGTCATTGATCAATGGCGTTCCGGCATCAGAAACCAGCGCAATGTTCTGCCCCTCTTTTAGCTTCGCCACCAGCGTCTCGGCTTTTTGCTGCTCATTGTGGTCATGTAAAGCGAACAAGCGGGCGTTAATCGCGAAGTGTTGTAACAATAGTCCGGTATGACGAGTGTCTTCAGCGGCAATTAAATCAACGGCTTGCAAAACTTCGAGCGCTCGTTGGGTAATATCAGCCAAATTCCCGATAGGAGTAGGTACAATATAGAGTTGGCCCTGAGAATTATCCGCCGATTCGTTTTGTTTCATTGTGTCGTCCGTATTGCCGATTTAATATTGAGCATTGCGTAAAAAATATCACTGGATACAGTATGGTACCCTCAACATTTTCTCGTTTGAAAGCCGCGCGCGCGCTGCCTGTCATTCTGGCAGCATTGATTTTCGCGGGCTGTGGCACCCAGGCGCCGGATCAAAGTGCTGCCCATATGCAGGGCACGGCACAAGCTGATTCCGGCTTTTATCTGCAACAAATGCAGCAAAGTTCAGATGATAGCAAGCCCAACTGGCAATTACTCGCCATTCGTGCACTGCTGAAAGAAGGCAAAAGCCAACATGCCATCGAATTATTCAACCAGTTGCCGCAAAACCTGAACGATGCGCAGCGTCGCGAACAGTCGCTGCTGGCGGTTGAGATCAAACTGGCGCAGAAAGATATCGCCGGCGCGCAGGCGCTGCTGGAAAAACTCACTCCGGCTGATTTGGATCAGAACCAACAGGCGCGTTACTGGCAGGCGAAAATTGATGCCAGCCAGGGCCGCCCTTCTCTTTCACTGCTGCGCGCGTTAATCGCCCAGGAGCCGCTACTGTCTGCAAAAGACAAGCAGAAGAACATGGACGCCACCTGGCAAGCGCTCTCCTCTATGACCCAGGAACAGGCTCAGGCGCTGGTCATTAACGCCGATGAAAACGTCCTGCAAGGCTGGCTGGATTTACAGCGTGTCTGGTTCGATAACCGTAACGACCCGGACATGATGAAAGCCGGGATTGCTGACTGGCAAAAACGCTACCCGCAAAACCCAGGGGCAAAACTGCTGCCTACACAACTGGTCAATGTGCAAAGCTTTAAACCGGCTTCTACCAGCAAAATCGCCCTGCTGCTGCCGCTGAACGGCCAGGCCGCCATTTTTGGCCGCACCATTCAGCAAGGTTTTGAAGCGGCGAAAAATCTGGGGACGCAACCGGTGGATGCGCAGCCTGCCGCTGCGCCTGTCGCGGAACCGACAGCGCCAGCAGAACCTGCCCAGCCGCAAGCCGCTGACGGCGTCGCCAGCCCTTCCCAGGCGGCGGTGAACGATTTAACCGGCGACGAACAAACGCAGCCTGCCGAACAACCGGTAAGCGCCCCGGCGCAGACCGCTACGGCGAGCGCGCCGGCCAACCCTTCCGCTGAACTGAAAATCTACGACACCACCTCTCAACCGCTGGATCAGATCCTCACGCAGGTTCAGCAGGACGGCGCCAGCATTGTTGTCGGCCCGCTGCTGAAAAATAACGTTGAAGAGCTGATCAAAAGCAATACGCCGCTGAATGTCCTGGCGCTTAATCAGCCAGAAAAAGTGCAGAACCACGCCAATATTTGCTACTTTGCCCTCTCACCTGAAGATGAAGCCCGCGACGCGGCGCATCATATTCACGACCAGGGCAAACAAAATCCGCTGTTGTTGATTCCACGCAGCGGGCTGGGCGATCGCGTGGCGAACGCTTTCGCTCAGGAGTGGCAGAAGCTGGGCGGCGGCACGGTGTTGCAGCAGAAATTCGGTTCTACCGCTGAGCTGAGAATGGGCGTCAACGGCGGCTCCGGCATTGCCCTGACGGGCAGCCCTGTCGCCGCCAGCCAGCCCTCACAGCCGGGCGTCACCATTGGCGGCCTGACGATTCCAGCACCGCCGACAGACGCGCAGATCATTGGCGGCGGCGGTCGCGTTGACGCGGTCTACATTCTGGCGACGCCGGAAGAGATCGGGTTTATTAAACCGATGATCGCCATGCGTAACGGCAGCCAAAGCGGCGCAACGCTGTACGCCAGCTCGCGCAGCGCGCAGGGCACTTCCGGCCCCGACTTCCGTCTGGAGATGGAAGGCTTGCAGTACAGCGAAATCCCAATGCTGGCCGGTAGCAACATGCCGTTAATGCAGCAGGCGCTCGGCGCCGTACGCAACGACTACTCCCTTGCCCGTATGTACGCGATGGGCGTAGACGCGTGGTCGCTGGCGAACCACTTCTCGCAGATGCGCCAGGTGCCGGGTTTCGAAATTAACGGTAATACCGGGGCGTTAACCGCCACACAGGATTGCGTGATTAACAGGAAGTTATCATGGCTCAAATACCAGCAAGGGCAAATCGTCCCCGCCAGTTAACGAGTAAACAGACCGGCGACGTGTGGGAAGCCGCCGCACGCCGCTGGCTGGAGAGCAAGGGACTGCGTTTTGTTGCCGCCAACGTGCGTGAGCGCGGCGGCGAAATCGATCTGATAATGCGTGACGGAAAAACCACGGTCTTTGTTGAGGTTCGTTATCGCCGCTCGGCACAGTTTGGCGGCGCGGCCGCCAGTGTGACCTGGAGCAAACAACACAAATTATTACAGACCGCCCGCTTGTGGCTTGCTCGCCACAATGGGAGTTTTGATACTGTGGATTGCCGGTTCGATGTGTTAGCCTTCACCGGAAATGATGTTGAGTGGTTTAAGGATGCCTTTAACGACCGCTCATAATTGAAGATTTAAGGATTAGCGTGCTCGATAGAATTAAAGTCTGCTTTACAGAAAGCATTCAAACGCAAATTGCTGCGGCAGAAGCTCTCCCGGATGCAATTTCCCGTGCCGCCATGACGCTGGTTCACTCCCTGCTCAACGGCAACAAAATTCTCTGTTGTGGTAATGGTACTTCCGCCGCCAACGCACAGCATTTTGCTGCCAGCATGATCAACCGTTTTGAAACAGAACGTCCCAGTTTACCCGCTATTGCACTTAATACCGATAATGTGGTCTTAACAGCGATTGCCAACGATCGCCTGCATGATGAAATCTATGCAAAACAGGTCCGTGCGCTGGGCCATGCCGGTGATGTTTTATTGGCGATTTCTACGCGTGGCAACAGTCGCGATATCGTTAAGGCCGTTGAGGCCGCCGTCACTCGGGATATGACCATTGTGGCGTTGACAGGCTATGACGGGGGCGAGCTGGCCGGGTTATTAGGGCCGCAGGATGTTGAAATCCGTATTCCCTCGCACCACAGCGCGCGCATTCAGGAAATGCATATGCTGACGGTAAACTGCTTGTGCGATTTGATCGACAACACGCTTTTCCCTCACCAGGATGATTAAGGAGTACATATGAAGGCATTTTCGCCACTCGCAGTCCTTATTTCTGCGTTGCTGTTGCAAGGTTGCGTCGCTGCCGCGGTGGTTGGAACCGCCGCTGTGGGTACGAAAGCCGCAACCGATCCACGTAGCGTTGGCACCCAGGTGGATGACGGAACCCTGGAGCTGCGCGTAAACAGCGCGCTGTCGAAAGACGAACAAATCAAGAAAGAAGCGCGCATCAACGTAACGGCGTATCAGGGCAAGGTATTACTGGTGGGTCAGTCGCCGAATAGCGAACTCTCCTCGCGGGCAAAACAGATTGCGATGGGTGTCGATGGAGCGACGGAAGTGTATAACGAAATCCGTCAGGGCCAGCCGATTGGTCTTGGGACGGCTTCGAACGATACCTGGATCACCACCAAAGTGCGTTCGCAGCTGTTGACCAGCGATCAGGTGAAATCGTCCAACGTAAAAGTGACGACCGAAAATGGCGAGGTTTTCCTGTTGGGTCTGGTCACCGAGCGTGAATCAAAAGCCGCTGCGGACATCGCCAGCCGGGTCAGCGGTGTGAAACGCGTCACCACCGCCTTTACGTTTATCAAATAACCCGCCGTTTTAGCCGGATGGCGGCTGCGCCTTATCCGGCCTACGGGAAGTACCATTTGTAGGCCCGGTAAGCGCCAGCGTCACCGGGCATTGCGCCGGATGGCGGCTTCGCCTTATCCGGCCTACAGAGAAGCACTTACGTAGGCCGGGCAAGCGAAGCGCCCCCGGCATTTCCACTTCACACCAGCGCAATACTTCCCACTATCACCCCAGAAATCGCCACCAGTACGCCTGTAAGCCACAACGCTTTTGCCGGGAAGGCTTTACGCAGCATAATCAGCGACGGCAGACTCACCGCCGGCAAGGTCATCAGCAGCGCCAGAGCAGGTGCGGTTCCCATTCCTGCCAGCATCATCGTTTGTACAATCGGAATCTCTGCGGCGGTAGGGATCACAAACAGGCATCCCGCGACGGCCATCGCAATAACCCACATCAGCGTATTATCAACTGCGCCATCGGCATGCGGGAACAGCCAGACGCGCGCCGCGCCTAATACCAGTACCGCCAGGATATAAACCGGGATCGTACTCCAGAACAGCGCCCACAATGCCTTTCCCCAGCGAGCAAAGAATCCGCCCTGCGGTTCAGATACGGTGATCTCCTGAGGAATGTCTACCTGCGGCGACTCTTTCACCCATTTCTGCACCAGCGTCGCCACCACCAGCACCATCGCCAGCCCGGCAACCAGACGAATAGCCGCAAAATGCCAGCCGAGCACAAAGCCCATAAACACCAGCGTTGCCGGGTTTAACAGCGGATTACCCATCCAGAACGCCAGCGCGCCGCCCATAGAAACCTGCTGGCGACGCATTCCCGCCGCCACCGGCGCGGCGCAGCAGGTGCACATCATGCCTGGCAGCGAGAACAGGGTGCCAAACAGCGTGCCGCGAAAACGTGACTGCCCCAGCGTACGCAGCAGCCAGTCGCGCGGGATCAACACCTGAATCAGCGAACCGAGGATCACCCCCAGCACCGCCGCCTTCCAGACCGCGATAAAATAGATCATCGCGTAGTCCCAGGCCGCTCGCCACGGGTTCGCATCCGCCTGCGCCAGAATAGATTTACCGATACTGTGCGTTTCCGCAGCCGTGAAGGCTTTGCCGTAATAAGGCTGCCATTTCACATACCAGAGGCCAACGATAACGACGAGAAAGAAGAGTGCGGGTTTCCACCATTGAAATGGCGTCACCGCCTGAGATGAAGACTGACCAGCCATAGCATTCCCCAGGAAGTTATTGAGATAATTAAGCCCGTGAATACTACGCCTTTGGGAAATGTTTGGAAACGTCGTTTTTTATTGGATGGGGGCAAAATGCCCGGTGGCGCTCACGCTTATCGGGCCTGGAGAACGCCACGAAATCCCAGGCCGGATAAGGCGTTAGCCACCATCCGGCAGTGAACAGATGCTATAACGCCCTTTCCCGCAACTGGGATGAGGTCAGGATGGTAACGCCTTCTTGCTCCGGCGCCAGAGCCTCTTCCAGCATCGCACGCGCCACATCTCTGGCGTCGATGGATTTCCAGTTTCCCGGCAGCAGCCGGAACAGCGGCGCAAACAGCGTTTCATTCATCCGGTGTTTAGCTCTGTCGCCAAGCAACATGGAGGGACGCGCAATCGTCAGGCGCGGCCATTGCTGGGCGATTAACGCCTCTTCCATTTCACCTTTGACCCGGTTATAGAAAAACGGCGATCGCGCATTTGCGCCCATCGCACTCACGACCAGCATATGCCGGGCGCCCAGCCGCCGCCCCGTCAGCGCGGTATCCACCACCAGCGTATAATCCGCATGAATAAACGCCTCTTTGCTTCCGGCCTCGCGGCGAGTCGTTCCCAGACAGCAAAAAACAATGTCCACCGGATCGGTCACCTGCGCCAGCGCATCGGTCAGTTGAGGATCGTGAGGATTATAAACGCCGACCATATCCGCCAGAGGGCGGCGTGTGGGCGCGGCTATCGAATGAATCCGGGGTTCATTAAGCAACATCCGCAGGAGGTGTCCTCCCACCAGCCCCGTCGCCCCTGTAATTAACACCTGAGTCATCGCGCGCTCCATAACCTCAACCATTCATCTAACTATAGGCTACGGATCGGGCTGCGTAGCCAGTGCATTTTTTTGCCAAATCCCAACGTGTTGTCAGTGAATTTAATTTCATCCAGGCGGATTTCCCATACTGGCGCAGGCAGCATTCTGGCGACAGGAAAGCGGCGGAGATAGGCCTGACGCGCCGCATCGCGTTCCTCGCCCTCAAGCTTGCGGATCTCCCCTTTAAACTGTATTCCGCGAATCCGCGCCACCGTTTTCGGCTGACCGTTGACCGTTCCGGCAACGGGCGCGCGCGGGCCGGACATCTGCGCATGGCGCGTTTTCTCTTCCGTGAGTACATAAAACGCGACCTTTTGCGCATCAAACAGATAAAACGCGTTTGCGCACCAGAGTTCGCCCTCATGCTGAACGCACCAGGTGACCACATGCTGCTTTGCCAGCCAGCGGCTTATCGCGGTGAGTGTTTCCATCGTTATTCTCTCTTATACTGGGCATCTGAAAATTAACACGCTAATGGTCATGATGACACCCTGGTATCTGTATCTGATCCGCACCGCAGACAATGCCCTCTACACCGGGATTACGACCGATGTGGCGCGCCGCTATAAGCAGCATCAAAGTGGTAAAGGCGCAAAAGCGTTGCGCGGAAAAGGGGAACTCACCCTGGCGTTTTCGGCGCAGGTCGGCGAACGCTCGCTTGCCCTGCGCATGGAGTATCGCATCAAGAGACTCACAAAGCGCCAGAAGGAGCGCCTCGTGACAGAAGGTGAAGGGTTTGAGGCGCTACTGGCCAGCCTGCAAACCCCAACGCTTAAAAGCGATTGAAATGGTCGTGGTATTCCACCAGGCCCGTCACGCCGTCCAGCGCGTCTTCCGCCAGGCGGTGTACCTGGAAAGCGCTTTCGGTGCCCGGCCAGCGGCAATGAAGATCGTAATGCGCCGCCAGTTCAAAACCGAAACGGCTGTACAATGCCGGCTCGCCCAGCGTGACGACCGCCGCATAGCCAAACTCGTTGAGTGAATCCAGTCCTTCGTAGACCAGTTGGCGCGCAAGCCCTTGTCCACGGTAGTTTTCATCTACCGCCAACGGCGCCATTCCCACCCATTGCAGGTCTTCACCCTGTACATCGACCGGACTAAACGCCACATAGCCAACCACCTGACCTTCGTCGTCAGTGGCGACCAGACCCAGCGTCAGGAAGCCATCTTCGCGCAGGTCATGCACCAGCTTCGCTTCCGCATCGCTTTCGAACGTGCGGCGCAGCAAAGCGTCGATACCGGGCGCGTCAATGGGAATTTCAACTCGAATCAGCATGGTTCACCTACCGAGGTCTGTTTGGTTTCTGGCGAGGTTTTCATACCCGCCTCAACAAAATCCGCCAGTTGCAGCAGCATAATGCGTAACGCTTTCGGCATCTGCTCCAGTTCGATGGCGTCCATCAGGTTTTTCACATACAGCCCTAACTCTGTATCGCCTTCAATGACCAGACGACGCTGGAAGAAGAGCGTATCAGGGTCCTGCTTACGCGCCGCAATCATCAACAAGTCGCTGGCATCGGCGCTAAAGCTCACGTCGGCCTCAGCGTTCTGACTGACAATCAGTTTGCCGTTCTCAACAGAGGTGTACCATCTGAGGTTAATATCACGCACCGTAATACTTAACCAACGGCCTTCGAGGAACTCAAGCTCCCCATCTGCCAGCGCCTGACGAAATTGCCAGCTCAGAACCTGTTCCAGAACCTGGCGCTTCAGCGCAAAGGGCGTCAGTTTAACCGGAACACTCATCAGAGACGGGCCAAAATGTACTAAGCGTGAGCGCAGTTTATCCAACACGAGCTTTACTCCCTGTTTCAATAATCCCGTTATTTTGCCATATCAGATAAACGACATAGCGGCGTAAATCAACAATTCGATACGAAATTGTTACCCAGTTATAGGTGTAACCAATACGCCTTTAACTGCCTTAAATCAAAAATTGTCGCAGCAAGGTTAACTAAAATCTCTCTTCGTTAACAATTTTGCGGCCTGGACGGCGCAACATTCAGGAATAATTATGGAGCTGCTCTGCCCTGCCGGAAATCTCCCGGCGCTTAAGGCGGCCATTGAGAACGGTGCTGATGCCGTTTATATCGGGCTAAAAGATGATACTAACGCCCGTCACTTCGCCGGTCTTAATTTTACTGAGAAAAAATTGCAGGAAGCGGTGAATTACGTCCATCAACATCGCCGTAAACTGCACATCGCGATTAACACGTTTGCACACCCGGATGGATATGTTCGCTGGCAGCGTGCCGTGGATATGGCGGCGCAACTGGGCGCAGATGCGCTGATCCTGGCCGACCTTGCTATGCTTGAGTATGCAGCAGAACGCTATCCGCATATTGAGCGCCATGTCTCTGTTCAGGCATCGGCAACGAATGAAGAAGCAATTAACTTCTACCATCGCAACTTTGACGTTGCGCGCGTCGTCCTGCCGCGCGTGCTTTCCATTCATCAGGTGAAACAGCTCGCCCGCGTCACGCCCGTACCGCTGGAGGTCTTCGCCTTCGGCAGCCTGTGCATTATGGCGGAAGGCCGTTGCTACCTCTCCTCTTATCTGACGGGTGAATCCCCCAATACCGTCGGCGCCTGCTCCCCGGCCCGCTTCGTGCGCTGGCAACAGACCTCTCAGGGGCTGGAATCGCGCCTGAACGAGGTGCTCATCGACCGCTATCAGGACGGTGAGAACGCCGGTTATCCAACGCTGTGTAAAGGTCGCTATCTGGTTGATGGCGAGCGCTACCACGCGCTGGAAGAACCTACCAGCCTCAACACGCTGGAACTGCTGCCTGACCTGCTGGCGGCGAATATCGCCTCGGTGAAAATTGAAGGGCGTCAGCGCAGCCCGGCGTATGTCAGCCAGGTGGCGAAAGTGTGGCGTCAGGCGATCGACCGCTGCATAGCCGACCCGCAAAACTTCGTCCCGCAAAGCGCCTGGATGGAGACGCTTGGCTCCATGTCCGAAGGCACTCAGACCACGCTTGGCGCGTATCACCGTAAATGGCAGTGAGAGAAGCAATGAAATATTCCTTAGGGCCGGTGCTTTACTATTGGTCGAAAGAGACGCTGGAAGCATTTTATCAGCAGGCCGCCACCAGCAGCGCCGACGTGATTTACCTTGGCGAAGCGGTGTGCAGCAAACGCCGCGCCACCAAAGTGGGCGACTGGCTTGATATGGCGAAATCCCTTGCCGGAAGCGGCAAGCAGATCGTGCTCTCCACGCTGGCGCTGGTACAGGCCGCCTCTGAATTGGGCGAACTGAAACGCTATGTGGAAAACGGCGACTTCCTGCTGGAGGCCAGCGATCTCGGCGTCGTGAATATGTGCGCCGAGCGCAAGCTGCCGTTTGTCGCCGGTCACGCGCTTAACTGCTATAACGCGGTAACGCTACGTCTGCTGCTTAAACAGGGCATGGTGCGCTGGTGCATGCCGGTCGAGCTTTCCCGCGACTGGCTGGTGAATCTGCTGAACCAGTGCGATGAGCTCGGCATCCGCAATCAGTTTGAAGTGGAAGTGCTGAGCTACGGTCATCTGCCGCTGGCGTACTCCGCCCGCTGTTTTACCGCACGTTCGGAAGACCGCCCGAAAGATGAGTGTGAAACCTGCTGCATCAAGTACCCGAACGGGCGCAACGTGTTGTCGCAGGAGAATCAGCAGGTGTTCGTGCTTAACGGTATTCAGACCATGAGCGGCTACGTTTATAACCTCGGCAACGAACTGACCTCCATGCAGGGGCTGGTCGACATTGTGCGCCTTTCCCCGCTGGGTACGGAGATATTCGCCATGCTCGACGCCTTCCGCGCCAATGAAAACGGCAGCGCGCCGTTGCCGCTGGCCGCGCACAGCGACTGCAACGGTTACTGGAAACGCCTGGCCGGTCTGGAACTACAGGTGTAACTGAACCTTGCCGGATGGCGGCATAAATGCTTTATCCGGCCTACAATGCGCTTGTAGGCCTGATAAGCGAAGCGCCATCAGGCAGTTGATGTTTGCGCCCCGCCTTATACCGCTCACTTTGTTAACAACGGTAATCAAATTTTAATGCAGTATTAAATGATTCACCGACGACAAAGTGAGCCGTTATGACTGACAAAACCATTCCATTTTCGCTGCTGGATCTGGCACCGATCCCCGAAGGCTCCTCTGCGAAAGAGGCCTTCTCACACTCACTGGATCTCGCCCGTCTGGCAGAACGGCGCGGCTATCACCGCTACTGGCTGGCGGAACATCACAACATGACCGGTATCGCCAGCGCGGCGACATCGGTGCTGATTGGCTATCTGGCCGCCAATACCACCACGTTGCATCTGGGTTCTGGCGGGGTGATGCTCCCCAACCACTCACCGCTGGTTATCGCCGAGCAGTTCGGTACGCTGAATACGCTCTATCCTGGACGGATTGATCTGGGCCTGGGGCGCGCGCCGGGAAGCGATCAGCGCACCATGATGGCGCTGCGCCGTCATATGAGTGGCGATATTGATAATTTCCCGCGCGACGTCGCTGAACTGGTGGACTGGTTCGACGCGCGCGATCCCAATCCACATGTACGCCCGGTTCCGGGCTATGGCGAGAAGATCCCAGTGTGGCTGCTGGGTTCCAGCCTGTACGGCGCACAGCTGGCGGCGCAGCGTGGTCTGCCGTTCGCCTTCGCCTCCCACTTCGCACCCGATATGCTGTTCCAGGCGCTGCATCTCTATCGCACCCAGTTCAAGCCGTCCGCGCGGCTGGAAAAACCGTATGCGATGGTGTGCATCAATATCATCGCCACTGACAGCAATCGCGATGCGGAATTTCTGTTTACCTCTATGCAGCAGGCGTTTGTGAAACTGCGTCGCGGCGAGACCGGGCAGCTACCCGCGCCAATTCAAAATATGGATCAGTTCTGGTCGCCGTCCGAGCAATATGGCGTGCAGCAGGCGCTGAGCATGTCGCTGGTGGGCGATAAAGCCAAAGTACGTCACGGGCTGGAATCTATTCTGCGCGAAACGCAGGCGGATGAGATTATGGTCAACGGGCAGATTTTCGATCATCAGGCGCGGCTGCATTCGTTTGACCTGGCGATGCAGGTGAAAGAAGAGTTGGTGGGGTAGTACGTTGTTTTGCCCGGTGGCGCTTCGCTTACCGGGCCTACGAGATTGTTCAGGCCGGATAAGGCGTAGCCGCCATCCGGCACAACAAACTTACTGGTACACTGGTAGCAAGTTCACGCTCGACAGAATATGCACCAGCGCGTTGCCGATACCGAATACCAGGATCAGCGCAATCATCGGCTTGCCGCCCCAGACACGGAATTTCGGGCTGCCGAAGCGTTGGCGTGAAGCTCGCGCCAGCAGAGCCGGAACAATGGCTGCCCAGATGGTTGCCGCCAGCCCCGCATAGCCAATAGCATACAGGAACCCGTTCGGCCACAGCAGACCACCAATCACCGGCGGCAGGAAAGTCAGCAGCGCAGTTTTGAAGCGCCCCAGCGCCGAATCATCAAAACCAAACAGATCCGCCAGATAGTCAAACAGACCGAGCGTCACGCCGAGGAACGAACTCGCCACCGCAAAGTTAGAGAACACCACCAGCAGCAGATCCAGACTGCGGCTGTTCAGTACGCCGCTCAGCGCCTGTACCAGCACATCAATATTACCGCCCTGCTGCGCAATACCGATAAACGCCGGGCGCGGAATATTACCCATCGTACCCAACAGCCAGATGGTATACAGCACCAGCGCCATCAGCGTACCGTACACCAGGCATTTCACGATGGTACGCGGATCTTTACCGTAATATTTCATCAGGCTTGGCACGTTGCCGTGATAACCAAACGACGCCAGACAAAACGGCAATGTCATCAGCAGGTACGGCGTGTAAGACGCGTTGCTTTCGGCCACGTTAAACAGCGTCGCCGGCGTGACGTGCCCCAGCAGACTGCCGAAGGTCAGAAAGAAGGTGATGACTTTCGCGCCCAGCACAATCGCCGTCATCCGGCTAACCGCTTTTGTACTCAACCAGACGACAAAGGCCACCAGCAACGCAAACGCAAAACCTGCCGTCCGCGCCGGAACGTTCAGCGACATTTCAGCAAAGGTATGATGCAGAATCGAGCCGCTCGCCGAGATATAGGCGTAGGTCAGGATATAGAGCACAAAGGCAATAGAGATCCCATTCACCACGTTCCAGCCTTTACCCAGCAGGTCTTTGGTGATGGTGTCAAAGCTGGAGCCAATCCGGTAGTTGAGGTTGGCTTCGAGGATCATCAGCCCGGAATGCAGCATACAGAACCAGGTAAACACCAACGCCGCCATCGACCAGAAGAACCACGCACCGGACATGACCACCGGCAGGGAGAACATTCCCGCGCCAATAATGGTGCCGCCGATGATCACCACGCCGCCAAGCAGCGAAGGTGACGTTTGGGTGGTGGTTAGTGTTGCCATTCAGCCCTCTCTCCAGTGAATAATATTGCGACTGCATTTTATTGTGTCGCACTGTACCAGTACGCGAGTACAAAAGAAATAAAAAAAGCCCCGATCGCAATCATCGGGGCTGTATATTTTACTTTACGGTACGAGACCGCGATTTAGCGTGGATTACGCATCACCGCCGAAACGACGACGACCGGTGGAGTCGTCACGACGCGGCGCACGGCCTTCACGACGCTCACCGCTGAAACGACGACCATCACCACGGCCACCTTCACGACGTTCGCCGCCAAAACCACGACCGCCTTCACGACGCTCGCCACCGAAGCTACGACCACCGCCACGACGCTCGTTACCGGAATGCGGTTGCGCATCGCCCAGCAGCTGCATGTTCATCGGCTTGTTCAGGATGCGGGTGCGCGTAAAGTGCTGCAACACCTCACCCGGCATACCTTTCGGCAGCTCAATGGTGGAGTGGGAAGCAAACAGCTTGATGTTACCAATGTAACGGCTGCTGATGTCGCCTTCGTTAGCAATCGCGCCAACGATATGACGCACTTCAACACCATCGTCACGGCCCACTTCAATGCGGTACAACTGCATATCGCCAACGTCACGACGTTCACGACGCGGACGATCTTCACGGTCACCACGGTCAGCACGCGGGCCACGATCGTTACGATCGCGCGGACCACGGTCATCACGGTCACGGAATTCACGTTTAGGACGCATCGGCGCATCCGGCGGTACGATCAGCGTGCGTTCGCCCTGCGCCATTTTCAGCAGTGCGGCAGCCAGCGTTTCGAGATCCAGCTCTTCGCCTTCTTCGGTCGGCTGGATTTTCGCCAGCAGTGCGCGGTACTGATCCAGATCGCTGCTTTCCAGCTGCTGCTGAACTTTCGCTGCAAATTTTTCCAGACGGCGTTTGCCCAGCAGTTCTGCGTTCGGCAGTTCCACTTCCGGGATGGTCAGCTTCATGGTGCGTTCAATGTTGCGCAGCAGACGACGCTCGCGGTTCTCAACGAACAGCAGCGCGCGGCCAGCACGACCCGCACGACCGGTACGGCCGATACGGTGAACGTAAGACTCGGAGTCCATCGGGATATCGTAGTTTACAACCAGGCTGATGCGCTCAACGTCCAGGCCACGGGCCGCAACGTCAGTTGCAATCAGGATATCCAGACGACCGTCTTTCAGACGCTCCAGAGTCTGCTCACGCAGCGCCTGGTTCATGTCGCCATTCAGCGCGGCGCTGTTGTAACCGCTACGCTCCAGCGCTTCAGCCACTTCCAGGGTCGCATTTTTAGTACGAACGAAGATAATCGCCGCATCAAAATCTTCAGCTTCCAGGAAACGCACCAACGCTTCGTTTTTACGCATGCCCCAGACAGTCCAGTAGCTCTGGCTGATGTCAGGACGCGTGGTCACGCTGGACTGAATGCGTACTTCCTGCGGCTCTTTCATAAAGCGGCGGGTAATGCGACGAATCGCTTCCGGCATGGTGGCAGAGAACAGTGCGGTCTGATGACCTTCAGGAATCTGCGCCATGATGGTTTCAACGTCTTCGATGAAGCCCATACGCAGCATTTCGTCGGCTTCGTCCAGCACCAGACCGCTCAGTTTAGAGAGATCCAGCGTGCCGCGTTTTAAGTGATCAAGCAGACGTCCCGGCGTACCGACAACGATCTGCGGCCCTTGACGCAGGGCGCGTAACTGCACGTCATAACGCTGGCCGCCGTACAGGGCAACCACGTTCACGCCGCGCATATGTTTAGAGAAATCCGTCATGGCTTCAGCAACCTGAACCGCCAGTTCGCGGGTCGGTGCCAGCACCAGAATCTGAGGTGCCTTCAGCTCAGGATCAAGATTGTTAAGCAGCGGTAAGGAGAACGCTGCGGTTTTGCCGCTACCGGTCTGGGCCATACCCAGAACATCGCGACCGCCCAGCAGATGCGGGATGCACTCTGCCTGGATTGGAGATGGTTTTTCGTAACCCAGATCGTTAAGGGCGTCAAGGATAGGAGCCTTCAGGCCCAGATCTGCAAAAGTGGTTTCGAATTCAGCCATGTAGTACGTGTGCCTCAAAATTAATGGCGGCCAGTCTACATAACTCATCATGAAATTGATCTGCAATTTTCATTGAAAAGTGTGAACCGGCTCAAAGTAGGTGTATTAACGAACAACAACGCCCTCACCCGTGAAGGTGATGGCAATCAAAAAGATTACGGGCTGATGTGTACGTCAGCTATTGCTGGTCCGATTCTGCCAGGTCATCTTGGTCCTGGCCCAGGAGCGATAATTCCAACAATGCGTATCGGTGCTCAACAAAGTTATGAACGTTGTTAGCCACCGCCAGTTTGAACAATGCCGTAGCGTTGTCCAAATCCCCCAGACTTAGGTAATACTTACCTAAATAGAAGTTGGTTTCACTGAGATGCTCAGCGAGCGAGGTGTTATCCGTTGCGTCCGCCTTCAGGCGTTCCATCAGCGTTGCTTCGCTAATGTTGCCCAGGTAGAACTCGACAATGTTCCATCCCCATTGTTCTTTATCCGATTTCTCGAAGCGTTGCTTTAACGCTTCTTTCGCCTGCTTCTCATCGAGCTTCTGCTCAGCGAGATAAAGCCACAGGCTGCGGAAAGGATCATTGGGATCGTCTTGATAAAACGCCAGCAGATCATCTTGCGCTAACTTGTCGCGACCGCCGTAATACAATGCGATACCGCGATTTAAGTACGCGTAGTTGTAAGTTGGATCAAGCTCAAGTACAGAATCAAACGCTTCATAGGCAGCATCAAAATTGCCTGCCTGCGTTAAATAAATGCCTAAGTAATTGAATACTTCAGGCATATCCGGTCGGATTGCCAGCGCTTGTGAAAAATCATTTCGCGCTAATGCCCTCAGACCCAGACTATCATACAACACTCCGCGCTCATATAAAAGCTGTGCGCGTTCGTCATCGGTTAAAGCCCGACTGGCAAGAATTTGTTCCATGCGTGCCAGAATCACTTCCTGCTGCAAAGTCGGTTGCAATGGCACCGCGAGGACTTCACTCTTACGCCAGGCAGAGTTGCTGCATCCTGCCAGCGTGAGTGCTGTCGCAACGAAACACCAGCGCAAAAAAGGCTTCATTTCCCACTCCCGAAGACAACGATTGAATGAACGTCCTGTTCCCCGGTTGCTGACAAGGCGTCCTGCCGGGTCAAAGGCCCTCCGCCAAAGCGGAGGGCAAATAGCAACCTTACTCGCCCTGTTCTGCTGCCGGAGCTTCCGGCGCAGCAGCTGGTTGAGACTGCTCAGTTGCTTCTTTAATGCTCAGACGTACGCGGCCCTGGCGATCAACTTCCAGAACTTTAACCGGTACTTCCTGACCCATTTGCAGGTAATCGGTCACTTTCTCTACGCGCTTGTCAGCGATCTGAGAGATGTGTACCAGACCTTCTTTACCGCCGCCAATGGCAACAAACGCGCCAAAGTCAACGATGCGGGTCACTTTACCATTGTAGATACGGCCCACTTCGATTTCCGCAGTGATCTCTTCGATACGACGGATAGCATGTTTCGCTTTTTCGCCGTCGGTCGCCGCGATCTTCACCGTACCGTCATCTTCAATTTCAATGGTGGTGCCGGTTTCTTCGGTCAGAGCACGGATAACAGAACCGCCCTTACCGATAACGTCTTTGATCTTGTCCGGGTTGATCTTGATGGTGTGGATACGCGGAGCGAACTGAGAAATGTCGCCACGCGGCGCGTTGATCGCCTGTTCCATCACGCCCAGGATGTGCAGACGCGCACCTTTTGCCTGGTTCAGCGCAACCTGCATGATCTCTTTGGTGATACCTTCAATTTTGATATCCATCTGCAACGCAGAGATACCGTCGCGGGAACCCGCCACTTTGAAGTCCATATCGCCCAGGTGGTCTTCGTCGCCCAGGATGTCAGACAGAACAACAAAGTTGTCGCCTTCTTTCACCAGACCCATCGCGATACCCGCAACGGCCGCTTTAATCGGCACGCCTGCGTCCATCAGCGCCAGGGAAGCGCCACACACGGAAGCCATAGAGGAAGACCCGTTGGATTCGGTGATTTCAGACACCACGCGAACGGTGTACGGGAATTTGTCCATTTCCGGCATAACTGCCAGAACGCCGCGCTTCGCCAGACGACCGTGACCAATTTCACGACGCTTCGGAGAACCGACCATGCCGGTTTCGCCAACGGAGTACGGAGGGAAGTTGTAGTGGAACAGGAAGCTGTCAGTGCGTTCGCCCATCAGTTCATCAAGAACCTGCGCGTCACGAGCGGTACCCAGCGTCGCCGTGACCAGCGCCTGCGTTTCGCCACGAGTGAACAGCGCGGAACCGTGAGTACGCGGCAGCACGCCAGTACGCACGTCCAGACCACGGATCATGTCTTTTTCACGGCCATCAATACGCGGCTCGCCGGCCAGTACGCGGCTACGAACAACGTTTTTCTCGATCGCGTGCAGGATTTCGCCCAGTTCGTTTTCGTCCAGGGTTTCGTCTTCTGCAACCAGCGCAGCGATGGTTTCAGATTTGATCACGTCAACCTGAGCATAACGCTCCTGTTTGTCGGTGATACGGTAAGCGTCGCTCAGGCGAGCTTCGGCCAGCGCAGCAACGCGCGCGTTCAGCGCTTCGTTTACCGCTTCCGGCTGCCAGTCCCAACGCGGTTTGCCCGCTTCTTTCACCAGATCGTTGATGTTTTGAATCACAATCTGCTGCTGCTCGTGGCCGAATACCACGGCGCCCAGCATGGTGTCTTCGCTCAGCAGTTCTGCTTCGGATTCAACCATCAGAACAGCCGCTTCAGTACCGGCAACCACCAGGTCCAGCTTACTTTCTTTCAGTTCGTCCTGAGTCGGGTTCAGTACATACTGGTCATTGATATAACCAACACGCGCGGCGCCAATCGGGCCGTTGAACGGAATGCCGGACAGAGACAGCGCGGCGGAAGCACCGATCATCGCGACGATATCCGGGTTAACCTGCGGGTTAACGGAAACGACGGTTGCGATAACCTGAACTTCGTTAACGAAGCCTTCCGGGAACAGCGGACGAACCGGGCGGTCAATCAGACGCGCGATCAAGGTTTCGCCTTCGCTCGGACGGCCTTCACGACGGAAGAAGCTGCCCGGGATACGGCCAGCAGCGTAAGTACGCTCCTGATAGTTAACGGTCAGCGGGAAGAAATCCTGGCCCGGCTTCGCTTTTTTCTGACCAACAACGGTAACGAATACCGCAGTGTCATCCATGCTTACCATAACGGCGGCAGTTGCCTGACGCGCCATCATGCCAGTTTCCAGCGTAACGGTATGCTGACCGTACTGGAATTTACGAACGATCGGATTAAGCAAAATAATACCCTTTCTTAATTTTTGACGGCACACTCAGGCGCCATCGTTAATACCCGATCTTCTGCGCATCCTCGCGACTAATGACAACCCTAACCCATGCTCTTTGGGTGAAGCCTCTCATTAGCCGCGCGAACCTCTGCAACGGAAGATCATCCATAGCAACAATACATTAGTTTCCAGTGAATTGCTGCCGTCTGGTTGAAAAAAGGGGCCATGAAGGCCCCCTCTTTCTGAAACTCGCAAGAATTAGCGACGCAGACCCAGACGCTCGATCAGCGCGGTGTAACGTGCAACATCTTTACGTTTCAGGTAGTCGAGCAGTTTACGACGCTGAGAAACCATGCGCAGCAGACCACGACGGCTGTGGTGATCTTTTTTGTGCTCTGCAAAGTGGCCCTGCAGGTGGTTAATCTGTGCAGTCAGCAGAGCAACCTGAACTTCGGTAGAACCGCTGTCGTTAGTACCACGACCAAACTCAGAAACGATTTTAGCTTTAGCTTCAACGCTTAGAGACATGATGAACTCCAAAAATAATAAAGAATGAAAGGGTGCCAATCTCTAATTCAGCGACCCCATGTAAACGCCGCGCGAACTTGTTAAAAAATTTACGTGACGTTAAGCGGCGGTATTCTACTCGTAGCGCCCTGTTATCGCAAGACGGAGCAGCATTACGCCGGGTACTCAACCACTAACCGACGAGGCGCCACGCGGCCTTCATCGTCAATTTCGCCCATGCCAATAAATTTTTCGTCATCACCTTCCGTCACGCGAACCAGCCCTTCAAGCGGCACGCCTGTCGTCCGTACCGGGTTACCGTTTTTAAAGTAAACCGATGACGTTAAAGGAAGATTGACAACTGGATAGTCCGAAGCCGGACTGTCCATCGGCATCAGCAGCGGATCTAACAGTTGCGCAGCCGGAATATCCTGCCGTTCCGCCTGTTCAACAAGCTCACGTAGCTGTTCCAGCGTGACCATACGGTCAACCGGATATTTACTGACCGCCAGACGTCGCAGGAAGATCACATGCGCGCCACACCCAAGTTTCTCACCCAAATCATCGATAATGGTGCGAATGTAGGTGCCCTTCGAGCAGTGAACCTCCAGCTCCAGTTCATCCCCTTCATGGCGAATAAACAGCAGTTCGTAAACGGTAATCGGGCGGGCTTCACGGGGAACTTCAATCCCCTGACGCGCATATTCGTAGAGCTTCTTGCCCTGATACTTCAGCGCCGAATACATCGATGGAATCTGCTCGATATCGCCACGGAACGTCTCCAGCGCGGCAGCTAACTGCTCTGCGCTGAAGGTTACCGGACGTTCCTGCACGATTTGACCATCGGCATCGGAGGTGTCGGTACGCTGCCCCAGGCGGGCAATCACGCGATAACGTTTGTCAGAATCCAGCAGATACTGCGAAAACTTTGTCGCTTCCCCGAGGCAGATGGGCAACATGCCCGTCGCCAGCGGGTCCAGCGCGCCGGTATGTCCGGCACGGTTGGCGTTATAGATGCGTTTTACTTTCTGCAAGACGTCATTGCTGGACATGCCCTGCGGCTTATCCAGCAGCAGGACACCGTGAATGTCGCGACCACGACGACGAGGACGACTCATTAGTCCTCCTTGCTGTCGTCCGGGTTCACACGACGTTCTTCGTCATGTTTCACCACGTTAGTCACCAGGTTAGACATACGCATCCCTTCAACCAGCGAGTTGTCGTAGAAGAAGGTCAGTTCCGGCACGATACGCAGACGCATCGCTTTCCCCAGCAGGGTACGGATAAAGCCAGACGCTTCCTGCAACGCTTTGATGCCCGCTTTTACCGCGTCTTCATCTTTGTCGTTCAGAAAGGTGACATACACTTTGGCATAGGCCAGATCGCGGGACATCTCCACACCGGAAACGGTGGTCATCATGCCAAGACGCGGATCTTTAATTTCGCGTTGCAGGATGATAGCGATCTCTTTTTGCATTTCCTGGGCTACGCGCTGCGGGCGACCAAATTCTTTCGCCATAATAAATTCTCCAGAATAAAGACAAAAAAGGGGCCAAAAGCCCCTTTTTAAATTTCATGCCGGGTGGCGTGGGCTATAAACTGTAGGCCTGATAAGCATGGCGCCATCAGGCATTACATTGCCGGATGGCGGCGTAAACACCTTATCCGGCCTACAACCCGGCCGACCTTACGCAATCGTACGTTGGATCTCGATGATCTCGAACACTTCGATCATATCGCCAACGCGAACGTCGTTGTAGTTCTTAACGCCGATACCACATTCCATGCCGTTACGGACTTCGTTAACGTCATCTTTGAAGCGGCGCAGGGATTCCAGCTCGCCTTCGTAGATAACTACGTTGTCGCGCAGTACGCGGATCGGGTTGTGGCGTTTAATCGTACCTTCAGTAACCATACAGCCTGCGACAGCGCCAAATTTCGGTGATTTGAACACGTCACGGACTTCAGCCAGACCAATGATCTGCTGTTTCAGTTCTGGAGACAGCATGCCGCTCATTGCCGCTTTCACTTCGTCGATCAGGTTATAGATGACGGAGTAGTAGCGCAGATCCAGGCTTTCCGCTTCAATCACTTTACGCGCAGAGGCATCGGCACGCACGTTGAAGCCAACCAGGATCGCGTTGGATGCAGCAGCCAGGGTTGCGTCGGTTTCGGTGATACCACCTACGCCGGAACCGATGATCTTCACTTTCACTTCGTCGGTAGACAGTTTCAGTAAAGAGTCGGAGATTGCTTCCACAGAGCCCTGAACGTCCGCTTTCAGTACGATGTTCACTTCATGAACTTCGCCTTCGGTCATGTTAGCGAACATGTTCTCAAGTTTAGATTTCTGCTGACGCGCCAGTTTAACTTCGCGGAATTTACCCTGACGATACAGCGCAACTTCACGAGCTTTCTTCTCGTCACGAACCACGGTCACTTCATCACCGGCAGCCGGAACGCCGGACAGACCCAGGATCTCAACCGGAATGGACGGACCCGCTTCCAGCACTTCCTGACCCAGTTCGTTACGCATTGCACGAACGCGGCCATATTCGAAGCCGCACAGGACGATGTCGCCTTTGTTCAGCGTACCTTCACGAACCAGGACGGTTGCAACCGGACCACGACCTTTATCCAGGAAGGATTCGATTACCGCGCCGCTCGCCATGCCTTTACGAACTGCTTTCAGTTCGAGGACTTCAGCCTGCAACAGGATTGCATCCAGCAGTTCGTCGATGCCAGTACCCGCTTTTGCAGATACGTGGACGAACTGGCTTTCGCCGCCCCACTCTTCCGGCAGGATGCCGTACTGGGACAGTTCGTTTTTAACACGATCCGGATCGGCTTCTGGCTTATCGATCTTGTTCACCGCAACCACAACCGGCACACCCGCCGCTTTCGCGTGCTGGATAGCTTCGATGGTCTGCGGCATCACGCCGTCGTCTGCCGCCACAACCAGAACAACGATATCCGTTGCCTGCGCACCACGAGCACGCATAGAGGTAAACGCGGCGTGACCCGGAGTATCCAGGAAGGTGATCATACCGTTGTCGGTTTCAACGTGGTAAGCACCGATGTGCTGGGTAATGCCGCCCGCTTCGCCAGAGGCCACTTTCGTTGAACGAATGTAGTCCAGCAGAGAGGTTTTACCGTGGTCAACGTGACCCATGATGGTCACAACCGGTGCGCGCGGTTCAGCCGCCGCACCTGTATCACGGTCGCTCATTACCGCTTCTTCCAGCTCGTTTTCACGACGCAGGATAACTTTGTGGCCCATCTCTTCGGCAACCAGCTGTGCGGTTTCCTGGTCGATGACCTGGTTGATGGTCGCCATCGCGCCCAGTTTCATCATCGCTTTGATGACCTGAGAGCCTTTTACCGCCATCTTGTTCGCCAGCTCGCCAACGGTGATGGTTTCACCAATCACAACGTCACGGTTAACAGCCTGAACCGGTTTCTGGAAGCTCTGTTGCAGAGCAGAACCTTTACGGTTTTTACCGCCTTTACCGCCGCGAACGGCCGCACGGGCTTCTTCACGATCGGCTTTCGATTCAGAGTGTTTGTTGCCTTTTTTCGCCGGACGCGCTGCTTTCGCATTGCGACTACGACCACGGCCGCCTTCAACTTCACGGTCGTTTTCGTCTTCGGCCTGGCGGGCGTGTTGAGACGTGGTAACGTGATAATCGCTGGTGTCTTCAGTCGGCTCCGCGTTATCAGTCCATTTGTTCTCTTCCGCCATGCGGCGAGCTTCTTCTGCTACGCGACGCGCTTCTTCTTCAAGTTTGCGACGCGCTTCTTCTTCCGCTTTACGCTTCAGCTCTGCTGCTTCATTTTCACGGCGGGCTTTTTCGGCCTGGGCGGTTTTGGTCATATCGTCAGTCTGTTGATTGCTCACTTTGTCTTTTTCCGCAGCTTCACGTTTCGCTTTTTCAGCGGCGTCACGTTTAGCTTGTTCTGCGGCCTCACGGTCAGCTTTTTGTTGCGCCTCGCGTTTGGCTGTTTCTTCTGCCTCACGACGGGCTTGCTCTTCCGCTTCACGCTGCGCCTGCTCTTCCGCAGCGAGACGTTCTGTCTCTTGCGGATCGCGTTTCACAAAGGTGCGTTTCTTGCGGACTTCGATTTGTACCGATTTACTTTTTCCACCGGTACCTGGAATATTCAACGTGCTGCGCGTTTTACGTTGCAGCGTCAACTTATCCGGCCCTGAACCATTTTCACGATTCAGGTGCGCCAGTAAAGTCTGTTTTTCTTGTGCGGACACAGAGTCATCAGCAGACTTCGGGATACCGGCATCAGCGAATTGCTGTACCAGGCGATCCACGGAGGTCTGTATCTCTGCGGCCAGCGCTTTTACGGTTACATCTGTCATGCTGTTCCTTCCTGCTACAGTTTATTACGCTTCGTCGCCGAACCAGCAAATATTACGGGCAGCCATAATCAGCTCACCGGCTTTTTCGTCGGTCAACCCTTCGATATCAGCCAGATCATCAATGCCCTGCTCAGCGAGATCTTCCAGCGTACAAACACCACGGGCAGCCAGTTTGAATGCCAGGTCGCGACCCAATCCTTCCAGATTCAGCAGATCGTCAGACGGTTTGTTATCACCAAGGCTTTCTTCCTGGGCCAGTGCCAGAGTGGTCAGTGCGTTTTTGGCACGCTCGCGCAGCGCTTCAACGGTCGGTTCATCCAGCCCGTCGATTTCCAGCAGTTCTTTCATTGGCACGTAGGCCAGTTCTTCCAGCGTCGCGAAACCTTCTTCAACCAGTACGGTTGCGAACTCTTCATCAATATCGAGATATTTGGTGAAGGTATCGATCGCTGCATGTGCTTCAGCCTGATGCTTAGCCTGCAAGTCATCAACCGTCATCACGTTAAGTTCCCAGCCGCTCAGTTGCGCAGCCAGACGGACGTTCTGACCATTACGTCCGATCGCCTGAGCCAGATTACCGGCTTCAACAGCGATATCCATGGTGTGTTTATCTTCATCCACCACGATAGAAGCGACGTCTGCTGGCGCCATCGCGTTAATCACGAACTGCGCCGGGTTATCATCCCACAGGACGATATCGATACGCTCGCCGCCCAGTTCAGTAGAAACGGCCTGAACGCGCGCACCACGCATACCCACACAGGCGCCGACCGGATCGATACGCTTGTCGTTGGTTTTCACCGCGATTTTCGCACGGGAACCCGGATCGCGAGCCGCCGCTTTAATTTCGATGACTTCTTCGCCGATTTCCGGTACTTCGATACGGAACAGCTCGATCAGCATTTCCGGTTTGGAACGCGTCACAAACAGTTGCGCACCGCGCGCTTCCGGGCGAACGGAGTACAGAACGCCACGAATACGGTCGCCAGGACGGAAGTTTTCGCGCGGCAGCATATCTTCACGCAGGATCACGGCTTCAGCATTGCTGCCCAGATCCAAAGAGATGTTGTCGCGGTTTACTTTCTTCACCACGCCGGTGATGATTTCGCCTTCGTGCTCGCGGAACTGATCGACCACCATCGCACGCTCGGCTTCACGTACTTTCTGTACGATAACCTGTTTTGCCGTCTGGGTGGTGATACGGTCAAAGGTGACAGATTCAATCTGATCTTCAACGTAGTCGCCCAGGTTCAGGCTTTCGTCTTCAAAACGCGCCGCTTCCAGCGTAATTTCTTTTGTCGGCAGCGTGACTTCTTCTACGATTAACCAACGACGGAAGGTATCGAAATCACCGCTTTTACGATCGATTTGTACGCGAACATCGATCTCTTGTTCGTATTTTTTCTTCGTTGCTGTAGCCAGCGCACTTTCCAGCGCTTCAAAAATCTTCTCGCGTGGCAGCGCTTTCTCATTGGAAACGGCTTCAACAACGGCCAAAATTTCTTTGTTCATCGCGGGCTTTTCACCTCAATCCAGACTATTAAAAGTGGGGAACCAGGTTCGCCTTCTGGATATTACTCAGCGCGAACACTTCATCTTTACCTTCGACTGTGACAGTGATCATTTCACCGTCAACCGCTTTGATAACGCCCTGCCATTTACGACGGTTTTGTACCGCCATACGAAGTACCAGCGTCACTTCTTCACCCAGGAAACGCGCGTAGTGCTCAGCCGTGAACATAGGACGGTCGAGACCTGGCGAGGAGACTTCCAGGTTGTATGCCACAGTGATGGGATCTTCGACATCCAGCACCGCGCTCACCTGGTGACTCACATCAGCACAATCATCAACATTGATGCCATCTTCACTATCAATATAGATGCGCAGTGTGGATGTGCGACCGCGAATAAATTCGATGCCGACCAGTTCGTAACCTAAGGCTTCAACTGGCGCTGTAATCATCTCTGTTAATTTTTGCTCTAATGTGGACAAGCCCACCCCCAAGACATAAAAAAAGGGCCTAAAGCCCAGTTATTCTGTAGTCAGATAACAAAAAACCCCGATAAATCGGGGCTTTAGATAACTGAACCCTATAACCGCAACTGCGGTCTGGAGAACCTTCCGAAAGAATTTTTTTCAAATCCAGCTACGAAGGCCTAAGTCTTCACAGTATATTTGAAAAAGAACTCTAAGGGAAAGTGGTTGCGGGGGCCGGATTTGAACCGACGACCTTCGGGTTATGAGCCCGACGAGCTACCAGGCTGCTCCACCCCGCGCCTGAAACGTGGCAAATTTTACTCGCTTTGGGTAAAAGATGCAAATACTGCTGGGATTTGGTACCGAGGACGGGACGTAAAATCTGCGCGTATTATATTGATTCGATATGCGATATGTCAACCGCGTTAATAATATGCACATGAATGAATACCAACCCGGCCTCCGTTAAGAAGCCGCGCCAGTCAGGAAAGAAGCCACCCCATACCGTTTTTTAACGAAATTATCACTAAACTCTTCCTGTCATCCGTAAAAGATGATTAAATGAAAACTCACTTATTTTGCATAAAAATGCACTGAGAGCAGAAAGCCGATCTCTTCATCAGTCTATCAAGCAGGGTTTTATTTATGACGACGATTCTCAAGCATCTTCCGGTAGGTCAACGTATTGGTATCGCTTTTTCCGGCGGCCTGGACACCAGTGCTGCACTGCTGTGGATGCGACAAAAAGGCGCTGTCCCTTATGCATATACTGCGAATCTGGGTCAGCCGGATGAGGATGACTATGACGCCATTCCTCGTCGCGCAATGGAATACGGTGCAGAGAACGCTCGCCTGATTGATTGCCGTAAACAGCTGGTTGCCGAAGGGATCGCCGCGATTCAGTGCGGCGCTTTCCATAACACCACCGGCGGACTGACCTATTTCAACACCACGCCGCTGGGCCGCGCCGTTACCGGCACGATGCTGGTCGCTGCGATGAAGGAAGATGGTGTTAACATCTGGGGCGACGGCAGTACCTATAAAGGAAACGACATCGAGCGTTTCTACCGTTACGGCCTGTTGACCAACGCGGAGCTACAGATTTACAAACCGTGGCTGGATACCGACTTTATTGATGAGCTGGGCGGTCGTCATGAGATGTCCGAGTTTATGATTGCCTGCGGTTTCGACTACAAGATGTCCGTCGAAAAAGCCTATTCCACTGACTCCAACATGCTCGGCGCGACCCATGAAGCCAAAGATCTGGAATTCCTGAACTCCAGCGTCAAAATCGTCAATCCAATCATGGGCGTCAAGTTCTGGGATGAAAACGTGAAAATCCCGGCGGAAGAAGTTACCGTGCGCTTTGAACAGGGGCATCCTGTCGCGCTAAACGGTAAGACCTTCAGCGATGATGTTGAACTGATGCTGGAAGCTAACCGTATCGGCGGCCGTCACGGTCTGGGCATGAGCGATCAGATTGAGAACCGTATCATCGAAGCGAAGAGCCGGGGTATCTATGAAGCGCCGGGGATGGCTCTGCTGCATATCGCCTATGAGCGTCTGCTGACCGGCATCCACAACGAAGACACTATCGAGCAATATCATGCGCATGGCCGTCAGTTAGGCCGCCTGCTGTATCAGGGCCGCTGGTTTGACTCCCAGGCGCTAATGCTGCGTGACGGTCTGCAACGTTGGGTGGCCAGCCAGATTACCGGTGAAGTCACGCTGGAGCTGCGTCGTGGTAACGACTACTCGATCCTGAATACCGTCTCTGACAATCTGACCTACAAACCAGAGCGTCTGACGATGGAAAAAGGTGACTCCGTGTTCTCGCCGGATGACCGTATCGGTCAGTTGACGATGCGCAATCTGGATATCACCGATACGCGTGAAAAACTGTTTGGTTATGCGCAGTCAGGCCTGCTTTCCGCCTCTTCCGCGACAGGTTTGCCGCAGGTTGAGAATCTGGAAAACAAAAGCAAGTAAGTTAACGGACAACGATTAAAGGCCGCGTAAGCGGCCTTTTTTGTGGGCGGTGTAGGCCTGATAAACGAAGTGCCATCAGGCACATTACGTAACATGTCGGATGGAGGCGTAAACGCCTTATCCAACCGACAAAAACAAAGTCTATAACCCCCGCGAAATACAGACGAAAAAAAAGACGCTTTTCAGCGTCTTTCTTTCGGAATATTGGTACCGAGGACGGGACTTGAACCCGTAAGCCCTATTGGGCACTACCACCTCAAGGTAGCGTGTCTACCAATTCCACCACCTCGGCACGGAAATCTTAGTGTGGGATATCGCTGCTCGGCTGTGCCGGTGCAACTGGCTGAGTCTGCTCGGTTTTTGCCGGAGCGCTCAGATTTTCCCACTCACTTCCTTTATTGGTCTTGTTGCTGTTGATATTGCCCAGCGCCAGACTGATGATGAAGAACAGCGTTGCCAGCACAGCCGTCATACGGGTCATGAAGTTACCAGAACCACTTGAACCAAACAGCGTAGCGGAAGCGCCTGCTCCAAAGGAGGCTCCCATATCAGCGCCTTTACCTTGCTGTAGCATGATCAAGCCTACCAGGCCAATTGCCACAATAAGGAAAACTACCAAAAGAGCTTCGTACATAATCAACCTGTTCCTTGCGGAGTTGCCGCATACCAATGCTTCAACCAATAAAGCGGGATAATTTACTGTTTCCCACTGAAGCGGGTGTGAATACTAACCAAAGCGAATGACCTTCGCAAGGGCAATTTTAGTGCATTGTATCAACTGCGGAAAAAAACAGCAAAAAGGTCTTTTTCCTGCAACAAAAAGGCGGCAAACGCCGCCTTTTTAGTCACTTATCACCAGGATTAAACCGCTTTTACGGCATCCGCAATACGATGAGCAAACTCAGTAACCTGTGCTTCATCCTCGCCTTCTACCATTACGCGAATTAACGGTTCAGTACCGGACTTACGCAGCAGCACGCGACCACGATTTCCCAGCGCCGCTTCGACTTCCGCCGTCACCGCCTTAACGTTGTCATTCTCCAGCGGATCGCCGCTACCGGCCGCATAACGTACGTTAACCAGAATCTGCGGGAACATTTTCATGCCGCTGCACAAATCGTGCAGACTCATGTGGTTACGCACCATCGCCGCCAGAACCTGTAGCCCCGCGACAATACCGTCACCGGTGGTGGTTTTATCCAGCAGAATAACGTGGCCGGAGTTTTCCGCCCCAATACGCCAGCCTTTTTCTTGCAGTTTTTCCAGCACGTAGCGGTCGCCAACTTTAGCACGCGCGAACGGAATGCCCAGCTGTTTCAACGCCAGCTCCAGACCCATGTTGCTCATCAGCGTACCGACTGCGCCACCGCGCAGTTGACCCTGACGCAAACCTTCGCGGGCGATGATATACATGATCTGATCGCCATCGACTTTATTCCCTTCATGGTCAACCATGATCACGCGATCGCCGTCGCCGTCCAGCGCGATCCCTAAATCGGCTTTCTCCGCGATCACGCGCGCCTGTAGCGCACGCACATCCGTAGCGCCGACTTCTTCATTAATATTGACGCCGTTCGGCTCACAGCCAATCGCAATGACATTCGCACCCAGTTCACGCAGGACGTTCGGTGCAATGTGATAGGTCGCACCGTTGGCGCAATCCACAACAATCTTCAGCTCATTCAGGCTCAGTTCGTTCGGGAACGTACCTTTGCAGAACTCAATGTAGCGCCCCGCAGCATCCACAATACGGCTGGCTTTACCCAGCTCAGAGGAATCCACGCAGGTGATCTCTTTTTCCATCTCTGCTTCAATGGCCTCTTCAACTTCATCAGGCAGTTTGGTGCCGTCAATGGAGAAGAATTTAATCCCGTTGTCATAAAACGGGTTATGTGAAGCGGAGATAACGATCCCGGCCTCTGCACGGAAGGTTCGGGTCAGATAAGCCACCGCAGGCGTCGGCATCGGGCCGGTAAAAGAGGCAGACAATCCCGCCGCCGCCAGACCGGCTTCCAGCGCAGACTCCAGCATATAGCCAGAAATACGCGTGTCTTTACCGATAATGATTTTACGTGAACCATGACGCGCCAGCACTTTCCCTGCGGCCCAGCCCAGCTTAAGCACAAAGTCAGGAGTAATGGGCGCATCGCCTACACGACCACGGATCCCATCGGTGCCAAAATATTTACGATTACTCATAGCGTTTATTTTCCTTTGCAGACAGGGTGGCTTCTACCACACGCATCGCTTCTACGGTTTCTTTAACGTCATGGACACGAATGATATGCGCCCCCTGCATTGCGGCGATAACCGCACACGCCAGGCTCCCGCTCAAACGATCGGAGGGTCCGACGTTGAGCAACTGACCAATCATCGATTTACGTGACATTCCCACCAGCAGCGGCAGGTTAAAATGATGAAACTCTGCCAGACGTGCCAGTAACGTATAGTTATGGGAGAGATTTTTACCGAAACCGAATCCCGGGTCGAGCAACAATTTCTCTTTTGCGATGCCTGCCCTTTCACAGCATGCTATTTGGTCAATAAAGTAGCGATTGACCTCTGCAAAAACGTCTTCGTACTTTGGCGCTTCCTGCATTGTTTTAGGCTGCCCTTGCATATGCATCAGGCAGACCGGTAAACCAGTCTCAGCCGCCGCCTCAAGCGCGCCCGGTTCAGAGAGGGAGCGAATGTCGTTGATGATGTGAGCGCCCACTCTTGCCGATTCCCGAATCACCTCCGGTTTTGAGGTATCCACTGAAATCCATACCTCAAAACGCTGGGCGATGGACTCAACCACCGGGATCACGCGTTCCAGTTCTTCTTCAACGCTGACATCCGCCGCACCCGGTCGCGTTGATTCGCCGCCGACATCAATAATCGTCGCTCCGGCGTTAATCATCAGATTAGCGTGCTTCACCGCCTCCACCAGCGTATTGTGCGTCCCGCCATCGGAGAAAGAATCCGGCGTGACGTTCAGGATGCCCATTACGTGTGGGTGAGAGAGATCCAGCGTGGAGCCCTGGGCGAAGAGTTTCATAGCTAATCCTTCTGATGTTATTTCAAATATAAAAAACCCCGGAGCAAGCCCCAGGGTTTCGGTGAAGCAGAGTCATCAATAACAGATAACTTATTTGTCGCCTAACTGCTCTGACATGGTGTTGCCTGGGTTCGGCGTACGCGGTTCATCAACCGGGCGCGGCGCACGAGGCGTGCCATTGTTGTCAGAGTTGTTGGTGCCGTTCGGATCTTCCCAGCCAGCTGGCGGGCGAACTTCGCGGCGCGCCATCAGGTCATCAATCTGCGGCGCATCGATGGTCTCATACTTCATGAGCGCATCTTTCATTGCATGCAGGATGTCCATATTGTCATTCAGGATCTGACGAGCACGATTGTAGTTACGTTCAATCAGCGCTTTCACTTCCTGGTCGATGATACGCGCGGTTTCATCAGACATGTGTTTGGCTTTCGCAACGCTACGCCCCAGGAACACTTCACCCTCTTCCTCTGCATACAGCAGCGGACCGAGCTTATCGGAGAAGCCCCACTGGGTGACCATGTTACGCGCCAGGTTAGTCGCGACTTTAATGTCGTTCGACGCACCGGTAGAAACATGCTCTACGCCATAGATGATCTCTTCCGCCAGACGACCGCCGTACAGCGTGGAGATCTGGCTTTCCAGTTTCTGACGGCTGGCGCTAATCGCGTCGCCTTCAGGCAGGAAGAAGGTCACACCCAGCGCACGACCGCGCGGAATAATCGTCACTTTATGCACCGGATCGTGCTCAGGAACAAGGCGACCAATAATCGCATGGCCTGCTTCGTGGTAAGCGGTAGATTCTTTCTGCGCTTCCGTCATCACCATGGAGCGGCGTTCCGCACCCATCATGATTTTGTCTTTCGCTTTCTCGAACTCAACCATGGATACCACACGCTTGTTGCCACGGGCAGCAAACAGCGCCGCTTCGTTCACAAGGTTCGCCAGATCGGCGCCAGAGAAGCCTGGCGTGCCGCGTGCGATGATTGCCGCATCGATATCCGGCGCCAGCGGTACGCGACGCATATGCACTTTCAGGATCTGCTCACGACCACGCACGTCTGGCAGACCTACCACGACCTGACGGTCGAAACGGCCAGGACGCAGCAGCGCAGGGTCAAGTACGTCTGGACGGTTAGTCGCCGCGATAACGATGATACCTTCGTTACCTTCGAAGCCGTCCATTTCAACCAGCATCTGGTTCAATGTCTGTTCACGTTCATCATGACCGCCGCCCAGACCCGCGCCACGCTGGCGGCCTACGGCGTCGATTTCATCGATGAAGATAATGCACGGCGCCGCTTTCTTAGCCTGCTCGAACATGTCACGCACACGAGATGCGCCAACACCGACGAACATTTCGACAAAGTCAGAACCGGAAATCGTAAAGAACGGGACTTTCGCTTCGCCTGCGATAGCTTTTGCCAGCAGGGTTTTACCCGTACCCGGAGGGCCGACCATCAGGACGCCTTTCGGGATTTTACCGCCCAGCTTCTGGAAGCGGCTTGGTTCACGCAGATACTCGACCAGCTCAGCCACTTCTTCTTTCGCTTCGTCACAACCTGCGACATCGGCAAAAGTGGTTTTGATCTGATCTTCCGTCAGCATGCGCGCTTTACTCTTACCGAACGACATGGCGCCTTTGCCACCGCCGCCCTGCATCTGACGCATGAAGAAGATCCAGACGCCGATCAGCAACAGCATCGGGAACCAGGAAATAAAGATTGAAGCCAGCAGGCTCGGCTCTTCAGGTGGTTCGCCAACAACCTTGACGTTTTTGGTCAGCAGGTTATCAAGCAGCTTCGGATCGTTAACCGGAATGTAGGTCGTGTAACGGTTACTATCTTTCTTGGTAACGTTGATCTCACGTCCGTTGATACGCGCTTCACGAACCTGGTCCTGGTTGACCTCTTGCAGGAAGGTAGAGTAATCCACCTTACGGCCATTAGACTCGCTGGGCCCAAAGCTCTGGAATACTGACATCAGCACAACGGCAATGACCAGCCAGAGTATTAGGTTTTTCGCCATGTCACTCAAGGGATTAACCTCTTATTACAACTGTGTTAAAAACAGCGTCAGGATACTCTATATCCAGCTTCTTTCAAACTTTCGTCTGAAATCCCCCGGTTATGGTTTTCGCCCGGTCGCTACAATATACACTTCGCGTGAACGCGCACGCGAAGAGTCCGGCTTACGAACTTTAACCTTCGTAAACAGGGAGCGAATTTCCCTTAGGTACTCATCGAAACCTTCGCCCTGGAACACCTTCACTACAAAACTTCCACCTGGCGCCAGCACATCACGACACATTTCTAACGCCAGTTCCACCAGATACATGGCGCGGGGGATATCCACCGCCGGTGTTCCGCTCATGTTTGGTGCCATATCTGACATGACAACTTGTACTTTACTGTCACCCACGCGTTCCAGCAGCGCTTTCATAACAAGTTCATCACGAAAATCGCCCTGAAGAAAGTCCACACCAACGATAGGATCCATAGGTAAAAGATCGCAAGCGATGATACGGCCTTTGCCGCCAATCTGCGTGACCACATACTGTGACCAGCCTCCTGGCGCAGCACCGAGGTCGACAACTGTCATCCCCGGCTTAAAAAGTTTGTCACTTTGCTGTATTTCATCAAGTTTAAACCAGGCACGGGAACGTAACCCCTTTTTCTGCGCCTGTTGAACATATTTATCGCTAAAGTGTTCCTGAAGCCAGCGACTCGAGCTGGCAGAACGCTTTTTACCTGTCATTTAACTTTCCCATCGGGGCAATTCATCGTTACCCGTAGCGTAAATTTTTACGCGCTCATTTGGTGATATATGGGAGATGGCGGTAGAATGACCCGTTTTCAATCCCAACGTAAGCAAAAATATACGATGAATCTGAGTACTAAACAAAAACAGCACCTGAAAGGTCTGGCACATCCGCTCAAGCCGGTAGTTATGCTTGGCAACAATGGTTTGACCGAAGGGGTACTGGCCGAGATTGAACAAGCGTTAGAGCACCATGAACTTATCAAGGTGAAGATCGCCTCGGAAGATCGCGAAACCAAAACCTTGATCGTGGAAGCTATCGTACGCGAAACCGGCGCCTGTAACGTACAGGTCATCGGTAAAACGCTGGTACTTTATCGCCCAACTAAAGAACGTAAAATCTCGCTGCCACGCTAAGAATATCCTAAAGTCGAACACAAAATCTGTGTAAAACGAGGGGTTTTCCGCAAGCAGGAGAGCAAAATGCCACGCTCTCTTCGTTGATAAAAGGCCGCATAGCGGCCTTTTTCCTTTCTTTACAATACATCAACATCTTGAGTATTGGGTAATTCTTACAGGTATTCCACCTTAATCACTTCGTATTCCACTTCGCCGCCAGGCGTTTTGATGCTCACGACGTCATCCTGCTCTTTGCCAACCAGGCCGCGCGCGATAGGTGAATTCACGGAAATCAGGTTCTGTTTAAAATCCGCTTCGTCATCGCCGACAATACGCCAGGTCTGCTCTTCATCGTTATCGAGATTCAGAACAGTTACCGTTGCGCCGAAAACAACACGTCCGTTGTTCGGCATCTTCGTCACGTCGATCACCTGCGCATTCGACAGCTTCGCCTCGATATCCTTGATACGTCCTTCGCAGAAACCCTGCTGTTCACGCGCAGCGTGATACTCGGCGTTCTCTTTCAGGTCGCCATGCTCACGCGCTTCCGCGATAGCGGCGATGATTTCAGGACGGCGCACAGATTTCAGAAAATCCAGCTCTTCGCGCAGTTTTTCGGCACCACGTAAAGTCATCGGAATAGCTTGCATTTGTTATACCTCTTGAACATTCCTGTAGGGGGTGATTGACCCCGCCTCGGCTGCTAAGCCTGCTCCGGTATGCGTTCTACCAAAGCCAGAAGCAAAAAAATACCGACCCGGGTACAAAGCCCCAGGTCAGCTACAATTCTCAATTTGATACGTATTTTACCCTGGAGTTCCCTATGGGTCATCGTTTACTTTCCAGGGCATTGCGCCGTAGTATGACGGCTTGTTTCCAGGTTGTTAGCGCGAGATTATGCGATTTTCCAGATTTATCATCGGATTGACCACCAGTATAGCGTTCAGCGTCCAGGCCGCGAATGTTGATGAATACATCAATCAGCTCCCTGATGGGGCCAACCTTGCTTTCATGGCTCAGAAGGTCGGCGCGTCCACGCCCGCGATTGATTACCATAGCCAGCAGATGGCGCTGCCCGCCAGTACGCAAAAAGTGATCACGGCCCTCGCGGCATTGATTCAGCTCGGCCCCGATTTTCGTTTTACCACCACGCTGGAGACAAAAGGCAACGTGGACAATGGCGTCTTAAAAGGGGACTTAGTGGCGCGATTTGGTGCCGATCCGACGCTAAAACGCCAGGATATTCGCAATATGGTCGCGACGCTGAAAAAATCCGGCGTGACGCAAATTGCGGGAAATGTGCTCATCGACACCTCCATTTTCGCCAGCCATGATAAAGCGCCAGGCTGGCCCTGGAATGACATGACGCAATGTTTTAGCGCCCCCCCCGCAGCCGCCATTGTCGATCGCAACTGCTTTTCCATCTCCCTCTACAGCGCGCAAAAACCGAATGACTTAGCGTATATTCGCGTGGCGTCCTATTACCCGGTGACCATGTTCAGTCAGGTTCGCACTCTCCCACGCGGCTCTGCGGAAGCGCAATACTGTGAGCTGGATGTCGTTCCTGGGGATTTAAACCGCTTCACGCTGACAGGCTGTCTGCCGCAGCGCGCCGAACCGTTACCGCTGGCCTTCGCCATTCAGGACGGCGCCAGCTATGCCGGAGCGATCCTGAAAGACGAGTTAAAACAAGCAGGTATTACCTACAGCGGTACGCTGTTACGCCAGACGCAGGTCAACGAACCCGGAACGGTGGTTGCCAGCAAGCAGTCTGCGCCGCTGCATGATTTGCTTAAGATTATGCTGAAAAAATCGGACAACATGATTGCCGATACCGTCTTTCGCATGATCGGCCACGCACGCTTCAACGTTCCCGGCACATGGCGGGCGGGATCCGATGCCGTGCGCCAGATCCTGCGTCAGCAGGCTGGCGTTGATATTGGCAACACCATCATCGCTGACGGTTCGGGCCTTTCTCGCCACAACCTAATTTCCCCGGCCACCATGATGCAGGTGCTGCAATACATCGCCCAACACGACAACGAGCTGAACTTTATCTCCATGCTGCCGCTGGCGGGATATGACGGCTCTCTGCAATACCGTGCGGGTCTGCATCAGGCTGGGGTTGATGGTAAAGTTTCGGCGAAAACAGGCTCGCTGCAAGGGGTCTATAATCTGGCGGGATTTATTACAACGGCAAGTGGGCAACGGATGGCGTTTGTTCAGTATCTTTCCGGGTATGCCGTTACGCCAGCTGACCAGCGCAATCGTCGAATTCCGTTAGTACGTTTTGAAAGCCGGTTGTACAAAGATCTTTATCAGAACAACTAGGTGAGGATAGTGCCGGATGGCGCTGACGCTTATCCGGCCTACTATCCGTAGGCCCGGTAAGCGTAAGCGCCACCGGGCATTTGAACCAGATTAACGTTTGTAGATGAACTCGACGCCTTCTTCGTCGTCTTCGTCCCAGTCGTCATCCCAGTCATCTTCTGCTTCATCTTCGACTTCAGCGAGCTGCTGACGGTGATAATCGTCCCACATGAACTCCACTTTCTCCGGCTGCTTCGCTTCATCAGCCTGAACGATGGGGTTCTCAATGATAAAGGTCATCACATCCCAGCAAAGATCTTTCACGCCAGTCTGGCTGGCAGCGGAAATCATGTAGTACTTATCTTCCCAGCCCAGCGCCTGCGCGATAGCTCTCGCTTTTTCTTCCGCTTCGGCCTGGTCCAGCAAATCAATTTTGTTGAACACTAACCAGCGCGGCTTAGCAGCCAGATCCTGACTGTATTTTTCCAGTTCGCCGATAATGATACGGGCGTTTTCCACCGGATCGGAACCGTCGATCGGATCGATATCAATAAGGTGCAGCAGTACGCGGCAACGTTCCAGGTGCTTCAGGAAGCGAATCCCCAGACCCGCGCCTTCCGCCGCGCCTTCAATCAGCCCCGGAATATCGGCAACCACAAAGCTCTTTTCGTTGTCCATACGCACAACGCCAAGGCTCGGCACCAGAGTGGTAAACGGATAGTCCGCCACTTTCGGTTTTGCCGCAGATACCGCGCGGATAAAGGTTGATTTACCGGCGTTTGGCATACCCAGCATACCCACGTCCGCCAGCAGCATCAGCTCCAGCATCAAATCGCGCTTATCGCCCGGCGTACCCATCGTTTTCTGACGCGGAGTACGGTTAACAGAGGACTTAAAGCGGGTATTGCCCAGGCCGTGCCAGCCGCCTTTGGCAACCATCAGACGCTGACCGTGTTTGGTCATATCGCCCATGGTTTCGCCGGTGCCCTGATCGATAACACGCGTACCGACAGGCACTTTGATCGTGACATCTTTCCCACGTTTACCGGTGCAGTCACGGCTTGCGCCATTCTGACCACGTTCAGCGCGGAACGATTTTTCAAAGCGGTAATCGATCAGCGTGTTCAGGTTTTCGTCGGCTTCCAGCCAGACGTCGCCGCCATCGCCGCCATCACCGCCATCCGGGCCGCCTTTCGGGATGTATTTTTCGCGGCGGAAGCTCACGCAACCATTACCGCCATCGCCAGCAACGACCAGAATCGATGCTTCATCAACAAACTTCATTTTACTCTCCGTAAATCATTCGCCTGAGCGGGGTTGCGAAACCACCGTTTCATGCTTGCGTAAACCGCCCCAAATACGATGACCAATGGCGGAATACATCGCGCCCGCAACCACGACAAACGCACCGAGATAACCTAAAAGGTTTAACATCGGTCTGGCGAAGAAATCGGGCCAGGCCATAGATAATAGATCTGAAAATAACAGCGTAAACAGCGGAGTGAGCGTGATTAACGCACTCACCTGCGCTGCCTGCCAACGCGCCATCGCTTCCGCCAGGGCGCCATATCCTACCAGCGTATTCAGCCCACAGAAAATCAAACACGCGAGCTGCCAGTCGCTTAACTGCGAGATAACCCCCGGCTTCGCCAGCGGCAATAACGCAATCGTACATAAAGTGTACAGTAAAAACAGGATCTGCTGTGAGGCCAGACGACGCAATAACACCTTTTGCGCGACGCCATAACTCACCCAGACCGTCGCCGCACCGACCCCAAAGATCACACCCCAGGTGTAATCAGTCAGTTTGGTAAAAATCTCGACCAGACTGGTATTAAAGAACATCACCAGCCCACAAAGCAGCATGAGCGCGCCAATCACCTGCGTGCCGCGCATCTTTTCTTTCAAAATAAAGACGCTGGCGACCATCATGCCAACCGGTGACAGCTGACCGATAACCTGCGATGCCGTCGGACTCAAATATTGCAGAGAAGAGCTGAACAGGATGAAATTCCCGAAAAGTCCACCTGTTGCAATCGCCAGCAACACCAGCCAGCGCGGTTTGCGAAAAATACGCAATGGCGGGAGCTTTCTTTTAACTGCCAGGATCGCGCCGAGGCCGATACTCGCCATTAAAAAGCGATAGAAGACAATGGTCGGAGGTTCCATCACCTCCAGCACCTGCTTCATTGCAATTGGCAAGGCGCCCCAACACATTGCAGTGGTGAGTGCTAAAAGGATGCCAATGCCAGCCTGCTGCTTCATGCCCGTTTTCCCTACAAGAAAATTTTCCGGGTTTTCAATGTAAAAAGCCCCGCAACACGTTGCGGGGCTTTAATCCGTTACCGGACCACGAAGAACTTACTCAGCAACGATGCTGATGTATTTACGGTTGTTCGGGCCTTTAACTTCGAATTTCACTTTACCGTCTGCTTTAGCAAACAGAGTGTGGTCACGACCGCAACCTACGTTAGTGCCAGCGTGGAATTTGGTGCCACGTTGACGAACGATGATGCTACCCGCCAGAACGGTTTCGCCACCGAAACGCTTAACGCCCAGGCGTTTAGCTTCTGAATCGCGACCGTTACGAGTTGAGCCGCCAGCCTTTTTATGTGCCATTTAAATCTCTCCTCAGGTCTTAGGCGCTGATGCCAGTAATTTTCACATCAGTGAACCACTGACGGTGGCCTTGCTGCTTACGATAGTGTTTACGACGACGAAACTTAACGATTTTAACTTTCTCGCCACGACCGTGAGCAACAACTTCAGCTTTGATTACGCCGCCATCAACGAAAGGAACGCCGATTTTGACTTCTTCACCGTTTGCGATCATCAGAACTTCAGCGAACTCAATAGTTTCGCCAGTTGCGATGTCCAGCTTTTCCAGGCGAACGGTCTGACCTTCGCTTACTCGGTGTTGTTTACCACCACTTTGGAAAACCGCGTACATAAAAAACTCCGCTTCCGCGCACGCCTTTTCAATGATTCAGAGTGCGCTATAAATATTCACAATAGGGCGCGAATATTACGCAAAACGCGAGCCTTTGACAAGTGCTACCGTCAATACATGAAGAAAAAAAACACAACGTGTACGGTAACGTTTATCTGCGCCGTTTTTTCAGTACAATCAGCATATATTCCTAACCCTAAACCCTTAGTTATCTCATCCCATGATGAGTTAATCGGGGCGATAAGCCCGGCTTTTGCGATGAATTTAGAAAAAATCAATGAGTTAACCGCGCAAGATATGGCGGGTGTCAATGCGACAATCCTTGAACAGCTCAATTCCGACGTCCAACTGATCAATCAGTTAGGGTATTACATCGTTAGCGGCGGCGGAAAACGTATCCGCCCGATGATTGCCGTACTCGCTGCGCGCGCCGTTGGTTATCAGGAAAATGCGCACGTCACGATCGCTGCCTTAATCGAGTTTATCCACACCGCCACCCTGCTACACGACGATGTTGTGGATGAATCCGATATGCGTCGTGGGAAGGCAACGGCGAATGCGGCATTTGGCAACGCCGCCAGCGTCCTGGTCGGTGATTTTATCTACACCCGCGCGTTCCAGATGATGACCAGCCTTGGCTCGCTGAAAGTGCTGGAGGTAATGTCAGAAGCGGTGAACGTCATCGCCGAAGGCGAAGTGCTGCAACTGATGAACGTCAACGACCCGGACATCACCGAAGAAAATTACATGCGCGTGATTTACAGCAAAACGGCGCGCCTGTTTGAAGCTGCGGCGCAGTGTTCCGGTATTCTTGCAGGCTGCACTCCTGAGCAGGAAAAAGGGTTGCAGGATTATGGTCGTTATCTCGGTACGGCCTTTCAGCTGATTGACGATTTACTCGATTACAGCGCTGATGGCGAGCAGTTAGGTAAAAATGTCGGCGATGACCTCAACGAAGGAAAACCAACGCTGCCGCTGCTGCACGCTATGCGTAACGGTACGCCAGAACAGGCGCAAATGATCCGTACCGCCATTGAACAAGGCAATGGTCGCCACCTTCTGGAACCCGTTCTGGAAGCCATGACCGCCTGCGGTTCACTGGAATGGACGCGTCAGCGTGCAGAAGACGAGGCCGATAAAGCCATCGCCGCCCTACAGATTCTGCCTGATACGCCGTGGCGCGAAGCCCTGATCGGTCTGGCGCACATCGCCGTACAACGCGATCGTTAACCCGCCCTTCTCATCCCGTGCTCTGCGCGGGATGAATCTTTAAGTTCCAGTAAATTCCAGTTACTCATTTCTTTTCCAACCCTTTACCCATCGCACGTATGCTGTCACATTTTATGAATATGCATACTCTTTACAGGAACATATTAGAGCAATACTATCACCTGGCGTATAGTATTTCTCACAGGCTGATTATCCAGGCCGCAAGCGACTGACTGACCGAAGGAGTGAGGGAATAATGGAAAATAAACTCATTGACTGGCATCCCGCAGACATCATTGCCGGATTACGTAAAAAAGGGACATCTATGGCGGCGGAATCACGCAAGAATGGATTAAGTTCCTCGACGCTGGCAAACGCCCTGACCCGACCGTGGCCGAAAGGAGAGCTCATCATTGCGAAGGCGCTGGGTACAGAACCCTGGGTGATCTGGCCATCGCGCTATCATGACCCAGAAACCCATGAGTTCATTGACAGAACACGTCTGATGCGGGCTCGAAAAGGGAAATAAAGAAGTAAGGAACGGATAACGCTCTGAACGGTAGCCCCCGAACAGGGGCTACCAGTGCATGCGGAAAAAATTACTCGCCTTTCACACGCTCAATATTCGCGCCCAGCGCGCGCAGTTTGTCTTCAATGCGCTCATAGCCACGATCGATGTGATAAATACGATCAACCAGCGTCGTACCTTCTGCAATGCATCCCGCCAGCACCAGGCTCGCAGACGCACGCAAGTCGGTCGCCATCACCTGCGCCCCGGAGAGTTTTTCAACGCCGTGGCAAATCACGGTGTTGCTCTCGATTTCCGCGTGCGCACCCATACGGATCAGTTCAGGCACATGCATAAAGCGGTTTTCGAAAATGGTTTCCGTGATGAAACCCGTCCCTTCCGCGACAAGGTTCAGCAGCGTGAACTGCGCCTGCATATCGGTCGGGAAAGCCGGGTGCGGCGCGGTGCGCACATTCACAGCTTTCGGACGCTGGCCATGCATGTCCAGGCTGATCCAGTCTTCACCGGTTTCAATATCCGCTCCGGCGTCACGCAGTTTAGCCAGTACGGCATCCAGCGTATCCGGCTGCGCGTTACGGCAGACGATTTTACCGCCGGAAATCGCCGCCGCGACCAGGAAGGTGCCGGTTTCAATGCGATCGGGCAGAACACGGTATACGCCGCCGCCCAGACGCTCAACGCCCTCAATGGTAATACGATCGGTGCCCTGACCGCTGATCTTCGCTCCCAGCGTCACCAGGAAGTTCGCGGTATCGACGATCTCCGGCTCACGCGCGGCGTTTTCAATCACGGTGGTCCCTTCGGCCAGCGTTGCCGCAGACATGATGGTCACCGTCGCACCGACGCTGACTTTGTCCATCACGATATGCGCGCCTTTCAGGCGACCATTAACAGACGCCTTCACATAGCCTTCTTCCAGCTTGATCTCAGCGCCCAGTTGTTCCAGGCCGGTGATGTGCAGATCGACCGGACGCGCGCCGATGGCGCAGCCGCCTGGCAGAGAAACCTGTCCCTGACCAAAACGCGCAACCAGCGGCCCCAGCGCCCAAATCGACGCGCGCATGGTTTTTACCAGTTCGTAAGGCGCGCAGAAGATGTTGACCTGGCTGGCGTCGATCCAGACAGAACCGTTACGTTCCACTTTCGTTCCAAGCTGGCTGAGCAGTTTCATCGTCGTATCGATGTCTTTCAGCTTTGGAACGTTCTGGATCTCTACCGGCTCTTCTGCCAGCAGCGCCGCGAAAAGGATCGGCAATGCGGCATTTTTAGCGCCTGAAATTGTGACTTCGCCCTGGAGCGTTGTCGGCCCCTGTACACGAAATTTATCCATTATTCTGTTCTCTGTTAAGAATTCATATCTGCTACCGGCGTGTCGCCCGTCGCTCAAAAACCGTTAAGTTTGCGATCGCGTTCCCATTCCGCTGGGGTATACGCTTTGATCGATACGGCATGGATACGGTTATCCGCAATAAACTCCATCAACGGGCCGTAAACAGACTGCTGCTTCTTGACCCGGCTCATGCCGTCAAACATCTCACCCACGGCGATAACCTGAAAGTGACTGCCATCGCCAGAGACGTGGACTTCCTGGAGGGAGAGTGCGCTCATCAGCACGCTCTGAATTTCATGATTTTCCATGGGCTCTTCATTCGTCAAATAGGGAAAACAGCCCAACATCTTAGAGCAAAGTGGCGCTGTCATAAATAAGCAAAAAGCCCAGCTGATAAATCAGGCAAGGCTTTGGTGGCAAATCCCGCTTAGGGGTTTTTCCGGATGGCGGCACAAGGCCTTATCCGGCCTACAAAAATTAACGTGGAAGCACGTCAGCAGGCAAATTATAGAGCTTCGCCAGCGTGTAAACCTTCTCGTTTACCCCTTGCAGCGAAACGCTGTTGCCCTGTCGCTTCGCCTGATCGACAAGATGCACCAGTAACGCCAGACCACCGCTATCCACCCGGGAGACCTGGCTCAGATCGATGCAGGTTACGCCTTTCATCGCATCAACGCGCGCATCCCACAGCGGGTTCAGCACGTCCTGGTCCAGCTCTCCCGCTAATGCCAGCGTGTCACCTTCGCGCGTCCAGCTAAGTGACTGCGTCATTATTTTTTCTCTTCCAGCGAAATTTTCTGACGAGAAATTGACTGCAACTGCGCGGTCAGGCCGTCGATGCCTTTGGTACGCAGCAGATCGCTCCACTCATTCTGTTTTGTGGTGATCATGCTGACGCCTTCCGCGATCATGTCATAAGCCTGCCAGTTACCGGTCTGGGTGTTTTTACGCCACTGGAAATCCAGTCGAACCGGAGGACGGCCATTCGGATCGATGATCGTCACGCGGATCGGCACGATGGTCGCATTGCCCAGCGGTTGTTCCGGCGCAATCTGGTAAGTCTGGCCGTGGTACATCGCCAGCGCCTGACCATAAGCCTGTTTCAGGTATTCACGGAACGCCGCGAAATAGGCGTCACGCTGCGCCGGCGTCGCCTCCCGGTAGTAACGACCCAGTACCAGCGCACCCGCATATTTCACCTGCACATACGGCAGCAGTTCCTGGTCAACGACATCGCGCAGGTAATCCGGGTTGGCACGGATTTTCGGCTGTTCGTTTTTCAGACGATCGAAGGTTTTCTGCGCCGCCTCATTCATCAATTTATACGGGTTAGTCTGGTCCGCCGCGGTTGCCGCGCTCAACGGTGCAATGACCAGCAGCGCTACCATCATTAATCGCTTAAACATACATCGATTCTCCTGTGATTAATTTGTTGCGCCCGCAGGCGGTGTCGCTTCATTATTGCCTTCAGTTGGCGCTGGCGCATCGCCAGAATTCTTATTGTCGTCCCCTTTACTGTTGTAAAGGAACTGACCAATCATGTCTTCAAGCACCATCGCGGACTTGGTGTCCTGAATAGTGTCGCCATCTTTGAGGATAGACGTTCCCAGTTCAGGATCTTCAAACCCGACGTTTAACGCCAGATATTGCTCCCCCAGCAGGCCAGAGGTGCGGATACTCAGCGAACTGGTGTCAGGAATGTGGTTATAGCGCTCTTCAATATCCAGCGTGACGCGCGGCAGGTAGGTTTTCGGATCCAGCGAGATATCCGCAACCCGGCCGACAACCACCCCGCCGATGCGCACCGGAGAGCGCGCTTTCAGGCCGCCAATATTGTCGAAGGTCGCATAAATCGTGTAGGTCGGCTCCGTGCGCATTGAGGTGACATTGGCCGCTTTCAGGCAAACAAACAGCGCCGCCAGCAACGCAACCAGCAAGAAGATCCCTACCCAAATTTCACTTTTTTTCGTTTGCATGAACTCAATTCCCAAACATCAGTGCGGTCAACACAAAATCCAGACCCAGAACGGCCAAAGACGAGTGCACAACGGTGCGCGTGGTTGCGCGGCTAATCCCGGCAGAGGTCGGAATCGCGTCATACCCATTGAACAGCGCAATCCACGTTACCGTGATGGCGAACACCACGCTCTTAATCAAACAGTTCACGAGATCCAGACGCCAGTCGACGGCATCCTGCATCGCCGACCAGAAGAAACCGGCATCGATCCCCTTCCAGCTAACGCCAACCAGCGATCCTCCCCAGATGCCCACAGCCACGAAGATAATCGTCAGCAGCGGCAGCGAAATCACCCCCGCCCACAGGCGCGGAGAGATCACCCGGCGCAGCGGATCGACGGCCATCATTTCCATACTGGAGAGCTGCTCAGTCGCTCGCATAAGACCAATTTCTGCGGTCAGCGCAGACCCTGCGCGCCCGGCAAACAGCAACGCCGCGACAACCGGCCCCAGTTCACGCAGCAATGAAAGCGCCACCAGCATACCCAGGCTGGTTTCCGCGCTGTAGGTCGTCAGAACCAGATAGCCCTGCAACCCGAGCACCATGCCGATAAAAACGCCAGAGACAATAATAATGAGCATCGACAGGACGCCCACATTATAGAGCTGACGCACCAGCAACGGCGCATGCTTGCGAAATTCCGGCTTACCAATCACCGCATTGAATAACATTAACCCGGCACGCCCGAACGTTCTGAGGGTTTTGATCCCCCGGTGTCCAAGCGATGCCAGCGCATTTAACAGCATGAGTGGCTTAACTCCCTGTTTCGAGTAAATCGGAGTGATAATCGCCCGCCGGATAGCGGAACGGAACCGGCCCGTCGGCAATACCGTCCAGGAACTGGCGGACGCGCGGGTCGGCATTTTCTTGCAGTTCCTTCGCGCTACCGTGCGCCACGATTTTTTTGTCCGCCATAATCCAGGCGTGATCGGCGATGCTCAGCACCTCCGGCACATCGTGGGACACGACAACGCAGGTTACGCCCAGCGTGCTGTTCAGTTCTGAAATCAGCTTCACCAGTACGCCCATCGTAATCGGGTCCTGACCCACAAACGGCTCATCGAACATAATGAGGTCGGGTTCCAGCGCAATAGCACGGGCTAATGCCGCACGCCGCGCCATCCCCCCGGACAGTTCAGAGGGCATGAGCTTTGCCGCGCCGCGCAGACCAACGGCTTCCAGTTTCATCATCACCGTGCTTTTCAACAGCGGCGCGGGTAAATTCGTGTGCTCCCGCAGCGGGTAGGCTACGTTATCAAACACGTTCATGTCGGTGAACAGCGCTCCCGACTGAAACAGCATGCTCATCCGTTTTCGTACCGTGTACAACCGCGAGCGAGACATGGCAGGTACGTTTTCGCCATCAAACAGTATTTCCCCGCTATCCGGCGGGATCTGTCCGCCAATCAGTCGTAACAGCGTGGTTTTACCGATCCCCGATGGCCCCATGATCGCCGTAATCTTCCCGCGTGGCACGGTCAGGGAAATATTATCGAAAATGCAGCGGTCGCCACGCGAAAAGCTGACGTCGCGCATATCGACTAAATTCGCCACAGACTGACCCATTGATTCATCCTTTGTATCGCCTTGTTGATCTAAGCATGGCGCTGAATTTAGCCATGAACCCAACATATTTACAGAATATTACCTGCCCTGGTTAGCTAAAGCTGGCATTTGTTTTACTTTTTAGCCGCATAAAGTCAAAATTAAGACTTCGTTACGGCTTCCAGAAGATCCCTCCAGTGGACCGGCGAGTATACCTGAAGAAAGGACTTTAGATGCTTTTAGCTACGGCGCTGTTAATTATTGGTTTACTTCTGGTGGTCTACAGCGCCGATCGTCTGGTGTTTGCCGCATCGATTTTGTGCCGGGCAGTGGGGATTCCTCCGCTCATTATCGGGATGACGGTCGTCAGTATCGGAACATCATTACCGGAGATAATTGTCTCAGTTGCCGCGTCTCTTCACGGGCAACTGGACTTAGCCGTAGGCACCGCGCTCGGCTCCAACATCATCAATATCTTGCTGATTCTGGGCCTGGCGGCGCTGTTTCACCCTTTTACCGTGCATTCTGATGTTTTGCGCCGCGAATTGCCGCTAATGTTATTTGTCAGTGTGCTGGCGGGTTCCGTCCTGCACGATGGCGAGCTGAGCCGTAGCGACGGAATCTTTCTTCTGCTGCTGGCCGTGCTATGGCTGCTGTTCATTGTTAAGATCGCGCGCCTGGCGGAGCGGCAAGGAAATGACAGCCTCACCCGGGAGCAGGTGGCGGAGCTGCCGCGCGAAGGCGGCTTACCCGTCGCGTTTTTGTGGCTGGGTATCGCGCTGATTATTATGCCGATGGCGACGCGGATGGTGGTTGATAACGCCACCGTACTGGCGAACTACTTCGCCATGAGCGAACTGACTATCGGCCTGACGGTGATTGCGATTGGCACCAGCCTGCCGGAGCTGGCGACGGCGATCGCGGGCATCCGCAAAGGTGAAAATGATATCGCCATTGGCAACATTATCGGCGCCAATATTTCCAATATCGCCATCGTTCTGGGGCTGCCTGCATTGATTACGCCAGGCGACGTCAACCCGCTGGCGTTTGAGCGTGACTATAGCGTGATGCTGTTAGTGAGCATTGTTTTGGCATTGCTGTGCTGGCGGCGTCCGCGCCAGATTGGTCGGGGCGCAGGCGTGCTGCTGACCGGCGGTTTTATCGTATGGCTGGCGATGCTGTACTGGCTATCGCCGCTTCTTATTGGATAACGGGAAAACGGACTATGTCGCACTTAGCGTTACAACCGGGTTTTGACTTTCAGAAAGCAGGCAAAGACGTCCTGGAGATTGAACGTGAAGGCCTGGCGGAGCTTGATCAATACATCGACCAGAACTTCACGCTCGCCTGTGAAAAAATCTTCTCGTGCACAGGCAAAGTCGTTGTCATGGGGATGGGAAAATCAGGTCATATCGGGCGGAAAATGGCCGCCACCTTTGCCAGCACCGGCACTTCCGCCTTTTTTGTTCACCCGGGCGAGGCCGCGCATGGCGATCTCGGCATGGTCACCTCGCAGGATGTGGTGATCGCGATTTCCAACTCTGGCGAATCCAATGAGATTGCCGCATTAATCCCGGTACTCAAACGCTTGCAGGTGCCGCTGATTTGTATCACCGGGCGGCCAGAAAGTAGCATGGCGCGTGCGGCGGATGTGCATCTGTGTGTTAAAGTGCCGAAAGAAGCCTGCCCGTTGGGTCTGGCGCCGACCAGCAGCACCACGGCTACGCTGGTCATGGGCGATGCGCTCGCGGTCGCGTTATTAAAAGCCCGCGGCTTTACCGCCGAAGATTTTGCGTTGTCGCATCCGGGCGGCGCACTTGGCCGTAAACTTCTGCTGCGCGTTAACGATATCATGCACACCGGCGATGAAATCCCGCATGTGAATAAAAACGCCAGCCTGCGTGATGCCCTGCTGGAAATTACGCGTAAAAATCTCGGCATGACCGTCATTTGTGATGACACAATGAAGATTGACGGCATCTTTACCGATGGCGACTTGCGTCGTGTTTTCGATATGGGTGTGGATGTTCGCCAGTTAGGGATTGCCGACGTCATGACGCCTGGGGGAATTCGCGTTCGCCCCGGTATTCTCGCCGTTAACGCCCTGAACTTAATGCAGTCCCGTCATATCACCTCCGTTTTGGTTGCTGATGGCGACCAGTTACTGGGTGTGTTACATATGCATGATTTACTGCGTGCAGGCGTAGTGTAGAAACTCAAGGATAAAAGAAATGAGTAAAGCAGGTGCGTCGCTTGCGACCTGTTATGGCCCCGTCAGTACACAGGTTATCGCCCAGGCGGAAAACATCCGTCTGCTCATCCTCGATGTGGATGGCGTGCTGTCTGATGGTCTGATTTATATGGGCAACAACGGTGAAGAGCTGAAGGCCTTTAACGTCCGTGATGGCTACGGCATTCGCTGTGCGCTCACTTCCGGGATTGAGGTCGCTATTATTACCGGACGAAAGGCTAAACTTGTAGAAGATCGCTGTGCCACCCTGGGGATCACGCATCTCTATCAGGGGCAGTCGGACAAACTTATCGCGTTTGGCGACCTGCTCGATAAGCTGGGCGTTGCGCCTGAAAATGTGGCTTACGTCGGTGACGATCTGATCGACTGGCCGGTGATGGAAAAAGTGGGTCTGAGCGTTGCGGTCGCTGATGCGCATCCGCTCCTGATCCCCCGCGCCGACTATGTGACGCATATCGCCGGTGGACGCGGCGCGGTGCGGGAAGTGTGCGATCTACTCTTGCTGGCGCAGGGTCAGCTTGATGAGGCCAAAGGGCAATCGATATGAGTAAAACCAGACGTTGGGTTATCATTCTACTGTCGTTGGCCGTACTGGTGTTGATCGGAATTAATCTGGCGGATAAAGACGATCCTGCTCAGGTTGTGGTGAACACCAGCGATCCGACTTATAAGAGCGAGCATACCGATACGGTCGTCTATAGCCCGGAAGGCGCGTTGAACTATCGTCTTATTGCGCAGCACGTTGAATATTATTCAGAACAGGCGCTTTCGTGGTTTACCCAACCGGTATTAACCACCTTTGATAAAGATAAAGTCCCGACATGGTCGATTAAAGCGGATAAGGCGAAATTGACCGAAGACCGGATGCTCTATCTGTATGGTCACGTTGAAGTCAATGCGCTGGCGCCTGACGCTCAACTACGCAGAATCACGACGGATAACGCGACGATCAACCTGGTGACGCAGGATGTCACCTCTGAAGATCTGGTCACGTTATACGGAACAACATTTAACTCCAGCGGACTGAAAATGCGCGGCAACTTACGCAGCAAGAACGCCGAGCTGATTGAAAAGGTTAGAACCTCCTATGAAATTCAAAACAAACAAACTCAGCCTTAATCTTGTGCTTGCCAGCACACTTCTGGCCGCCAGTCTTCCGGCGTTCGCGGTCACCGGCGATACCGAACAACCGATTCATATTGAATCGGACCAGCAGTCACTGGATATGCAGGGTAACGTGGTGACGTTTACCGGAAATGTCGTCGTGACTCAGGGCACCATCAAAATCAATGCCGACAAAGTGGTCGTCACCCGTCCGGGCGGCGAGCAAGGCAAAGAGGTGATCGACGGCTTCGGCAACCCGGCGACGTTTTATCAGATGCAGGACAACGGCAAGCCGGTAAAAGGCCATGCCCAAAAAATGCATTATGAGCTGGCGAAAGATTTCGTCGTCCTGACCGGTAACGCCTACCTGGAGCAGCTCGACAGCAACATCACCGGCGATAAGATCACTTACCTGGTGAAAGAGCAGAAAATGCAGGCGTTCAGCGAAAAAGGCAAACGTGTAACGACGGTTCTGGTGCCGTCGCAGTTGCAGGACAAAAACAAAGACCAGACCCCGGCACAGAAGAAGGGTAACTAATTCGTTATGGCAACATTAACTGCAAAGAATCTTGCGAAAGCCTATAAAGGCCGTCGCGTGGTGGAAGATGTCAGCCTGACCGTGAATTCCGGGGAGATCGTCGGTCTGCTCGGGCCGAACGGCGCAGGCAAAACCACTACCTTCTACATGGTGGTGGGCATTGTGCCGCGCGACGCTGGCAACATTATTATTGACGATGAAGACATCAGCCTGCTGCCGCTGCATGCCCGCGCGCGTCGCGGTATTGGCTATTTACCGCAGGAAGCCTCCATTTTCCGCCGTCTGAGCGTGTTTGATAACCTGATGGCGGTGTTGCAAATTCGCGACGATCTCACGACCGAACAGCGTGAAGACCGCGCCAATGAACTGATGGAAGAGTTCCACATTGAGCATCTGCGCGACAGCCTCGGACAAGCGTTGTCCGGCGGTGAACGCCGCCGTGTGGAGATTGCCCGCGCGCTGGCCGCAAATCCGAAATTTATCCTGCTGGATGAACCGTTTGCAGGCGTTGACCCGATTTCCGTCATCGACATCAAACGCATTATCGAGCACCTGCGCGACAGCGGTCTCGGCGTTCTGATTACCGACCACAACGTTCGTGAGACGCTGGCGGTGTGTGAACGCGCGTATATTGTCAGCCAGGGGCATCTGATCGCACACGGCACACCGACAGAAATCCTGCAAGACGAGCACGTTAAGCGCGTATACCTTGGGGAAGACTTCAGACTCTGATAGGGTAGAAGACTGCGACGTCACAGCGGGAGAAAACGACTCTGAACATGAAGCAAGGTTTGCAACTCAGGCTCAGCCAACAACTGGCGATGACGCCCCAGCTACAACAGGCCATCCGTCTGTTGCAGTTGTCTACGCTGGAACTTCAGCAGGAACTTCAGCAAGCGCTGGAGAGTAATCCGCTGCTTGAGCAAACCGATCTTCACGATGAAATCGACACGCGCGAAACCCAGGACAACGAAGCCCTGGATACCGCAGACGCGCTCGAACAGAAAGAGATGCCCGAAGAGCTGCCGCTTGACGCCAGCTGGGATGAGATTTACACCGCAGGTACGCCGTCCGGTACCAGCGGCGACTACATCGACGACGAGCTGCCGGTGTACCAGGGCGAAACCACGCAGTCCCTCCAGGACTACCTGATGTGGCAAGTCGGGCTGACTCCGTTCTCGGATACCGATCGCGCGATTGCCACCTCAATTGTCGATGCCGTTGATGATACCGGCTATCTCACCATTTCGCTGGATGACATTCTCGAAAGCATCGGCGATGAAGAGATCGGCCTCGATGAAATAGAAGCGGTACTCAAACGCGTTCAACGCTTCGATCCCATCGGCGTGGCGGCGAAAGATCTCCGTGACTGCCTGCTGATCCAGCTCTCACAGTTCGATAAATCCACGCCCTGGCTGGAAGACGCCCGGTTGATCATCAGCGATCACCTCGATCTGCTGGCCAATCATGACTTCCGCACCCTGATGCGCGTTACGCGGCTGAAAGAAGAGGTGCTGAAAGAGGCGGTCAATCTTATCCAGTCACTCGATCCCAGACCGGGTCAGTCTATCCAGACCGGCGAACCTGAATATGTGATCCCGGATGTGCTGGTGCGTAAGCATAACGGTTACTGGATGGTGGAGCTGAACGGCGACAGCATTCCCCGTCTACAGATCAATCAACATTATGCCGCCCTGTGCAACGGCGCGCGTAATGATGCCGACAGCCAGTTCATTCGCAGCAACCTTCAGGATGCGAAGTGGCTGATCAAAAGTCTGGAAAGCCGCAACGACACCCTGTTACGCGTGAGCCGCTGTATTGTTGAGCAGCAGCAGGCCTTCTTCGAGCAAGGCGAAGAGTTTATGAAACCGATGGTGCTGGCGGACATCGCCCAGGCCGTCGAGATGCACGAATCGACGATTTCCCGTGTGACCACGCAGAAGTATCTGCACAGTCCACGCGGCATTTTTGAACTGAAGTATTTCTTTTCCAGCCATGTGAATACCGAAGGCGGAGGCGAAGCCTCTTCCACGGCGATACGTGCGCTGGTGAAGAAATTAATTGCTGCGGAGAACCCCGCGAAGCCGCTGAGCGACAGCAAGTTAACCTCTATGTTGTCGGATCAGGGTATCATGGTGGCGCGCCGCACCGTTGCGAAGTACCGAGAGTCTTTATCCATTCCGCCGTCCAATCAGCGCAAACAGCTGGTTTGAACCAACCGATAAGGAAGACACTATGCAGCTCAACATCACTGGAAATAACGTCGAAATTACTGAAGCCCTGCGCGACTTTGTCTCAACCAAATTCGCCAAACTTGAGCAGTATTTTGACAGGATTAATCAGGTCTACGTTGTTTTGAAAGTGGAGAAGGTAACACACATCTCGGATGCGACACTGCATGTAAACGGTGGCGAAATTCACGCCAGCGCGGAAGGTCAGGATATGTATGCCGCCATTGACGGTTTGATCGATAAACTGGCAAGGCAGCTAACGAAACACAAAGATAAACTGAAACAACACTAATTGTCCGGGCAGTTAGCGAGTGCAGGACGGCCTGTTGTGACGCACAACAGGCCATTTGTACAGTTAGCGCTCCGAATCTGCTTCATCAGGAATCATTCTGATGGAACAGGTTCTTAGGTGAAATTATGACAAATAACGATACGACTCTACAACTGAGCAGCGTACTTAACCAGGAATGTACGCGCAGCGGCGTTCACTGCCAGAGCAAAAAACGTGCGCTGGAGATTATCAGTGAACTGGCGGCAAAACAGCTCAGCCTGCCTCCGCAGGTGGTATTTGAAGCAATCCTGACGCGTGAGAAAATGGGCAGTACCGGCATTGGCAATGGTATCGCCATCCCACACGGCAAGCTGGAAGAAGATACGCTGCGCGCCGTCGGCGTGTTCGTCCAACTCGAAACGCCTATCGCTTTCGATGCCATTGATAATCAACCGGTCGATCTGCTTTTCGCCCTGCTGGTGCCCGCAGATCAAACCAAAACGCATCTGCATACACTGTCGCTGGTCGCTAAACGTCTGGCGGATAAAACCATCTGCCGCCGTCTGCGCGCCGCGCAGAGTGACGAAGAGCTGTATCAAATCATCACTGACACCGAAGGTGGAAAGGATGAGGCATAACCACCCAATGGCATCTGTTGTGAGGAGAAACGGTACATGGTACTGATGATCGTCAGCGGTCGTTCAGGGTCAGGGAAATCTGTCGCCCTGCGTGCGCTGGAAGATATGGGTTTTTACTGCGTGGACAACCTCCCCGTGGTGCTGTTGCCCGATCTGGCTCGTACGCTGGCCGATCGCCAGATTTCTGCGGCCGTCAGCATTGACGTGCGTAACATGCCTGAGTCCCCTGAAATTTTCGAGCAGGCGATGAACAACCTGCCCGATGCGTTTTCACCACAGCTTCTGTTCCTTGATGCCGATCGCAATACGCTGATTCGCCGTTACAGCGATACGCGCCGTCTGCATCCGCTTTCCAGCAAAAATCTCTCCCTGGAGAGCGCCATCGACCAGGAAAGCGATCTGCTGGAACCGCTGCGTTCCCGCGCCGATCTGATTGTCGATACCTCTGAAATGTCCGTGCATGAACTGGCGGAAATGCTGCGTACCCGTCTGCTGGGCAAGCGCGAACGCGAGCTGACAATGGTGTTCGAGTCCTTCGGCTTCAAGCACGGTATTCCAATCGATGCCGATTATGTTTTTGACGTGCGCTTCCTGCCTAACCCGCACTGGGACCCGAAACTGCGTCCAATGACCGGCCTCGATAAACCGGTTGCGGCATTCCTCGACAGGCACACAGAAGTACACAATTTTATCTACCAGACTCGCAGCTATCTTGAGTTATGGTTACCCATGCTGGAGACAAACAACCGTAGCTATCTCACCGTAGCCATCGGCTGTACCGGCGGGAAACACCGTTCGGTGTATATTGCAGAACAGCTGGCAGACTACTTCCGTTCACGCGGTAAGAACGTGCAGTCACGCCATAGAACGCTGGAAAAACGCAAAACATGACCGTGAAGCAGACTGTAGAAGTCACAAACAAGCTGGGTATGCATGCCCGGCCTGCGATGAAACTGTTTGAATTAATGCAGGGTTTTGAGGCCGAAGTGCTGTTACGCAATGATGAAGGAACCGAAGCCGAAGCCAATAGCGTCATCGCCCTGCTGATGCTGGACTCTGCTAAAGGTCGCCAGATAGAAATTGAAGCCACCGGCCCGCAGGAGGTCGAAGCGCTGGCGGCGGTGATCGCGCTGTTCAATTCAGGATTCGACGAAGATTAGGCCATTTCGCTTTCGTCTCCTCCTTTCCCCCAGAAAACGCCATCCGGCGTTTTTTTATTCCCTCGTCTTTCTACCTGCGTCGATATTGTACATTCCGTGCGCTTTTCCGTCCTGATTAAACCTTAAGAAAACCTTAAGAGGGGGTTGTTTACGTTCTATTTAAGTTGAGCGTTCATACTGGTTCTATTAGCAACATTACCAGGAGATCTCATGATACTTTTATCTGAACAAAATCCCCTGGGCACCGGACGCCATCGTAAATGTTATGCGCATCCGGGCGATGCCCAACGCTGCATTAAGATCATTTACAATGCCGACCGCAGCGGCAAGAAAGAGATCCGCCGCGAGCTGAAATATTACGCGCATCTGTCACGTTACCTGCAAGACTGGAGCGGCATCCCGCGCTATCACGGTACGGTAGAGACCGATTGTGGTACGGGCTACGTCTACGATGTGATAACCGATTTCGATGGCAAACCGTCCGTCACGCTGACTGAATTTGTGGCGCAGTGCCGCAATGACGAAGATGCCGCCGTCCTGCGCCAGTTGCTGAAAACGCTCAAGCGTTATATCTACGATAACCGCATCGTCACCATGACCCTGAAGCCGCAAAATATTCTGTGTCACCGCATTAGCGAATCCGAAGCGATCCCGGTGATCTGCGACAACATCGGCGAGAGCACGCTGATCCCGCTGGCAAGCTGGTCAGCCTGGTTTTGCCATCGCAAACAGGAAAGACAGTGGGAACGGTTGATCGCCCAACCGGGTCTGGTGGCGGCGCTGAAGATGAACCGCCAGGAAGAAGACAAAAGCGCGCTGCCGCTCCCCTCTCTTGAGGCCGCGCGTCAGCGCAATCTTAATACAGATGGTTACGCGTCATAAACGATTCGCCGCCCAACTGGCGCATCTGACGCAAAATCCACGCCTGACGGCTACGCACGTAGCCTGAAGGCGCGTTCGCTTTAAAACGTAAAGGATTCGGCAGCACCGCCGCCAATAGCGCGGCTTCTGACATACTTAACCGGCTGGCAGGTTTATTAAAATAGCGCTGCGACGCCGCTTCCACGCCAAACACGCCATCGCCAAACTCCGCAATATTCAGGTAGACGGTCAGGATGCGTTTTTTACTCCAGACGGTTTCCAGCCCGACGGTGAGCCCGGCCTCCAGCCCTTTGCGCACCCAAGTGCGGCCATCCCATAAAAAGAGATTCTTCGCCGTTTGCTGAGAAAGCGTGGACGCCCCACGAATTCGGTTTTCATTGCGCTCATTGTGCGCCAGCGCCTTCTCAATGGCCGAAACATCAAATCCCCAGTGCTCCGGGAATTTCTGATCTTCCGCCGCAATCACCGCCAACCCCATCCACGGCGAGATCGCATCCATGCCAGCCCAGTCGGAATGCGCAACATAGCCGAAATCGCCTTGCAGCCACGCGCTAATCTGCCGTTCCACCATCACTGCGGAAAAAGGCACCGGAACGACGCTGAACAGCGCGATGCCGCCGCCCCAAAAAACCGCCAGCACCACAAGGATGCGCAGGAGCAAACGGCGCAGGGACGCCAGCGGAGTGAAACGCCCTTTACTCATTCAGCCAGAACCAGTACGCGAGACACCAGTTTTTCAATGCCGGTCGCCGCCTGTGCAATATCCTGCGCCAGCATGTAAGCAGGCGTGGTGACAATTTTGTTATCTTCATCCACCACAATATCGTCAACCGGACATGGCACATGCTCGGCTCCCATATCTTCCAGAACTTCCGCCGTATCGATATCAGTGCCAATCGTCAGACGAAGCGGGAAACCAAAAATCCTGGGCAGCATTGCCGGGGCAATGCACATAAACCCTAACGGCTTACCCGACTGGTGCATGGCGATTGCCAGCGCGGCCAAATCGCTATCTACCCGGCAATCGCTGCCCTGGCTGGCAAAATTACTCAGGTTTTTCGCCGCGCCAAATCCACCCGGAACAATTAGCGCGTCCAGATCGCTGGAGACCGCCTGAGCGAGTGGACGAATTTCCCCTCGCGTAATGCGCGCGGCTTCGATCAGGACATTTCGCGTCTCCGCCATCGCTTCGCCCGTCAGGTGATTAATCACATCAGCCTGCTGTTTATCCGGCGCAAAGCAGATGGCCTGCGCGCCGCTGCGAGCAATCGCCAGAAGGGTCAGAACGGCTTCATGAATCTCGGCGCCGTCGTATACGCCACATCCACTGAGCACTACGCCAATTTTTTTCATCGTGATGATCCTTTTCGCAACTTACTGAAGCGTATTAATAATTCTGATTAAAATGCTGCGCTTCACACATTTAACTGATTCATGTAACAAAACATTTAAGATTTGCTATCTTAACTGCGTGCGGCCTGAAAAGCAGAGCTGCGCCTGTGTAAAAAACAATCATAACTTACGGCGCAGCCACGATTTCCCTGGTGTTGGCGCAGTATTCGCGCACCCCGGTCAATCCGGGGTCATTTTTTTTCCGCGTTTGCCACCCAGGCTTTCAGCACCGCGACGTCGTGCTGCCACTCCTGCTTCATCTCTTCAACCCATTCACCCACGTTATCTTCCCAGGCAGGAAGATCCGGCGACTGAATTTGCTGGCCCAGTTGCTGTAGATGACGCAACCCGACGGAGCCCGCCGCGCCTTTAATTTTGTGCCCTTCTTCAACAACGCCTTTGGTATCCCGCGCCGTCAGGTTGGACTCCAGGATGCTTAAGTAACCCGGCATCATTTTCTCGAACACCGCCAGTCCATCCGTAATTAATTTCGGGCCGACCAATTCGATATACTGCTCTAACATCGGGATATCTAACAACGCTTGCGATTTACTGCTCTCTTCAGATGTCACAGTGCTCTCCTCTTCGTTACGGGTATCCCAGTATTTTTTAATCATGGCGGTTAACGCCGGAACCGACAGCGGCTTGCTCAACACATCGTCCATTCCCGCGTCCAGATACTCTTTCTTGTCTTTCAGGACGTTAGCAGTGAGTGCGACCAGCGGCGGTAATTCTTCCCGCGCATAGCGGCGGGTAAGTTCTCTGGAGATATCCAGACCCGTCATATCCGGCAGTTGAATATCCAGCAGCAGCAGATCGTATTCACCCGGGGTGAACATTTCCAGCGCGGCTTTCCCGGTCATCGCCACGTCAACGCTGTTGCCCAGTTTTTCCAGCACTGAACGCGCCACAATGACGTTCAGCTCAATGTCCTCGACCAGCAGCACATGCAGCGCAGGCAGCGGCATGTCATTATCTTCCAGCGTGTCCTCGACCTCTTCCGCCACGGCGGGCGCATGTACGGTTAACGTAAAGACGGAACCTTTACCCGGCTGGCTGGAAACGGTGATGTCGCCGCCCATATTTTTTGCCAGACGGCGCGATACCGCCAGGCCAATCCCGGTCCCCGTCGCGGGTTTACCACCATGACTGTCTTTCACCTGATAATACATGGCGAAGATTTTATCCTGCTCATCCTGCGGAATACCGATGCCGGAATCTTCCACATCAAAATGCAGCACATCGCCTTCGTCATAGCGTACGCGCACCGTCACCTGCCCTTGTTGGGTAAACTTCACGGCGTTGCTGATCAGGTTCCACAGAATTTGGCGCAAACGCGTGCCGTCGGTGATCACCTTATGCGGCAGCGGCAACGTCGGATCGAGCAAAAAGCGTAGCCCTTTTTGCTGCGCCTGCAGGCCGGAGAGATTCTCCAGATCCGCCATGAAACTGGTGAAATCTACCGGCTGGTTATCCAGTTGGACTTTACGCCGCTCCATCTTATCCATATCAATGATATCGTTGAAAATATTCCCCAACGTGACCGCAGAGACATGGATGGTTTTCAGGTATTTTTCCTGCTCGCTGGTAAGGTCGGTGTCCAGCAAAATGCGGCTTAAGCCGACAATGCCGTTCAGCGGCGTACGCAGCTCGTGGCTGATCGTAGAGATAAACGTGGTCTTGTCGCGGCTGGCGCGTTCAAGCGCGTCCTGATAACGCTTACGTTCCGTAATATCGCGCCCAAAGCCCATCAGGCCATGACGTTTACCAACGCGGTCGTAATAGGGCACCTTGCGAATTTCAAAGCACGCTTTGCGCCCGTCCGGGTAATCGAGCCACTGCTCATAGGTCAGCGAGACGTTATGGCGGAAGACTTTTTCGTCGGTCTCAATCACTTTTTCCGCCGCTTCGGGGGAATAGACGTCAGCCGGTTTTAAATGGACGAGCTGTTTTTCACTCTTGCCGGTCAGCAGTTCCATCGCACGGTTACAGCCGGAAAACTCTTTATCCTCATTGCGATAAAAAACCAAATCCGGCGACGCATCGAGGAAAGAGCGTAAGAAAGAGGATTGCTGTTCAAGCTGAATCTGCGTCTCTTCACGCTCCTTGATTTCCACTTTTAGCTGTTCGAAAGTCGACTGGCGCTCAGCCTCCGCTTTTTCGCGATCGGCAATTTCCTGATTAAGCTGAGCAATATTGTCTTTCAGTTGTACCGTGAGTTTAAGATCGCGCTCGCGCATCTCTTCCAGCTTTTGTACCAGCCGTGACAGGCGCTGCCTGGACTCCTCCAGTTGCTCCACCACCACCGACAAGAAATAGACGGCCCAGGGCGTGATTAACAGGCCAAAAAAGATGGAGCGGATGACATCAATACTTTCGACCTGACCATGCAACACCATGGTGACCGCCATCTGCACCACTATCGCCAGCACCACCAGCGCTAATGCCAACAGCATCGAAAAGCGCACCAGACCCAGCTTCATCATCAGGTCGACATAGTATTGCGCCAGCATACGAATTTGCTTCATAGGGGATTCCTTCACGACAACTTCGCACAATAATACTCAATTCTGAGCAGTACGTTGAAAATTGTGCAATAAATGCGGAGGTTATCGGTGAAATGACCGGGTAGGCGGTAGGCCGGATAAGGCATACACGCCTACGGATGGTTAGCTCCCCGGCTGAATCCACGGAGTGCCAAGCGCGGAGCCTTGCGCACCATGTTCGTTAAGATAGCGGTCCAGTTCCACCATGCCCGTCCAGCGATTCTCACACCATAGCGGGGCGAGCAACGTCGGACGACGGGCGCTGGCGGAAATGCGATGATAAATAACCTCCGGCGGCGTATGGCGGATCATCTTCCCCGCCGTCAGCGTATACGCCTCCAGCGCAATGCCGTTCAGGCGTCCCGCCTCCCAGGCTTTCGCCATAATGCTGCCTTTTACAATATGCAGCGGGTGCAGCTTAATGCCATCCACGCCCGTTTCCACCACGCGCTCCAGCGTTTGCAGGCATTCCGTCTGCCCTTCGCCGGGTAAACCCACAATCAGATGCGAGCACACTTTCAGCCCGCGCTCGCGCGCCAGTTGGGTGGTTCGCTGATAACAGGCAAAATCATGGCCGCGATTAATACGGCGCAGCGTTTTGTCATGCGCGGTTTGCAATCCCAGTTCCAGCCACACTTCATAGCCCTGGTCTTTATATTCGCAGAGCAGATCGAGCACCGCATCCGGTACACAGTCGGGGCGCGTACCGACGCACAGCCCGACAATGCTGGCCTGGCTTACCGCCTGCTGATACATAGAACGCAGCACCTGCACTTCGGCAAAGGTACTGGTGTACGCCTGGAAATAGGCCAGATAGCGTTTGGCGCGATTGACCAGATGCGCCTGATGCGCCAGTTGTTCGGCAATAGAGCGATACTGCTGCGCCTCATCGGCGAAAGAGGCGACATTACAGAAAGTACACCCGCCACGTCCGATGGTGCCATCGCGGTTTGGACAGCTAAATCCGCCGTGCAACGTCAGTTTATGAACTTTTTGCCCATAACGACGAGAAAGATCCCCACCAAACATATTGACTAATTTCTGTAACTGCATAATCTGATAGACCGCGCCTTGAAAAGAGGCCAAAGCCTGCCATTTTTAGCCTTTGTCGGCGATGACCTGGATCAATCGCTCCGGCAGGCTTTTATTTATTGCATAATCAAGCAAAATTACCGCAATTTCATTCACTCCATAGCTAATTACTTTTCCTTATAACTGCACACTTTTTTTATCTTCTGATGACACTGGCTAAAAAACAGTATCATGAAATGCCTGCGCCGCCTAAACCAGCATAAAATACTAAGCATTACGGATAATCAAGGTGAGATAAGGGTTAACAGGCCGTTATGATAGTGAGACAGATCACACTCTCCCCCGCGCTTATGCCGCATCAAATCAATGTAAAAAAGTCATTATTTTCAATACATTCATAAAGTTAATCGACCCATAGCACATTTTTGCATAAATAAGATTGCCATTTGACCTGTGTGTGGATTCCCGATAAGTTGGAAATCCGCTGGAAGCTTTCTGGATGAGCAGCCTGCTCATCATATTTATGCAGTAATTGAGATTCCCTCTTAAACGTATTTACCGATGCGAAAAGGATAAAAGAGGGCGAATGCGAGGTAAGCGTATGATACGCAACCCCCGTCGCCACGCTCTTTCTGTGCCCGTGCGCAATCGGTATCGGATGGGAGTCCCGCAGAGCCTGGGGAGGTTCACTGATATGTTGTACGATAAATCCCTTGAGAGGGATAACTGTGGTTTCGGCCTGATCGCCCACATAGAAGGCGAACCTAGCCACAAGGTAGTGCGTACCGCCATACACGCACTGGCCCGTATGCAGCACCGTGGCGCGATCCTCGCTGACGGTAAAACCGGCGACGGTTGCGGTTTGCTGCTGCAAAAACCCGATCGCTTTTTTCGCATCGTTGCAGAAGAGCGCGGCTGGCGTTTAGCCAAAAACTACGCTGTCGGCATGCTCTTCCTGAATAAGGACCCTGAGCTGGCGGCGGCATCACGTCGTATCGTCGAAGAAGAATTACAGCGGGAAACCCTGTCGATTGTGGGCTGGCGCGATGTGCCGACCAACGAAGGTGTCCTCGGTGAAATCGCCCTCTCCTCCCTGCCACGTATTGAGCAAATTTTTGTTAACGCCCCTGCGGGCTGGCGTCCCCGGGATATGGAACGCCGCCTGTTTATCGCCCGCCGCCGCATTGAGAAACGCCTTCAGGACGATAAAGACTTCTACGTTTGTAGCCTGTCGAACCTGGTGAACATCTATAAAGGTCTGTGTATGCCGGCGGATCTGCCGCGCTTCTACCTGGACCTGGCGGATTTGCGTCTGGAATCGGCCATTTGCCTGTTCCACCAGCGCTTCTCCACCAATACCGTGCCGCGCTGGCCGCTGGCGCAGCCGTTCCGCTACCTGGCGCACAACGGCGAAATCAACACCATTACCGGCAACCGTCAGTGGGCGCGCGCCCGTACTTATAAATTCCAGACGCCGTTGATCCCGGATTTACAATCCGCCGCGCCGTTCGTCAACGAGACCGGTTCCGACTCCAGCTCGCTGGATAACATGCTGGAACTGCTGCTGGCAGGCGGGATGGACATCGTGCGCGCCATGCGCCTGCTGGTGCCGCCCGCATGGCAGAACAACCCGGATATGGACCCGGATCTGCGCGCCTTCTTTGACTTTAACTCCATGCACATGGAGCCGTGGGATGGCCCGGCGGGCATCGTGATGTCCGACGGTCGCTTCGCTGCCTGTAATCTCGACCGTAACGGTCTGCGTCCGGCGCGCTACGTCATCACCAAAGATAAACTGATCACCTGCGCCTCTGAGGTGGGAATCTGGGACTACCAGCCTGACGAAGTCGTGGAAAAGGGCCGCGTCGGCCCCGGTGAACTGATGGTGATCGACACCCGTGGCGGGCGCATCCTGCACTCTGCGGAAACCGATGACGATCTGAAAAGCCGCCATCCGTATAAAGAGTGGATGGAGAAGAACGTCCGCCGCCTGGTGCCATTTGAAGATCTGGCCGACGATCAGGTCGGAAACCGCGAGCTGGACGACGACATGCTCGCCAGCTATCAGAAACAGTTTAACTACAGCGCCGAAGAGCTGGATTCCGTCATCCGCGTACTGGGCGAAAACGGCCAGGAAGCAGTCGGTTCAATGGGTGATGACACCCCCTTCGCCGTGCTTTCCAGCCAGCCGCGCATTATTTACGACTACTTCCGCCAGCAGTTTGCGCAGGTGACCAACCCGCCAATCGACCCGCTGCGTGAAGCGCACGTCATGTCGCTGGCCACCAGCATTGGCCGCGAGATGAACGTCTTTTGCGAAGCGGAAGGGCAGGCGCACCGTCTGAGCTTTAAATCGCCAATTCTGCTGTACTCCGATTTCAAACAGCTCACCACCATGAAAGAGGAGCATTACCGCGCCGATACGCTGGATATCACCTTCGATGTGACGGAAACCTCGCTCGAAGAAACGGTGAAAGCGCTGTGCGATAAGGCTGAACAGATGGTGCGTAACGGCACCGTCTTGCTGGTGCTCTCTGACCGTAACATCGGGAAAAACCGTTTACCGGTTCCGGCGCCGATGGCTGTCGGGGCGGTACAGACTCGTCTGGTGGATAAGAGCCTGCGCTGCGATGCCAACATCATCGTAGAAACCGCAAGCGCGCGTGACCCGCACCACTTTGCCGTGCTGCTGGGCTTTGGCGCCACGGCGATCTATCCGTATCTCGCCTATGAAACGCTGGGTCGTCTGATCGACACCCAGGCCATCGCCAAAGACTACCGTACCGTGATGCTGAACTACCGTAACGGCATCAATAAAGGTCTGTACAAGATCATGTCCAAAATGGGCATTTCGACCATCGCCTCATACCGCTGCTCCAAACTGTTTGAAGCGGTCGGTCTGCATGACGACGTGGTGAGCCACTGCTTCCAGGGTGTAGTCAGCCGCATTGGCGGCGCCGGTTTTGCCGACTTCCAGCAGGATCTGCTGAACCTCTCGAAACGTGCCTGGCTGGCGCGTAAACCGCTGGATCAGGGCGGCCTGCTGAAATACGTGCACGGCGGCGAATACCACGCCTATAACCCGGACGTGGTGCGTACCCTGCAACAGGCGGTGCAGAGCGGCGAGTACCGCGATTACCAGGCATATGCCGCGCTTGTTAACGAACGTCCGGCGGCAACGCTGCGCGATCTGCTGGCGCTCAATCCTGGCGATAACGCCATCAGCATCAACGATGTTGAACCGGCGAATGAGCTGTTTAAACGCTTCGATACCGCGGCGATGTCCATCGGCGCGCTGAGCCCGGAAGCGCACGAAGCGCTGGCGGAAGCGATGAACAGCATCGGCGGTAACTCCAACTCCGGCGAAGGCGGCGAAGACCCGGCGCGCTACGGCACCAACAAAGTGTCGCGCATCAAACAGGTCGCTTCCGGCCGCTTCGGCGTAACGCCAGCGTATCTGGTCAATGCTGACGTCATTCAGATTAAAGTCGCTCAGGGCGCGAAGCCGGGCGAAGGCGGCCAGTTGCCGGGTGACAAAGTGACCCCGTACATCGCCAAACTGCGCTATTCCGTACCGGGCGTGACGCTGATTTCTCCGCCGCCGCACCACGATATCTACTCTATCGAGGATCTGGCGCAGCTGATTTTCGACCTGAAACAGGTCAACCCGAAAGCGATGATCTCCGTGAAGCTGGTTTCTGAACCGGGCGTCGGCACCATCGCTACCGGCGTGGCGAAAGCCTATGCGGATCTGATCACTATCGCCGGATATGACGGCGGCACCGGCGCCAGCCCGCTCTCCTCCGTGAAATATGCGGGCTGTCCGTGGGAGCTGGGCCTGGTGGAAACCCAGCAGGCGCTGGTGGCTAACGGTCTGCGTCACAAGATCCGTTTGCAGGTGGACGGCGGCCTGAAAACCGGCCTCGACATCATCAAAGCGGCGATTCTCGGTGCGGAAAGCTTTGGCTTCGGCACCGGCCCGATGGTGGCGCTGGGCTGTAAATACCTGCGTATTTGCCACCTGAACAACTGCGCGACGGGCGTGGCGACTCAGGATGACAAACTGCGTAAGAACCACTACCACGGCCTGCCGTTCAAAGTGACCAACTACTTTGAGTTTATCGCCCGCGAAACCCGCGAGCTAATGGCGCAGCTTGGCGTGAAGCGTCTGGTGGATCTGATTGGCCGTACCGACCTGCTGAAAGAGCTGGAAGGGTTTACCGCTAAGCAGCAGAAGCTGGAACTGTCCCGACTGCTGGAAACCGCTGAGCCTCATCCGGGTAAAGCGCTGTACTGCACCGAGCATAACCCGCCGTTTGATAACGGCGTGCTGAACGCGCAACTGCTGCAACAGGCGAAGCCGTTTGTCGATGAACGCCAGAGTAAAACCTTCTGGTTCGACATTCGCAACACCGACCGCTCCGTGGGCGCGTCGCTCTCTGGCTATATCGCTCAGACGCATGGCGATCAGGGGCTGGCCTCTGACCCGATCAAGGCACACTTCAGCGGCACCGCAGGTCAGAGCTTCGGCGTCTGGAACGCGGGCGGTGTGGAGCTGTATCTGACGGGCGATGCCAACGACTACGTCGGTAAAGGCATGGCGGGCGGTCTGCTGGCGGTGCGTCCTCCGGTGGGTTCAGCGTTTCGCAGTCATGAGGCCAGCATCATCGGCAATACCTGTCTGTACGGCGCGACCGGCGGTCGTCTGTATGCGGCGGGCCGCGCGGGCGAACGTTTCGCAGTACGTAACTCCGGGGCCATCACCGTGGTAGAAGGCATTGGCGACAACGGTTGTGAATACATGACGGGCGGTATTGTCTGTGTACTGGGCAAAACGGGCGTTAACTTCGGTGCTGGCATGACGGGCGGCTTCGCCTACGTGCTGGATGAAGACGGCGAGTTCCGCAAACGCGTGAACCCGGAGCTGGTGGAAGTGCTGAACGTCGATGACCTGGCCATCCACGAAGAACATCTGCGCGGTCTGATTACCGAGCATGTGCAGCATACCGGTTCTCAGCGCGGTGAAGAGATCCTGGCTAACTGGTCAGTATTCTCAACCAAATTCGCGCTGGTTAAGCCGAAGTCCAGTGATGTGAAAGCACTGTTGGGTCACCGTAGTCGTAGCGCAGCTGAGCTGCGTGTGCAGGCGCAGTAAGGGGTAGAGCAATGAGTCAGAACGTATACCAATTTATCGACCTGCAACGTGTTGATCCGCCGAAGAAGGCGCTGAAGATCCGCAAAATCGAGTTTGTTGAAATTTACGAACCGTTTTCCGAAGGCCAGGCCAAAGCGCAGGCGGATCGCTGCCTCTCCTGCGGCAACCCGTACTGCGAGTGGAAGTGCCCGGTACATAACTACATCCCGAACTGGCTGAAGCTGGCGAACGAAGGACGTATTTTCGAAGCGGCGGAGTTGTCTCACCAGACCAACACGCTGCCGGAAGTGTGCGGCCGCGTCTGCCCGCAGGATCGTTTGTGCGAGGGCTCCTGTACGCTCAACGACGAGTTCGGCGCAGTGACTATCGGCAACATCGAGCGTTATATCAACGATAAAGCGTTCGAAATGGGCTGGCGCCCGGACATGACTGGCGTGCGTCAGACAGACAAACGCGTGGCGATTATCGGCGCGGGCCCGGCAGGGTTGGCCTGTGCCGACGTACTCACCCGTAACGGCGTGAAGGCGGTGGTCTTTGACCGTCACCCGGAAATCGGCGGTCTGCTGACGTTCGGCATCCCGGCTTTCAAGCTGGAAAAAGAGGTGATGACCCGCCGTCGTGAGATCTTCACCGGCATGGGCATTGAGTTCAAACTGAATACCGAAGTGGGTCGCGACGTGCAGCTGGACGACTTGCTGGCAGAGTACGATGCGGTGTTCCTCGGCGTTGGCACCTATCAATCAATGCGCGGCGGGCTGGAAAACGAAGATGCCGACGGCGTGTTCGATGCCCTGCCGTTCCTGATTGCCAACACCAAACAGATCATGGGCTTTGGCGAAACCACTGACGAACCGTTCGTCAGTATGGAAGGCAAACGCGTCGTGGTACTGGGCGGCGGCGACACCGCGATGGACTGCGTGCGTACCTCGGTTCGCCAGGGCGCGACGCACGTCACCTGCGCCTATCGTCGTGACGAAGAGAACATGCCAGGCTCCAGACGCGAAGTGAAAAACGCGCGCGAAGAAGGGGTCGAATTCCAGTTCAACGTGCAGCCGCTGGGCGTAGAAGTGAATGCCAACGGTAAAGTAAGCGGCGTGAAGATGGTGCGTACCGAAATGGGCGCGCCGGACGCGAAAGGTCGTCGTCGTGCGGAAATCGTCGCCGGTTCCGAGCATGTGATCCCGGCAGATGCGGTGGTAATGGCGTTTGGTTTCCGCCCGCACAGCATGGCGTGGCTGGCGAAACACAGCGTGGAGCTGGACTCCCAGGGGCGGATTATCGCGCCGGAAGGCAATGAAAACGCCTTCCAGACCAGCAACCCGAAAATCTTCGCCGGTGGCGACATCGTGCGCGGCTCGGATCTGGTGGTCACGGCAATTGCCGAAGGCCGTAAAGCGGCAGACGGTATCCTGAACTACCTGGAAGTGTAATACTTCTGGCTCCCCTGCCACAGCCTGACGCTGATGGATGGGGAGCCAATATTTCTCTGCTAAATACATGCGAATTCATTCTTCGAAAGCCACTCGCAAATACAGCTGTAACTCAATGTAATACACCTCTCCTGGATTGACCGGGATATGCCTGAAGCGTATTGGTAGCGATATATTTTTCATTTCGCAACTATCGCGCCAGGGATGACATGACTGTACCAACACCACTTCAACACGCTGACGATTATCAGCAAATCCATGACGGTATTATTCGATTAGTGGACAATGCCCATACCGAGGCCGTCCGCAGTATTAATGCTTTGATGACGGCAACCTACTGGGAAATCGGCAGGAGAATTGTCGAGTTTGAACAAGGCGGCGAAGCACGAGCGGCTTATGGTATTCAACTCATTGAGCGGTTATCCGCAGATTTAAGCCAGCGCTATAAGCGTGGGTTTTCCACCAGGAATCTGTGGCAAATGAGAACATTTTATCTATGTTTTCAGTATATTGAAATTCCGCAGACAGTGTCTGCGGAATCTTCACATTTGATACAACTCGCTAAAGTTTTTCCGCTTCCCTGGTCAGCTTACGTGCGTTTACTATCGGTAAAAAATCCCGATGCCCGCACTTTTTACGAGAAAGAGACGCTACGTAACGGCTGGTCTGTGCGGCAACTCGATCGGCAAATCTTCACCCAGTTCTACGAACGGACGCTACTGTCCCATGACAAATCCGCCATGTTGCAGCAGCCTGCGCCCGCCGAGCCAACAGTCTTGCCGGAGCGAGCCATACGCGACCCGTTCATTCTGGAATTTCTTAACCTGAGGGACGAGTATTCCGAGTCGGATCTCGAAGAAGCGCTGCTCAGTCACCTGATGGACTTTATGCTGGAACTTGGTGACGATTTTGCTTTTGTCGGCCGCCAGCGCCGATTACGCATAGACGATAGCTGGTTCCGCGTCGATCTGTTGTTCTTCCATCGCCGCTTGCGTTGCCTGTTGCTCGTTGACCTGAAGGTCGGCAAATTCAGTTATGCGGATGCCGGGCAGATGAATATGTACCTGAACTATGCCAAAGAGCACTGGACAATGCCGGGAGAAAACCCGCCCGTCGGGTTGGTTTTGTGCGCAGGAAAAGGCGCGGGGGAAGCGCATTACGCGCTAAACGGCCTGCCGAATACCATCATGGCGAGCGAGTACAAAGTGCAGTTGCCTGACGAAAAACTACTGGCAGATGAGCTCATTCGTTCACAAATAGCACTGACTGCACAGCAAGTTGAATCAACTGAATAACCAATTTACTTTGCACATCAGGAAAAGCACTGCGTCACGAGCTGAATTTTCAACAACTCGACTGACGGGATTATGCTCTATCGGGAGATATAAAGCGTTACACCGGATGGCTATAAACCATCCGGTATTTTCATGCCTCTAATAAGCTGGCGCGCACCTTCACTACAGCTTTCTTAATCTCCCCTGGCTCGCCAGCCATACACCCGGGCTTATGGGGTTCCCCCGGCATAAACACGGAGAACATCCCCGGTGTCAGCGTAATGGACTGCTGTTCATGGATACGGCGGCAAAGCTGGTAATCCTCTTCACCATGCAGCTCCTCGCATTCGCACGCTGACCCGACTACGCCAAACAGAATGCGCTCCTCACCCGTCAATAACAGCTGAATGTCGATGTACTGCACATGCAGCTCCGCTTTTTTCTCCTGCGGCGACTGCGTGGCAAACTGCATCACATTCATAAACATATCGTCGCCCTGCAATTCGTAGCGCCCGGGCATTTTCTCCTGCGGCCTTGCCGCCAGCGCCAGGGTTAACGCATCCAGCAATACCGGATGCAGCCCGGCAGACGGTAACGACTGAATTTCTCCCATCAACATCATTTATCTCCCTGAGCTAACAACGCGGCACCCAGTAGCCCCGCGTCATGTCGGTAATGCGCTGCGCTCAACGCCACCTGATAAACCGCCGGCTCCTGCGCCAGAAAGTGGCGTACCTGCGCCAGATATCCCTCAGCTAACCCTACGCTGCCGCCAATAACCACCTGCTGGCAATCCGTTGTCGCTTTAACATCGGCAATTAACCGCGCGACAACCTGCGCGGAGTGCTGAACCAGACGCACAGCCTGTTCGTTCCCGGCCGCCGCATGTGCAAAGACAGTTCTGGCGTCGCACCCGGCCAGGGAACCCTGCGCCGCTGCCGCGATGCCGCGTCCTGAGGCGATAGCCTCCACACAGCCGCGTCGGCCGCAACCGCAAACCGGCCCCTGCGGATCGGCCAGAGTATGCCCCAGATGCCCGGCCAGACCGCTCATCCCGGTGAGCAATCTGCCGTCGCTCACCACGCCGCCGCCAACGCCGGTCGACACGGTAATAAACACCATATCGCGGACATCAGACGTAAGGGCATGGTATTCCGCCCATGCCGCCGCCTGCGCGTCATTCACCGCCAGCGTCGGCAGACCGGTAAGATCTTCTAACGTCTGCACCAACGGAAAATGCAGCAGACCACCCAGGTTATGCGGATTTATCGCCAGTAGCGCGCCTTCTCTGATAATGCCGGTAGAGGCTATCGCCACCCGCTGCGCGGTCGTTTGCAGCGGTTCAACCAGCACTTTTAGCGCCTCTCGCAGCGCATCCGGCGTTTTGCTGGCGGGGGTCGGCAATTCACGTCGTTCGCGGATGCGTAAATCATCATCCACCCGCGCGGCAGCCAGCTTGGTGCCGCCAATATCGATCGCCAGCGTGCTCATGACGTCGCCTTTTTCAATGCCGTGTTGTACCACTGACAAATATGTTCCAGCCGCGTAATGGCAGATCCCACCGTCACCGCCCACGCGCCGTGACGCATGGCTTCAGCGGCCTGTGCCGGCGTGTTGTAACGCCCCTCGGCAATCACCCGGCATCCTGCATCATGCAGGACTTTGACCAGCGCGAGGTCAGGTTCGTCTGGCGTGTCCGGCGTGGTGTATCCCGACAGCGTGGTGCCGATAAGTTCCGCGCCACGCCGCTGACAGGCTAAGCCATCCTCCAGTGACGAGCAGTCGGTCATCGCCAGCAACTGGTGCTGATGAATACGCGCCAGCAGCGCATCGACGGTCGCCGGACGTACACGGTCAGTACCGTCAACCGCAATAATATCCGCCCCGGCCTGTGCCAGCGCATCCACATCCTCAAGAAATGGCGTGATGCGTACCGGGGAGTCGTCAAGGTCACGCTTGAGAATACCGATAATCGGTACGGAGACTAGCGCACGGGTCGCCCGCAAATTGTCCACGCCTTCAATGCGTAGCGCGACGGCGCCAGCCTGCTCCGCCGCCAGCGCCATCGCAGCCACGATGTCCGGTTTATCGAGCGGGCTGCCTGGAACCGGCTGGCAGGAGACAATCAACCCGCCATTGGCGGCAATGTTTTTATCCAGTTGTTCAAATAACGACATATCCACTTCCTTACGCAGGTCGCCCGGCAAACTGGCCGGGCAAACCTCATCAGCTTTTGGTTTTTACAAAGGCGCTTTTGTCGCCGCCAAACGGCACGGCCCCACTGAATGGTTTTCCGTCGATAGCATCATGCATACGTAATGCTTCAGGACGCAGCCAGCGCTGTACGCGGGACGGCATATCCAGCCCAATCAACAGGATCACCACAAAGGTCAGGCTGAAGGAGAGCGATCCCAGCGCGGTGCCCAGATCCAGACGCTGTGCGATCAGCGCCCCGAGGATAGGGGCCAGCGCGCCGCCCAGTGCGCCGACGTTATAGGTAAAGCCCAGACCTGCCGCTCGCTGGTCAGTATCAAAATAACCGCCAATGAGTTTCGGTAAGATCCCGGAGATCCCCTGCCCCAGCATCTGCTGGAAAAACAGTAGCAGACCCAGTACCCAGACGTTTGCGCCGCCAATCGCAAATACCGGAATGATCAGCACCTGGGAAGCCAGCAAACTGCAAACGTAGGCTTTACGCGTACCCAGCCAGTCGCCGAGGAAACCGCCCACGCAGCAGCCGACTGCCGCCCCAAAGCCGCTAAAGAAAAGCACCTGCGCAACGGTGTGAGGATCGTAAGCCAGTTCAGTTTTCAGATACGTTGGCAGCAGCGCCTGAATCGGCCATGAATAGAGGAAAGCAAAGAGCACCACGATCATCAGCATCACGCCCGTTGGCCAGCGCTTGCCGCTGCTTTGCACCATAAAACTGATGAAGATAACGGCGCACAGTAACCCTAACACCGCCACGATCGCCGCGTTTTGCAGGTCGCCCGCAAAGCAGAACCACAGCGCGGTTGCGGCGGCGATCGTCATCAGCACATTGACGACGCGATGTTCGCCCCGGTAGAGAATATCTACCATCGTGCGCACCGGCGCTTTGCCTTCGTGTTTCTCTTTCCAGTCTTCCGCTTCAGGGATGTTTTTACGCAGCCAGAGCGCGAAAATGATCGGCAGAATGCCAATGAAGAACAGCGCGCGCCAGCCCCAGACCGGAACCACCAGGCTGTAAACCTGCGCCGCCACGACCGCCCCGACGGAGAAACCGGAAATCAGGAATCCACTGGCTTTATTACGTAAGTGCTTCGGCCAGCTTTCAATGACATAGGTGGCGCTGGAGCCATATTCGCCCGCCATTCCCATACCGATCACCAGACGGGCGATAAACATGGTGGTATAGCCGGGCGCAAAACCGCAGGCCAGCGTCCCCATAGAGAAAAGAATGATACTGGTGACCATCGCCAGACGTCGGCCATAGCGGTCACCCATTGCGCCCAACATCAGCCCGCCAAACCAGCGGGAAATAAACGCCGCCGAGATCAGGCTGGCCGCCTGAACCGTCGTTAACCCAAACTCGCCCTGCACTTCCGTCAGAACAAGAGCAATCAACACAAAATCAAAACCATCAAGCAAATATCCCAGCCAGGCGGCGGAAAATGCCCGCCACTGCGCCCGGTTGAGATGGCGATACCACGGGATATTCTGGGTAGAAGTACTCATTTTTCATTCTCCCGACGATTTTTATTGTCGCTTTACCGGATGGCGGCTTCGCCGCGCCTTACCCGGCCTACGTTTCATATTTTGTAGGCCGGATAAGCGTTAGCGCTATCCGGCAACCGGTCAACCGCGTTCCTGCATTAACTGCTGCGCCAGCGCTTTCAGTTCAGGCAGATACTTCTCATCAACCGGCGAAAACGGCTTACGGCACAGCGGTACGGAGACCACGTCCATGTAGTGCAGCACCGTTTTCAGCCCACGGAATACGCCGGTTTTAATGAGCAGATCGATGACCTTATTGCACTCGGTTTGCAGATGCTGCGCTTTCGCTACATCGCCTTCCTGCAAGGCCTTAACAATCCCCTGATAACGCCAGCCCATAATGTTGTAAGTGCTGCCGATGCCCCCGTCTGCGCCTGCCAGCAGACCGGAAGCGAAGATTTCGTCATAACCGTTGTAGAGCACCAGATCAGGATGCGCACGGCGGATCTGCTCCATCTGATAGAGATCGCCGGAGGTTTGTTTCAGCGCGCCAACGCCGGGCAGCGTGACCAGCGTGTTGATTTGATCCAGCGTCAGCTTCACGCCGCTCAGCGCAGGAATGTTGTACACCACCATCGGCAATCCTTCAGCGGAATCGATAATGGCGCGGTAGTGATCGCAATGCTCTTCAAAGCTAAACGGATAATAAAACGGCGTCACGGCGGAAACGGCATCAAAACCGTAACGATGCGCCGCGCTGGCCAGTTGCTGGCTCTCTTCGGTACTGACCGTACCGACATGGGCAATCAGCGTCACTTTGCCCTTCGCCTCTTCCGCCACAATTTCCAGGACCTGCTCTCTTTCTGCGCGGCTCTGAACGAACGCTTCTCCGGTCGAGCCGCCGACGTACAGCCCATCAATGCCCTGCGCAATGTTGAAACGCACCAGACGGCGCAGGCTCTCAATATCCAGTTTCTGCTGGTTATCAAAAGGAGTTAACAACGCTGGCATTACGCCTCGTAAATCTTTTGCCATAACGACCTCTGTCGATGATTAGTGTTATCTGACTACATACCTTTATACCTGTTATACCAGATCAAATAAGCAGCACCCCAGTACAGAACGCACAGAGTGCGATCTACTTCACTAAACGATCGTCAGGATCGCGATCGCTAACGCAATTTTTTCTTTTGATCGAAGGCGTGCCAGGTGGCGGATACGCTATTGAGGTGGGTTTGCAGCGCGCGGTCAGCTTCATCTGGATCGCGCCGACGAATGGCATCGACAATAGCGATATGTTCTTGATAGCTCACGCTATTATGCTCATGTAACTCCTGCCCGGAGACCGCAGGACGCGCAGCGATCAGCCAGTCCAGCAGCGCGACATGAATCGCCATGAAGATCGGATTGCCGGGGATTTCCGCCAGCACGCGGTGAAACTCGACGTCGGAACGAATGAAGAGCGCGTTATCGTCCAGCGACTGGCTGTTGATCTCCAGGGCTTTCGCCAGCAGATCAATTTGCTCATCCGTCGCGTGTTCCGCCGCATAGCGCACAAGGCTTGATTCAAAGAACAGGCGCAGTTGCTCAAAGTGGGCGATACCGCCGGGATGCGAGAGGAAATCTTTCGCCATGCCGGAAAGTTCGCTGATGATGGTATCAGCAGAAGGCCGCGACACGCGGGCGCGTTCGCCGTTATTGATTTGCACCAGACCTTTACGCTTGAGCGCGGCAAGCGCTTCACGCACCGACGGGCGGCCCACGTTGAAGAAGGTCATCAACTCCCGCTCAGACGGCAGTTGCTCCCCTTCGCCGAATTCACCGCGACGAATCATCTGCTCCAGCTCTTCTTCTACCATTTCCGACAGTTTTTTACGCGCCAGCGGACGGCTGCGCAAACTACGGCCGATGGTTGGCGGAGAATTTTCTGCTTGCGAATCAAATGCGTTCATAGCGTCCATTATGTAAATAGTCGAGGAAAACAGCAACTAAAGCCATCCTATCACAGGATCGAAAGTGGGGTGAAATCGTGGCAGGCGTGAAAAAAAACAGGCCCTCAGGGCCTGTCTGTCTTGGTTACTTCACTACGCGTAATGCGGGTCGACCACCACGCGGCGGCGGCGGATCGTCATCAGGATTGTTGTCATCATCATGATCGGGCTTATCACCATCAATCACGGACATGACCGTTTCGCTCTCCGCGCCCGGCGTTACATCGTCATCATTTAAGCTGGCGACGTCTTCATCGTAAGCGGCTTCAGGTTCAAACATTGTGCCTGCGCCGTTTTCACGCGCATAGATCGCCAGTACCGCAGCCAGCGGCACGGAGACCTGACGCGGGACGCCGCCAAAGCGCGCGTTGAAACGCACTTCGTCGTTGGCCAACTCCAGATTCCCAACCGCACGGGGAGCAATGTTCAGAACAATTTGCCCGTCGCGCGCATATTCCATAGGGACATGCACGCCAGGCAGCGTCACATCCACCACCAGGTGCGGCGTGAGCTGGTTATCCAGCAACCATTCATAGAATGCACGCAGCAAATATGGACGGCGTGGGGATAGCTGTGACAAATCCATACTGATTAACCCCGACCGAGGCGCATTTCACGTTCAGCTTCAGTTAAAGAAGCGAGGAACGAGTCACGTTCAAAGACGCGGGTCATATAGCCTTTCAGCTCTTTAGCGCCCGCACCGCTGAACTCAATACCCAGTTGCGGCAAACGCCACAGCAGCGGCGCCAGATAGCAATCAACCAGGCTGAACTCATCGCTCAGGAAATACGGTTTTTGACCAAACACAGGCGCGATCGCCTGCAACTCTTCACGCAGTTGTTTACGCGCAACGTCAGCTTCAGAAGCGGACCCGTTCACGATGACGTTCATCAGCGTGTACCAGTCTTTTTCGATACGGTGCATGTACAGGCGGCTTTCGCCACGCGCAACCGGGTAAACCGGCATCAGCGGCGGATGAGGGAAACGCTCATCCAGGTATTCCATAATGATGCGAGATTCCCACAGGGTCAGCTCACGATCCACCAGGGTCGGTACGCTCTGACTCGGGTTGAGGTCAATCAGATCCTGAGGTGGGTTATCCTTCTCCACATGCTCGATCTCGAAACTAACACCTTTCTCCGCCAGCACAATGCGGACCTGATGGCTATAGATGTCAGTAGGACCAGAAAACAGCGTCATTACCGAACGTTTGTTGGCAGCGACAGCCATGAAAACCTCCAGGTATATTCAGAATTTTTACTGCTACCAGCCACCGCGTGGCCAGCCAGAAGTTATGTCACCCGCCTGCGGAAAAGTCATTATTGTTCAAAAAGCAAACAAAAAATGAACAATACCCGTTATTTGGGCAGAAAATTGGATGATAGTTTACCAGATTTTGTGACCTTTGTGGTGAGTCGATTCTGGAAATGGGGAAAAAGAGGTGGCAATCAGAGGATTACTTTGGACACACGCGCATTTTTTCCATAAAAAAACCCGCCGAAGCGGGTTTTTTCGCCAATGGTAATCTGCCGGAGCAGAAACCCATTAACGTTTGGAGAACTGCGGACGACGACGTGCTTTACGCAGACCGACTTTCTTACGTTCAACCTGACGAGCGTCACGAGTAACGAAGCCAGCTTTACGCAGTTCAGAACGCAGAGACTCGTCGTACTCCATCAGAGCGCGGGTGATACCGTGACGGATCGCACCAGCCTGACCAGAGATACCACCACCTTTAACAGTGATGTACAGATCCAGTTTCTCAACCATGTCGACCAGTTCCAGCGGCTGACGAACTACCATGCGGGCAGTTTCACGACCGAAGTACTGTTCCAGAGAACGTTGGTTGATAACGATTTTGCCGTTGCCCGGTTTGATGAACACGCGAGCTGCGGAACTTTTGCGGCGACCAGTGCCGTAGTATTGATTTTCAGCCATTGCCTATAATCCCGATTAGATGTCAAGAACTTGCGGTTGCTGTGCCGCGTGGTTGTGCTCGTTGCCAGCGTAAACTTTCAGTTTACGGAACATAGCACGACCCAGCGGGCCTTTTGGCAGCATGCCTTTAACCGCGATTTCAATCACACGCTCAGGACGGCGAGCAATCATCTCTTCAAAGGTCGCTTGTTTGATACCACCGATGTGACCGGTGTGGTGATAGTACACTTTGTCAGTACGCTTGTTGCCGGTTACAGCAACTTTGTCAGCGTTCAGAACGATGATGTAATCACCGGTATCGACGTGCGGAGTGTATTCCGCTTTGTGCTTACCGCGCAGGCGAAGAGCCAGTTCAGTAGCCAGACGGCCCAGAGTTTTACCGGTCGCGTCAACAACGTACCAGTCGCGTTTTACGGTTTCTGGTTTAGCTGTAAAAGTTTTCATTAAAAGCTTACCCAATAGATAGTTACACGTTGGTGAACACCCAAACGTTTTCAATTGTTGAGGTTCACACGACAAAGTCCGGCAAACCTACCCCTTCGAATAGCCAATGCCAGCACACAAAAAGTTTTGGGAAAAAAACTTTCTTGTAACGTGGGGTCGCAGGATTATAGAGAAGTCAGGGGCAAAGATCGACCCCTTTTTGTGATTTGCAATGGGTTTTGTGCGGGGCATTTCTGCTGGTCTGATAAGCGAAGCGCCACCAGGCAACCTGCGCCGGATGGCGGCGAAACGCCTTATCCGGCCTACGGCATATGCGAGCGTTTCAGATACTCCTCGCTCTGCATCTCCTGCAAACGCGACAAACAGCGCTGGAACTCAAACTTCAGGCGTTCGCCCTGATAGATCTCATATAAAGGCGCGTCGGCGCTCACCACCAGCTTCACATGGCGCTCGTAGAATTCATCCACCAGCGCGATAAAACGGCGCGCTTCGCTTTCCATCAGCGGCGTCATGACCGGTACATCAAACAGCAGAACCGTGTGGAACAGGCGCGACAGCGCAATATAGTCATGCTGGCTGCGAGCGTCCACGCATAAGGTGATGAAGGAGACCGCCAGCGTCTGGTTTTCCACCCCCATCGTCGGTAACGGACGATGATTCACCTCCAGCGTTGGCGCATTCTCACGTTTCGCACCGGCCAGCGCCAGCCAGAGTTTATCCATCTGTTGCTGCGTTTCGTTATTACGCGGCGAAAGCCACAGATGCGCCTGCGTCAGCGTGCGCAGACGATAATCCACCCCGGCATCCACATTCATGATGTCGCAATGCGCTTTGATAGCGTCGATAGCCGGAAGGAAGCGGGTACGTTGCAGGCCATTGCGGTACAGCTCATCCGGCGGGATGTTCGAGGTCGCCACCAGGGTAATGCCGCGGGCAAACAGCGCTTTCATTAAGCCGCCAAGCAGCATCGCGTCGGTGATGTCGGAAACAAAAAACTCATCAAAGCAGAGCACATCCGTTTCGGCTTTGAAACGATCGGCAATAATCTCCAGCGGGTCGGTCTGCCCCTGTAGCGCCGTTAGCTCCTCATGCACACGCAGCATAAAGCGGTGGAAATGCAGACGCTGTTTCCGCTCGCCCGGCAGACTATGATAGAAGAGATCCATCAGCCAGGTTTTCCCTCGCCCGACCCCACCCCACATATACAGACCACGCACCGGCGCATTCGCTGACGGTTCACGTTTGCCAAGCAGTTTACCGAAACGGGCCATCAGTCCGCCGGTTTGCGGCGCCGGAGGCGTTTTGGCGATCAGCGCCTGGTAAATCGACTCCAGTCGGTTGACCGCATCTTTTTGCACGTCGTCGGGTTGATGGCTGCCATCGTTGAGGGCCTGAAGGTAACGCGATGTGGGGGAAATGCTTTGCATGATGTTATTGTTATTCCTTGAAAATCGATGTGCCGACGTTCACGGCTGACGAAAAAAAGGCCGTTCTACATTACGTGATATAAACACGGGATTCCACTTCTACGGGATTAGCGGTTATAGTGGCATAATCAGGCGCAGGCATGGAGCCTAAAGCCAACACCCTACGGAAACAAAAGACAACGGGAGATGTTCATGACCTGGGAATATGCGCTAATTGGGTTAGTCGTCGGTATCATCATTGGTGCCGTAGCCATGCGTTTTGGTAATCGTAAATTACGCCAACAGCAGGCATTGCAGTACGAACTGGAAAAGAATAAAGCTGAGCTGGAAGAGTATCGTGAAGAGCTGGTCAGCCACTTTGCCCGCAGCGCCGAGCTGCTGGATACCATGGCGCATGATTATCGTCAGCTGTATCAGCACATGGCGAAAAGCTCCAGTAGCCTGCTGCCGGAACTGTCTGCGGAATCGAACCCGTTCCGTAACCGTCTGGCGGAGTCTGAAGCCAGTAACGATCAGGCGCCGGTCCAGATGCCGCGTGACTATTCCGAAGGCGCTTCCGGCCTGCTGCGTAGTGGCGCAAAACGCGACTAATCGCACATCGTTAAGAAATTTTTCGGGCGCAGCGATTGCGCCCGTCTCTTCTCTCCTGTCCCAGCTATTATTTAGTCATTAACCTCATTGTTACCAGGCCGAAAATTCAATAACATCAAACTGTTTTGAATCGTCTTTCCGTTCACTCAAGGTACGAGAGCAGGCTCCATGAAAAAACAAACCCCGTTGTTAAGTGCATTAGCGTTAAGTGTCGGGTTAACGCTCTCGGCACCGTTTCAGGCCGTCGCATCGATACCCGCGCAGATTCCCGGTCAGGCGGCGCTCCCTAGTCTCGCGCCAATGCTGGAAAAAGTGCTGCCGGCCGTGATTAGCGTGAAGGTTGAGGGAACCGCGACCCAAAGTCAGAAGGTTCCAGAAGAGTTTAAAAAGTTTTTTGGCGACGAGTTGCCTGATCAACCCTCTCAGCCGTTCGAAGGGCTGGGGTCGGGCGTCATCATTGACGCCGCCAAAGGCTACGTTCTGACCAATAACCATGTCATTAATCAGGCACAGAAGATCAGCGTTCAGTTAAATGACGGACGCGAGTTTGACGCTAAACTGATCGGCAGCGACGACCAGAGCGACATCGCGCTGCTGCAAATCCAGAACGCCAGCAACCTGACGCAAATCGCCATCGCCGACTCCGACAAACTGCGCGTCGGCGACTTTGCCGTCGCGGTAGGCAACCCGTTTGGTCTGGGGCAAACCGCCACCTCCGGCATTGTCTCCGCGCTTGGCCGGAGCGGGCTGAATCTGGAAGGACTGGAAAACTTTATTCAAACCGACGCCTCGATTAACCGTGGCAACTCCGGCGGCGCGCTGCTGAATCTCAACGGCGAGCTGATCGGCATCAACACCGCTATTCTGGCGCCTGGCGGCGGTAGCATCGGCATTGGGTTTGCGATTCCGAGTAATATGGCGCGCACGCTGGCGCAACAGCTGATTCAGTTTGGTGAAATTAAACGCGGCCTGCTGGGAATTAAAGGCATGGAATTGACCGCCGATATCGCCAAAGCCTTCAAGCTGGATGTACAGCGCGGGGCGTTCATCAGCGAAGTGCTCCCGGGTTCAGGTTCCGCGAAAGCGGGTGTGAAATCCGGCGACGTGATCACCAGTCTCAACGGCAAGCCGCTGAGCAGCTTTGCCGAACTGCGCTCACGCATCGCAACGACGGAACCCGGCACGAAAGTGAAGCTCGGTCTGTTACGCGACGGCAAACCGCTGGAAGTCGAAGTCACCCTCGACACCAGCACGTCATCCTCCGCCAGCGCGGAGATGATCGCCCCGGCATTGCAGGGCGCAACGCTGAGCGATGGTCAGTTAAAAGACGGCAATAAAGGCATCAAAATTGATAACGTTGAAAAAAGCAGTCCCGCCGCCCAGGCCGGTTTGCACAAAGATGACGTGATCATCAGCGTTAACCGCGATCGCGTGCACTCGATTGCGGAAATGCGCAAAGTGCTGGAAGCGAAACCGTCGATTATTGCGCTACAGGTCGTACGCGGTAACGAGAACATTTACCTGCTCCTGCGTTAAGTCATCGTTAACCGGACATCAGCCCCGCGTGCGATGTCCGGTTAACTCGTGGTATGCTGCTGCCGTTCCCTTTTTTAATGACGCCTCCATCATGTTTGTGAAGATCTTACGTTCGGTCGCAATTGGTCTTATTGTGGGTGCTATTCTGTTGGCGGCCATGCCCTCGCTGCGCAAAATAAATACCCTGACCACACCGCAATTCGACAGCGCGGATGAGACGCCAGCCAGCTATAATTCGGCGGTTCGCCGCGCCGCGCCTGCCGTCGTCAACGTTTATAACCGCAGTATGAACAGCACCACGCATAATCAGCTTGAGATCCGTACGCTGGGATCGGGCGTGATCATGGATCAGCGCGGTTACATCATCACCAATAAGCATGTGATCAACGATGCGGATCAGATCATCGTCGCCCTACAGGATGGACGCGTGTTTGAAGCGCTGCTGGTTGGTTCGGATACGCTGACGGATCTGGCGGTGTTAAAGATTAATGCCACGAGCGGTCTGCCGACAATCCCGATCAACACGAAACGCTCACCGCATATTGGTGATGTGGTTCTGGCCATCGGCAACCCGTATAACCTGGGGCAGACCATTACTCAGGGGATCATCAGCGCCACCGGGCGTATCGGTCTGAACCCAACCGGACGACAAAACTTCCTGCAAACGGACGCCTCCATCAACCACGGTAACTCCGGCGGAGCGCTGGTTAACTCGCTGGGCGAACTGATGGGCATTAACACCCTGTCATTTGATAAGAGTAACGACGGCGAGACGCCGGAAGGGATCGGTTTTGCAATCCCGTTCCAGTTAGCGACCAAGATTATGGATAAGCTGATCCGCGATGGTCGCGTGATTCGCGGTTATATCGGCATCGGTGGGCGAGAAATCGCGCCGCTGCATGCGCAGGGCGCCGGAATGGATCAAATCCAGGGGATTGTGGTCAATGAAGTGTCGCCGGATGGCCCGGCTGCACAGGCGGGTATTCAGGTCAATGATGTGATCATTTCAGTCAACAACAAACCTGCCGTTTCCGCTCTGGAGACCATGGATCAGGTTGCTGAAATACGTCCAGGTTCGGTGATCCCGGTGATTGTGATGCGTGACGATAAAAAGCTGACGCTCCAGGTCACCATTCAGGAATACCCGGCGACAAATTAACGTAATAAAAAAACCGGAGTCATCTCCGGTTTTTTACTGTGTCTCGGTTAACTTGTAGGCCGGATAAGGTGTTTACACCGCCATCCGGCATTATTGCCAGGCCTGACGGCGACGCAAACGCGCCTTATCCGGCCTGCACAAAAGCGCTTACTTGTTAACGAACTCTTCGCCCAGGGCGATATCTTTTTTCAGCGTATCCAGCATACCTTCCAGCGCATTCTGTTCAAACGCGCTCAGTTTGCCGATAGACTTGCGCTCTTCCACGCCGTTTTTACCCAGCAGCAGCGGCTGAGAGAAGAAGCGCGCATACTGGCCGTCACCTTCAACGTAGGCACATTCCACCACGTCCTTCTCGCCTTGCAGCGCGCGCACCAGAGAAAGACCAAAGCGCGCAGCAGCCTGACCCATAGACAGGGTTGCCGATCCGCCGCCAGCCTTCGCTTCAACCACTTCCGTACCCGCATTCTGGATACGTTTGGTCAGGTCAGCCACTTCCTGCTCGGTGAAGCTGACGCCCGGGATCTGCGACAGCAGCGGCAGAATGGTCACGCCAGAGTGACCGCCGATAACCGGAACTTCAACGTCGGTCGGCAGTTTGCCTTTCAGTTCCGCAACAAAGGTGTTGGAGCGGATGATGTCCAGCGTGGTCACGCCAAACAGTTTGTTCTTGTCGTAAACGCCTGCTTTTTTCAGCACTTCAGCAGCGATAGCGACGGTAGTGTTCACCGGGTTGGTGATGATGCCCACACAGGCTTTCGGACAGGTCGTTGCGATCTGTTGTACCAGGTTCTTCACGATACCTGCGTTGACGTTAAACAGGTCGGAACGATCCATACCCGGTTTACGCGCCACGCCAGCCGAGATCAGTACGACGTCTGCGCCTTCAAGCGCCGGGGTCGCGTCTTCGCCGGAGAAACCTTTGATTTTTACTGCTGTAGGGATATGGCTCAAGTCAACGGCCACACCTGGGGTCACTGGAGCGATGTCGTACAGGGAGAGTTCTGAACCTGAAGGCAGTTGGGTTTTTAACAGTAGTGCAAGCGCCTGGCCGATACCGCCGGCAGCGCCGAGGACTGCGACTTTCATCCTAAACTCCTTATTATATTGATAAGCTAAGTGTTTGTTGCTCCGCGGCGGCGACCATAATTCACAAATCCAATGAATACAACCACCACGCGTCAAGAATGCGTAGTCACGCAAATTTGGCTTTTATGCATTTAACTTACGTAATAGAAAAGCTAATTTACGTAATTCAAAAGCGCCTGAACCACAGAACAACTTTCCAACAGGTGCTGACAATATACTCTACTGCCCCTCCAAAACAACATCAATTTGATAACATTTAATTTACTTTTAAGCTTATTTGCGCGCCGTGACGCAGGCATGTTTCTTGATAACGGAATTTGATAGAATTCCGCTCTTTCATAACATTATTTCAGCCTCCGGTGAGGCAGACTGTTTGCATAAAAATTCATCTGTATGCATAATAATGTTGTTTCCATCCTCATATTACGGGTGACTTATGCGAAGCTCGGCTAAACAAGAAGAATTAGTCAAGGCGTTCAAAGCGCTACTCAAAGAAGAAAAATTCAGTTCACAGGGCGAAATCGTCCTCGCGTTACAGGATCAGGGCTTTGATAACATCAACCAGTCCAAGGTCTCGCGCATGCTGACCAAGTTCGGCGCGGTGCGTACCCGCAACGCAAAAATGGAGATGGTCTACTGTCTCCCGGCTGAACTAGGCGTGCCAACCACCTCCAGCCCTTTAAAGAATCTGGTGTTAGATATCGACTACAACGATGCTGTTGTGGTGATCCATACCAGTCCTGGCGCCGCACAGCTGATCGCGCGTCTGCTGGACTCGCTGGGGAAAGCGGAAGGCATCCTCGGGACCATTGCCGGTGACGACACCATTTTCACCACTCCCGCGAATGGCTTTACGGTGAAAGATCTGTACGAAGCCATTCTGGAACTGTTCGAACAAGAGCTGTAATCCCTTCTCCCCGTCGTTAAACGCGACGGGGAAAAAACCTGCCGCCACCTCTTCTGCCGTCATTTTTCACTGCCTGTCATTTAACAAATAGTGCGTTTAACCGTCAAAAATCATTTACATGGTGAATGTGCATTGGAAAAAACGCACAAATTGCAAAATTTCATATCCTTATGATTTTATTGCATTTAATATCAACAACACGCTTTTTAACACGTTTTTAATTCCATACGGTTATAAAAAAACAAATCGTTAACACACAATAACCCATGAAACCATTAGCGTGATATTAATTAATCACGTGATTAGTGTATACTTGATTTTGTGATGAGGGTCACGAAACACAGACCCTAATAAAAGAATTCGACGAGGTAAAAATCATGAAAATCAAAACTACTGTTGCAGCATTAAGCGTTCTGTCCGTTCTCTCTTTTGGCGCATTCGCAGCCGAATCCATCAACGCAGAACAAGCGCAAGGCCGTCAGGCTATCGGCTCTGTTTCCGTAAGCGCTATCGGTTCTTCCCCGATGGATATGCATGAAATGCTGAACAAAAAAGCAGAAGCAAACGGCGCATCCGCCTATCAGATTACTGAAGCACGTAGCGGTGACAACTGGCACGCTACGGCAGAACTTTACAAATAAACCCTCGTCGTCTAGTCCGACGACTTGCCCCCGACTGCCGGGGGCTTTTTTATGTTTGTCGTCACGAATGGCGAACATTAAACCGCAACTGTCCTTCCAGTTCCTCTTCTGCTTCATCAAACAGCAAAATCAGCGCGCCGTAGCGCCTGCGCAGTTTTTCCGGCAGATGAACAAACTCAATCTCCAGCGGCAATGGCAGCACCTCGCTCATGAGAGCATCCCATAGAGAATCAAGATCGCCGACTTTCTCTCTGGCAAGGCCAAACATCCGCGTAAATTCGCGGTAAAAATCGTTCTGGTCTTCTATTTCATCAAAATCAAAGGTATAGATGTTCATAGCCAGCCACCACCCCCGACGCAGTCACATTACAGGCCGCCGATGTGCAGGGTCTTCACTTCCAGAAACTCTTCAAGCCCCAGCACCGATCCTTCACGTCCCAGACCCGACTCTTTCACCCCGCCAAATGGCCCCAGCTCGGTTGATACGGCGCATTCATTAATCCCAATCATGCCGCTTTCAATCGCCTGGGAAACACGGAATACGCGTTGTAAATTTTGCGTGTAGAAGTAAGCCGCCAGGCCAAACGGCGTATTGTTGGCGCGCTGAATGACCTCGTCTTCACTGGTAAAACGAAAGCAGGCCGCGACCGGCCCGAAGGTCTCTTCACTGGCCAGTTTCATCCCATCGCTACAGTCGCCCAGTACGGTGGGCTGCCAGAAATTCCCGCCTAACGAATGCGCTTTAGCACCTGCCAGCACCTTCGCTCCTTTTGCGATAGCGTCCTCAACGTGCTCACGCACTTTATCGACAGCCGCCGGTTCAATCAGCGGGCCGACGATCACGCCCTCTTCCAGACCATTTCCGACCTTCAGTTTTTGTACGGCATCCGCCAGCTTGCGGGTAAATTCGTCATAGACCGACTCATGGATATAGAAACGGTTAACGCTGACGCACACCTGCCCCGCGTTGCGGAATTTATTAGCGATCGCCCCCTGTACCGCAGCGTCAATATCCGCATCGTCAAACACGATATACGGCGCATTGCCCCCCAGTTCCATCGAGACTTTCTTCATCGTGTCAGCCGCATTACGCACCAGCGTTTTCCCCACGGCGGTCGATCCGGTAAAGGAGATTTTGCGCACCTCGTGGCTGGCCATAATGGCGTCGCTGATCTCTGGGGTATTGCCCGCGACGGCGTTCAGCACGCCGTCAGGTACGCCAGCTTTCTTCGCCAGCGTCAGCAAGGCGAATGCGCTAAGCGGCGTGTTATTCGCCGGTTTAATGACCCCCGTACAGCCTGCCGCCAGCGCGGGGCCTAATTTACGGGTCAACATTGCCATCGGGAAGTTCCACGGCGTAATCGCCGCCACGACGCCAATCGGTTCACGAGTGGCAAAGATCCGCGATCCGGGTTTGATCGGCGGGATTATTTCGCCATTTGCCCGCTTCGCCTGTTCAGCAAACCACTGGATGAAACTGGCGGCGTACTCCACTTCGCCTTCTGCCTCTTTCAACGGCTTCCCCTGCTCAGTGGTCATCAGACGGCCCAGCCAGGATTTATGCTCAATGATCAGTTCATACCAGCGATACAGAATGGCCGAGCGCTCTTTTGCCGTTTTGGCCCGCCAGGCAGGGAAGGCTTTTGCCGCCGCCGCAATCGCCTCTTCGGTCTCTTTTTTACCGGCTTTGGCAACCGCGGCTATCGTTTCACCGGTTGCCGGATTAAGAACATCGAAGGTGTTATCCAGCGTTTTCCAAAGTCCATCAACCAGATATCCCGTCTGAAAAAGTTCGTTGTCCTGGAGCGTTTGCATGGTTCTTTCTCCTCCTGATGTCATGTTTTCCGCACGTCAGATAAGTATAGCCACAAAAAAACCGACGCTTTTGGCGTCGGCTCCTGAGTGTTAGTTATCCGTCAAGGCGTGCTGATATTTGTGCAACATGCCGGATAGCCGTTTTACCGGCTCCGTCACCCGTGGCGGCGCTTCCCAGACTCGCAATTTTTCCTGATAGACATCAAGCTCATCCAGCAGTTGTCCAAAGTAGCGCCGACGCTTATCGTCATTTCCGGCTGAAATCACATGATCGGCCGTACGCCGGAGCTGGCGGTGAAAAGCAGATAAATCATGATTGACCGGGATGGGCGCATCACGCAGACGTTGGTGCGCAATGATCATCGTCAGCGCCAGACGAAACTTCGGCAGGTCGCCCGGGAATTTGTTCATTAACAAGAACAACTGCTGATACAGCGCCGGAAGGTGGTTCTCTTTACGGCGCACAACGTTGGTGGTCATCGCAGACACCGCTGCGGAAACGAACTGGTTAAGCAGCACACGTCCGGTTCTGTCACGTGAATTATCACGAACCAACAGAATGACGATAAACGCCATCATGCACCCCACAATCTGCCCGAGCGCGCTGTCAAGGAACTGGCTGAAGTGGAAGGTCATCGGGTTGTCCAGCACGATGATGTTAATGGTACTGGCCAGCGCCCCCATCGAACCCAGCCGCCGTTTCTGGACTTCGATCCCGAGAAAGAACCCCAGCACCGCCAGGCTCAGACACAGCAGCAACATGCTTTGCTGCGTATTCGGGATGATCACTAAAAAATAGAGCAGGCCCAACGGCAGCGCCGCCAGCGTCCCGTAAATAAAGTCGATTGCGACCATGCGCGGGTTGGGTAAGCGCATCGCCAGCGACGTGACGACCGCAATCATCACCATCGCGCCGCTTCCCGACGTCCAGCCCGTCCACAGCCAGAATAAGGTGCCCAGCACACAGGACAGTGTGGTGCGCCAGAAGTTAACCATCGCGTGATGGCGCTCGGCAGATTCCACCTTCACGACGGGCTCGCCCTGCAACACTTCCTCTTCCGTCACGCTGATTTTGGCGTTGCCAATCACGCCGCGCTTTAGCAGCAGATAGCGCGTCGCCGCACCGGCCCAGGTGTAAAGGGTTACGGGCGTTTCACGTTCGCCTGTCCAGGCGATGATGCGACGCATCCGCTTAAGCTGTTTATGTACGTCCTGCGCGGTTTCGACGGGCGTTTCGAACAGCTCGCGGAAAGTGTCGGTGATCAACTCCGGGTGAGTGTTCTGAATCAGGTATGTTTCACAGGACTGGGTGATCAGCGTCAACGAGAGCGTATTCAGCGCTTTCAGGCGGCGGTTGGCGCGCCCCCAGCGCGATGACTCCATATTGAGATTGCTGCGCATGCCTTCCAGCGCCGCCGTCCGACGCACCAGATCGCCCCAGGCTTTGTCCACTTCCTCACTGTCGCCGTGCTTAATACACAGCTGCATCAGCTGGTATTGCGCCACCAGCAGGCCGTCGACTTCACGATCCACTTCCTGTTTCACTGAACGCGGCGAAAAGAGCAGATCCGCCATAATGGCGCAGACGATACCAATCACGATCTCGCTGCAACGTTCAACCGCGAACTGCGGCGTCAGTAGTGGCTCCGCCTGAATGGTAATGACGATGATCAGCGCCGTATACCCGGACAGCCCCCATGCATAAGAGTTTTCAACCCGCACCAGCGAGGAGATCCAGGTACAAAATCCCGCCCAGATACAGCACACCAGAATCATTAATAACGGCGCGCGAATCATGGTGATGATAATGGTCAGCGCGGCGATACAGCCAATAAATGTCCCGATGATACGCAGCATCCCGCGATAGCGAATCGCGCCGGAATAGGGTTCCCCACCGGCAGCGAATGCCGGGCCTGCGGCGACAATCGCGGCGGTCAGCACCGCCCAGCGCGGCGTCTCAAGCTGAAAGTGAAAGCCAACGAACAGCGCCAGGACGATGGCGCATGCCAGTTTTACCGCAAAGCGGATATGCTGGTTGGCAATGGAGAAAATACCCATGGTGATTAACCAAACTCGCGCAGACGGTGCGCCATTTTACGGAAGAAAGAGTCCTGCGTTTCATCACGATCCTGCTTGCCGGTAATCACAACGGTTGCGGTTGTCCCGGCAGGCCACAGGTTGTCCTGCTGATCGTCCAGACGGATACGTACCGGAACACGCTGCGCCAGACGTACCCACTCCAGATTGGAGTCGATGGTCGCTATCCCTTTGGCGTCACGCGTGCTGCTGGCGTTAGTGACCCCAGCCGCCACGCTGTCAACGGTGCCTTTCAACACCTTGTTACTGCCAAGCGGCGTTATCTCTGCGCGATAGCCTGGACGGACGCCTTCCAGTTTGGTCTCTTCCATATAGGCCAGCACGTAGAAAGAGTGCTGTTTCACCAACGCAACCGCCGTTGAGCCACGGGTAATAAACTCGCCGGTGTAGACGTTCAGGTTGGTGACCCAACCGTCAGCAGGGGCGCGAATCACGGTACGTTCGAGGTCTAATTTTGCCAGATCGCGCGTCGCCTGCGCTTTGGCAAGCTGATGTAATACGGTTTGCAGAACGTTATTGGCCTGATCGATCTCTTCACGCGACATCGCCTGGACGCCAAGGCGGTTACGGCGGCCAGCCTCCTGACGTTTTTCCTGTGCCAGCACCTGGTAGTAGGCAACATCAGCTTCCGCTTCTTCGAGGGCTTTTTTATAGCGCGGCTGATCGATGGTGAACAGTATCTGGTCTTTCTTCACCAGCTGGTTATCATGCACACTCACGTTGGTGATAAGACCCGCGACGTCTGGCGCAATGGCAACCACGTCGGCGCTGAAGCGCGCGTCACGCGTCCACGGCGACTCGGTGTAATAGACCCAGGCACGGAAAATTGCGATGAAGGCCAGAATGACCAGTACGAGCGTGATGGCCGTACGAGAGAGTTTTCTTGTTAGTGTTTTCACTTCTACCTCAAACGAACAAGCGCGATATTAAATAGAACAGGCAGCAATACAGCGCGGTATTAAACAGAGCCGGATGCCAGACGAAGTCATAAATGCCGGTTGGAACCAGCATCCGGCGCACCAGCCAGAAAATCGCCAGTGACAAAAGCAATTCGAAAAATATCGGTGGGAAGGAGAGACCAAACACCACGATAACGGGAAACAGACTCATGTTGACCTTGATTTATAAAGAGAGTGCAGGCGATACAGTTTTCAGCCAATGCCACCGCAGGGAAGGGCGTGGAAAGCCAGGCGAGAGCGGCATAGCGGTTATTTGAATAATAATATATTAACGTAACTGTTATGCTGTTATCTATAATATGTGATCTAAATCACTTTTAAGCCAGAGTGAATAATGGAAAGATTAAAACGCATGTCGGTGTTCGCCAAAGTCGTTGAATTTGGCTCCTTTACCGCCGCTGCCAGACAGCTACAAATGAGCGTTTCCTCTATCAGCCAGACCGTGGCAAAACTGGAAGATGAGCTACAGGTTAAGCTGCTAAACCGCAGTACGCGCAGCATTGGGCTGACCGAGGCCGGTAAAATTTATTATCAGGGTTGCCGTCGGATGCTGCACGAAGTGCAGGATGTCCATGAGCAGCTTTATGCCTTCAACAACACGCCTATCGGCACCCTGCGAATTGGTTGTTCTTCAACCATGGCACAAAATGTCCTCGCCGGGTTAACGGCCAAAATGCTGAAAGAGTACCCTGGCCTGACGGTTAATCTGGTGACCGGCATCCCGGCGCCGGACCTGATCGCCGATGGTCTGGACGTGGTGATCCGCGTCGGTGCGTTGCAGGACTCCAGCCTGTTTTCACGCCGTCTGGGGGCAATGCCGATGGTGGTGTGCGCCGCCAAAAGCTATCTCGCGCAATTTGGCGTGCCGGAAAAACCCGCCGACCTCAGCAATCACTCATGGCTGGAATACAGCGTGCGCCCGGATAACGAGTTTGAGTTGATTGCGCCGGAAGGGATCTCCACCCGGCTGATCCCACAAGGACGCTTCGTCACCAACGATCCGATGACGCTCAGCCGCTGGCTGACCGCAGGCGCCGGGATCGCCTACGTTCCGTTGATGTGGGTGATCAATGAGATCAACAGCGGAGATCTGGAGATCCTGCTGCCCCGCTACCAGTCCGATCCACGCCCGGTTTACGCGCTGTATACCGAAAAAGATAAGTTGCCGCTGAAGGTGCAGGTGGTGATTAACTATCTGACAGACTATTTTGTCGATGTCGCGCAGCTATTTCAGGGAATGTACGGTCGAGGGAAAGAGAAGTGATCAACGGCCCGACTACAGAACAGGCAGGCCGGATAAGGCGTTCACGCCGCATCCGGCAAAATGCCCGATAACGCAATGGCGTATCGGGCCTACAAAACGACTTTACGCGGTGCCGCCCACGGTCAGGTTATCCACTTTTAACGTCGGTTGGCCCACGCCTACCGGCAGACTCTGCCCTTCTTTACCACAGACGCCAACGCCGTTATCCAGTTTCAGATCGTTCCCGACCATAGAGATCTGCTGCATCGCTTCGATACCAGAACCAATCAGCGTCGCCCCTTTCACGGGTTTCGTCACCTTACCGTTTTCGATCAGGTACGCTTCTGAAGTCGAGAACACAAACTTCCCGGAGGTGATATCCACCTGCCCGCCGCCAAAGTTAGGCGCATAGATACCGTATTCCACAGACTCGATAATCTCCTGCGGCGTGGATTTCCCGGCCAGCATATAGGTGTTGGTCATACGCGGCATCGGCAGATGCGCATATGATTCACGACGTCCGTTACCGGTCGGCGCAACGCCCATCAGACGCGCGTTGAGTTTATCCTGCATGTACCCTTTCAGGATGCCGTTTTCAATCAACACATTGTACTGGCCCGGCGTACCTTCATCATCAATGGCGACCGAACCACGGCGATCGGCGATCGTGCCGTCATCAACCACGGTACACAGTTCAGACGCGACCAGTTCACCGATATGGCCGCTGAACACCGACGTACCGCGACGGTTGAAATCCCCTTCCAGTCCGTGTCCTACCGCTTCGTGCAGTAGCACGCCAGGCCAGCCCGCGCCCAGCACAACGGGTAATGTTCCCGCCGGAGCGGCAACCGCCGACAGATTCACCAGCGCCATGCGCACCGCCTCTTTCGCCCAGGCATCGGCGCGTACTTCACCGTCCAAATCGCCTAAGAAAAAGTCATAGCCAAAACGACCGCCGCCGCCGCTGGAGCCGCGCTCGCGTTTACCGTCTTCCTCTACCTGCACGCTGACAGACAGACGCACCAGCGGGCGCACATCCGCCGCCAGCGTACCGTCGGTCGCCGCCACCAGAATCAGCTCATACACACCGGTCAGGCTGGCCGTCACTTCCTGTACGCGCTTGTCGGCTTCACGCGCCGCCTTGTCCACGCGACGCAGAATGTCGAGTTTCTCTTCGCGGCTCATGCTCTGTAGCGGATCAATGGCGGTATAAAGCATCGGGTGCTCTACCGCGCCCAGTGTTTTTACTTTGCCGTCGCCGCTGTCGCGCACGATGGTACGCGCGGCCTGCGCGCTCTGCTCCAGCGCTTGCAGGCTGATCTGATCGGCATAGGCAAACCCTGTTTTTTCACCGTTGATAGCGCGCACGCCAACGCCCTGATCGATGTTGTAAGAACCATCTTTGATGATGCGATCTTCTAAAACCCAGGATTCGTGATAGCTCGACTGAAAATAGAGATCGCCGTAATCGAGACGGCGTTCGGCCAGTTGGCCCAGAATGGCAAACAAATCCTGATGGTTCAGGCCGTTCGCCGCTAGCAATTGTTCACTTACCAGGTTCAGACTCATCGTTTTGCTACTCGTTAGTTACTGTTGTAGGCCTGATAAGACGCGCCTGCGTCGCCATCAGGCGCTTCAATGCCGGACTGCGGTAGAAGTTATGTAAGCCGGATAAGCGCAGCGCCATCCGGCTTTTGCAGTTCGTCATTCATTTCTATTTACTGAGATTGGGGCAATTACTCGCCCCCGTCAAATCATTGCTGGCTTTCTTTACGCGGCTGGCGCAGGACTTCGTTAATCTGCGGTTTGTCTACCGGGCCCGTGATGCGATAGCGCAGAATGGAGACTTTGCTCCACAACGGCCCCAACACTTTACTCGCGGCAAATACCGCCGCCCCGACAATCGGGTTCACCGCAAACGCGGCGGCAACCCCTACCGTGGCGGAGATTTCCGGTGCGACGACGGCTTCAATATCGAGTTCCCGACGCACCAGATTGACAGAACCTTTCATGGCGATGTCGGCCTCCAGCCCATCCACCAGCGTATCGTCAGTGTGCATCACACCGTCTTTGATCCACGCCGTACTGCGAATAGAGTCAAAGTAGAAACCGTCGCTGAACGTATCGCTAAAATCAAAACGCAGCTTACGCAGCAGTGCGTCAAAACTCAGCAGACGCAGAAGCTGCCCCGCATGACCGGTGCTCAGCTCGGTAATTTCACCTTTCCCCAGGCGGGTACGTAAAATGCCATTAAGGGAAGCCTCATCCGGCTGCCAGGGCAGGTTACGCCAGTGTAAGTCATAGTCCACGTTAAACGAGGCGTTGCGGATGGGGGTCGAAACGCCAAAGAATCCCGCTGCGGCATCAATTTTATGGCCGCGCAGTTTCCCCTTCAGCGACGTGCGCTCGCTACCCGGCGTGTTCACCCAGACACCCTCAGCCGTCAGCCGGGAGAAGCCCGTATCCAGCAGCCCGTTACTCAGGGTCAGCGTATTTCCCTGAATCGCGACGTCGCCGTCAATACGCCCATATTTTTGCCCCCACAGCCAGCATTCAACGCAGCGTAACTGCACATCAGGCCAGCCGCGGAAACTGACTCGCTCAAGGGAGGAGAATGGCGAGGTCGCCTGCGTGCCGTTACGCTTCGCCGCGCTCGGGTTGTAATACAGGTATTTGATGTTCGCCTGCCACGGGGCATTATTGCGTATCGCCAGCGTGGCGTTAACCTCGCGCCCCTGCGCTTCGACCTTCTGACCATTCAGCGACGGCTCAGAGACAATGCTCAGGTTATTCCACTGTTGCCCGCCCAGCGACAGCGAAGGCGTTCGTAGCGTCACGCGCTGCGGCAAACTGGTCTTTGCGCCAACGTTATCCGCCGCGCCTTTCTGGAACAGCGCCAGCCACTCTGCGCCATCCATTGCCGGAAGATTAAGCTCAACGCCTTGTCGGTCAGGCAATGTCGGCGTGGTGCGGCTATCCGTTGTCCAGATTGCCCGATCCAGCGTCAGTTTCTGATTCAGCAGCCAGCGGCTGTTAAAGTGATTATTCTTCCCGGCGCTGCCGGTCAGCGCGAAGCCACGCAAGTTACCGTCAGCCTTAATGCTCACCGGCAAGGATTCCCCGGCCTGCTTGTCGAGCGGTGACGGTAAGTGACTGCTCACATTCTTCAGGTCGCCTTTCAGTTCTACGTTGTATGTCGCACCAGAGTGATAAGGAAGCGCAATGCCCACTTTACCGTTCCACGCCATACCGCCGCTTATAGCATCGTTCACCTGCGCAGGTAGCACGCCCATACGGCCCGGCTGCCAGTTGCCGTTAAGGTTGACGTCGACCTGATAGGCCTTTTCCCCTTCATTGGTGGAGAAATCCACGTTCAACGGCTGATTAAACCAGTTTGCCGTTAACGGTTCGCTCTTAAGATTGCCGTTGTTGAAGCTGAACTTACCGCTCAGGTTCTTCAGCGTGCTGTCGAGCGGCTTAATGAACAAACTATTATTACGCAGCGAGACGTCCCCTTTGGCGGTGACCAGCTCGCCATCCAGCGGAATATCAAGATGTAAGCGAGCATTCACATCGCCGTCAATCTGGAGTTGCTCCAGCGTGGCGCCGAGAGAATCTTTCAGCGGCGTGTCGTCAAAATACGGGCCGACCGCTTTACCCGGCCCATTGATATCGGCATCAATCAGCAGCTTTTCTTTGGCATAGTCCGGGATGATCGCGGTCAGATTGCTGGCCTTAACACCGCCCAGATTGACGCTATCCGCCTTCATCCACAGGCCGTCGTTCAGGAAGTCCAGCTCAATGTTGAGGTCGGTCAGCGCGGGCCAGTCAGGCTGGAAAGCAAACTTCGCGTTACGCAGCGGCACCAGCACTTCAAACTGACCTTCATTATGTTTGTAGGGGAAAAGATGTGGATTGCCGCCATACACCAGCGTGGCGTTATCCGCTTCGCCGCCCTGAATCGCGCCGCTAAGGTAATCAACCAGCTCTTTGCCCATCAGGTTTTCCGGGAAATAACGCCAGGCCTGTGAACCGTCATCGGTGCTGATCCCCGCCAGAATCCCCAGCCAGGGTTCCTCTCCGGCGGGTTGCAGGTAACGAAAACCACCGCGCGCATGTACGGCTTTCGCTTTCACGTCGATGTTGCGCCCGTCCAGCTGAAACCCTTTGTCATTCTTCAGCCAGGTGAGCGTCGCCACGCCGCTTTCAATTTCCAGCGGTGCGCGAAAGACGGTTTCATACGGCATTTCGGCCTGCTGCATCGAGGCAGTCAGCGCGCCGTTTTCCACGCTGCCGGACAAGGTGCCGGAGAAGTGTTCCGCGCCCGGTAAGAGCTTCCACTGCTTCCAGGCGAGGTTATCCCACGACGCCTGGAAACGCGTTTTCTCCGTCGCCTGTAGCGGGATATCCAGCGCGAGAGTGTCTATTTTTCCGCGTGGCTGTGTGGCCTGCCAGATGTCGCCCAGCGCAGGCGAGAGTTTCGCCGCCACCGGACGCAGCCCGTCCATATCAGCCAGTTCAAGGTTGCTGGCGCGAATACGCAATTCATCGCTGCGTATGTTGTTCTGACCGCCAACTTCTTGTTCCGGCACCCAGGCCAGCGTTAACGCGCCGCGCGGCCAGGGTTTGCTATCCAGCGTGATACGCGTGTCAGGAATATAAAACTGCCAGCCCGGCTGTTCACGCGTAATGTGCGCGGTCAGGTTATCAACGGAAAGCGTGTGCGAATGATTATCGCCCTGCCAGCTCGCGCCGCCCTGCTTAAGCCAGATATCGCCGCTGGAGACTTCGCCTTTCGTGAGCGTCATCCAGCCTTCCAGACTAAAGCGCGCGGTTTGCAGCGCCACGTTATCCTGCATCCATTTGCCCAGCCACGGCTTCACGTCAATATCGTCGGCCTGTAGCCAGACCCGACCGTTGTTCAGCAGCCCATCGTCGTCACGCAGATCCATACGAACCTGCATCACGCCATGCTGCCCGGTCAGGCTGGAGAGGCTGACCTGACCTTCCGCGCGGTGCCTGTCTTTGCCGTTCAACCAGGTAAGCTGCGGGATCGCCAGTTCAGCTCGCTGGCCTGATAAGGTCAGAAAGCTAATTTGGCTGTCCCGGAGATCGAAGTGATCAAACTGACGCAGGAAAAGATCGCTAATACGGTTGGTTTCAATGCCTTCGTCGCTGTCGCTGCGTTGGATCGGCGTATTGGTGCGGATGTGCAGTTGCCAGAAGGTGAGATCGCGAAACTGCCAGCGCATGTGCAACAGGCTTTGCCAGACATCCAGCGCCAGCGTGACGCGCTTTACTGAAAGCTCGCCGCCATCTTTCAAACTGGCATGGATGTCCCGGGCCTCAAGCGTGGGGCCAAAGGTTTGCCAGTTCGCATGCAACTGGCTGGCGGCAACAGGAATACCCGTGGCAGATTCAATTTTGCTGAGGATCGCCGGGCGCCAGCTATCCAGATGGGGGAGCGCAAGGCGCAATCCACTGATCAGCAGCGCAACGACGACGACGAGCGCGGCTCCAGTGAGCAGTAATATCCCCGGCAATCGCCTCACGCGTCTCTCCTTGTCTGCCAAAAATGTGACTCACAAACCCGTTATCCGGCCTGGAAACGGCGGTCTTTTACATCATTACGACGTCAAATTGCTCCTGGTTATAGAGCGGTTCAATCTGGACTTTAACTTGCTTGCCGACAAAAATTTCCACCTCTGCCAGCGCGTGCGACTCTTCGCCTTTTAACGTTTCCGCCACCGCCGGAGAAGCATAAACGAGGAAACGATCGGAGTCGTAGGCATGATGCACACGCACGATTTCACGCATAATTTCATAGCAGACGGTTTCCACCGTTTTCACCGTACCGCGTCCATGACACGTTGGACATTCATTGCATAGCACATGTTCCACGCTTTCGCGGGTACGCTTGCGGGTCATCTCTACCAGACCCAGTTGCGAAAAGCCGTTGATGCTGGTTTTCACGCGATCTTTGCTCAGCGCCTGCTCCAGAGAATGCAGTACCCGACGGCGATGATCTTCATTATTCATGTCGATAAAATCGATGATGATGATACCGCCCAGATTGCGCAGACGCAGCTGCCGCGCAATCGCCTGCGTCGCCTCAATATTGGTATTGAAGATCGTATCATCAAGATTACGGTGCCCGACAAACGCCCCGGTATTGATATCAACGGTGGTCATGGCTTCGGTTTGATCGATAATCAGATAACCGCCGGATTTCAGCTCCACCTTGCGTTCCAGCGCGCGCTGAATCTCATTTTCAACATCAAAGAGATCGAAAATCGGCTGATGACCGCTGTAGTGTTCGAGCTTGCTGGTCATCTCGGGGATATATTCCGCAGTAAATTCCAGCAATGCCTCATACGTCAGACGCGAATCCACGCGGATTCTGTCCAGCTCGGCATCGGCAAAATCACGCAGTACGCGCTGCGCCAGCGCCAGTTCGCCGTACATCTGATAGCGCGTTTGCGGCCGCTTTTTACGCTCCATGACTTTCGTCCAGACGCGTTTGAGGTAAGCGGCGTCCGACGCCAGATCCTCTTCGCACACCCCTTCCGCCGCCGTACGGATGATAAATCCGCCCTGCTCGTCGCAATACTCCGCCACCACCTTCTTCAGGCGTTCACGTTCGGTTTCGCTTTCAATACGCTGAGAAACGCCAACGTGCGACGCGCCGGGCATAAAGACGAGGTAGCGGGAAGGCAGCGTGATGTCCGTCGTCAGGCGCGCGCCTTTGGTGCCAAGCGGATCTTTTACCACCTGCACCATCAGATCCTGCCCCTGACGCACCAGCTCAGAGATGTCGCGTACGGTGAAGTTCTTTTGTTCTTCACCCGCCACGCATTCGGTATGCGGCATAATGTCTGAAGCATGAAGAAACGCGGCTTTCTCCAGTCCAATATCTACAAAAGCCGCCTGCATACCCGGAAGTACACGGCTTACACGGCCTTTGTAGATATTGCCTACGATGCCTCGTCGCGCTTCACGCTCAATATGAATTTCCTGAAGAATACCGCCATCAATGTACGCCACGCGTGTTTCCGATGGCGTTACGTTTACCAACAATTCAGCCGTCATGTTTATCCCTTTTCTCACGCAGTGCGTTAAAATTGCTCAGCAACTCATACGTTTCAACCAGCGGTAAGCCGACCACGGCGTGATAGCTGCCGTTTATCTTCCTGACAAAACAGCCACCCTGCCCCTGAATACCGTATGCTCCAGCTTTATCCATAGGCTCACCGCTGGCGACATAGCCCGCGATGTCCTCATCACTCAGTGTTCTGAACGTCACCTCCGTCACCACCAGACAATCCAGAACGTACTGGCTGTCCGCCAGCGCGACAGCCGTCATCACCTGATGCGTCTGCCCCGACAGTTTGCGCAGCATATGCGCCGCGTGTTCTGCATCGCGCGGTTTCTCCAGCACTTCACCGTTAAGAATCACGATAGTATCGGCGCCCAGCACCGGCAAGTCGCGCGCCGTTTGCGCCACGCCTGCCAGCGCCTTTTCCCGCGCCAGACGGGAGACATACTGTTGCGCGCTTTCGCCTTCGCCACGCGTTTCTTCAATTCCCGTAACGATACGTGCAAAAGATACTCCCAGCTGCGCAAGCAGCTCCTGGCGGCGAGGTGAACCGGAAGCAAGATAAACGTCAGTCATAGAAACCTTTACTGCACAGCAAACTGCTGGCGCACTTTGCGCATCAGCAGGAAAAGCCAGGGCCAGAGCACACCGTTTACTACACTACTCCAGAATACTTCCGGTCTGAAAGAGACGTTGATCACTAAAAACTCGGCCCAGAAAACAATAATGTCCACAACCAGTGAGAGCAATATCACCACCAGCGCCTGTTGCCAGAGCGCCAGGTTACGGAATAGCTGGAATTTCAGTGCAACCAGATAAGCAATGATACTCATCGACAAGGCCCGCACGCCAAGCGTGGAGCCGCTGATCAGATCCAGTATGGCACCCATCACAAAACCTGTACCCACATTTACGCGGTGCGGCAGTGCGAGTATCCAGTACAGCAAGATAAGGAGCACCCAGTTTGGCCGGAAAACGATGATGTCATCCGGCCAGGGCATGATTTGCAGCAATAGCGCAATAAGAAACGAGAGCCAGATAACCCAGCGACCCTGGCTACGATAACTTGCCACTATTGCCCCCCCGTTGCGCGCGTAGCCGACGGTTGTTGAGGCGCGGCAGGCGCCGGGCTAATCCCCGTGGCAGGGTCCGGCATTGGCGCTGGCGGCCCCATCGCATCTGGCGAAGGCAGAACCTGCGGCATCATCTGCATCAGTCGTTCGTTAGCGACGCGATGCACATCTTCCGGCGTCATCGGATTAGCGCCGTTACGATCGGCTCCCCACAGCAGCAGCAGATAACGCAAACGCTGTAAACCCGCAGTCGGACGCGCCTGAATCACGGTGTAAGCACGTTGGGTGTCCAGCTTGACGGACGAAACCACGCCCACCGGATACCCTTCCGGGAAACGGCCGCCCAGACCCGATGTTACCAGCACATCGCCAACGCGAATGTCGGTGTTTGCCGGTAAATGCTCAAGCTGTAAATCGTCCGTGCAGCCGTTACCGGCGGCAATGACGCGGATATCGTTACGCAGCACCTGAATCGGCAACGCATGTGTCGCATCGCAAATAAGCAGAACGCGGCTGGTCAGTTTCGCCACCGCAACGACCTGGCCCACTACGCCTTTGTCGCTGATGACCGGTTGCCCCTCATAGACCCCGTTCACGCTTCCTTTGTCGATCACCACCTGATCGCTGTAAGGATCGTTAACCGTGGAGATGACCTGAGTCACCATTTTTTGTTCGTCCTGACGCAGCGGCGAACCCAGCAGCTCGCGCAAACGCGCGTTCTCCTGTTTGTATTGCCCCAGCATCAGCAATTCGCTGTTTTTCAGCAACAGTTCCTGGCGCAGCGCCCGGTTTTCAAGTTCGAGTTGGTCACGCGAAGCCAGCGTTTGCGACACGCCGTCGAGTAATTCACGGGGACCATTGGAAATAAAGTAGAAAGGGCTGACGGCGGTATCCATGTACGTGCGGATTTGGCTGAACGTCCCCAGGCGGCTGTCGGCTATAATCACGCCGAGCGCCACCAGCACCGCCAGAATAAGGCGAATCTGTAGCGACGGGCCACGGCTAAAAATTGGCTTCATAAGTTTGCGTATTCTCGTATCAGAGTCGGCAGGGTAATCAAACCATCACCCTGCCGGTATCCGATTACTCTTCGCTGAACAGGTCGCCGCCGTGCATATCGATCATTTCCAGCGCCTTGCCGCCGCCGCGCGCCACGCAGGTCAGCGGATCTTCAGCAACAACGACAGGAATGCCGGTTTCTTCCATTAACAGACGATCAAGGTTACGCAGCAGCGCGCCGCCGCCCGTGAGCACCATACCGCGCTCGGAGATATCAGACGCCAGTTCCGGCGGGCACTGTTCCAGCGCAACCATCACCGCGCTCACGATACCGGTCAGCGGCTCCTGCAACGCTTCCAGAATCTCGTTGGAGTTCAGGGTAAAGCCGCGTGGAACGCCTTCCGCCAGGTTACGCCCGCGAACTTCGATTTCACGCACTTCGTCGCCCGGATACGCAGAACCGATTTCGTGTTTGATACGTTCTGCGGTCGCTTCGCCGATCAGAGAACCGTAGTTACGGCGCACATAATTGATGATCGCTTCGTCGAAGCGGTCGCCGCCAATACGCACAGAAGAAGAGTAAACCACGCCGTTCAGAGAGATAACGGCCACTTCCGTCGTACCGCCACCGATATCGACAACCATTGAACCGGTTGCTTCAGACACCGGCAGACCGGCGCCGATTGCCGCAGCCATCGGTTCTTCGATCAGGAACACTTCACGAGCGCCAGCGCCCTGTGCGGATTCACGAATCGCACGACGCTCTACCTGGGTCGCTCCTACCGGTACACACACCAGCACACGAGGGCTTGGACGCATAAAGCTGTTGCTGTGCACTTGTTTGATGAAGTGCTGGAGCATTTTTTCAGTCACGAAGAAGTCAGCGATAACGCCGTCTTTCATCGGGCGAATAGCAGCGATATTGCCCGGCGTACGACCCAGCATCTGCTTCGCATCATGACCTACTGCGGCCACGCTTTTCGGTGAACCGGCACGATCCTGACGAATGGCCACAACGGAAGGCTCATTCAATACGATGCCTTGTCCTTTTACGTAAATGAGGGTATTCGCAGTACCCAGGTCAATGGACAGGTCATTGGAAAACATGCCACGAAATTTTTTCAACATACTAAGGGATAATCCTGAAAGCTGGGGCGGAAAACAAAATCCGCTTACTTTACCAACCACACGCAGCAGCGACAAGGCGCAAAAATCATCTGCTACGGTGAAAATTAGCGCAGTACGTTTCCTTTGTTACAAATCTCTGTCTGGGTCCATCAGAACTGAATACATCAGCAGCAATCCTGGCCTTCATTTGCAACCTGTAAAAGGTCGTTTACCTGCATATTTGCTGCAACAATCTGGCGAGCAGACAAGCACACCCCCATGAGGCACAGCGCGCGTTATTCTACGTGAAAACAAATTAAACGGCAGGTTAAACCGAGTATCTTTGCGAATATTTTTTCACGTTGGTGTCAAGTGGTTGGGAGGAGGCAAAAAAATCCCCCTGTCCGCCCGCCACTCCGCGCCCCGTCAGCGTATGCCACTCGCTACGCGAACGGACGCCTGTCGCGTAAACCTGCGTATGCGTTCCCGTGCAGGCTTCCACCAGGCTCTGTACCAGCAACTGGTTTTCCGTTCGTTTCTCAATGTTTCTTACCAGACTCGGATGAAGTTTCAGTAATTCCACATTAAGTTCTTTAATCCAGCTGGTACTCACCAGCGTCAAACCCGCCTGTGTCACCGCGATCCGAACGCCAAGCGCATTCATTAAACGAATAACAGGCTGTAACCGACTGATGTGTTGACAAACATCTGCCTCGGCAAGTTCAAAAATAATACGTTTTCGCTGCGATTTTTCGCACTGCATCAACGTATCACGCAGCCAGCGCTGAAACCGTGGGCGGATCAACGATTCTACCGTTACCTGCATCGCCAGATTTTCCTCCGGCCAGTATTTCAGCAGCGGGATCAAACGGCTAATTTGCAAGCGGTCATACTCTTCCGATAAACCGAACTGCAATACCATCGGCATGTATTCCGCCGAAATCACCTCTTCGGCGCCGTCAAAGATACGGCACATCAGCTCCCGGTGATGTACGCGTCCTTCACGCATTACCGCCGGTTTCTGATAAATCCGCGGCCCGCCCCGGCTGAGCATCTGCTCAATAAGAGTGCGCCAGCGTACGTTGCCACGGCCTTTTTCCGGCAGCGAATCGTCATACACCGCCCAACTGTTCCCTCCCTGCAACACGGCATTTCGGGTCGCGGCTTCGGCATGTTCCATCACCTGCTCCGTCGACTGACCGCTACGCCATGCGCAAATGCCGATATGTACCATATCGTCACGATCGAGCTTTTTATTAACCGGTAATGCATCTACCGCTTTTAATAACTGCCCGGCGATGCTCTCCGCTTCTTTCAATGTGCGGTGCGGCAACAGGACGGCAAAGTCGCTGCGGTGGTAGCGCGCCAGCAGCGAACCCGGGTAGCGCATAATAAATGTCGACAGCAGATTAATCAGCGCAAACAGCTGTTCTTCCGCGAGATCGCGCCCCCAGCTGTCGTGAAGCAGGTTAAAGTCTGGCAGACGGATCATCATCACCACGCCATGCGATCCCACTTTTTCCTGATCTTCCAGCAGCGTCGCCAGTTGGTTATCAAAAAACAGGCGATTGCCCAGCCCGGTTTTGACATCCTGCGCCGCATAAGAACGGATAAGCGTATCCAGACGGCTGCGCTGTTCGCTGGCAAACTGAATTTCAGACAGCAGCATATCCAACGCGCTGCTGGTACGCGCGGGCCATTCGTAGACCGACCCTCGCGCATTCGGCCCGCGTTCGCCGTTCAGAATACGCGTTGCACGAATTTCCAGCAGCTCCTGCCCGGACAGCTGGCGCTGTAGCCAGCGTACCGATAAGAACAAGATGAGAACGATAAAGCCGATCGCCAGCGTGAGCGGCGCGGTGGTCACGAGCGAGTGAAAATAGTTGCCCATCGGGTCCTGAAACACCACATGCAGCGAGGTGCCGGGATGTTTTACCAGCGGAATCGTCAGCTCACGATACAGGTTGTTGCTTCCCGCTGGCCGATAGCTGCTGTTGCGCGAATGGCTATACACCTGGCGGCCATCCTGCAACAAATCGACGCGCACGATATCGACCGATACCATCAGTTCATTAATCTGCGGCGTTAGCGTGACAAAATCAGAGGAGACAAGATGCGTGTCAATAGCGGTGGCGACCGCCTGAATGCGGCTGGTGAATTTATTCTCGATGGCATTGTAAAAACTCAGCGAGCAGCCGATGAGCGTAACGAAGATCGTTAGCCCGGTAAGCAGCGTGACAAAGGCTGAGAATTTCGTCGTTAATCGCATCCGTGTGTTAACTCCGACAGTTATAAACGACATGAAAGAGCAACTCTGAACGCGAAGTCCGTTAAATTGCACAGCTAAGCGGGCATACTACCAAATCAGGTCTATCTGGCAATTTATTGCGTTGAATCGGCATCACGTTTTGATTAGCGAGTATAGTCTTCATAAATATTTTTCCAATCCACTATGCAAATTGAGGACAGGTTATGCAGGCTTTGATCTTAGAACAGCAGGACGGTAAAACCCTTGCTTCCGTTCAGACCCTTGAAGAAAGTCGGCTACCGGAAGGGGATGTAACGGTAGATGTCCACTGGTCCAGCCTGAACTATAAAGATGCTCTGGCCATCACCGGGAAAGGGAAAATCATCCGTAACTTTCCGATGATTCCTGGCATCGATTTCGCCGGAACCGTACGCGCCAGTGAAGATCCCCGCTTCCATGCCGGTCAGGAGGTTTTACTGACCGGCTGGGGCGTAGGCGAAAACCACTGGGGCGGTCTGGCTGAGCGCGCCCGCGTAAAAGGCGACTGGCTGGTTGCTCTCCCGAAAGGCCTTGATAGCCGAAATGCGATGATTATCGGCACCGCCGGTTTTACCGCCATGCTGTGCGTGATGGCGCTGGAAGACGCGGGCATTCGCCCTGAAGATGGCGAGATTGTCGTGACTGGCGCCAGCGGCGGCGTGGGCAGCACTGCCGTTGCGTTGCTGCATAAGCTGGGCTACCAGGTTGTGGCCGTGTCAGGACGCGAAAGCACCCACGACTACCTGCGTAGCCTGGGCGCCAACCGCATTCTGGGGCGCGATGAGTTTGCCGAATCCCGCCCGCTGGAAAAACAACTCTGGGCCGGGGCCATCGACACCGTTGGCGATAAAGTGCTGGCGAAAGTGCTGGCGCAGATGAACTACGGCGGCTGCGTTGCGGCCTGTGGTCTGGCGGGCGGCTTCGCGCTCCCCACCACGGTCATGCCGTTTATTCTGCGTAATGTCCGCTTGCAGGGCGTGGATTCCGTGATGACCCCACCTGCCCGCCGCGCAGAAGCCTGGAAACGCCTGGTCAACGACCTGCCAGCCTCTTTCTATGCGCAGGCTGCAACAGAAATCACGCTGGCAGACGCGCCGAAATTCGCCGATGCCATCATCAATAACCAGGCGCAGGGCCGTACGCTGGTGAAGATTGCCTAATCTTCAAATTTTCGTGACATATTCGCGTTAACGTTTCGCCTCCGTCATGCTTAAAAAAACGCATGACGGAGGATGCTATGAAAATGAAAAAACTGACGGAAGCCGACGTAACCGCGGAGTCCGTTTTTATGTTGCAGCGCCGCCAGGTACTGAAAGCTTTAGGCATCAGCGCAGCCGCCCTTTCTCTGCCCGCCACCGCCCAGGCCGACCTGCTGAGCTGGTTTAAAGGCAACGATCGTCCCCCTGCGCCTGCCGGTAAGCCGCTTGATTTCAGCAAACCCGCCGCCTGGCAAAACGATCTCCCGTTAACGCCGGAAAACAAAGTCACCGGTTATAATAATTTCTATGAATTCGGCCTCGATAAAGCAGACCCAGCCGCCAACGCGGGTAGCCTGAAAACCGATCCCTGGACGTTGAAAATTAGCGGCGAAGTAGCGAAACCCTTAACGCTCGATCACGATGCGCTCACGACGCGTTTCCCGCTGGAAGAGCGAATCTATCGTATGCGCTGCGTTGAGGCATGGTCGATGGTGGTTCCCTGGATTGGCTTCCCCTTACATAAACTGCTCGCACTGGTCGAACCCACCAGCAATGCCAACTATGTGGCGTTCGAAACGATCTACGCGCCCGACGATATGCCGGGACAAAAAGACCGCTTTATCGGCGGCGGGCTAAAATACCCTTACGTCGAAGGATTGCGTCTGGACGAGGCAATGCACCCGCTCACGCTGCTGACTGTCGGCGTCTATGGTAAAGCGCTGCCGCCGCAAAACGGCGCCCCCATCCGTCTGACGGTGCCGTGGAAATACGGGTTCAAGGGGATTAAGTCGATCGTCAGTATTAAACTGACCCGCGAACGCCCGCCGACCACCTGGAATCTGGCCGCGCCAAACGAATACGGATTTTACGCCAACGTGAATCCGCACGTTGATCATCCGCGCTGGTCACAGGCGACCGAGCGTTTTATTGGCGCGGGCGGCATTCTGGATGTACAAAGACAGCCGACGCTGCTGTTTAACGGCTATGCCAGTGAAGTGGCGTCTTTATATCGCGGTCTGGATCTGCGGGAGAATTTCTAAGTGCGTCTGACACAAAAACAGATCGTCTGGCTAAAAGTACTGCTGCATCTTGCCGGATTATTACCGTTTCTCTGGCTCGTCTGGGCGGTGAATCAGGGAGGGCTCAGCGCCGATCCGGTCAAAGATATTCAACACTTTACCGGTAGGACAGCGCTGAAATTTTTGCTCGCCACCTTGCTGGTTTCACCGCTGGCGCGCTACGCTAAACAACCATTATTGATCCGCACTCGCCGCTTGTTAGGGTTATGGTGCTTCGCCTGGGCCACGCTGCATTTAACCAGCTATGCGCTACTTGAACTGGGCATAAATAATCTGGCGCTGCTGGGCCAGGAGTTAATCACTCGTCCTTATTTAACGTTGGGCATTATCAGTTGGTTCATTTTATTCGCCCTTACGTTGACCTCCACGCAGGCGGCGCAACGAAAACTGGGGAAACGCTGGCAACGTTTGCATAACTTCGTTTATCTTGTCGCGATTCTGGCTCCCATTCATTATCTGTGGTCGGTAAAAATTTTATCGCCGCAGCCAGTCATTTATGCCCTGCTGGCGCTGGCGCTTTTAGCCTGGCGCTACAAGACATTTCGCCAGTGGTGGCGGTCGTTTGCGGGCAAAATGCTGTAACGCCTCCGTTATGTGCGGTTTGTTGCAAAACCAGGACTCGCCTTGGGTCTTTGCGTGTTAGCAGTTGATAATCTTCCCTGATAAGACCAGTATTTAGCTGCCAAATGCTACGAAATCGTTATAATGTGCGACCTTGGTTTCCCGGACAGGGTTTTTAAGCCGCTGAAAGGGTGACAATCGCGCATCAAAGGTATATTTTGTTTTTTACCGGAGAATCGCAGGAGATAGCTGCACGATGGCCGACAAATTACACATTTTGCTTTTAAACGGTCCGAACCTTAATATGCTCGGCACCCGTGAACCCGATAAGTACGGCACCCTGACATTAACGGAAATTGTTAACCGTTTGAATGCAGAAGCCGACGCGCTGAATGTGACGCTGGATCATTTGCAGTCTAACGCGGAGTACGCACTCATCGACCGTATTCATCAGGCTAAAGACACTGTGGACTATATCCTGATTAATCCGGCCGCGTTTACGCACACCAGTGTTGCGATTCGCGATGCGCTGCTCGCGGTGAGCATCCCGTTTATCGAGATTCACCTGAGCAACGTACATGCGCGGGAACCGTTTCGCCAGCATTCGTATCTTTCCGATATTGCGGCTGGCGTTATTTGCGGATTCGGCGCTGACGGTTACTCATACGCTTTACAGACGGCGGTAAAACGCCTGTCACAATCACACTAAACAAAGAGTACGGAACCCACTCATGGATATTCGTAAGATTAAAAAACTGATCGAGCTGGTTGAAGAATCAGGCATCTCCGAACTGGAAATTTCTGAAGGCGAAGAGTCTGTGCGCATCAGCCGCACCGCGCCAAACGCAGGTTTTCCAGTGATGCAACAAGCTTATGCTGCGCCAATGCAGCAGCCAGCTCTGTCTAACGCTGTCGCTCCGGCGGCTGTTCCAGCAATGGAAGCGCCTGCTGCATCAGCGGAAATCAGTGGTCACATCGTACGTTCCCCAATGGTTGGTACTTTCTACCGCACCCCGAGCCCGGATGCGAAAGCATTCGTCGAAGTCGGTCAGAAAGTTAACGCGGGCGATACCCTGTGCATCGTTGAAGCCATGAAAATGATGAACCAGATCGAAGCCGATAAATCCGGCGTGGTGAAAGCAATTCTGGTCGAAAGTGGTCAGCCGGTAGAATTTGACGAGCCGCTGGTCGTCATCGAATAACGAGGCGAACATGCTGGATAAAATTGTCATCGCCAACCGTGGCGAGATTGCACTGCGTATTCTTCGTGCCTGTAAAGAACTGGGTATCAAGACCGTGGCTGTGCACTCAAGCGCGGATCGCGATTTAAAACACGTATTGCTGGCGGATGAGACGGTCTGTATTGGCCCGGCTCCGTCCGTAAAAAGCTATCTGAACATCCCGGCTATCATCAGCGCCGCTGAAATCACCGGCGCGGTGGCAATCCATCCGGGTTACGGCTTCTTGTCTGAGAACGCCAACTTCGCTGAGCAGGTTGAACGCTCCGGCTTTATCTTCATTGGCCCGAAGGCCGACACCATCCGCCTGATGGGCGATAAAGTGTCCGCAATCAGCGCAATGAAACAGGCTGGCGTTCCATGCGTACCGGGTTCTGACGGCCCGTTGGGCGACGATATGGATAAAAACCGCGCCATTGCAAAACGCATTGGCTACCCGGTTATTATCAAAGCGTCCGGCGGCGGCGGCGGTCGCGGTATGCGCGTTGTGCGCGGCGATGCCGAACTGGCGCAATCCATTTCCATGACCAAAGCGGAAGCGAAAGCAGCCTTCAGCAATGACATGGTGTACATGGAAAAATACCTGGAAAACCCACGCCACATCGAAATTCAGGTGTTGGCTGACGGTCAGGGTAACGCTATCTATCTGGCAGAACGTGACTGCTCCATGCAGCGTCGTCACCAGAAAGTGGTCGAAGAAGCGCCAGCGCCGGGCATTACCCCGGAACTGCGTCGTTACATCGGCGAGCGTTGCTCCAAAGCGTGCGTCGATATCGGCTATCGCGGAGCAGGTACGTTTGAGTTCCTGTTCGAAAACGGCGAGTTCTATTTCATCGAAATGAACACCCGTATTCAGGTAGAACACCCGGTTACTGAAATGATCACCGGCGTTGACCTGATCAAAGAACAGCTGCGTATCGCTGCGGGCCAGCCGCTGTCCATCAAGCAGGAAGAAGTTGTGGTGAAAGGCCATGCGGTAGAATGCCGTATCAACGCCGAAGACCCGAACACCTTCCTGCCAAGCCCGGGTAAAATCACGCGTTTCCACGCGCCGGGCGGCTTTGGCGTACGCTGGGAGTCCCATATCTACGCGGGTTACACCGTACCGCCGTACTATGACTCCATGATCGGCAAGCTGATCTGCTACGGTGAAAACCGTGACGTGGCGATTGCCCGTATGAAAAACGCATTGCAGGAACTGATCATTGATGGCATCAAAACCAACATTGACCTGCAAACCCGCATCATGAACGACGAGCACTTCCAGCACGGTGGCACCAACATCCACTATCTGGAGAAGAAACTCGGTCTTCAGGAAAAATAAGCATGCGTTAACTGAAAAAGGCCGGTTTTCCGGCCTTTTGTTTTTTTCCCTCCGGTACATCCCATAAGGTACAATCCCCGCTTTCTTCATCCACAAGGGACAAAAAATGGACACGCGTTTTGTTCAGGCCAACAAAGAGGCGCGTTGGGCGCTGTGGCTGACCCTTCTGTATCTGGCTGCGTGGTTGGTGACTGCTTACTTACCAGGCGCGGCACCCGGCATAACGGGCCTTCCACACTGGTTTGAAATGGCCTGCCTGCTGACGCCGCTTGTTTTCATTTTACTGTGCTGGGCTATGGTGAAATTTATCTATCGCGACATTCCTCTGGAGGACGATGATGCAGCTTGAAGTCATTCTGCCGCTTATCGCCTATCTGCTGGTGGTGTTTGGTCTGTCGGTCTATGCCATGCGAAAAAGGACGACGGGCACCTTCCTGAATGAGTATTTCCTCGGTAGCCGTTCGATGGGCGGAATTGTATTGGCGATGACGCTGACCGCCACCTACATCAGCGCCAGCTCATTTATCGGCGGCCCGGGCGCGGCCTATAAATACGGCCTGGGCTGGGTATTGCTGGCGATGATCCAGTTACCCGCCGTCTGGCTCTCGCTGGGTATTCTGGGTAAGAAGTTCGCTATTCTGGCGCGGCGCTACAACGCCGTCACCCTTAACGATATGCTGTTTGCCCGCTATCAAAGCCGTCTGCTGGTCTGGCTGGCAAGCCTCAGCCTGCTGGTGGCTTTCGTCGGGGCGATGACCGTACAGTTTATTGGTGGCGCGCGTCTGCTTGAGACCGCAGCGGGCATCCCCTACGAAACAGGGCTGTTAATCTTTGGCGTCAGCATCGCGTTGTATACCGCATTTGGCGGTTTTCGCGCCAGCGTGCTCAACGATACGATGCAGGGCATGGTCATGCTGATTGGCACCATCGTCCTGTTGGTCGGCGTGGTTCATGCGGCAGGCGGCCTCGGACACGCGGTCGAAACCCTGCAAACGATCGACCCGAAACTGGTGACGCCGCAGGGCGCGGATGACATTCTGTCACCGACCTTTATGACCTCATTCTGGGTGCTGGTGTGCTTTGGCGTGATCGGCCTGCCGCATACTGCCGTGCGTTGCATCTCCTATAAAGACAGTAAAGCGGTGCATCGCGGCATTATCATCGGCACGATTGTGGTGGCGATCCTGATGTTCGGTATGCACCTGGCGGGCGCGCTGGGACGGGCGGTGATTCCTGACCTGACCGTACCGGACCTGGTCATTCCAACGCTGATGGTTAAGGTTCTGCCGCCGATTGCCGCCGGCATCTTTCTCGCCGCGCCGATGGCGGCCATTATGTCGACAATCAATGCCCAGTTGCTGCAAAGTTCCGCTACGATCATTAAAGATCTCTATCTGAATATTCGCCCGGAGCAAATGCATAACGAAACTCGCCTGAAGCGGATGTCAGCCATCATCACGCTGCTGTTAGGTGCGTTGCTACTGCTCGCAGCCTGGAAACCGCCGGAAATGATTATCTGGCTTAACCTGCTGGCTTTCGGCGGCCTGGAAGCGGTGTTCTTATGGCCGCTGGTGCTGGGCCTGTACTGGGAGCGTGCAAACGCGACAGGCGCGCTAAGCGCCATGATCATTGGCGGCGTGTTGTATGCCGTGCTCGCCACCTTTAACGTTCAGTACCTGGGCTTTCACCCCATCGTGCCCTCGCTACTGCTCAGTTTATTGGCTTTTCTGGCCGGAAACCGTTTTGGTTCATCTGCCCAGCAAGCCACCTTATTGACTACTGATAAATAAAGAGTTTTGCCATGCCGTGGATCCAACTGAAACTGAATACGACCGGTACGAACGCCGAAGAACTTAGCGATGCGCTGGTGGAAACCGGCGCGGTCTCTGTGACCTTCCAGGACACGCACGACACGCCGGTATTTGAGCCGCTGCCAGGTGAAACGCGTCTGTGGGGCGATACCGACGTTATCGGCCTGTTCGATGCCGAAACCGACATGAAAGAGGTGGTGGCAATCCTTGAGCATCATCCGCTGCTGGGTGCGGGTTTCGCGCATAAGATTGAGCAACTGGAAGATAAAGACTGGGAACGCGAATGGATGGACAACTTTCACCCGATGCGCTTTGGCGAGCGTCTGTGGATTTGCCCGAGCTGGCGCGATGTACCGGATGAGAACGCCGTCAACGTCATGCTGGACCCGGGTCTGGCCTTCGGTACCGGCACGCATCCCACCACATCCCTCTGCCTGCAATGGCTCGACGGGCTTGATCTGAACGGTAAGACAGTGATCGACTTTGGCTGCGGTTCCGGCATCCTGGCGATTGCCGCATTAAAACTGGGCGCAGCGAAAGCTATCGGGATCGATATCGATCCGCAGGCGATCCAGGCCAGCCGTGATAACGCAGAGCGCAACGGCGTATCTGAGCGTCTGGAGCTCTATCTCCCCAAAGACCAGCCAGAAGCCATGAAAGCCGATGTGGTGGTCGCTAACATCCTGGCTGGCCCATTACGTGAACTGGCCCCGTTAATCAGCGTACTGCCCGTTGAGGGCGGTTTACTGGGGCTTTCCGGTATCCTGGCCAGCCAGGCGGAAAGCGTATGCGAAGCCTATACCGAACTCTTTACGCTCGACCCGGTGGTAGAGAAAGAAGAGTGGTGCCGCATTACCGGTCGTAAAAAATAATCAGTCCTTTCCGGCGTGGTCATCTGGCCACGCCTTTTTCACACGATTCACTTTCCTCTCCTGCTCGTCACCGATACAATATTCTTTATAATTGATTGATTTATATAATGTTATGTTGTTTTCAATTCATCGGGTAAATGCATGAAGTTAATTTCTTTGGCCACTGCCTTTCTGGCAATCTGTATGATTCCCGTTTCCGTTTCGGCAACTGACTGGAGCTATGAAGGCGACACCTCTCCCGCGCACTGGGGTGAAATCAATAAAGCATACAAACTGTGCCAGACCGGGATGAGCCAGTCCCCTGTTGATATTCTCACCACGAATGAAATCCAGCTCCCGCCGCTTAACGTACAGTACATCGATCGCGCCGACATGCTCCTGAACGTTAACCACACTCTTCAGGCAACAATGAACCCCTATTCTTCTGCTTTCGCTCAGATTGACGATCAGCCTTATGCTTTAGCAGAATTTCATTTTCATGCCCCAAGTGAAAATACCATCAATGGTAAACACTATGCGATGGAGCTGCACCTGACACACAAAAACCAGGAAGGTGAGATTGCCGTCGTTGCCGTCATGTTTGATATCGGTGAGCCAAATGAGGCAATTGAACGTTTATGGCAATCCATCCCGGCAACCCCGGGCGACAGCATACCGTTGCTTTCCCCCGTCGATATCAATCTGCTGTTGCCGGAAGACAGAACCTACTGGCGCTTTAGCGGTTCGTTAACGACGCCTCCCTGTAGCGAAGGCGTAACCTGGATTGTCCTGAAACAGCCTATGACGCTTTCTGCCGGTCAACTGGAAAAGTTTCGCCATACGATACACCCTGCCAACAATCGCCCTGTCCAGCCTTTGAATGGCCGCGTCATTAACGAATGGTCGATACCGACGCTTCGCGATCCTGTCCTGAAATGAGGCGGTGATCACACTATGAAACGATAATCTGCTGGTTAAATCAGCAGATTATGTTGTCCAGCCGTCAGCCATAGAAGAAAAAATGAGAAGTTACGCAAAATTGTAAGCGTATAAAAATTCGGCATCATTTTATAACGCAATGATTTATAAAGTTAATTAATTCTCATCGTTCATCTTAACCGCGATTCTTTGATCCACCTCAGAGGATTGGTCAAAGTTTGGCCTTTCATCTCGTGCAAAAAATGCGTAATATACGCCGCCTTGCAGTCACAGTATGGTCATTTCTTAACTCATGCGCATCGGACAATACCAGCTTAGAAATCGCCTGATCGCAGCGCCCATGGCTGGCATTACTGACAGACCTTTTCGGACGCTGTGCTATGAGATGGGAGCAGGATTGACGGTATCCGAGATGATGTCTTCTAACCCGCAGGTTTGGGAAAGCGACAAATCTCGTTTACGGATGGTGCACGTTGATGAGCCAGGCGTTCGCACGGTGCAAATCGCCGGTAGCGACCCTGTTGAGATGGCCGATGCCGCACGTATTAACGTGGAAAGCGGCGCCCAGATTATTGATATCAATATGGGGTGTCCGGCTAAAAAAGTGAATCGCAAGCTCGCAGGTTCAGCCCTCTTGCAGTACCCGGATTTAGTGAAGTCGATACTAACCGAGGTCGTGAGTGCAGTGGACGTTCCTGTCACCCTGAAGATTCGCACCGGCTGGGCCCCGGAACACCGTAACTGCGTAGAGATTGCCCAACTGGCTGAAGACTGTGGCATTCAGGCTCTGACCATTCATGGACGCACCCGCGCCTGTTTGTTCAATGGAGATGCTGAATACGACAGTATTCGGGCAGTTAAGCAGAAAGTTTCCATTCCGATTATCGCGAATGGCGACATTACTGACCCGCATAAAGCCAGAGCTGTGCTCGACTATACGGGGGCGGATGCCCTGATGATAGGCCGCGCAGCTCAGGGAAGACCCTGGATCTTTCGGGAAATCCAGCATTATCTGGACACTGGGGAGTTGCTACCCCCCCTGCCTTTGGCAGAGGTTAAGCGCTTGCTTTGCGCGCATGTTCGGGAACTGCATGACTTTTATGGCCAGGCAAAAGGGTACCGAATTGCACGTAAACACGTCTCCTGGTATCTCCAGGAGCACGCTCCAAATGACCAGTTTCGGCGCACATTCAACGCCATTGAGGATGCCAGCGAACAGCTGGAGGCGTTGGAGGCATACTTCGAAAATTTTGCGTAATGAAATAAAGAGCTGACAGAACTATGTTCGAACAACGCGTAAATTCTGACGTACTGACCGTTTCTACCGTTAACTCTCAGGATCAGGTGACTCAAAAGCCCCTGCGTGACTCGGTTAAACAGGCACTGAAGAACTATTTTGCTCAACTGAACGGTCAGGATGTTAATGACCTCTATGAGCTGGTACTGGCTGAAGTAGAACAGCCCCTGTTGGACATGGTGATGCAATACACCCGTGGTAACCAGACCCGTGCTGCCCTGATGATGGGCATCAACCGTGGTACGCTGCGTAAAAAATTGAAAAAATACGGCATGAACTAATTTCGATTAGCTAATTGCTTGTTTAAAAAGGCGCTACTCGGCATGGGGAAGCGCCTTTTTTATTCGCGTCAGACAGGAGTTTGTTCATGAATGTCGGATTTGAGCCGCAATATTTTGGCGATGAATCGAAGAAGATCATTCACGGTGATGCGCTTTCAGAATTGAAAAAACTGCCCCCGGAAAGTGCCGATTTAATTTTTGCCGACCCGCCCTACAACATCGGAAAAAATTTTGATGGTCTGGTGGAGTCCTGGGACGAAGAGACCTTTTTGGCCTGGCTGTTTGAATGCATTGATGAGTGCCATCGGGTGCTGAAAAAACACGGCACGATGTACATCATGAACAGCACGGAGAACATGCCCTATCTCGACCTCAAATGCAGGAAACTGTTCGATATCAAAAGCCGCATCATATGGTCGTACGACAGCTCAGGCGTGCAGGCCAAAAAGTATTTTGGCTCAATGTATGAACCCATCCTGATGATGGTAAAAGATGCGAAGAACTATACGTTTAATCGTGATGACATCCTGGTTGAAACCAAAACCGGCGCAAAAAGAGCGTTGATCGATTACCGCAAAAATCCGCCCCAGCCCTACAACACGCAAAAAGTCCCCGGAAACGTCTGGGATTTTCCCCGCGTCCGCTACTTAATGGATGAGTATGAGAACCATCCCACGCAAAAACCCAGAGCGCTGTTGAGCCGGATCATCCTGGCCTCCTCAAACCCGGGCGACACGGTGTTAGATCCCTTCGCCGGAAGCTTCACGACGGGCGCCGTAGCCGTGGAAACCGGGCGAAAATTTGTCGGCATCGAAATCAACGATGAATACGTAAAAATGGGCATCAGAAGGCTGAACGTCACCTCTCACTATGCGGAAAACGAACTGGCAAAGGTGAAAAAGCGCAAGACAACAAACCTGTCCAAAAAGAGCCGAATGACCGAAATGACGGATACGTCTCAGGTGAAGTAAAAGCATTGTAAGTCTGCTTTTCTGCCGCGTTGTTTCGTGTATATTCCTTGCACGCTTGGGCATGAATACACAGGATTTGGCAATGATTCGTAAGTATTGGTGGCTGGTTGTTTTCGCAGTCTCCGTTTTCCTTTTTGACGCATTACTCATGCAGTGGATCGAACTGATGACAACGGAATACGATAAATGCCGCAACATGAATTCGGTTAACCCGCTCAAACTCGTCAACTGCGCCGACCTTGAGTAGTACGCCAGCCAGTTCTATGCAAATTATGCCGACGCACAGTTAGGGATAACCGTTACGCTTCCCCGACCGGGTTGTTATTCTGCGTTAGTACCATCACATTGCCATTCGGAACTAACATTTTTAATACATTATCCACTAATTGCGGCGCCTGCTTATAGAGATCATAACTGGAAGGATTCATTAACCAGTTCTTTACGATCCCGCTAAAACTGCCATGAAGCACAATTAAATTGACCTCGACATCAAGACCGGTCGCAATCAGTCCTTTATTCATACATTGCTGTAATGCTTCACGCATTACCTGATAACTGAAGCCTATTTTTTCCCGAATATCCTGCTCTGATATCATATCATTATGAAATTCACATTTATGATATAAAATCTGCATTAATGCCTGTTGTCGGGGCACTTCGGCAATATATTGCAAAGCGGCAATCAGTTTTTCACGCAAATTCTGTAGCGGATTATCGCCCCCACACGTTGTTAACCTGTCCTGAATGAGATCGCGTAGCGGCGGTTGCTGACCCCATACCTCATTAAACAACTGCGTCTTGTTCTCAAAATGCCAATAGATAGCGCCCCGCGTAACATTCGCGGCGTCTGCAATGTCGTTTAGCGTGGTGTTGCCGACCCCGTGCAAGGCGAACTGTACGATCGCTGTTTCAATCAAGTGTTGTCGGGTTCTGAGGGCGTCCGCTTTTGTTTTCCTGGCCATAATGAAGTGTGTCTGAAACCGAAGGATGACAGTAAATACTGTTCAGGGATAACGCGCAAATGTATCACTTCATTTTTATTTAAACGAGAGTCCTCGTGTATTATTACGCACAATACATCCAAATAAATAATAAATACAAATGAATCAAATAAAATCATTCACCAAAAGAATGCATATTTCCATTTGTGTTAATGAAAGACAGGATTTTACTTTTCCACCGCATTATGAAACGACAGGATATTAATCTTTTTTTGCTTTTACGTGCCGTGCATGACGACCGGAAATAAGTATTGCTTACATCACGAGCTGATAATTTGTAGGATAGCCAACTGCTATTTTATTTGTGCGCGTTAACGCCTTACCGTTATCCGGTAAATAACGAGCTTCGGTTTTCTAAGGAACAGTAATGACGAAACATGCCAGGTTTGCACTCCTGCCCTCATTCATCATAATCTCCGCTGCGTTACTCGCCGGTTGTAACGATCAGGGAGATACGCAAGCTCACCCTGCTGAGCCGCAAGTCACCGTCCACGTAGTCGAATCTGCCCCCTTAGCGGTGACGACCGAGCTGCCGGGGCGCACGACGCCATTTCGTATTGCGGAAGTCCGGCCTCAGGTCAGCGGCATTGTACTGAAAAGGAATTTCACCGAAGGTAGCGATATCGAAGCAGGCCAGTCGCTTTATCAGATTGACCCGGCGACTTATCAGGCTGATTACGACAGCGCCAAAGGCGAGCTGGCAAAAAGCGAAGCTGCCGCCGCCATTGCGCACTTAACGGTTAAACGCTACGTTCCGCTGGTTGGCACAAAATACATTAGCCAACAAGAGTACGACCAGGCCATCGCCGATGCTCGTCAGGCTGATGCCGCCGTTATCGCCGCAAAAGCCGCAGTAGAAAGCGCGCGCATCAACCTCGCCTACACCAAAGTGACTTCGCCGATCAGCGGCCGCATTGGTAAATCCAGTGTCACCGAAGGCGCGCTGGTAACCAATGGTCAGGCAACCGAACTGGCGACCGTGCAACAGCTTGATCCTATTTACGTTGATGTGACGCAGTCCAGCAGCGATTTTATGCGTCTCAGGCAGTCCGTCGAGCAGGGTAGCCTGCACAAAGACAACACCCGCAGCAACGTCGAGTTGGTAATGGAAAATGGTCAGGCATACCCGCTGAAAGGCACGCTGCAATTTTCCGACGTTACGGTAGATGAAAGTACCGGTTCTATCACCCTTCGGGCTGTTTTCCCCAATCCTCAGCACACCCTGCTTCCCGGTATGTTTGTCCGCGCGCGAATTGATGAAGGCATTCAGCCCAATGCCATTCTCGTTCCACAGCAGGGCGTAACGCGTACGCCGCGTGGCGATGCGATGGTGATGCTCGTCAATGATAAAGATCAGGTTGAAGCGCGCGACGTTATCGCTACTCAGGCGATCGGCGATAAATGGTTAATCAGCAAAGGGTTGCAACCGGGCGACAAAGTTATCGTCAGCGGCTTGCAGAAAGCCCGCCCGGGCGAACAGGTTAAAGCCACCACCGATGCCCCTGCGGCGAATGCAGCGCAATAAGGTAACCGGACATGGCAAACTTTTTTATTAATCGCCCGATTTTTGCCTGGGTTCTGGCCATCATTCTCATGATGGCCGGCGCCCTGGCGATCATGCAGCTGCCTGTTGCGCAGTACCCGACCATCGCGCCGCCCGCCGTTGCGATTTCCGCAACCTACCCGGGGGCAGACGCGCAAACGGTGCAGGATACCGTAACGCAGGTTATCGAACAGAATATGAACGGTATCGATAACCTGATGTATATGTCGTCCACCAGCGACTCGTCCGGTAGCGTAACCATTACGTTGACGTTCCAGTCCGGCACCGACCCGGATATCGCACAGGTTCAGGTACAAAATAAACTGCAACTGGCCATGCCTTTGTTGCCGCAGGAGGTACAGCAGCAAGGTATCAGCGTCGAGAAATCAAGCAGTAGCTTCCTTCTGGTGGCCGGTTTTGTTTCCGACAATAAGAACCTGACGCAGGATGATATTTCCGATTATGTGGCGTCTAACGTTAAAGATACCATCAGCCGGACATCCGGCGTCGGCGACGTCCAACTGTTTGGCGCACAGTACGCGATGCGTATCTGGCTCGACAGCAATGCGTTAAACAAATACCAACTGACGCCGTTAGATGTTATTAACCAGCTGAAAACGCAGAACAACCAGATTGCCGCAGGCCAACTGGGCGGGACGCCTTCCATCCCGGGACAGCAGCTTAACGCCTCTATCATCGCGCAAACACGCCTGAAAACGCCGGAAGAGTTTGGCCGCATCACGCTGAAAGTGAATCAGGATGGTTCGATGGTCCATCTTAAAGATGTGGCCCGCATCGAACTTGGCGGCGAAAACTACAACATGGTGACGAAGATTAATGGCCAGGCGGCGACAGGCTTGGGTATTAAGCTGGCAACCGGCGCGAACGCGCTGGATACGGCAGCGGCCATTAAAGCGAAGCTTGCGGAACTACAGCCGTTCTTCCCGCAAGGGTTGAAGGTGGTCTACCCGTATGACACCACGCCGTTTGTGAAAATATCGATTCATGAAGTGGTGAAAACGCTGTTTGAAGCGATCATCCTCGTTTTCCTGGTCATGTATCTTTTCCTGCAAAACATACGCGCGACGTTGATACCGACCATTGCTGTGCCGGTTGTACTGCTGGGTACATTCGCCATCCTGGCGGCGTTCGGTTTCTCTATTAATACGTTAACAATGTTCGGGATGGTGCTCGCCATCGGCTTGCTGGTCGATGATGCTATCGTCGTCGTGGAAAACGTCGAACGCGTGATGGTGGAAGAAAAGCTACCGCCCAAAGAAGCGACTCAGAAATCAATGTCGCAGATTCAGGGCGCGCTGGTGGGGATCGCGATGGTGCTTTCCGCCGTATTTGTGCCGATGGCCTTCTTTGGCGGCTCAACTGGCGCAATTTACCGCCAGTTCTCGCTGACTATCGTTTCTGCAATGGCGCTTTCTGTACTGGTTGCGCTCATCCTGACGCCTGCGCTTTGCGCCACGCTGCTTAAGCCTGCGTCTGCCGATCACCATGAAAAGAAAGGTGGCTTCTTCGGGTGGTTTAACACGCTGTTTGAGAAAAGCGTCGGGCATTACAGTAACAGCGTCAGCGGTATTTTGCGCAAGACCGGGCGTTATTTGCTGCTGTATGTCCTTATCGTCGGCGGCATGGCCATTTTGTTCCTGCGCTTACCCACCTCCTTCCTGCCGGAAGAAGATCAGGGCGTATTCATGACGATGGTGCAGTTACCGGCTGGCGCGACGCAGACGCGTACGCAGCAGGTGCTGGATCAGATTCAGAACTACTATCTGAACCAGGAAAAAGCCAACGTTGAATCCGTCTTTACCGTGAATGGTTTTAGCTTTAGCGGACAGGGGCAGAACTCCGGTATCGTCTTTATTAGCCTGAAGCCCTGGGAAGAACGCCCCGGCGAAGAAAATGGCGTAGAAGCGATCGTTGCCCGCGCAACCAGGGCATTCAGCCAGATAAAGGATGGTCTTGTCTTCCCGTTCAACCTGCCCGCGATTATTGAGCTGGGTACGGCAACGGGGTTTGACTTTGAACTGATCGATCAGGCGAACCTGGGCCACACGGAGCTCACCAAAGCCCGGAACCAGTTGCTGGGTATGATAAAAGAGCATCCCGACCTGCTGGTTCGCGTACGCCCTAACGGGCTGGAAGATACGCCACAGTTCAAGCTGGATGTCGATCAGGAAAAAGCACAGGCTCTGGGAGTCAGCCTGTCAGACATCAACCAGACGATTTCCACCGCGCTTGGCGGCACGTACGTGAATGATTTCATCGATCATGGACGAGTGAAGAAAGTCTATGTCCAGGCGGATGCGCCGTTCCGCATGTTGCCCGGTGACATCAACAATCTGTATGTCCGTAGCGCAAACGGTGAAATGGTTCCGTTCTCCACCTTCAGTTCGGCACGGTGGATTTACGGCTCACCACGTCTGGAACGCTACAACGGTATGCCTTCAATGGAGCTGTTGGGTGAAGCGGCGCCCGGCAGAAGTACCGGGGAAGCGATGGCATTAATGGAAAGCCTGGCGGAAAAATTACCGAACGGTATTGGTCATGACTGGACAGGCATGTCGTATCAGGAGCGCCTCTCCGGCAACCAGGCTCCGGCGTTGTATGCAATCTCACTGATTGTGGTCTTCCTTTGCCTGGCTGCATTGTATGAAAGCTGGTCCATTCCGTTCTCCGTTATGCTCGTTGTACCGCTAGGCGTGGTCGGCGCATTGCTGGCCGCCTCGCTTCGCGGACTGAATAACGACGTTTACTTCCAGGTTGGCCTGCTCACAACCATTGGTCTTTCTGCTAAAAACGCCATCCTGATTGTGGAGTTTGCCAAGGATCTGATGGAGAAAGAGGGACGAGGGTTGATTGAGGCAACGCTTGAAGCGTCACGTATGCGTTTACGCCCAATCCTGATGACATCTCTGGCGTTCATCCTCGGCGTTATGCCGCTGGTTATCAGTCATGGCGCAGGCAGTGGCGCACAAAATGCGGTGGGAACAGGGGTTATGGGAGGAATGCTGACGGCGACATTGCTGGCAATCTTCTTCGTTCCGGTCTTCTTTGTGGTCGTGAGACGTCGATTTAACCGGCATCATGATTAACCACTAAAATTAAGGCGCCCTCGGGCGCCTTTTTCCAAAATAATTATCCATTTATGTATTAAAAAGATAGTCATTTATTTTCCCTGCTATTTACCAGACATGCACCGCTTAGCCATCCTTTTCTCCATTATTTTTACAATCCACATGAATTGAAATTATTCCATATGCGGGTGCCTTTTTAAGGCGTGATAAAATAGCGTCGGGTTCGCAGCTAGCGGAGCATTCGACTTTGCTGGATGTAGCGAAACGTTTATTTTTGAGGTAACACCATGAAAAGATTAATTCCTGTTGCATTGCTCACAACCTTGCTGGCGGGGTGTGCGCATGACTCTCCTTGCGTTCCGGTTTATGACGACCAGGGTCGTCTGGTTCATACCAATACCTGTATGAAGGGCACCACGCAAGATAACTGGGAAACAGCGGGGGCGATTGCCGGTGGTGCAGCCGCTGTCGCAGGCCTGACGCTGGGGATTGTTGCCCTGACGAAATAGGTTTTATTAAAAGCGCGGCAACCCGCGCTTTTAATATAAGGCAAAGCTCTGGATAATCGACTTATTATTAATCATTAATTATAGATTTCTCTCACATATCTACTCTATAAGATTGGCGCTTTTCATTATTCTGTCTTAGTGAAACTGCATTTATCATACTTATCCTGCCGATATTAACGGGCGAAATCGTTATTCCGCACAGCGCCCGTAAATTTAAATATTTTGCTCCAAAATGTGGCTTACGTTTCATTTTCGCACCATTTCAGGGCGCTGCATTTATTTTTTCCTGTCTACACTCTGCATATTGCGTCGAGCATTCGTTCGCAAAACCTGGCACTACCTTTGCTTAAAAGAGTATGGCCAAAGCCACAGACAGGTAAAGACGTTCCAGAACGTCTCTCTATAACGATAATTTCTCCACACAGGATGCATTATGAAAAAGATGATGATAGCCAGCCTGGCTGCGGTCGGCGTGCTGCTTGCTGTTGCAAATCAGGCGTATGCTGGCGCAACACTGGATGCCGTAAAGAAAAAAGGATTCGTACAATGTGGGATCAGTGACGGCCTGCCTGGTTTTTCTTATGCAGATGCAAGCGGTAAATTCACGGGTATTGACGTCGATGTTTGTCGTGGCGTTGCCGCAGCCGTATTTGGCGATGATACAAAAGTAAAATATACCCCACTCACTGCAAAGGAGCGCTTCACCGCCTTGCAATCCGGCGAAGTCGATCTGTTATCCCGTAATACAACCTGGACCTCTTCACGCGACGCAGGTATGGGCATGTCATTCACTGGCGTGACGTATTACGACGGGATTGGTTTCCTGACGCATAACAAAGCGGGGTTAAAAAGCGCTAAAGAGCTGGACGGCGCCACCGTCTGTATACAGGCTGGCACGGATACCGAACTGAACGTGGCCGATTACTTTAAAGCCAACAAAATGAAATACACCCCGGTCACTTTTGATCGCTCTGATGAGTCAGCCAAAGCGCTGGAATCGGGCCGCTGTGACACGCTGGCTTCTGACCAGTCTCAGTTATATGCCCTGCGAATCAAGCTGAGCGACCCTGCCGAATGGATCGTCTTGCCTGAAGTCATCTCAAAAGAGCCTCTGGGCCCCGTTGTGCGCCGTGGTGATGATGAGTGGTTCTCCGTCGTCCGCTGGACGCTGTTCGCTATGCTGAATGCTGAAGAAATGGGGATTAACTCGCAGAACGTAGATGAGAAAGCGGCGAATCCGGCAACACCGGACATGGCGCATTTGTTGGGCAAAGAAGGGGATTACGGTAAGGATCTGAAACTGGATAACAAATGGGCCTACAACATCATTAAACAGGTTGGTAACTACGCGGAGATCTTTGAACGTAACGTGGGATCGGAAAGCCCACTGAAGATCAAACGAGGCCAGAACAATCTCTGGAATAACGGCGGCATTCAGTACGCACCACCCGTACGCTAAGCCGTTGTGATGTAACGGGCGCCGCACCTGCGGCGCTCAGCCGTTGTGATGTAACGGGCGCCGCACCTGCGGCGCTCAGCCCAGAGTTATGGTTACCGAGGTTTTCTTATGTCCCATCGCCGCTCAACCGTGAAAGGAATGCTCTCCTTTTCTAACCCTGCGGTCCGCGCCTGGTTATTTCAAATACTCGCCGTTATTGCGGTTGTCAGTGTTGCGGTCTATTTAATTCATAATACGATTAACAATCTGAGCAGTCGGGGGATTACCTCAGGATTCGCGTTTCTCGATCGCAGCGCCGGGTTCGGTATTGTTCAGCACCTGATCGACTACGAGCAAGGGGATACATATGGCCGCGTTTTTCTGGTCGGCTTGCTCAATACCCTGTTGGTCTCCGCACTGTGTATTGTTTTTGCGTCATTTTTAGGTTTTTTCCTCGGCCTTGCACGCCTGTCGGATAACTGGTTATTGCGTAAGTTATCGACCATTTACATCGAAACCTTTCGCAATATTCCGCCATTGCTGCAAATCTTCTTCTGGTACTTTGCCGTCCTGCGTAATTTACCCGGGCCACGGCAGGCGGTCAGCGCGCTGGATTTGGTTTTTCTGAGTAATCGGGGACTCTATATTCCGGCGCCACAGCTGGGTGAAGGCGTTATCGCTTTTTGTGTGGCAATCCTTCTGGCGATCGTCATCTCCACCGGGCTCTTTCGCTTCAATAAAACGCACCAGATTAAGACGGGGCAATTGCGCCGAACATGGCCTACGGCGTTGGCGCTCATCGTGCTATTGCCGGCTGTCGCTCAGTGGCTATTTGGCGCGGCGCTACACTGGGATGTGCCTGAGTTACGCGGGTTTAACTTCCGGGGAGGAATGGCATTAATTCCAGAACTGGCTGCGTTGACGCTGGCGCTTTCGGTATACACCTCGGCATTTATTGCTGAGATCATCCGTTCCGGTATCCAGGCGGTTCCCCACGGCCAGCATGAAGCCGCGCGTTCACTGGGCCTCCCTAATCCGGTAACGCTGCGTCAGGTCATCATTCCCCAGGCACTGCGCGTGATCATTCCTCCATTGACCAGCCAGTATCTGAATATCGTGAAGAACTCATCGCTTGCCGCCGCTATCGGCTACCCGGATATGGTTTCCCTGTTTGCCGGAACGGTACTGAACCAGACGGGTCAGGCCATTGAAACCATCGCCATCACCATGTCGGTTTATCTGATCATCAGCCTCAGTATTTCCCTGCTGATGAATATTTATAACCGCCGTATCGCCCTGATTGAGCGCTAAGGAACCATGATGACAAAAGCTCTTCTGTCTCATCCCATGCGCCCGGCCAATAACGGCGCAGGTCGCATAATTTTGTGGGTACGTAAAAATCTCTTTTCCAGTTGGTCCAATAGCCTGCTAACCCTTTTTTGTCTGTGGCTCATGTGGATACTCATTCCCCCCTTGCTGAACTGGGCGTTTCTACAGGCTAACTGGGTGGGTTCGACGCGTGCTGATTGCACGAAGGCGGGTGCATGCTGGGTATTTATCCACGAACGTTTTGGTCAGTTTATGTATGGGCTTTATCCACATGACCAACGCTGGCGCATCAACCTGGCATTACTCGTTGGTCTGGCCTCCATTGTGCCGATGTTCTGGAAAGCAATGCCCCGTCGCGGGCGCTATATCGCCGCATGGGCGGTTATCTATCCCATTGTTGTCTGGTGGCTGATGTATGGCGGTTTCTTCGGGCTGGAGCGGGTAGAAACGCGGCAATGGGGAGGATTAACACTCACGTTGATCATCGCTTCCGTCGGTATTGCGGGTGCCCTTCCTCTGGGAATTTTGCTGGCGCTGGGCCGTCGCTCTCATATGCCGATCGTTCGGATGCTCTCCGTTATCTTTATCGAGTTCTGGCGAGGCGTACCGTTAATCACCGTGCTGTTTATGTCTTCGGTCATGTTGCCGCTGTTTATGTCGGAAGGAACCAGTATCGACAAACTTATCCGGGCGCTGGTCGGGGTGATCCTTTTTCAGTCTGCCTACGTCGCAGAGGTCGTACGCGGAGGGTTACAGGCATTACCGAAAGGGCAGTATGAGGCCGCGGAATCTCTGGCGCTCGGGTACTGGAAAACCCAGGGACTGGTCATTCTACCCCAGGCGTTGAAGCTGGTAATACCGGGTCTGGTGAACACCATTATCGCCCTGTTTAAAGATACCAGCCTGGTGATCATTATCGGTTTATTTGACCTTTTCAGTAGCGTTCAGCAGGCAACTGTTGACCCTGCATGGCTGGGGATGTCGACCGAAGGGTATGTTTTTGCCGCACTGATTTACTGGATTTTCTGCTTCAGCATGTCGCGTTACAGCCAGCATCTGGAGAAACGTTTTAACACCGGGCGTACGCCGCACTGAGGATTTTATGAGCCAATTATTAATTCAACCTGCCGACGCGATGATCACGCTGGAAAACGTCAATAAATGGTACGGTCAGTTTCATGTTCTGAAAGACATTAATCTGAACGTGAAACAGGGGGAGCGTATCGTGTTGTGTGGCCCTTCCGGCTCGGGTAAATCCACGACCATTCGCTGTATTAATCATCTGGAGGAACATCAACAAGGACGGATTGTGGTAGACGGTATTGAACTCAATGAAGACATTCGCAATATCGAGCGGGTAAGACAGGAAGTCGGTATGGTGTTCCAGCACTTCAACCTCTTCCCACATCTGACGGTACTGCAAAACTGTACTCTGGCGCCGATTTGGGTGCGGAAGATGCCAAAGAAAGAAGCTGAAGCACTGGCGATGCATTACCTGGAACGTGTGCGCATCGCTGAGCACGCCCATAAGTTTCCAGGGCAGATTTCCGGCGGGCAACAGCAGCGCGTGGCTATTGCACGTTCGCTATGCATGAAGCCCAAAATTATGCTGTTTGATGAGCCGACCTCCGCGCTGGATCCTGAGATGGTGAAAGAGGTGCTGGATACCATGATTGGTCTGGCACAGTCCGGGATGACAATGCTTTGCGTCACCCACGAAATGGGCTTTGCCCGAACGGTAGCAGACAGGGTGATCTTTATGGATCGTGGTGAAATTGTTGAGCAGGCGCCACCGGAAGAGTTTTTTGCCCATCCTAAATCAGAGCGCACCCGGGCGTTCTTGTCGCAAGTCATTCACTAACTGCCCGGTGGCGCTGCGCTTATCTGGTGGAACGTGAGCCGGATAAGGCACAGCCGCCATCCGGTAGTTCTCAGGGCGCGTAAACGCAAAAAGGCCCGATCTTTCGACCGGGCCCTTCGCTTGATTTGATGTCTGGCAGTTCCCTACTCTCGCATGGGGAGACCCCACACTACCATCGGCGCTACGGCGTTTCACTTCTGAGTTCGGCATGG